>CAVTKL010000011.1:0-422500 GCA_963735345.1 uncultured Thermoleophilia bacterium
TCGTGCAATGGCCGGCCTGGTATCTGCTCATCCTCAGCCGCATCATCCTGGTGCCGCTGATCGCCGGTATCAGCTACGAGATCATCAAGTTCGCCGGGCGGCACGATTCGAGCGCCGTCGTCAGGTTCGTCATGGCCCCCGGGCTGGCGCTGCAGCACATGACCACGAAGCGGCCAGACCGCGCCAGATCGAGGTCGCCATCACGGCTCTGGAGAAGATCATCGAGCTTGAGCCGCAGGATCGGCCGCTGGAGAAGGGCGTGGAGGTCATGGCGTAGACTCTGCCAATGGCCACTCTCCACAACCTCATCGAAGAGATCGAGCGCTCCTACGAGGAGCTCAACGCCCAGCTCGCCGACCCGGAGACCCTGGGTGACCGTGCGCGGTACACGGACGTGTCGCGCAAGCATGCCGAGCTCCAGCAGGTCTACGAGCTGACGCGCCGCGTGAGGGCCGCGGAATGCACGGTCGCCGACGCCGAAGGCCTCCTCGGCGACGCTTCGTCCGACGCGGAGATGCGGGAGTTCGCGCAGGAGGAGTTGCTTCAGGGCCGGCGTGCGCTCGACGAGCTGAGCGAGGAGATCCGCGTGCGCATGCTCACCCGCGACCCCAGCGACGAAAAGACGTGATCATCGAGATCCGCGCCGGCACCGGCGGCAACGAGGCGGCGCTCTTCGCCGCTGAGCTGGCGCGGATGTACACGCGCTATGCCGAAGCGCGGGGCTTCGCGGTAGAGATCCTCAGCGGCAGCGAGACGCGGACGGCGGCTACAAGGAGATTATCGCTGGAGGCTCACCGGCAGGGCGCATACTCCGCGCTCAAGTACGAGAGCGGCGTGCACCGCGTCCAGCGCGTGCCGGCCACCGAGGGCGCGGGTCGGATCCACACCTCGACGGCCACCGTGGCGGTGCTGCCGGAGGTCGAGGAGGTCGAGATCGAGATTCTCGCTAACGATCTACAGATCGACGTCTTTCGGGCGCGCGGACCCGGCGGGCAGAGCGTCAATACGACCGACTCCGCGGTGCGCATCACCCATCTGCCGACGGGTGTGGTGGTGAGTGCCAGGACGAGAAGTCCCAGCCCCAGAACAAGGAGCACGCTCTGCGGGTGCTCCGCGCCCGGTTGTACGAGCCGAGCAGGCCCGGCTGACGCCGAGCGGCGCGACGATCGTCGCGGCAGGTCGGTACCGGCGATCGCTCGGAGAAGATCCGCACCTACAACTTCCCGCAGTCGCGGGTCAGCGACCATCGCATCGGGCTCACCAGCCATCGCATCACGGAGGTGCTCGAGGGGGATCTCGACGAGTTCACCGAGGCATTGGCGGCCGAGGACCGGCGCAAACAGCTGGCCGCCGCGGGCGGGGACTGACGCCATGAACGTGGCGGACGCGTTGCGCGCGGCGGCGCAGCGTCTGCGCGCCGGCGGTGCGCTTCTCGCCGCGTCTCGACGCCGAGTTGCTCCTGGCGGCGGCGCTCGGCGTCGACCGTGTGGGCCTCTTCAGGTCGCCGGAGCGCCGCCGAGCTTTTGGCCGACGAGGCCGAGCGCTTCGCTGAGTTCGTACGACGCCGGGAAGCCTTTCAGCCGGTCGCCTACATCCGCGGCTAGCGTCCGCACGATCGACCTTGAGGTGACCTTCGCCGTGCTCATCCCTCGACCCGCGACGGAGACGCTCGTGGACGTGGCTCTTGAGCTACTCGCCGAGGTCGACGGCCGAGGCGCTCCCGAGCCGCTTCGTCCTGAACGTGGGCACGGGCTCGGGGTGCATCGCTTTGGCGCTGGCCGCCGAGAACCCGTTCGTCCACGTCGTTGCCGTCAACGTGGACGACGACGCGCTGAAGGTGGCGCGTCGCAACGCGGAACGCCTGGGCCTCGAGGGCCGTGTCGACATCCTCCACAGCGATCTCCTCGACGGTGTGCCTGAGGCGCAACATTTCGACCTCATCGTCGGAGCAACCCGCCGTACATCCCGGCCGCGCAGTGCCAGACGCTCGAGCCCAACGTCCGTGACTACGAGCCTCGTCTTGCGCTGTTCGGCGGCGACGACGGGCTCAACGTCTATCGCCGCCCTGATTCCGGCCGCCGGCGCTCGCCTGCGGCCCAGGCGTCTTCGTCGTCAAGGTCGGAATGGGCGAGGCTGAAGACGTGCGGGCGCTGTTCGCGGCGGCGAGCATGGACTGGCCCGGGAGCGCCCCGATCTCGAGGGCATCCCAGGGTGGTGTTCGCGCGCCGCGCGCACACAGACGCGGGAGGTTGACGACGCGTCAGGAGAAAGCCCGCGCGATCGTCCTCGCTTCGCGGCCGCTGGGGGAGGCGGACCGCATCCTGCGTCTCTACACGCGCGAGTTCGGCCGCGTCGACGCCGTGGTCAAGGGGGTGCGCAAGACGACGTCCCGGTGGGGCGGTCGCCTCGAGCCCTTCAACGTGTGCGATCTGGTGCTCTATCCGGGCCGTTCCCTGCACACCGTCACGCAAGCCCAGCTCGTCAACGTCTTCTTGCGACTGTGGAGCGATCGTGAAGCGCTGTCCGCGGCGGCGGTCGCCTGCGAGGCAGTCGCCGGTCTGACCACGATGCACGAGCCAGAGGAGCGGATCTTCGCCCTCCTGCGCAACGCTCTCAGGGAGTTCGACGAGGGGTTCCAGGGAGCAGCCGGGCGCTCGCCGCTGGTGCTCGGCGTGTTGCTCAAACTCCTGCTCGTCGCCGGGTACATGCCGGTGCTCGAGTGCTGTGCCTCCTGCGGCGGCGGCGAGCGTGCTCTTGGGTTCCTCCGCCGTCCAGGGAGGACTGGTGTGCGCCGAGTGTCTCGACGAGGCGGTGCCCGTCACTCCCGTGGCGATCGGCGCCCTGCAGGAGGCGATGGAACGGCCGCTGGGCGAACTCCGCCTCGCGGAGCCGTCGGCCGCCGCGGCAGAGGCCTTGCGCCACGTGCATGACCTCTACCGCCATCATACGGGAGCGCGCCTGCGGGCTCTGCGCCTGGCGCGCTCAGGCGGGTGAGCAGGCCAGGCGCGAGCAGCCCCTCTGGGCGCCGGCGGACGCGGCGCAACGGCGCGCGTTGTGGCCTTGGCGGCGGCCCTGCTTAGAATCTGCGCCCTTACCCGGGAGGATCATTGAGCATGCAGACTGGCGGAGCGGATGTCCGCAGATCTTCATCCACGTTCCAGGCCGTCATCGGCCGCCTGCAAGCCTTCTGGGAGGAACAGGGCTGCGTGGTAACCCGCCTCTGGCGGTCGCGCGGGCACCTTCAATCCGGCCACCTTCCTGCGCTGCCTCGACGCGCGCCCTTGGCGGGCGGCCTACGTGGAACCTTCCATGCGGCCCGCGGACGGGCGCTACGGCGAGAATCCCTACCGGCTCGGTCACTACTATCAGTATCAAGTGGTGATCAAGCCGTCGCCGCCGGATATCCAGGACATCTATCTGCAGTCGCTGGTCGCGCTCGGCATCGACCTGCGCGAGCACGACGTGCGTTTCGTGGAGGACGACTGGGAAGGACCGACCCTCGGCGCCTGGGGTCTGGGCTCAGGAAGATATCGATCGACGGCATGGAGGCCACCCAGTTCACCTACTTCCAGCAGCTCGGTGGCTTCGACCTCGATCCCATCACGGTCGAGCTGACCTACGGACTTGAGCGCCTGGCGATGTATCTTCAGGGCGTGGACAGCGTCTATGACCTGGTGTGGTCACAGTGGGAGGAACAGGGAAGGACCGTGACCATCACCTACGGCGACGTGTACCAGGAGAACGAGCGGCAGTTCAGTCGCTACAACTTCGAGGTGGCGGACACGGAGATGCTGTACCGTCACTTCCGCGAGTACGAGACCGAGGCGGAACGTTGTCTCGAGGCGCGCCTGCCGCTGCCCGCCTACGATCACGTGCTCAAGTGCAGCCACGCCTTCAACATGCTCGACGCGCGCGGCGTCATCAGCGTGACCGATCGACGATCCACATCGGCCGCGTGGTGTCTGGCGCGCGGAGACCGCCGGACCTGTACTTGAGGCGTGGTGGCCGCGACCCGGATCCCGACGCGGCGCCGGGCGTCGGCGGTCGGCCCATGAAGAGCGACCGTCACCAGGCTGTCGAGCGGGGCGCCGAGGGGACACCGGCTCTGCACCCTGCTCATCGAGGTCGGCTGTCGAGGAATTACCCTCCAGGGTCTGCGAGTCGGTGATCCGGCAGCTCGAGGGGACACTCGAGGCGCCGGGGCCAGTCGGCGAGGCTGCTTGCCGACGGCGTCTCTCGAGGGCGCGGCGCCCGACCTCGACGTCTTCGTCTCGCCGCGACGCATCGCCGTGCTGGTGCGCGGCGTCCCCGACCTGCAGATCGCCAGGATCGACGGTTCCGTCGTCCCAAGGCCGAGGTCGCCTTGACGCCGACGGCGGGCTGACCAAAGCCGGTACAGGCTTCGTGCGCTCGCGGGGCGCGGCTGCCGAGACGTCCGCGGGAAGTGGTCAACGGCACCGAGTTCGCCACGGTCCGCGTCGAGGCCGCGCGCCGCGCCACGACGGAAGTGCGGCTCGGGCACATGGCGCGCTAGTCGGCCGACTGCAGTCTCACGCGGCATGCGCTGGGGGCAGCGGCCGTCGGGCGAGGCGGCTCCTCGCTTCTCGCGACCCATCCGCTCGCTCGTCTGCAGCTTGACGCCGCGACGGTCCCCCGGAGCCTTCTACGGCCTACCTATCGGCGGTCTTCGCAGGGTCACCGCGTGCTCGGCGCGGCGGTGGTGATCGACCGCGCCGAGCGCTACGCACAGCTCCTCGCGGAGCGGTACGTGGTCGGTGTCGGGTATGGCGCCGGCAGCTCATCGTCGAAGGGCTCGACGCGCCACCGCGGAAGCCGAGCGGCCAGTGGTGACCCCCGGTGACGTGCTCGCCGAGGCCGTGTACCTCAGGCGGAGTGGCCAGTCGGTCGCGCGCGGTGGTTCCGCGAGCGCCACCTGCGTCTGCCAGACGCTGTGCTCGTCACCGCCATCGAGCCCGCCAGCGCTACTTCCCCTTGCGTGACGCCGCCGGCCGTCTGCTGCCGCTGTTCCTGTACGTGGGGAACGCCGGCTCGCAGGCCGCCGCTCTCGTGACACACGGCAACGAGCGTGTACTCGAAGGTCGCCTCGACGATGCCGAGTTCGCCTACGATCGCGATGTCGCCGAGGGCCTCCAGAGGATGGCCGACCGGCTCGACGATGTGGTGTTCCACGAGAAGCTCGGGTCACTGGCAGACAAGACGCGCCGCCTGGAAGGCCTCGTGAGCGTCCTGGCGGCCGAGTCCGGTGTGAGCGCCGCCGGAGCGCTGTCCCCGACGCTGCACACGGCGGCGCACCTCGCCAAGGCAGACCTCGTGAGTCAGGTGGTCATCGAGTTCCCCGTGCTTCAAGGCGTGATGGGTGGTTCTCGCCGCCGCCGGAGACAAGGGCGACGCGGTCGCCATGGCCGTGGGCGAGCACTACCACCCGGTGTCGGCCACGGCGCCGCTGCCCGGCACGCTGCCGGCGCCTGCTTGCCGTGGCCGACAAGACCGACAACGTCGTGGGCGCCTGGGTTCGGGTCAGAAGCCCTCGGGTTCACGCGATCCGTACGGCTTGCGGCGCGCGGCCATGGGCATCGTCCGTAACGCGCTCGCCTACGGCCTGCGTTTCCCGCTGGATGGGCTTCTTGAGGCGGGGGTACGGCAGTTCGAGTTGCAGGGGGCGATCCCGCCGGACGACGTGCGCCGGGCGGAGATCGTGAGCGAGACGACCGCGTTCATCCGCGAACGCCTGGAGGTGCTTCTGCTCGAGGAGGGCCTTCCGTTCCCGAGCGTCGAGGCGGCGCTGGCGGCGCCGGCCGCCGATGTGCCGCGCTGGCCGCACGGGCGCGGGCCATCGCCGCGTCGGCCGGACTGCGCGTGTTCGAGGATGCGGTGATCGCGTCCGGCCGCTGCGCGGCGCTGGCCGCCAAAGATGCCGGCGCCGGGGCTCGCGCGGTCGATCCGGCTCTGTTCCGGGATGCCGCCGAGCGTGACCTGGCGGCCGCGTGCGCGGCGGCGCGAGAACCGTTGCTGGAAGCGCTTGCGCGTCTGGATCTCGAGAGCGCGATCGCGACCGCGGCCGGCTTGCGGCCAGTCGTGGATCGCTACTTCGATGCAGTCTTGGTCATGGATGACGACGCTACGGTGCGCGGCAACCGGCTGGCTCAGCTCGCTGCCGTCGCCGGCCTTGTCGGCCAGATCGGCGAGTTGAGCCGCCTGCCAGCGGCGCAGGTGCAGCACGGGGGACGACTCCCGGGAGGGACTGATGGCGAGCAAGCACGTCTACCGGTTCAGTGAGGCAACAAGAGGAATGAAGGCCCTGCTCGGCGGCAAGGGAGCGAACCTCGCCGAGATGACCAGCATCGGACTGCCGGTGCCGCCCGGCTTCACGATCACGACCGAGGTGTGCAATCACTTCTCGGCCCACGGCGGCTACCCCGACGGCGCCGTCGCGCAAGTCGGGGCAGCCTTGGCGGCCCTCGAGCAAGACACGGGCAAGGCGTTCGGCCATGCTTCCGATCCGTTGCTGGTCTCGGTGCGCTCCGGGGCCCGTGCCAGTATGCCGGGCATGATGGACACGATCCTCAATCTGGGCCTGAACGACGAGACCGTGGAGGGCGTCATCGCCGGCACCGGCAACCCGCGGTTTGCCTACGACTGCTACCGTCGCTTCGTGGCCATGTACGGCGACGTCGTGCTCGGCTGCAAGCCCGAACACGAGGACGAGCGCGATCCGTTCGAGGAGATCCTCGAGGCGCTGAAGGAGCGCAAGGGCGTCGCCGTCGACACCGATCTCGACGCGGACGACCTCAAGGGGCTCGTCATCGCCTTCAAGGCAGCGGTCAAAGAGCGCACCGGCAAGGACTTCCCCGACGACCCGATGGATCAGCTCTGGGGGGCCATCGCGGCGGTCTTCGGCAGCTGGACCAACGACCGCGCCGTCGCCTATCGTCGCCTCTACGCGATACCGGACGACTGGGGCACGGCCGTCAACGTCCAGACGATGGTGTACGGCAACACCGGCGACGAATCTGGCACCGGCGTGGCCTTCACACGCGACCCCGCCACGGGTGAGAACGTGTTCTACGGCGAGTTCCTCGTGAACGCCCAAGGTGAGGATGTGGTCGCCGGCGTACGCACGCCGCGGCCGGTCAGCGAGTTGAAGGAGGCCTTCCCCGAGGTCTTCGAGCGGCTCCTCGACGTGCGGCAGACGCTCGAGCGCGAGCTGCGCGACATGCAGGACTTCGAATTCACAGTCGAGAGGGGCCGTCTCTTCATGCTGCAGACGCGCAACGGCAAGCGCACAGGGCTCGCGGCGATCCGCATCGCCGTCGACATGTGCGAGGCGGGCACGATCACGCCGCAGGAGGCGCTCATGCGCGTCGATCCGGAGCAGCTCAACCAACTGCTGCGGCCCATCTTCTCGCCCGAGAGCCGGCGCATCGCCGTCGAGGAAGGCCGGGTCCTGGCCAGGGGCCTGGCCGCCGGCCCCGGCGCCGCGGCCGGTCAGGTGGCCTTCAACGCCGGCGACGCGGACGCCATGAAGAGCGCCGGCAAGCAAGTGCTGCTGGTGCGCGTCGAGACGAGCCCGGACGACATCCGCGGGATGACCGTCAGTGAGGGCATCCTCACGGCGCGCGGCGGCATGACGAGCCACGCCGCCCTCGTTGCTAGGCAGATGGGCAAGGTCTGCGTCGTGGGTTGCGAGGAGCTCGACATCGATTACAGGGCGCGCACCCTGACGGTGGGCGACAAGGTGGTCAAGGAGGGCGACTGGCTCTCGATCGACGGCTTCACCGGCGAGGTCATCGTCGGCCGCCTCGAGACGCGTCCTAGCGAGGTGTTGCAGGTGATCCTTGAGGGTTCCCTGAAGCCGGAGGACTCACCGACCTTCAAGTACTACGACGCCCTGATGACGTGGGCCGATGCCGAGCGCCGGCTGCTCGTGCGCGCCAACGCCGACCAGCCCGACCAGAGCGCCAATGCCATCGAGTTCGGCGCGCAGGGCATCGGCCTCTGCCGCACGGAGCACATGTTCTTCGGCGGCGATCGCATCACGGCGGTGCGCGAGATGATCCTCGCGGACACCGTCGCCGACCGCGAGAGGGCACTCGCCAAGCTCCTGCCGATGCAGCGCGAGGACTTCGTCGGGATCTTCCGCGTGATGCGGGAACGTCCAGTGACAGTCCGCGCCCTCGATCCGCCGCTGCACGAGTTCATGCCGCACACCGCCGCCGAGCAGGGGCAGGTGGCGGCGGCGATGGGCGTCACGGCGGAGCACGTCGCGGCCAAGGTCGAGGACCTCAAGGAAGCGAACCCCATGCTCGGCCACCGCGGCTGCCGCCTGGGGGTCGCCTATCCCGAGATCACGGCCATGCAGGCGCGCGCCATCCTCGAGGCCGCCTGCATCGTCAGGAAGGAAGGGGTCGACGTCCACCCCGAGATCATGATCCCGCTGGTGGGCACCAAGAAGGAACTCGAGGACCAGGCGGCCGTCGTCCGGCGCGTGGCCGCGGAGGTCTTCGCCGAGCAGGGCGTGACCGTCGACTACCTGGTCGGCACGATGATCGAGATCCCGCGCGCCGCGCTCACCGCCGGCAAGATCGCCGAAGTGGCGGAGTTCTTCAGCTTCGGCACCAACGACCTCACGCAGATGACGTTCGGCGTGAGTCGCGACGACGCCGGCAAGTTCCTGCCGCTGTACGTCTCCGAGGAAAAGGAGATCTGGCCGGCCGACCCGTTCGCGACTCTCGACCAGGAGGGCGTCGGCCAGCTCGTGGAGCTGGGCATCGAGCGCGGTCGCCGCGCCAGGCCCGGCCTCAAGGTCGGCATCTGCGGCGAGCACGGCGGCGATCCCGAGAGCGTCAAGTTCTGCCATCGGGCCGGCATGGACTACGTCTCCTGCTCCCCGTTCCGCATCCCCGTGGCGCGGCTTGCCGCGGCGCAGGCGGCGATCGAGGAACGCGGCGAGATGACGCTGGAAAAGTAGCCGACGGGGTTGCCAGGCGAAGCTCAAGGTTCGCCTGCCCGCCTCGAGGAGCAGTATCACCATGAGGTGCTCATGGCGCGTCCCTTCACCCCTGTGTCCTGAGGCGATGGATCCCCTTCGCCGCCTGCTCCGTGTCCTGGTTCCTCTGGCCGCGCTGGTCCTCGTTGTCGTGCCCGCGTTCGTCATCTTCAGGGCGGGCTGGCTCGCGCTGGGTCAAGGCGAAGCCTCGAGCATGGAGCGCTGGGTCCTCTTCGCCGTCTTCAATCTCGCGTGGGTGCTGGCCGTCGCGGTGCTGACGATCTGGTGCAACGATCGGCTCGGGGTCCATTGGCGCGCGTGGGATCGGGCGCCGCGCCGGGAGGAACGCCGGCGGCGCCGCCGCGACGCGGGACTGCGGCTTCTCGAGAGGCAGGAGGCAGCACGCCGTGAGCCCCCGCGCCTGCGCCCGAAGGAGCGCCCCTGATGGCGCGCATCGCCCGCGTCAGCATCGATCAGGTCCAGGCCACCGTCGACATGATCGACCTCGTCAGCCAGTACACCGATCTGCGCAAGGCCGGCGCCAACTACAGCGGGCGCTGCCCGTTCCACGAGGAACGCACGCCCTCGTTCTCTGTGAACCCGACAGAGAAGCTCTTCTACTGCTTCGGCTGCGGGGCCGGCGGCAATCTGTTCGGCTTCGTCCAGCAGAAGGAGAACCTCGACTTCGCCGCGGCTGTGGAGTACTTGGCCGATCGCTACGGGATCGCGCTCGAGTACGATGAGTCAAGTGCTCGCGGCGACGCCGAGCGCCGCCGGCGTGAGCGTCAGCGCGGGCTGCTCGAACAGGCGACGAGCTACTACGAGCGCGTCCTGCACGAGGCGCCGGCGGCGGCGGCGGCCCGGGAGTACCTTTCCAGCCGCCACCTCTCCGACGACGTCTGCCGTGACTTCCGCCTGGGCTACAGCCTACCCGGATGGGGCACGCTGCGCGACGCCGCCCGCACCGCGAAGTTCAGGGATGACGAGCTCGTGGAGGCCGGGTTGGCCATCCCCGGCAAGCGCGGCGAGCCGTACGATCGCTTCCGCGGCCGCATCATGTTCCCTCTGGCCGACGATCGCGGGCGCACCTTGGGCTTCGGGGCGCGCACGATGGGCGACGAGAAGCCCAAGTACCTCAACTCGCCGGAGACGCTGCTGTACCACAAGAGCGAGGCGCTCTTCGGGCTCGACAAGGCGCGGGCTTCCGCCGGCAGGGAAGACCGTGTCTACGTCGTCGAGGGCTACACCGACGTGCTGGCGCTCGTCCAGGCCGGCATCCCGAACGTCGTGGCCAGCATGGGGACCTCGCTCACGGAGCAGCAGCTCCGCCGTCTTGCGCGCGTGACGAGCAACCTCTATCTGTGCTTCGACGCGGACGCCGCCGGTATCGGCGCGATGAGCCGCGCGCTCGCGCTCGGCCGGCGCCTCGGTCTGGCGCTGCACGTGGTGCGCATCCCGGACGGTCTCGACCCTGCCGATTACGTGCTGTCGCCGGCTGGAGCCGACGGCTTCCGCCGGCTTGTCGCCCAAGCGCAGACGTTGCTACAATTCCACGTCCGACTGGCGCTCGACAGCAACGACCTCGAACGGCCCGATGGGCGGGCACGCGCCTTTGCGCGACTCAAAGGGGTCCTCGCCGAGGCTGCCACGCCCATCGAAAGGGATGAGGAACTCAGGTACATCGCCGATCGCATGGGCCTCTCCAACGACGCCGCCGGCTACCTCCTTGCGAAGGATGGGCGGGCAGTCAGCGGCGGCGCGGGACCCGGCGGCACGCTGCCGCAGGGTGCGGCAGCGGGAGGGGCCGGGTCGAGCCGCAGGGATGTGGCGAGCGCCGCGATCGGCGGGAGCCACGAGCTTGAGGTGCGCTTTCTCGCCGGCTGCATGGCGCAGCCGGAGATTGGCCGGGAGGTGCTCGCCGGCGTCGACGAGGGCTTCTTCGCCGGCGTCGAGACCCGCGCCGCCTTCCGTCGTGTCTTGCTGCGGTTGGCGCTCGAAACGGCGGGGAATACCCTGCAAAGAGGGCAGATCATCGATGCTCCGGACGACGGCGCCGAGGCGTTCGCAGAAGTGATCGTCAGGTCGGGGCGGGAGCGTTTCAGTGCAGCCGTGGTCCGCGAGCTCTTCCTGCGACTCCAGGAGGCGCAGGTCAGTCGGCTCATCGCGCGGCTCAAGCTCACGGGGGAGGCCGGGAAGGATGGGCAAGAGAGCGGGGAGTTGGCGCGACTCTACGCGGTCCGTCACAGGCTGCGCGATGCCATCCGGGCGACGCCGGTGGACGACGACGAGCCCGACGAAGGGTAGGACGACGCTTTGACCGACTATCTGGAAGACCGTAGCAGGGCGTTCGAGGCGGCAGAGCTCGCCATCGAGGAAGTCCGCCTGCTCGTCGACGAAGGCCGTGAGCAGGGATACCTGGCGAGCGACCACATCGCCGACGTTCTGCAGGACGTCGAGCTCACACCCGATCAGATCGACGGCATCTACAATCTGTTCGCCGACCTCGGCATCGACATCCTCGAGGGGGAGTCCGGCACCGGCGTCGAGGGCGGGGACGCCAAGCCCGAAGAAGACGTCATCACCAAGCTCGACCTCTCCGTGAAGTCCTTGACCAACGACCCGGTCCGCATGTATCTCAAGGAGATCGGCAAGGTGCCGCTGCTCACGGCCGAGGAAGAGGTCTCCCTGGCCAGGCGCATCGAGCGCCGCGACCCGCGTGCCAAGGGCAAGCTCATCGAGGCCAACCTCAGGCTCGTGGTCTCGATCGCCAAGCGGTACGTCGGTCGCGGGATGCTCTTCCTCGACCTCATCCAGGAGGGCAATCTCGGTCTGATCCGGGCGGTGGAGAAGTTCGACTATCGCAAGGGGTACAAGTTCAGCACCTACGCGACGTGGTGGATCCGCCAGGCGATCACGAGGGCGATCGCGGACCAGGCGCGCACCATCCGCATCCCCGTGCATATGGTCGAGACCATCAACAAGCTCATCCGCGTGCAGCGCCAACTCCTGCAGGACATCGGCCGCGAGCCGACGGCGGAGGAGATCGCGGCGGAGATGGGCACGACGCCGCTGAAGGTGCGCGAGATCCTCAAGATCAGCCAGGACCCGGTCAGTCTCGAGACTCCCATCGGCGAGGAAGAGGATTCGCAGCTCGGCGACTTCATCGAGGACGAGGATGCGGCGATCCCGGTCGACGCGGTCAGCGACATCATGCGGCGCGAGGAGCTCAACCATGTGCTGGGCACGCTGACGCATCGTGAGCGCAAGGTCATCGAGTTGCGCTTCGGGCTCAAGGGCGAGCACCCGCGCACCCTCGAGGAGGTCGGCCAGAAGTTCGGCGTGACGCGCGAGCGCATCCGCCAGATCGAGGCGAAGACGCTGGCCAAGCTCAAGGCGTATCGCGAATCGCAGAAGCTGCGCGACTTCCTCGAGTGAGCTCAGGCGCGGCGCGGGGCCGCGTTGTCCCGACTGCGCCGGTGCCCTATAATCTGGCCTTCAACGAGCGGTCCTCGGTAGCTCAATGGTAGAGCATTCGGCTGTTAACCGAAGGGTTGTAGGTTCGAGTCCTACCCGAGGAGCCAAGCGTATGATCCGCCCATCGCGGCGGTGCTGTTTGTGAGGCCCCGGGGGCGTTTGCCCCCGGGGCCTCAGCGTTTCTGTGGTCCGCTGAGAGCGGCCCCGCGACATTGTGTCCAAGTGGTCAACATGGGGTAGTCTTAGCCTGGAGTCCGGCGGACGGCCGGCAGATCCGTCTTTGGGAGGGGAACATGGCTTCGACAGAAGACGACATCCGGCAGGAGCTTGAAGCCAAGACGAGCGACGATAGGCTGACTCGTTTGGCGGAACGCCTTGGCGCGACCGCGGCGGCGTCCGCGGTGTTCGGGACGCCGGTCGAGAGCGAGGGCACGACCGTCATTCCCGTCGCACGGGTGCGCTGGGGTGTCGGCGGCGGCAGCGGTAAGGGCATGGGCAAGCGCAACCGCAAGGACGAAGATGTGGTGGACGACAGCGAGGGCTTCGGCGGCGGCGGCGGCGTGCAGGCATCCCCCGTGGGGTACATCAACGTGCGCGGCGGAGAGGCGAGCTATCGGCGCATCAACGATCCACTGCGCTACATCGTGGCCCTGCTGGTCCTGCCCGTGGCGATGGGCTTGGCCGCAGTGATGGTGATGCTTACGGCCGCGCTGATCGCCCGCAAGATGCTCGCGACCATGAGCACGACCATGGGCAACTTCCGCTTGCCGCTCCCGCGGCTGACCTTTCGCAGCTGAGAGCCTGGGCTCGGCTCCTGCCACACGACAGAGCCGGCGACCCGCGAAAAGCTGAACGATGTGTGAGGGCCGGACCCACCGCAGGCGTCCCAAGGGACGCGTGCGGTGGGTCCGGCTTGCGAGCGCGATTCCGGAACGGTCGTGTCGCCTTGGCCATCTCGGCAGCTCGCGACTGGGTGTCCACCGTCAGATCAACCGTCGCGTCGCGCGCAGTCGAAGAACTCCCGATGTAGCGTGACGTTGCCGAGCTGTACGTTGACTACGAGGCCGCTTGCGACGCCTTCTCGCACTCACGCAGGGCAACCATGGCATTGTCTGTCACATCATGACGAAGGTTCAGATCCGACCGGAATGCCAAGTGAGCAGCGCCCTCGGCCCACTGCCCAGATTCCCGTCTGCCTCGTTGGTATTCCACCAGACTCCTCTTGGGAGCCGCCGTCCTGTAATACCCGAAGGTCTTCGCCTTGTCTCGTGGGCGAAGGGCCGCAATCGCGAACGCCACGACCTGCAGGTATGGACTGGTATCTCTGAGTCCTTCGAGCTGATCGAAGGTGTCAGTGTCGATGGGGTCCCCGTGGATCTTCATCATCAGGATGGCCAAAGTGGCGCCGATCTGCGCATCCGTGCCCCCTGCTCGAAGCTTTCGCGACAAGCCGGGCAGGGAAGTTGAGCCGATTCTGGCAAGGGCGGCCGGGACTCCGGGATGCCCCTCATCAAGCGCGGATACGAGGGCGGGTACAGCAGCTGGTCCCAGCCTCTCAAGAGCATCCACGATGTCGAAGCACTTCATTCCCCCGAGGCGACCCTCACTGTTCACGAGAAGCTTCACGAGCCCTCTGCAGTCACCGCTCTGCTCCATCTTCTTCACGCTGCCGTCAAGTAGACCCATGGGCCCTCCTTCGAGCGATAAGAGCGATGACTCTATCGCACCAGTCGGCTTGCTGCGGGGCTTCCCTCGGGCGGTACTGCCAATGTTCCCCGCGAAGATGTAGTGTGAAGCGACCGGCGCGTGGGCGTTCGCCGCGGGCGACAGGCAGCGGCAGGGTATCGGGTGGGAGGGGTGGGCACTTGGCACCGAGGCCGGCGACTTCGGTCGCTCCTGGAAGGCGACAGATTGGCACGAGTCCATGAGGGTGGTCGCTTGTCAGTGGGACATCGCTTGGGAAGACAAGGCCGCCAATCATTCGCGAGTCGGCGACCTGTTGGCCGCCGCCTGCCTGCAGCGCGGCTCCCTGGTGGTGCTCCCCGAGATGTTCGCCACGGGCTTCAGCATGAACGTTGCCGGCATCACCGACTCAGGGTTCGGCGAGACACAGCGCTTCCTTGCCGAGACCGCGACGCGCCTGGGTGTATACCTGCTCGGGGGCCTCGTGACTGGTGAGGTCGACGGTGAGGGTCGCAACGAAGCCGTGCTGTACTCGCCTGAGGGGCAGGACGTCGGCCGCTACTGCAAGATCCACCCGTATTCGCTGGCGGCGGAAGGCGAGCACTTCATCGGCGGCGAGGACGTGGTCTTGTTGGCCTGCAACGAGTCCGTGCTGGCGCCCTTCATCTGCTACGACCTGCGCTTTCCCGAGGTCTTCCGCACGGCGGCAGCGCGTGGGGCGACCCTGTTCTGTGTCATCGCCAGCTGGCCCGCCGCTCGCAGCGATCACTGGCATACCTTGTTGCGCGCCCGAGCCATCGAGAACCAAGCGTATGTGGTCGGCGTCAATCGCTGCGGCGCCGACCCCGCCGCGCGCTATGCGGGCGGCAGTGCGATCTTCAGTCCCCGGGGCGCCGTTCTGGCGCAAGCAGGGGCGGAGGAGGGGACGATCGCCGCCGACCTCGACCTGATCGCGCTGCAGGACTACCGGCGAGCCTTTCCATCGCTGGCCGACATGCGTTGGCGCTGCCTCTAGCCAGGCTGCTCTCGATGGGAGCCTGGGGGGGCAGCAACGCTCGTTCGTCACCAGGCCCCACGTTTTCCGAACTTCCCCTACGCGCAATCAGAGAATCCCCGATGCCTGGCGGCACTGCCGGGTGGTAATTTGGCGATGAGGGGGGGCGCTCTCGCGAAACGACGTGTGGATCCGTCGTCGCCCCATGAATTCGGGATGGCTCGCAAGCAATGAAAGGGAGTGGGGTGCCATGGCGCAAAGTGCAAAGATCGAGGAAGAACATCAGTTGCTGGGAGAGGAGTACGAACGCGAGGCAGTTCCGCTGCACGCTCGCCGCAGCCGAACTTCCGTCGTGGTCGTGTGGTTGGGCTTCCCGATGGTCATCAGCGCCGCGGCGCTGGGCGCATCTCTGACCCTTGGCATGGGCTACAAGGCTGCCGTGGCGGGGATCCTTCTTGGGAACTTCTTCCTCCTGTTCTACGTCGGCTTCCTCAGCCAGCTCGCCCAGAAGTCCGGCTACAACTTCGCCATGCTCTGCCGCACGACGTTCGGTTCGCGAGGCTTCTCGATCGCGTCCGGACTCCTGTCGACTCTGGTGATCGGCTGGTTCACTGTCCAGACTGCGCTGGTGGCGGTGAACGTGAACGTCGCGTTCGGCTGGAGCCTTGCTCTGTGGGCGGCGATCACCGGCGTTCTCTTCACGGGAGTGGCCTTCATCGGCATCAGGGGGCTGACGTGGATCGGCGCTCTCAGCGCTCCCCTGTTCGTGATCTTCGGCGGCTACGCCGTGATCGACGCGACCTCTCAGTCAAGCTTGAGTACCATGTGGGCCTACGGCGGCGATCCCACTGCCGCCAAGGTCGCGCTGGGAGTCGCGGTCACGCTGGTCGCCTCCTTCTTCATCGACAGCGGGACCATGACGCCGGACTTCACCCGGTGGGCCAAGACGCGGACTGACGCTTGGCTCTCCACCGCCGCCGCGTTTCCAATCGGCTGCGGCTTCGCAATGCTGGTCGGCGCCACCGTCGCGGCCGCTACTCCTGAACGCCCGGAAGTGTTCACATGGCTGGCCGACAAGGGCGGGATCATCGCCGTCCTGGCGACGATCTTCATGTTCATCAACCTGGGCAGCGTCTGCTCGCACTGCCTCTACAACGCGGCTGTCGGCTGGGCTCACTTGACGAAGCAGAAGTACCGCCTCTTCGTCGTGATCTTCGGCATCATCGGCACCGCGATCGCCATGACCAACGCGTGGCAGTACTTCTTCGACTGGCTCAACTTCCTCGGCATCGTCGTGCCTCCGATTGCCGGAGTGATCTTGGCTGACCACATGTTGCCGTGGTCGCGGCATGCCGGTCACGACGCCTTCGACTTGTCTGGCATCCAGGTGATTCGTTACACACCGTTCATCTCTTGGATCATCGGTTCTGGAGTTGCCATGCTCGTCAATTACCAGGCTCCTCAGTTCTCCACAGTGATCTGCGGCTTCATCACATCCATTGTGGCGTACGCGATCATCGGGCGGTTCACCCCCGCAGCAGATACCGCCAAGACGTCGTCTCTCTCCCCCCAGGGATGACGCCTCTGCTGGACGGGTCTCACCAATCCTCTCGTCCAGCCCTCACCGCCGGCCGGGCAGGGTCCCAAATCCCTGCCCGGCCGTGCCCGAGGCGCGCAGAGATTCGGCGAGCGCGGCAGAAGCGCGAGCAGCAACACAGACGCAATGGCACTTGATGATCGGACACGCCTACAGGAGGTGTGAACATGGGCACCGCAAGCCACTCTACCAACGAGATCTGCCGCATGGACGCCGTCACTTTGGCCCGCGAGATTCGCGACAAGAATCTCTCCCCAGTCGAGGTCGTGGACGCCGTGCTCGAGCGCATGGAGTTGCTTGACCCGAAGCTGCACGCGTTCTGCACGCCCACGCAGGATCTGGCGCGGGAGTCAGCCCGGATGATCGAGGCCAGGATCATGGCCGGCGAGGAGGTGGGTCCGCTCGCCGGCGTGCCGCTGGGCATCAAGGATCTCGTCTGCACGAAGGGCATTCGGACGACCTCCGGCTCGAATCTGTACAAGGACTTCGTGCCCGACGAGGACGACGTCTCGGTGGAGCGTCTCAGAGGCGCGGGCGCGGTCATCCTCGGCAAGACCAACGCACCGGAGTTCGGCTACAGCGGTGTCGGCCACAACGAGGTCTTCCCGGCCACCCGCAATCCCTGGAACACCGACTTGACGTCGGGAGGGTCGAGCGCCGGGTCCGCAGCCGCTGTGGCCACCGGCGTGGGGCCGTTCGCCATCGGTTCCGACGGCGGCGGATCGATCCGTATCCCGGCCAGTCTCTGCGGCTGCTACGGCATCAAAGCCTCGATGGGCCGCGTCCCCCTGTATCCGGGCTGCAGAGACGAGCGGTACCCCGGCGTCTCAAGCTGGGAGTCCACGGAGCACATCGGGCCCATCAGCCGGACGGTCGCCGATGCGGCGCTGATGCTCTCGGTGATCGCGGGTCCGGATGACCGCGATCGGTACTCTCTGCCGGAGGCAGGCTTCGACTGGGCGAACGTCCACGAAGGCGGCATCAAGGGCTGCAGGGTCGCCTACAGCGCGGACTGGGGCTATGCCGCCGTCGACCCGAGGGTCAGAGACATCGTCGGCAAGGCCGTTCAGGTGTTCGAGCGCGATCTTGGCTGCAACGTGGTTGAGGCGGACCCTGGCTGGCCGGACCCCTTCGAGGCGTTCTGGGCCATCGTCGCCAACGACAGCGACCTGCGCGGCATGCGCAGGATGTTCGATGAGGTCGGCGACGAGAACATCTCGCCCCACCTTGTGAAGTTCATCCGCAGAGGGTGGACGGCCGAAGAATTCACGGACGCCCAAGTGATGCGCAAGACGGTCGTCAACAGGATGTGGCGCTTCATGCAGGACTTCGATCTGCTGCTCACGCCCACACTCGCAGTCCCTGCCTTCGAGGTCGGCATCCAGGGGCCCGAGGTCATCGACGGTCGTCAAGTGGCGGACACTGAGTGGCTCCATTTCACGTTCCCGATCAACTTCACCGGCCAGCCCGCCGCCACAGTGCCGGCCGGCTGGACGGAAGACGGCCTGCCGGTGGGGTTGCAGATCATCGGCCATCACCTGGACGACGCTCTCGTGTTGCGCGCGTCGGCGGCCTTTGAGGCCGCCGCGCCTTGGCGCGATCACTGGCCTGCCCTCCTGGACGAGATGGGCCTCTGACCCGTCACCGAGCTGAACGGAGAACGATTCCGAATGTACGCACTTTGCGCCATCACAGTCACGGTCCCAGACACGCTCGGCGGGGCGATCACGCTCAGCGTGGTCGACTTCTTCCTGAGCATCTTGATCATCTGGGGAATCAGTCTGCTGCTCTACCTCATGCCGCTCGTCAACAAGCTCGGAAACGTCACGAACGAAAGCCTCAAGGGCCACTGAGGCCCTCGGGATCATCAGCCGCATCGCGCGGGAACCACGAAAGGACGACGACCAGTGCTCGAACAATCAGCAGGACTCCTTCGCTCTCTGCTCGAGCAGACGGGCTTGACGCAGCTCACCCTCGGCAATGTGGTGATGATGGCCGTCGGTGCCACTCTGGTGTATTTGGCCCTGGCCAAGAAGTACGAGCCGTTCTTGCTCATCGGCATCGGCTTCGCCTGCATCGTCGCCAATGTCCCCGGATCCGATCTGACCGAGCCCGGCGGTCTCTTCTACTTCGCCTATCAGGGCGTCGCCCTGGTGATCATCCCGCCGCTGATCTTCCTCGGCGTGGGCGCCATGACCGACTTCGGCCCCATGATCGCCCGTCCGGGCCTCATGATACTGGGGGCGGCCGCCCACGCTGGGATCTTCATCGCCATCATCCTCGCGAAGATGGTCGGTTTCACGATCAACGAAGCAGGCGCCATCGGTATCATCGGTGGCGCCGATGGCCCCATGGCGATCTTCGTCACCGTGAAGCTCGCGCCGCACCTGTTGCCGCAGGTCGCGGTGGCCGCCTACTCCTACATGGCCCTGATGCCGCTCATTCAGCCTCCAGTCATGAAGCTCTTCACCACCAAGGAGTCTCGGCAGATCATGATGAAGCAGACGCGGCCCGTGAGCAGGCTGGAGAAGATCGTCTTCCCCTTCGTCATGGCCATCCTCGTCAATCTGCTCCTGCCGCCCGTCGCCCCGCTCATCACTATGCTCATGCTGGGCAACCTGTTGCGCGAGGTGTTGATCGTCGAGCGTTTGGCGAAGACGGTGGCCAATGACGTGATGAACATCATCACGATCATGCTCACGGTGGCGATCGGCTCGACCATGGCGGCCGAGAGCTTCTTGACGTTCGAGACGCTGTTGATCGTCGGCCTTGGCCTGATCGCCTTCGTCGGCGGTACTGCCTCCGGCGTGATCGGAGCCAACATCATGAACCTGTTCCTCAAGGAGAAGATCAATCCGCTCCTGGGTTCGGCCGGCATCGCCTCTGTCCCCATCGCGGCGAGGGTGTCCCACATGGTCGCTCTGCGCGAGAACCCGCACAACTTCCTGATCATGCATGCGATGGGACCCAACCTTGCCGGGGTCTTCGGCACGGCCATTTCCGGCGGCATCATGCTGGCCTTGCTGGGCGTCAAGTGATCGAGGAGGTGGAGAGGTGAATCTGACAGCCTTCGTGGTTGGAGCAGTGATAGTCCTCGCCTATTACGCTTACGTTGTGGGTCGAGAGAGAAGAGAACACGACAAAGGAACACGGCCATGAGCAAAGTGACAGCACCACTCCCGGGACGGATCGTGTCCTACAAGGTGAAGCAGGGCGACAGCGTGACGAAGGAACAGGCGCTCTTCGTGATGGAGGCCCTCAAGATGGAGAACGTCATCCTCTCCGAGGATGCCGGGACGGTGACAGAGATCTATGTGAAGGAAGGCGCGGACGTCGAGACCGGCGACGAAGTCCTGGAGATCGCGTGACCGCGAGCCGCCGTTCGGAGCAAGAAGTCATGGAGAGGCCAGCGATGGAACTGACGAGTCCGGCGATCATCAAGACCCTACCGGCCGAGGGTCACCGGCCGAGGGTCGTGTATCGACTAGCGGGCGATTCATACCTTCTTGTGGAATACGGGGAGATCGTCCTCGACCTGCATCTGCGCCTTCGTATCCACTCGCTGGAGCTCGCCCTTCACGAGATGCAGAGCGACGCCATTCTTGAGACGGCGCCCGGCGTCCGTTCGCTCCTCGTGCGCTACGACTGCCTGCGGCTGAGTCTGCGGGACCTCGTCGACCTTCTGTGCCGCCTGGAGGAGGATCTGCCGCCGGCGCAGGAGATGGTGGTCCCGTCGCGGCTGGTCCACCTGCCGATCGCCTGTCACGACAGGTGGACCCTCGCAGCCGTGAAGCAGTACATGGAGTCGGTGCGGGCTGAGGCGCCCTACGTACCCGACAACATGGAGTTCATCGCGCGCAGCAACGGTCTGGCAGGGACCGATGAGGTCGAGGAGTACGTGCTGGCGACTCAGCACTTCGTCATCGGACTGGGTGATGTGTACCTGGGTGCCCCGTGCGCGGTGCCACTCGACCCGCGTCGTCGGCTCGTCGTCCCCAAGTACAACCCCGCCAGAACGTGGACTCCCGAGGGGGCGGTGGGGATCGGCGGAGCCTACCTCTGCATCTACCCGATGGAGTCTCCGGGCGGCTACCAGCTCTTCGGCCGGACCCTCCCGATCTGGAACACGACGCAGAGCACGCCGGACTTCGCCGAGGCTCCGTGGCTGCTGCGCACCTTCGACCGCATCCAGTTCGAGTCCGTCAGCGAGGACGAGCTCGAGACGCTCCGTGCCGCCATGCTGCAAGGGGAGTACCGGGTCAGGATCGAGGGCGGAACGTTCAGCGCCGCGGTGTATGCGGCGTTCCTGCGCGGTGTCGGCGAAGCCGCCACGGCGTTCAGGGAGAGACAGACCGAAGCCGTCGCGGGCGCGACTGCAGGGTACTGAGGAGAGGGTAGTCGGATGATCGACGTCATTGAAGGCGGTCTCTACACGACCGTACAGGACTATCCGGGGAGAGTCGGCCACTGGGGCGTTGGTATCCCTCCTTCCGGCCCGATGGACTCGTTCGCGTTCTGTGTCGCCAACGCGCTCGTCGGGAACTCTGAGACATGCGCAGCCCTGGAGATAACCGCCATGGGGCCCACCCTGCGGTTCACCGAGGACACGGTCATCGCCCTCACCGGGGCAAAGCTGCAGGCCAAGCTCGACGACGCGGCGGTGCCCTGGTGGCAAGCCATCAAGGTCGCGAAAAGGCAGCGTCCTCACGCTGAAGACCCTCGCGAGTCCCGGATTCCGCACGTACCTTGCCGTGGCGGGAGGCATCGATGTGCCCCTCTACCTCGGCAGCCGGGCGACCTTCCCCTTCGGCCACCTCGGCGGCTTCGAAGGGCGGCCGCTCAAGAAGGGCGACCGCGTGGCGACCTTCGCGCGCGGAGGCGCTGACGGCGCGAGGGTTCTCGACGAGGATCTGCGCCCGGTCTACACCAAGATGTGGGATGTCGGAGTAGTCCCGGGTCCTCATGAAGCGCCGGACTTCTTCACGGACACAGACATCGACATGTTCTACGGTACCGAGTGGGGAGTCCACTACAACTCGAACCGTCTCGGCTACCGCCTCGCTGGCCCTCGACCCGAGTTCGCGCGGGGCGACGGCGGAGAAGGAGGCAGGCACCCCTCGAATCTCCCAGACACGCCCTATGCGATCGGCATGGTGAACTTCACCGGGGACATGCCGGTGATCCTGACCGTGGACGGCCCCAGCCTGGGCGGCTTCGTCTCAATGGCCACTGTCCCGACGACGGAGCTCTGGAAGGTCGGGCAGGCGATGCCCGGTGACAAGATCCGCTTCAAGCAGATGACGGTGGACGAAGCGGCATACGCGCTCGCGGAGTTCCGCACGATGCTCAAGAACCTGCAATGAGAAAGGACGAGAGATGTTGAGGAAGTACGAGGATTTCCAAAGCAAGAACCGGGACAAGCTGCTCGATCGCGTTGCCGAGGCTGCGGAGCAGTTCAAGGAGACGAAGACGCTGGCCTTCCCCACGTGGCTCTACGGTGAGCCCATCGGCCGGCTCTTCAAGGTCGAGGTCGAGGACGCCCCGAACTTCGGCGACACGGCCTACCTCGAGATGGACTCGGCGCGAACGGCGTTCCTGGCGATCGACATGCAGGTCGACTTCTGCGGCAAGAACGGCTACGTCGACGTCATGGGGTACGACCTGTCCCTGACCGCGGCCGCGATCAAACCGATCAAGAACGTTCTGAACGCCGTCCGCGGCACCGACATCAAGGTGATACACACCCGCGAAGGTCACGAGCCGGATCTCTCAGATGCGCCGTTCAACAAGGTGCTCCGCAGCAAGATCATCGGCAATGGCGTCGGCATCGGCGACGTGCCGGAGAATGGTCTTGGCCGGCTGCTCGTGCGCGGCCAGGCCAACTGGGACATCATCGACGAGCTCTACCCGATCCCCGGCGAGACCGTCGTTGACAAAGCCGGCAAGGGCGCCTTTGGGTCGAGCACCATCCACATGATCCTGAAGAACCTGGGCATCACCCATCTCGTGATCAGCGGTATCACCACCGATGTCTGCGTGCACACCATCATGCGTGAGGCGAACGACTTCGGCTACTGGTGTGTGCTGCTCAAGGACGCGACGGGGGCCACGGACTACGGCAACTACGAGGCCGCGGTCAAGTCGATCAAGATGCAGGGCGGCGTATTTGGCAACGTCACGGATTCGCAGCGTTTCATCCAGGCCGTCGATGCCAACCTGAAGTCGGCCTGCTGCTGATTGCAGAGCAGCTTGGCGGTAGAGCCCGGAGGCTTGCCGGGCGGGAGATGGCGCAGTCGCGTCTCCCGCCCGGCAAAACGGGCTTTGTGGGGATGCGCACGCCTCCGACCGGCTTGTTCGGCAGGTCTTCGCGGGCCGCTCATGGTAGCCTGCACCACTTGTTGCGCGACGAATCGGCCGAACGGGGTGATCACGATGCTGTTTGCGGTGAACGGCACGCTCATGCGTGGCCTTGAGCTGAATCAGAACATGCACGACGCCGGCGCGGTGTTCGTCCGTCAGGCGAAGACCGCGCCGATCTACCGCTGCTGGTCCATTGACGACGGGTACCTCGGCATGGTGCGTGTCCGCCATTCGGGAGCGGGGATCACGGTCGAATTGTGGGAGGTCGATGCGGCCGGGCTTGTGCAGATCTTGCAGAAGGAGCCGCCGGGCTTGTCAATTGGGCATGTGGCGCTCGACGATGGCACAGAGGTGCTCGGCGTACTCGCGGAGCCGTACGCAATGGTCGGCAAGACAGAGATCACCGAGTTCGGCGGCTGGCGCGAGTACCTGGAAAGCAAGGTGCGGTGAACTAGAGCGGTGGATCAACTCCTGTTCCTGACCGAAGAGACTCTGCCGGCGATCATGGCGGCGATGCCTCACCCGGCGTACGTCGTGAACGCCGACTGGAGCGATCGTCACCATGAATGAGGCGGCGAGAGAGTCGATCTCGCCCATCGTTCCGTCTGATTCCTCCAACTTGGCGATCGCTGAGTGTTTCTCGGCGTCGTGCCGGGACAGCGTGGCGCGAGCGGTGGCGGAGGCGGCGAGACTCGCCCGTCCGGTCTTCTTTCGCGGGGGAGGGACGAGCCACGCCGGTCTCTTTGCCGTGTATCCCCTGGCTGGCGAGGGGGGGAAGGTGGGCATGCTGGCGCTCTTCGTCTTTCCTGCGAACGGGGCGCGCAGGTCCGAGCGGGAGTTGCGGGAGAGCGAAGAGCGGTACCGCAAGCTCGTTGAGTTACTGCCAGACGCCATCATGGTCCACTCCGAGGGCAGGGTCGAGTACATCAACGCCGCCGGCGCCCGACTCTGGGGGGGCGATGCGACGCAGGCGTTCGAGGGTATGCCGCACATGGACCTCATCCATCCAGATGATCGGGCGTTTGTCCGGGAGCGGATCCATCGGATTGAAAGGGCGACCGGTCGCCGCTGCGGGAGTACCGCATCCTTCGCCTCGACGGCGGCGTCGTGCCTGTCGAGGCTGCCGGCACTCTCATCACCTACGGAGGCAAACCGGCCAATCTCGTGATGTTCCGTGACATCACGGCCCGCAAGGAGTCGGAGGCGAGGCTCAGAGAGAACATCAGCCGCTATCGGAGCCTTTTCGAGAACTCCCCCATCTCTCTCTGGGAGGAGGACTGGTCGGCGTTCAGACAGCACTTGAACGTTCTCCGGGCGTCGGGGGTCACCGATTTCGCATCGTACCTGGACGGCGATCCGGAGGCGCTCTCGTACTGCTTCTCACTGCTGCGCGTCAAGGATGCCAATCGCGCCTGCGTTGAGTTCTACGGAGCCCGGGACAAGACAGAACTGATAGCCAACATGGAGAGGCTCTTCCCTGAGGAGTCGGACATCATCCGCCAAGGTCTGGTCGACATGGCTGAAGGTCGGCGGCTCGTCGTCAGCGAGGGGCTCACGCACACGCTTGCCGGGCAGGAGCGGCACGTCATCTACCACTTCTCCGTGTCACCCGGGTGTGAAGACACGTGGGAGAAGATAATCGTCTCCGTGATCGATCTGACTGCAGCAGAAGCAGGTCGAGCATAGGCTGATGGAAGTGAACGCGCGGCTCGAGAAGGAGGAAGCGCAGCGGCGACTGCTGTCTCAGAGTCTCATGGAGATCAGCGAGAACGACCGTCGCGGCGTGGCGATGGAACTGCACGACCACTTCGGCCAGATGATGACCACGCTGAAGCTGAACCTCGAGATCCTCGCCGCAGGCCTGGAGGGAGCCGACCCCTTGCTGTTGGCGCGTCTGGAAGAAGCGACGGCAAAGGCGACGCAGACCATCAGCGACCTCAGGAAGTTCGCCTCGGGACTCATGCCCAGCATGATCGAGAACCTGGGTCTCATCCCTGCGCTGCAGGCTCTCATCGACGATGTGCAGGGGGAGCGCAAGCATCGAGGTTCAGTTCTTCTCGAGTGGCATCTCGGGGCGTTTCGACCGCGAGAAGGAGCTGGCCCTCTACCGCATCGCTCAGGAGAGCATCAACAATGTGGTCAAGCACGCTCACGCCCGCAAGGTCCATGTGAACCTCATCAGTCAATGGCGGCTCGGCGTCCCTGAGCATTGAGGACGATGGGGTGGGCTTCGCCTACAGCGAAGAAGCCTACCTGCTATGGCGCGGCGGCCCGCTGGGGCTTCACATCATGCGCGAGAGGGCCGTCCAGTTCGGCGGGCGAGCTGACCATCGATTCGCGCCCCGGCCAAGGCGTCCACGTCCTGGCCGAGATCCCACTGTGAACGGCCGCGACGAGGCGCCGGGAGGTGCGATGACGGACAGCCGCGTTCTCTTGGTCGACGACCATGACGTCGTGATCGAGGGGATAAGAAGCGCCCTCGATGGCCTTGAGGGATTCGCCGTGGTCGGCATGGCGATCGACGGGGCGCAGGCCGTGTCGGAGGCTTCACTCCTGCGGCCAGACATCGTGGTCATGGACATCTCCATGCCCGAGATGAACGGCGTCGAGGCGACCAGGCAGATCAAGGAGCGACTCCCAGACGTCCGCATCGTCATCTACACGATGTTCTCCGACAAGGAGTACGTCCTCGAGCTCTTCAGGGCCGGCATTGACGGCTACGTCCTCAAGCAGGACCCTCTCTCGGATCTTCTCCTCGCCCTCGACGCGGTCAAGGCCGGAGGCACCTATTTCAGCACGGAGGCCCCGAAGGTCCTGAGCGAGCATCTGCGTGGAGCCGGGCGAAGCGGAGGCGAGACCAAGACGAACGCGCTGGATGCCCTGAGCGGTAGAGAGAGGCAGGTGTTCAAGCTCCTCGCGGACGGTCGATCCGTCAGGGAGATCGCTGAGGCCTTGTTCATCAGCCCGAAGACCGTGGAGTCACACAAGTACCACATCATGGCCAAGCTCGACGTGGAAACGGTGACCGACATGACCAAGCTGGCGATTCGCGAGAAGCTGATCGAGGCATAGTCGACGGCCGATCGCGGATGGGTCCGGGAAAGCCTGACGCACAGCGATCCGCCGCGTCTCTTCGACCACCATCCTCGAACGACTCGTGCCCGCCACCGGGCGGCGATCACGCGTGCGGCGCGGGGAACCCGAAGGCGCAGCCGTCGGTCACCTTGACGCGGTCCTCCCACGGCACGCGGTACTCACCGGCGCAGAGGTCCTTCATGTAGGTGTAGGGGCAGTCGCCGGCGCCGCCCGCCTTGGCGACGTAGCCGCGGTGACCGAGCATCCACATGTTGTTCTCCACGACCCAGTTCTGGCGGGCTTCGTCGCAGCGCTTGGGCACGATCTCGCCCATGATGACTTCGTTCGGGCTGGCTGGTCGTGCCGTGCACGATGATCTCACCCTCGAAGTCACTGATGATGCCCTCGCCCATCGACCGGTACATGCCGTCACTGCCGCAAAGGGCGACCGAGGCAGTGTAGGCCTGATTGGCGAAGGCCATGAAGGCGGCGCTGGTGCGCCAGTTGGTGCGTAGGCCGGCCGTGTAGCCGGCAGTGCGCAGGATGACGTTGGCGCCCTTGTAGGCGGCCTCGCGCCACATCTCCGGGAACATGCCGTCGTGGCAGATGATGAGCGAGATCCTGGAGCCGGCGGGGCCGTCGCAGACTGGGATGCCGAGGTCACCAGGCTCCCAGGCCTCGAGTGCGCACCAGGGGTGGAGCTTCCGGTAGTGGAGGACGATCTCGCCTCTCGCGTTGACGATGATGCCGCTGTTGAATGGGTTGCCAGTGGGGTTGAGCTCCATGATCGAGAAGCAGGCCCAAACGCTCATCTCCTTGCAGACATCCGCGAGCGACTCCACTTCCGGGCCGTCCAGAGTGCACATCATGTCGGGGTCTGTCGACATGCTGAGACCGTGGATCATGTATTCCGGGAAGACGATGAGATCGAGGTTGGGGCTGCCGGTCTTGACATTGCGCACGAGGTCGACGACCTTGGCCGCCTCACGCTGCACGTCCGCTCGGGAGGTGACGACCGGCAACTGCCACTGCACGAGACCGATGACCATACCGTCGGCCGACTTGTTCAAGCCATTGAGTCCAGCGCTCATCAGGACCTCCCTTGAGACGTGAGTTCACGGCCACTGCTCGATCCTACCCCGAGAGCTTGGTCTTGAGGAGGTGCGTGAGAATCGCCGGGCCGGAGATACTGAGCAGACATGGTCAGAACTGTTCGCAGGCACATCGGGGTTCGCCTATCCGGCGTGGAAGCCCGGCTTCTACCCGGAGAAGCTGCCGGCCGCCAAGTTCCTCGAGCACTACGCCGGCAGGCTGAACTGCGTCGAGATCAACTACACGTTTCGTCGCACGCCCTCGGCTTCGACGCTGGCGGCGTGGGTGGCGGCCACATCCCCCGGCTTCGTGTTCGCGGTCAAAGCCCACCAGCGGATCACCCATCTTCAGCGTCTGCGGGACGCCGAGGAGACGACCGAGTTCTTCCTCAGGACGCTGGAGCCGCTACGCGCGGCGCAGCGGCTCGGACCGGTGCTGTTCCAGCTGCCGCCCAACCTGAGGCTCGACCTCGAGCGTCTGGACGCCTATCTGCGGCTGCTGCCGCGGGAACTGCGCTACGTCTTCGAGTTCCGCGACCCATCGTGGTTCACCTCGGACGTCTATTCGCTGCTGCGAGAGCACAACGTGGCGCTCTGCGTGGCGGAGTCGGAGACGCTCGAGACGCCGCAGGTGATCACCGCCGACCTCGTGTACTACCGGCTGCGCAAACCGGGCTACGGAGCCGCAGACATCGAGCGGTTCGCGGCGCGTGCTCGTGAGCAGCTGGCCGCGGGTCGTGACGTGTATATGATCCTCAAGCACGAGGACGATCCCGGCGGCGCGCTGGATGCTGAGCGGCTGCTGGCGATCGTTTGACCCCAGGGCGTCTTGGTCTTCTCTCCCCCTCGACGCGGACATGGAGACGAGGCGCGCCGTCGAGATGCTGAACATGCCGGCGGTGATCGAAGCGCTGGGGCCCGACTCCAGCACAGAGCGATTGCGGGCGCATCGTTCGGGATGAGCACGACGCCGCCGGCGCACGCGCCGCCCTCCACGGCCGGTCGCCCGACATCCTCACAGATCCTGTCGCCTCCTCGATGTGCGCCGGACGGCTGAGCGCGACGGTACTGCGCTCGCGCTCCGGAGGCGCTAGAATCCGTCTGCTACGTCTGGCCGCCACCGAGGGGCGCTTGTGACACGAGAAGAGCTGCAGCGCGGCATCTCGTTGCCGCGCCTGACCTTCCGCCTCCCTCCCGATCCATCGCGGCTGCTCCGGGCCCGCGAGCGCATGCGCGACTACCTGCAGCAGTACTGCTCGGATCAGGTCGCGGTCGACGACGTGGTCCTCGCGGTCCAGGAGGCCTGCACCAACGCCATCCGCCACAGCGGCTCCCAGGAGGATATCGAGGTCTGCCTCTTCACTGAGGCAGGGCGACCTCGTCGCCGAGGTCCGCGACGCGGGCCACGGCTTCGATGTGCAGGCGTTCGACCGCGAGGCTGCGCCGGGTCCGATGTCGATGGGCGGTCGCGGTCTCTACCTCATGGCTCATGTCATGGACGATCTGGTCCTGCGGCGCGACGGCGGGCTCACGGTGCGCATGGTCAAGAGATCCGTGGTCACGCATGTCGCCCCGGTCCCCGCTGTCGAGGGGGGGCTCGCCAGTGTGGCCCAGCATGGCGAGTTGTCGCCGCGGCAGGCCAGACTGCACGTGCTACTCGAGGAGATCGCCGAAGGCTTCATCGCGCTCGACTGGGAGTATCGCGTCGTCCATCTCAACACGGTTGCGGAGCGGCTGGCCGTCGATGCCAGGGAGCGCGTGCTCCACCGCGACTTCTGGGAGGCGTTCCAGCTCCACGGCGAGGCTCTGGACCAGGCCTGCCGGGATGCCATGGAGCTGGGCAGGCCGTCGGTCGTCGAGCAGTTCTGCACAGCGAACCGACTCTGGCTCGAGATTCGCGTCTACCCGACACTCGCCGGCATCAGCCTGTACTTGCGTGGGATCGACGAGCGCAAGCGCGCCGAGGACGAACATCGGCTGGCCGACCAGCGGCTGCGGCAGAAGACCGAGGACCTGCTCGAGCGCGTGCGTCTGGACGAGGTCCTGCAGTCAGTCGGTCAGCTCATCCATTCCACTCTCGAGATCGACGAGATCATGCATCGCGCGCTCGACGAGATGCTGCTCGCCCTGCATGCCGACGCCGGGACAGTCGAGATGCGCGAGAGCGGCGGCTGGCTCATGCGCTACCAGCGCGGGGGCGGTCCCGGCGAGCACGGCCGCCGGCGCACCGACGCGGAGATGCCGATCGCGGCGCGCGCCTCTCTGGCGAGGGCGGCGGTGGTCTTCCCGGACCTCTTGGACGACGCCTCCACGCTTGCTTTTGCTCGCGAGCACGATGTGAGGAGTTGCCTCGCGGTGCCGCTGATCATCCGCGAGAAGAGCGTGGGGTGCCTCGCGATCTGGGGCCGGAGTCCGCGCGTCTTCTCGATCGTGGAACAGAAGTTCGCGCAGAAGCTCGCCTCCTCCGTCTCCCTGGCACTGGAGAACTCCCGGCTCTACGAGCAGGAGGCGACGACGGCGCGTCTCAGCGAGGCCCCGTTGTCGGGCCTGGTGTGGAGGGTCATCTCGCGGTCTCGGCTACACCCGATGTGGGTGCTCCTCGTCTCGGTGGTGCTGCAGGCGGCGTTCCTGACGGCTATCGGGTCCGCCAAAGAGGTGCACAGCGTGTATGGCATCCCAGGCTCGATCGTGGCCCTCATCGTGGTCATCACGGGCGCGCTCGCCGGCGCCAGGATGGGAGCGCTGGCCGCAGCCGCCGGCGGGGCCCTGTTCTACGTGACTGTCGCCGATCGAGGGAGCGTGAGTTCGCCGATGGCGACGCTGGTGTCGACGGGCATCTGGGTCGTCGCCGCGCTGGTCGCGGGCTACCTCGCGGAGTCGTTGCGCGCGGAGGTCGAGCGGCGACGGGCGGCGGCCGTCGCTCTCGGCAAGGCCGCCGCCGTCCGCGAGGCCGAGCTCGCCGAGCAGCGCCGTGTCGAGGGTCTGGCCGCGGAGCTGCGTGTCGAACGAGAGCAACTCCTGACGATGATCGAACAGACGGACACGTCGATCGTCATCCTCGATCGGGACTTCAACTTCCTGGTCGCGAACTCCGCCTTCTCGCGGAGCGCGGGACGTGCGCCGGCGGAGCTTGTGGGAGTCAACTACTTCGCGATCTACCCGAGCGCAGAGAACGAGGTCATCTTCCGGCAGGCGCGCGACGGCCTGGAGCCGGTCGAGTATCGCGCCAAGCCGTTCGAGTACCCGGGCCAGCCTGAGCGCGGGATCACCTACTGGGACTGGCGCCTGGCGCCGGTCAAGGACGAGATCGGTCAATCGCGGACCCTCGTCCTCTCGTTGGTGGATGTGACCGAGCGGGTGCGGTCGGCTCTGCTCGGCGAGGTGCTGGACGCGATCAACACCAGAGTCAGCGCTCGGCTCGACCCTCTCCATGTCCAGGCCGCGGTCCTCGAGCTGGCGGGCGACGCGCTCGCTGCCGACGGCGGCTGGGTCGCCATCAAGACCCACGGACGATGGCGCCCGTCCGGCGTGTGGCACATGCCCGCCGGATTGGCGGGGGAGACGTTCGCTCCCGAGGAACTGCCCTGCGCGTGAGCGGGCGCTGCTTGAGCAGCGCCCGGTCTTCACCGCCGCCTATGGGGAGGAGAGTCGTGCCAATCTGGCGCTGGGCGAACGCCTCCACACAGCGGCGCTCATCGCCATCCCGCTGACGGCGAGCGACGGCATGCGCGGCTGCCTGTACTTCACCTATCGGCAACGGCGCCACCACAGCGCGACCGAGATCGCCTTTGCCCGCAAGGTCGGTGCGGTCCTGTCTCAGGCACTGGAGAACGCCCGCCTCCTCGACGACGCACAGCGGGTGGCGATCACACTACAGGAGAACCTCATCCATCCTCTGGGCGAGTTCCCCGGCCTCGAGCTCGGTCGCGTGTCACAGCCCGCCTATCATCCTGAGTTGGTCGGTGGGGACTTCAGTCACGTGTTTCCCGTCGGCGAGGGCCGCGTGGGCATTCTCATCGGCGATGTGGAGGGCAAGGGCATTCGCGCCGCCGGCCTCACGGAGACGGTGCGCAGCGCAATCGTCGCCTTCTCGCTCGTCGACCCGACGCCCGGCTACGTCCTGGAGAAGACGAACCAACTCCTGCTGGAGGGCGCCGGGATCGACCAGTTCGTCACGGTGTGCTTCCTCTTGGTCGACCTCGACTCCGGCGAGATGAGCTACGCGATCGCCGGGCATCCGGCGCCCGTCCTGTTGCGTGCATCGTCGTGTGCCTGCATTGAGGGCACTCACGGTCTCCCTCTGGGCGCCTTCCCCGGCACGTATGAGGTGGATCGTGTGAAGCTGGTCGACGGCGACTGCCTCGTCCTCCTCACCGACGGGGTGACGGAGGCGCGTTGTCAGGGCGAGTTGTTCGGAGAGCAGCGCGTACTGGCGACGGTGCAAGGGCTGAGCGGCATGGGCGCGCAGGAGGTGGCCGAGGGCCTGCGGGAGGCGGCGTCGCACTTTGCCAAGGAACTGCGCGACGACCTCCAGATCCTGACGGTGAGGTACATACGGAAGGGGACACGATGAAGAAGATCGCCTGGGACGACAGCCTGTCCATCGGGATCGACGCGATCGACGGCCAGCACCAGACCTGGATCGCCCGCTACAACAACGTCGTCGACGCGATCGGGTCGCCGGGGAGTACCGCGCCGGTGGTCAGTACGCTCGACTTCCTCATCGACTATACGGAGTTGCACTTCGCCACCGAGGAGGGCTTCATGCGGGAGTCGGGGTACCCTAGCCTTGAAGCCCACAAGGCGAAGCATGAGGAACTCAGGCGCGCGGTGGCCGATCTCGGCGAGGACTTCGAGGAGGAGGGCTCGACGTACGCATTGGGCGAAGCCGTCGAGACGCTCTTGGGCAACTGGCTGATCGACCACATCCAGAGCACCGATCAGTTCTTCGGCGTCTACGTGAGAGAGAAGGGGATCGTGCTGACGCTCCCCGCCGGCGAGGAAGGAGCCACCCCATGAGCGACGCGGACAGGATCCTCGACGTCATGACCGCGGCCGGCGAGCCGCTCAATGCCGGCCGAGTCACCGAGCTCTCCGGCCTTGACCGCAAGGCGGTCGACAAGGCCATGGCGGAGCTCAAGAAGGCCGGCCGTATCGAGTCGCCGGTGCGCTGCTACTGGGCGCCGAAGGCGTAGTGCGGCGTCTGCCGCGGCGCCGGTGGCGTGCGCTCCGGGCTCCACTGCCAGTCGTCCTGCTGCTGGCGCTGGGGGCGGTGCTCGGAGGCCTTGCCCCGGCGTCGGCGCAGGCGTCCCCGCCCACGCGCTGGATCGCCGTCTCGGTGGCGACGCTCTGGGCCGAGCCTGACCAGGCGCGCGCCTCGGATGCGCCCGCTTGCTCCGTCCCGGCCGATCCCCGCGCCTGGGTCGCGGGCATGAGTGTCGCCCAGAAGCGCTGGCTGGTCGGACGCCTGGAGACGCAGGCGCTGTACGGGACGAAGGTGTATCTGCTGGGCACGTCCGGGGCGTGGTCCCGGGTGGCGGTCGCCGGCCAGCCCACGCCTCGCAACAGATGGGGCTACCCTGGCTGGGTGCCGAGCGCCCAGCTTGTGGCGCGGGCGCCGCAGGCTGCCCCGCGCCTGGCAATAGTCAGAACGCCGACGGCGTGGCTGTGGCGGAGCGCGGACCTGCATGGGCGCGCGATCGAGCTCTCGTACGGCACGCGCCTGCCCGCAGTGGCCTGGTCATCCGCTTCCATCGAAGTCGTCAGCCTCGACGGGCGGCGCCTCTACCTGCGACGCGAGGCCGCTGCCCTGCACGTTTCGGGCAGCGCATGGCCCGAACTCAGCGGAGCCAAGCTCGTCACCGAGGCGAAACGCTTCCTCGGTCTACAGTATCTCTGGGCCGGGACTTCGGGGTTCGGCTTCGATTGCTCCGGCTTCACGTACGCCGTCTACGCGGCGCTGGGTACGACGATCCCTCGCGACGGCGCTCCGCAGTTCGCGCAGGGCCGCAAGGTGGCCTCTCGTTCGGCGCTGCGCCCAGGCGATCTGGTCTTCTTCCGCAGCGCCTCCGGCCAGATCCATCATGTCGGCATGTATGTGGGGGAGGGCAAGATGATCCATGCGCCGCGCACGGGGCAGCGTGTAGGCATTACCTCGATCCACGTCGAACCCTATATGAGCGAGTTCGCCGGCGGTCGTCGCTACACGCCGTGAGCGCCCTAGCGCTGCGGCTCGCGGAATGAACGGTAGACTGGCGTCCAGCAAGGGAGGCTTGTCCATGGACGAACTCGACCGGCTGCGTTTCGAGCTCGGCCTGCTGCTCGGCTCCGGGCGCGAGCTCAGCGAGCGCGTGCGGAACGAGGTCCTCGACCCGCGCGAGGTCAACGAGAGCTACCAGGCTTGGTACACGCAAACGCGGCGCCTCGTCGCGCACGTGCTGTCCGACCGGCTTGAGGAGTTCGAGAGCTACTACCATTCGTCGTGTCCCGGCGAAGGGCATTCGGTGACGATCGCCGCGATGCTTGCCAGCTTGGCTCCGCAGGCGGCGAGCGAGAAGCGCGCGGGCCTGGCCCAGCTGTTCGACCCGAGCAAGGACCAGCAGGCGTTTCTGCACCTGTTCGGCATGCAACTCGCCATCCTGGCCTCGGCGCTGCCTTCGGTGCTGCCGCCCGAGCGGTCCCGTGATCGTGAGTCGGAGGTGGCGCACGCTCTGCTCAGGGACGGCCATCGCCGGGCGGCGGGCGCGCTGGCCGGGGTCGCCATGGAGCAGCATCTGCTGGCCGTGGCGCGCCGCAGAGGTGTGGAACTCGAGCCGAAGGCTGCGCGAAGCGTCGTTCGGCTCGATCGTGCTCTGCGCAAGGCAGACATATACGGAGCAGCCCGCAGCCGATTCATCAGGAGCCTCGCGGACCTGAGCGACGCGTGCGTCCGCGGCAAGCGCAGGCCCTCCCGCCAGGAGGTCTCCGGGCTGCTGGCGGGCGTCGACGAGGTGCTGGAGCGCGTACGCTGAGCATGTGCCTGTCGAGGAGCGCCACCCGGGCATCCGCTGCGCCGAAAGCTTGACCGAGCCCGCTCCGGGGCAAGATGGATTGCAGCGTATCCATGGGATCAACGACGAGGAGGTCCAGCTATGGCTGTTCCTGTGATCGACCCGGAGCTCTGCACGGGCTGCGGTGTCTGCGAGTCCATCTGTCCTGAGGTGTTCGAGCTAGGTGACGACGATCTGGCGCACGTCATCGACGGCGGCGCCTGCGACGAGGCGGGTTGTTGCGAAGAGGCCGTCGAGTCGTGTCCCGAAGAGGCCATCACGCTGGAGGGCTGAGCGGAGAGAGCGGCGACGCGTTCGCGGGGAAGAGCGGCGTGTCCAAGGTAGGCTTGATCTTCCCCTACTTTCGCACGTGGTCGAGCCCCCATCGTCAGCAAGTAGCCATCCGCCAGGGGTTGCTCACCTGCACGGAGGGAGCGTTCCGGGGTTCGGCTCACTCGCGGCCACGATGCCGGCGACCAACCCGAACGCGAACGTGCGCACCTCGAGCGGCTGCAGCCCGGCACGGTGGACGATGTCCAGAAGCGCCGGCAGGGTGCCCAACGCGTGGACGGTGGTCGTGAGTTCGCGGTAGAGCTCGCCGCGGCCGGCGAGGAGCGTCGCCACGCGCGGCGCCACGTGGAAGAAGTAGGCGCCGGCCGCCGTCGGAAGCAGCCTCCTGGGTGGGACCACGGACTCGAGCACGATCAAGGCCGCGCCGGGCTCGAGCGCCGTCGCCAGGTTCCTCAGAAGCCCGACCGGGTCGGCGACATAGCGCACGCCGAAGGCGAGCGTGACGGCGGCGAACGGCGCGCCGGGCAGCGCCGCCGCCGGCGCCGTTGTGAGGTCGGTCTGGACGATCTGCACCGGCAGGGCCGACCTGCGCACGCGCTCGCGGGCGACGGTCAGCATGCCGTCGCTGAAGTCCGCCAGGGTGACGCGGCAACCGAGATGGGCCAGGTCGAGGGCGACCAGCCCAGTGCCGCCGCACGCATCGAGCACCCGCGGAGAGGGCGACCCGCTGATGGCGGTCGCCGCCGTCATCGCCCTGTGCGCCGTCGCGGCTCGCCAGCGCTTGTCCTGCCCGAAGGTGATCAGGGAGTTCACGCAGTCGTAGCGGGTGGCGTTGCGGTCGAAGAGAGAAGCCACCTCGTGCGACCGGCCGGGCATGTCAGCGCCGCCCCGACACGAGCAGGCCTGCACACACGCTGAGGAACACCGCGACCGGGTAGAGGCTGGCGCGGTTGAAGTACCAGCCCGCGCGCTCGCTGGTCGGCTCCCGCCGGAGTCTCAGGGCGGGCAGCGCGACGAGCCAGACCCCGGCGAGAAGGCTCGCCGCCAGCGCCACAGCGTCGAGCTGCAGCGCCAGGACCGCGACGAGGGTCGCCATGGCGACCGCGAGGTTGGCCCGCGCCGCCGTCCGCGCCCCGAATGTGGTCGCGACGGTGCGCAGGCCGACGGCGGCGTCGGGACCCAGGTCCGCCAGGTCGTTGGCCAGATTGCGACCGCCGATCTCCCAGAGGGCGAGAAACAGGAAGACGGGGATCGCCTCTCGGCTCAGAGGACCGACCGCGACCCAGCCGGCCAGCCCGCCGACCCCGACCATCAGGCCCGAGACCACGGTCTTGGCCCAGGTGACCGAGCGGAGGGCACAGTACAGGGCTTCGAGTGCCGCCGCCGCGAGGAAGAAGACCAGGCACAGGGGATCCAGGAGCAGGGCTCCGACCATCGCGACCACGGTGAGCCCGCCGATCCACATCAGCGACGTCTTCAGCGACAGCTGTCCTTGTGCCAGGGGATGACGGAGGAAGGCGGCGTCGAGGTCGAACCGGCTGAGCGTGCCCTTGCCGGCATGGACCGCCGCGGCGTCGACACGGCGATCGAGGACGTCATTGAGCGAGAACACAGCCAGGAACCCCGCGGCCGCGGCGATGAGACCGATCACGATGATGCTTCGGCTCGGGAGCCCACCAGCGGCGAGTACGGCGGCGAGCCCTGGCTGGGCGATCGAGAGGAGTGCCTGGCGGCCGCGGGAGAGATCGAAGAGAGCCGCCGCGAGACGCGGCGCGCTGTCGACGGCGGGCGACGGCGCACTCATCGTGCGCCGTGTCTCTCGCCGCCGCCTGTCCTCACAAGAGACTCTCCAGCGGCGGAGGCCCGGCGCTCGCGAGAACCGAGGCGGGCGGCAGTGTGCCGGTTCGCATCAGCTCCGCGAAGATGGCGAGATCACGGTCACGCGTGCCGCACGCGGCGCGCAGCGTGTCGTTCGCGGAGTAGTAGACCGTGAAGTCATGAGCCCCGGGGTCGCCGACCACGAGCGTGTCGGTCCAGCCGGGCCCGACGCCGACGAAGCCCAGCCTGAGACCGAACTGGACCGTCCAGAAGAAGGGGACGCCGACCTGTGCGGCGCCGGTCTGGGCCTCGCCGGCGCCGGCCATCGCGAAGGCGGCGGCGCGTCCGTGTTGCTCGGCCAGACGCCAATGCTCGATGCGCAGGGCCTCGCCGGCGTGCGGTTCAGGGTATCTGGCCACATCTCCGGCGGCCCACACCCCCGGAGCGACCCGGAACCGGTCGTCGACGCGGATGCCGCCATCAGGGTCGAGCTCGACACCGCGGACGAACGTGGTCGCGGGCGTCACGCCGACGCCCGCGACCACCAGATCGGCCGGCAGGGTCGTGCCGTCGTCGAGTTCGACCGTCTCGACCCGCTGGTCGCCGTGCAGGGCGACCGGGGTGCGCGCCAGGCGAAAGCGGACGCCATTCGCCTCGTGCAGGACCCGCAGCGTATCGCCCACGGTCGCCCCAAGCGTGCGCTCGAAGGGCGTCGCTTCCGGCGCCACGACGGTGACGTGCTTGCCCCGGAGGACGAGGCTCGCGGCAGTCTCCATGCCGACGAAGCTGGCGCCGACCACGACCACGTTCTCGGCCTGCTCCACCGCCGTCAAGATGCGGTCGCAGTCGCTCCACGAGCGCAGGGTGAACACGCCGGGCAGATCCCCGCCGGGGATCGTAAGCCGGCGCGGCACGCCGCCCGAGGCGATGAGCACGGCGTCGGGTGTCATCGACTCACCGCCCTCGAGGTCGATCCGCCGCGTGCGCACGTCGAGGGAGGTCACTCGAGCGTGGATGCGTTCGATGCCGTGGCGTTCGTAGAAGGCGGGCGCCCGCAGAGGCAGCCACTTGGCCTCGGCCTCGCCCGCAAGATAGTCCTTGCTCAGGTTCGGGCGGTCGTACGGCCAGCGATCCTCCTGGCTGATGAGCACGATCCGCCCGCGATACCCTGCCTCGCGCAGCGCGGCCACCGCCGTCCCCGCGGCGGCTCCGGCGCCGATGATCGCGAAGGTCCGCGTGTCGGCGCCGAAGTCGGGCGTGACCATCGCCATGGGCCGCTGCCCCTTGGCGTCGTCGGGCACGTCGACGTACACCTCGCCGTCGGCGACGCGGACCTTGAACTCAGGCAAGGCCGCCAGCGCGGGCGGGTCGAGGAGGCCTCCCGTGACGGCGTCGAACACGGATTGATGCCAGGGGCAGAGGACCCTGCCGTCGTGCAGCAGGCCTTTGGCGAGCGGCGCCTGATAGTGCGGGCAGCGGGAGGCGTAGGCGTGGTACTCCCCGCCGACACGCAGCAGCAGCACCTTGCGCGCGCCGGCCTCGACCTGCTTCATCTGGCCGTCGTTCAAACTGTCGGGCCCGGTGTTGTACTCCATGTGGTCCTCTCCCCCTCGACGCCCTTGTCGTGCACCTGAGCAGTCTATTACCCCAAGCGTCGCCGGCGAGACAGGCGTGGTCAGCGCGCCAGTCGCCGGAAGGCGAGGATCGTGCCTGTCTGCAGGATCGCGCCGGCGATGGCCATGGCGAGCAACGCGCTGCCGATGGCGCTCCAGTCGTAGCCCACCACCATGAGGCTGCGGATCGCCTCGATCTGGTAGCTGATCGGGTTCCAATCGTTGACCACCTGCATCCAGCCGGGCATGAGTTCGCGCGGCACGAAGGCGGTCGAGATGAAGATGAGGGGGAACATGAGCAGCGAGAGGGCGCTGGTCGCCTGCTCGCTCTTGGTCAGCAGCGCGGGGATGAAGCTCACGCCGGCGAAGGCGATGCCGAACACGCCGGAGAGCAGCAGGATCAGCAGGAAGCCGCCGATCGCCGGTCACGAGGCTGGCGCCGAGCAGCAGGCTCACGAGCAGCAGGACGCCCGCCATGGCGGCGGCCTGGAAGAAGAGCGGGAACATCTCGCCGGCCAGGATGGACCAGCGGCCGATGGGGCTGGCGCGCAGCTTGTCGAGGTAGCCGTTGCGGTACTCGACGAGCAGGCCGTAACTCGCCCAGCCGACGGCCATGAAGGCGGCGAACACGATCTGGCCGGGCGCCAGATAGGCAAGGTAGCTCTCGCCGCCGAAGGCAGGCAGGGCGACGATGTCCTTGTAGAGCTGGCTGAACACGAGGAGCTGGATCAGTGGGAAGAAGATGATGCTGATCCAGTTGGCGGGCACGCGCAGGAAACGGCGCGAGGTGCGCAGCCCCAGGTAGTAGGTCTCGAAGGCAAAGGCGCTCAGCGCGTGCATCGTGTCACCACCCCAGGATGATCGGTTGATCGGCGGACTCCTCGCGGATGTGCCGCCCGGTGTACTTGAGGAAGACGTCATCCAGGCTCGGCTGGCTCATCTGCAGGCCGGCGACGTGCAGGCCGTCGCCGTCGAGCCGGCGCAGCAGCTCGGGGACGGCAGTGCCGGCGTTGGGTACGGCCAGGGTGACGCCGGCCGGGTGGGCGCTGACGGCCTCGGCCGCGACCATGCCCGCGAGCAGGCGGCGGACCCGGGCGACTCTGTCGCCCTCGCCGCCGCCGGGCGCCTCGAGCTGCAGCACCACGGTGTCCGCGCCGATGCCGGCCTTCAGGTCGGTCGGGCGTGCCGTCCACGACGATCTGACCGGCGTCGATGATCGCCAGCCGCGTGCAGAGCCGGTCGGCCTCTTCCATGTAGTGCGTGGTCAGCAGCATGGTGGTGCCCTCGGCGCTGATGCGTTCGAGCTCCTCCCAGAGGGCCGTGCGGCTCTGCGGGTCGAGACCTTCCGTCGGCTCGTCGAGGATCAGGAGCGGTGGCCGGTGCATGAGAGCGCTGGCCAGGTCGAGCCGGCGCTTCATGCCGCCTGAGTAGGTGCCGGTGAGCTTCTTCGCCGCCGCGACGAGGCCCATCATCTCCAGCAGCTCGTCGGTGCGGCGGCGGATCTCGCGGGCCGGCACCCGGTGCAGCCGGCCGGCCAGCTCGAGCGTCTCGCGGCCGGTGGAGAAGGCGTCCAGCGTGGCCGCCTGCAGCGCGAGTCCCAGGCGTTCGCGCACGTCGCGCGGCTGCGCACATGTGTCGAAGCCCGCCACGCGCGCCACCCCGGAGGTCGGGCACAGGAGGGTCGCCAGGATGCGGATCGTCGTGGTCTTGCCGGCGCCGTTCGGCCCGAGGAAGCCGAACAACTCGCCGGGCGCGACGTCGAAGCTGACGCCGTCCACGGCGCGCGTCTCGCCGTAGACCTTGACGAGGTCGCGGACTTCGATGATCGGGGCGTGTTCCATAACGGGCATCATGGCCGGGTTATGCCCGTTTGGGCAAGCGGGTGAAGCACGCGGGTGCCGCCGATTCCCAGGCGCTCCTCGGGTGACTCTCAGCGCCGCCTACGCCGCCGTCTGGCGTTCACTCGTACCGCAGAGCTTGCGCTGGGTAGACCCGCGAGGCTTGTCGCGCGGGAAGGTACGTGGTGACAAGGGCGGCGACGTAGGCCACCACGGCTGTGATCACGATCTGCGTCCAAGGTATGGTCATCTCGAGACCCTCGAGCTGGCTGGCCATCTCGTGGACGACCTGCGGGGCCAAAGCCACCGCCAAGCCCACGCCGAGGCCGATGCCGAGAAGGGCGACGAAGGACGACTCGAGCAGGAAGGCGGCGAGCACCATGCGCCGCTGGAAGCCTATGGCGCGGAGCACGCCGATCTGCTGTCGCCGCTCGACGACGGAACGGGCGGCGATCACCCCGAGAGCCGCGATGCCGACGATCAGCCCTAGACTCATGAAGCCCTGCAGCAGCCGGTTGATCATGATGTTGGCGCCGGCGAACCGATCGATCTCCTCGGCCAGGTCGGTCGCCTGCGCCCCGTTGCTCAGGAAGTGCTTCTCCAGGGCTTTCGCGACGTCGTCGGAACGCGACGGATCCGGAAGCCTGAGCCAGTGGGTCTGGGCGACGACAGGCTGCCCGACGATCGACGCGAGGGTCTCCTGCGAGGTCACGACCTGGCCGCTGTAGACCGCCATCTGCTCGAGCACCCCGATCACGTGGAGCGTCACCTCCCGGCCGTCTCCCGGCGCGGTGACCGAGATGTACACATCGTCGGGCAAGGCCTCGTCCTGCAGGTAGAAGCTCGCGAACCGGAAGGGGACCGGTGGCCCACCCATGCTGAAGTCGGCGCGCGTGGGCACGAACACGGTCGAGACCAGGGCGGTGCCGGGCTCAGCCGCGAGGCGCTGCCACACCTCTTCCCGATCTGCGCCCGCCGGCATCAGCGCGAAGTCATATGTGACCGAGTCCATGTAGCCTTCGTCGGCCGCCTGTACAGAGAGGTCGACAGGATCTGCGTTCGAGCCTTGTGCGCGTCCGGCCAGGCTGGCCCCAGCGGTCGCGCCGACGACGGTCATCTCGTCTGGCTTGACGCCCGCCACCTGCTTGAGCTGGGCGGCGAAATCGCTTACGGGGTTCGCGGCGGACGAATCGACGCGCACGTGGTATCCACCGGCAAGCGTCGCGGCGTCTGAGTAGATCGTGCTCATTGAGCCCGTGATGAACGACATGACCACGATCGTGAAGACCACGAGGGCGAACATGGCCAGAGTGACGCCGGTGCGGAAGCGGTGTTCCATCGGATAGGCCACCGCCATCTTGAGGACGGGGGTGAGGCTGCGGAGGCGGCCGAACGCAGCCGACAGCGCCCCCAGCACCACGTCGGCGTTGTACATCACCACCCATGTCCCCCCGAGCACAAGGAAGATGCCGGAGATGAAGAAGAGGTCGATGCCCGAGTCGAGTTCGGGGAGGAGGCTCTCCCACGTCGAGCTCGGGAGCAGCCAGAAGGCGATGAGCGCGAGGCCCGCGAGCGTGAAGGCGACGCGCTCAGGGACTCCGGACCGGCGGGCCAGCACGGCGAGCAGGACGATGACCAGCGAGATGCCCAGGAAGAGCGTGCCGGCCTGTTGGGCCTGAAGCCCCCCGACCACTAGCAGGATGCCGAAGACTGCTCCTATGACGATCAGGACGAGTCCTCGCCGCGTCCGCCGAAGGGTGCGCGGCTCGGGGATATCGCGTACGGCCCGCACGATGTTGAGGCGGCTGACGCGCCACGACGAGATCACCACGACGATGAAGGTGAAGACTACCCCCAGAGCGTAGGCGGTGATCACGCTCCGCCAGCTGAACGAGAAGCGCAGGGCGAAATCGAACTGGTGGAACGCGACGGCCATCAGCTCCGCCAGTCCCCAGCCCACGAACACGCCGAGCATGCTGCCCGCCGCGGCGGCGATCAGGTCGTAGGCCGCGCCCTCGAAGGCGTACATGCGCACCACCTCGGCGCGCTGCGCCCCGACAGCCCGGACGATGCCGAGCTCGTGGCGGCGTTCGGCGGCGAGCATCACGAAGATCAGGAAGATCAGAAGGATGCCGGCCGCGATGGAGAACTGGGCGAAGAGCAGGAAGGCAGTCCCCAGACTGGCGCCCTGCGCCTCGGCCGAGTCGAGGGCCTCCTGGCTTGCGGCCGTCGCCTTGAGGCCGGCGTCGTCGATGATCCCTGCGACCGCCCCGACGACCGCATCGCCGTGGGCGGCGGCTTCCTTCACGTCACCGGTGTTGGCGATCATGACCGTATTGATCCGTCCCGGAGAGCCGGCCCAAGCGGCGATCGTCTCGCAGGACGCGGCCATGGCCACGTCGCTCGCCGGCTCGACGCCGCTCGCGAAGAGAGCTTTGACCGTGACCGCTGTCGGAGCTGGGCCCAGGAAGACAAGAAGGGTATCGCCGGGGCCGACCTCCAGCCGATCGGCAGCCTCCTTGCTCAGCAGCACCTCGCCCTCGGCGAGATCGGCCAGGGAGAGAGACGCTCCGCTGGCGTCCATCGGCCCGCCGAACCCCGCAAGCCGGTCTGGGTCGAGGCCCACGACGTCGACCCGGGGCTCGCTCAAACGACTGCTCTCGCTCAGCACGGGGACGGTCTCGCGGGCGGCGGGCGCCACGCCTTCCACTCTGGCATCGTCGGCCAGGGCCCGGGTCACCTCGTCCAGCACTGTCTTGTCGAAGTATGGAAGGCGGCCCTGAGCCGCTGTCGGCTCGCCCGCGATGAGTACGTCCACGTTGCCCAGTCCGGCGAAGGCCTGCTCGCGGAACGAGTTGGAGAGCGTGTCCCCGGTCGAGAACGAGACCGAGAAGAGGAGGGTGGCGAGCATCAGGCCGAAGATGATGAGTGCGGTCTGGGTGCGGCGCCGGGGCAGGTTGCGCACGCCCACGCGGAAAGCCACGCGATGGCGTAGGCCGATCACGGCCATGACCGCCACGCAGACAGCGAAGAGCGCCACCACCACGCCCATGAAGCTCTCCATCGGCATGCCGAAGATGGTGTTCATCGTCGCCCCTAGTCTGTGCCTCTCGCAGGAGCCCGGGCGGTCTGTGCGGCAGCCGACTGCGGTTCGCCGTGTTCGAGCGCTTCGTTGACCGCGTCGCTCTCGATCAGGCCGGAGCGCATGTGGATGATGCGGTCGGCGCGCGCCGCGACCGCTTGGTCGTGGGTCACGAGTACGAACGTCTGGCCTTTGTCCCGGTTCAACCGGCAGAGGAGGTCCATCATTTCAGCCGAGGTCTCGCTGTCGAGGCTGCCGGTAGGCTCGTCGGCCCACACCAAGGCTGGCTCGTTGACCAGGGCACGGGCGACGCTCACCCGTTGCTGCTGTCCGCCGGAGAGCTCTGCAGGTCGCTTGCGTGCCTCTTCCTGGAGTCCGACCAGTTCCAGGGCCGCCGCTGCCTTGCGCCGCGCCTCTGCAGTCCTGGCGCCGGCCACCAGCAGGGGGAGCTCGATGTTCTCCTCGGTCGTGAGGACCGGCAGCAGGTTGAAGAACTGGAAGACGAAACCCATGCGCTCGGCTCGGTAGCGGGTCCGCTCGCGATCGGACATGGTGTGCAGGGGCGCGCCTTCGATCAGCACTTCTCCGCGGCTCAGATCGTCGAGGCCGGAGAGGGTGTTCAGCAAGGTCGTCTTGCCGCACCCGGAGGGACCCATGATGGCCACCATCTCGCCGACCGCGACCGTGAGATCCACTCCCCGCAGGGCGTGGACCTCGAGCGCCCCCGTCTCGTAGGTCTTCTCGACGCCGCGGGCTACGATGATCGGCTGCGTCTCCACATCGACCCCCTTCTTCGGCTGGTCCTGCTCCTCCCGCATCCCAGACCGTCACGTGGCCACGCACCTCTAGGCAGTCTTGTTCCACTCAGGTTCTGGCGGTAATCCGTCGGCCGTTCGCCAGACCTCTGACCGGCGAACGATCCGCAGCATCCTCAGACCGGCGGGCGTTGAACTGGTCCTATCTGAGACTGCTTCGCGGCGACGCATGCCGGGTGTACCCTGTGGCGAGTGCTTGTCGGTGTGCCGAATGGAAGGTGGCTGCGATGAAGGCTCTCGTCGTGTACGAATCGCTGTGGGGCAATACTGCAGCCGTGGCCGCCGCCATCGCCGGGGGTCTCGGAGCAGAGGCGCGAGCGCTCTCGACGGCGGAAGCAGTGGGACCGGCGCTGGCGGAGGTGGACCTCATCGTCGCCGGCGCGCCCGTGCTGGCCTTCAAGCTGCCCACGGAGAAGATGCGCGAGGGCCTGCGTGCGACGCCACCCGGCGCTCCCGCGCCGGCGGACCTCTCGCATCCCTCGATGGGTTCGTGGCTGGAGGCGTTGCCGGCCGGGCACGGCCGAGCGGCCGCCTTCGACACCCAGGTCCGCGGCCCCTTCGGCAGCGCCGCTCCGGCGATCAGCAAGGCGCTGGAACACGCGGGCTACCGGTCGATCGCCAAGCCAGTCGGCTTCATCGTGAAGGGCAAGTTCGGACCACTGCGCGACGGTGAGCTGGAACGTGCCCGAGCGTGGGGTGAGGAACTCGGGAGGGAGATGCGATGAGCGTGACGCCGCTGCCGGCGTGGTCCGCCTACCTGATCCTCATCGCGATCGGGGCGTGCTCCGTCGGTCTCGTCGTCCTTGGGGCGCGCCTTCGACGGCGAAGGCGGGCGACGCGCGCCGGCGGCACCAGATGAGGGGTTGACATGGGCGGCATGATCCCCGACGACGTCTTTGCCCTGCGGAGCGTGGCCGACCCGCGCATTGCGCCCGACGGCATCCAGGTCGCCTACGTCGTGACCAGAGTCGACCGCGAGGCGAACGACTACTCGGGGGCGATCTGGCTGGCGACGCTCGACGGTTCGGCTGAGCCTCGGCAGCTCACCTCGGGCGCGAAGCAGGATGCCGAGCCGCGCTGGTCGCCCGACGGCGCGTGGCTCGCCTTCACCTCGAACCGTGACGGCAAGACCATGCAGCTGTACGTCCTGCCCGTCGGCGGAGGGGAGCCGCGTCGCCTCACCCGCCTGAAGGAGGATGTGACCGAGGCGACCTGGGCGCCGGATGGATCGGCGATCGCCTTCGTCTCGCGCGTGCGCGACGTCGCCTACGGCGAGGAAGACGAGAGGCGTCGCCTCGCCGCGCCGCTTCACGCGGCTGCAGTACAAGCTCGAACACGTCGGCTGGACCGGCGATCGCCCGCGGCATGTCTTCACCGTCGGGGCGGATGGCTCTGGCGAGGCCAGCACAGCTCACTGCGGGCGACTTCGAGGACTCCTGCCCGGCGTGGTCGCCGGATGGCGCGCAGATCGCCTTCGTCTCCGCGCGCCATCCCGATTGGGACACGGAGTCCGTCCGTGACATCTACGTGGTCTCCGCCGGAGGCGGCGAGCCGCGGCGGCTCACGCAAGGCGGCGGCTCCATCGATCTCATCTCCTGGTCGCCGGACGGGACGCGCCTGGCGGCGCAGCGCTACCCAGGCGTGCTCGATGATCCCCGGCACACGCAGATCGCCGTCGTCGATGCGCACAGCGGCGCGATCCGGCTCCTCACCGGCTCTCTCGACCGCAACTGCGGGCCGTATCCGCCGGTCCGGGAGCCGCTGTGGGACGGCGAGAGCCTCGTCTTCGCGGTCGAGGACCACGGCAACACGCACGTCTATCGCGTGGCCTCTGACGGCGCCGGCGAGCCCGAGCTCGTCGTCGGCGGCGAGCTTGCCGTCGAGGGATTGGACGTCGTGCGCGGGCACATGGCCTACGTGGCGTCGCAGCCCACGCGCTTGCCGGAACTGTTCGCCGGCGGACGCCGCCTCGCGGATGCGGGCGAGGCTTTCGCCGGCGTGCGCGAGCTGGCCGCTCCCGAGCGTTTCATCGCCAAGTCGGCTGACGGCGCTGAGGTCGAGGCCTGGGTGATGAGGCCGGCGGGCTGCGCGCCTGACGAGACGTATCCGGTGCTGCTCAGCATCCACGGCGGGCCGTTCTGCCAGTACGGCAACGCGTTCTTCGACGAGTTCCAGGTCTACTGCGGCGCCGGCTACGCAGTGGTGTACGCCAACCCCCGCGGTTCGTCCGGCTACAGCGAGGCGTGGGGCCGTGCCATCCGCGGCGCCGGGACGCCCGGCACCGGCTGGGGATCCGTTGACTACGATGACTGCATGGCCGTGATCGACGAGGCCGTGCGCCGCTTCGACTTCATCGACGGCGAGCGTCTCGGCGTCATCGGCGGCTCCTATGGCGGCTACCTGACCTCCTGGATCGTCGGCCACACTGACAGGTTCAAGGCGGCCGTATCCGAGCGCGCCGTCAACCACTTCGTCTCGCAGTGGGGCTCGAGCGACAGCGGCTGGGACCTCAGGGGCTACATCGGAGCGTTCCTCTTCGAAGACGTGGAGGCTTACCTCAGGATGTCTCCCGCCACGTACGCGGAGAACATCCACACGCCCCTCCTGCTCCTGCACTCAGAGGACGACCTGCGTTGCCCGATCGAGCAAGCTGAGCAGCTGTTCGTGACGCTGCGTCTCCTGCGCCGGCCAGTCGAGTTCGTACGCTTCCCTGGGGAGTCGCACGAACTCACACGCTCGGGCAGCCCGATGCATCGGGTCCAGCGCTTCGCGCTCGTCCTGGAGTGGTTCGACCGCTACCTCAAGAAGTCGCCGGCGCCGACTCCGCCATCTGGTTGATGGTGCTGGCCTGGTAGCCCGCTCCGAAGCCGTTGTCGATGTTGACCACCGAGACCCCCGGCGAGCACGAGTTGAGCATCGAGAGCAGGGCGGCGATACCGCCGAAGCTGGCGCCGTAGCCCACGCTGGTCGGCACAGCGATCACGGGGCAGCGCACGAGCCCGCCGATGACGCTGGCGAGCGCTCCCTCCATGCCGGCGACGGCGACGATGGCGTTGGCGCGCGTCAGGGTCTCCTGCTTGTCGAGGAGCCGGTGGATGCCGGCGACCCCGACGTCGAAGAGGCGCTCGACGCGGCTGCCCGAGCACTCGGCGGTGAGCGCCGCCTCCTCAGCCACAGGGATGTCGGAGGTGCCCGCCGTGCACACGCAGACGTAGCCCACCAGCGGGACGTCCGACGGGGTTGACGACGGCAAGACTCACGTCGTCGTGGACCCGTACGGGGACAGCCGCCAGCAGCGCCGCCAGCACCTCCGGCGTGGCGCGGGTGGCGAGGATGTTCTGATGGCCATAGTCGATCATGCGCTCCGCGATGGCCACGACCTGCGCCGCCGTCTTGCCGGCGCAGAAGATCGCTTCGGCGCAGCCGCGCCGGAGCAGGCGGTGATTGTCGATCCGGGCGAAGCCGAGATCGTCGTAGGGGAGCCGCTCGAGTCGCGCGGCTGCGGCCGCGGGGTCGAGGCTGCCGGCGCGGACCTCCTCCAGCATCCGCCGCACGTCCTCACGATTCATGCGCTTCTCCTTTCGGTGGGCTCCAGGCGGCCGTGGCCGCCTAAAGCCTCACCTCGAGCTCAGCTTCGTCGGGGCTGTGGCGGACGGCCCGCTCGACGACGGTGCGCAGCTCGTCGAGCGGGCAGACGCCGGCGGACGCCCGCACGAACCGCTGCAACTCCAGGGCATCGGCGTGCTCGAGCTTCGACGCGCAGCAGCACGCCGTCCTGATGAAAGAGCTTACAGCGCACCGTCAGGGTCGCACGCTGCTCCCCGCAGACCGCGGTCACGCGGCGCTCCACCAGGGTCACGTCGAAGTGGCGGTGCGTGGCGGCGAGGACATGGTAGCCCCACGCTCCCAGCTCCGCCGCCAGATACGCGGCCACCGGCGTCTCGAGCTCGCCGTCGAGGTCGAGCAGCAGGACCATGCCCGGGCGTCCCTTCTTCGTGTGCGAACTGAGGAGCTGGACGTTGCGCACGCCCATGCCCACGAGTTCCTCCAGGGCGTGTCCGACCGTCTCGCCGGAGCGGTCGTCGACCTGCACCAGCATGAGGATCTCCGTCATGGGCGTGCGGGGCCTAGGCACGGGCCATGGCGGCCACCGCGAGTTTGGCGACGTTCTCGGCGCGCGGCCGCGTGCCCGGGATACCTGCCGTGATGTACGCGGCCTTCTCGGCGGCGACCGCCGCGGCCGCGGGCTCCATGATCCCCATCGCGGCGGCGACGGCGGCCGGCACGGTGATGTTGATGATGGTGTTGCCGGCCAGGTAGAGCTCGTCGAGGACGGCGGCGACCATCGGGCACGCACCAGGCGATATCGTCGCGCTTGCCCTGAGCGACGTCGGGGATGATCTGGTGGACGAACCCCGGCAGGTGCGTCACCTGGCCGTCGACGGTGATGTCGACGTCCGCCAGACAGTCGAAGGCGAGGTAGCGCTCCACCATGTCGCCGGTACGCCGGGCGCCGCCGCTGATCTTCGTCACGTGGATGGCGATGGTCTTGCCGGTCATCGCGCTGAACATCCCGTTGGCGCGCGCCTCGACTGTGGCTTGGCGTTCGCGGTCGAAGTCGGCGACGACGTCGGCCAGCGAACGGCCGGCGCTCAGGTCCTCGTAGGCCTTCGCGGCGCGGCGGTAGCAGGCGTGGATCCGCGCCGGCTCTGTGGCTTTGATCAGGGTGTCCGTCACGGGTCCGTTCTGCACCTCGATGGCCTTGCGCGAGATCGTGTTGACGGCGCAGAGCGCGGTCTCCGGATCGATCGACGTGGCTTCGCGGAAGGTCACGATGTCGCGGGCCACCGCCTCTTGATCGCCGTCCTTGGCGATGAGCGCCTTCATGGCGATCACGGCGTCGGCGCAGATGTGCCCGAGCGGCGGGTTGAGCGGGCCGGCGGAGAAGCCCGAGATGCCCTCTTCGAAGATCGCGAGGAGCTCGTCGAACATCATCATGCCGATGACCGAGACGCCGCCCACGTCCTTGAGGATCAGGCCGAGGTCGCCGATGAGTCGGCCCGTGTCGTACTCCTCGCCGGTGGTGCGCACGTGCAGTTTCTCGGGCAGGCCGGCCGTCCGCGCCGCCGAACGGCCGGCGACGACGGCACTGGAGACGGTCCCGTGCGGGCCGTAGGCCTCGGCCACGTCCGCGTCGGGGTGGATGATCTCGAGGATGGCGGCTGCGCCGAAGAGCGCCGCGGTGACCGGGTGCACCGGCATGGCCGCGCCGGCCAGCGCGTCGAGCATCGCCTGGGTGCCGATGCGGGCGCCGTTCTCGGCCATGGCCGGGTAGATGATGTCCTCACCGAGAGCGCTATGGCCGTAGAGTGGGCCGCCGCCGACGTTCTGTGGGATCTGGCGGCCGCTGATGGGGCTCAGCTTGCCCTCCATCATCGCTTGGTTGATAGCCATGACCGCGGGGAAGCCCGAGATCTTGTTGTTCATCTTGCCGGTCGGCACCGCGACCATGCCGCAACGGTCGACGCCGGCCAGCATGCGCGCCGTCGCGCCGAGCTTGCGATTGCCGGCGGGGATGCCCACCTGGGCCGCGGCTCCGACGAGGTAGAGGCACGTCGCGGTGAGCAGGGCGGCGTTCGCGCCGTCCGCGCCTCCGGCGCGGCCCGCGGCCAGCGCCTTGACCATGATGTCGTCGATCGGCTGGCGTCGCGTGTTCGCGTACTTGACATGCACGTCCTGCCCGCGCAGCAGCTCCTCAGTGATCACGTTGGTGATGGCGAAGACCGCCATGTTGAGCATCCCGTGCCCAGCGGTGAGGGCCTCTATCCGGTCGCTGGTCATCCAGTCGACCTTGGCCCCGGCGCTCATAGCGGCCGCATTGATGATCCGGCAGGCGTTGTCGTCCACGATGGTCTCCTCTGCTGCAGGGATTGCTGTTCGTCGATGGACAGATCACTTCACGATAGACCTTGACGGTACGTCAAGAAATGGACAATCGGTCGTGCGGCATGGACTTTCTTCGGGGTGCTAGCGCGAAAGGGTCGCGCGGAAGGCGCTCGGCGAGAGTCCGACCCTCATCTTGAAGGCCCGGCTGAAGTACAGGGCGTCGGCGAACCCGACACGAGCCCCTACCTCGGCGATGGACAGATCCGAGTAGGCGAGGGAGCGCTTCGCCTCCAGCACGACGCGCTCCATGATGAGCTGCTTCGCGGTGCGACCGGTCATGGCGTGGCATACCCCGCTCAAGCGCCAGGGCCGGACGCCCAGCGCTGTCGCGTAGGGCTCGACGCTGTGAGCGGCGGCGAACTCACGGTCGAGCAGTGCCTTGAACTCGAGGAAGAGGCGGGCGTCCCGGCGGGCATCCGTGCTGCTCGGACGCTCGGCATCGGCCTTGCAGCGGTGCGCCGCGATCAGCAGAGCGCTGAGCAGGTACATGGCGATGTCGGCGTCCGCGTGCCCGTCCGGCCGCGTGTACTCGGCCTCGATGACGCGGATGAGAGCGGTGAGCTCGCTCAGATCGTCGCCACGCGGCTGGATCATGGGCGAGCGGTGGAAGCTGTCGAAGAGGTGGAAGATCAGGTCGGTGTCGCGTGCCGGGAAGGCTCCTCCGAGGTACGCGGCGTTGAAGTGCAGGAGCCATCCCTCCGGCGCGACGCCCTGCTCGAAGTGGTGTACCTGGTCTCTTGCGATGAAGAAGAGGGTGTTGGCGTCGTGGCGATACTCGGCGAAGTCCACGTGATGGCGGCCCGGCTGCTCGAACCACAGGATCTGGTCGAAGGCGTGGCGGTGGGGCTTCGTCATGTTGGCCTGGTAGCGATCGTAGTACCCGTGCAGTCCCCGTATCTCGAACTCCAGCGACGACGGGTCGTCAACTCGGATCTCGTAGCGGCAGATGCCCGAGCGCAGGTCGGTTGTGGGCCGCAGGCGGAGGCCGATGCGCGCCTCATCGTCGCGGACACCGTCGTCCGGGGCCGCCGCGGGTCCGGGCGGCGGGTCCAGGCGCCCAGTCCTCACGGCCGTTGGCGGACGGGCGTGCCCACGGCTACTGAACGCCGCCCTCCACGAGGTGCAGCGGGATCTTGACCACGTGGATGGGCAGGCCGCTGGCGGCAGACTGCTCGTAGACCTCGAGCGTGATCGTCGTCGACCCGGTCGTGAAGCGCAGCGTCTCACGGAACGTGCCGCGCGTCCCGGATCCGGAGGTGGCCGTCACGCTTTGGTCCAGCAGGCCGACGCCGTCGGCATCGCGGACGCGGATCATGAATTGTGCTTCGAAGGTGTTGGCGGTGCCCGAGACGACAAGCGGACTGCTCACGAGGTCGCCGACCGCAGGCTGATCGACGAAGATGGCCGGCGTGACGTCCTCGAACGAGCGCCGCGTCTGCCGGCGCGTCTGCGCGGCGCCTTCTCCGTTGACGAAGATCAGCGGCACGCCGTCTATGCGGAACCTGACGCCGTTGACGTTCGGGAACTGCGTGAGCGTGTAGACGACCTGCGCCAGCCGTCCCCTGTCTTCGCGCGGATCGACCCCGGCGGCGAACTCGCCGCTCAGGTCGACCGTCGCCAGACCGTCGCGGATCGTGAGCCCGAGGAGCCGGGTCCCGGCCGGGATCTGCGTATGCAGCCCGGCCGCCCGCTCCTCGGCCGTCGGTCCGACGAGCAGTTCGCGCAGTGACGCTGCGGCCGGCGCGTCCGTCGCGACGACGGAGCGGTGCGCCGTCCCCACGAACTGACCGCGCAGGAAGTACGCGGACACGACGGTGCGCGCGTCGGGGGAGGCGCTCGGCGAGATCGTGGGGGATGCGGAGGGCGACGCCACGCTGGGCGTGGGAGAGGGCGGGACTGAGGCCGTGGGCGAGGCCGTCGGGCTGGCGCTCTGGCTGCGGGAGATGCCGCAGCCAGCCAGCGCGAAGGCGGTCACGATGACGAGCAGCGCGATGGGGGCAAGCCTCCTCATGCCGGCAGTATACCTGCGCCGTCGGCGACTAGCGAAGGCGCAGCGCCAGTATCTGGAGATCGTCGCGGAGCCGGTCGGCGAAGCTGTCGACCGCTGCCCGCAGGGTCTCGACAAGCACCCTCGGGTCATTGCCCGAGACACTCCTCATGACGCTCAGGAGGCGGGCCTCATTGAAGAGTTCGCCGTTACGGCGCGCCTCTGTGACGCCGTCGGTGTAGAGCACGAGGGCGTCTCCGGGCGCCAACGTGTGATGTGCCATCGTGTAGCTCGATTCCTCGAAGGCGCCCAACGGCGGGCCGAAGCGACAGTCCACGAGCGCCGCGTCTCCAGCGTGGAGATGGACCGGCGGCGGGTGACCGGCGCTGCCCACGAGGGCATGTCCGGTCGCCACGTTCAGCACCAGCAGCAGCAGCGTGGCGAGCTGTTCGCTCTGCTCGCGCATGAGCAGCTTGTTGACCTGCGGCAGGATCTGGTGCGGCGAGCTCGTCGTCAGCGCCACGGCGCGCACGGCGGTGCGCAAGGTCGCCGTGAGCCCTGCCGCCCTGACGCCTTTGCCCATCACATCGCCGATGAGCAGGGCCACACGGCCGTCCGGCAGCTCGAAGACGTCGTGGAAGTCACCGCCCACGAGCTCCGGCACCGAGGCGGTCGCCGAGACCGCCGCAAGTGTCAGGCCGGGCACCGCGGGCAGCGGGTGGATGAAGTTCTCCTGCAGCGTCGTGGCGATGCGCTGCTGCGCCTTGAAGAGTCGTGCGTTCTCGAGAGCCGCCGAGACCGTGGCTGCCAGCTTGCCGGCGAAGTCGACAGTCTGCGGGGCGAAGTGCCGCGCGACGTGGTGATGGTCGAAGGTCACGACGCCGATGACCTCGTCTCTGGGCATGAGTGGCACGCACAGGATGGAGCGCGGGCCCAAGTCGCGATGGTCCTCGGGGAGGCAGTGCGGATCGGCGGCGCAGTCGTCGATCACCACGGCGCGTTGTTCATCGACGACAGTCCGGACGAACGGTGCGTCTTGGGCGCTCACGCCGCGCTGCAGGATGCTGGGCGTCGTCGCGTGGCGATACTCCGCGACCCAGTCCTCGCCGCGCTTCAGGGCGATCGCGCCGCTGTCCGCGCCGATGGCCTCGACGGCTTCGGCGATGACTGCCTGCAGCACGGCGTCCATATCCTGCGTGGAGTGGATGAGGCGATTGATCTCGTTCAGGGCGGTGCTGAGGCGAGTTGCCTCCCGTTGCGTCTCGATCAGGCGGGCGTTCTCGACGGCGAGCGAGACGGTCGCCGCGAGCTTGCTCGCGAAGTCGATCTCGACGTCGCTGAACACCCGTGGTCGCCTGTCGAAGAAGAGAAGGCAGCCGATCGCGTTCTCCTTGACGATCATGGGCGTGGCCAGAACGGAACGAAGACCCCGAGCGTTGACGTAGCCCGTGGAGAGCGCGGCGTTGGACGCCAAGTCGTCGCAGAGGACAGGTCGCTGGCCTTCGGCGGCAAGAGCGGAGATTGGCGAGCCGCCCTCGCCGAGCATGTCGAGGTCGTCAGGGGCTAGGCCGTGCTGATGCCGCACCGTCCAGGTCCCATTGAGCAGTTCGATCGTTCCGGCATCGGTCCTCAGCGCGAGCACGCCCTCGATCAGCGACCTCTGCAGGATATCCGGGGCCTCCAGGGTCGAGTGGATCGCGTGGCCGATGCTCTCGAGGGCCTCGGCGAGGCGGGCGCGCTCAGCCTCTGCGGTGAACAGCCGGGCGTTCTCCAGAGCGATGCCGATCTGGCGCATCGCCGCCGTGAAGAAGGTGAGCTCGGCGCCGTCGATCCTGCGTGGCTCGTCCCAGGTGAGCGTGACGACACCCACGGGGCCGCGCCGGCCGGGAATGGGCAGCACCAGGTTCGCTCCGAGCGGCTGGCCGTACCTCGCGTAGAGGTCTCGAACGGCGTCGGACACGTCGGCGCCGGTCACGCCGTCGCGGACCATCGGCTGCCGCGAGACGAACGCCGTGACCACGTCCCAAGGCTCGTCGAGGCCGAGTCCCTCAGGGTCATCCTGGAAGAGTCTCTCGGGGAAGCCGTGGAGAGCGGTCAGCACGAGTCTCTGGCGCGACTCGTCGTGTACGAACAACAGCGCCGCGGAGACCCCGAGGTGCGAGACGAGGTGCGCGACCGCGGCCTCGGCCACCCCGTGCGGTTCCAGCGAGGAGACCGCCAGGATGGTGAGCTCGTGCAGCGCCTGGAGCTTGTCCAGACGTGCTCGTTCGAGTTGGAACAGGCGCTCCTGCTCGATGGCGATGGCGGCGTGCGACGCCAGGCCGCGCACCATCTCGGTCTCGCGCTCGCCGATCGGCCGCCGCTCGCCCGGGTCGTCGATGGCGATGAGGCCGAGTAGCCGCTCCTGGTACATGAGCGGCACGATGAGCGAAAGGTGGCTGGCGTACTGGTCCGCCATGCGACGCTCGCCGGGGGGGAGGGCGTCGTAGTCGGCCAGTACCAGGGTCCTCTCTTCGACGGCGCGACGCGTGTGCGGTGTTACTTCCGCGAGGGGTATGACCGTGCCGACTGGAACCGCGGCTGGCCCCTTCGAGGCGGCCGTGCGCAGTTCGCCGCGCTCCTCGTCCCACGAGATCACCGAGGCCCGCGTGTGCGCGGACTGTTCCAGGATCGCGGTCAACAAGCCATCGAGGATGTCGTCGAGGTTGGACCAGGCGCTGAGCGCGTAGGCCGCGCCGAGCAGGGTGTTGGTGCTCTTCAGCTCCGCCGTCGCCTGCTGCTCCGCCTCTCGCCCGCGCTCCACCAAGAGCTCGCGCTCGCGTTCCGCATGGTACCGCTCTGTGCTGTCGACGAAGACCACAGCGAACTGGCCGGGAGCCGGTCGGTATGCGAACACGTCGTAGTGCCGCTTGAGCACCGGGGAGTAGTTCTCGAAGTGGACCGATTCTCCAGTGAGGGCGACCTTGCCGTACATCGCGATCCACTTGGGGTCATCGTTCGGCAGTATCTCGCTGACTCTGCGGCCCACGACGTCGGCGTGCTTGAGGCCGGTCAACCGCTCGAAGGCCGGGTTGATCTCGAGGAAGCGGTAGTCGACGGGAGCGCCGGTGTCGTCGCAGACGATCTCGTGCAGCGCGAAGCCCTCGCTCATCGCCGTGAACAGGTTGCGGTAGCGCTCTTCGCTCCACTCGAGCGCCTCCTCCATCTGCTTGCGTGGCGTGATGTCCCTGGCGTAGATGCTGACGCCGGTGGAGGTGGGGTAGACGCGCTCCTCCAGCCAGGCGCCGCTGCCGACCGCGCCGTACTCGACGATCGACGGTGTGCCGAGTTCCATCGCCTCACGGTGCGCTCGCGCCGCCCCCGTGTCCGCGAAGGCCGGCCAGACGTCGGTCAGGGTGCGGCCGACCAACTCCTCGCGCGATTTGGCGGCAAGGCGTAGCGCCGCGTTGTTGGCGAAGACGCAGCGGTACTCCCAGTCGAGAGCGAGGAACGCCTCGTCGATGTCCTCGAGCAATGAGCGCGTGCGCCGTTCACTCTCGGCGGGCCTTTCTCCCGCCGTGGCGCCGATACCGCTGTGGAAGGTCTGCGTCGCGGGGCGCGCAGCGTTGCGCATGACCATGTGGACTTCAAGACCGTCATTGAGGCGCAGGCTCAGGTCGTCCATGAGCTTGGCCATGATGAAGAGCCCACGGCCGTGAGAGCTCAGCGGGTCCGGGGTCGCATGAGGGTCGAACGAGGCGAAGTCGAAGCCGCACCCATGGTCGATCACGCTGACGAGCAGGTCGGCTTCGTCGAGGGCGATGGCGACCTCCAGGTCGGGCGATCCGCTGTGGCGGATGACGTTGGCGCAGGCTTCATCGATGCTCAGCACCACGTCGTTGACGAGACGCTCATCCGTGCCGTGTAGATACAGATAGTCGCGAATGCGCTCGCGAGCCCGGCGCAGGCGCGCCGGATCTGCCGGAAGGCGGAAACCGAGGCGCGCCTCAGGGATCTGCGGCGACGTTGGCGATGCTGCCACGGACGCTCCCCTCCTCGAACGCAAAGGGCTCGGGCGCGCCTCCATCGAGCCACTTCGCGCCGCGCCGCGGGCTGTTCGGTCCTGCCGCTATAGGTTCCCGAGGGGCACGGCACGCAAACGGGGGGCCGCGCGGACGCGCGGCGAAACGGGGCGGCGCGGGGAGGCGATGGCCCGCCGACAGCGAAGAAATGGGCCGTCGTGAAACCAAAGTGGAGGGATCATGGGAGCAAGTGAATCGCTGCGCAAGGCTGTCGGGTACTTTGGCGGTGGCAGCCGCGATGACGACGAGGGCTATGACAGCCACGGCGAGGACGACTTCATGCCAGACGCGCATGACGACTCGCGCACGCTGGTGCTTCTCCAGCCGGCCCGTCGCGGCTTCTTCCTCGCCGCTCCCCACGTCTTCGATGACGTCCAGGAGATCGGCTCCCGCCTCAAGTCAGATACCCCCGTGATCGTCGATCTGCACGGCTGCAGTCCGGCGCTCGGCGAGCGCATCGTGGACTTCTGCGGCGGCCTTGTCTGCGCCCTCGACGGGCACGCGTACCGCATCGGTGTGGAGATCCTCCTGCTCGCGCCACGCGGCGTGGACCTCTCGAGCGACTCCGGGGCCGATGCGTTTCGGCACGGGTTCTTCGCTCAGGCCTGATAGTCGCGGGCACGAGCGGGCCGGGTCCTTGGCGAAGGCGCTCAGGGGCTCAAGGGAACTCATCCGCGTGGCGATACCGCGGGTGACGCGAGATCGGCCGGAGGGGGCGGGGCGGCCATGAGAGGCAAGTTGCAGACGACGCAGGAGTTGCGCCACACGTGCGACCTCCTGGCTCTGCGCCGGTGGTTGCGCGAGGAGCTCTCCGCGCACGCCGGCGCGTCCTGCGTGGCCGACGTCGTCGCCGCCACCCAGGAAGCCGTGACCAACTCGCTGCGTTCGAACGGCGCCGGCCGACGCCCCGTCAAGGTCCGCCTCGATCTCGATGGTGACTATGTCTGGGTGGAGGTGGTGGATTCCGGCGGCGGCTTCTCGCCGGCGGAGGCCTGGGACCAGCAACCCTCCCCGGAGGCGACCAGCGGGCGCGGCCTGTTGCTCATGCGCTCTCTGATGGACGTGCTCGAGATCTCGTCGCGGCCCGACGGGGCGCGCGTGCGCATGGGCAAGCGGCTCGCGACCTAGCGCGCCGCCGGCGTCGGAGCGGTGTGCTGGCCGAGCCAATCCAGGAGATCGGCGTAGACCACGTCCCGCCCGACCTCATTGAAGATCTCGTGGTAGAAGCCCTCGTATCCGTGGCTGGTCTTGTCGGCTGAACCCACCGTGGCGAACAACCTTTGGGCGGCCCGCGGGTCGGCGATCAGGTCCGCGCCGGCGTACTGCAGGAGCAGCGGCAGGCGCAGCCGGGAGGCGTCGGCGAGCACGGCGTCCTGGGCCCGCAGCACCTCGGCTCCCCAGCGCGCCGTAGCGGCCCGGTGGCAGAGAGCGTCGGCGTCGTATGCGTGCACGATGGCCTCCTCGTGCGAGAGCTGGGCCGCCTGCAGCGGGTTGCCGACGTTGCACTCAGGGGCCACTCGCGAGAGCGCTTTCACGGCGGCGATCTTGACCCCGGAGACCGGTATCTTGAGCTGGATGAAAGGCGACGAGAGCATGAGCCCGTCGAGGCCCTCGTCGCGCTTCTCCGCGCACAGCGCCGCGATGAGCCCTCCCATGCTGTGGCCGAGCAGGAAGACACGGCGGTCCGGGTACTCAGCGCGGACCGCGGCCGCAAAGGCCAGCGTGTCGTCGACGTAGTCGTCGAAGCTGGCGATGTGGCCACGGCGGCCAGGTGAACGGCCGTGGCCACGCAGGTCCAGGGCGTGGACGGCGGAGCCCCGTGGGACGAGGGCCTCCGCCAGCTGGCGGTAGCGACCGCCGTGCTCGCCGTACCCGTGCACCACGGCGAGCACGGCGGTCGGATCTTCCTCGGGGACCCAGCCTCGGCGGAACAACTCCAGTCCCGAGGCGGTCTGCAGGGAAGACGTGACGTGTCTCACGCAGGCCCCTGTCTGCCGTCGCTATCGTGCGTTCTCGATCGGGGCCACCTGAGCATGACTACGCGGCCCGCTCCTGCGACCGGGACGGCCTGTTGATGAGCCTGTAGAACGCGCTGGGCTCTCCCTCGGGGGTCACGTCCTGATAGAGGAACTCGAGGCCCATCTCCTCAAACCGGCGGAAGAACTCGTCCCAGGTGATCTCCTCCAGCCACGACTCACCGTCGCGGCTGTCGAGGCGCAGTCCGCTGATCTCGTGGCCGGCGCCGGGTCCTTTGACGGCGGAAGGTCGCGCGCCGCGTGCCTCGGCCCATCTGCGGATGGTCGTGTGGTCTGTCGTGCGTTGTGTGGTCCCGGCCATGATCGCCTCCCGCGCGGATGGCGTCCGTCGATTCACGTCGCGGGCGATGCCGAGGCGGCGTCTTCCGGCGCGTCGGCCTGTTCCCGGCGCCGCTCCACGCTCGCCTTGAGCAAGCTCATGATGTCGATCACCTCGGCGCCGCCTGCGGGGATCGCGCCGGCAGGCGTCTCGAGGGTCTCATGCTCCCGGCCCGCCGCGATCTTGCGCTGCACGAGCTCGAGCACCGCGTCGCGATGCGCGTCGCGATACTGCTCGGGGCTCCAGGGTTCGACCATGGCGGCGACGAGCTGGTCGGCGAGCGCGACCTCGCGGTCCTTGACGCCGAGCTCGGCGAGGTCCTCCCCCGGTATCTCCAGCTCGGCCGCGTCGCGCAGTTCGTGGGGATAGCGCAGCAGTTCGAGCAGCAGGACAGACCCGGCCGGCACGACGCCGGCGAGGTACTCCTTGGTGCGGATCACGACCTTGGCCACGGCCACGCGTCCGCTGCGGCGCAGCGCCTCGCGAAACAGCGCGTAGCCCTTCTCGCCACCGGGCGTGGGGGCGATGTAGTACGGTCTGTCGAAGTAGCGCGGATCGATCTCCGCCGCGGAGACGAAGGCCTGGATGTCGATCGTGTGCGCGGCGCGCGCGTCCACGGCGTCGAGCTCCTCTTCGGTGAGGACGACGAAGCGGTCGGGCGAGTACTCGTAGCCCTTCACGATGTCGGTCCACTCCACTTCCCGGCCCGTCTGCTCGTTGATGCGATGCTCGCGCACGGGCGTGAGCGTGGTGCGGTCGAGTTGACGAAGACGCAGGGCGTCGCGGCTCTCCGCCGCGTAGAGCGCGACGGGTACGTTGACGAGACCGAAGCTGATGGCGCCCTTCCAGACGGGACGGGGCATGCCGGCCCTCCTGTCGCTTGCTGACGATGGGATGCGCAACAAGAGGGATTCCCGGGCGACGGGGCGGGCAAACGGGACGCGCCAAGGCCGCGCCCGGACGCGGACGGCGCGGCCGATCTGCTCAGGCGGCCAGGCCGCCGCGGTCACTTGTGCAGTTCGTCCTGGACCTGGTCGAGGAAGGCCTGCCCGGCCCGCTCGGTGAGGAGTCCGGCGACCTGAGCGGTCGCCCCGGGGTCGTCATAGGAGGGGAGGCGCAGGCCACTGCTCCGGAACGGCCCCTTTTCGCGCAGCGCGTTGAGATCCCAGTGGCCGAGGTCGCCGATGGCTGCCACGGCCTCGAGGACCAGCGTGCGTTCGCTGCACGCCATCGTCCTGATCCTGGGTCTCCATGCGCAGCGCGAACAACACCTGATCGTGCAGCAGGTAGGCGGGCTCGCCGGCCAGCAGGCGCCCGACGGCCGCCGCCGGGACACTCTCCAGTACACGCCCTCGCGGGTAATCGAGAAGCTGCCACTTGCCCATGTTCCCCTCCTGGTCCGGATGCGCGCATCTTGTTATCGCTCACTACGGGTGCTAGTATATCGTGTTTGCCCCGCAAATACCCCCCCTTGCAGGAGGCAGTGTGACCGAGTCCGACGACCGTTCCCCTCAAACCGATCTCGCTGGCGTGTTCCTCTACGAGGAAGTCCAGGCATTGCTCGATGAGGGTCGAGAGCAGGGCTACCTCAAGGAGCCGCAGATCATCGCCGCGCTGGGCGATCTCGAGCTCAGCGTGGAACAGATTGAGGAGATCCACGCTCACTGCGCCGATCTCGGTATCGATATCCTCGATAGCGACGCGCACGCCGTCGAGGTCGATACCGCCGGTGAAGACGAGGCGCCCACGAAGCTCGACCTCTCCGTCAAGTCCCCGTCCACCGATCCCGTGCGCATGTACTTCAGCGAGATGGGAAAGGTACCGCTGCTCACCGCCGAGCAGGAGGTCTCGCTGGCGCGGCGCATCGAGCGTCGCGACATGGACGCCAAGCGTCAACTCATCGAGGCGAACCTGCGGCTTGTGGTGTCTATCGCCAGGCGGCACACCGGCCGGGGGATGTCGCTGCTCGACCTCATCCAGGAGGGCAACCTCGGGCTCATCCGCGCCGTCGAGAAGTTCGACTACAAGCGTGGCTTCAAGTTCTCGACGTATGCGACCTGGTGGATCCGTCAGGCGATCACGCGAGCGCTCGCCGATCAGGCGCGCACCATCCGCATCCCCGTGCACATGGTCGAGAACATCAACAAGCTGATCCGCGTGCAGCGCCAGCTCCTGCAGGACATCGGGCGCGAGCCGACGCCCGAGGAGATCGCCGCCGAGATGGGCATGGCGCCCGACAAAGTACGCGAGATGCTCAAGATCAGCCAGGAGCCCACAAGCCTGCACACGCCCATCGGCGACGAAGGCGACACGATGCTCGGCGACTTCATCGAAGACAAAGAGGCGCCGTCGCCGGTCGAGGAGGTCGACGAGATCGTCCAGCGCGAGGAGCTCGATCGCGTGCTCGATCTGCTCACCCAGCGCGAGCGCAAGGTCATCGAGCTGCGCTACGGTCTGTCCGACGGGCAGCCGCGTACGCTGGAGGAGGTCGGCGTCGAGTTCGGCGTCACCCGCGAGCGCATCCGCCAGATCGAGGCCAAGACGCTGGCCAAGCTCAAGGCGTACCGCGCCGCGCAGTCTCTGCGCGGCTTCATCGACTGAGGCGCACCGCTCTATGGGGCCGACGGGCTCGGCGCCGCGCCGCCAAGCGAGGGCGCCGTGGCCAGCGCCGAGCCCAGGAGCACGAGGGGCATGCCCACGGCGATCCCCAGCGTGAACGGCTCGCTGAGCACGACCACGCCCAGCAGTACCGCGACCAACGGGTTCACGTAGGTGACGATCGTCGTGCGCGACGGGCCGACCTCGCGCACCAGGTTGAAGAACAGCAGGAAGGCCAGGCCCGTGCAGACCAGCGAGAGCACGAGCACGGCCACGATCGTCTCCCGCGAGAGAGACGCCGGGGGCCAGAGGGCGACCGCCGGCGCGTAGATGAGCGCGTTGAGCAGCAACGACGCGGCGATGACGCCGAGGATGGGCACGTCCGCAAGGCGCCGGCTCACGATGTAGGGTCCCGTGGCGAAACACAGGGCCACGCCCGCCATCTCCACGACGGCCAGCGGGTCGCTGGAGCCCACGTCGATGCCGACCAGCGCCGCCACCCCCGCGAAGCCCATGATGAGGCCTGCCTTGCGGCGCCAGTCGTACACGTCGGCGTCGCCGGCTTTGCGGTAGAGCACGGCGGCGATCAGCGGCACAGAGGCGACCAGGAGGCCGGCCAGCGAGCTCGAGATGCGCTGCTGAGCATGAGACAGCAGCAGCCAGGGCAGGGCCAGTTCCGCCGCCGTGTACACCACGATCCAGCGCCAGTGCGCGAGCAGGGGGCGCAGTTCCCGGCGATGGAGCGCGAAGGGGATGAGAAGGAGCGCCGCCGGCAGTGTGCGCAGGAACACCAGGGTCGGCGGCGCGATCTCGCGCACGGCGATGCGCGTGAACATGTAGGGGATGCCCCAGACGATACACAGAGCGACGAACAGCAGCCAGCCGCGACGCGACACTGGGCCTCAGCGGGACACGCGCCGGAGGGCGCGCCGTGGCGTCGCTGCGCCGTGATCGTGGGTCATGGGGAGCCTCGTTCCGTCCGCGGGTGCTTCGTGCGTACTATTCTATGCGGGCGAAAGCCGGCGTCACCGCGGTCTGGTGCGCGAGGAGTCCATGAGGAGACGGCATGAGTGATTCTGGGGAGATCGCCGGACAGGTCGGGGAGGCCCGGCCGGTGAGCCGCCGGCCCGCGATGGCTTCGTCGGCGTCCGCTTCCGGTCGCCGGCGGGAGTGACGTGCCGGCGCGGAATCGTCCCAGAGTGCTGAGCGAGGGTCGTTGGGCGGCCGTGGCGGCCGTCGGCAGCCGGCTGCTGCTCGCCGTCGTCGCGGTCCTCACGACCCTGACGATCGGCGTCAGCTCGAGGGCGCTCTTCCTGCGCGACCCACGGCACGCAGAGGTCCTCGAGGGCTTCGCCAAACGGGTGTTCGAGCCCTGGGCCCACTGGGATGGCGTGTGGTTCGTGCGCATCGCCGCCGACGGCTACGCCGCGCACGAGTCCAGCCAGGCCTTCTTCCCGCTCTATCCGCTGCTGGTACGGACCGTCGCGCCGCTCACCGGCGGCAACTTCGTGATCGCCGGCGTGGCCGTCTCGTTGCTCTGCTACGCCGGCGCGATGGTCCTGCTGTACCGCCTGGCGAAGGCGGAACTCGGTGCGCGGATCGCCCTCTGGAGCGTGGTCTTCATCTCCGTCTTCCCGACGGCGCTCGTGTTCCAGGCGGTCTACAGCGAGTCCCTCTTCCTTCTGCTCGCGCTGGCCTGCTTCGCGGCGGGGCGCCGCGGTCACTGGCTCCTGGCCGGAGTCATGGGTCTGCTGGCGACGCTGACCCGCAGCAGCGGCCTGGTGCTTCTGCTGCCGCTGGCCGTCATGTGGTGGGAGCAGCGCCGCGGCGCGCCGCTGCGGCTGCCGGGCGGGCCGTCCGGCGGCAAGGCGCCGGCCCGCCGTCCGGCGATCGCCACTCTGGCCTGCCTGCTGCTCGTCCCGGCGGGCCTCGCCCTGTACATGGCGTACCTGTGGCGTGCATTCGGCGATCCGCTCCTGTTCGGCGTCGTGCAGGGGAGCTGGGGGCGCGGTCTCGCCGCCCCGTGGACGGCCGTCTGGGACGGCGCCGTCCAGGGCCTCCACGGGATCGGCTGGCTGCTCGTCCACGGCCCGGGCGCGATCGTGGGGACGCGCAACGACTCGGGGGGCATCCCTCTCGAGATCCTCGGCAACGTGGTCGAGTTCGTCGGACTGGTCGTCGCGCTGGTCCTGCTCGTCGCCTGCTGGCGCAAGCTGCCGGCGGCCTACACGGCGTATGCGGTGGCCGCCCTCCTCTTCCCCCTCTTCTACCCTGCCGCCGGCCGGCCGTTGTCGAATCTGCCACGGTTCGTGCTCGTCGACTTCCCGCTGTTCATCGGCCTCGCCGCGGCGCTCGTGCCCCATCGCGTCGCGCGCTGGGTCGTCGCCGGCGGAATGCTCGTGCTGCTCGTGGTCGCGACCGTGTATTACGCCAGCTGGAGCTGAGCGGGTGTTTGCTGGGTTAGACTCTTCAGGGCAAGCCAAGCAGCGAGTATCGGAGGGGCCATGGACCGGGTGCATCTCTCGCGGAGCGATCTCGACGCCGTCGTATTCGACATGGACGGCGTCGTCACGCGCACTGCCGTCGTCCACTCCGCCGCCTGGAAGCGGTTGTTCGACGCCTATCTCGCGCGGCGCGGCGCCCGCGAAGCGATCGACTACGCGCCGTTCGACGCCGACAGCGACTATCGGCAGTACGTGGACGGCAAGGCGCGCTACGACGGTGTCGCCTCGTTCCTCCTTTCGCGCGGCATCGAGCTTCCCTGGGGGGATCCGAGCGATCCCTCCGAAGCCGAGACGGTCTGCGGCCTCGGCAACTCCAAGAACGCCTACTTCCGCAGCGAGATCGAGGAGCACGGCGTGCGCCCCTTCGAGACGACCGTCGCTCTCGTGAGACAACTGCAGGCGCACGGCTTCGGCACCGCCCTCATCTCGGCGAGCCGCAACGCCGAGTTCGTCCTGGGCGCGGCCGGGGTCGGCGACCTGTTCGCGGTCACCGTCGACGGCCTCGTCGCCGAGGAACTCGGCCTGCCGGGCAAGCCTGACCCGGCCGTCTTCATCGAGGCGGCGCGCCGCTTGGGCGCCGTCCCGGCGCGCACCGCGATCGTCGAAGACGCCATCGCCGGCGTCGAGGCGGGCAGGCGCGGAGAGTTCGCCCTGGTCATCGGCGTGGACCGCAGCGGCAGCGACGCCCCCGGGCTTCTCGAGAACGGCGCGCACGTGGCGGTGCTGGACCTCGCCGAAGTGACCGTCGATCCCGGGAGCCCCCCGGTCGTCTCCAAGCCGGCGATCAGCGGCCGGGAGGTCGTGGCCGGCCTGCACGGTCCCCTCGCGGTCTTCCTCGACTACGACGGCACGTTGACGCCGATCGTCAACGATCCGGCCGCGGCGCTGCTGCCGGCCGCGATGCGGCCGGTGCTCGAGCGCCTGGCGGCCGTCTGCCCTGTCGCCATCGTGAGCGGCCGCGACCTCGCCGACGTCAAGCGCCTGGTGAACGTCGACGGCCTTGTCTACTCGGGCAGTCACGGCTACGACATCGACGCGCCCATGGCGCTCGGCGGGCGGCGTCAGGTCGGCGACGAGTACACGGTCGCCCTGGACGCCGCCGAGAAGGCGCTCCACGAGGCGCTCGACGATGTGCCGGGCGCCTACATCGAGCGCAAGCGCTACGCCATCGCCATCCACTATCGCAACGTCGCTCCCGGCGACGAGTCGCGCGTGGACGCGGGAGTGAGCCTCGTCGCGCCGCGGTTTCCCACTCTGCGGCGCACCGGCGGCAAGAAGGTCTTCGAGCTGCGTCCCGATATGGCGTGGGACAAGGGGAGTCTGGTGCGCTGGTTGCTGGAGCAACTCTCGGCCTCCAGCCATACGCCGCTCACGCCCTTGTTCGTCGGCGACGACCTGACCGACGAGGACGCCTTCCGGGCCATCGCCGTCGACGGCATCGGCGTGCGCGTCGGCGCCGCCGACGAGGCCACCGCGGCGCGCTACGTTCTGGCGGACACCGACGCCGCGGGTGTGTTCCTCGAAGAGCTTGCGGCGGCGCTCGAGGAGGCTCGCCCATGAACGCCTGGGCACTCACCTACGAGGGGTTCGACCCCGCGGACGAGGGCCTGCGCGAGGCCCTGTGCACGCTCGGCAACGGCTACTTCGCGACGCGCGGCGCCGTCCCTGAGGCGAGCGCCGATGAGATCCACTATCCCGGCACCTACGTCGCCGGCTGCTTCAACCGGCTGAGCACCGAGATCGCGGGGCGCAGCATCGAGAACGAGGACATGGTCAACGTCCCCGATCTGCTCAGCCTCACATTTCGCATGGACGACGGTCCCTGGTTCGATCTGCGGGACGTCACGGTGCTGGCGCACACGCAGGAACTGGACCTCAAGCGCGGCGTCCTCACGCGCTTCACGCGCTTCAGGGACGCCGCCGGCCGGACCACGTCCCTCAGCCAGCGGCGTCTCGTCCACATGGATCTCAAGCACGTCGCCGCCCTCGAAACGAGCCTCACCGCCGAGGATTGGTCGGGGCCGGTCGAGATCCTGTCGGCGCTCGACGGCACCGTGGCCAACACAGGCGTGCCGCGCTATCGTGAGCTCAGTCACGTGCACCTGCTTCCCGTCGACGGCGTCGTCGAGGCGGACGGCACGATGACCCTGGTCGTCGAGACGAGCCAGTCGCGCGTGCGTCTCGCGGAGTCGGCCCGCCACAGTGTGGAGGGGGCCGACCTCAGCGCTGCATCTGTCGTCGAGCGCATCGTGGGTCCGGGGTACGTCGGCGTACGGTTCAACGTCGCGCTCGAGCGCGGCCGTCCGCTGACGGTCGGGAAGGTGGTGGCGCTGTACACGTCGCGTGACGCGGCCATCTCGGCGCCCGAGACGTCGGCGCGTGCGAGCCTCGCCGACACGCCGCCCTTCCAGGAACTCCTCGCCGCTCAGGAGAAGTCGTGGGCGCGGCTCTGGCGGCGCTGTGCCGTGGCGCTGCCGCGCGATCCCGAGACGAGTCTCCTCCTGCGGCTGCACGCCTTCCACACGCTCCAGGTGGCGTCGCCCAACGCCGCCGACCTCGACGTGAGCGTGCCCGCGCGGGGCCTCCACGGGGAGGCCTACCGCGGGCACATCTTCTGGGACGAGCTGTACATCCTGCCCTTCGTGACGCGCTCGTTGCCCCAGGTCGCCCGAGCGCTGCTGCTCTATCGCTACCGGCGCCTGCCGCAGGCGCGCGCCGCGGCGCGCGCGGCGGGTCTGCCGGGCGCGATGTTCCCGTGGCAGAGCGGCAGCGACGGCCGCGAGGAGACGCAGACCATGCATCTCAATCCGCGCTCCGGCCGCTGGCTCGAGGACAACTCCCACCTGCAGCGGCACGTCGCCGTGGCCATCGCCCACAACGTCTGGAAGTACTACGAGTGGACCCTCGACCAGGAGTTCCTCGACGCCTGCGGCGCCGAGCTCTTCCTTGAACTGACGCGCTTCATGGCCGGCCTGGCGACGAAGAACGAGGTCACCGGTCGCTACGACATCCGCGGCGTCATGGGGCCGGACGAGTATCACGACAGCTACCCCGGCGCCGAACGGCCCGGCATCGACAACAACACCTACACCAACGCCATGACCGCCTGGATGGCCGCCAAGGCCGCCGAGATCCTCGGGCTGCTGCCCGAGCAGCGGCGCGCCGAACTGCTCGAGCAGCTCGGCGTCGGCGCCGACGAGCTCGTCCAGTGGGACGAGCTCTCGCGGCGCCTGGTCGTGGTCTTCCAGGACGACGGTGTGCTCAGCCAGTTCGAGGGCTACGCCGATCTTGAGGAGTTCGACTGGGACGGCTACCGCGCGCGCTACGGCGACATCCATCGCCTGGATCGCATCCTCGAGGCGGAGGGCGACACCGCGAACCGCTACAAGCTGTCCAAGCAGGCCGACGTGGTCATGCTCTTCTACCTGCTCTCCGTGGACGAGCTCACGACGGTGTTCCAGCGCCTCGGCTACCCCTTTGACGCGGAGACCGTGAGGCGCACCGTCGAGTATCACGAGCGGCGCAGCTCGCACGGCTCGACGCTGAGTCGCGCGGTCTACGCCTGGGTCATGGCGCGCACCGACCCGGCGGCGGCCTGGCGGCACTACGCCGCCGCCCTGGGAAGCGATCTGCACGACATCCAGGGGGGCACCACGCGTGAAGGCGTGCACCTGGGCGTCATGGCCAGCACGCTCGATCTTCTGGAGCGTGGCTACATGGGGCTGGAGACGAGCGCCGGCGTCCTCTGCTTCGACCCCCGTCTCCCCGACGAGATCGACGAGCTGTCGTACAGCTTCGCGTTCCGTGGACACCAGATCGACGTCTTCTGCAGCCACGAAACGCTGCGCCTGAGTGTGGCCGCGTCGAGCGCGCCGCCCGTCGCCGTCCGTCTCCGCGGCGTCGGCCATGAGCTGACCGCGGGCCAGACGATCGAGGTGCCGTTGGGGGCGCCCGGGCAGTAGTCGCGACGGGCGCCCGCCTCAGCGGATCCGACCGGCGGGAGGAACCCTCCGGCGGGCGCAGAACACTCCCAGAACGCCGTCGGCCGGGTTGAGCCGCGCCGTGCGTGTCCGGCGCTGCGAACGCGTGATCGGCCCCCGGTGCAGGCTCATTCTGCCCGGCGGAAGGGCCGCCGGGTTGAGGAGGCAGCCTCTGGCCGCCATAATCCAGGGCTGGGCTTCCTGACGGCTGACAAGGGAGAACGTCTCAATGATCGTGTTCGAAGACGTGACCAAGACCTACGACCCCGGCACCGTCGGCCTCAAGGACTTCACCTGCCACATCGGCAAGGGCGAGTTCGTGTTTCTCGTGGGGCCATCCGGATCGGGCAAGTCCACTCTCATCAAACTGGTGCTCAAAGAACTCGTACCCGACAAGGGTCGCATCCTTGTGGCGGGGCGTAACCTCACGACCTTGCGGCGCAGCAAGGTGCCGCTCCTGCGCCGCAACATCGGCTGCGTCTTTCAGGACTTCAAGTTGCTGCCCAACAAGACCGTCCACGACAACGTCGCCTACGCCCTCGAGGTCGTCGGCGAGCCGCGTCGTTCGATCCGTCGCAAGGTGCCGGAGATCCTGAGCCTCGTCGGCCTCGCGGAGAAGATGAACAACTACCCGCACGAGATCTCCGGCGGCGAGCAGCAGCGGGTCTCGGTGGCGCGCGCCTTCGTCAATCATCCGCCGCTGCTTCTCGCCGATGAGCCCACGGGCAACATCGACCCAGATACGGCGGTCGGCATCATGCAGCTTCTCGTGCGCATCCAGCGCACCGGCACGACCGTGGTGGTCGCCACGCACGATCGCGACATGGTCAACCGCATGCGCCGGCGGGTGCTTCAGCTGGAGAACGGGTGTCTGGTGCGCGACGAGCGGCGCGGCAGCTACGACCAGGTCGCCGAAGAGGTGGCGGAATGAGGTTCGGCTTCTTCCTCGGCGAAGCGTTCGGTTCCATGCGCCGCAACTGGGTCATGGCCATGGCGGCCGTGATCACCGTGTTCATCAGCACGGCGATCCTCGGCGGGGTCCTCGTCACGCGCGACAACCTGAGCCAGGGCGCGACCAGCCTCAAGAACCGCGTGATGATCGAGGTCTTCATCAAGGACTCAGCCAAGCAGGAGGCGGTCCTGGCGCTGGAGAAGAGGATCCAGGCGATCCCCGAGGTCAAGACCTACACCTACATCTCCAAAGAAGAGGCGCTCGCTCGCTTCCGCGAGAAGTTCGGCGAGCGCATCGTCGCCAACCTGCCCGTCAACCCGCTGCCGGCCTCGTTCGAGATCCAGGCCAAAGACGCCAACGACGTCGACAAGATCGCGAAGCAGTTCTTTGACGACCCGACCGTCGACAACGATCCGGGCACGCACAACGGCGTGAAGTACGCCCGCGAGACGGTGCGCAAGATGCTCGGCACCATCAGCCTCATCGAGAAGGGCATGTGGGTGACGACGGGCATCTTCGCCGCGGCCGCGGTGCTCCTGATCAGCACCACGGTGCGTCTCTCCATCTTCGCCCGCCGTCGCGAGGTCGAGATCATGCGGCTGGTCGGCGCGACCAACTGGTTCATCCGCTGGCCGTTCGTGCTGGAGGGCTTCATCACCGGCCTCGTCGGCGCGATTCTCGCTTCCGTCTTCATCTACGGGGGCAACTGGGCGATCGCCAACTGGATCACGAGTTCAGACATCAACTTCATCGACCTCAAGGTGTATCAGATGTGGTGGCGCGCGGGGACCTGGCCCGCGGGGATGCTGCCGACGCTGGCCGTCATCGGCGCGCTGCTTGGCGCGCTGGGCAGTCTCGTGGCGTTGCGTCGGTACCTGAAGATCTGAGACGAGGTCTACAGGAATCCGCCCCCCATCCGAAGAACATTGGTGATTGTCATGTTCACCACGCGCAGGCTCATCATCGGTCTCCTCCTGTTGGCTCTCGCCGTCGGGACGCCGCTCGCCCTGACGGCCCGGCCGGCCGATGCTCTCACCAAGGCGGAAGTCCGCGCGAAGCTGAAGGCGGCGCGCGCCAAGATCGTCGGCGCCAACAAGCGCAAAGAGAAGATCGGCGACCAGATCGCCGCGCTCGACAAGCGGCTCACGGCCATCGATGACGAACTTGTCCTCCTGGGCGGCCAGATCACGACCGTGCGGACCAAGCTCACCGTCACGCAGGAGAAGCTGGACATCCTCCAGGAGCAGTTGCGCCTCAAGCGCCTCGAGTTGCGCGCCGCCGAAGAGAAGCTCGCGTTCGAGCAAGAGAACCTCGAGATGCGCGTCGTCGTCGCCTACAAGACGTCGGATCTCACGTACGTGGACGTCGTGCTCGCCTCCACGAGCTTCGAAGACCTCATCAGCCGCACGAGCATCGTGCAGGACCTCATCGGCGGCAACAACGACCTGGTCGGCGATCTGGACGAGTCGCGCGCCGCGGTCGAGCGCGAGAAGAAGGCGATCGCCGAGAGAGAGGGCGCCGTCCACATCGCGGTGATCGATCTGCAGCAGCAGAGCGATGAGCTCGTCGCTCTGCGCGCCGCCCAAGCCGAGCAGAAGGCGCAGTCGCTGGCGGCGCGCAAGGCGAAGAACGTCGCCCTCGCGAGCGTGCGCACCGACATCGCGGTGCTCAAACGGCAGGAGGCGCAACTCCTCGCCGAGAGTCAGCAGATCACGGGTGTCATCAACGGCTCGAGCGGCGGCGGTGGCGGCACGGGCGACATGGTCCGGCCGGTCAACGGCCCGGTCACGTCGCCGTTCGGCTGGCGCATGCATCCGATCCTGCACTATCTCAAGTTCCACACAGGCGTCGATTTCGGGGTCGGCTACGGCACGCCCATCCGCGCCGCCGACAGCGGCACCGTCATCTACGCCACCTGGATGGGCGGGTACGGCAACGTCATCATCGTCGACCATGGGCGTGGCATCTCCACGCTGTACGCCCATCAGTCGTCGCTCGCGGTGGGCAACGGGGCACGCGTCTCGCGCGGTCAAACGGTGGGCTACGTCGGCTCGACCGGCTTCTCGACTGGGCCACATCTGCACTTCGAGGTGCGGGTCAACGGTAATCCCGTCGATCCCATGGGCTACATCAACTGATGCGCGCGCTGCGCGCTATCGTCGTCGTCCTCCTCGTGGCGCTGGGCTTTCTCGGGGGCTACTTCGCCGGCTGGTATCTGCACGGCGAGAACACCGTGCTGGGCTCGATCGGCGTGAAGCAGGACGGCGCCAAAGAGGCGGGCGACCTGCAGCAGCGCATCATCGAGGAACTCCAGGACCGCTACTACAGACCCGTCGACGTCGACAAGCTCTCGACCGCCGGTGTGCGCGGCACGCTCAAGTCGCTCGACGATCCCTACACGGTCTACTTGACGCCTGAGGAGACGAAGGCCTTCGAGGAGAAGCAGAAGGGTGAGTACTCGGGTATCGGCGCGGCTCTGCAGGCAGGGCCCAAGGGGCTCGTGATCACCAGCGTGTTCGAGGGTTCGCCGGCGGAGGCTGCCGGCCTCAAGCCCGGCGATATCATCGTGGAGGTCGACGGTGAGCCGACGGCCGGTGTCGCCATCGAGACGAGCATCGCGCGCATCAAAGGCGACGAGGGCACGCCGGTGGAACTCCTCGTCAAGCCCAAGGCGAGCGGGAAGCAGAAGACGCTGACCGTCACCCGGCGCACCATCGAGATCCCCGAGACCAAGACCGAGATGAAGCAGGCCGGCGGCGAGAAGGTCGGCTACATCCAGCTCTACGAGTTCGGCGGCAAGGCCTCCCGATTCGTGCGTGAGGACGTGGAGGCGCTGACCAAACAGGGCGCCCAGTCGTTCATCCTCGACCTGCGCAACAACGGCGGCGGGCTACTCTCGCAGGCCGTCGACGTCACGGGCATCTTCCACGCGGGCGTCGTCACCTCGACGAAGGGCCTGCATTCGCCGCTCGAGGTGCTGGAGTCGCAGGGCCCGGTGGCGACCAGCAAGCCGCTCGTGCTGCTCGTCAACGGCTACTCCGCCAGCGCCTCCGAGATCGTCACCGGCGCCCTCAAAGACAGTGACCGGGCGGAGATCATCGGCACCCGCACGTTCGGCAAGGGACTCGTGCAGAGCATCATCCCGCTGGACGGCGACGCCGCGCTCAAGATGACCACGGCCATCTACCTGACGCCCAACGGCACGAACATCAACAAGAAGGGCATCACCCCTGACATCATCGTGGTCGACCGGCCGAAGACGAAGCAGGACGAGCAACTTCAGCGGGCGCTCGCGTACCTCGCCGGACTGAACTAGGGCTCTCTGTGGCGGCGCGGCGCGACAAGAGAGCGCGCGACGGGGGAGGGCGTGGCGAAGGAGCGCGTGGCGATCGCACGCCGCGCGACGCGCGGCAGGATCGCCAGCCCACGAGCGCCAAGCCGCTGCCGTACCGCGTCGCCCGCTGGGGCAAGTTCTTCTCCCTCGAGCCGCTCTTCGCCGACGAGCGCGCCTACCTGGTCGCCAAGGGCGGCAAGCCGGTCCAGATCGACGACCTCGTGCTTGCCGTACCGGCCCGGGGGGACCGGCGGACGGTGGTGGAGGTGCTCGGCACGGCCGACGACCTCAGGGTCGTGCTGCGCGCCATGCTCTACGCGAAAGGGCTGCCGCAGGGCTTCGCGAACGATGTGCTCGACGAGGCGGCCGCGCTGACCGGGCGCGCCGCGCGCCCCGACCACGGCCGCCACGACGTCACCGCGCTGCCGACCTTCACGATCGATCCGGACACGGCCCGCGACTTCGACGACGCGATCAGCGTGGCCCGTGAAGGCGACGGCTACAGAGCGCACGTGCACATCGCCGACGTCTCGTACTTCGTGGACCAGGACGGCGCCATCGAGCGTGAAGCGCGGCGGCGTACGTCGAGCGTCTACCTGCCGCTGTTCGCCGAGCCCATGCTGCCGGCGGCGCTGAGCAGCGACCTCTGCAGCCTCGTGCCGCGCCAGCCACGCAAGTGCCTGACCGTCGAGTTCGCCTTCGCTGCCGACGGCCGTCGCACGGCGGTCCAGTTCTATCGCTCGCTGATCAGCAGCGACCACCGGCTCACCTACGGGTTCGTCGACACGATCATCGCGCCGGAGGACGGTGCGGCAGGCGCGACGGTGGCCGGCGTCCCGGCGGCGGCGGAGGGGACGGCGCCGGCCGCGGGGACGAAGCGGCCGGCGGCCGCGGAAGTGCCTGGCGCGACCACGAGCGCCGACGAGGAGCTCGCAGGCCAGTTGCGCCTTGCCGCCGAGCTGGCGGAGGTCCTGCGCCGCCGCCGACAGGCCCGCGGCGCCCTCACCCTGGGCTCCTCCGAGCCAGAGTTCGCCTTCGACGCCGACGGCGAGCTGTCTGGCGCGGCGCTGCGCTCCGAGACGCCGTCGCACGCCCTCGTCGAGGAGTTCATGCTGGCCGCCAACGAGGCGGTGGCCGACTTGCTGCTGCGCAAGAAGGCGCACACGCTGTACCGCGTGCACGAACCGCCCGAGGCGGCGAGCGTGCGCGAACTGCTCGACGCGCTCGATGAGCTGGGCATCCCGACGCCCGCCTTCCCGATCGGTGAGGGCGTGCCCCCCGAGAAACTCGCCGAGGCCTTCGGACGCGTCAGCCGCATGGTCGCCGAGACGAGCGCCCGGGAGGGGCGCGGCGCGGGGGCCTGGTCGACGCTCCTGCTGCGCTCGCTCAAACAGGCCCGCTACGGCCCTGTGAACCTCGGCCACTTCGGTCTGGCGAGCCCCGCCTACCTGCACTTCACCTCGCCGATCCGTCGTTACCCCGACCTGGTGGCGCACCGGAGCTTGCTCATGCACCTCGGGGAGGGCGGCGGCGAGCTGGGCGACGCGAAGCTCGCCGCCGCCGCCGAGGACTGCTCCACCCTCGAGCGCGACATCTCGCGCCTCGAGCTCGCCGCCGACGACGTCGCTCTCTGCTTCCTCCTCGAGCGCCGGTTGAAGGAGGAGGGCTGGGAACAGGAGTTCCCGGGCGAGATCATCGGCCTCATCGGGGCGGGGCTGTTCGTGCGCTTCGGCGACGTGTACGAGGGCTTCGTGTCGTCGCGGCGCCTGGGCGGCGAGCGCATGGAGGTGAGCCTGCACGAGACGGCGCTGATCGGCCAGACGTCGGGGCGCCACTACCGGCTGGGCGATGCGATCACGGTCAAGGCCGAGCGCATCGACCGCCTCCGCGGGCGCGTCGACCTGGCGCCGGCCGGGGAGCCTCAGGCGCCACGAGGCGCCGGGCACACGCGCCCGCCCGCCTCCGGCCGCCATCCCGGCGTCCGCAAGCGGCCGCCGCACCACGGCGGCGGCCGCGCGAAGCCCGCGAAGCCCCGCCGCCGCTGACGCGAGAAGCGCGGGCGCCGCGCCATGCGGTACTCTAGAGCCATGGCGCGAGAGACAGGCATCAAGCGGGTCGCCGAGAACCGCAAGGCATATCACGACTTCTTCATCGACGAGACCTACGAGGCGGGCATCGTCCTGGTCGGCACCGAGGTCAAGTCGTTGCGTGAGGGCCGCATCAATCTGCGCGACAGCTTCGTCGAGGTGAAGGGCTCCGCCCACGCCCCCGAGCTGTTCCTGGTGGGCGCCCACGTGAGTCCATTCGAGCAGGGCAACATCTGGAACCACGAGCCGCTGCGGCCGCGCAAGTTGCTCCTCCACCGGCACGAGATCGAGCGCATCGCGCAGCGCGTGCGCGAACGGGGCTACACGGTGGTACCTACCAAGGTGTACTTCAAGGACGGACGCGCCAAGATCGAGATCGGCATGGCGCGCGGCAAGAAGCTCTACGACAAGCGCCACGACATGGCTGAGCGCGACGCCAAGCGCGATGTCGATCGCGCCTTGCGTGGTCGCGGAGACGGGTGATGGCAGTGAGCACGCTTGACGACGAGCAAAGAGCCGCGGCGCTCGAACGCCTGGACGGCTGGAGCGCCGAGGGCGAGGCCATCGTGCGCACCTTCCGCTTCACGGACTTCGTGCAGGCGATGGACTTCGTCGGCGAGGTGGCCGAACTCGCCGAGGAGCGCCGGCACCACCCGGACATCGACATCCGCTACAACAAGGTGACGTTGCGCCTGTCGTCGCACGACGCCGGGGGTGTCACCGAGCGCGACATCGGCTTCGCCGAGGCAGTCGGCCGCCTCATCGGCCGCCTCGCCTAGCGGCGGGCGGCCTCCTCAAGCCATCTCCGCGAGAGCGGACTTGAGCAGGGCCGCGCAGACGCTGTGGTCCGCTGTCTGAGGCTCTCCTTCTGGGCGCGCACCGGTGCGCGCCCTTCTCGTTCTGCTTCTCGTGCGTACGCCGCGACCGCGGCGTGAGTCAGGCGCCTCAGCCGAAGCCGCTGCCCGCGGGCGCGGCGCAGCCGCCAGCCGGCACGAAACCGCTCGACGACGAGGCGCCGCGCAGGAAGCTGGTGAACTTCTGCCGCACGTCCGTCGACCCGCACTCCGGGCACTGCTTCTGTTCGGCCTTGATGAAGCCGGTCGAGAACACCTCGAAGGCGGCTTCGCACTCGTGGCACGTGAAATCGTACTGAGACACGGACTGACTCCTTTCCGAGACTGCTTCGGCCTAGAGCACCTGAGCAAGGGTGTCGGCGTATGAGAAGGTGCGACAGATCTGGGTGCATGCCCCGCACTCGGTGCACAGCTCATCGTCGATGCGCGGCGCGGAGTGGATGTCGTCCTGCACAATGGCGGCCTGCGGGCAGAACGAGACGGCAGGGCAGCGGTGGTTCTGGGGGCAGTACGCTTCGTTGACGACGATCATTCGGCTCCTCCTGGTGATGATACCCCTAGGGGTATAATGAGTGTACCGAAAGAGGGCACAGTGGGCAAGCTCCGGCTGCGCGGCGATGAACGTTCACCCCGTGTGACGGGCGTTTGGTCTGCTACACTCCTCGGCCATGAGCGAACCGCCGCGGCACCGTGAGGACATGCGCGAGCAGCGCCCGAGTCGGGCCGCTCGTCGCCGCCGACTGCGGCGCCAACGTCTCGCCGCCCTCGCAGTCTTGGTGATCGCCGTAGGCGCGCTCGCATTCGGCGCGAGAGCGCTGTTCACCGACGCCGACGCGGCGAGCTCGGGCGGCAGCCCCCAGACGTCCGCCGTCGCGGCGAGCAAGGCGAAGGCCGGCAAGACTCCTGCGACCGGGACCGAGACCCCTGCGGGGGCCTCCGGGGAGTCGTCCGGTGAGACCATGACACAGACGGCGACGCCATCGCCGACTCCGTCCGCGACCGGGTCGCCGGCGCCCAAGGTCATCGAGATCGGCTGGGTCGGCGATATGACGCCGGGGTCCAAGTACGGTCTGCCGCCCAACAGCGGGCGGGCGCTCTTCTCCGGGGTGCGTAAGCACCTGCAGGCCCCCGACCTCATGATCGCCAACCTCGAGGGCACGTACTCGAGCGGCGGGCCCTCCAAGTGCGACGGCGCGAGCTCCAACCTCTGCTTCGCCTTCCAGGCGCCGCCGACGTACGCCAGGGCGCTTCCCTGGGCCGGCATCGACCTGGTGAGCGTGGCCAACAACCACTCCTACGACTACTTCGCCCGGGGCCTGAGCCAGACCACCGCCTCGCTCAGGGGCGCGGGAGTCAAGTACGCGGGGTTGCCGGGCAAGATCACCTACGCGGACGTCGAGGGCGTGCGGGTCGGAGTCGTCGCATTCTCGCCGTACTCCTGGAACCCGAACGTCAACGACATCCCCGGGGCGGTGAAGCTCGTCAAGCGCGCCGCCGCCAGGGCTGACGTTGTCGTCGTGTTGATGCACGTCGGCGCCGAGGGCGCCGACAAGATCCACACGCCGAAGGGGGCCGAGGTCGCCTTCGGTGAACAGCGCGGCAACCCGCGAGCGTTCTCGCACGCCGTGGTCGACGCCGGCGCCGACCTCGTGCTCGGCTCCGGCCCGCACGTCATCCGCGGCATCGAGCGGTACAAGAACCGCCTGATCGCCTACTCGCTCGGCAACTTCGGCGGCTGGGGCAACTTCGGTCTCGGCGGCAATCTCAGCCTCTCAGGCCTGCTGACCGTGCGGATCGACGAGGAGGGCCGCGTGCAAGGCGGCCGCTGGCTCTCGCTGCTCCTGGTGAGTCCGGGTGTGCCGAAGGTCGACTCCAGTCACACGGCGGCGCGCCTCGTGCGCCGGCTCTCGGCAGAGGACTTCTCCAAGACGTATCGTCTCGACGACCAGGGGCGGTTCTCGGCCAAGTAGCCCGGGCTGCGCGGTCGTCGGGGCGTCGCGCCCGCGAGGCGCGCCGGCTACAGTCTCGTCGCCGCGTCGAGCTGAGTCCGCGTCAGGCGGAGGCCACGGTCTCCATGGACCGCAGGAACGCCGGTGCCAGCGCTGACTCGAGCCGCTCGAAGCAGGCGTCCAGATCCATCTCGGGGCCTCGCACCTGATACTGGAGGGCAAGCCCTTCGAGAGCCGCGTAGAGCACCGACATGAGAGCCCAGTTGTCGGGGTCGTCCAGCCGCATGCGCAGCGTCTCCAGATCGCTGGAAAGGTGGCGACCGAAGCCCACTGCGATGCGCGCGCGGAGCTTCTCGTCGCGATAGTCGAGCGGCCAGAGCGCGAACGCGAGACGCCAGTAGTCCTGCTGCACGGTGAGTCCGCGATGCATGGCCATGAAGGCGCTGAACCGCTGAGCGGGATCGGGCACCCTCGCTACCACCGCGTGGGGCTGCTCCGGCCCTTCGGCGAACAGCGATGCCTCCAGCGCGAGCATGAGGCCTTCCTTGTTGCCGAAGTGGTAGCCGATGGCCGACTTGTGCACGCCCGCCCTGGTCGCCACGGCTTGGACCGTGAGAGCCGTCATACCACGCTCGACGACAATCGCGCGCGCCGCATCGAGGATCTTCCTGGCGACCGAAGTCATGCCCTCGGCCTGTCTATCTGGCTTGCCCTGGGTCATAGCAGCTTGTTGGGTCATACCGGCCTATCGCACGGTGCGGCTCGTCCTGGAACTACTCAGCATACCGTGGGTCAAGCCTAGAACGCGACCGCGTCGTCGGTCCAGTCCCCGGGTGTGTGCGAGTCCACTCGTTCCTCTCGGCAGTCGTGGTCCGCCCATTGTCGCTTCCCGGAGCGGTCCCGGCGTGGGTCGCTTCAACCTCTGCTTTGACTCCGCGATCAGTGCAGGGTAGCATCGACCCTCCAGCAAGACGAACGATCGTCTAGCCTTGGCCGGGAGGCGGCTTCCCGTCGCGCCGCGCCGCTCTCGCTGAGCGAACACCACAAAGGGGGGGCTTGTGAGAGTCCAACCGCGACCGAGTCTGGCCTGGGCCATCGGTATCGGCTACGGCATCTTCTTCCTCGTCCTCGAGCTGATCATCGGCATCGACTACGACAGGATCGGGACCACGACCGACACCATCGTCAAGGGGATCGTCGTCCCGGTCGCCATCGGGACACTCGTCCTCGTCGTGGTCACGACGCTGCTCGGCTGGTGGCGTCCGGTCCTGCGCGAGCTGCCCACCGACCCGTCGCGCCCGCCGCTCTGGCTGCTGGCCGTGCCCATCCTCGTCTTCATCGCCACTCTGCTTGGCATCGACTACGGCAACCTCGGTAACATGGGCGCCGCGATGATCCTCTGGCTGGCCCTGGGCACCGCCCTGGTCGGCTTCAGTGAGGAGATCACCTACCGGGGGCTGGCGCTCGTTGGCTTCCGCGGCGGCTACAGCGAGGTCAAGGTCTGGCTCTTCACCTCGCTCCTCTTCGGCCTCCTGCACGGCGTGAACCTCGTCCTCGGCCAGGGCGCCGTGCCTACCATCCGCCAGTTCTTGTTCGCCTTCGTCCTCGGCAGCGTCTTCTACGCCATCCGCCGCATCACCGGCACGATCGTCGTCATCATGGTCCTCCACGCGCTCTGGGACTTCGGCACCTTCACTCACGTGGCCGGCAAGGCCACTGGCGCCGCAGCGGTCCAGACGAACATCGCCACCGCGGGAGCCGGTCTGCTGGCGTCGCTCCTGGTGTTCATCGCAATCATCCTCGTCATTGTCGGGGCGAAGAAGATCCTCAGGCCGAAGGCGAGCGCGTAGGCCGTGGCAGCATCCACTGCGACACGACGTCGTTTGTCATGACCGGCGTGGGATGCGAGTGAGATGGGTCCAACCGAGTGGGCTGTCTTGGTGCTTGTCGTCGGGATGCGGCTTGCTCTGCCGCTCACCATCCCGTACTACCCGTTGCCGGGCGTCCTTGCGTGCCTGATCCTCGACGCGGCGGACCAGACGATCTTCCAGCAGTTCCCCGGCATCGCGCTGGACCGCTATCAGTCGTACGACAAGGCGCTGGACATCTACTACCTGGCGATCACCTATCTGGCGACGATGCGCAACTGGACCAACCGGCCTGCTTTCCGGATGAGCCAGTTCCTCTACTACTATCGTCTTGTCGGCGTGGTCGCCTTCGAGATCAGCCACGTGCGTATGCTGTTGCTCATCTTCCCGAACACCTTCGAGTACTTCTTCATCTTCTACGAGGCCGTGCGCGCGCGCTGGAACACGGCCCGGCTGACCGGAGTGGCCGTCGTCATCGCGGCGGCGCTCATTTGGGTGTTTATCAAGCTGCCCCAGGAGTGGTGGATCCACATCGCGAAGCTCGACGTGACCGAGGCCATCAAGGAGCGCGTGTTCGGGGTGAGCGCGGGCGCCTCTTGGGGCGAGTCGATCGCCGCCTCGCCGATGGGTCTGGTCGCCCTGATCGCCGCCGTCGCCGTCGTCGTCGGCGTCGCCTACTGGATTGTCCATCGCTTCGCCCCGTCCGTGGATCATGGCTTCAGGCTCAAGGCCGACCCTCTCCCGGCCGAATTGCGGGGACCGGATCTCTACCGCACCGCCCGGGCGACTAGCAAGCTCTTCGACCGCGCCCTCCTCGAGAAGTTCCTCCTCACCGGGCTCATCAGCGTCATCTTCGCGCAGATGCTGGAGCTTGGCGCGGGTAACTTCAGGCTCGGCTTCGTCGCCGTCTTCGTCGTCGTCAACGCCTTCGTGAGCCACTTGTTGGCGCGGCGCGGGCGCGGCTGGCGCTCGGTCGCCACCGAGTTCGGCGCGATGTTTCTCGTCAACTACGGCATCGTCGCGGTGCTGGTCGTCCTCGAGTACGTCCTGGGGCTGATCGACACCAGCGGGCCGCTCGGCGCGACGGCGTTCTTCGTCTTTCTCTTCACGGTGATCACGGTGCTCTTCGACCGCTATCACACCGTCCAGAGAGCACGGGCCGCGCTGGAACGCAGGGGTGCGCCCGGCGGCCCGGACGGCACCCAAGCCAGCGCGGCGCCGGGCTGATCAGTCGGGACGATCTCCTCTCTGAGGTCCTCGGCCGCGCCACCATCTCGATCATCCGCCCAGCCTGTTCGCGCGTCGTCCCGTTGACCCATGCGGAGGCCGAGGGCTTTGACCCGGCGATCAGCCCCGGATAGCATCCGCTTGATCGCTAGACGAACGATCGTCTGGTCTCAGTCGGTCGCGAGGGGCGATTCGTGGGGGGTCAGTCAGGCAAGGCATGGTTTGCCCCTCGTTGTACGAGCAAAGCGTGAGAAGGAGGAGACAATGATCGTCACCACCACCCCGACCGTCGAGGGCATGCAGATCGTCGAGTACAAGGGACTCGTGAGCGCCACCTCAATCCACGGGATCCACATCGGCAAGGACTTCATGGCCGCGGGCCGCAACCTCGTCGGCGGCCGCTCGAAGACCTACGAGGACGAGCTCGACAAGGGTCAGTCCGAGGCCGTGGCCGAGATGGAGAAGGCGGCGGCCGACGTCGGCGCCAACGCGATCGTCGGGGTCACACTCGATATCGAAGCGCTCGGCACCGGCAACATGCTGATGGTAAGTGTGACAGGCACCGCCGTGGTCGTGAGGTAGGTCGGAACGGAGGGCCAACGGTGAACGATCGGCCGGTGCGACGGTCGCCTCCGAACCGCCGGCCGCGGACGAGTGCGCCGCACGCGGGTGCCGCGAAGCCCCGTGCTAGCAGCCCATCGGTCCCAGCGCGGGCACGGCTCGCGCTTGCGGCCGGGCGTGCCGCCGGGAGGTTGTGCGCGCGCTGGGTAGGGGCGCCGGCGGCGTGATCGGCGGCAACGTCGCCTTGCGCTTTGATTCCGGGGTGCTCGAGTTCTTGGCGTCGGGCCGCCAGATCGCGCTTGTCCCTGCCGCGCAGAGTGGCTACCTAGAGATCCGACTCGTCTCCAGCCACCTCGGTTAGACGCACGGGGACGCTGTCGGGCACCTCGAGCCTGATCTGCCGGATCAGCTCCTCTCTCGGCGGCGGCGAGTCCGGTCCCACCACGGAGATGACGATCTCGTTGTTCTCCAGAGTGACGCTCTGCACTCGCCAGGCCGTGCCTTCCACCCACTGCTCGGTGGCCGTCTGAACCTGTGACACCCACCGCTGGTAGGCGAAGGTTCGGAGCGAGCTGGCGCCGAGCGGAATGATCAGGGCGATGAGGACCATAGCGATCATGACTCGGGCGCGCCGTCCCATCCGCGGGGCGGCATCGGCGGTCTCCCGGTAGTACTGGGCGGCGCCGAAGACGACGACGCCGGCGATGACGATGGCGGCCGCATTGGTCAGGAAGAGCAGCATGGCGCCGCCGGCCAGATCGAAGCGGCCGGCGCCGAGCGTGATGCCGACGACGGCCAGCACCGGCACGAGCGAGATGGCGATGGCCACGCCGGCGACGATGTTCGAGACATCGCGACGGGCGAGCGCGAACGAGCCGGCCAGACCGACAGCGACGGCCACGGCGAGGTCGAGCATGGTTGGGGCGGTGCGTCCGGTGATCTGCGGGTTCTGGTCCAGGGGCATGCGGTTGAAGCTCGTCGCCGCCGCGAGGACCCCCACAAGGATGTTGACCGCGATGCCGGAGATCAGCAGCAGGAGGCTGTTGCGGAGCGCCCTGATGTTGCCGATCGTCGTCGCCAGGGCGACGCCGTAGATGGGAGTGGCCAGGGGGGCGATGATCATGGCGCCGATGACCGACGGGGTCGAGTTGCCGATCACGCCGCCGGCGGCGATGAAGCTGGAGAGCACGAGGAGGACCCAGAACTGGGTCAGCTTCGCGGTCTTGTTTCCCTCGCCGACGAAGAGGCCCTCCCGAATCTCGGCGAGCGCGTACCGCTGCTTCGTGTCGCTGTCGATGATGCGGCTCCACAAGCCCATGCCGCTCTCCCTTCTTCCGTGCCCCGCGTGCGAACCACGCGCCGTCGCCTGGCGAGACTATTCGCGGGCCGCGCCGTCTGCCCTTCGCGTGGGGGGTACTCCGCCGAGAACTTGTCGGCGTCGAGTAGGTCGACGAGGCTGCCCGCGGTGCATGAGGTGCAGGACGCGACCGGCGCCACGCTTCACTCGGTGCGGGGCAAGCTGCTCGGCATCCCCAAGCACACGAGCATCGCCGACTCGGCGAAGCGCGAGGTCGCGTCGCTCGAGGCGAAGCACTTCTCCCCGATCAAGTCGCGGATGACGCTCCAACTGGCCGATGGCGGCGAGTTGAGCGTCGAGGGCGAGATCACGGAGAAGCAATACACGATCTCCTCCGACGGTCAGTCTGTCGCCGCCATTACCGAGAAGTGGGTGACAGTTCGCGACACCCACACCGTGGACGTGAGGGACGGCGTCGACCGGGGCTGGCGCTCGCCGCTCTGTGGGCGATCGATCGCTGGGTCGAGCACGATTGATCCAAGAGCGGCTACCACACGGGAATGCTGCTGGGGAGGGTTGTGGAACCCCGGCGCGAATGGCAAGTGATCTGGTTGTCCGGCACTGGAGGGGCGATGGACTATGGTTGGGGCGCCTACGTCATAGCGTTCGTGGTCGCGATGATATGCGCCGCGATCTGCGCCAACTTGGCGGCCAGCAGGGGTCACGCTCCCTTGCTCTTCGCCATCCTCGGCTTCTTCTTCTTCATCCCTACGCTCCTGATCCTTCTGTTCATCCGTCCGCGGCCGAAGACCTGAGTCAGGCTCTCAGAGGGGATGCTGCTCCGCGCGGGCGCCAGGCGCGTGCCGTCCCTCGCTGTGCTAGACTCGTGCATCGTTGCCCTCGTAGCTCAGGGGATTAGAGCGCGCGCCTCCGGAGCGCGAGGTCGAAGGTTCGAATCCTTCCGGGGGCACCAACGTTGTCATTTCGACAACGTTTCTCGCTGCAAATCGCAGAAGTCAGCCCCACCGGTCGCCTACCCGATCGCAACGGCCGGTTCCTTCGAGTGCGTGTCCGAGCATTTCACTCGGCCTGTGGGGATCTCGAAGAGCACCTGCTTGCGGGGCTGACTGCCTGTGGCCTCCTACTGCACGGCCTGTGCGCCCGCGTCCGGCGGCAGTGCTCGGTACGCGGCCAGCATGTCCTGAGTACCGGTGAAGACATGCTCCTTGCCGATCAGGTCGAGCAGGCCGTCGCGTCGCAGCTCGGCCATCACGGGCTCGGCCACGTAGTTCATCACGAGGGTCACGTTCTGCTTCTGCAGTTCCTCGACGACGGCCTTGAGCACGGCCGAGCCCGAGAAGTCGATGTCCTCCACGTTGGCGGCGTCGAAGCAGAGCCAGCGCGTCGCGCTCGGGGCGTGCTGCAGTACCGTGCGGACTTCGTCGGCGAAGCGCGAGGCGTTGGCGTAGTAGAGGCTGGCGCCGAAGCGATACACGGAGAGCCCTTCTTCGGCCTCGAGGCCGTCGGCGAGCGGCACGTTGCGCCACTCTCCCGCCGGCGTGGGGACGAGCAGGCGGTCGTACGGCTTGTAGCTGTGCCGCAGGTGGACGACGATCGAAATGACGATCGCCAGGATGATGCCCTGCTCCACGCCCACGAAGATAACCGTCAAGGCCGTGATGAGCGCGACGACGAACTCGACGGGGCGCAAGCGGAGGATCGTCTGCATGCCTTTGACGTCGACGAGCTCGACGCCGATCAGGAAGACCACGGCGGCGAGCACCGCGTTGGGCATGTAGCCCAGAGGCACGGTGAGAAACAGCAGCACGATGATGACGACGACCGCCATGGTGAGCTGCGCGAGCTGCGAGCGACCGCCGGCTTTGTCCACCATAGAGGTCTTGGTCGGACTGCCGTTGATGACGAACGTGCCGGTCAGGCCGGCGCCGAAGCTGGCGGCGCTCAGTCCGATGAGGTCGACGTTCTCGTCGAAGTCGTCGCGGAACTTGGCGGCGTAGGCGCGCGAGGTCGCGGCGCTCTGTGCGAGGACGACGACGAAGATGGACACGGCGGTGCCCAGCAGCTTGACGTAGTCGCTTGAGGGGATGCCAGGCCACGTCAGGCTCGGCAGCCCGCTGGGGACGGTGCCCAGGGTCGACACGCCGTGCGCGCTCAGGTCGAGCCCGTAACTCGCCGCGATGGCCCCGATCACGGCAATGAGCGCCCAGGGGATCTTGGGCAGCAGCTTGCCGCCGACGACGATCAGGAAGATGACGGCGGCCGAGACGGCGAAGGTCGCCCAGCTCACCTGACTCCAGTCCTTGAAGGCGTTGACGACCTGCTCGATTGGCCCACTACCGCTCTTGGGGATGCCGAACAGGCCGGAGAACTGGCCGCATGCTACCTGGATACCGACACCGGTGAGAAAGCCGATGAGCACTGTGCGTGAAAGGAAGTCGGCGAGGAAGCCGAGGCGCAGGATCCGGGCCAAGAGCAGGAACGCGCCCACCATGAGCGCGGTCATGCCAGCGAGGGCGACGTACTGGGGCGAGGCGACCGTCGCCAGCCCGGCGAGGCCGGCGAACATGATCGCCGCCGACGCCGAGTCGGCGCCGACGACGAGGTGCCGCGACGAGCCGAGGAGGGCGAAGAGGATGACGGGAAGGACGATTGTGTAGAGGCCGGTGATGACCGGCATACCAGCGATGGACGTATAGCCCATCACCTCCGGGATAGCGAGGCACGCCAGCGTGATGCCGGCGACGATCTCCGCTGGGAAGCGCTTCTTCTCGAAGGGCCGCATGCCCTCGAGGACTTGGACCGGCAGGCGTCTCTTCTTCGGAACACCTGCTGAGGCGGCAGCCTGGCTCATGCGGACCTCCGTCGTTGGTGGGTGCGTCGGCGCATCGTCAGGGGCTCTCGACAGCCTCGAGCCGACCGGAATTGATTGCCGCCAGGAACGTCTGGTAGTCACGCTCTGTCTGGTCGGCGCAGCGACCGGCGAAGTCGGTCATAGCCCGGTCGAACTTGTGAGGACTAAGGTGCCGATCGCGTCGCCGGAGGCGATCCGTCGGTTGTTCCCCGCCATGGCACGACCCTTTCGTCAGGTGATGCATGAAAGGCAGCGGATGAAGCCGCTGGGACATGCCCGTTGTCCCCACCCGCGTGCCAAGTGGCCATTGCCAACCGGAACGTGTGCGGCTCGCTGCAGTTGGTCAGACGCCTGTGTAAGGTGCGACCGGCCTGGCCAACGGGCACTATTCTACCAAGTGGTAGAATAGGCGCAACGGCGTAACCGTTGGATTCCGACCGTGATCCGCTTCGGCAAGGGACGTGGGGGCTGAAATGGCCGACAAGCGCAAGAAGAAGCAGACGCGGCGCGGTCGCGAAGCGACCACCGCCGCTATCCTCGACGCGGCGGAAGAGCTGTTCTCGGCACATGGTTACAACGCCGTCGCCGTCCGCGACATCGCCGCGCGCGCCGGCGTCTCGCACCCTATCGTGCACAAGTACGTCGGCAGCAAGGCCGACGTCCTGCGAGCGGTGCTTGCCCGCGACGAGGGACTCATTGCTTCGGCGGCGCCAGCCAACCCGGATCTGATTGAGAGCGCCAGCCTCATGTGGCGGCACGGACTCGGGCAGGACGGCCTTGCCTACCTCCGGCTGGTGGCGCGAGCGGCGCTCGACGGACTTCCCTATGACCGGACACCCGGCCAGTTCGAAGGGACGGAGCGCCTTATTGAACTGGCGGAGCAAGCCGCCGCGTCGGCGACCCCGGCCGAGCGCGCCGCGACAGACCTCGATCCGCGCGTCGCAATCGCTGGCGCTGTGGCGCTCTTCCTCGGTTGGGCCGCCACCCAGTCTTGGGTCCGACCGGCCGCCGGACTCCAGGACATGGACGACGCCGAGCTCATCGATGGGCTCGAGCGCGTGGTCCTTGGCATCTTGAGAGAGAACGTGCCCGGCGTTGAGCGCGACGGCGCGTCGCGAGGCGAGCGGATTTGACGACAGCGACTCGACTTGCGCTCCTCCACGTCAGAAGGCCTCTTCAGGCCACAGAGGCGAGGAAATCCCATGCTCGCGAGCGACGTCTCGCGCTCTTGAGGATGCGTAAGCCCTCGGGGGTCACATAAGTGAAGGAGCCAACCATGGTTGCAGTGGTCGGAGCGTCGCCTGGTCTGGGCCGCGCACAAGGGAGAATCTCGTGATCTGGGCCATCCTCGCCTTGCTGGGGGTCCCCCTGTGGCTCATCGCGCTGACGCTCCTGGGCCTCTTCTTTCGCAACCGCGGCCTGCGCAATCGACTGGGCGACATCCCGGTCCGCGTCCGGCGACCGGGCAAGAAGCGCTGGACGCGGGGCCACGCGGTGTGGGTCTCGGACGTCTTCGCCTGGCGCGGGAGTCCGGCGGCCTGGAGCGAGGACGTGGTGCAGGTCGACAGCGTGTTCCTCCACGCTCCGGAAGCGGAGCAGCGCAAGAAGCTGCATCGCCTCGGTGACGACCTCGCGGTCGCAAGCTTCTCGCTCAACGGAGGCTCGTTCATCGACGTCGCCACGCGCGAAGAACACCAGGCTGCGTTGCTGGGCCCCTTCGGAAGCGCGACCGAGGTGGCCTGATGCGGTCCCGGTCGCAGGTTTCTCACAGATTCAGCAACCTATTGGCAGCTTGCCGACAGGGGTGGATCGCCACGGCGGCCAACGCGCGGTCTTCTTGCTCCCATGCCGGCACCACTGTGCTTCGCAGCCGGAGCGCCAACGCTCTACGCATGTAACCAATGGGTAGACTCGTGCTCGGATGAGCCGAGGCAGCGCACTGGACCGGCATCGGTTGAGAGGAGGTTGGGTTGATCGAACTGATCGAGGGGCTTCCCGATGGGGTGGTCGGTCTGGAGGCGGTCGGCGAAGTGACCGCGGACGACTACTCCTCGGTGGCCTACCCCGCCGTCGAGGACGCCTTGGCCCGACACAAGAAGATCAGCCTGCTGCACGTCCTCGGCGAGCGCTTCGCCGGCTATGAGGTCGGCGGCGGGTGGGCCGACGCGAAGCTCGGGGCGCTGCATGCGCTCTCCTGGCGCCGCATCGCGGTGGTCACCGACCTGGACCACATCCGCAAACAGGTGAAACGCGCGGGGTGGCTGGTCCCGGGTGAGATGAAACTGTTCTCGAACGCACAAAGGGCCGAGGCGAAGGCATGGGTGAGCGCCGGCTCGCAGGACGAAGGGGGAGACCGTGGGTGACACTTACGACGTGATCATGGCCGCCTATCCGGCAGTGGAGGCGGCGCAGAAGGACTTCGACGCGCTGGTAGAGCTCATCGAGGGGAAGAAGGTCAGGACCGAGGGCGTGATCCTCGTCGAGCGCGACGCGGACGGCGAGGTCTACGTCAGCCAGACCGGCGACCACCTCGGCCGCAAGGGCCTCGGCTGGGGCGGCGGCGTGGGCGTGCTCGTCGGCCTGGCGGCGCCGCCGCTGCTCGCCTCGGTCGCCGTCGGCGCCGCGGCCGGCGGCCTCATCGGCAAGTTCACGCACCACAAGGTCAAGGACAGCTTGGAGAGTGGCCTCGGCGACAAGCTCAAGCCGGGCACGGCCGCGATTGTCGCCATGGTCGACGACGAAGACCGCCTGGCCGCGGAGCGAGCGCTCGCCGGCACGCCGGCCAAGTCGGTCGCCGCCATGGACAAGAAGGGCGTGCGCGGCCTCAAGGACGCCCTTGCCGAGGCCGCGCTCAAGTTCGTCCCTGACCGAACCCTGCTGCCGATCCCCGATCCTGCTTTCGGCGGCGCCATCGGCCGCTCGCTACGCGACTCGGCGGCCGACTGGACAATCAACATGACGCCGACGCCCCCCGAGGGCGCCCCCAACGTGCTGCTGGTGCTCATCGACGACGCCGGCTTCGGCAACCCAAGCACCTTCGGCGGCCCCATCGACACGCCGGCCATGACGCGCGTCGCCGAGGCCGGCCTTACCTACGACCACTTCCACGTGACGGCGCTCTGCTCGCCGACACGCGCGGCCTTGCTCACCGGCCGCAACCACCACACCGTGGGCTTCGGCTCGGTCGGCGAGTTCCCGGGCCCGTTCCCGGGCTACACCTCAGCGCGCCCCAAGGACTGCGCGCCGTTCGTGCGCGTGCTGCAGGGCAACGGCTACTCGACCGGGGGCTTCGGCAAGTGGCACCTGACCCCCGACCACGTGCAGGGCATGGCCGGCCCCTACGACCGCTGGCCGAACGCCTGGGGCTTCGACCACTTCTGGGGCTTCCTCACCGGTGAGTCAGGCCAGTACGACCCGGTGATCACGCAGGACAACACCATCATCGGCGTGCCCGAGGGCAAGGAGGGCGCGGAGTATTACGTGCCGGATGACCTCACCGACAAGTGCGTGGGCTGGCTGCACGCCGTGCGCGCCCAGGACCCCACGAAGCCCTGGTTCGCGTACTACTCCACGGGCTGCAGCCACGCGCCGCACCAGGTGGGGGTCGAGTGGAGCGACAAGTACAAGGGCAAGTTCGATGGCGGCTGGGACGCCTACCGCGAGGAGACCTTCGCCCGCCAGAAGAAGCTCGGCGTGATCCCCGCGGACGCCGAGCTCACCCCGCGGCCCGCCGAGCTCCCCGCGTGGGAGTCGCTCTCGGCCGACGAGAAGAAGCTCTACGCCCGGCAGATGGAGGTCTACGCTGGCTACTCGGCGAACGCCGACTGGAACGTCGGCCGCCTGCTCGACGCCGTCGCGGAGATGGGCGAGCTCGACGACACCCTCGTCATCTACATCTGGGGCGACAACGGCGCCAGCCTCGAGGGCACGCTCACCGGTTCGTTCAATGAGCTCACCATGCTCAACGGCATTCCGCTGACGCCCGAACAGCAGCTCGCGCTGATCGACCAGCACGGCGGGCTCGGCGCCTGGGGCACCGACGCCACGGCGCCGCACTACGCCGCCGCCTGGGCCTGGGCGGGCAACTGCCCCTTCCAGTGGGGCAAGCAGGTCGCCAGCCACCTCGGCGGCACGCGCAACGGCATGGTGGTCGCCTGGCCGCGCCGCATCGGGAAGCCGGCGGCGTGCCATCAGTTCGCGCACTGCATCGACATCGGACCTACCATCCTCGAAGCGGCCGGCATCCCCGAGGCCAAGGTCGTCGACGGCGTCGCGCAGACGCCGATGGAGGGCACGAGCTTCCTCTACACATTCGACGATGCCGCCGCGCCCGAACGCCACACGCAGCAGTACTTCGAGATCTTCGGCAACCGGGCCATGTACAAGGACGGCTGGTGGGCCTGCGCCAAGCTCGACCGCAAGCCCTGGGACGTGACCCCCCCGACGATGGCCCGCTTCGCGCCCGACAAGTACGACCCCGAAGATGACGTCTGGGAGCTCTACTACCTGCCCGACGACTTCTCCCAGGCCAAGGACCTCGCCGCCGAGCAGCCGGAGAAGCTCGCCGAGCTCAAACAGCTCTTCTGGGAGGAGGCGGAGAAGCACAAGGTCCTGCCCCTGCTGGCCGGCTTCTCGGTGTTCTTCGGCATGCTGCCGCCCATGCCGACGGCCACCAAGCGGACGTTCTACGGCGACGTCGAGAACGTCCTCGCGGGCATGCTCCCGAGGATCTACGGCCACTCCTACGCGATCACGGCCGACCTCCACGTGCCCGAGGGAGGCGCCGAAGGCGTTATCGTGGCCGAGGCCGACGACATGGGTGGGTTCTCCCTGTTCGTCAAGGACGGCAAGCTGCGGCACACCTACAGCTTCTTGGGCGTCGATGTGTACCGCCAGGAGTCGACGGAGCCACTACCGACGGGCGATGTGACCGTCCGTATCCAGTTCGATGCCGATGCGGCGAAGCCGGGCACCGGCGGTAGCGCCAGCCTGTGGATCGGCGACCGCAAGGTCGGCGAGGGCCGCATGGACAAGACCGTGCCCGTGCGCTTCTCGGGCTACGCCGGCATGGACATCGGGCGGGACAACGGCCTGCCGGTCGACCGCGAGGCCTATGGTGACAAGTCGCCGTTCGCGTTCAACGGGACCGTGAAGAAGGTCGTGTTCGACCTCGCTCCGCACCCCAAGGAGAGCGACCGCAAGGCGCTGCACGAGGCACACCACCAGGTCGAACTCGGGCACGGGATCAGTGGGTAGTCGCGGCCGGGCTGGTCGCGAGACTGCGTGAACGACCGGGGGACCGCCGTTGCGCCCATGCGTCTGGCGCGATGGTGGTCCCCCCGGCTCTTGCCTGATTTCTTGCCCCACTCAACGATGGCTTGCATGAAACAGAGCTAAGCGCGTCAGCCCGGGAGAGGTCGGGGCTCGACTCCTCTGCGGCCCGCAATCACGGGCTCGCTATCCGCTCGAGCAATCGTCCGGCCTCATCGCGAAAGGTCGAGAGCTGTTCCATTCGGTCTTCAAGACTCGTCGCGCGTCGTCCTGGTCACAAAGGCGGCGTCCAGTTCGCACGCATGTGAGCTTCGAGCGGGCGACTCAGACCGCTGATGCGCGGGCTACAGGGCGTCGAACAGCGACCTCAGTTCGTGGCGAAGGTTCGAGAGTTGTCCACTAAGGTGCACCAACGTTGTCATTTCGACAACGTTTCTCGCTGCAAATCGCAGAAGTCAGCCCCACCGGTCGCCTACCCGATCGCTCCGCACGTCACGCGGAGCCGCCAGACTGCGAACTTGTTTCCGTGGGTTGCCACTGACGAAAGGTCAGGTAGTGCATTGACCGCGCCCTTGAAGGCGAGCTCGTGCCTGTCCACCTGCCCGGCGGCACGAAGCTGCCGCTGGACGTGCAGTGTCAGCGCGTGCAAGATCAATAGTCACGCCCTGCCGAAGCGCACGCGGCACAAGGCCAAGGCGGGGGCAGGGCGGGGGCAAGGCGAGTGTCGGCGGCTACGAGTAGCCGAGACCGTCGTCAGCCCCCCGGACAGAGGAGTGAGGCAGTCTGCACAGTGGTCGTTCGTGGGCACCTTGCAGAGCAGAGGTATGATGCGCAGCATGGAGACCGTGTCAGAGCTTCTGGGGACGATCCTCGCGGGCGTCGTTGCGACGACGCTGCATTACGACCATCCAGCCTCGACTATGGGAGACCGGCGGTGAGTCTGAGCATAACCATCGATCACGAGCGCATCACGGAGTTCTGCCGTCGCAACCGCGTTCGCCGCCTGTCATTCTTCGGTTCCGTCCTACGCGACGATTTCGGTCCCGCCAGCGACGTCGACGTGCTGGTTGAGTTCCAGCCCGAGGCCACGGTGGGCTACTTCTCGATGTCGCGCATGGAGCAGGAGCTCACCGAGATGTTCGGCCGTCGGGTGGATCTGCGCACGCCCAAGGAACTCAGCCGCTACTTCCGCGATCAGGTCCTCGCGGACGCGCAGGAAGAGTATGTCGCGTAGAGACGACATCCTGCGGCTGCGCGACATGCTGGACGCAGCCCAGGCCGCGATCAGAGTACTTGGCGACCACACGGCGGATGAGCTCGAGAACGCGGAGGTGCTGGCGCTTGCCGTGCCGCACGCGGTCGAGATCGTCGGCGAGGCCGCGAGCCGCGTGTCGCGGCCGTTCTGTGAAGCGCATCCCGAGATCGACTGGAGTGCCGTGACGGGCATGCGGCACCGCATCGTCCACGACTACTTCGCCGTCGACTACCAGCGCCTCTGGGACACGGTACACAACGACCTACCGCTGCTGATCGCCCAACTGGAGCGCATTCTGGAGGACGCGGACAAGATCTAATGCGGGGCGACGATTGCGCGACCCGGACGTGTCGGCGCGACCGCGGGGTCAGAACGTCAGGGGCTCGGCGCATCCAGGCTCGTTGTCGATGGTGTAGCCCATCGCGCGATATCCGGCGAGCCGCTTCTGATGCATGCGTGCCAGTACGGGCACGCCATCGTCCGCGCAATCCCTCACGCTTAGTCGGCCGGCTGCCGTCCCGATCGGAAGACCCCGCCCTCTGGCACGTGAAGCATTTGCCGCCCACGGCGTCGAGGCCGGCCCCGTGAAGATCTGGCAGTTGAGCTCACATCCACATCAGCGACGGCCGCTCCAGTAGAAGGGACGTCGACGGTCATGCGCGACGGCTATCACTCGAATCCGAGCGCCGACCATGGAGTACAGCACCGCGTAAGGAAAGCGGGCCACACGCATCTTGCGCACACGGCCCCGCAGAACGATGCACGACTCCGGGTGCTCCCGAACCTGTGCGACTGCGCGCTCGACGGCAGCGACGAACGCGGCGCCAAGCGACGTGCGCTCCATCGCATAGAAGTCCGTCGCCTCGTCGAACTCCCTCTGTGCGGCCTCGTGGAAGCTGACGCCCAGGGTCACCGGAGGCGCGCCCTCGCAGCGGCGAAGACCTCATCCGCGGGAATCGAGCGCGCCGCGCCGCTGTCGAGTTCAGCGTCGCGTCGCACCGCCTCCTCAAGCCATAGCTTCTCGATCTCAGATTCGCTGAGGGCGTCGAGGCTCACCAGCAGTTCGGAAGCCAGCTCAGCCCGCTCCCCCGGATTCAGACGAAGCGCTTCAGCCTTGAGCTCATCGATAGTCATTGCAGCACCTCACGAACGTGGGATGACCCTTGAGTTCATTCTACGCCGCCGAGCCGACAACGCCCATCCGCACCTGGGTGGTGCTGACTGGGATTCGGCGAGCAGCGACCTCAGTTCGTGGCGAAGGTTCGAAGAGTTGTCCACCAGGGTGTACCAACACCAGCAACACCTACCTGTACGCCCGCGAGATCGTCGCTCAGATCTTCAACGTGTACGCGTTGCGGATGGCGGCCGTCTTCCTGATCTCCCAGGCCACTCTCTGGATGCGAACTGGCGTGATGCCCCGCTGGATGGCACTGCTCACCTACCTCGTGGCCCTCGTCCTGCTCTTCGTCGTGACGCAGGCCTCTTGGGTCATCCTGGTCTTCCCAGGGTGGGTGTTCCTCGTGAGTGTGTTCATCCTCGTCACGCACCTCACTGGGCCTCGCCAGGCGGCGCGTGCGCCTCTGCGTCGGGACGAGTCAGAATCGTGACGATGGACAAGCCCGACTCGCGAGCGCCCCTCCCCGCGGGGTCCCTGAGCTAGTAACTCCTCCTCTTGGCCTTGGTGCGCGGGGGCCGGGCCGGGCACGCCGGGTCGATGCAGACCCGCCAGGGGCCACGATTGGTTGTCACGGTGACCATCGGAGCGCCGCACGTCTCGCAGGTCTCCCCGGTCGCGGCCAGCTCGCCGCGCTGCGGCAGTGGATAGCTCGTCTGACACTCGTCGTAGTTGGTGCAGCGCACGAAGCGCTTCAGTGTGCGCGGCGAGCGCCGCGCGATCAGGTCGCCGTGCTTGCCGGCCGCGGCGCAGGCCGCGCACGCGCCGACGTTGACCTCGGGCTCGAAGTTGGTCGTGCAGGCGGGGTCGAGGCACACTACGCGCGGTTTGCTGCGGAACTGGATGACCTTGACCTGCGGCGTGCCGCAGGCCGGGCACGGCTCCGGCACGGCCTCGATCTTGCCCTGCGGCAGCGGGTAGGTGACATCGCAATCCGGCCAGCCTGAGCAGCCGACGAACTGGCCGCGCGTCTTGGCGGAGGACTTGACCAGCAGATCGTGGCCGCACTTGAGGCAGACGCCGACCTTGGCATCGCCGGCGCCGGCGACCCTGAGCATCTCGCCGACCTCGGCCGCTTTGGGCAGCAGGTCGTCCATCGCCTGCGCCAGCAGTTCGCGCGAATGCTCGACCACGTCGACGCGCTGCCGGTCGCCGGCAGCGATGGCGTCCATCTCGGCCTCGAGCTCGGACGTCATGTCGGGCGTGGTGATGCGCTGCGCGTACAGGGAGAGAGCCTCGATGACGGCGCGGCCCAGATTGGTCGGCCGCGGCGGCTCGTCGATCACGTACTTGACCTCGAGCAGGCGCTCGATGATGGCGTGGCGGGTGGCCTTGGTGCCGAGCCCGCGCTTCTCCATCTCCTGGATGAGCCTACCCTGCGAGTAGCGTGCCGGCGGCTCGGTGGCCTTCTGCGCGCACTCGGCGCCGAGGAAGTCGACCTCGTCTTTCTCGTGAAGCGCCGGCAGTTGCTCGTCCTTCTTGAGCCCGTACGGATAGACGCGACGGAAGCCCGGGACGACGAGCACGTCGCCCTTGGCCACGAACGGCTCGCCGCCGACTTCGACGGTCACCGTGGTGCCCTCGACCACGGCGGCGTCCGACAGCGTGGCGAGGAAGCGACGCGCCACGAGGTTGTACAGCTTCCAGGCCTCCGGCTTGAGCTTCTTCTCGTCCGCCGCGCCGGTGGGATGGATCGGCGGGTGGTCGGTGGTCTCCTTGTCGCCGCGTGTGGGATGCAGAGGCCCGGCGGCAAGGAGTGCGGCGGTGTGCGCCCGGAACTCGGGCACGCCCTGCAGCGCGTCGAGGATCGCGGGAAGGTCGAGGGACTGCGGGTACACCGTGTTGTCGACGCGGGGGTAGCTGATGAGACCGTCCATGTACAGCGATTCGGCGACCCGCATGGTGCGCGCGGGAGTGAGACCCTCGGCGGCGGCCGCAGCCTGCAGCGCGGTGGTGTTGAAGGGCGTCGGCGGCGGGATCTTGCGCCGCTTCTTCGCGGCGGCGGTGACCGTGCCGCTCGTCTTGCCGGCGATCGCGTCCATCACGCGCGTCGCTTCGGCCTCGCTCTTGAAGCGACTGGTCGCGTGACCGGCCGCGAACTCGGCCGCCCCGGACCCGCAAGAGCGGAACGTGCCCTTCACCGTCCAGTAGTCCTCGGGCACGAAGGCGTCGCGCTCGCGCTCCCGTTCGACGATGAGCGCGAGCGTGGGTGTCTGCACGCGGCCCGCGGACTTCACGTTACCGAAGCCCGTGAACTTGGCCACCGTCAGGTAGCGCGTGAGCACGGCGCCCCACACCAGGTCGATGTCCTGGCGCGACTCTCCGGCCTGCGCCAGGCAGTCGTCGACCGTGACGAGCTCGCTGAAGGCGCGCACGACCTCGCCCTTGGTGAGCGCCGAGAAGCGGGCGCGCTTGATCGGCGCCTTCTTGTTGACCTCGCGCACGAGCGCCGCGGCGTCGCTGCCGATGAGCTCGCCCTCCCGGTCGAAGTCGGTGGCGATCACGATCTCGTCGGCCTTCCGGGCGGCGCTCTTGAGGGCGCGGATCAGCTCGCGCTCCGCCGGCGTCTTGCCGATGGGCGCCCAGATCAGATACGGGAGCGCCGCGAGCTTCCACGTCTTCAGGTCGACGCCGTCCACCGTGAACGGCTTCTTCTTGGGCCAGGGCGGCGTCGCCAGCGACGCGGGAATGACCACCGGCGCCTTCATCGCGTCGTCTCCCCACACCGCGTCCCAGGAGCCGTCGCCGAAGACGATCTGCTGGGGAAAGTCCACACCGAGCACATGGCCCTTCAGCCCGATGCTCATCCAGTCCTCGCCATCTCGCTGGAAAGTGTAGACGGCCGTGTTGTAGACCTTCCCGGTCTTGGGCTTGCCGCTGGCCAGGACCTCAGCGAGCTTCTTCGCTGCGATGTTCTTTTCTGTGACGACGAGCTTCAAGGGTACGACCTTGCTGGGGGATGCAGTTCGGGAGGGGAGTATACACAGGACCGGGTCTCTGTCGTCTGGTCTCCCGTCCTCCATGTCCGTTACACTGCCGGGAGCGCCGGCGGACGCGAACGGGCGCACCGGCAGGGCTGGGAGGTGCGTCCATGCGGTTCATACACACCGGTGACTGGCACCTCGGCAGGCTCTTCCACAACATCCACCTCACCGACGACCAGCGGTTCACGCTGGAGGGGCTGCTGCGCCTGGCCGAGGAGGTACGTGCCGAAGCGGTCGTGATCGCGGGCGACGTCTACGATCGGGCGGTCCCGCCCACGCAGGCGGTCGAACTGCTCGACGACATCCTGGCCGGGTTGGCGTTGCGGCTGGGGATCCCGGTCGTGATGATCGCGGGCAATCACGACAGCCCGGTACGACTCCAATATCTGAATGGTCTCGTCGGTCGCGTGGGCGTTCACGTCGTGGGCGAGGTCGCCCGTGAGCCGGAAGGCGTCGCACTCGTCGGTCGCGACGGCGTGAAGGTCGTCTTCTGGCCGCTTGCCTACACCGATCCGGAGACGGCCCGTGGTGTCCTTGAACGCGACGACATCCATACGCACGAGGCGACCCTCGCGGCGCAGCTGGCGAGGGTCAGAGCGCGGATGGACCCTGGGGCGCGCCACGTCGTCGTCGGCCATGCGTTCGTCACGGGCGCCCAGTCCTGCGAGTCCGAACGCCCGCTCACGGTGGGCGGCAGCGGCGAAGTGCCCTCTGCCGTGTTCGACGGCTTCGACTACGTGGCGCTCGGGCACCTGCACCGCCCGCAGAGCGTGACCGAGCGCGTGCGCTATGCGGGCTCGCTCCTCAAGTACTCGTTCGATGAGGCGGACCACCGCAAGTCGGTCACGGTGGTCGATCTGGCGAGGGACGGCGCGGTCGCCATCGAGGAGCGGGAGCTCCCCGTGCGTCGCGATCTGGTCCGGCTCACGGGGTCGTTCTCCGAGCTCATGGAACGACCTGATGCCTCAAGGCACGAAGAAGCCTACGTCGAGGTCACCCTCACCGATGGCGAGGCGGTGCTTGACCCGATGGAGCGTCTACGCACCGTCTATCCGCTGATCCTCTCGCTCAAGAGAGAGACCTCCTCGAGGGAGGCCGGCGAGACGGACAGGCCTCCCGTCCGCGGCCGTTCCACAGTCGAACTGTTCGGCGATTTCTTCGCGGATGCCACCGGCGCGCCGATGACCGAGGCCCAGCACGCCGAGGTGGCGGACGCTCTGACGACCCTCGAGCGCGAGGCCAGGGAGGTCGCGTCGTGAGGCCGCTCGTGCTCACGATGCAGGCCTTCGGCCCGTACAAGACGACCGAGACGATCGACTTCGCCGAACTCGGCGCCAACAAGCTCTTCCTGATCCACGGCGAGACCGGCTCCGGCAAGACGAGCATCCTCGACGCGATCGTCTTCGCGCTCTACGGGGACACGAGCGGGGGCGAGCGTCAGGCCGCCCAGATGCGCTGCGAGTCGGCCGACCCGGCGCTGCCGACGGAGGTCGTCTTCGACTTCGCGCTCGGCCGGCGGAGGTTCCAGGTGGCGAGGCGCCCCAAGCAGGAGATCGGCGCGCGCCGCGGCTCAGGACTCGTGCTCAAGCAGGCCGAGGCGGCGCTCTGGGAGACGACGGACGCGCCGCCCGACAGCGAGGGCACGGTGCTCGCCACGAGGATCAGGGACGTGGACGAGGTCGTCCATGGCCTCCTCGGCTTCTCGTCGGAGCAGTTCCGGCAGGTCGTCGTCCTCCCACAGGGCAGGTTCCGGGAGCTGCTGGCGGCACGCTCCGATGCCCGCGAGCAGATCCTCAAGCAGCTCTTCCGGACCGAGGGCTGCGCGGCGCTCGAGCGGAGCCTCTCGGAGCGGGCCCGCGAGGTGGTGCGGCGGCGGAGTGAGCTCGAGATGGAGCGACGCGTCCGCCTGGAGGGCGCGGAGGTCGCGAGCGACGCCGAGCTGGAGGCGCTCGCGAGCGCGGCGGCGACCGCGGTGGGTGCCAGAGGGTACGAGGTCGAACAGGCCGAGCAGGCCGCCCGAGAGGCGGCGAAGGCCCTCGCCGAGGCGGAGAGCGCCGCAGCCGCGGCGCAGGCGGCCGCGGCTGCGCAGACGGAGCTCGAGCGCGTCGAGGAGCAACAGTCGCGGATCGACACGCTCCGGGAGGAGGCGGAGCGGGCTCGCGAGGCCGAGAAGGCGACGCCGTTCGTCGTGGCCGCCGAGGAATCCGCGCGGCAGCGGCAGGACGCCGACGAAGTCTGCCTCGCGGCGCACACGGCGCTAGCCGACGCCGGCGCCGTCCAGATCACGGCGGCCCAGAGGCTTCGGGCAGAGGAGCAGCGTGCCCCGGAGCGCAAGGCCGCCGCAGAACAGCTGCAGCGGCTCACCGAGATGCGCGCGAAGGTCGCCGCTTGGCAGCGGGCCGATCAGCTGCGCCGCGAGGCCGAGACGGCGCTGGCAATGGCCCAGAGCCAGTTGCGGGAGGCGCAGGCCGGGGTCAGCGCAGCCGCGGCGACCCTTGAAGAGTCCCGCAACCAGGCCACGCAGTCCGTCATGGCCGCCTCCGGACTGAAGTCTGCGGACCAGGAACTCGAGCGGGCGCGCCGGCTCGCGGATCAGTGCGCGGGCAGAGACGCCGCCTATGAGGCGCTCCGGCGGGCGCTGCTGGTCCACGCCGGGGCCACAGGCGCCCTTGCGCAGGCGCAGGCCGCGTTCGACGGGCTCGACACCGAACACGGGGAGCTCGAGTCCTCGTGGCGGGCCGGTCGAGCGGCGATGCTGGCGAGGAATCTCGTCGAAGGTCGACCCTGTCCCGTGTGCGGGTCGGCGGAGCATCCGGCGCCGGCTCGCGTCGCCGACGAGGTGGACGACGCGATGCTGGACGCGGCGCGAGAGCGCCTCGAGGCAGCTCGCGCCCGACGGGACGAGCACCGAGAGGCGCTCGCCAGGGCGGAGGCGGCCGTGGAGAAGGCGCGTGGGACGCAGGCTGCGCTGCAGGACATGATCCCGCGCGATCTGACGACCGCGCAGGCGGAGACTGCGGCGCAGGCGTGCGCGTCCAGCTGCCGGGCGCTCGCGGAGACCGCGGAGGCCGTCCCCGATCCCGATGGGCTGGTGGCCGGGGCCAAGCAGGCGCTTGCGGCGGCCGAGACGGACTTGGCGGCCGCCCGGGAGGCCGAGCGGAACAAGTCGAACGACCTGGCCGGGAAGGCCGCCAGAGCTGCGGAACTCGCCGGCGGGATCCCCGAGGAACTGCGCGAACCGGACGCGCTCGAGGCGGCGGTCGCGGCGGCCGAGTCTGTGGTGCGCGCGCTTGAGCAGGCGTTCGAGGTGGCGCGCGCGGAGGCCAAGTCGGCGGACGAGGGCAGGATCGCCGCCGCGCGCGACGCGAAGGCCGCGGAGGAAGCGCTCACCAAGGCGAAGACGGCCGCGGCCAAGTCCCAGAGGTTTCTCAGCGAGGCACTGCAGGAGCATCGCTTCGACGACATCGAGACCTATGCGGCGGCCCTCATGCCGGAGCAGGACCTCGTCGAGGCGGAGACTCGGGTGGCCGCGCACCGCGATGCCCTGAACGAGGCGCGGGGCTGCCTGCGGCAGGCGCTCGAGTCCGTGCGCGAGCACCCTCCAGCGGGCGACCTCGCCGCCCTGCGGGAGCTCTCCGAGGTCGCCGCCGCCGAGCTCAGGGAAACCCAGAAGCGGCAGAACGAGGCGGAGGCGCGGCTGGCATCGCTCAGAGACCTTCGGCAGGCTCTCGATGAGCTCGATCGGCGGTCCGGGGACGTGGCGGTGAGCTACGCGATCGCGGGCAAGCTCGCCGAGGTCGCGAACGGGCAGGCGTACGGCGCCAAGGTGTCCTTCCAGCGCTGGGTGCTCGGAGCGTATCTGGACGAGGTCCTCGCCGCGGCGACGGAGCGCCTCGTGAAGATGAGCCGCGGTCGCTTCCGGCTCGAGCGCCAGCGCGAGGCCTCCGATCTCCGGCGTCCCAGCGGTCTCGATCTGGCCGTGTTCGACGCCTGGTCCAATCGCTCGCGGCCGGCGGTCACGCTGTCGGGCGGCGAGAGCTTTCTGGCCGCGTTGTCCTTGGCGCTCGGGCTGGCCGAGACGGTGCAGGAACAGTCGGGCGGCACGCCCCTCGAGACCATCTTCGTGGACGAGGGGTTCGGCGCGCTCGACCAGGATGCGCTCGACCTCGCCATGGAAGCCCTGATGCAGCTCAAGGACACGGGACGCCTCGTCGGGGTCATCTCGCACGTGCCGGAGCTGCGCCAGGTAATCGACGCGCGTCTGGAAGTATGCGGCGGACCCGGCGGCAGCTCCACCCGATTCGTCATCCCGTAGAGCGCCTGGGCGGGGATCCGCCTGGGAGAGCGCGGCATACTGAAGCACCCGGATGATGTCGCGGGGATCAACGCGAAGACGGCGCCTGACCCGCGCGTCCAAGCGCCATGTGATCGACCCGGGCCTGGCGGGAGCCGCTCCGCGCGTCCGCGTCGACGGTGTCATGCGTGACGGGGACCTGTTTGGGCTCTCGTCCCAGCCACCTGCTGTACACCGGCCTCGTCTGCCTGTGCGATAAGCTGTCGCACGTGCGCGCGAATCCGTCCACTCACGCTCCCTATGCGGCACTTGCCGTCGCCACCGTCGCCTTCGGCCTCTCGTTCGTCGCCATCAAGGTGGCCCTGCGAGGCTTCGAGCCGCTGCTCGGCGCCTTCCTGCGTTTTGCCCTGGCCGGCGGGGTCCTCTACGTGGCGTGGCTGCTCTTCGGCGGGGCCGAGCGGAAGGCCAAACGTGCCAGCCGGGCGGAGCTCGCGCGTTTGGCCCTGCTCGGCTTCGTCTCTCTGACCGTCTACATCAGTCTCGAGAACCTCGGGATCGCGCGGACCAGCGCCGGCGTGGCCGCGGTGCTGGCCGGCGCGATCCCGGTCTTCGTCATCGTCCTCAACGCCTTCACCCTGCACGAGGCGAACGGCGCGCGTCAGTGGGCCGGCGTCGTCATCTCTTTCGCAGGCATCGTCGGTCTGGTCGGGTTCGGGACGGGGATCGAACGTGGCACGCTGCTCGGCAATCTGCTCGTGCTCGGCGCCTCTCTGGCGGTCGCGGTCTACACGCTCATGGCTCGCCAGCTCCTCATCGACCTCCCGGCGCTCTACGTGACCACCTATCAGACCCTCTTCGGGGCCCTCTTCATCGTCCCGGCGGTCATCGTGGAGGCGCTGATCGTGGGGGTGAGAACGCCGACCTGGTCCGCGGCCGGAGGCATCGTCTACCTGGCCATCGGCGCCTCGGCGGTCGGCTACGTGCTCTACAACTACGCCTTGCGCTTCGTCGAGGCGAGCAGGGTGAGCGTGTTCATGAACCTGACACCGGTCGTCGGCATCGCCGGTGCTTACTTCCTCCTCGGCGAGCGCTTCACGCTGGGGCAGGCGATCGCGGCGCTCGTCGTCGGGGCCGGCGTATGGCTGGCCAACAGCGGCAGCCGCTGCGCCGGCGCGACCTGTCCGCCGACCGCGTGAGGTAGCGGTGAGGTCAGCTCCATCCACCTCCACCTACCTGGCTCTGACGGGCACGACCTTCGCCTTCGGTCTCTCGTTCGTGGCCACCAAGTACGGCCTGCGCGGCTTCGAGCCACTGCTCCTGGCGCTGCTGCGCTTCACGCTGGCGGGCGGCATCCTGTGGCTCGTGTGGCGGGTCTTCGGCGCGCGCGAGCAGGCCACGCGCGCCGAGCTCGGCCGGCTCGCGGCGCTGGGCTTCGTCTCGCTCACCGTGTACTTCAGCTTCGAGAACTCGGGGATCGCGCGGACCAGCGCCAGCCAGGCCGCGATCCTCATGGCCGCCGTCCCGATCTTCGTCGTCGTCCTCAACCTGTTCACGCTGCGCGAGCACAACTCGGGGCGGCAGTGGGCCGGCGTCGCGCTCTCGTTCGTGGGCATCGTCGGGCTCGTGCTCCTCGGCGGCGGCAGCGGTGGCGGCAGCATGACCGGCAACTTGCTGGTGCTGGTGGCCTCCGTCGCGGCCGCCGCCTACACGCTGCTGGCGCGGCACATGCTGGTCAAGCGCTCCGCCCTGTTCGTGACCACCTTCCAGAACCTCTTCGGGGCGCTGTTCATGTTCCCGCTGGCGCTCGTCGAGGCGCTGCTCTTCGGGGTGCGCCGGCCGGCGTGGACGTCCGTTGGCGCCCTCGTCTACCTGGCCCTCATCTGCTCGGTGCTCGGCTACCTGCTGCTCAACTACGCCTTGGGCTACGTCGAGGCGAGCAAGGCGAGCGTCTTCCTCAATCTCATCCCCGTGGTCGGCGTCGCCGGCGCGTACCTGGTGCTCGGAGAGCGGTTTACTCCCGGGCAGGCGGTGGCCGCCGCTGTTGTCGTGTTCGGCGTGTGGCTGACGAACAGTGGCCGGCGGACGCCGGTCGCTCCGGCCACGGCTTGACGACCGTCTGCGCCCTCCGAGCGCCCGCGGCTCGATGCTGGGTCGCCCGGCGGGCGCCCCGCGCTCCTCGTCTGGACAGCCGCGCGCGGCCTGGGGGATACTAACGCGACGCCGTGACGGCGCCGTGCTCCCATGAATCATCCCCTCACCGACACCCGCGCTCTCGCCGCCCTGCCCATCGGCATGTTCGATTCGGGCATGGGCGGTCTCACCGTGCTCCACCAGTGCCTTGTGGCGCTGCCCAACGAGGACTTCATCTACGTCGGCGACACGGCGCGTTTCCCGTATGGCGACAAGAGTCGCGATGAGCTTGAGCTGTTCGCCGCGCAGATCGCCACGTTCCTCGAGCGCACCGGCGTGAAACTGCTGGTCGTCGCCTGCTTCTCGGCGACGGCCGCGGCGCTGCCGGCGCTGCAGGAGCGCTTCGCCACGCCCATCGTCGGCGTGGTCATGCCGGGGGCGCGGGCGGCGGTGCAGAGCTCGCGCTACCGCCGCATCGGCGTGCTCGCCACGGAGGCTACGGTCGCCAGCGGCAGCTACGTGCGCGCCATCCACAGTCTGGACGCCGCATCTGAGGTGCATCAGCAGGCCTGCCCCGGTCTCGCCACCTTCATCCAGGAGGGCGACGTCTCCAGCCAGGAGGTCATCGATGCCGTGCGGCGGTACACGGCTCCGCTCAAGGAGAAGCGCCCCGACGTCGTCATCATGGGCTGCACGCACTATCCGCTGGTGGCGCCCATGCTGCAGCGGCTGCTGGGGCGTGACGTCACCCTGGTGAACCCGGCCCTCGAGATCGCCCGCGAGGTCGGCGACGTGCTCGAGCGCCAGGGCATCGCGCGCCGCGACGAGCGCGAGGGCGAGTACAGCTTCTTCTGCACGGGCGACGTCGAGACGTTCCGCGCGGTCGGCGCCCGCTTCCTGCAGATGCCGCTCGGGGAGGTGCGCCAGGTGGGGCTCACCGAGCTGGCCGCCGGCGTGGCGCCATGAGCAGCCGCTTCGTCGTGCGGGCGGCGCTCTACGCCGCCCTGTACGCGGCGCTCACGCTGGCGCCTGGGCTCAATGCTCTGGCCTACGGACCGGTCCAGTTCCGCCTCTCCGAGGCGCTCCTGGTGTTCGCGTGCGTCGATCCCGCGGCTGTACCGGGTCTCACCATCGGGACGGCGCTGGGTAATCTCAACAGCCCCATGCTCGTCGCCGACGTGCTCTTCGGCTCGCTGCTCACGCTGGTGGCGGCCTCGCTCATGCAGCGCATCGGGCCGCGCTTCGTCGCCCTGCTGGTCCCGGTGGTCGTCAACGGCCTCGGGGTGGCGGCCATGCTGGCCGTCGTGCTCGACCTGCCCTTCTGGGCGAGCGCCGTCTGGGTCGGCGCCGGCGAGACCGCCGTCATGGCGACGGCGGGGGCGGCGCTGCTGGTGCTCGTGCGGCAGCGCCGCGAGATCTTCGGACTCACACAGAACGCCGCCTGAGGGCGGCTCGCCCGCCACACGGCGGCGAAGGAGGACCAACTTGAGAACAGGACGCGAAGCCGCCGAGGTGCGGCCGGTGCGCATCATCCCCGGCGTGGCGAAGTTCGCCGCCGGATCGGCGCGCATCGAGCTGGGCGACACGCACGTGCTGTGCACGGCCTCGCTGAGCGAAGGCGTGCCGGGCTGGTTGCGCGGCTCGGGTCGTGGCTGGCTGACCGCCGAGTACAGCATGCTGCCGGGGGCCACGCCCACGCGCACGCAGCGCGAGGCGGTGCGCGGCAAGCAGGGCGGTCGAACCATGGAGATCCAGCGCCTCATCGGCCGCAGTCTGCGCTCCGTCGTCGATCTCGGCATCATCGGCGAGCGCACCATCGCCGTCGACTGCGACGTGCTCCAGGCCGACGGCGGTACGCGCACGGCGAGCATCAGCGGCGCCTATGTGGCCGTGTATCAAGTGGCGCAGAAGCTCCAGAAGACGCTGCGCCTCAACGAGCTGCCGTTCTTCGACTCTATCGCGGCGATCAGCGTCGGCGTGGTGGACGGCCAGACGCTGCTTGACCTCGACTACGAGGAAGATTCGGCCGCGGCCGTCGACATGAACGTGGTGATGACCGGCGACGGTCGCCTCGTCGAGGTGCAGGCGACCGCCGAGGGAGAACCGTACGCGCGCGCCGCGCTCGACGCGATGCTCGACATGGCCGCCGCAGGGTCGGCCGCCTTGGCGGCCGCGCAGGCGGCGGCCATCGCGAGCCTGCCGCAGGCGTAGCGTGCGCTTCGTCCTCGCCACGGGCAACGCCCACAAGCTCACGGAGTTCCGCCAGATCCTGGCGCCGCACGAGGTGCTGCCGATCCCGGCGTGGGTCACGCTGCCGCCTGAGGGCGCCGAATCGTTCGCGGAGAACGCCCGCGGCAAGGCGCTCGCCCTGGCGCAGGCGCTCCGCGAGCGCGGGGAGGGCGAGGGCCTCTGGTGCCTCGGCGACGATTCGGGTCTACAGGTCGAGGCGCTGGAGTGGGCACCGGGCGTGACCAGCGCCCGCTACGCGGGCGTGGATGGGCCCGGCGCCGATGCCGCCAACGTCACGCGCCTCCTGCGCGAGCTCGCCGGCTGCGCCGGCCCCCTCGCGCGCCGGGCGCGCTTCGTCTGCACCGTCTGCACCATCTCGCCCGACTTCGCCGAGCACGCCGTGACGGGCCACTGGTGGGGGGTCATCGCGGAGGCGCCGCGAGGCTCAGGCGGCTTCGGCTACGACCCCGTCTTCGTCCCCGACGGGTCGGAGCTCACCGTCGCCCAGTGGCCGGCGGCGGAGAAGGATCGCGCCAGCCACAGGGCGCGCGCCGGGATGGCCCTCCTTGAGCGCCTGCGGCAGGAGGGCGTGCCCGGCGCCTGACGAGTTGCTGAAGGCCGCGGCATCTTCGCGCTCCTCGACCAGGCAGTGGGAGTCGACCAGCGGCGCGTCAGCCGACGTCGACCTCCGTCACCGTCGTGCTGCGCAGCAGCCGGCGTACGTCCTCCACGTCGAGGACACCGGCGCCGTAGCGCTGCGTGTTGGCGGCGCCGACGGCGAGCGCCTGGCGCAGGCACTCGGCGTGATCGAGTTTCTGGAAGCGCCCGCTCACGAAGCCGGCGATGAAGGCGTCGCCCGAGCCCACGGTGCTGACGATGCTGGCGAGCGAAGCGACGCTGGCCTTGTAGACGCGCTGCGCGCGCCCGACGCGGATGCGCGCCACGCAGCCGTGCGGCGTCTTGACGATGACGTTGCGCGCGCCCATCTCGCAGATCATGTGCGTGGCCTCGACGATGTCCTGCTCGTCGTGGAATTCGTGACCCACGAGGTCCTCGGCCTCGCGCAGGTTGGGGCAGACGAGGTCAGGGCGGCCCCTGGTCCCGAGGCGCAAGGGGCCCCCTGCGCTGTCGATGGCGACGTAGCAACGGTGCCGGCGGACGCGCTCCACCACCTGCGCATAGAAGTCCTCCGGCATCTTGCGCGGCAGCGAGCCGGCGAGGACGACGAAGCGCGCGCCCTTGGCGAGGTAGTCGATCTTCTCGAGGAGCTCCTCGATCTCACCCTCGGTGACGATGGGGCCGTACTCGATGATCTCCGTCTGGCGCATCGTCGTGGGATCGACGACGACCGTGGAGGTACGCGACTCGCCGCTGATGTGGGTGAAGTCGTGGAGGATGTTCTCGCGCTGCAGTCCCTCGGCGATCTGCTGCCCGGCGAGCCCGCCGACCAGCCCCGTGACGACCACCGGATCGCCGAGCGATTTGAGGGCGCGGGCGATGTTGACGCCTTTGCCGCCCGGCAGCGTGAGGCTCTCGCTGGAGCGGTGGCGATGGCCTGTCTGGAAGTTCGGCACCGTCAGCGTCTTGTCGACGGCGGTGTTGGGTGTGACTGTGATGATCAAGGCTTCCGTCCCCGTGCTGCTCATCGTGGAAAAGCCGGCGCATACGCCGGCGCCGGCCCCAGTCGCGGAATAGTATAGCACCGCGCCTCGTCTTGACAGTGCTCCGACCGAGGGGTACGTTTCGGGGGCGTCACGACGGCGCGTTCCTCGTTAGGTGAGGCTCCGGTACACATAGAGGCCGTTGCCCGGAAACGTCCAGAGACGCCAACGGGTAGAACAGGCATTACCGAACCAAGGTTTTGCTCAAAACGGCTGAGGCTCTGACCTCTACGGTGTGCTGTGCTAAAGCTTTTGGACGATTGAGGATCGCCCAAACCTGCTGCTGCGCCCAGGGAGCCTTCATAGGGAGGCTTTCCGTCGTTCTGAAACGAGGATGACCGGCGAGAGGAGGTGAGGGCTGTGTTCTATCTGAGCAAGCTTCTGGGCAGCCCCATCCGCGACTCCGCCGACAAGCCGGCCGGCGCCATTCACGACCTCGTTGTCTCCTCTCTCCCTGCTGCCTACCCGCAGATCACGGCGATCGCCGTCAAGCGCCGCGGCAAGGTCGTCTACGCCCCTTGGGACGCGGTCACCAGCTTCGAGGAGTCTGGCGCCATGCTGCGCATTCCCGCCGCCGAGATGGGCGAGCACGAACTACAACCGGACGAGCTGCACCTGGCTCGTACCTTCCTCGACAAGCAGCTCGTCGACACCGAGGGTCACAAGGTCATCCGCGTCAACGACATCCAGATGCTGCGCACCGGCGACAACGTGTACGTCGCCGGCGTCGACGTCTCGAGCAACGCCATCCTGCGGCGCGTGGGCCTCTCGAAGATCGGCGACCGCCTCGCCAAGACCCGTCAGAACCCCAAGCCGCACCTCATCGACTGGAAGGACGTCGACGTCGAGCAGACGGACGACGCCTCGGTGCGCCTCACCGTGGCGCGCACCAAGCTCGAGCTCCTGCATCCCGCCGACATCGCCGACCTCGTGCACGAGCTCTCGCCGGAGGAGCGCGCCGCGGTGCTCGACTCCCTCGAAGACGACCTCGCCGCCGAGACCTTCGAGGAGATGCACTCCTCCTACCAGGCCTCGATGCTGCTCGACATGCCCGACGACAAGGCCAGCGAGTTGCTGGCCAACATGGCGCCGGACGACGCCGCCGACCTGCTGGCCGACCTGCCGGACGACCGCCGCCAGCACTTCATCGCGATGATGGAGAAGGAGGATGCCGAGGACCTGTGCGAGCTGCTGAGCTACCCCGAGCACTCGGCCGGCGGCATCATGACCACCGATTTCGCCCAAGTGCGTCTCGATGAGACGGCGGCCGAGGCGTTGATGAGCTTGCGCGAACAGGCCGCCTCGGCGGAGACCATCTACTACGTCTACGTTCTCGACCGCGGCGAGCACCTGCGCGGCGTCTTCTCGCTCCGCGACCTGCTCCTCGAGCCGGATACGCGCAGAGTCCGCGACTTCATGACAGAGAACCCGATCACCGTGCTCACCTCCGGCGAAGAGGAAGAGATCGCCGAGCTCATCGCCAAGTACAATCTCATCGCCCTGCCGGTCGTCGACGAGCGGGGCGTGCTGCACGGCATCATCACGGTGGACGATGCCATCGACCTGGTGCTGCCGCTCGCGTGGAAGAAGCGTCTGCCGAGGATCTTCCATTGAGGAGGCCTCGATGGCGCGTTCCCCGCGCACCGTAAGCCGAGGCCTGGTCGGGCGCATCGGCCGCAGCCGGCTGCTGATCGCCCTCAGCCTGCTCGGCCCCGGTCTCATCGCCGCCAACGCCGGCAACGACGCCGGCGGCATCACCACGTGGTCGGTGATCGGCGCGCGGTACGGCTACAGTCTCCTCTGGCTGCTCGTTCCGCTCACCCTCGTGCTGGCCGTCGTCCAGGAGATGAACGCCCGCGTCGGCGTGGTCACCGGACGCGGGCTGGCCGCTCTCATCCGCGAGAACTTCAGTCTCAGGGTGACGGCCTTCGCCATCCTCGCCACCATGGCCGCGAACTTCGGCACCTCGGTGGCGGAGTTCTCCGGCGTCGCCGCGGCCGGTGGCCTCTTCGGGGTGCCCTCCTACATCGGCGTCCCGACCGTGGCCGTGGCCGTATGGGTGCTCATCACCCGCGGCTCCTACCGCAAGGTCGAGCGGGTGCTGCTCGCCCTGGGCTTCGTGCTCATCACCTACATCATCTCGGGGGTCCTGGCGGGGCCGGACTGGGTCACGGCCGCCCGCGGTCTGACGCGGCCACAGCCGAGCATCGACAGCCTCTGGCTGTTCACCGTCGTGGCCGCCGTCGGCACCACGCTCACGCCTTGGGGCCAGTTCTTCATCCAGGCGGCCATCGTCGACAGGAAGGTGCCGTGGAAGCAGTACATCTACACCAAGTACGAGATCTACTTCGGCTCGGTCTTCATGACGACCATCGACTTCTTCATCGTGGTGGCCTGCGCCGCGACCTTGTACAAGGAGGGCATCCTCATCGACACGGCTCAGGAGGCGGCCATGGCCCTGGAGCCGTTCCTCGGGGCCGCGGCCAAGTACCTCTTCGGCATCGGCCTGCTCAGCGTCTCGATCCTCGCCGCCGGGGTGCTGCCTCTGGCCACGGCCTACGTCGTGTGCGAGGCCTTCGGCTTTGAGTCCGGACTGGACGCGAAGTTCCGCGAGGCGCCGGTCTTCAACGGCATCATCACCTTCTACCTGTTCGTGCCGGCCCTGGTCGCGATGATCCCGGGCCTGCCGCTGGTCGCCGTCATCATGGTCGCCCAGATGCTCAACGGCGTGCTGCTGCCGGTGATCCTCGTGTTCACGCTGCTCATGATCAACAACCCGCGCGTCATGGGCGAGCATGTCAACGGGCCGGTACGCAACGTGATCGCCTGGGGCTTCTCGGGGCTGCTCATCATCCTGAGCGCCATCCTGCTCGTCTCGCCGCTCTTCTCCTGATGCCCGCAATTTGACCCTTGCGAGGGCCGCTGGTACAGTCGGAAGACGTTGCCACGATACATATCCAGCGCCTACGACGACACAACATCGCATCCAGAGGCCCGGCACGTTCGTGCACGGGTCTCTTGCGCAATTCAGGGTCGAATCTGATCGGTGTGCGCCCTTGAGGAGGACGGCATGGAAGTAGAGATCGGTCGCGGGAAGAAGGGCCGTCGCGCCTACGGCTTCGACGACATCGCCATCGTCCCCAGCCGTCGCACGCGCGACGTGGACGACGTCGACATCAGCTGGAAGCTCGGTCCGCACACGCTGCCGCTCCCCTGCCTCGCCTCGGCCATGGACGGCGTCGTCGATCCCCAGTTCGCCGTCACCATGGGCCGGCTCGGCGGCCTCGCCGTGCTCAATCTCGAGGGCGTGCAGACGCGCTACGAGGATGCGGGCAAGCAGCTCGACCGCATCGCGGCGCTGCCCAAGGAGTCGGCGACGCGCACCATGCAGGAGATCTACAAAGAGCCCGTGAAGCCCGAGCTCGTGGCGCAGCGCATCAAGGAGATCAAGGCCGGCGGGGTCTTGGCGGCGGCGTCGCTCACGCCCTCGCGCGTGCGCGAGTTCTACGAGATCGCCCTCGAGGCCGGCCTCGACGTGCTTGTCATCCAGGGCACGGTGGTCTCGGCCGAGCACGTCAGCACCCGGGTGGAGCCGCTCAATCTCAAGGAGTTCATCGCCGAGTGTCCGGTACCGGTGATCGTCGGCGGCGTCGCCTCGTACGCGACGACGCTGCATCTCATGCGCACCGGCGCCGTCGGCGTGCTCGTCGGCGTCGGCCCGGGCCACGCATGCACCACGCGCGGCGTGCTCGGCATCGGCGTGCCGCAGGCCACCGCCATCGCCGATGCCGCGGCGGCGCGCGTGCAGAACGTCCTCGAGACGGGCCAGTACTGCCACGTCATCGCCGACGGTGGCATGCGCACCGGCGGCGACGTCAGCAAGGCCATCGCTCTCGGCGCCGACGCCGTCATGATCGGCTCGCCGCTGGCCGCGGCCAGCGAAGCCCCGGGCCGCGGCTATCACTGGGGCATGGCCACCTTCCACCCCGAGCTGCCGCGCGGGACGCGCGTGAAGGCCGGCGTCAAGGGCACTCTGAAGGAGGTCCTCTTGGGCCCCGCCCATGAGAACGACGGCACGCTCAACCTCTTCGGCGCGCTGCGCGCCAGCATGGCGACCTGCGGCTACGAGTCGCTCGGCTCGTTCCAGAAGGCCGAGGTCATGGTCGCGCCGTCATTGATGACCGAGGGCAAGAAGCTGCAGAAGGAGCAAGACGTCGGCATGGGCTGAGGGAGGCTGGGCGTGGCACAGGGCACACCGCAAGTGAAGGCGTTCGACACCGTCCTCGTGCTCGATTTCGGGGCGCAGTACGGGCAGCTCATCGCGCGGCGCGTGCGCGAGTGCCGCGTGTACTCGGAGCTCATCCCGCACGACGCGCCCATCGAGCGCATCAAGGCGTACCAGCCCAAGGGGATCATCCTCTCGGGCGGGCCCATGAGCGTCTACGTCGAGCATGCGCCACAGCTCAACCCCGAGATCCTCGAGCTCGGCATCCCGGTGCTCGGCATCTGCTACGGCATGCAGAGTCTGGCCATGGCCCTGCAGGGCACGGTGGCGCGCACCGACATGAGTGAGTTCGGCAACACCGCGATCAACGTCCTCGAGCCCGGCCTGCTTCTGCAAGGGTGGCGCGGCGTCGAGCAGGCCTGGATGAGCCACCGCGACAGCGTGACGGCGCCGCCGCCGGGCTTCGCTGTGCTGGCCGCCAGCGCGGCTTCGCCCGTCGCGGCCATGGAGTCGCGCGAGCGCGGCTTCTACGGCGTCCAGTTCCACCCGGAGGTCGTGCACACCCTGAAAGGCACCGAGCTCCTCAAGAGCTTCCTCTACCAGGCCTGCGGCTGCGAGCCGGAGTTCACGCCGGCCTCGATCATCGAGGAGTCCATCCAGGAGATCCGCGCCCAAGTGGGCGACGACCGCGCCATTCTCGGGCTTTCGGGCGGGGTCGACTCGTCGGTCGCGGCGCTGCTCATGCACAAGGCGATCGGCGACAGGCTCACCTGCGTGTTCGTCGACCAGGGCATGATGCGCATGGCCGAGGCCGACCGCGTCGTCGAGACCTTCGCGGGCACGTTCGGCATCCCCCTGATCGCTGTCGACGCCTGCGACCGTTTCCTCGACAAGCTCAAGGGCGTCACCGATCCGGAGCGCAAGCGGAAGATCATCGGCGAGGAGTTCATCCGCTGCTTCGAGGAGGAGGCGCGCAAGCTCACCGACGCCAAGTTCCTGGTACAGGGCACGCTCTACTCCGACGTCATCGAGAGCGGCACGCGTCAGGCCGCCAAGATCAAGAGCCATCACAATGTGGGCGGGCTCCCCGAGAGGATGGACTTCCAGCTCGTGGAGCCCCTGCGCCGACTGTTCAAGGACGAGGTCCGCGCCGTCGGCGAGGAGCTCGGCCTGCCCGAGCGCATCGTCTGGCGCCAGCCGTTCCCGGGGCCGGGGCTGGCGATCCGCATCATCGGCGAGATCACGGCGGAGCGCGTCGACATCCTGCAGCGGGCAGACGCCATCGTGCAGGAGGAGATCCGCCGCGCGGGGCTGTACCGCCAGCTCTGGCAGTGCTTCGCCATCCTCCCGGTGATCCGCAGCGTCGGCGTTCAGGGTGACGAGCGCACCTACGGATACCCGATCGCCATCAGGGCGGTCAAGAGCGACGACGCCATGACCGCCGATTGGGCGCACCTGCCGTACGAGTTGCTCGAGACGCTCTCCTCGCGGATCATCAACGAGGTGCCCGAGGTCAACCGCGTGGTCTACGACATCTCGAGCAAGCCGCCGAGCACCATCGAGTGGGAATGATTACCGCACTGTAGGCGCCGGCGCCGCCGGCACAGGCGTCACGCGCCCGGTGTCTCCGCCTCGTCGCTCACGCGATGGTCCAGGTAGAGCACGAGGAGCGTCACGTCGGCGACGAACATGACGGCGCCCGGCACGATCGTCCAGAGGACCAGGATCGGCATGGCCCGCGCCAGGCTGGTGGCGGCGCCGTCGGCGAGCATGGCGCTGCCCGGCGCCCCCAGCAATGTGACGACCAGCAGCACGAGCACCGACGGGGCGAAGGCGCTCTTGAGCACGCGCACCGACCGAGCCATCGCCGTGAGCGGACCGGCGTCGTCGAGGACGACGATGTAGTCGGCGTAGAGGAGCGCCAGATTGGCGGCCATGAGCGCCGTCACCGTGAGGGCGCCGACGAGCATGCGAACGCCGCTGCTTTGGTCGCCCCAGGCCAGAGCCGCCCCGCCGAGCGCGTAGACCACCGCGAGGATGACGCTGAGGCCGAGGAGACGCAGGAACTGGCCGGTGTCCCGGGGACGCAGATGGAAGTCGCCGGCGAGTGAACGGATGTACCCGGCCCGCAGCCACGTCGCGACGGCGAGGTAGACGAGGAACAGAGCCAGGATGCCCGCGCTGGTCCCGGAGACCGCGTCGAGGAGTGGACTGCGGGAGCTGTCGAGGAGCTCACCGATGGGCCGGCGCTGGAAGAGCCACGCCGAGACGACGGTCATGGCGAAACTGAGCGCGTACAAGCCGATGGCGTAGAACACCAGGTACTGCTTGGCACGAAGAACGGCGATCACCTGTCGGACGAGCGTGTGACCGGGGACGTTCATACCCGGGCAGTATACAGGGAGGTATCATGAGGCATGAGGATCCCTCGTCACGCTCTCGCCTTTCTGGTCTTCGTATGGGTGCTCGTCGTCCTGTACCCGGACCCAGGCGTGCTCGTACGCAGCATCCACAACGCGCTGCGGCCGCGGGTGGACCCGGCCGCCGCAAGCGCGCTGGCGGCGCGGCTGCCGGACGACCCGCGGCTGATCGAAGCCTACGTCCTCGAGCAGTACGTGCCTTGGGTGGCCGACTGGCAGTCGGCGGGCGTGCCCTGGTACTCCCCGACGGGCGCCGAGGCATTGGCCGCGGGGCCTGGTGACTGCGAGAGCCGCGCGATGGTCCTGGCCAGCCTGCTCGCGGCCAAGGGCATCCCGTACGATCTGCGCATGAGCTTTGGTCACATCTGGGTCGAGTACCCGGGCAAGGCGGAGACGAGGATCGAGAACGCGGGCTTGGAGATCGCCGGCCGCCGCGACGGTCGCTTCTTCCTGCAGTTGCCGCGCGATCTCGACGTGCGCCAAGAGATCGCCGACCAGATCTCGATACACTGGACGCCGGCGCCGCCGGAGCGGGTGTTCCTGCTCTTCCTCGGCGTCCTGCTCATCCCATGGGCGAACGCGATCGCCGGCCTGCTTTCCGGCAACGGCGTGGCGGGCGCTCGCGGCGCGGGGCTCGCCGGCCGGCTTGACCGGCCGGCGACGGTGATGGCGCCCAAAGGCCGACGCCGGGCTGCGAGGAAGCTTACGGCGTCGTCGTCCACGCGAGGAAGGTGACCTGATGATCGATCTGCGCAGCGACACGGTGACGCGACCCTCGGCGGAGATGCGTCGCGTCATGGCCGCCGCCGAGGTCGGCGACGACGTGCTCGGCGACGACCCCACGGTGATTCGGCTGCAGGAGTACGCCGCCGGCCTGCTCGGCAAGGAGGCTGGCCTGTACTTTCCCTCCGGCACCATGTGCAACCAAGCGGCCATCCGCGCCCTGACGCAGCGTGGCGACGAGGTCTTCCTGCACGCGCAGGCGCACATCATCTTCTACGAGCAGGGCGCCGCCACGCTCAGCGGCGTACAGCTGCGCTGCTTCGATTCGCCAGACGGCACACTGGATCTGGAGAAGATGGAGGCCTACGTGCACACGGACGCGGACGTGCATTTCGCGCCCACCCGCGTCGTGTGCCTCGAGAACACCCACGCGCACTGCGGCGGCGTGATCCTGCCCTTCGAGCACCTGCGCGCCGTGCGCGCCTTCTGCGACCGGCACGACCTCAAGCTGCATCTCGACGGCGCTCGTCTCGCCAACGCCGTGGCCGCCAGCGGCATCCCGTTCATCGAGTACGCGGCCCTCTGCGACACGGTGAGCATCTGCCTGTCCAAGGGCCTCGGAGCGCCGATCGGCTCGGTGCTCGTCGGCGACGTGCCCGCGATCGCCAAGGCGCGGCGGGCGCGCAAGATCTACGGCGGCGGTATGCGCCAGGCGGGCATCGTCGCCGCCGCGGGCCTCTATGCGCTCGAGCACAACCTGGCGCGGCTGGCCGACGACCATCGCCGCGCGCACAGCCTCGCCTTGCGCCTGGCCGAAGTGCCGGGCCTCAGCGTCGACATGGACCGGGTGCAGACCAACATGATCTTCGTCGGCACCAAGGGCACCGGGCTGCCGGCCGCCGAGCTCGTCTTGCGGGCGCGGCGGCACGGGCTGCTGGCGCTCGACGAATCGACGTGGTCCATGCGCCTCGTGACGCACCTCGACGTGGACGACGCCGGCGTGGATGAAGCGGTCGCCGCCGTGCGGCGCGCCGTCGCCGCGGACGCCTGACGGCGGCGCGCCCGGGCGCGCCGCCCAGCAGTGTCCGTTCCCTCTGGTCTGTGCCGGCGAGAGGGCATAGAGTGACCCGGGCAGCCACCACCCAGGTGGATACTTCCGGCGAGGAGCGATGCGCGTGGCCGAGTGGACCAGCCAGGGGAGAGTGCAGGTCCCCTTCGGCGACCCTCTGTCGACCCTGCCCGAGACGGCGCGCAAGATCCTCGATGCCGCCACGCGGCTGCTCGCCGAGCGCGGCTACGAGGCGGTGACCCTCGAGAACGTCGCCGCCGCCGCAGGCGTCAACAAGGCCTCGATCCGCTACAACTTCGGCAACAAGGCCGGCCTCATCAGCGCCGTCGCCGACGCCTTGATCCATGACGAGTGCCTGCGGCTCGATGCCGCCGTCAGCGAGGTCCCCGAGGACGAGCGTCTGCACGCCGCCATGGTCGGCCTGCGCGGCATGATCGTCGGCGCCGACTCGTTCCGCGGGTTCTTCGACATCCTCCCGCACGCCTTCCGCGAGCCGGAGCTGCGCACGCGTCTGTTCGCGCTCTACAGGTGGTGGTACGAGGAGAACCTCAGGTGGCTCGGCCTCGACGGGCGTCCCGCGGACGAGCGCCACGAGCTGCTCGCGGGTCTGGCGGAACTCATCGCCGCGATCCCGGACGGCCTCTCGGTGCAGGCCGGTCTTGATCCCGAGCACTTCGACCTGCGCCGGCCGCTGGCCGCGCTGGAGCTCCTGCTGCGCAATTCGATGCCGGAGCTCCGCGCCTTGGCCGACGGCCGCCCCGCCTGCTCCGCGGTGGCGACGGCGTCCCGCCCCGCGTCTCCGGTTGCTTGACAACAGGTGGGGCGTCGCTACGATGCATCCACCCGGGTGGGTGCGTCCTGCCGGCCAATCTCGCCAGGAGGTAGTGGTGTCTTGAGTACAGTGACGACACGCACGGGTGACGGCAGCACCGTCGCCATGACTCGCGACGAGATCCGCAGGGATGTGATCGAGGGCTCCGAGGCGGCGGCCAAGAAGGCCAAGATCCCGGTGCTCGAGGAGAACGAGGTCGACTACCTGGTCGACATGTTCTGCTGCCCCAGTCGCATCTGGGGTGTCGAGAGGGGCCACGAGGCCATCCTGAGTAAGGACGGCGGCACCAACACGCTGACCTCGTCCCGCCTCTCCTGTGGCATCTCCGCGCCGCTCGGCCGTGAGGCCGCGGTCAGGCTCTTCGAGTCGGCCTTCGCCTACGACTCCATGGAAGTGGGACATACCGACTACTCGGTGAAGCCCTGCAAGTTCATCGTCAGCGTCGAGCAGGAGCACATGGAGCTCCTGCAGCACACGACGATCCTGCCGCTCTTCTACGGGTTCATGCCGAACCTCGGTCTCTACTACCAGCCGGACGGCGCCTTCCCGAACCCCTCCGACCTCCTTCCTCTGGCGAAGATCGACGAGGCGCGCCGGGCTCAGGAAGAGGCGCTTGAGGTGTGCCACGACGACGTGGTGTGGCTGAGCAGGCAGATGGCCTGTACCGGCGCGGACGGCATCAACTTCGACACGGTCGCCTCGACCGGCGACGCCGAGTTCCTCGCTACGCTGCGCGCCGTGGAGGAGATGGCCAAGTCAGACATGGCGGTGGAAGTCAGCATGGCCGCCGAGATGGTCCTCGGGTTTCACGGCGAGCTCGAGTACCAGGGTACGCGACTGGCCGGTCTGTGGCCGCACCAGCAGATGAGGCTGGCCGAGCAGGCCGGCGCGTCGATCTTCGGCCCTGTGGTCAACAACAACAGCAAGAAGTCGTGCGCCTGGAACATCGCCCGCGCCGTGACCTTCGTCAAGGCCTGCACCGCCGACGCGACCATCCCGATCCACGCCAACGTCGGCGGCGGCGTCGGTGGAGTGCCGATGTGCGAAGTCTCGCCGCTCGACATCGTGACCCGCGCCAGCGCCGCCATGATCGAGATCGGCAAGGCTGACGGGTTGTAGGTGGGCACGGGCGATCCCAACGGCATGGGCATGTCACATGCGTTGGCTTCATCGATGGGCGGTATCCGCACCGCTGGAGACCTGGTGGCGCGGATGCAACTCAAGAAGATGAGGCTTCCCGAGGCCAAGCACTATGTCGCGGACAAGCTGCACGTCAGCACCTTCGATCTGTCGGACTCGACCGTGATGCGCACCGTGCGCGAGGAGCTTGATATCGGCGTGGTCACGGGCGTCCCCGGGCTCGCCAAGGGGCTCGAGGCCAAGGCGCGCATCGCCGAGGTGCTGGACATCAAGATCAATTCCGTGGAGCGTCTCAAGACGAAGATGGGCCTCAGGGGCAGCGCGCGGGCGGGCTTGGTATGACGCGCAACCTGCACGCCGGCAGACTGCGCAACGGCGGCCTCAGCCTGAGCGTGTTCACCGAGGACGAACTCCAGGACATCCATCTCGCGACCCTTGAGGTGCTCGCGCGCACCGGCGTGTTCGTCGAGGACGAGGAGGCGCTGGACGTCTTCGAGGAGGGCGGCTGCTTCGTCGATCGTGAAGAGCGCATCGTGCGCCTCCCGGGCTGGGTCGTGGAAGACGCGATCCGCAGCGCGCCCTCGACGATCACCCTCGCCGGACGGGTGCCGTCACGCGACTTCGTCGTCGAGTCCAATCGCGTGGGCTTCACCAATTTCGGCGAGGGCATCCAGGTCGTCGACCCTCGTGACGGGACGTTGCGCGAGCCCACCAAGGACGACCTGGCCGCGGCCACGCGGCTCATCGACGCGCTCGACGAGATCGATGTACTCGAGCGGCCTATCGGCGCCCACGAGGTTCCCCAGGCTGTGGCGCCGCTGCACAACGCCGAAGCCATCCTCAACAACACGACCAAGCACGTGTTCATCGGGCCGCTGAGCGGTGCCCTGCTCAAGAAGATCGTCGCCATGGCGGCCGCGGTGGTCGGCGGGGAAGCCAACCTCCGCGCCCGGCCGCTGGTCTCGTTCATCACGTGCCCTGTCAGTCCGCTCAAGCTGGTCAAGGACTGCTGCGAGATCATCATGGAGTCGGCGCGCGCCGGCATGACCTGCAACATCCTCAGCATGGCCATGGCCGGCGGCTCGTCACCGGTGACGTTGGCCGGCACCTTGGTCACGCATAACGCCGAGGTGCTCAGCGGCATCACGCTCTCGCAACTCACGCGGCGCGGTGCTCCGGTGATCTACGGCAGTTCGTCCACGGCTATGGACCTGCGGCTCGCCGCGGCCAGCGTGGGCTCGCCGGAGCTCGCCCTGATCAGCGCCGCCGTCGTGCAGATGTCGCGGCGCTATCTGCTGCCCAGTTGGGTGGCAGGTGCGTAGGGTGACACCAAGACAGGTGATGCGCAGTCCGGTCACGAGAAGACGCTCACAGGCCTACTCCCAGCGTTGGCAGGCGCCAACCTGATCTATGGCTTGGGGATGCTCGAGTCCGGCGTCACCTTCGATTTCGGTCAGCTCGTGATGGACAACGAGTTCGCCCGCATGATCAAGCACACGGTCGCCGGCATCCCCGTCGACGACGAGACGCTGATGGTCGACGAGGTCCACGCGGTGGGCGCCTTCGGCGACTTCCTGAGCCGCGACAGCACCCTGCGACACATGCGCGAGCAGTCACAGCCGAAGCTCATGGATCGCCGGGTGCGCGAGGACTGGCGTCTCGCCGGCGGTACCGATCTGCAGCAAAGGGCGACCGCTGAGGCGGTACGGATCCTGGATCACTACATACCCGAGCCGCTGCCTCCCGAGGTGGTCGCCGAACTGCGCGCAATAGTGCAGGACGCCGAGCGCGAGCTCGGCGCCAAATGAAGGAGGAAAGCCTGGTGAAAGACCAGCTGAAACAGGCCGTCATCGACGGCCAGGGCGACATCGTGCTCGCCCTCACGCAAGCCCTGCTCGCCACGGGCGTCTCGGCTCGCGAGATCCTCGACGAGGCGCTGCTGCCCGCCATGGCCGTGGTCGGCGAGCGTATGCGCAGCGGCGAGTGCTTCATCCCCGAGGTGCTGCTCAGCGCTCGCACCATGCAGAGCGCCCTCGAGCTGCTCAAACCGTACATGGTCGAGGGCGACAGCGCCTCGCTCGGCACCGTCGTGATCGGCACGGTCGAGGGCGACCTGCACGACATCGGCAAGAACCTCGTGGCCATGCTGCTGCAGGGCGCGGGCTTCGAGGTCGTCAACCTCGGCACCGGCGTCACGGCGGCTCAGTTCGTCGCCGCCGTGCGCGAGCACGACGCGCAGATCATCGGCATGAGCGCCCTGCTCACGACCACCCTGCCGCGCATGAGAGAGACCATCGAGGCCCTCACCGCGGCCGGCCTGCGCGACTCGGTCAAGGTGATGGTGGGTGGCGCCCCGGTCACCGCGGCCTACGCGGCCGAAGTGGGCGCCGACGGCTACGGCGCCAACGCCGGCATGGCGGTCGAGCGCGCCCAAGCCCTGGTCGGAGCCTGACAGAGAGAAGGAGCTAGCACGCATGCCCGACATCTACGAAGAAGCAGCGCAGAGCATCGTCGAGGCCGACCGCGAGGCCGCCGAGGAGATCGCCGCGCGCGCCCTCGCCGCGGGCATCACTCCCGCGCAGATCATGTCCCAGGGCTTCGTCAAAGGCATCCAGGAGGTCGGTGAGCTCTTCGAGAGCGGCGAGCTCTTCCTGCCCGAGCTGATGATGAGCGCCAACGCCATGGCCGGCGCCACCGAGGTGACGAACGCCGCCCTCGAGGGCGAGGCCGCCGAGGCCAAGGGGCGCATCGTCCTCGGCACCGTGCAGGGCGACGTGCACGACATCGGCAAGGCCATCGTCATCGCCTACCTGAAGGCCAACGGCTACGAGGTCACCGACCTCGGCCGCGACGTCTCCGCCGAGGTCTTCCTCGAGGAGGCCGCCGCCACGAACGCCCACGTGATCGGCATGAGCGCCCTGCTGACCACGACCATGGAGGAGCAGCGCAAGGTCTGCCGCCTGATCCGCGAGCGCGGCCTGCCCTTCAAGACCGTGGTCGGCGGCGCCCCCTGCACGCAGCGCTGGGCCGACCAGATCGGCGCCGACGCCTACGCCGAGGACGCCAACGAGGGCGTGCGCAAGATCGACGCGCTGCTGGGCAAGTAGGCATGGAAGGGGTACAAGGGCGGGCGCAGAAGGCTGCGCCCGCCCTTGACAAGCCAGAAACGCCCGCCTAACGTGACGTTCACGGTGGGGTCCAGCTAGGCAAAGTGGTCCCAAACGGTCCGGGCGCCACGCACCGTCAGGATGCTTCCTCGTGGAGCCGGTGATGGCCGGCCTCCGCAGCACAGTGTGTGCCAGACAGGCCAAGACGCATGTGTCTCAAGCAAGGGGGGCAATCGTGGGTGAGGAGCATCAGGATATTCAGAACATGTTGGCGAGCCTCAGCAATGCGCGCCTGACGAGGCGAAGCCTGCTCAGGTATGCGGCGGCGGGTGGTGTGCTCGCGGGCGTCGCGCCGCTGGCAGCGGCCTGTGGCGGGACGAGCGAGACGACGACCTCGCCGTCGGCCAGCGCGGCTCCGAAACAGGGTGGCAGCCTGCGCGTCGGCATCGTCGGCGGTGGCGCTCAGGACACGCTTGACGGCCAGAACGCCACGTCGGAGCCGCAGATCTGCACGACCTTCCAGCTGTATAACGCGCTGCTCGGCTGGGATGCCGAGTACCAGATCGTGCCGCAGCTTGCCGCCGAATGGTCGGCCAACGCCGACGCCAGCGTCTGGACAGTGAAGCTGCGCGACGACGTCGTCTTCCACGACGGTACGCCGCTGACCGCCGACGAGGTGGTCTACAGCTATCAGCGCATCATCGACCCGGACAATCCGAAGATGGGCGCCAGCCAGCTTGCCTTGCTGCCGAAGAGCGGCATCCGCAAGGTCGACGCGACGACGGTCGAGTTCCATCTCGACTCCCCGAGCGCCATCTTCGAAGAGGCGATGGCGCTCTACGGGAACTGCATCGTCCCGCAGGGCTTCGACCCCAAGAAGCCGATCGGCACCGGCCCGTTCAAGATCAAGGTCGACAAGCCCGGCCAGGAGTATGTCTTTGACGCGAACAAGGAGTACTGGGGCGACGGCCCCTACGTCGACCAACTGACCATCCTCGAATTCGCCGATGCCACAGCCCGCGTCAATGCGCTGCTCGGCGGCCAGGTCGAGGCCATCTCGCAGCTGCCGGCGGCGCAGGTCAAGGTCGTGGAGGGCCAGGGGATGAAGGTCCTCAACGCCACCACCGGCGCTTGGCAGCCGTTCACCATGCGCATCGACCAGAAGCCGTTCGACGACGTCAAGGTCCGCCAGGCCTTCCGTCTCATTGTCGACCGCGAGGCGATGATCAATCAGGCCTACGCGGGGTTCGGCGGGATCGGCAATGACATGTACGCGCCGTACGATCCGGGGACGCCGCAGCTCCCGCAGCGCGAGCAGGATCTGGAGCAGGCGAAGTCGCTGCTCAAGCAGGCCGGCTACGACGGCGATCTCGAGGTGACTCTGCACACGTCCGAGGCCATCGGCAGCGCCGCCGTCTCTGCCGCCCAGGTCTTTGCCGAGCAAGCCAAGGGCGCCGGCGTCAAGGTGACCGTCAAGAAGGTGGACTCGGGCGCGTACTGGAACGAGGGGAACTACCTCACGTATGCGTTCTCTCAGGACTTCTGGTACACGCGCAACTACCTGTCCCAGACAGGCCAGGGGACGATGCCGAAGGCTCCGTACAACGAGACCCACTGGCAGAACGACCAGTGGCAGGCGATCGTGGAGGAGGCGATGAAGACGGGCGACGCGACCAAGCGCAACGAGCTCATCGCCCAGGCCCAGGAGATCGAGTACAACGAGGGCGGCTACATCGTCTGGGCCTTCAACAACCAGATCGATGGCTACAGCTCCAAGCTCGGCGGCGTCGTGCCCAACAAGTCCGGCGTGCCGCTCTCAAGCTTCCATTTCAACAACTTCTTCTTCGTCTGAGGGACGCCTGTTGAGGATACCAGTCTGCGCTGACAGCCCCGGCCGCGAGGCCGGGGCTGTCATGTGACCCGAGAAAGCCGAAAGGGAACGCTGTGCCGCCTCTCCTCAAGCTCATTCTGATCCGCTTGGGCCTCGGAGTCCTCACGCTTCTTATGGTCTCTGTCGTCGTCTTCGCCGCCACCCAGCTTCTGCCAGGCGACCCGGCTCAGGCGATCTTGGGCAAGGAAGCCGCCGACAAGGCACGGTACGAGGCGTTGCGCCGTGAGCTCAATCTCGACCAGCCGCTCTATGCGCAGTACTTCGGCTGGCTCGGCGGCGTCGTCGCGGGCGACATGGGCACGTCGCTCGTGCAGAAGGACGTGCCTGTCACGGAACTGCTCTCAGACCGCCTTCTCAACTCCGCCACGCTGGTCTTCCTCGCCGCGCTCCTCAGCATCCCACTTGCCATCCTCATCGGCTCTTTGAGCGCCGTGTGGCGAGACTCGCGCTTTGACACGAGCACGAACCTCGTGAACCTCATGCTCGCCGCTCTTCCCGAGTTCGTGACGGGCATCATCCTCGTGCTGCTCTTCGCCACTGCCGTCTTCAATTGGCTGCCGGCGGTCTCGCGCATCGACCCGCAGATCCCGTTGTACGATCAGCTGGATCTCTTCATCCTTCCGGCCATCACCCTCTGCCTTGCCGTCATTCCGTACATCAGCCGCATGCTGCGCGCGTCGACGATCGAAGTGCTGGAGAGCGAGTACGTGATGATGGCCCGCCTGAAGGGTCTCTCCGGGAACATCGTGCTCTGGCGTCACGCCTTGCCCAATGCCATCGTGCCGACGTTGCAGGTGATCGCCTTGAACCTCGCCTGGCTGGCCGGCGGTATCGTCACAGTGGAGTATCTGTTCGGCTTCCCGGGCATCGGCTTCGCCTTGGTCGACGCTGTGGCCAATCGCGACATCCCGATGGTGCAGGCGCTTTGCCTGTTGATCGCCGCCGTCTACGTGATCCTCAACCTGATCGCCGATGTCCTGACGATCCTCATCAGCCCTCGGCTGCGCACGGGCCTGCGATGAGCGAAGAACCCTCCAGCCCTCAGCGCAGCCTCGAAGAGGATCTCGGCCTCCAGTCGAACGTCGTCCTCGCGCCAGACCCGTCGCTTGCGCCGGGCTTGGCCCGAGGGTCTCGTCAGCACGGCGAGCTGGTCCAGCTGTTGCACGACTCCTGGCACGTCCGGCGGACCAAGGTCGGCCTCGCCATTCTGTTTGCGATCCTCGCGCTCGCGGTCTTCGGCCCGTGGATCGCTCCCTACTCGCCCACCGAGTTCGTCGGGCCGCCCTTCTCAGGTCCCAGCGACGTCGCGTTGCTGGGCACCGACTACATCGGCCACGACGTGCTCACCCGGGTCCTGTACGGCGGTCGCACCGTGATCACGCTGGCCCTTGCGGCGACCGTCCTCGGGCTCGTCGCCGGCGTGACCCTGGGGCTGATCGCCGGCTACGCACGCCGTTGGAGCGACGAGACGATCATGCGCATCCTCGACGTTGTCCTCGCCTTCCCGTCGATCGTCCTGGCGCTGCTCTTCGTCAGCGTCTTCGGGCCCCGACTGTGGCTGATCGTGCTCATGGTCGGCATCTCGCACGCGCCTCGCATCGCGCGCGTCACCCGCGCCTCCGCCATGGAGGTCGTCCAGCGCGACTTCGTGCGCGCCGCCGAGGCGCTCGGCGTGTCCCGCGCGCGCATCCTCGCGAACGAGATCCTGCCCAATATCACGAGTCCGCTGCTCGTCGAGTTCGGTCTCCGTCTCACCTACTCGATCGGTATCATCGCGGCCCTCTCCTTCCTCGGCTTCGGTCTTCAGCCGCCGGCCGCCGACTGGGGCCTGATGATCAACGAAAACCGGATCGGCATCACCGTGCAGCCGTACGCCGTGTTCGTGCCGGTGTTGCTCATCGGCATCCTCACGATCGGCACCAACATGATCGCCGACGGTGTGGCCCGCGCCCTCGTCGGCATCGACCGCGACACCGGAGGGGCGGCGTGAGCGACGACGAACACTCGCCCGAGCCGTCGTCCACTGACATCGTGCTCACGGTCCAGGACCTGCGCATCGTCCTCGACCCGTCCGGCATCGACATCGACGACGACGTCTCGTTCCGCGTGCATCAGGGCGAGGTCCTCGGCCTCGTCGGCGAGTCGGCCTCGGGCAAGACCACGGCGGCGACCAGTCTCCTCGCGCATCAGCGTCGGGGCGCCAAGATCGCCGGCGGGAGCGTCACCGTCAACGGCACGGACATCCTCACGGCGGGCCCCGGCGCCCTGCGCCGCATCCGCGGTGGCCTCATCAGTTACGTGCCGCAGGACGCCTCGGCGGCGCTCAACCCGGCCCTGCGCATCGGCACGCAGCTCATCGAGATCCTCGAGGCGCACAATTTCGGCAGCTCCGGGACAGAGCGCGAGGCGCGGCGCGCGGAGATGCTCGCCGAGGTGCTGCTGCCCAGCGACCGCGACTTCTTGCGCCGCTACCCACATCAGCTCTCCGGCGGACAGCAGCAGCGCGTGGCGATCGCTATGGCGTTCGCCTGCCGGCCCAAGGTGATCGTCCTCGACGAGCCCACCACGGCGCTGGATGTGACGACGCAGTCCCACGTGCTCGAGACCATTCGCGAGCTGACCCGCGCCTACGGCGTGAGCGCCCTCTACGTGACCCACGACCTGGCTGTGGTCGCCAATCTCGCAGATCGGATCGCCGTCATGTACGCCGGCCGCCTGGTCGAGATCGGGGCCAAGGAGGCCCTCTTCGCCGGCGCCTGGCATCCGTACACGCGCAAGCTGCTCGCCGCCATCCCCGACCTTTCGGGAGAGCGTGCCCTGCGTGGCATCCCCGGGTGGGCGCCGCGCCCCGGTCAGCGTGTCGCCGGCTGCGCCTTCACTCCGCGCTGCGACATGAGCATCGCGCGCTGCGCTACCGAGTACCCGCCCTACGAAGGCAAGACCCCGGATCATCAGGTGCGCTGCTGGCGCTGGAAGGAGCTCGTCGACCATCCGCTTGAGATCGACGGCCCGCTGCGGGAGATCGCCCTTCAGGAGACCACGCGGCAACAGCCGAGTGTGGTCAGCGCGCGCGGCATCACCGCCTTCTACCAGAAGAAGGAAGTCCTGCACGGCGTGAGCGCGGAACTCCGCGAGCATCGCTGTCTGGCCCTGGTCGGCGAGTCGGGGAGCGGCAAGACCACGTTGGCCCGCTGCATCGCCGGCCTCCATCCCTACCGCATCGACGGGGACATCGAACTGCGCGGCACGCCGTTGCCGCGCGAATCACGAGGACGCAGCCGCGCCGAGCGCCAAGCCATCCAGTACATCTTCCAGAGCCCCTACAGCTCGTTGAACCCGCGCAAGACCATCCGCCAGCTCCTCGCCCAGCCCATCGACGTCTTCTTCGACCTCAGTCGTGATGAAGCTGAGGATCGCATGGTGCACGTCCTCGACCAGGTGGCGCTCGACGCCTCGCTGCTCTCCCGGTTCCCGGAGCAGCTTTCGGGCGGCGAACGCCAGCGTGTGGCCATTGCCCGCGCCCTCGCCGCCGAGCCCACCGTGCTGATCTGCGACGAAGTCACCTCCTGGCTCGACGTCTCGGTGCAGGCGGCGATCATCGAGTTGCTCGCCAAGCTCCAGGCCGAGCTCGGGGTCTCCATGCTCTTCGTGACCCACAACCTGGCGCTCATCCGCAGCATCGCCCAGGAAGTCGCCGTGATGAGCGAAGGCCTCTTCGTCGAGTACGGGCTCGTCGACACCGTCCTCGACGATCCCCAGCACGACTACACCAAGAAGCTGCTCGTCGACACGCCCACGCTGGAGTTGGCGCAGCTGAAGTGAGGCAGCGGTGACCGAGCGATGGGGTCTGACTGAGGAGCAGTACGCGCAGCTGGAGGAGGAGGTCGTCGGCCTCCTTGCCCGCCTGCTGCGCGCCGACACCAGCAATCCGCCCGGCGATGTGACTCCGGCCGTGGGCGTCCTCGAGGAGTACTTCGCCCACAACGGCATCACTCTCACGCTCGCCGGCGAGACACCCAGCCTGGTCAACTGCGTCGCCAGGCTGGACGGCTCAGGAGGCGGCTCCTCGCTGCTCCTGCTCGGCCACACCGACGTGGTGCCCGCCGATGCGACGGAGTGGACGGAGCCGCCCTTCTCGGGACTCGTGAAGGACGGCTACGTCTGGGGTCGCGGCGCCCTCGACATGAAGAACCAGGTGGCTGCGCAGGCCGTCGCCCTGGTGCGGCTGGCGCGACGCGCCGCCGCCGGCGAGACGCTGCGCGGCGACCTCGTCTTCGCCGCGACGGCCGACGAGGAGACCGGCGACCACTGCGGCGCCAAGTGGCTGCTCGAGCATCACCCTGGTCTGGTGCGCACGGATTTCGTCATCAACGAGGGCGGCTTCGAGATGCTCGAGATGGCCGAGCGACGGCTCTACACGATCCACGCGGGGGAGAAGGGCTACGCAGGCTGCCGCATCGTCGTCCATGGCCGCGGTGGACACGGCTCCATGCCGCAGCACCGCGGTAGCGTCGCTCACGGCCTGGCGCAGATCGTCCTGGCGCTCGAGGAGTATGATCCGGAGGTCATCACGACCCGCACGCCAGTGGAGTTCATCGACTACGCGGTCGCCGACCCGCAACTGCGGCGTCGTCTCAAAGACCCGGTCACGGCGCGCGCGGCGCTGCGCGAGCTTGTCGCCAGCGACCCCGACGCCGCCAGGGTCATCGAACCCCAGCTCGGTCTCACCTTCGCGACGACGGGCATCCGCCTCGGCGACTGGGCGGTCAACGTCATCCCTTCGCGCGGCGCGGTCATCGTGGACTGCCGGCTGCTGCCCGGCCAGGGGGAGGCTGATGTTCGTCGTGAGGTCGTCCGGGCTCTGGCCGGTGTCGCGGCCTCCTGGGAACTGGAGTTCCTCAACTGCGTGGGCAGCAATCAGTCGCCCTGCCAGTCCGTCCTTCGCGATGCCATCGACGCGACCATGCGCGAGCTTATCGCCAACGCCGACGTGATCTGCGCACACTCCTCGGGCTTCACCGACTCCGCTCACGTGCGCGCGGCCTACCCCGGCGTGGTCGCCTACGGCTTCACGCCCTTCATCACTGAGGATGGGGCCGCGATCAGCCCACGCGTCCATGGCCGGGACGAGCGCATCGCCGTCCGCGACGTCGTCTTCCAGACGGTCTTCTCGGAGCGCTTGGCGGGCAGGCTTCTGGCCTGAGGGGCGGCGCCCCGCACCGGATCAGCGGCAGGCTCGCCTAGTCAGCGCCCGTGGGTGCGTCGGTACCCGCGGGACCAAGGCTCACGTGCTCCGCAAGGCGCCGGCTGATGGCCTCTCCCGTCGTCATGACCGCCCGTACGAGCGCGGCCATGACATCGTCCGTGGCGCGCTCTGTGGGGGCCGCTGCGCTCATGGCCGCGACGCAGCGGCCGGCGCCTTCGAACAGAGGCACGCCCACGCTGGTGGCATGCGCGTCGACCTCGCCCCTGCTGACGACGAACCCATGCTCCCTGGCGGCCGCCATCTGTTGCCGCAGGTGCTCCTCGCTGACGGGTCGTCCGTCTGCATAGCTCTTCCCGCGCGCCGAGGCGACGACCAGCGTGGCGAGCCTGACGTCAAGATGGGCGAGAGCGGCGACGGCGGAACCGGCGTACAGCGGCGTGACGGAGAGCTTGGGGAAGGACACGCGCAGTGGCTGGGGACCCTCGACCGTCGCCACGCAGACGACATCCAGGCCATAGGGCACGGTCAAAATGGCCGTTTCGCCGGTCGCCTCGACCAGTTCCTTCATGAAGGGCAGCGCGATCATGGGGATGTCGTCGGCCACCTGGCGCTGAGCGGAACGGGCAAGAGCGAACACCGCCGGCCCCATTCTCACTCCGCTCCGGCCGACCCGGGTGAGCAGTCCGCAACGCTTGAGGGCTTGGACCACCCTGTAGGTGGTGCTCTCCGGCATATCCAAGGCGACGGCTATCTCCGCGATGGAGACCGACGAGGATGCTGCCGCGACCACGCCGAGAACGGCGAGGCCGCGTTCGAGCGCCTGAGTGCCGGCCACGGCTGAGCCTTCCTCTGCACGTACGATCAGTCGAGATTGGACAGCCGTTTCTATCACGTGGTGATAAAGGTGTCAAAGCCGGGCGCTCATTCGGCGCGACCATGACAACGGATTGCCGTTGACAGGATAGCTACATGATGGGAACATCTCTCACAATGTAGTAACTCGTCCGGGCAAGAGGAGATAGATCCTTGGGCAAGCAGATCCTTGTCGAGCCTGACCTGTGCACGGGTTGCATGATCTGCGCCCAGGTCTGTTCGCTGACCAAGACCCGGACCTGCAACCCTGCGCGGGCCAGAGTCCGCATCGTCGATTGTGAGCGCACCGGAGTGACCGTACCCGTCGTCTGCCAGGACTGCGCGGAGCCGGTTTGCCTCTACTGCTGCCCGCCTGCGGCCATCCGGCAGGATCCGGTGAGCGGCTTGGTCAGCATCGACAGGGAGTCGTGCACCAACTGCCGCATCTGTATGCGGGTCTGCCCGTTCGGAGGGCCTACTTGGGACCCCGTCGAACGGCAGGTCCACCTCTGCGATCACTGCGACGGGCGACCGGCCTGCGTGGCGAGTTGCCCGACCGGAGCGCTCTCCTATGTCGAGGCGAGCGTGGACACTTGCGGCGCTCGGCAGCGCAGCCTGGCAGAGATACGCCTGTCCCTCCTCCGATGGGCCGGCGAATGACCTGTCGCGGCGTCAGTATCGGGACTCCCGGAAGGGGGCAGTGCTTTGGGGGCTAGCCAGGGTTGGAGCGGCCGCTTGCTGTGGGTCGACTTGAGCAGCGGCCGCCACGAGGTACAGGCGCTGTCCGCAGACTGGGCGCGGACCTACGTCGGGGCTCGGGGCTTCGGCATACGGCTCCTTTACGACTTGACGGGACCCGATACCAAGCCTCTCAGCGCAGACAACGTGGTCATCATTGCCGCGGGACCCCTGACCGGCACCTTGGCTCCGTCCTCCTCCCGCTGTGAAGTGATCAGCAAGTCGCCGCTCACCGGCATCTACGGGCGTGCCGATGTCGGGGGCGCCTTCGGCGCCAAAATGAAGTACGCAGGCTACGACGCCATCATCGTGCGCGGAGCCGCCGAGAAACCGGTCTATATCTGGATCGAGGATGACTCGATCCAGATTCTGGATGCCGGGCATCTGTGGGGCAAGGATGTCTGGCAGGCACGACAGGCGATATGCCACGAGCACCGCACTGGTCCGAGCAGCCCCTCCTTCCTGAACAGCATCGGGACGCTGAGCATCGGACCGGCCGGCGAGAACCTCAGCTTGGCCGCCTGTGTCATGGACGGAGTGGCCCACGCCGCAGGTCTGGGGGGGCTGGGCGCGGTCTGGGGGTCCAAGCAGCTCAAGGCCGTGGCCGTGCGCGGCAGCCGCGGCATCGATCTTGCTCGACCCGAGGAGTTCATGCAGCTGTGCCAGACGCAATGGACACGGTACGAGGACGACCCGATGTATGCGAGCACGCGCAAGTGGGGCACCCTCGGCTGGGTCGGAGGATCTGACAGCCGGTCCACGATCTCCGACATGATGCTGGGCGGTCGCCTCGAGGGGATCGAAGAACAAGCCTTCGTGCCCTTGATCGAGAAGAGCCGGGCCTGCTACGGGTGTCAGATCCACTGCGACCACTTCCTCCACGTGAAGGAGGGCAAGTACAAGGGCACCAAGGGCGAGGGAGTCGAGGGCTGGGTCCAGATCCAGGGCCTGTCGTTCAAGACGGCGAGTGCGCCCTTCCTTGCCCGGTACAACAATCTCTGCAATCAGCTCGGCCTGAACGTCGGCTCGGTGGGCAACGCCATCATCTGGGCCATCGAGTTGTGGAAGCAAGGGATCATCGGCCCCGCCGACACCGACGGCCTCGAGGTCGCGGAAGGCAATGAAGAGACGATCCTGGAGCTGACCCGCAAGATCGCCTACCGGGACGGCTTCGGGGACATCCTGGCCGACCATCCGGTTGAGGCGGGTCGCAAGCTGGGACGGAACTCAGATCTCTCTGCGTCCCACACCAAGGGACAAGCTGCCTGGGTGCCGGGTCACGGCATCGGGATCACGCTCATCTACACCCTTTCTCTGAACGTCAACAGCCGGGGCTACGACCATCTGATGGGCGGCATGAGCATCCTCACGCCGGACCTGCGGGAGGAGTGGGGGATCACTCGGGAGCTGTTGGAGCGCCTTGGCGAAGAGCGCTATGGCGACCCGGCGATCTTCCGCGACAACAAGTGGGCCTATCATCCGCGGATCGTCCAGGCGGAGTGCGATTTCGAGCACATGATGGTCATGGCAGACATGGCGGGGACCTGCAAGTTCGCCACCCAGTACAACCAACCGGTGGAGGGGATCGATCTTCCCGAGTGGAGTGGATTCCTCTCCGCCGCCACCGGGGAGAGCTTCACCAGCGCGAGTTTGCAGGCCGCCGCGCGGCGGATCATCACGCTGGAGCGCTGCTACAACGCGCGGGAGGGCGTGAGACGCCTCGACGACTACCCCTTCTTCCTCTGGTGGCAGAAGAGGTTCGGGGAATCGCACCCGCTGTACACCGAAGCGGAGGCGCCGTTCACGGCGGCGGAGTACGACCGGATCCTGGACGAGTGGTACGAAGTGCGCGGTTGCGACCGGCAGAGCGGCATCCCGACTCTGGAGGAACTCACGCGCTCCGGGCTGGAGGATGTGGCCGAGGATCTGAAGAAGAGGGGCGTTCTCCCGGGGTGATGGTCCCCGTCACACGCCCGGCGCCTCGTCCAGGCAGTATCTCTGAAGCTGACGTCTGACGACGGCGTCGATGGCTGGTGCTGTGTAGGCCTCTAGCATGGCCTGGACCTGCGCGGCCGCCCTCTCATCCATGCTCCTCCCCCCGGCAGCGTGCCACGCTTCGTGGCCGAGTCTGTTGAAGAGCGGCGAGCATACGGTCTCGCGGTAATGGGTGCGGGTGTGTCTCTGAGGCAGGAAGCTGCCGCCTGGCCCAACGCCATCGATCACGGAGACGGCCATCCGGTCTTCATCGATGGCCACATCCCAGGGACGTCGTCGAAGCATGCCCAGCAACGCGTCGTCGATGATGAGCTTCTCGAAGCTGACGGCATTGAGCGAGCTGATGGCGCCGCTTCCATGCATGATGAGGTCCACCCCGCGCTCGATCACCAGCGACAGCCCAACCGCGGTCTCCATGCCGGCCTGCATATCGAGCAGATGCGAATCGGTCCCCCCGGCGCCGCCGCGGACCGGCAGACCGACGTGTTTCCCCAGCTCCACGGTGGCCGCAGCGACTCCCCAGAACTCAGGGCTGCCCAGCGCGAAGGCGCCCGTGGACATCGACGTCGATGACGAGAACCCACCGTAGAGGAACGGGCATCCGGGCCGGACCAGCTGGACGAGCACGAGACCTGCCAGCGCCTCGGCGTGCTGCTGAACGAGCAAGCCCGCTACCGTGACCGGCCCGGTCATTCCGCCCAGCGCTGCGGGCGTGATCCCGAGCGGCTGGTTCAAGTGGGCCATCAGCCGCAGTGTCGCGCAGATGTGTTCCGGAACGAGAAGCGGCGAGACGCAGTTCAGGATGACGAGGAGCCTCGGACGAGCGGCCCAATCTGCTCCATAGAGGATCTCCAGGATCGTGAGCGAGACCCGCAGATGTTCCGGTTCAGAGAGAGGGTAGTCGAGGAACTTGTCGGTGAGGGTGACCGAGTCGTAGACAGAGTGGAGGAGATCCTGGCGCGTCGATCCGCCAGATGTGGCGACGGAGAAGCCAAGCATGTCCAGATTCGGCGCCATGTGACAGAGACGGATCCACGTTCTCAGGTCCTCTCTGGTGAGCGGCCGTGCCGCGGCCCCCTCGGCGACGCGCGCCGCGCCACAGGCGTTTGTGGACACCAGATCGCCAGCGCCCACGACAAGGTCGCGGCCCGGCGCGCGAGCTTCAACGGCGAACGCACCAGGCGCCGTCGAGAGCGCTGCCGCGACCGCATCCGGAGGGATGAACACACGCCGGCCGTCCATGGGGAAGCCGTGTGAGGCGAACAGCCGCACCGTCTCGTTGTCCTGGAAGACAACGCCCGTGCCCTGCAGCACCTTCATGCCGGCTTCGTGGAGTGTCTGGAGCTGCTCCGTCCTCATGGATCCTTTCCGACTCGCGGCAAGCAAACATACTCTGCTAGACCATTCGCGTACAGCGAAGCTCCTGGGTCGCGGCGGCCGTAGTGCGCCCGCGACCCTGACGGCGCTGAACAGGCGAGTCCTACCGATTAGTGGACAGCAGGGGTATCCTTAGCCGACCGAGGCGACAGAGCAAGGGGGGCACAGGTGAACGCGAGGAGTGCTACAGGAGGGCGACACAGTCGAGCCGTCGGCGTTCGTGTCGCAGTCATCGTTCTTGGGCTGGCCGTGGCCGCTGCGGTCATCGGCTGCGGCGGTGGATCGACCACCGCGAGCCCCAGCGCTTCAAGCGCGGCGATCAAGATGGGCGGCATCCTGAAGGTCGGCCAGCAGCCTGGCAATGGCGGTCTGGACCCAGTCCTTCACTCCGACAACGTCGCCGACATCATGGTGCAGGAGCAGATCCTGGAGAAGCTCTGCGATCTGGACCCGGGCTTCGTCGTGGTGCCGCGGCTGGCCTCGGAGTGGAGTACTACCGACAGCAAGGTGTGGAAGTTCACTCTTCAAGACGGCGTGAAATTCACCAACGGCGAGCCGTTCACCGCCGATGACGTCGTCTACAGCATGGGTCGGCTGCGCAGCAAGGAACTCGGCTCTCCGATGGCGGACATCTACGCCAACATCGCCGATGTGACGGCCGACGATCCGACGCATGTGACGTTCACGTTGAAGTCGGCCGACTCTGCGTTCCCGAGCTCGCTGACCGACTACCGCTCGCTCATGCTGTGCAAGAGCATCAAGGACCCGAACAAGGAGATCGTGGGGACGGGGCCCTTCATGCTCGAGTCGATCACCCTTGAAGACCGCGCGACTCTCAAGAAGAATCCCGGCTACTGGGGTACGGATGAGCAGGGCAACAAGCTGCCCTACCTGGATGAGATCCAGTTCATCTACTCGCCGGACAAGGCGGCTCAGTTGCAGGGCCTTCTGGGTGGGTCGCTGCAGTGGGTCGGCGGCCTGACAGCCGAGCAGAAGCAGACTGTCGAGGGTAGCCCCCAGTTCCAGCTCCTGACAGCTCAGACGAACTACTGCTTCGAGCTCCAGATCCGTACGGATCAGGGTCCCGGCAAGGACCTGAAGTTCCGCCAGGCGCTCATGGCCGGCACGGATCGCCAGGCGATCATCGATCTGACAGCTCCTGGCGTCGCACAGCCCGGCAACGGCACCTTCGTTGGCCCGGCCTACAAGGACTACTACCTCGATGCATCCCCTGCCGTCGACCCGGCCGCGGCCAAACAGCTGCTCGCGGACGCGGGATACGCCGATGGCGTCAAGATCAAGCTCGTCGCCCAGACCGTCGACCTCATACCGGCCATGGCCACGGTGTGGCAGGCGCAGATGAAGGAGATCGGCGTCGAGGTCGAGATCCAGCAGGTGCCGCCGGATGTCTTCTATGCCGACAAGGGCACGGATAACTGGTACCAGGCCGACTTCTGTATCGTCGACTGGGGTTCGAGGGCGACCCCGCTCACCTACTTCCAGCTGGCCCTGACCAGTACAGCGCCGTGGAACTACTCGCGCTGGAAGAACCCCGACTTCGATTCTCTGAGCAAGCAGATCCCGCTCGAGCTCGACGTCGCGAAGCGGGCCGAGCTGTACGCGCAGGCGCAGCAGATCCTGCAGGACCAGGTGCCGATGATCAACCTTCTCGTGACCGAAGGGATCGCGGCACAGCCCGACAATGTCAGCGGCATCACGTTGTTGCCCGACTGGTCGCAGACGCTCTTCACGACGGCGCACTACACCGAGTAGGGTCGACCGCCGCCTTCGTCAGAGAGGGCGAAGCCGGCGCACAGGTGAAGCAGAGGGGGCCGCACGCGGCCCCCTCTGCGACCGTACAGTCGCGGAGGCATCTTGCTGGTTGTCTGCCCTGGGTTTCGCGCTCAGCGTGCGCCAAGTGGACCGCGATAGTGAGGACGAGACGTTGAGCGACCCAATCCTCGACAGTGAGCAAGCTCTCATCGGACTGCCGGATCCCGGCAGGACGCAGAGACCTAGCACGTGGCGCCTCTACTGGCGGCGTCTCAGGCGGCGCCCCGCGGCGCTGGTGGGGACGATCATCTTCTCCTTCTTCGTCTTTCTCGCTGTGTGCGGCCAGATCGTGGCGCCGTACGACTATCAGGCCCAGGATTCCAAGGCGCGCCTTGAGGCTCCGTCCGTCCAGCATCCGTTTGGTACCGATCAGTTCGGTCGCGACATCCTCAGTCGCATCATGGTCGGCACGCGCAACGTCTTCGTGCTGGGCGGCCTGGGCACGTTGTTCGCCGCCCTCATCGGTACGGCCATCGGCTTGGCGTCCGGGTACGTCGGCGGGGTGTCTGACGAAGTGGTGATGCGGCTCCTCGACGTGTTGCTGTCTTTTCCCGCACTGCTGCTGGCGCTGGTGCTGCTGAGCACGGTCGGGCCCTCAGCCGTCAATCTCGTGCTGGTGATCACCGTACTGTACGTGCCGATGATCGCGCGGGTGGTCCGGAGCATGGTGCTCGACCTCAAGACAAAGGAGTTCGTGGAGGCGGCACGGGTGCGTGGCGAGCGACGCAGCTATCTGCTCTTCCGCGAGATCCTGCCCAACTCCCTGCCGCCTCTGCTCGTCGAGGTCTCGATGCGTTTCTCGTATTCGATCTTCCTGGTCGCCTCGCTCGGCTTCCTGGGTCTCGGCGTTCAGCCTCCCTCGCCGGACTGGGGACTGCAGATCAACGAGGCGCGCAACTTCTTCGCCATCGCGCCGTGGACGCTGCTGGTTCCGGCCTGTGTCATCGCCCTCCTCGTCATCTCCACCAACCTCATGTCCGACGGCCTGCGTCAGGTGATGCTGCCGGGCGGCGGAAGGAACTGAGATGCCTGGGCGGAGGGACAACTTGGTGGTGAGCTCAGCCACCGCGGGCACGTCGAACTCGCGCGCGCCGGTCGCGTCGGGTGGCCGCGCCGTTCTTGAGATCGACGGTCTGGACATCGAGTACACGACTGAGACGGGGACTCTGCATGCCGTGCGCGATGTCTCCCTTACGGTGCACGAGCACGAGAGCTTCGGCATCGTCGGCGAGTCCGGCTCCGGCAAGTCGACTCTGGCCATGGGCGCGATCCGCTATCTGGCCTCGAACGGTCGTGTTACCGGGGGCAGCGTGCGCCTGAACGGCGTGGAACTGCTCGAGCTCTCGACGAAGGATCTGCGTGCTCTTTGGGGGGCGCGGATCGGTGTGGTCTATCAGAGCCCTTTGAGCGCCCTCAACCCTTCGATCGTCATCGGCAAGCAGCTCGCCGAGGTGGCGCGTCAGCACCTCGACATGGATGGTGCCGCGGCTCTTGAGCGCGCCACCGAGATGCTGGCCAAAGTGGCCATGCCCGATCCCGATGCGGTCATGAAGCGCTACCCGCACCAGTTGTCTGGCGGGATGCTGCAGCGCTGCGTCATCGCCATGGCGCTGATGACCGACCCCTCGCTGCTGATCATGGACGAGCCCACCACGGCGCTCGACGTCACCACTCAGGCGGTTGTGCTGGACCTCGTCGCCGATCTCAAACGCGAGTTCGACTCCGCCATCCTCTACATCACTCACGACCTCGGAGTGATCACCAAGATCTGCGACCGCGTCGGGGTGATGTATGCCGGGGAGTTCATGGAGCAGGCTCCGCTGCGACAGCTGTTCAAGCGGCCACTACATCCGTATACGCTCGATCTGCTTGGCTGCGTCCCGCACTTCGACCGCTCGCCGCAGAAGCGGTCGCTGATCACCATCAGCGGTTCCATTCCCCGGCTCGACGAGCTGCCGGCCGGCTGCATCTTCGCGCCGCGCTGCGGCTACGTTGAAGAGGCCTGTACCACGGCGCGGCCATCTCTCAACGACGTGGACGGTGGGCATCTCACGGCCTGCCGCCGCTGGCAGATCGTGCCGGCGCCGAGAGACTACATCCGCGCGGCCACCGAGGCTCTGGTCCCTGCCGACGCCGCCTGTGTGGACACGGAGGACCTTGTCGAGGCCGACAACATCGAGGTCCACTTCAAGGCACCGCGGGGCCCGCGCAAAGGCGGCCGCCGGCGACGTTCGATCCGCGCTGTGGATGGCGTCAGCCTGGACGTGTGCGTCGGACAGACGCTGGGCGTCGTCGGGGAGAGCGGAAGCGGCAAGACCACAGTCGCTCGCGCCATCATCGGGCTGACGCCGGCGACGGCCGGCGAGATCCGCCTTCGTGGCGAGCGCCTGCCGAGGAAGACCGGCGCCCGATCGCGCACGGTCCTGAGCAAGATCCAGATGGTCTTCCAGAACCCCGACGCCTCGTTGAATCCCGTGCACAGTGTCGGCGAGGCGATTCTCAGGCCCCTGACGCTCCTCGGCGGGATGAGTCGGCAGGCCGCGAAGGACCGCGCCAAGGAGTTGCTGGAGGCGGTGAGCCTGCCCGCCAGCTACTTCGACAGGTTGCCGCACGAGCTCAGCGGTGGCGAGAAGCAGCGCGTTGCCATCGCGCGGGCCTTCGCCTCGGAGCCGGAGCTCATCCTCTGCGACGAGCCGATCTCCTCGCTCGACGTCTCCGTTCAGGGTTCGCTGATGAACCTGCTCATGAGACTGCAGGTGGAGCAGCGCACCTCGTACCTGTTCATCTCCCACGACCTCTCGGCCGTCCAGCACCTCTCGGACTCGATCGCGGTCGTGTACCTGGGTCGCGTCATGGAGCTCGGCGACGCCGTCAGGGTGCTCAGTCCGCCGTTTCATCCTTACACCGAGGCCTTGGTCTCAGCAGTGCCCATCGCCGACCCGGACGTCGAGCAGACGCCGATACGTCTCGGGGGGGCCGTCCCCAGCGCCATGGAGGTGCCGTCTGGCTGCCGGTTCCACCCCCGCTGCCCCCGGTTCCTTGGCGACATCTGCCGCGAGCAGGAGCCGCCGTGGCATCAGGGCGAGGGCGACCATCGCGTGTGCTGCCACATCCCGCTTGAGGAGCTGGCTCGTGTTCAGGCCGGGACGCTCGTACTGGCGGCCGAAGACGGGGGCGCCTGATGCTGCGCTTCATCCTCCGGCGGCTCGGTTTCATGGTGATCGCGGTGATCCTGTGCTCGATGATCATCTTCTGGGCGACAGCGGTGTTGCCCGGGGACGTCGCCACCGTGATCCTGGGTCGCTTCGCCACTCAACAGGCGAAGGACGACCTGCGCAAGGAGCTCGGCCTCGACAAGCCGATCACCACGCAGTATGGGCACTGGCTCGGGAGTTTCGTCCAGGGCGATTGGGGCACGTCGCCGAGCACCGACAGCAAGGTGCGGCCCGTGGTGATGCAGAGGCTGAGCAACTCGCTCATGCTCGCCGGAGTGGCGTTCGCCATGTACGTGCCGCTCGGGATCCTGCTCGGCATGATCGCCGCGCTGCGCAGGAACACCTGGGTGGACCAGACGATCTCGATAGGCTCGCTGGCGTTCATAGGTCTTCCCGAGTTCGTCGCCGGTATCATCTTGATCAGCGTGTTCTCGATCCGGCTCGGCTGGCTGCCATCGCAGTCGGCGATCGATCCCCAGTCGACCTTCGTCGAGGCGTTCCCCTACCTGATCCTGCCGGCGATCACGGTGGCGTTGACCAGCCTGGCGTACATCGTCCGCATGACGCGATCGAGCACCGTCGACGTGTTGCAGATGGACTACGTGCGTACCGCCAATCTGAAAGGCCTGTCGCCGAGTCGTGTGCTGTACACCCACGTTCTCCGCAACGCCCTCCTCCCGACAGTCACTGTGGTGGCCATCGGGATCGGTTGGCTCATCGGCGGCCTCATCATCACCGAGGCGGTCTTTTCGTACCCAGGCATCGGGAGGTTGCTGCTGTACGCCATTCAGAGGCGCGACGTGCAGCTCATCCAGGCGACGTCCTTGCTGATCGTGATCATTTACATGCTCGCGAACCTGGTCGCCGACATCTTGTACGCAGTCCTCAACCCGCGGATCAGATACACGTGATCGAGTCAGGGACGCGAACTGACGCGTCGGCGGGCGGTTCTGACCACGGGAGACGCATGGGCGATGTCCTTGAGGTGGACCTGTCGTCCGGTCGCTGTGCGCGGCGGCCGTACAGCGACCGGCTCGCCGATCTGCTCCTTGCCGGGTCCGGACTGTGCAGCTACGAGCTCTGGCGCGCGGTGGAGTCGGAAGGTGACCCCATGGCGCCCGGGGACCCTCTCGTCTTCTCCTGCGGCATGCTGGCGGCGACCGTCGCGCCATGTTCCGATCGTGTGATGGTGAGCGCTGTCTCGCCGTTGACCGGACTCGGCGGGCACTCGAACCTTGGCGGCCGAGCGGGCGCCTCACTCCGCCGAGCCGGCCTGCAGGGGGTCGTGCTGCGCGGGGAGGCTTCGCTGCCGGTCGTCCTTCATATCGGGGCTGAAGAAGATCGACTGACCGACGCCGCCGATCTGTGGGGGATGGAGGCGGGGGAGGCGGCTCGTGTGATCGCGGCGGGGTCTCCTACGGAAGGCAAGGAGCCCGCGATGCTGCTCATCGGCCCCGGCGGAGAGCATCGCGTGCGCTACGCGTCGATCATGTCCCCTGGTGGTCACGCGGCCGGCCGGACCGGGATGGGAGCCGTGATGGGCGCCAAGCGGCTGAAGGCCATCGTGATCGACGGCGGCTCTTCCGACGCGCCCGCGACGGACGCGGCTCGAGAGGCGGCCAAACACTACCTGAAGGCGATCGTCGAGAGCGCGAACTACCCCTTCTGGGCTCACTTCGGCAGCGGAACAGTCAAGGAAGCCAGCGACCTCGGATTCCTCACGACGCGCAACTTCAAGCAGAGTACGTTCGAGCACGCGGAGGCCATGGACACGGCGAACCTCGACCGCTCAGTCGTAAGACGGGGGGGCTGCCCTCGCTGCCCAATCCACTGCAAAGCCGAGATGATCCTTACGACGGAACCGTACGTCGGCGAGCGTGCGCACAGGCCCGAGTTCGAGACGCTCTGCATGTGGGGAGCTCGACTTGGCATCGGCGGCGGTGACGATGTGATCCACCTGGCCGCTCTGTGCGACCGGCTTGGGATCGACACGGACTCGACGGCTGCGGTCGTAGCGTTTGCGATCGACCTCTTCGAGCGCCGCCTGATCGACACGGGCGACACCGACGGGTTGCGCCTTGCCTGGGGCGACGTCGCCTCCATCGAGACACTTGTGAAGCGGATCGCCGTGCGCCACGGCTTTGGCGATGTTCTTGCCGACGGCGTTCGCGCTGCGGCGCTCCGTATCGGTCGTGGAGCAGAGGACTACGCCTACCACGTCAAGGGGCTCGAGATCCCCTGCTACGACCCCAGGAACAGTTCTTCGACGGCCTTGGCCTACTCGGTGATGAATCGGGGCGCGGACTATGCGTCGGCCTACGTGCGCCACGAGGACGACTGCACGCCGGAGAAGGCGGAGCGCCTGTATGGCGACGTCGCCGCCAGGGATCGCTATGTCCCGACCGGAAAGGCGAGCATGGTGTGGCGTGGGACCGTCGTCGGCGCAGCCCTGGACGCGCTTGGCATCTGCAAGTTCCCGGCGCTGTCGCTGCTGAACGAATACGATCTGGAGGCCGAGGCACATCTGGCCGGCGCCATCGCCGGCGTCCCCATCAGCCCGCAGGAGTTGTTCGAGGTCGGCGAGCGCATCGTGACACTCGATCGGTGCGTCAACATCCGCTTGGGAGCGACCGCCGCCGACGACAGACTCCCGGCGCTGTTCGCGGAGACCCCTCTGCGAGACGGGCCCGGAGCCGGCCAGACCGCCCAGGTGGCGGCATCTTTGCACGAGTACTACGCGCTCATGGGATGGTCGACCGACGGAGTGCCCACGGAAGCCACACTGCGACGCTTGGGCATCGCCGACATCCCGGACTTCCTCTGACGAAAGGAGCACCACATGCCCTCCCCGATCCTGACCTTGTGGGGCAGCGATGACTGCCGGCGCTTGCACGAGGCGACCACGACGCTGCTCGCGGATACCGGCGTGGAGATCTTGCAGGACGAGCGGTCCCTTGGACTCTACAGAGGGCTGGGCGCGCGGGTCGAAGGCACGCGAGTGCGTCTCGACCCGGGACTCGTCGATGCAGCTTTGGCGAGCGCGCCCCGCGAGTGGACGCTCAAGCCGCGTGGCGGCGACACGGAACCGCTCGTCCTGCGCGACGGCAACGTCTACTTCGGGACGGGCTCCGACTGCCTGTACATAGCTGACCCTGATACTCTCGCTGCGCCGTCGGACCCGGATCGCCGACGTCGAGGCGCTGGCCGCGCTCTGCGAGCGGCTTCCCAGCATGGACTTCGTCATGACCATGGGCTCGCCCGAGGACGTGCCCTGGGAGATCGACGACTTGGCCCACGTCGCGGCCATGCTCAAAGGGACCCGCAAGCCGCTGCTCCTGACCCCTATCAACGGCAAGCGGCTGTCGCTCATCCAGGAGATGGCGGCGCTCTGCGGCGAGAAGGACAGTTTCGCCGTCTACGCCATGCCCTCGCCGCCGCTGCAGCACGACGCCGAAGCGCTCTCCAAGGTGATCGCCTGCGCGGAGCTGCAGATCCCTCTGATCTATGCGCCGGCGCCTTGCGCAGGGACGACCTCGCCGCGCTCGGTCACGGCCACGGTCCTTGTCGCCAATGCCGAGGTCCTCAGTGGTCTCGTGTTGCATCAGCATGTGCGACCGGGCGCGCCCTTCGTCTACGGCGCCGGTGGAGGCGCCATGGACATGCGTACCATGAACGGCGATCCGTACACCGCCCCCGAGGCCTGCCTGGCGCTCCAGGCATGCACGGACCTGTCGCGCTTCTACGGCCTCCCCAGCTTCTCCTACGCCGGGAACTCGGAGTCCAAGGTCCTCGACGAGCAGTGGTCCGCCGAGTCGGCGCTCACGATGCTGCTCGGGGCCCTGTCTCGCGCGACCTTGCTCCACGACATCGGCTACCTTGAGGACGGCATGCAGAGTTCGTACGAATCGATCGTGCTGGGGAACGAGCTCGTCCGCTACGCGCGCGCCTTCTTGCGCGAGGTGCCGCTCGACGATCACTCCCTGGCCCTGGAGGAGATCGCGACCGCCGGTCCGGGGGGTCATCACCTGGGCACGCGCTACACCCGGCGGCACTATCGCGCGTTCTGGACCAGCGACCTCTTCGACAACACCGGTCACGACCGCTGGAGCGCCGCCGGCGAGCAGACGCTCGGCGACCGCGTGCGCGCGGAGGTGAAGCGTCTGCGCAGCGAGGAGCGGAGCTTCATGCTGACGGCTACCCAGACGGGCGAACTGGACGCGATCATGGCCGCGGAGCTGGCGAGGGCCGGCTGACGTCTTCACTGGGGCCGGGGGAAGGGTGCAATGTCCAGTGCATGGCAAAAGCGGTCCGACATATCGGACGCGACGCACGGGAGCGTTGCGTTGCGCGGGACCTGCGTGCAGTGTGTGGTGGGACGGCGCGGCCCCATGCGGCCCCGAGAGGAGTTGAGACCAATGGTCCAAGCTGACACCACAAGACCCGAGATCCTGTACTCCGTGAAGGCGCAACGGGGTCCGACGCTCCGCTGCAAAGGCTGGAAGCAGGAGACCCTCCTGCGCATGCTCGAGAACAACATGGAGAACGCCGAGAAGCCGGAGGAGCTCGTCATCTACGGCGGCATCGGCAAGTGCGCGCGAAACTGGGAGTCGTACCACGCCATCGTGCGCGAGCTCAAAGAGCTCGGCGACGAGGAGACCCTCGTGGTGCAGTCCGGTATGCCGGTGGCCGTCTTCCAGACGCATCGCCTGGCCCCGCGCGTGGTCATGGCCAACACCAACATCATGAAGGCCACCTGGCCGATCTTCTACGATCTGCAGGACAAGAACCTCACGATGTTCGCCCAGTACACAGCCGGCCCGTGGGAGTACATCGGCACGCAGGGTGTCATCCAGGGGACCTTCGAGACGTTCTCGGCGATCGCGCGCAAGCACTACGACGACTCGCTCGTCGGCCGCATCCTGCTCACCGCCGGCGCCGGCGGCATGGGCGGCAATCAGACCAGGGCCATGACGATGCACGGCGGCGTCGGCATCGTCATCGACGCCGACGAGCGCGTCGTCAAGCGGCGCATCGCGAAGCGCTTCATCGATCTCCAGGTCGCGTCGCTCGATGAGGCCATCGCCTTGGCCAAGGAGCACGCGGCGGCGGGCAGGGCGATCGGCATCGCCGTCGTCGGCAACGCCGCCGACCTGTTCGAGGAGGCTCTGGACAAGGGCTTCCTGCCGGACATCGTCACCGAGATGTGCCCCTGTCACGACCCGATCGCGTACATCCCCTCCGGCTTCACGCCGCAGGAGGCCGAGGAATTACGCCACCGCGATCGCGAGGAGTACCTGCGCGCGGCGCGTGCCACGATGATGCGCCAACTGCGCGCCATGAACCGGTACTTCGCGGCAGGCGTGCCCACCTTCGAGTACGGCACCAGCATCCGCAAGGAGTGTCGCGACGCGGGGATGCCTGTCGACGAGGCGATGACGATCCCGGGCTTCGTGGCCGAGTACATCCGGCCGCTGTTCTGTGAGGGTCGCGGACCATTCCGCTGGACTTGCGTGAGCGGCGAGGCCGACGATCTGGCCCGCCTCGACGACCTCTGCCTCGAACTGTTCCCGGACGATCTGATGGTGACCCGCTGGATCAAGCTCGCCCGCGAGCACATCCCGATCGAGGCTCTGCCGGCGCGCATCTGCTACCTCGGCTTCGGCCAGCGCAAGAAGTTCGGCCTGGCCGTCAACGAGCTCATTCGCGCCGGCGAGGTCAAGGGACCGGTCGCCTTCTCGCGCGACAACCTCGACTCGGGCTCCATCGTCAATCCGACGTTCGAGTCCGAGAACATGGCCGACGGCGGCGATCTGATCTCAGACTGGCCGGTGCTGAACGGCCTCCTCAACGCCTGCGGCATGTGCGACCTCATCGCCGGCCAAGCCAACTACTCCATGGGCGAGGCGGTGCACACGGGCGTGACGATGATCGCCGACGGCACCGTGGAGGCCGACCTGCGTCTCTCGGTCGCCCTCACGGTCGACTCAGGCATCGGCGTCGTCCGTCACGCGCAGGCTGGGTATGCGGCGGCCAAAGATGTGGCCAACGGCAAGGGCGAGCTCACCGACGAGGCGATCAAGATCCCGTTGTGGTGGTCGCCGACGGCGACTTTCGGCCCGCAGAGCCTGGAGGGGTAGGCTTGGCCGGCAGGCCGCGCGCGGATCTCGTCATCGCCGACGCGCGGCAACTCCTGACGTGCGCCGGCGCGAGGCCGTACGATGTCGCTCCGCTGGAGCACGCGTGGATCGCTGTCGTCGGCGAGACCATCGCCGCCGTGGGCGAGCCCGCCGCCGTGGAGGCCGCCGTCGACTGTCGCGCGGCCGAGGTCATCGACGCCGCCGGCTGCGTCGTTGCCCCCGGCTTCGTCGACAGTCACACGCACCTCGTGTTCGGCGGCTCGCGCGTCGACGAGTACGCCGCCAGGATGACCGAGAGCGACCCCGCGGCGCTGCGGGCAAGGGGCATCAAGACGGGGATCCTCGCCACGGTGGAACGCACCCGCGCCGCTTCGGAGGAGGCGCTGGCCGCGGAGGCGGCGGCGCGGCTGCGCGGCATGCTCCGCGCCGGCACGACCACGGTGGAGAGCAAGAGCGGCTACGGTCTCTCCACGGAGGCGGAGCTGAAGCTGCTGAGGGTCAATCGGAGGCTCGCCGCCGAGAGCCCGGTCGACCTGTTCTCCACGTTCCTCGGAGCGCACGGCTTTCCCGCCGACGTACCGCGCGAGGCCTATCTGCGCACCCTCCTCGACGAGATGATCCCGCTGGTCGCCGCACAAGGTCTGGCCGAGTTCGCCGACGTGTGGTGCGACGACGGGTACTACACGGCCGAGGAGTCGCGTCTCGTCCTGGAGGCGTGCCGCGACGCCGGCATGGCGCCGAAGATCCACGCCGATGCCTACTCGTACGTCGGCGGCTCGGACCTGGCGGTGGAGATGCGCATGGTGTCGGTCGACCATCTCAACCATACGCCGAGGGCGGTCATGGCGCGCCTGGCCGAGAGCGGCGTGGTCGGCGTGGTCATGCCGGCCCTCGACTTCGCCGTCCGGCATGCGCGTCCGTTCGACGTGCGCGCCATGATCGACGAGGGCATGACCGTGGCCCTTGCCACCGACATCTGCCCCGGATGCTGGGCGGAGTCGCAGCAGTTCGTCATGGCCCTCGCTTGCCGTCTCTACGGCATGAGCCCCGCCGAGGCCCTCTGGGCCGCGACCAGGGGCGGAGCCCTGGCACTGCGGCGTGACGCCGATCGCGGCGCGCTCGAGGTCGGCAAGCTCGCCGACATCCAGATCTGGGATGTGCCGCGCTTCGAACACGCGATCTACCGGCTGGGAGGGAACGTCGTGAAGAGCGTGATCAAGCGCGGTCGGGTCGTGGTCGAGCGAGACGGCGGCGCCGCGGACTGCGAGCCCTCCGATGGCTGACATGCTCGCCCGCGTGCTCGACGCCACGGACGCGACCGTCGGTGGCGGCTCGGCCTCGGCGCTGGCGGGCGCGATGGCTGCCGGCCTCACCGGCATGGTCGCGCGCCTCTCGGCGGGTCGGGGTCTCGAGTTGAGCGACGCGCGCTACCACGGGTGCGCCGTCGAGGCCGATGTCCTCGGCGCCGCGCTGCTCTCCGGGGCCGGGGATGACGCCGAGGCCTACGGCCTCGTCAAAGCCGCCTACGGCCTGCCGCGCGAGACCGCGGCGCAGGCAGAGGCGCGCCAGGCGGCGATCCAAGACGCGCTCATCGCCGCCGCCGCCGTGCCGCTCGACAATGCCCGCCGCGCTCTGCGCGTACGCGAGATCTGCCGCGAGCTGGCCGGCCGTTCCAATGCCGCGACGGCCTCCGACCTCGACGTCGCGGTGGTCCTCGCCGACGCTGCTGTGGCAGGATGTCTGTTGAACGTCGAGATCAATCTCGAGGCTCTGCCCGGCTCGCCTGCGGCGGCGCGTCTGCGTCGGGGGGCCGAGACGGTGCGCATCAGCCATGCGCGCACCAGCGCGCCGCTCAAGGAGTGAACATGGACATCCTCATGTGCGTGCCCAACGTCAGCGAGGGGCGCGACGGGGCGAAGGTCGAGCGGTTGGCCGAGCTGCTCAGGCAGCAGCCCGGCGTGAAGCTCATCGATCTCTCCTCGGACCCCGATCACAATCGGTCTGTGTTCTCGTATCTGGGCAGTCCGCAGGCTGTTCTGGCCGCGACCAAGCTGTTCGCCGCGGCGGTCTTCGACAGCGTCGACATGACCACCCACAAGGGCAGTCACCCGCGCCACGGGGCTCTGGACACGGTGCCGTTCATCCCCGTGGGCGACACCACGACGGAGGAAGCAGTGGCGGTGGCTCGCGACTTCGGCCGCTTCGTCGGCGCCATGGGGATCCCCGTGTACTACTACGAGGATGCCGCGACGCGCCCCGAGCGCGTCAGCCTGGTGGATGTGCGTCGGGGAGAGTACGAGGCGCTCGCCGAGAAACTGCGCGACCCGGCGTGGGCGCCGGATGAAGGCCCGGCCGAATTCGTCCCCAAGTCGGGCGCCGTGCAGGTCGCGGCGCGCTTTCCGCTCGTCGCGTTCAACGTCAATCTGCGCACCGACGACCTCAGCGTGGCGACGCGTATCGCGCACGCCGTCCGCCACCTCAACGGCGGCTTCCGCTTCGTGCGTGCCATCGGGCTGGAACTGACGGGCACGGGTATGGTGCAGGTCTCCATGAATCTCACCAATTACACGCAGACGCCTATCCCGCGCGTTCTGGAGGCGATCCGCACGGAGGCCGCCCGCTACGGCGTGCTGGTGGCGGGCGCCGAGCTCATCGGCCCTGTGCCGCTCGGCGCCCTCGAGGAGGTCGTGCGCCACTACCTGCAGATCCACGACTTCGCCATGTCACAGACGATCGAGATGAACGTCTGAGCGTGAGCGCGACGGGGAGAGGATCACCATGACGGTCAGACTCGACGGCCATGGCCTGAGCATCGACGACCTCGTGCGCGTGGCGCGCGAGGCGGAGGTCGTCGAGGTCGCCGGCGAAAGCCGGATCCGCATGGAGCGCTCGCGGGCCCTCATCGAACAACGACTGCGTGAGGGTGCGGCCGTGTACGGCGTCAACACGGGTTTCGGCAAGTTCAGCGATGTGGTGATCGGCAACCGGGATCTGACGCTGTTGCAGCGCCATCTCATTGTGAGTTGCTGTGTCGGCGTGGGCGAGCCGTTCGCCGTCGAGGTCGTGCGGGCGATGCTCCTGCTCAGGGCCAACTCCCTGGCGGCCGGCGACTCGGGCGTCAGGCCGCTCGTCGTCGACGGCCTTGTCGCCATGCTCAACGGCGGCGTGCACCCGATCGTTCCGCAGAAGGGCTCGGTGGGCGCCAGCGGCGATCTGGCGCCGCTGGCTCACCTCGCCCTCGTCTTGATGGGCGAAGGCCGGGCTCTTTACGGGGGCGAGGTCATGGACGGCGCCACCGCCCTGCAGCGAGCCGGTATCACTCCTGTGGTCCTGCAGGCCAAGGAAGGCCTTTCGCTGTGCAACGGCACGCAGACGATGACGGCGCTCGGCGCTCTGGCCGTGCACGACGCGCAGCGGCTGGCGGACACCGCCGACATCGTGGGGGCGATGTCGGCCGAGGCGCTGCGCGCCGTGGTCGCGGCCTTCGACGAGCGCATCCAGCGCAGCCGGCCGCACGCGGGTCAGGTGACGTCCGCCCGTCACCTGCGGCGCATGCTCAGCGACAGCCCTGCCATCGCCGAGTCCGCTCGCGAGCGCGTTCAGGACGCCTATGCCCTGCGCTGCATGCCGCAGGTCCACGGCGCCTCGCGGGACGCCATCGGGCACGTGCGCGGTGTCGTCGAGACGGAGATGAACTCCGTCACCGACAATCCCCTCGTCTATCCCGACGAAGGCGACGTCCTGTCGGGCGGCAACTTCCACGGCCAGCCCGTGGCCCTCGCCATGGACTTCCTGGGGATCGCCTTGGCCGAGCTGGCCAGCATCTCCGAGCGCCGGACGGAGCGTCTCCTGAATCCGGCGCTCAACATGGGGCTGCCCGCCTTTCTCACAGAGGCGGGAGGCCTGAACGACGGCCTGATGGTCGCCCAGTACACCGCCGCCGCGCTCGTCAGCGAGAACAAGGGTCTGGCGCATCCGGCCAGCGTCGACTCGATCCCCACCTGCGCCAATCAGGAAGACCACGTGAGCATGGGGACGATCGCCGCGCGGCAGGCCCGAGAGATCCTCGACAACGCCCAGGTCGTCCTTGCCATCGAGTTGCTCTGCGCCTGTCAGGCGCTCGATCTGCGCGAGCTTGCGCCGGGACCGCGCACGGGGTCGGCGCACGCCCTCCTGCGCGAGCGCGTGGCCGTCCTGCGAGACGATCGCGAACTGCAGGGCGACATCGAGCAGGCGGCCGCCCTCGTGCGCGGCGGCGCTCTTCTGACCGCGCTCCGCGACTGAGCCGCCCGCCGCCGCGGTCGCGCACGGTCCTCCAGGATGCGGGACGATCGACCGAGCTTATGTCCGGTATGCCGGACTGACCGGTCGCATTCTTGTGGACTCAGAGCGCGGGCCCTACGCTAGTCCGCACGCCGGATCACTCATCCCGTGGCAGAGGAGACCTCATCATGACAGGCACGCTCCGCATCCAGCCGCTCACCGCCGCTGAGATCAGTTCCGTGTACGAGAAGTGCGTCGCCATCCTCTCCGGGTATGGCGTCAAGGTCGATCACGCGTCCGCCCTCGAGCAGTTGCGCGGCGCCGGCGCCGATGTCGACTTCGCCACGTCGATGGTCAAGTTCGATCGAGAGACCATCGAGGAGGCGCTGCGCGTCGCTCCCACAGGGTTCACCGCCAAGGGTGGCGCGGACAAGCACGATCTGCCCCTGCCTCACCCCGAGAGGTCGTTCTACACGTCGAGCTGCATCCAGTCCATGCTCTACCATGACCCGTCCACAGGCGGCTTCCATGACGTGACCGAGGAGCGGTTCGCCGAGTGGTGTCAGCTCATCGAGGTCTTGCCCAACATCGACGCCTGCGCCATCCAGACGCCGATGGATGCGCCTTCTGAGACGGCCGACATCCACGCCTTGAACGTCCAGCTCCAGAACACGTCCAAGCCGCTCAACCTTCTGGCTTACTGCAGGGAGAGCGTGCCATATCTCTTCGAGCTCATTCTTGCCCGCGCGGGCAGCGAAGAGGCTCTGCGGGCGCGGCCCCTCCTGTGGTTCGACCCGACCTCGCTCTCGCCGCTCGTCTACAAGGACATGGACCTGGAGACGATCCTCCTTTGCTGCAGGTACGGCGTGCCCGTGGCGCCGTGCAGTCTCGTCCTGGGCGGCGGCACCGGGCCGCTGACGCCCGCCGGCGCCGCCCTGCTCGTGGGCGTCGAGGTCCTGGCGATGATCGTCATGACCCAGCTCTTCGCCCCGGGGCATCCGGTGATGGCCTGCGGCTACAACTCGACGCTCGACATGGCCACCGGGAACGCCAATATCGCCTCGGTCGAGACTGGTCTTGCGCAGGCTGCCGCCGCGCAGTTCATGAAGGAGGCCTTCCAAGTTCCGGTGCTCATGGCGTCCATGTGGACGGATTCGTACGTCTCCGACGGGCAGACGGTGATGGCCAAGAGCCTTAACGGGATGCTGTGCGCCATGGCCGGCGCCGACATCGCCTATGGCGCCGGCCGGCTTGGCGGGTCCACACTGGCCAGCCCGGTGCAGTTGATCATCGACGACCGCGTGACGGCGCTCCTGCGCCGCTATGTCGACGGCGTCCAGGTGGACGACGAGACGCTGGGCCTGGAGACCATCCTGGCCGCGGGCGCCGGCGGGCACTATCTCAGGCAGCAGCACACGCTCAGGCACTGCCGTGACGCCGTGCGCCCCGACCTCTTCGTCGCCGACCCGCTCGACACGTGGCAGATGGCCGGCGGCAAGGATCTGTACGCGCGCGCCGCGGACAAGCACCGGGAGTTGCTCGCGACGCTGCAGCCACTCGATCTACCGGACGACGTCAAGCGCGACATGGACGCGGTCGTGCGGAGGGCAGACGAGCACCTCGTCCACTGACCGGCGGGTCTGCGGTCACCCGTCGCGGTCGCGCCTCGCAGCCGACCTGTAGCGGCACGTGCCGCCGACGGCGCATGCGTCGCACTCGTGTTCGGCGGGCACTGGCGCCGCGGTGAAGCCGAGGACCAGCGTCAGCGACTTCAGCGGCTGCATGATCAGCGACGGGAGCAGGCGAACCTCATCGCCGACCGCGAGGCCCTGGTCCAGAAGGTCGAAGATCTGGGGCTGAGCCTCCTCTGTCGGCCATTCCAGAGAGCCCGGCCGGCAGTGCACCGCGCCGCGCAGGCCAGCGGCACGGGCTCTGTCCTTGAAGCGGCGACAGGCCTGCGCGGCCAGACAGTCGACTGCGGCGCTGCCGATGCCGTCGAGGACGAGGGCCGTCGCGGGGTCTTCGCGGAAGAGGCAAGCCACCTGTACCTCGAGTGCTTCACCTATCGTACAGACGGCAACGACCAGCCTCTTCGCTTCAGCGAGGCGCGTCGCCACCGCCCGGCCGCGGAGGCACGCGCCATCCTCGAGCTCGAGCTCCGATTCACCGTGGGCGAGGATCCGGAACTCCCGATGGAGCACGACCGGATGGAGGAGTGGCTGTGCCATCGTCAGCGCCGCCTCCGCACGCTCGACGATCGAGGGGCGCCGCGCGCGCATCTCCTCCGGATCCGCTCCTTGTCCGCGAAGAGCATCGTCGACAGTCATCCGGAGGTCCCAATCTGCGTCTCTGCGTCTGCACATGGATACGAGTATGGGGCCTTCGTCCCGGCGGCGAAAGCCGGCGGTAATGCTTCTCCATGCCCGTTCGTCGGTGGAGCGACGCACCGTTGCTCCGCGATGATGAGGTACACTCCTCCACCATGGTGACCGGCAGACCATTCCTGGTGAGGGAGCTGATCGAAGACTCGGGCTTCGAGCTGGAGCTCGTCGCCGGCGCCGCCGGCGCCGACCGGGAATGCCGGGGCGTCTACGTCGGCGAGCATCTCGACCCCACCCCGTGGATGGCCCCCGGCAGCGTGCATCTCACCGCCGGTCTCGCCCTCGCGGACTGTGAGGACCCGGCGGAGGGGTCTCGTCTTCTGCGCCGCCTCCACACCGCAGGTATGGTGGGTCTCGGTGTATCCATCCCTCACTACCTGCCGAGCATCCCCGTGACCATGCGGGAGGAGGCGGATCGGTTGGGTCTCCCGCTCTTCTCCGTGACGGGCAACACGCTCTTTCGCGACATCGAGCAGTACGTCTATGACGCGCTCGCCTCCGAGGAGATGCACCGTCTTCGGCGCGGCCTCTCGGCGCAACAGCAGTTGCTTGAGATCATGGTCGGTGAGGAGGCTCCGGCTGCCATCGCGAGGCGTCTCAGCGCGCTTCTCGAGGCGACGGTGCTGCTCCTGGACCCGGACGGAGGGCTGTTGGCCGGCGCGGGTCCGGCGCGCACGGGAGGCGCGGACCCGACGGTCGCGCTGGTCGACCGAGCGTGGGCCGCCTATCAGAGCATCGATCGTCAGACCCGACCGCAGCCGGCCGGGGTCGTGGGCGCGAACGCGGTGCTCTGGCGTGATGTCGTGATTGACGGTCGTGCCCGGATGGTGCTGATGGCGGTGCTGGGGAGAGACCGTTCGCAGAGAGAGTTCGTCGGGTCGACCCTGGACTACGCACAGCGTCTGCTCGAGGTCGATGTGCGCCGTCGCTTCCCACCCCAGACGGACACCGGTTCCCTGGTCCTCCAGGGACTGCTGCGCGGAGAGGACGCCGGTCCCGGGGCCGAGCGTCTGGCGCTCGGCGGCATCTCCGAGGGCTCCCCGTATCGACTCGTCGTCGTGCGGCCGCGGACCGCGCTCCATGAGACTCCGGTAGCGCTCGTTCCGGCCGGCGTCGGGGGCGTGAAGGAGGCCGGGGTCGTCCGCGGAAGCGTCTCGTTTCTGGGCCTCCGCGGCGTGCGTTTTCTGCTGGCCCCCACCAGCGAAGGGGGCGCCGTCGCGCTGCTGGCTACCGGTCGTGGTCGCGACGTCGCCTTGGGCGTCTCCTTTGGCGCGGAGTTGGCGAGCGTCCTCGCTGCGGATGGAGAGGATTGTGTCGTCGGATCGTCTGAGGAATGCCTCGGCGCATCCCGGGTGCCTGTCGCCTACGCCCACGCCCTGCAGGCCGTCGCCTGGCTCGGGTCCCACGCCGCGGGGAGCTCTCCCGGCGCGGCGACGTCGTTCGAGTTGCTCGGCCCACGTCGTCGGCTGCTCGACCGCCACACCGACGCTGAACTGGAGGAGTTGACCACCCGGTTCCTTGGGCCTCTGCGGGCGGTGGAACAGTCCAGCAGGAGTCCGCTTGTCGGGTCTCTCGAGAGCTACCTCCGGCACGATCGTTCCATCGCCGATGCCGCCTGCGAGTTGCGCGTCCACCGCAACTCGCTGTGCAAGCGGCTGGCACGGATCGAGCGGATCCTGGCCGTGGACCTTGGAGTCGTCGACGATATCGTCGACGTACGCCTCGCGTTCGAGGCCGACGATATCCTGTGGAGTCGGCGAGCCGCCGCGGCGTTCTGATGGGAGACGACCGGCGCCTGCTGCGACCGACTCAGAACGTCCTTCGCGACGGCATGGTGGAGCTCGGCTTCGGCGAGCCTGATCCCACGCTGCTGCCTGTCGATCTCGTCGCCGAAGCAGCCGCGGGGGTGCTCCGCCAGTTCGGCCCCGGGGCCATCTCCTATGGCTACATGCGCGGGCCCGTACCCCTGCGTGAGCTCATCGCCGCGCGCATCAGCGCGCGCGAGGCCTGCTCGGCGACGCAGGCCGACGTCTTCATCACCGCCGGCAACTCGCAGGCTCTCGATCTGGCGATGTCGATGTTCACCCGTCCACGCGACGTGGTGCTCGTCGAATCGCCGACCTACGGCCTGGCACTGCGCACGATGCGCGACCACGATGTGGACATCGTCTCGCTGCCGCTCGATGGGGACGGCGTGGATCTCGATGCCCTGGAGCGTGAGATCGGGCGTCTGCGCGCCGCGGGCCGGACCGTCAGCTTGCTGTATACCATCCCGACGTTCCACAATCCCGCCGGCGCATGCCTTGGTCTGGAGCGACGGCGGCGTCTGGTCGCGATGGCGTCGGCTCATGATCTTGTCGTCGTCGAGGACGACGTGTACCGGGAGCTCGTCTACGAGGGCGCCGCGCCGCCGGCGCTCTGGACGCTCGATCGCGAAGCGCCGATCCTGCGCCTTGGCTCCTTCTCCAAGTCGCTGACGCCTGGCCTGCGCGTCGGCTGGATCAACGCGCGGCCGGACCTGCTGCGCCATCTCGATACCGCCGGCGTGCTCGACAGCGGGGGCAACCCGACGCAGTTCGCGGCCTGTCTCGTGGCCCGCGTGCTCGACGGCGGGGGATACGACGCACACGTCGAGCGGCTGCGGGCCGCTTACAGGGCACGTCGTGACGTCCTCCACGCGGCGCTCCGTGAGTACTTGCCGGCGGGTTGCTCCTGGCGGGTCCCCGCCGGCGGGTTCTTCATCTGGCTGCGCCTCCCCCGGGTCTGCGCGCGAGCGAGCTCCTGCCTGTGGCCGAGGCGCATGGTGTCGCCTTCGCCCCCGGGTCGCGCTTCTGCACGGACGGCGATGACGGCAGCATACGGCTCTCCTTCAGCCTCTTTGACGAGGGAGCGCTTCGCGAGGGCGCGCGTCGTCTGGGCGCGGCCATGGCCGTCGCCGTCGCCCGCTCCTGAACCCCGGGGCGGTGCAGCTGCATCGCAGCGAGCCACCGCCCGGCGAGCTCCGCGGCCGTCGGCCCATCAGTCGTCAGCGACCAGCCAGACGAACACTTCCCCCGGGCCGTGGACCCCGACGCAGCGCGTGGCGCTGATATCGGCGGTCGTGCTCGGCCCGCTCACGAAGCTGACGCAGGCGGGGAGGTCGTCGGGCGCCGCCCCAAGAAGGCGCAATGCATCTCCCAGTCGAGGCAGGATCCGCGACTGGGCGACGAGAAAGCCCGAGGCCTGAGGCAGCAGCGAGTGGCTGCGTGCCGCCTCGCCTCTGTTGAGCAGCACCACGGTCCCAGTCTCGGCGAGAGCCCAATCGGCCTCCGCCAGACCGAACTCCGCCATCCGCGGATCGTCTACCCAGACGTCGTCGGCCCGCGGCCAGCGCAGCGTGCGGGGTGCGCAGATCGCGCGCCAGCCGCGTTCCGCGATGAGGCCGTCGATCGCCAGCTGCGCCTCGTCCCGCGAGAGGGTCCGCGTGACGATGACGCCGAGCTCCTCAAGGCGAGCGACGAAGCGGGCCGCCGGATCATCGCTCGCCGCCGACGAGACGGGCGCCGGCGACGGATGCGGCGCCGGCGGCACCGGCGCGCCGGCCGTGTGGCCGAGTCGAGTACGCAGCCGCCGCAGGAGAGCCTCTCGTTTCATCGCCGGTCTCCCTCTTGTCGCGGCCTGCGGTCGTCGCCTGCCGGTCGCTCCCGCCACAGCCGGCGGAACGAACGCTTCGCCGGCAGGCTGAGATCGCGGGCGTGCGTCCAGGCGGCGAGCGGACCGGGTCCGCGACGCACGATCCCGTTGCGCGCGAAGGGGCGCAGCAGAGTGCGCGCGAGTCTCTCGGCGAGCGCGAAGAGGCGCGGCCGCTCGGTGGCCGTGGCGAACGCGGCGAAGCCGGCTTCCCACGCGGGGGAGCCGAGACCCTGCTCGACGGCGTCGCGGCGCAATCCGTAGAGGTGCTCGGTCAGCGGGATCCCTGCCGAGCAGACTTCGCTGCAGGCGCCACAGAGGCTCGACGCGAAGGGCAGCTCCACGTGCCGCGAGAGCCCTTCGAGGAGGGGGCTGAGGACCGCGCCGATGGGACCGGAGTACGTGGAGTCGTACGCGTGACCACCGATCTGACGGTACACGGGGCAGACGTCGAGACACGCCCCGCAGCGGATGCAGTGCAGGATCTCCTGATAGGCCGAACCGAGGATCGCCGACCGGCCGTTGTCGACGAGCACGACGTGGAGCTCGTCGGGGCCGTCGGCGTCGCCCGGCCTGCGCGGACCGGTGATGGCGGTGACGTACGAGGTGATGCGCTCGCCTGCCCCGGCCCAGGGGAGGATGGTGAGGATGGCCTCGAGACTCTCGAGGTCCGGCACCAGGCGCTCGATGCCCATGACGACCACGTGCGTGCGTGGCAGCGTGGTCGTCAGGCGGCCGTTGCCCTCGTTGGTCACGAGGACGATCGTGCCGCTGTCGGCGACGCCGAAGTTGGCGCCGGTGACGCCCATGTCGGCGTTGAGGAACTTCTCGCGCAGTCTGCGGCGCGCGAAACGCGTGAGCGCGTCGGGGTCCGCCGGCAGTCGCTCGCCGGCGAGTGAGCAGAACAGCTCGCAGATCTGGTCGAGAGTCTTGTGGATCGCCGGCCCGACGATGTGGAACGGCCGCTCGCCGCATTGCTGGATGATGAACTCGCCGAGGTCGGTCTCGACGACCTCAGCGCCCTCGGCCTCCAGGGCGAGGTTCAGGCCGATCTCCTCAGTCACCATCGACTTGGACTTGACGATGAGCCGCGCGCCCTTGCGGCGTGCGAGCTCCGCCACGTATTCGCGCGCTTCGGCTGCGTCGGCGGCGCAGAAGACAATGCCGCCGCGCTTCTCCACGTTCGCCGCGAACTGCTCGAGGTAGTGGTCGAGATGCGCCACAGTGTGACGGCGCACCTCGCCGACCGCGTCCCGCCAGGCCGGCCAGTCGAGCTCCTCACGCGCCTTCTCGCCCAAGTCCTGCATGTAGTCCTGACCATCCCTGATGACCTGCTGCAGGCCGGGGTCGTCCAGGGTCTGCGCGACGCGCTCGTCGAAGGCTCTCCTCGAGTCGGGACTCACCGCCGCCAGCCTTCCGCGAGGACTTCCGCCAGGTGCTTCACGGCGACGTGCGCGCCACGTCGCCGCAGACGGCCCTCGATGTTCATCAGGCAGCTCATGTCCAGGCCCGTGAGGAGCTCCGCGCCGGTGGCGAGCACATGGTCGACCTTCTCGTCGACCATCGCCTCGCTGATCGCCGGCATCTTCACCGCGAAGGTGCCGCCGAAACCGCAGCAGTCGCGAGCGCGGGGGAGGGGCACGTACTTGAGCCCTTCCACCATGCTCAGCAGGCGCTCGGGCTGCTCGACCACGCCAAGCATGCGACGCGTGTGGCAGGAGTGATGCAGGGTCACGGTTCCGGAGCCGCTTGACGGCAGATCGTCCACCCGCAGGACGTCCACGAGGAACTGCGAGAACTCGTAGGTGCGCGCGGCCAGCGCTCGCGCGTCGGCTTCCTCGGGCTGGCCGGCGAAGAGCAGCGGATAGTGCTGGCGAACCATGGCCGCGCACGAGCCCGAGATGGAGACGACGTACTCGCTGCCGCAGAAGGCGCGCAGGAAGGCGCGGGCGGAGCGGCGGGCGCTGTCGTGGTAGCCGCTGTTGAAGGCGGGCTGTCCGCAGCACGTCTGGCCCGCCGGGAAGTCGAGGCTCACGCCGAGCCCTTCGAGTACGTGGACCGCGGCCACGCCGACACGCGGAAACAGCGCGTCACCCAGGCACGTGACCATAAGCGAGGCGCGCACGCTCATGGCGCGAGGCAGTCTCGCAGCGCCGCGAGGAAGCGTCGGTTCTGCTCGGGCAGGCCGACGGAGACGCGGATGTGTGTCGGGTACCCCCAACCGTCGGCAGGCCGCACGATGACGCCTTTCTTGAGGAGCGCATGGAACAGGACGCGTCCGTCACGGTGTGTGTCGGCGAGGACGAAGTTGCCCTGGCTCGGCACCACGTCCCAGCCGACGGCCGCGAGCTCGCGCGAGAGGTAGTCGCGGCCCTCGCGTACAGTCGCGCTGCTGGCGCGCAGCCAGTCTTCGTCGTCAAGGGCCGCGAGTCCCGCGGCGCAGGCGGGGCGGCTGAGCAGGAAGGGCTCGCTGATGCGATCGAGCATGCGGCAGACAACGGGATCGGCGACGGCGTAGCCGAGGCGGATGCCGGCGAGCGCGTAGGCCTTGGAGAAGCTGCGCAGGGCGATGACGTTGCGGTGCCCCGCGGCGAGGAACTCGAGAGGGTCAGCGTAGTCGGGGTCGTCGACGAACTCGCAATACGCCTGGTCGACGACGACCGCCGTCGTCGCCGGGACGGCGTCGAGGAGCGACTGCATCTCGGACCGCGTCACGATCGTCCCGGTGGGGTTGTTGGGGCTGCACAACCAGATGATCTTCGTGCGCTCGCTGACTGCCTCGATGATGGCGGGGATGTCGAAGCGGTATGCGTGGAGGGGCACCTCGCGCAGGTGTGCGCCCATCACCCGGCTCGCGGCCTCGTAGAGGGCGTACGACTCTGGAGCGAGGATGACCTCGTCGCCGGGATCGGCGTACAGGAGGGGGAGATTGAGGACGAGCTGCGCTGAGCCCGAGCTCAGGACGACCTGCTCGGGCGCCACCCCGTTGGCGACGGCCACTGCCTCCCTGAGACGACCGTAGTCCTCCCACGGGTAGCTGTGCAGCAGAGGGAACTGCCCCTCAATGGCGCGGACGACCTTTGCCGAGATGGGGTAGTCGTTCTCGTTCGACGCCAGCTTGACGATGTCGGTGAACGGAATGCCGGTGGCCTGCGAGACCTGCTCCGCGTCCGCCCCCGGTTCGTAGTCGCGTATGAGGGCGATGGAATCGCGGAAAGCGGCCTCGTGGTTCTGACTGCCAGGCGTGCCTTTTTCCACAGTGATCCTCCAGCTGCAGTGGGTCGTCAGTGCGCCAGTTCGGCCGCCATGGCGTCGACCAGGCGGCGATTCTCGTCCGCGGTCCCCATGGAGATGCGCAGATGAGTATCGTAGCCCCAAAGGCTGCCCGGACGCACGACGATGCCGCGGCGCAGAAGGCGTTCGTACATGTCGTTCGCGTCGCGGCCGGTGTCGACGAGCAGGAAGTTGCACTGACTGGGGACGACGCGGCAGCCAAGCTCCTCGAGGGCCGCGCCGACTGAACGTCGCGCGGACTGGAGCTTGGCGACGACGTCATCGCGCCACTCACGATCCTCGAGCGCGGCCAGCGCGGCGGCGCAGGCTGGCCCGCTCACGTAGTAGGGCTCACGGATGTGGTCGATGACCCGGCAGACCTCGGGGTCCGCGATCGCGTAGCCGATGCGCATGCCGGCCAGGCCGAATGCTTTGGACAGCGTGCGCAGGACGACGACGTTGCGATGGCCGGCAAGGAGATACTTCGTGCCGTCGCCCCACTCCGGGTCGTCGACGAGCTCCTGGTAGGCCTGATCGCAGACGACCACCGTCGTCGGGGGGACGTTCTCCACCAGGCGTGCGAGCTCTGCGTCGGTGATGATCGTGCCGGTGGGGTTGTTCGGGCTGCAGAGCCAGATCATCTTGGTGCGGTCAGTGACGACCCCGAGGAAGCCGTCGATATCGAAGCGATAGTCCACGAGCGGGACGTACTTGACCACGCCGCCCATGATCTGCGTTGCCCAAGGGTGGCCGCTGTAGCTCTCGGGAGCGGCCACCACTTCATCCCCGGTGTCGATGAACGCCTGCGTGACGTACCGGAGGACCGTCTCGGAGCCCGGGCCCGGCATGACCATGTCCTCGGGGACGTCACAGTACGCGGCGAGCGCCCGGCGCACATCGGCGTACTCGTTGTGCAACTCGTCATGGATGAGCGACGGCGACGGGTAGATGGCAGCCTTCATCAGCCGTTCGGCCGCTGCCGCCATTGCCCGCGGCGACGCCCCGTATGGGTTCTCGTTCGCCGCGAGGTAGACGACGTCCTCGAGCTTCAAGCCATACTCGATGCACGCCTCGAGCAGGTTCACCGTGGGCCATTCGAAGTCGATCCCACGGGCCGCGGCCCGGAACGAGCTGGTGATGTCCTGGCGCGCCATGCTGATCCGCTCCCTTCGTGATCTGTGGTCTGAAGATGAGGCCGTACCGACCGCGATGATGGCCGTCCCGGGCCACTCTTGTCAAGTACAGACAGACAGTGGTAAGGTGCTGTCGAACCGGCGGGTGTCGGCCATGTCCCGCCGGGAGCGCATCGCGGCGGAGGGCGTCAGCGGCACGAGGAGGAGAGCGGGATGAAGAACGCAGGAGACATGACCTCGCGCGAGCGGATCGACGCGGTGATGCGCGGAGAGGTGCCCGATCGCGTACCGGTGTTCACTGCCGGACACGGCATCACGCGTCACATGCTCGGCGTGAGTTATGGAGAGATGGTGCAGAGTCCCAGACTCATGTCATCCTGCATGCTCGCCTGGCAGGATCTCATCGGGGACGACCGACTCATGGCGTACTTCGACATGATGGTCGAAGCGGCCGGGTTCGGGCAGCCAATGGTGTTCCAGGACGATCAGCCGGCGTACTCCGACAAGGACGACCTGCTCATCAAGTCCCCTGACGACTACCTCAAGCTGGAGCGCTATGACGTCGAGAAGGCCGAGCGCATCCGCATGACCCTCGAGGTCGCCGACATCCTGTACACGACGCGCGGCGACACCGTGCCTGTAGCAGCCATTGTCGCCGAACCGCTGGTCGTGCTGGGCCTCCTGCGCGGCATGGAGCCGCTGCTGATGGACTGCATAAGGCACCCCGAGGCCGTCCGGCAGGCGCTCGAAGTGGTGACGGACGTCGTCATCGACTACGCGCGAGCGCTCGTCAAGCGCGGAGTCAGCCTCGTCGTGAACTGCCATGACTACGGGAATCGCTCGATCATGAGCGAGAAGCTGTGGATGTCGCTCCAGGCGGACTGCCTGCGTCGCATGAACGCGGCCATCAGGGAGACGGGCGCGACGCTCATCATCCACAACTGCGACGCCGCCCCCTACATCGACGCCGCCTTCGACGACATCGGTGGCGTCGATGTGTACCAGTGCGCTGCTCTGCCGGCGACGTGCGCCGACTGGTCCGAGTACAAGCAGAAGTACGGCTCGCGAGCCGTACTGTTCGGCGAGTGGTGGCCGCCCGACCTGGCCTCGGTCGGCTACGACGACGTCAAGCTGCGCAGCAAGGAGATGATCGAGGCCCTCGCCGGCGGCGGTGGGTTCATCCTCGGCCCCACATGCGAGTACCCGTCTCACGGCCCCATCATCAACGCCAAAGCTCTGGTGGACGCCGCCAGGGAGTACGGCACCTACTGAGGAACTCGGGGCGCGCGCCCAGAAAGGCAGGTCAGCGGTGAGCGAGGAGATACTGCGGGCTCTCGGAGAGAGCCTGGTCGGGCTCGACGAAGTCCGCGTGGGAGAGTTGACGGGCCAGGCTCTGGCCGACGGCGTCGAGCCGATCGCCATCATCCAGCAGGGTCTCGCGCCCGGCATGGCCGAAGTGGGCCAGCGGTTCGAGGCGGGAGACTACTACCTTCCGGAGCTGCTGATCGCCGCCGAGGCCTTCAAGGCGGCCGTCGAGCTGGTCAAGCCGCACCTCGCCGAGGCGATGCAGAGCAAGGGGACCGTGGTCCTCGGCACTGTCGAAGGCGACATTCACGACATCGGCAAGAACATCGTGGCGCTGACCCTTGAGACGAACGGGTACGAGGTCGTCGACATCGGGATCGACGTGCCCGTAGCCCGGTTCGCCGAGGAGCAGGCGCGTACCGGGGCGCAGATCGTCGGGGCCAGCGCCATGATCACCAGTACGCTGCCGGCGCTGAAGCGCGTCGTGGAAGACGTCCGGGCAAAGAGCCCGGAGGCCAAGGTGCTGATCGGCGGGGCGCCGGTGACGCCGGAGCTCGTCGCGGCCTACGGCGCCGACAGATACGCGGGGGACGCCATCGAGGCGGTCCGCGTAGCCGATGAGCTGCTGGCCTGGTGACCGGCTCCTCCCTGGCGATGTCGACGGCGTGACGTGGGGCGCAATCCTCGGCGAATCCGGGCAGCAGGGCGTACGGCCTGCGATAGTATGGCGTGATGGCTGAGAGCGGCGACAATGGCGATCGACTTCGCGCCACAGGTCGTGGCGCCCCCCAGCGTTCTCCCGACATCGACGCCTTCGCCCAGGAGCTCCTGGGCGGCATCGGTGCGCAGCTTCGCGCTGAGCGAGTGGCTCGGCAGCTGACGCAGCAGCAGGTGGCCGGCGCCGCCGGTCTCACCAAGGGCTTCCTCAGCCAGCTGGAGCGCGGCGAGAGCTCCGTCTCGATCGCTTCTCTCCTGGCGCTCTGTTCGGTGCTCGGCATCGACATCGCTTCTCTCTTGCACAAGGCAGCGACCCCGGTGGCGCTCTCACCCGTGGTGCGCCGCGCCGATCGTAAGCCGATGTACCTCGGGGGCAGCGGAGTCGAGGACTTCCTGCTGAGCCCATCGACCGAGCGCCGCATCGAGGTCTTCGAGACGCATCTCGAGCCGCTGGGCAGCCCGAGTGATGAGCTGTATTCGATCGACGCCGAGTGCGGGTTCGTCTGTGTTCTTCGGGGCAGCCTCCACATGGTGTGCGACGGAGGCACGTACCGGCTGAACGTCGGGGACACGCTCACGTACGCGCCTCGCGAGAAGCACACGTTCCTCAACCCGTCGCGCTCCCGCAAGGCCGTGGTCCTCTTCGTCAACGTGCCCGCGGTCTTCTGAGCCGCACTTGAGACTCATCGTCGTCGCGGGGTTCCTCGGTTCGGGAAAGACGACGGTCCTCCTCGAGATCGCGCGGCACCTGGTGGCCGCGGGGCGTAAGGTCGCGGTGATCGAGAACGAGATTGGCGAGGTCGGCATCGACGGGCGGTATGTCGCCGAGCAGGGCCTGGTCGTCAAGGAGTTGTTCGGCGGCTGCATCTGTTGCACGCTTGCGATCGGCATCGTCGACGCACTCAAGACCATCGCCCGCACGTATGACCCTGACTACGTGCTGCTGGAGCCCAGCGGCATCGCGCGACCCGGCGACGTCATCGCGACAGTGGACCAATACGCCTCTGATATCGACGATGTCGCCGTCGTGACGTTGATCGACGTCGAGCGTTTCGACGTCTTTCTGGAAGTCCTGGGCCCGATGCTCGAGGGGCAGGTCGCGCGGGCGAACGTCATCGCCCAACAAGGTGGATACAGTCTCGCCGGAGCAGGTCGAGCGCATCTTGAGCGCGGTGCGCACACTTGCCCCGGCGGTCCCGGTCGTCGCCGTGTCGGCGCTCGACCGAGAAAGCCTCGCTTCGGTCGTAAGGGTGGTGCTGTGATGGGCCACGAGGATGAGGGCGACGGATTCGCGGCCGGAAAGAGTCTCGCGGGAGGCCACGGGCACGACCACGTGAAAGACGGTGGGCCGCAGCCCACCGTGTACGCGCTCCAGACAGCGGGACGTCGAGCTGGGATCAGCGCGAGACTCCGGAGGAGATCAGGGCGACACCCTCGATCGGGGTTCGCAGACGTACGTTCATGACGTGGCCTCCGGCGGCTGCAGGCTGATCGGCCATGTCAAGGGTGTCCTCGAGTCGGTGTCCGGGTTGAGAGCGCGCGGAAAGTGTGTTCGATATGAGATCAACGGGAGAGTGGCGCTTAGAGCGCCGGTGGCAGCGTTGAGGGTGGCGGCGGGCCGGCGCGCGGCACGGCATCTCGAAGCCCTGGGAGACCCGCGAGCGCGTCCTCGTTGCCCTCGCGGGATTCCCTGACGGCGACAGGCTTGTGCGGCGCGCGGCGCGCATGGCGCAGCGGCTGAACGCGGACCTGATCGCGGTTCACGTCCGGCCCGAGAGCGGCCTGACGGGCCCCTCGGCCGAGCTGCTCGAACAGCAGCGGCGTCTCGTCGACCTCTTGGGCGGCACGTACCGAGAGTTCGCCGGCTCCGACGCGGGGCGGACCCTCGTGGAAGCGGCGCGGTTGCTCAACGTGACCCGCATCCTGCTGGGAGCCACGAGGGAGTCGCGGTGGCATGAGTTCCTGTACGGCTCGGTCATCCGGACGGTGATCCGCGAATGCGGAACCGGCCTGGACGTTCACGTGATCGGTCGCGATCCGGAACTCGAGGAGGAGCAGTCGCCGCGGAAGCGCGTTCGCCCCCCGCGAGCGTTGCCGGCCCGCCGGGTGCTGTTCGGGATGGCGCTTGCCGTCGTCGGCACGCCGCTCCTGACCTGGATCCTCGTCCAGCTGCGCGAGAACGTGTCGCTCTCCGGCGTGCTGCTGCTGTATCTGCTGCTCGTCATCTGCGTCGCGGCGCTGGGCGGGATCTGGCCGGCGCTCGTCGCCGCGGTCGCCGGCTTCCTTCTGGCCAACTGGTATCTCACGCCGCCGATTCACACGTTCACGGTCGGCACGCCGGAGAACATCCTCGCGCTGGCCGTATTCCTGGTCGTGGCTATCATCGTGAGCAGCTTTGTCGCCTTGGCGGCGCGACGGTCGGCCCAGGCGACACGTGCGCGGGCCAAGGCCGAAACGCTGTTGCGGCTCGCCGGGACGTCGAGTCCCGAGGCCATCCTGGACAGCCTGCGTCGCGCTTTCGCCCTGGAAGGGACGGCGCTCCTTCACAGGCGAGGCGAGCATTGGCACGTGGAGGCGGCCAGCGGCAGCGCTCCGGCCACACCCGCGGACGCGGGCTTCACGATGGACGTGGACGCCCATCACGTCCTCGTCGGCTCGCCCGCGATCGCGCAAGCGGACGAGGAAGCCTCCGTGCTGGACGCGTTCGCCAGGGAGCTCGCCGCGCTGCAGTCCAGCGAGAAGGGCTGGAAGCGGAGGCGGCGGCGGCCGAAGACCTGGTCGCCGCCAACCAGCTGGGCAGGAGCATCCTCTCGAGCGTCTCCCACGACGTCCGGACGCCGCTCGCCGCGATCAAGGCGTCGGTGACCAGCCTGCTGCAGGAAGACGTCGACTGGAGCGAAGAGGATCGGCGCGAGCTGCTGACGACCATCAACGAGGAGACCGATCGCATGGAGCGGCTGCTGACCAGCATGCTGGACATGAGCCGTCTGCAGGCCGGGGCCCTCGAGTTCCACAACGAGGCGATCGTGGTCGAGGACGCGCTCGTCGACAGCGTGAGGGCCTTGGGGCCAGGGGCGTCTCTCGTCTACTTCGACGCGACGGAACATCTGCCGCCGTCGCGCGGCGACGAGGTCAGCACGAGAGGCGCCCTCGCCGAATGTCACGGCACTTGCCGACTCACGCTGAACGCGATCGTCTACGCCATCGACCTTCAGGGGGTCGAGTCGGCAGCTCAGCTGGCGCTCGGGCGCTGCTTCGGGCGGCCGGTCATCTGAGGCATCCGCGCTCTCTTGCGGAGGCTCCCGTCGCTCTCGCGGCCGACACACCGGATGCTCTCCGGGCGACCGCCTGGCGCGACCTGCGGCCGTCGCCGGAAGGGGCTCCGCTCGCCCGAAGCGCTCGGCGGAGCCCCCGTCCCGATCTGCGAGAGCGGCATGTGAGGCAGTGCCGATCAGCAGTCAGGGCAGGTCGGCCTCATCCAGCGCCGCCATGTACGGCTCCCACTCGTCATCGCCGATGAGGCCTGTGCCGCGGTAGTACTCGCGGGCCTCGCCCAGGATGTCCCCGACCGCGGCGCTGTGCTCGGCGGTGAGCGGCGCCGCCCTGTGCTCGGCGAGGATCGCCTCGACCTTCTCTCCGGCGCGCGTGACGATGTCCTTCTTGCCGCCGCGGACCCAGTCGACGTGCGTGCCCCAGTCGGCGACGATGGGCTCGTAGCGATCCTTGACCCAGTACTGGCGCGTCAGAGGACGACCCATGAAACTGGCTGGAGCTGTGCCCACGGCGAGCGCTTCATCTACGGCCAGCGTCTCGTCGTTGATCTCTGTTCCCAGCAGGTAACGGCCGATGCTGCCGGCGATCTCCTCGTCGAGCACTTGAAGGATGTTGCTGTACCCGAGCTCGCCGGCGAAGCTGCCCTGAAGTGTGTGGAGGTGGCTGCCGGTCATGATCGATGAGAGCACGCCGAGCGACTTCTCCATGCCTGCCTGATAGTCGAACTGCTTGGCGTGGCCGCAGAAGCCTGAGGCAGTCGTGACTGGGATGCCATGCTTGCGGCAGAGCTGATTGGTCATTGCACGCGTGTACCAGGTCTCGGGTGCGGCGGGCAGGCCGTGAGCCCACTTGGCATGGACGACGCCATCGCACGGGTGCAGGCCGACCGGCGTGCCGCGATTGATGAGCTGGGTGATGACGATGAACGCCATGGTGCCGGCCCAGGACTGCACCTGAACGCTCGCCAGGGGGCCCGGCGCGGTTGCGCCCGCCCGGCCGCCGGGCGACGCCCAAACGCACCAGCCCAACTCGGCGAAGCGCCAGATCGCCTCCAGCGCCTCGTCGCCGAACGCCACGGGCGGGGCGACGTCGATCTCCGCATCGAGTGTCACGCCCAAAGCCTGAGCCATCTTGATGGCGAACTGATCGGAGTCCTTGAGATAGCCGTAGTGCTGGGGCTTGACCGAGTAGCGGAAGCCGTTGGCCAGACCCTCGAGCTGTTGCATGATCCCGGGGACGCCCTTGAGATCGGTGAAGGTGAAGAGGGCGTCCATGACGTGCACGTTGGGCAGCGCGTCGCCGACGATCTGCACCTCGGCGTGCTCGCGCAGGGTGGCCGACCTCAGCTCCCATGTCTCGAGGTCCACATAGCGCATGCCCATGCCCTGCAGGAAGTGCACGCGGTCACCGCCGATGCGCACGTCCATGGCGCGATCGCGCGCGACGATCTGGTAGCTCGACGGAATGGAGCGCAGGCACTCCTCGGCCAGCGCCGGCGGGATGCGCACCTGGCGGCGTCGCGATCGACGCGGCAGCCGGACTCCGCGAGGAGCTCCTGCGTCGCCTCGTGACTGATGTTGGCGCCGCAGGTCTCGAGGATCTCGAGGGCGGCCTGATGGATGGCGGAGAGCTCGCGTTCGCTGAGGACGTCGACCGGGGCGAAGCGACGCAAGATATCCGTGCTGCATGATGCTCCTCCTCTCAGGCCGCGCCGACGAAGGACTTCGCCAGCTCGACGGCGCCTGGCGCGGCCGGCTCGTAGCCGTCGGCGCCGACCTTGGCGGCGAAATCGGCGTTGATGGCTCCACCGCCGACCATCACTCTGACCTGATCACGCAGGCCGGCCTCCTTGAGCAGGTCGATGACCTTCTTGTCCTCGGCCGAGGTCACGGTGAGCAAGGCGGAGAGGGCGACGATGTCGGCGCCGGTGTCGCGCACCGCCTGGACGAACCGACCGGCTGGGATGTCTATGCCGAGGTAGTGCACTTCGAAACCGGCGGCGACGAGCAGCGTGCACACCATCTCGATGCCGATCGAGTGGATGTCGCCCTGGACGGTCCCCGCCACGACGGTACCCAGGGACTGCCTTTTGCCGCCCTGCGCCCTCAAGGCCTCTTCGAGGATCGGAGTGGCCGCCTTCATCGCGTCGGCGGCCCCGATGAGGTCGGGCAGCCAGCGTGTGTCGGCCTCGAAGCCATCGCCGACGGCCTTGATCGCCGCGGTCATGGCGCTGAACGCGGCCACCGGGTCGATGCCCTCTGCCACCGCCTGCCGGGCGTAGTCGGCCGCAGCCTCGGCGTCGTACTCGTCGACGGCCTGCATGAGGCCTTGAAGGGTATCCACACATGCCTCCAGTGTTTTCTGGTCGGGTGTCACTCGCGCGGTCCCGGCAGCATATCGGGGTGCTTGACGCAGGGATAGTGGAATGGCGCACGGTCAGACCGACGCCCGGTGTGCACATCGCCACCTTCGTTCGCGACCCACCAGCGTTCGCCGGGTCGCGAACCGCCCCGGGACCTAGCCGCCGTTGCGCGCCCGCAGCGTGATCTGCCGGGCGACCGTCTCGACCATGTTCTGCGCCTTGTCGGTGCCGAATTCGCGCAACCGCCAAGTAGGCGCGAGGATGCTGATCGCTGCATCCTGCTCGGGGATCTCGAGGGCGCAGGCGATCGAGCTCACGCCCGGCTCCACCGCGTCGTGCACCAGGTGTGAGGCGCCGCGGTCGGCGAACGCGGCTCCGGTGGCGGTGTCCTGGAGGGACACCCGTCGCCCTACCCAGCCGCTGATCCTGAGGACGTACGGACTCTCGACCTGATCGATGTAGAGGCCGTGATCGCCGCTCATGACGATGAGGCTGGCCGTCTCTCGCGTGGCGTCACGAAGCTGCGTGAGGAGCGGCCGAGCCACGATCCTGAGGTAGTCGACCGTAGCCACACGCGAGGCGAGGCTGACCAGCTCCAGGCCGAGCGAGTACGTGCCGTCAGGTTCGCCGCGCACGAGGTCGCACTCCTCCAGATACGGGATGATACGTTCGACCACCGAACGGGGGAGCTCCCCGCGCAGCGCGATCTCGCGCAGCGTCAGCCCGCCCGGAGCGGCGGTGAAGGCGCGCAGTACGGCGAGGCCATGCGTGAAGAGGGGAGCGTTGTCGCTCAGTTCGTGGGCGGCCGCCCCGAGGCTCCAGGTGCGGTCCTTGCTGTGGTAGACGATGAAGCGTCGCTCTCTCAGTGAGCGCAGCAGGGCGTAGAGGCTCGAGCGAGGGATGCCACAGGACATCGCGATGATCGCCGCGGGCGCTGGTGTCGAGCGGCGCGCGAGAAACTCGAGCACATCCAGCGCGCGGGTGGCCGATCCCTCACCGGGAGCTCGTGCTGGGTGTCGCGCCGGAGGTCATGGCGACCACCATAGCGAACCCGCGGGAGCGCTGCAAAGTCCCGCGCCGGCGGGTACGCGGCGGGGGTTGCGCCCTCGCTCGGGGGCTGATTGACTGCCTCGCGGGGCCAGACTCCGGCGCCACGCCGCCGATCGGTCCCGGCAGGCGAGGCCTCCGCGGACCCAGCCGCAGGCGAGAGGGCAGGTGACGTGATGAGCGCGAGGAAACCATCCGCAGACGGTCGCGCGGCGCAGGCCGCTTCGCGCACCCTGGACGTCCTCGAGTTCTTCGAGCAGCAGGACGAGCCCGTGCCGGCCGCGGCCGTCGCCGCTTCATGCGGCATCCCCCAGTCCAGCCTCTACACCCTGCTGCGTATGCTGCGCGCCCGCGGGTACGTCTCCTACAGCCGCGCCGACAGAGGGTGGATCCGCGGTCGGCGCCTCCTCGATCGCAAGGCAGACGGTTTTCGCTTCGCCGACGGCATCGCCGTGGTGGAGGTGGTGGCGGCCGGCGGTGGCGGTCTGAGCGCTGCGGAAGTGGCCGCCAGATCCGGGCTGACGCGCGAGACGGTCGCCGGCGTGCTGAGCGCCCTGGAGGGCGAGGACCTGGTGCTGCCGGGCTCCGATGGCACGTTCGCCGTCGGACGCCGCCTCGTCGCCCTCGAATCGCCGTTCGGATGGACCGAGCGCCTGCAGTCCATCGCGCGGCCCATCCTCGTGCATTTGCGTGACGTCAGCGGCGAGACCGCCAGTCTCGTCGTGCAAGACGGCGACGACGCCCTGTACCTCGATCAGGTGGAGAGCTTCTACGAGCTGCGCTGCGGCGGGTGGGCCGGCCGCCGCGTGAGTCGCACGGGCACGTCGGCCGGGGCGGCGTTCGCCGACGCGTCACGGCCGCAGATCGTCGCCGACGCCGTCGAGGCCGGCGTGACCGCGATCACCTGCGCGGCCGCGGGCATCAGCCCCCCTGTGGGCGTCAACGTCATCGGCCCGACGTGGCGGGTCAAGGAGCGCGGGTATCGAGGAACTGGCCGATCTCGTGCAGGCGGCCGCGGGCAAGCTGGCGGCCGCCTACGTCGCCACCCGCTCCCTCAGCGCCTGAGCGACTGCGTCGGGCGGCGCCAAGGCGCCGCCCCTGCAGGCGCACCCCCCGGTATTAGCGTCTCGCATTTCAGACTCATCGTGTTGCGTCTTGAACGCTCGGAGGCTGGTGAGTAGGTTTGCCGCAGTCGGTCGACCTCGATCAGGCGACTTAAGCGAAGGAGAGCCCCATGGCGAGGACCCTACGGGTACAACCACTCAGCAGTGACGACGTCGATTCCATTCTCGAGAAGGCCATACGTATCCTGACCGACCATGGCGTCAAGGTCGACTACGAGAAGGCGCTCGAGCGGCTCGCCGCGGCCGGCGCCAACGTCGACATGAGCACCCGCATGGTGCGCTTTCCCAAGGACACCATCGAGGCGGCCCTGGCCAGCGTGCCCAAGTCGGTCAAGGTCATGGGCGGCGACGAGAAGCACGACTTCACCGTCCCCGATCCGTCCGGCAAGTTCTTCTCGACGACGTGCGTGCAGACGATGCGCTACCTCGACCCCGACGTCGGCGACTACGTGGCCAACACCGAGCAGCGCTTCGCGGAGTGGTGTCAGCTGGTCGAGCAGCTCCCCAACATCAACGTCTGCGCCATTCAGACGCCCATGGACGCGCCTCCTGAGTCGGCGGACGTGCATGGCCTCAACGTGCAGTTGCAGAACACCTCGAAGCCGCTGATGCTCCTGGCGTACTGCCACGAGAGCGTGCCCTACCTGTTCGAGCTGATGCTGGCGCGCGCCGGCAGCGCCGAGGCGCTGCGCAAGCGCCCGCTGCTCCTCATCAACCCGACGTCGCTCAGTCCGCTGGTGTACAAGGACATGGATATGGCGCAGCTCCTCGGCGCCGCCGAGTACGATATCCCCGTCGCCGCCAACTCGCTGGCCATCGCCGGGGCCACCGCCCCGGTGACCATCGCGGGCACGGTCCTGCTGGAGGCCGTCGAGCTCCTCGCCTTCCTGGTCATGTCGCAGATGTTCAAGCCCGGCCTTCCGTTCATCGCCACGGTCTTCAACACCACCATGGACCTGGGCACGGGCAACGCGCTGCTGGCCAACAGCGAGACCATCCTCGCCCGCGCGGCGACCGCGCAGTTCTGCAAGGAGGCCTTCGGCGTCCCCGTCGAGACCTTCTCGATGATGGCTGACTCGTATGTGCCCGACGGTCAGACAGCCGCCGAGAAGACGCTCCAGCCGGCGGTCCTGGCGATGGCAGGAGCCGACATCCTCTACGGCGCCGGGCGCCTCGGCGGCTCCACGCTGGCAAGTCCCGTGGAGCTCATCATCGACGACCGCCTGCTGGCGGTGATCCAGCGCACGGTCTCCGGCGTGCAGGTCGACGACGAGACGCTGGCCATGGACGACATCATCGAGGCGGGGCCCGGCGGGCACTTCCTGCGGCGCAAGCACACCCTGCGTCACTGCCGCGAGATGATCCGCCCCGATCTGTTCGTCCCGGACGTGCTCGACAACTGGATGGCGGCCGGCCGCAAGGATCTCTACGAGCGCGCCACCGAGACGTACCGGGAGATGCGCAAGACGCTCCAGCCAATCGAGCTGCCCGACGACGTGAAGCGCGATATGGATGCCGTCGTGAAGGCGGCCGACAAGCATCTGGCCGGTTGACCAGACGACGTGATGCTCAGGAGGAATGATGGCGTTCGATAGCTTGCGGCAGGCGGTACTGGAAGGCGATGCGGACGAGGCGGCCCGCCTCGTGCAGGAGCATCTGGATGAGGGCGCCGAGGCGCTCGACATCCTCGACAACGGGCTCATCGCGGCGATGGACGAGGTCGGCGCGCGGTTCAGCGCCGGCGATCTGTTCATCCCCGAGATGCTGATCGCCGCCGAGGCCATGCAGGCGGGCCTGAGCCTGCTCAAGCCGCTCCTGGTCTCTGAGGATGCCACCGGCAGGGGCATCGTCGTCATCGGCGCCGTGAAGGGCGACCTGCACGACATCGGCAAGAACCTCGTGGCGCTGATGCTCGAAGGCGCCGGCTTCACGGTCATCGACCTCGGCGCCGACGTCTCGCCAGAGGCCTTCGTCGAGGCCGCGGCCGCGCACCACGCCGATATCGTGGGCATGTCCGCCCTGCTCGTCACGACGATGCCGCAGATGACGAGGACGATCGAGAAGATCAGGGCCGCCGGTCTGGAGGCGAAGGCCATCATCGGCGGCGCCCCCGTCACCCAGGCGTACGCCGACGAGATCAAGGCCGACGGGTACGCGTCGGACGCGCCGGGAGCGGTCGCGCTCTGCAAGGGCATGCTGGCCTGAGACGCCCGGTAGCAATCATCGGAGAGACGAGGCGGGACGTGGAACAGACACAGAGCAGCAATCCTATTTCGGGGCCTCGCGTCGTGCGAGCGCCGCGCGGCACCGAGCTAAGCTGCCGGGGCTGGCAGCAGGAGGCCGCCCTGCGCATGCTCATGAACAACCTCGACCCCGACGTCGCCGAGGCTCCCGATGAGCTGATCGTGTATGGCGGCGCCGGCAAGGCGGCGCGCGACTGGGCGAGCTTCGACGCCATCGTCGCCACGCTGCGCCGCCTCAAGAACGACGAGACCCTGCTCGTGCAGAGCGGCAAGCCGGTGGGCGTCTTCCAGACGCACGAGATGGCGCCGCGGGTGCTCATCGCCAACGCCAACCTGGTGCCGGACTGGGCGAACTGGGACGAGTTCCGCCGTCTCGATGCCCTGGGCCTGACGATGTACGGGCAGATGACCGCCGGCTCCTGGATCTACATCGGCACGCAGGGCATCCTCCAGGGCACCTACCAGACGTTCGCCGCCGCCGGCCAGAAGCACTACGGCGGCGACCTTTCCGGGCGGCTTGTGCTCACCGCCGGTCTCGGCGGCATGGGCGGCGCCCAGCCGCTGGCCGTCACCATGGCCGGCGGGGTGGCGCTCTGCGTCGAGGTCGACGCGGAGCGCATCCGCCGCCGGCTTGAGACCAGCTATCTGGACGTCTCGGCGGACACCCTGGACGAGGCGCTGCGACTGGCCGACGCGGCCGTCAAGGCGAAGCAGCCGCTCTCCATCGGCCTGCTCGGCAACGCCGCCGATGTGTACCCCGAGCTGGTGCGTCGCGGTGTCACCCCCGATCTGGTCACCGACCAGACATCTGCCCACGACACGCTGAACGGCTACGTGCCCAACGGGATGAGCTTGGCCGAGGCGCTCGAACTGCGCCGCCGCGACCCCAAGGAGTACGTGCGCCGCGCCGTGGCGAGCATCGTCGTCCACGTCGAGGCGATGGTCGCCCTGCAGCGCGCCGGCGCCCACACCTTCGACTACGGTAACAACATCCGCGGCGAGGCGAAGGCGGCCGGCTACGCCGACGCTTTCGCCTTCCCCGGGTTCGTCCCCGCCTACATCCGGCCTCTCTTCTGCCGTGGCAACGGCCCCTTCCGCTGGGCGGCGCTCAGCGGCGACCCGGCCGACATCGCGCGGACCGACCGCGCCCTGCTCGAGGCGTTCCCGGACAACGAGATGGTCACGCGTTGGCTCAAGATGGCCGCCGAGAAGGTCCAATTCCAGGGCCTGCCCTGCCGCATCTGCTGGCTCGAGTACGGCGAGCGCGCCAAGGCAGGGCAGATCTTCAATGAACTGGTTCGCACCGGCGAAGTCTCGGCGCCGCTGGTCATCGGCCGCGATCACCTCGACTCCGGCTCAGTCGCGAGCCCGTATCGCGAGACGGAGGCGATGCGCGACGGCAGCGACGCGATCGCCGACTGGCCGATCCTCAACGCCCTGCTCAATACCGCCGCCGGAGCCAGCTGGGTGAGCTTCCACCACGGCGGCGGCGTGGGCATCGGCAAGAGCCTGCACGCCGGCATGGTGGTCGTCGCCGACGGCACCGACATGATGGCCGAGCGCCTGCAACGCGTGCTCACCTGCGACCCGGGCACCGGCGTCATGCGCCACGCCGACGCCGGCTACCCCGAGGCCATCGCGCAGGCCGACGAATGCGGCATCGATCTGCCGATGGCGCGGGGATAACGCTCATGTCCGCGGTCGCGGAGAGGGACGAGGGCCGAATCGGGCCGGCGTGCCCGATCGCCCTCGATCTGGGCCTCTGCAAGGCCTGCGGGATCTGTATCGCCATCTGCCCGCGGCAGGTCTACGACCGCGATGAGCTGGGGTTCCCGGTCATCGCGCGTCCCGAGCTCTGCACCCAGTGCCTGACGTGCGAGGTGCACTGCCCGGACTTCGCCATCGCCATCGAGCGGCGCGTGAGCAAGCGTCCGGCCGCTGCCGCCGTGGCGGAGGAGGATTGACATGGCCAAGGCGCCCGTGCTGTTGCAGGGGAACGAGGCGGTAGCCGAGGGCGCCATCGCCGCCGGCGCGCGCTTCTTCGCCGGCTACCCCATCACTCCGTCGACCGAGATCGCCGAGGTGCTCGCCAGGCGTCTGCCCGAGGTGGGGGGGTCGTTTCTGCAGATGGAGGACGAGATCGCCTCCATCGCCGCCGTCTGTGGGGCCTCACTGGCCGGGCAGAAGGCGCTCACCGCCACCTCCGGCCCCGGCTTCAGCCTGATGCAGGAGATGATCGGCTTCGCGTCCATGGCGCAGATCCCCTGCGTGATCGTGGACGTGATGCGCGGCGGTCCCTCGACCGGGCTGCCCACGGAGCCGAGCCAGGGCGACGTCATGCAGGCGCGCTGGGGCACGCACGGCGAGCACTCGGTGATCGCGCTCGTGCCCAACGGCGTGCGCGAGTGTTACACGCTCACCGTGGAGGCCTTCGCACTGGCGGAGCAGTACCGCACGCCGGTGATCATCCTGTCCGACGCCTTGATCGGCCATATGCGTGAAGCGGTCACGCTGCCCGATCCAAGCGAGCTGCACGTGCCCGAACGCGGCGAGCCTGACGTGGATCCCGAAGAATACGACACGATCGCCTCGTCGCTCGACAACATCCTCCAGCGCCCGGCGCTGGGCTCGCGCTTCAAGGTCCACGTCACCGGCCTCGTCTACAACCGCCGCAGCGGCGCCCCCGACACCGGGGACCCCGAGGTGGCCGGCGATCTCGGGCGCTATCTGCGCGAGAAGATCTACCACCACCGCGACGCCATCGCGCGCGTGGAGGAGACGGAGATGGAGGACGCCGAGGTGGCCATCTTCGCCTACGGCTCCGTGGCGCGCTCGGCGCGCGCCGTCGTCAAGTGGGCGCGCGCTCAGGGCGTGCCGGTGGGACTCGTACGCCCCATCACGTTGTGGCCCTTTCCCACCAAGGCCGTCGACCACATGGCTGAGCGTGTGCGCACCGTGATCGTCCCCGAGATGAACCTCCGGCAGATCGCCTGGGAGGTGCGCGCCGCCGTAGCTGGGCGCGCCAAAGTCGTGGACTACGGGCGCGTGGACGGCAAGCTCATCGCGCCCGCCGAGATCGAGGCGCTGGTCAAAGAGGAGTTCTACTATCACGCTTGGGGGCAGTCATGACTGCGCTGGTCGACCGGGAACTGCTGGAGGCCGCCTGCGCGCGTGCGTGCGCCGCGCCCAGGATCAAGCCGCACACCACCAGCGAGATCGGCACCTGGCTGCGCACGCCCAAGACGATCTGGTGCCCGGGGTGCTCCAACGGCATCGTCACCCGGGCGCTCATCGACGCGCTCCTGGGCCTCGGACTCGACCGCGACAAGGTGGTCATCGTCGCCGGTATCGGCTGCAGCGGGCGCGTCTCCCAGTACATGGATTGCAGCACGGTGCACACTGCCCACGGTCGCGCCCTCGCCGTGGCGACGGGCGCCAAGGCCGCCGACCCGTCGCTCCAGGTGATCGTCGTGATGGGTGACGGCGACAGCACGGCGATCGGCGGCAACCACCTGATCCACGCGGCGCGCCGCAACGTGAACGTCACGGCGCTCGTCTTCAACAACTCGATCTACGGCATGACGGGCGGGCAGACGAGTCCGGCGACTCACATGGGAGACCGCTCGACGACGAGCGTGTACGGCAGCATCGAGCCGGCCTTCGACATCTGCGAGCTGGCGCGCGCCGCGGGAGCGACCTACGTCGCCCGCGGCACCCCCCTCGCCTACCGTCAACTGGTCCAGGTGATCGCCGGGGGCATCGTCCACGAGGGCTTCTCGATGGTCGAGGCCATGTCGATCTGCCCCGTCTACTACGGACGCTTCAACCTGACTTCCGATCCCGCCGAGTTCCTCCTCGGCCAGAAGGAGCGGGCGGTGCCCGCCGACAAGTTCGAGGGCGGCGAGTCACGCAGTCGCGACCGGTATCCGGTCGGGGTGCTCTATCACACCGAGCGCGACGAGCTCATCGCCGGGCTCGCGAAGATCAGAATGCTGGCGCAGGATGGCGGCGATGCTTGAGGGAACGTCTCTGCCGGATCGTATGGAGGTGCGCGTCTCGGGCTCGGGAGGGCAGGGCGTGCTTCTCGCCGCGGCCATCCTCGCCGAGGCGGCGACCGCCTTGGGCCGGCATGTGGTCCAGACGCAGAGCTACGGTCCGGCGGCGCGCGGCGGCGCCTCTCGCGCCGAGGTCATCGTCAGCATCGACGAGATCGACTATCTGGTGGTGAGGGCGCCGCACGCGAGCCTCTGCCTCTCGCAGGAGGCCTACGACAAGTTCGCGGGCGATACGCGCGCGGGCGGGCTGGTCGCTGTACGACTCAGGGCAGATCGATCCCGGCGCCGAGCTGCCGGACCGGCGCCTGCGCGGGCTGCCGTTCACCCGGGTCGCGGTGGAGCAGCTCGGCAAGGCGGTGGTCGCCAATATCGTCGCCCTCGGGGCGCTGGTCGCTCTGACCGGTCTGCTGCCTGCCGACGCGGTCGAGCAGGCCGTCACGCGGCGCGTGCCGGCGACGTACCGCGAGCTGAATGCGCGCGCCTTCCGTCTGGGCGGCGAACTGGCCGCCGACGACGCGGGTGGAGAGCATAATGGTTGACCGGCACCGTGGCGTGCTACGCGCACGCCGCCGCCAAGGAGGATGAGTCCGTGGACCTGCTGGAGCATCAGGGAAAACGGCTGTTCGCGGAGGCGGGGCTGCCGATCCTGCCGTCTGCCACGGCCACCACGATCCTCGAGGCGCGGGAGGCGGCCGCGAGCATCGGCCTGCCGGTCGTCATCAAAGCGCAGGTCAAGACGGGCGGGCGCGGCAAGGCCGGAGGCGTGCGCGTCTGTCGCACGCCGGATGAGGTCGCCGCAGTCGTCCCCGAGATGCTCGGCATGACGATCCACGGTCGACGTGTCTCCTCGGTGCTCGTCGAGCAGGCCGTCGACATCGATCGCGAGATGTACCTCGCGATCGCCGCCTCCCGGGCGCAACGCGGCCCCGTGCTCGTCTTCTCGCGTTTCGGGGGCGTCGACATCGAGGAGGTCGCCCGCGATAACGCCGAGGCGATCGTGCGCCGGCCGCTCGACCCTCTGCTCGGTCCGGCCGACTATCAGGTGCGTGACGTGCTCACGGCCGCCACGCTCGAGCCCGCGGCCGTGACGTCCGCGGGACGGCCTCTTGCGGAGGAGCTGGCGGCGGTCGTGCGCGCGCTCTGGCGCCTCTACCGCGACCGCGACGCGACCCTGGTCGAGATCAACCCGCTCGTGCTCACGGCGCACGGCGACCTCGTGTGTCTCGACAGCAAGATCACGATCGACGACAACGCCCTGTACCGGCAGGCCGACCTGGCGGAGGCGCGTGTTGAGGACGAGGCCGAGGCGGAGGCCCGGCACGCCGGCATCGCCTACGTGTCGCTGGACGGCGACATCGGCGTGCTCGGCAACGGCGCAGGGCTGGTGATGAGCACGCTGGACCAGATCGCCGCGGCGGGCGGGTCGGCGGCCGACTTCTGTGACATCGGCGGTGGCGCGCGCGCTGAGATCGTGACGCAAGCGCTGCGCCTGATCGTGTCGTCAGATCGCGTCGCCGCGGTGCTGGTCAGCGTCTTCGGCGGCATCACTCGTTGCGACGAGGTGGCGCGCGGCCTGCTCCAGGCGCTGGATGAGGCCCGGCCGGAGGTCCCCGTCATCGTTCGCCTCGACGGCAATGCCGCCGCTGAGGGCCGCGCCATCCTTGCCGAGGCCGAGGTCGAGGGTCTCACCGTCTGCGCACGCGCCGGCGATGCCGTGCGCATGGTGGTCGCCGCCGCGCGTGAGAGGCGTCCAGCCACGACCCGTACGGGGGACTGACATGGCCATCCTGGTCGATGAACACAGTCGCGTCCTGGTGCAGGGAGTCACCGGGCGAGAGGGCGCCTTCCACACGGCGCGCATGCGCGCCGCGGGTACCAACGTGGTGGCCGGCGTGTCGCCCGGCAAGGGTGGCCGCGTCCTCGATGGGCTGCCCGTCTTCGACACGGTGGCGCTGGCGGTCGACGAGACGAGCGCCGATGTCGCGGTCCTGTTCGTCCCGGCTCGTTTCGCGCGCGACGCGCTGATCGAGGCCGCCGACGCCGGCCTCGGCGTGGTCGTCTGCGTCACCGAGGGCATCCCCGCGCGCGACATGGCGGAGGTGGCGGCGCACTTCGCCGCCACGGGGACCACGCTGATCGGACCCAACGGACCGGGCGTCATCTCGCCGGGGCGGTGCAGCGCCGGGATCATGCCGGCCGATGTGTTCTCGCCGGGCCCGGTGGGCGTGGTGTCACGCTCCGGGACGCTCACCTACGAGGTCGTCCACGAGCTGACGAAGGCGGGCATCGGCCAATCGACCGGCGTCGGCATGGGGGGCGACCCCATCCACGGCGTCGGGTTCATCGAGTGCCTCGAGCTGTTCGAGGCGGACGAGGAGACCGAGGCGATCGTCCTCATTGGCGAGATCGGCGGCGACGACGAGGAGGTTGCCGCGGCGTACGTCCTCGAGCACATCTGGAAGCCCGTCGTGGGGTACATCGCTGGATTCAGCGCCCCGGCCGGCAAGCGTATGGGCCATGCGGGCGCCATCGTCGAGGGCGCGACGGGCACGGCCGCCGACAAGAAGGCCGCGCTCGAGCAAGTGGGGATCCCCGTCGCCGCGACGCCGCCGGATGTGGCGCGTATCCTGGCGATGGCCTTGAACCGCACGCAGACCCGATAGGCGCTCCGCGCGACCGCGGCGCGTTGCGCGGCGACGGCTTGCGGGCGCCCCGGCGGGGCTGCGGTCAGTCGGGCACCGCGCCGACTTCGTGGGCGACAGCCGCCAGCATGCGGTCGTTCTGTTCCCTTGTCCCAACCGTGATGCGCAGGTGTGTGTCGTAGTGCCAGATGCTGCCCAGCCGCACGATGATGCCGTGGCTCATGAGCCCTTCGTAGAGGTCGAGGGCGTCTGCGCCGGTGTCGACGAGGACGAAGTTGCCTTGGCTCGGGACGACGCGCAGGCCCATGTCCGACAGCCTCCGCTCGATGCGCCCCCGTTCGCTGACGATGAGGTCGCGGATCTCCGCCGCCCACATCCGATCCTGAGTCACCGCCGCAACGCCGGCCGCGCAGGCTGGGCCGCTGATGTGGAACGGTTCGCAGGTGCTGTCGATGATCGTGCAGATCTCGGGAGCGGCGATCCCGTATCCCAGCCGGATGGCGGCGATGCCGAACACCTTGGAGAGGGTCCGCAGGACGATCACGTTGCGGAAGCCGTCCAAGAGGAGTTCGCGTCCGTCGCCGTAGTCCGGATCGTCGGCGAACTCGCGGTAGGCCTGGTCGAAGACCACGGCCGTCGTCGGTGAGACGGACTCGACGAGGCGTCGCGCCTCGCTCCTGGAGAGAACGGTGCCGGTGGGATTGATGGGATTGCAGATCCAGATGATGCGCGTACGTTCGTTGACGGCTGCGAGGACGGCGTCGATGTCGTAGCGGTACGCGACGAGAGGCACGCTGCGGACGACGCCGCCCATGAGGCGCGATACCCAGGCGTGGCCATCGTAGCTCTGCAGGGCGACGACGACCTCATCCCCGGGACTGATGAAGAGATGGGCGATGTAGCGGGCCACGGACTCTGACCCCGGTCCCGGCACGATCATGTTCGCGTCCACTCCGGCGTAGTCGGCAAGGGCCCTCTTGAGGCCAGCGTAGTCGTACTTGGCGGAGGGGTAGATGGCCGCCTTCTCCAGCGCGTCGCGGGCGGCCGCGATCGCTTTCGGTGACGGGCCGTAGGCGTTCTCGTTGGAGGCCATCTTGATGACCTGCTCGGGAGCCAGGCCGTACCGCTCGCAGGCTTCGTTGATGCTCGTGCCCGGCCAGTAGAAGTCGAGGCCTTTGGCGGCGTCGCGAAACGCTTGGGTGATGTCGGGCGTGTCCATGGGCGTGCACGGTCCTTTCGTCAACCGGCGGGAGGCTGTGCCAATGATGAGACCGGCGGCGAAGGCGGGTCAACCGGCGAGGCGTCCCCGTCCAGCCCGCTGGAGCGTGATGCTGTGGGCGCGAAGCGCGACATACCCGTCCAGCATGCGGGACTCGGTATGTCACGTCTTGACCTGCAGGCACGAGCGGTCATGATAGCCTTCCAGTTCGCCGTGCGGGCCATGCCCCTTTGGTCGTGCGGCGCGCGGTCATCTCAGCGGCCATCCCGCCAGATCAAGTGACGGCCGGGCGTGCTGCCGATGAGTCGTGACTCCCGAGATGGAGCAGTGCGGCTTGCGGATCGTCATCCTTGACGGCATGGATATCGGCGCGGAGAACCTCGCTCGACTCGAGAGCAGAGGCGAGGTGCGACTCTATGCCGACGTCCCCGCGACGACCGACGAGATCGTCGCGCGGGCGCGCGGCGCCGAGGTCGTGCTCAACAGCTGGACCCACATGAGCGAGGACGCCTTCGCGCGTCTGCCGGGACTGCGGATGGTCTCGCTGGCGGCCTCGGGAGTGGACTCTGTCGACGTGGCCGCCGCCGTCAGGCACGGGGTCACGGTGTGCCGCGTGCCTCATTACGCCACAACGGCTGTGGCCGAGCTCGCGCTGGGCCTGATGCTCTGCGTCTTGCGCAGCATCCCGGCGGTCGACGGGCGCGTGCGTCGCACCTGCGCCATCGACTGGGACGCGCCGGAAGGGGTCGAGCTGCGCGGCAGGACCCTCGGGGTGGTGGGCACGGGCGCTATCGGCCGGCGCGTGGCCCGGCTGGCACACGGCTTCGGCATGGACGTGGTCGGCTACGACCTGCAGCCAGTCGAGGCTCTGGTCGACGATCTGGGCATGCGCTACCTGACGCTGCCGGACGTGTTCGCGAAGAGCGACGTCGTGAGCCTGCACGTTCCGTTGACCGAGGAGACCCAGGGCTTCGTCGACGCCAATCTGCTGGCCCTGATGCCGTCTACCGCGTTCCTCATCAATACCGCCCGCGCCGGTCTGGTCGAGCAAGATGCCCTGTGCGCGGCGCTCAGCGGGGGGCGGCTGGCAGGCGCGGGTCTCGACGATATCGATCTGACGCACGAGAGCGGCTGCAGACTGCTGGAGCTGGACAACGTCGTGTTCACCCCGCACATCGGCTTCAAGACGCACGAAGCCGTGGCCAGTCTCATCGAGTGCTGCGTCGACAACGCCCTACGGTTCCTTGACGGTGAACCGCGCAACGTCGTGGCGCCCGCGGCGCCCTGAGGAAAGGGAGAGCTATGGAGCTGACAAGCCACGAGCGGGACATGCTGGAGGGTCGCCACGGCGAGGGCACCGCGCTGGCCATGAAGGTCCAGGTCGGCACGGGCAGGGCCTTCTACGCGAAGCGCATGGTGCCCATCACCCGTGCCCATGTGGCCAGCAGCGCGCAGGAGGGCGACCTGTACTTCGTGAGCAAGCTGCTCGGCCTCGGGGCACGCTGCGTCGTCTCGCCGACGACCAACCCCAGCATGGATCTCGCTTATGTGGGGGAGCATCTCTGGTCCATGCCCGCCGACGCCGTGGCGCGCGTCAGGGCCAGCGACGAGGCGTATCGCGCGATCGGTGCGACGATGACCCTGAGCTGCACGCCGGAGATCGAGAAGAACGTGCCGTCCTTCGGCGAGATCGTGGCCTTCTCGGAGTCCAGCGCCTCGCCGTACGTGAACTCGGTGCTCGGCGCGCGCACCAACCGCGAGTCCTCGATCAGCGCCCTGTGCGCCGCCGTCACCGGGCGCGTGCCGGAGTACGGCTTCCTGCTCGACGAGAACCGGCGAGGCGAAATGCTCGTCGAGGTCGAGGCGAACGTCGCGACCGATTTCGACTGGAGCCTGCTCGGCTACGCCTACCCGCAGCGGTACAAGGGCCCGGAAGTGCCCGTGTTCACGGGCATCAAGGCGCGCCCGACCCCGGAGGGCTTCGTGCAGTTCGGCGCCGAGCTCGCGACCGCGGGATCGGTCGCCATGTACCACATCGTCGGGATCACCCCGGAGGCGCCGACCCTTGAGGCGGCCTTCGGCGGCAACGCCGTGAAGGCCCATGTGAAGATCACCGACGCCGACCTGGACTGCGTGCGCGAGCAGTTCCGCGGCGAGGCCGGGCCGATCGAGTTCGCCATGCTCGGCTGCCCGCACCTCACCATCCGCCAGGTCGGCGAGATCGCCGCCCAGGTCGGCGGGCAGCGCTTCGCCGTCGACACCTGGATCCTGGTGAGCTCGCTCACGCTGGAACTCGCCGAGCGCATGGGCTACCTGGGCGTCATCCATCGGGCCGGCGGGCACGTCATCGCCGACACGTGCATGGACGTGCCCGGCTGCTGGGACATCTACTACGACAGACCCGGGGTCACCGAGTCGCAGAAATGCGCGTTCTACTGCCAGGTGTATGGCCAGCGCTTCGCGGTGCGGCCCCTGGCGCAAGCCGTGCAAGCTGCTCTTGCGGGAGAGGTGGTCTGATGAGTATCGATCTGCAGTTCTCCTGTCGTCCCATCTCCGAGGGTGTCGGTGACGGCGAGGCGCTCCTGTCAAAGGACGCCCTGTGCTTCGCACTCTGCGACGCCGAGAGCGGCTGCGTCCTCGAGAAGGGCCACGACATCGACGGCCAGAGCGTTGCCGGCAAGGTGCTCGTCATGCCCACCGGCAAGGGCAGTTCGGTCGTCCAGGCCGACGGCCTCTACCGGCTCATCACGAAGAACACGGCGCCCGCGGCCGTGATCATCGAGACGCCCGAGCCGGTGCTCGTCTCGACGATCATCGCCATGGAGGTGCCGCTGGTCGACACCGTCGACCCTGCCTTCTACGAGGCTGTCGAGGACGGCGACCTCCTCTTCGTGGATGCCGTCGCCGGCACGCTGGTGCTGCGCAAGAAGAACGCGGCGGCGGGAGCCTAGGCGATGGCCGCCGCGCGCCTCCGTGTGGAGATCCCGTACGGGTCCTCGTCGGTCGCGGCCGAGGTGCCTCAGGAGCAGATCCTGTTCCGCGGTGAACTCGAGGAGCTGCCGGAGATAGACGACTTCGCGGCGGCTCTGCTCGCCCAGCTCGACGACCCCATAGGCGCCCCGCCGCTGCGCGAACTCGCCGCAGGGCGCACCAAGGTCCTCGTCCTGGTCGAGGACAGCACCCGGCATACCCCTGTCGACCAGATCCTCCCCGTCCTGTTCGACTATCTCAACGGAGCGGGTATCGGCGACGACCAGATCGAGATCCTCACGGCCCCCGGGACGCACCGCATCATGACCGACGCGGAGGTCCGCGAGAAGGTCGGCGCGAGCGCTTATGGTCGGGTCGCCATCGCGCAGCACGACTGCACCGTGGCGGCGTCCATGACCGATCTCGAGCCGGTGTATGCCGGTGGCATCGAGATCCCCGTCCAGGTCAACCGCAAGATCCTCGAGGCCGATCTGCTCATCGGGCTCGGCAATATCCTGCCCCACTGCGGCGCCGGCTTCTCCGGGGGCGCCAAGATCCTGCAGCCCGGTGTGTGCGGCGTCCCCACCACGGCCGCGACGCACATCGCCGCGACCCTCCTCCCCGAGATCCCGCTGGGCGATATCGACAGTCCCGTGCGCGTGGGCATCGAGGAGGTGGCGCGCCAGGCAGGCCTGGACTTCATCATCAATGTGGTGCGCGATCCCCAGGGACGCATCCTCACGGTCGTGGCCGGCGACTTCGTCGCGGCTCACCGTCGAGGGGTCGAGGTCTCGCGTCGCGCGTATGCCGTGCATGTCCCCGAGCCCGCCGACATCGTGATCGTCAGTTCCTTCCCCGCGGACATCGACTGGTGGCAGGCGGAGAAGGGCATCATCGCGGCCTACTTCGCCGTCAAGGCGGGCGGCGTGATCGTCTTCGCGACGCCGTGCCCGGAGGGCCTCGAGCACAACCATCCCGTTGCTGCGCGACTGGCTCAAGCTCTCCTTCGCCGAGGGGTGCGCCAAGGTCGCCGCCACCGACGTGACTGACGTGTCGGCAGATCTGATCGCCGCCGATCTGGGGGTGGACAACGCCAAGATCCGCGAGAAGGCGACCATCCTCGTGGTCACCGACGGCCTCTCGGACGATGACATCGCGCTGCTCGGCTATCAGCGCCTGCCCGACCTGCAGGCGGCCGTCGACCGGGCGCTCGAGCTGGTCCCCGGGGGTACCGTGGGCGTGCTCCCGTACGGTGGCGACTGCCTGCCGCTGGTCGGGGTGGCGCAGTGAGCAGGACTGCTGCGGCGGCCGCCGCCCTATCGACTCCACTGGAGGATGCATGTCGCTCGTAGACCAGACGCTTGCCGAGTTCGCCGACGAGGTGCGCGGCGCGTCGCCGGCGCCCGGCGGGGGCAGCGTCGCTGCCCTTTCCGGGGGCCTGGCCGCCGCGCTGGTCGCCATGGTCTGCCGCCTGACGGCCGGCCGGCCGGCCTACGCATCGCGCGAGACCGAGGTGCTGGCCGCCATGAAGGCGGCCGACGAGCTCGAGGCGCGGCTCCTGGCGGGCGTCGACGAAGACACCGACGCCTATCTGCGGGTGGTCGCCGCCTATCGGTTGCCCAAGGACACACCCGAGGAGGCCGCGGTGCGCCGCCTGCAGATCCAGGCGGCCATCCGCGGCGCCGCCGAGGTGCCCTTGGCCACCGCCGCGGCGTGCCTCGAGGTCCTCGAGCTTGCGGCACGGGTGAGCCACGGCTTCAACAGCTCGGCGGCAAGCGATCTCGGGGTCGCCGTGCAGATGGCCGCCGCCGGCGTGCGCGGGGCGGCGCTGAACGTCGCCATCAACGTGCCGTCTCTGGAGGACGCCGAGGTGAGCGCTGCGTTGCAGCGTCGCGCGGCGGACGTCGAGGCGCGCGCGGACGCCCTCGTCCGCGAGGTCTGGCCCACAGTCAGGTCGTTGGTCGAGGGCGAGGACACGTGAGCCGGCCGTCATCTCTGACCGGCCTTGTCCACTTTCCGCACGGAATGGCGTATGCTGTCGATCTCGGATCCTGCTTTCCGCAGTCATTGCTGGAACGTTCACACGAATGAGGAGCAGACGTGGCCACAAGAGATGACGATCCCTACAGGAGCTTCATGCGCAAGACCTTCACACGGCGCGACCTGCTGAAGGGAGTCGGCGTGGTCGGCGCGGGAGCCGCCCTGGCCCCCGCGATCGCCGCCTGCGGCGGCTCGAGCACCACCACCACGGCGTCGCCCAGCGCCGCCGGCACTCCCAAGATGGGCGGGCACCTGCGCGTGGCGGCCGGGCTCGGTTCGGCCAAGGAGACGCTCGACGCCCACGCCACGGCTTTCACCATGCAGTCTATGGACATGCGCTTCAACATGTACGACTCCCTGCTCGAATACAGCGCCGAGGGCGTCCAGGGCATGGCGCTCGCGGAGACGCTCGACGCGGACGCCACGGGCAAGACGTTCACGGTCAAGCTCAAGTCCGGCCTCGTGTTCCACGACGGCACGCCGGTCAACGCCGACGCCGTGGTGTACAGCTTCGAGCGCATCATGAACCCCAAGAACCCTGGGCTCGCGGCCAACCAGTTGCGCGGATTGAAGCCCGGCGGTACCAAGAAGGTCGACGACTTGACGGTACGCTTCGAGCTGACCGAGGCGAACGTGATCTTCCCGGAGGCGCTGGCGACCTACAGCGCGGCCATCGTCCCCGTCGGCTACGACCCCAAGGGCGGCAAAGGCGCCATCGGCACCGGGCCCTTCATGCTGGCCAGCCCCAGCGACTTCGTCCCCGGTCAGCAGTGCGTGTTCGTCAAGAACCCGGAGTACTGGCGCCAGGATGGCGGCCCTTGGGTGGACAAGCTCTCCATCATCGAGTTCGCCGACAACACCGCGCAGTTGAACGCTCTGCTCGGCGGCAACGTCGAGTACTGCCAGATGATCCCCGGCGCGCAGCGTCAGATCGCCACGGGCGACGGTTTCAAACTGCTCGAGGCCAAGACCGGTTCGTGGATCCCCTTCACGATGAACTGCAGCACCAAGCCCTTCAGCGACGTGCGCGTGCGGCAGGCCTTCAGGCTCATCGTCGACCGTCCGCAGATGATCGCCCAGGCGGCCGACGGCCTGCAGTGGCTCGGCAACGACATGTACGCGCCGTACGACCCCGGCTACCCCAAGGACCTGCCGCAACGCGCGCAGGACATCGAGCAGGCCAAGTCGCTGCTCAAGCAGGCCGGATTCGACAACGATCTCACCGTCACGCTCACGACATCGACTTCGGTCAGCAGCGGCGCGCCCGCGGCGGCGACGGTGTTCGCCCAGCAGGCGAAGGCCGCCGGCGTGACCGTCAAGGTGGACAACGTCACCGGCGACGTCTTCTGGGGCGACCAGTACCTCAAGTACCCCTTCGCCATGGACAACTGGGGGACGCGTGGCTACCTCGCTCAGGTGGGCATGGGCACCCAGCCGGGCGCTCTCTACGACGAGACGCACTGGAGTGCGACCAAGCCTGAGTACATGACGATCGTCAACGAGGCGTACCAGACCGTCGACGAGGCGAAGCGCAACGAGCTGATCACCCAGGCCTCCACGATGGAGTACGAAGAGGGCGGCTACATCATCTACGCCTTCGACAATCAGGTCGACGCCTACAGCCCCAAGGTGGCAGGCGCCGTGGCGGACTACTCGGGCCTCGGGTCGGCAGCCGCCAACGCCAGGTACCGCAACGTGTACTTCGTCTGACGCGAACGCTTCTGACAGGACATGGTCCACAGCCACGCTGAGCCAGGCGTGCGGTCGGGCTCCATAGCAGTCGAACCACAGACCTTCGCGATCGATGCGGGTGAGGTCGAGCGCCGCAAGGAGAATATGCGCCGGGTCTGGCGGTATGAGGCTGTGGACCATGTCCCTGTCACGGTCGACTTCAGTCCCGAATGCGGTGAGACCGTGCGGGCTGCGCACTTGGACACCGAGGCGTGGTTCGCATCGGCCGTCAGGCGCATCCAGTGGTCACTCCGGCTGCTGACCGACGACTACATCCCGTTGGCGGAGCCTCCTTGGCTTGCGTTCCACACCGTGCCCGCGATGTTCGGCGCTCAGCTCTGGTGGGCAGAGGACCCGAACGAGATGCCGGGCATCAAGGATCCGCCGATCACGAAGATCGAGCAGCTCTACGAACTGCCGGACCCCGATCCTCATCGCGACGGTTTCGTCCCCGAGATCCTCCGCCGTCTCGAGATCGCCAAGGCATGCTTCCCCGCCGAGGTCTCCCTGGGCGGCGTCGACATGATGTCTCCCCTGGGAGACGTCCTCGACATCATGGATCAGACGCTGTTCTTCATGTCGCTGAAACGCGACCCTGAGGCGATCCTTCACGCCTGTGATGTCGTGACGCGAGCGCAGATCGCCGTGCAGGATGCTGCGCTGGCCGTCGTCGGCGATAGCGAGCGCTTCGCCGCCCTGAGCAACTGGCCCACCTGGCGTCCCGAGTTCGCCAAGTCGCTCGTCGCCGACGATATCGCCGGGCTCTTCAGCCCCGCGGTCTTCGAGCGCTTCGACATGCCGTTCACCGATCGTCTGATCAAGCGCTTCGGAGGAGGGTTGCTGCACATCTGTGGGCCCAATCCCTCCGCGCGCCTCTACATGCACGACGACCCGCCGATCTATGGCGTCAACTGCTCCTTCCGCTACAGCCGGGACGATTTCGCCACGCTCAAGGAGGAGCTGGGCCGCAAGGCCGAGGACCGCCTGGGTCGCCGCGGCCACCTGGAGGTGATGTTCGAGCGCGGCGTGCCGCTGGACGTGATGGTCAAGGGCTTCCGCGAGCTCGCGGAAACGATGGCCCCGGATGTTGTGGCCCTTCCGTACTGCCAGATCCTCACGGACGGCTCCGTGAGCGAGGGCGATATCACGTCGTTCTGCAAGGCCATGCGGACCATCGCCCAGGACTACGCCGGGGCGATGCGCTGGCAGGACTGAGCCCGGCGTCGCACAGAACGTGTCTCACATACGGGAAAGCGCGAACGAGTCGGCGCCTGTACGTGCGGGCGTGCATAGGGTTAACTAGGTGAGGACCATCGACCGCGTTCATGGCAAAGGGGAGCAGACGTGAGCACACGCGACGACGATCTCTATACAAGTTTCATGCGCAAGACCTTCACGCGGCGCGACCTGCTGAAGGGAGTCGGCGTGGTCGGCGCGGGAGCCGCGCTGGCCCCCGCGATCGCCGCCTGCGGCGGCTCGAGCACCACCACCACGGCCTCGCCCAGCGCCGCCGGCACGCCCAAGATGGGCGGGCACCTGAGGATCGCCACGACGGCCGGTTCCGCGAAGGAGAACCTCAACATCCATGAGCCGTCGTTGACCATCCCGTCGCTGGACATGCGCTTCAATCTCTACGACTCGTTGCTCGAGTACGGACCGGACGGCGTGATGGGCATGGCCCTGGCCGAGGAGCTCTCGCCGAACGCCGACGGCACGCAGTTCACGGTCAAGCTCAAGTCCGGCGTCGTGTTCCACGACGGCACGCCGGTCAACGCCGACGCCGTGGTGTACACCTTCGAGCGCATTCTGAATCCCAAGAGCCCCGGCCTTGCCGCGCAGCAGTTGCGCGGGTTGAAGCCCGGTGGGACCAAGAAGGTCGACGACCTGACGGTACGCTTCGAGCTGACCGAGGCGAACGCCATCTTCCCCGAGGCACTGGCCACCTACAGCGCGGGGATCGTCCCCGTCGGTTACGATCCCAAGGGCGGCACCGGCGCCATCGGCACCGGCCCGTTCATGCTGGCGAGCCCGGGCGACTTCGTCCCCGGTCAGCAGGCCGTGTTCGCCAAGAACCCGAACTACTGGCGTCAGGGCGGGGGCCCCTACGTGGACAAGCTCTCGTTCATCGAGTTCGCGGACACGACCGCGCAGATGAACGCTCTCTTGGGCGGCAATGCCGAGTGGGTACAGATGATCCCCGGCGCCCAGCGTGAGATCGCGACCGGCGCCGGCTTCAAGCTGCTCGAGGCGAAGACCGGGTCGTGGGTGCCCTTCACGATGAACTGCAGCGTCAAGCCGTTCGACGACGTGCGCGTGCGCCAGGCCTTCCGGCTCATCGTCGACCGCGAACAGATGATCATGCAGGGCGCCGACGGTCTGCAGTGGCTCGGCAACGACATGTACGGGCGCTTCGACCCGGGCTATCCCAAAGACCTGCCGCAACGCGCCCAGGACATCGAGCAGGCCAAGTCGCTGCTCAAGCAGGCCGGCTACGACGGCGACCTCGTGGTGAAGCTCACCACGTCGACCGCGGTCAGCAACGGCGCCCCCGCGGCGGCCACGGTGTTCACCCAGCAGGCGAAGGCCGCCGGCGTGACCGTCAACCTGAACAACGTGAGCGGCGACGTCTTCTGGGGCGAGGAATACCTCAAGTACCAGTTCGCCATGGACAACTGGGGCACGCGCGGCTATCTGGCGCAGGCCGGTTTCGGCACGTTGCCCAAGGCGGTCTACAACGAGACGCACTGGACCGACACCAAGCCGGAGTACGTGAAGATCGTCAACGAGGCGTTCACCACCGTCGACGACGCCAAACGCAACGAACTGATCGCGCAGGCCGCCACGATGGAGTACGAAGAGGGCGGGTACATCATCTACGCCTTCGACAATCAGGTCGACGCCTACAGCTCCAAGGTTGCCGGAGTCGTGCCCGATTTCTCCGGACTGGCGTTGGCGGCGAGCGGCGCGAGGTACCGTTTGGCGTACTTCGCGTGATCGTGGTCAAGCTTTCCGACTGCTTCCTCTAGGAAACCCGGGCGCCCCGACCGCTTGTCGGGGCGCCCGGGTTTCATGATCATCGACTGCTCCGGTCCCGGGCAGCGACCACAGGAGAACCATCCGTGAAGAACCTGCGCAACGCCTCACGCGTCGGTCGGCTCGCCTTCCTCACCGAGGACGACAAGCGCGACTTCTATCTCGCTGCTCTCGAGATCCTCGCGACCGTGGGCATGAAGGTCCATCACGAGGGGGCCCGCGCCATGCTCCTCGACGCGGGATGCAGCCTGACCCCGGAGCAGAGGGTGCTGATGCCCCGTCACCTCGTCGAGCACGCCCGCCTCTCGGCGCCGTCCGTCGTCAACGTCTACGACCGCGACGGGGAACTCGCCATGGAGCTCGGCGGCTACAACAGCTACTTCGGCACCGGGTCGGACCTCATGTCCACTTACGATCTCGAGAGCGGCGAGCATCGGCCGAGCGTGCTCGAGGACGTGCGCCGCGCCGCCCGGCTCTGCGATGCGCTCCCGCACATGGACTTCATCATGAGCTCGGCGCATCCCACGGACAAGAACCCCCATCACGCCTACTTGCTGAGCTTCCAGGCGATGATGGAGAACAGCGTCAAGCCGCTGGTCATGACCGCCGAGAACGCCGGCGACCTCGGCGTGATGATCGCCATCGCGCGCGAGCTCCGCGGCGGCGCCGCCGAGCTGCGCGCGAAGCCCTACTTCGTGGTCTACAACGAGCCCATCAGCCCTCTCGTGCATCCCGTGGACAGCGTGGACAAGCTGCTGCTCTGCGCCGACACGGGGGTGCCCTCCATCTACTCGCCGGCGCCGCTGGCCGGCGCCACGGCGCCCGTCACGGTGGCGGGGCACACGGTCCAGGGGGTGGCGGAGTGCCTCTTCGGCCTCGTCATCCACCAGCTGCGGCAGCCCGGGGCGCCCTTCCTCTTCGGCATCGGCTCCGCCGTGCTCGACCTGGCGACCGCCCAGTCGAGCTACAACGATCTGGGCTATTTGACGGGCTACATGTGCGCCGTCGAGATGGCGAAGTGGCTGGACATCCCCAATTGGGGGAATGCCGGGACCAGCGACAGTCATGCGCTCGACGCCCAAGCAGGCATGGAGGCCACGCAGATCACGTTCCTGGCGATGCAGGCGGGCTCCAATCTGGCGCACGATGTCGGCTATCTCGACTTCGGGCTCACTTGCTCACTGGAGGAGATCGTGGTGGTCGACGAGTTCATCGCCATGAACAGGCGCCTTCTGGGCGGCATCGAGGTGGATCGCGAGACCCTTGCCGTCGAGGTGATCGCCAAGGCCGGCCCCGGCGGCAACTTCATGACGAGCAAGCATACGCGCCGCCACATGCGCGAGGTCCGCTGGCGGCCCACCATCCTCAACCGCCAAGGCCGCGAGGGCTGGCTGGCGGACGGAGAGCCGGACTTGGCGGCCAGGGCGCGCGTCAAGGCGATGGAACTGCTCGCCACGCACGCGGCGCCGTCTCTGCCGCCGCGCGTGGCCGCCGAGGCCGACGCGCTCATCGCCGCGTTCGTGGCGGCGACGGAATAGGGCGAGGAGGCGGCTTCACCATGCACGTGGCGATCGTCGGCAACAGCGCGGCCGGCCTGAGCGCTCTCGAGAGCTTCCGCGCCCGCGACCAGAGGTCGCGGGTCACGCTTGTCTCCAGCGAAGCCGGGCCGGCCTACTCGCGCGTGCTCCTGCCCTACTATCTGCGCAGAAAGCTCTCGTACGAGCGTCTGTTCATCCGCAAGATGGACTACTACGCGGGTCACGACACGGAGGTCCTGTTCGAGACGCGTGTCGAGCGCGTCGACGCGGCGCGGCGCAGCCTCGAGCTCGCCGACGGGCGCAGTCTCGGTTTCGACCGCCTGCTGCTGGCCACGGGCTCGCGCCCGGCCACACCCCCGATCGCGGGGCTGGAGGGTCCCGGAGTGCATCATCTCTGGACCCTCGAGGACGCGCTGCGGCTCGACCTCGCGTTTCGCGAGGGCGCCCGCGTCCTGGTCCTGGGCGCGGGCTTCGTGGCGTTGCAGGCGGCTTGGGCCGCGCGGCGCCGCGGCCTTGACGTCACGGTGATCGAGCTCGTCGATCAGATCCTGCCGCGCGTCCTGGATGCGCCGGCGGCGCGGGTGCTCCACGATCGGATCCTCGAGCACGGCGTCGCCGTCCACACGAGTACGCGCACAGACGGCGTGGAGCGCGATCGCCACGGCGCGCTGCGCGTCTTTGCCGCCGGTCTCGACCCGTTCGCCGTGGACCTGGTGATCGTCGGCACGGGCGTCCGTCCCAACGACGGCCTGCTGACGGAGGCTCTCGAGCCGGGGCGGCCGGGGATCCCGGTGGCCGCGACCATGGAGACCATGGTGGAGGGCGTGTTCGCCGCCGGCGATGTGGCGCGAGGGCAGACCGCGGATGGCGGGCCGCGAGAGATCCACGCTCTCTGGCCCACGGCGGTGGAGCACGGCAGGGTCGCCGGCGCCAATCTCGCCGGGGCCGGGGTCGTCTACGGCGGCAGCCTGAGCATGAACGTCACCGAGATGTTCGGCGTCACCGTGGGCTCGCTGGGCCGCATTGCGGAGGACCAAGGCGACGACGTCGTCGTCCGTTCCGACCTGGCGGGGATCGAGCATCTCAAAGTGGTCAGCCGCGCGGGGGTACCTGTGGGAGCGCTCGTCATCGGCGGGCACAAGGGCGCGGTCCTGCTGGGTCGTCTGCGCTCCTACGTGCGCCACAGACGGCCGGCGCCGGACGTGCAGGACCTCATCGACAGAAGCGATCTGGATCAGAAGCTCGCAGGCGCCGGAACGCTCAGTCGCTCCGGCTCTCATCTCGAGGCGCCCAAGGAGGAACCGGCATGCGTATCGTCACGGTAGACCCCGATTCGTGCGTGGCGTGCCGCAACTGCGAGTACGCCTGCGCGTTCCGGCAGAGCGGCGACTTCGAGCGCGGCGCGTCGCACATCCGCGTGAACTTCTACCCGCAGGAACGCGCCTGCGTCCCCTTGACCTGCCTGCACTGCGAAGAGGCCTGGTGCCTCGAGGTGTGCCCGGCGGCGGCCATCAGCCGCGATCCGGGCACGGGCGCCGTCATGATCGACGAGATCGCGCTGCGCCGGGTGCAAGATGTGCCTGCTCGCCTGCCCCTACGGCAACGTGCACTTCGATCCGGAAGACGGCGTGAGCCGCAAGTGCGACCTCTGCGGGGGCGATCCCATGTGCGTGCGTTGCTGCACGTCGGGCGCCCTGGAGTTCGTCGAGGCGGACGAGGTCGCCGACCGGCGCCGCGAGGTGCTCGACGCGCGACTGCGCCGCGCCCTCCATCTGGACAAGGGAGAGAAGTAGATGGCGCCCGAACGGGAGGTCGTGCAGACGCTCTGCCGGATGTGCGACGACCGCTGCGGCATCGACGTGTACCTGGAGGACGGGCGCATCGTCGACATCCTCGGGAACAAGGACCACCTCTGGAACCGTGGCCGGCTCTGCGTCAAAGCGCGGGCGGCCGTCGACATGGTCTACCACCCGGACCGCATCCTCGCGCCGCTGAAGCGGACCGCGGACGGCTGGGAGGAGATCCCCCTCGAGCAGGCGCTCGACGAGATCGCCGCGCGCCTCGCCGCGATCAAGGAGCAGTACGGCGCGCGCAGCCTCAGCGTGTGGAAGGGCGAGGCCATCGGCTTCGGCCAGCAGGAGAACATCGCGCGCCGCTTCGTGCACGCCGTGGGCAGCCCCAACTACCTTTCCAACGACTCCATGTGCTACGCGGCGCGCTACTTCGGCTACAAGCTGGTCGACGGAGCCTGGCCCATCCCCGACCTCGAGCACGCGCGCTGCATCGTCTTGTGGGGCGCCAATCCTCCCTACGCGCACCCCAACATGACGCAGTACATCACCGCCGCGCGCCGCGGGGGAGCGACCCTCGTGGTCGTGGACCCCAGGCTCTCGGCCATCGCCCGCCGCGCCGACATCCACGCCGCCCTGCGGCCCGGGACCGACGGCGCCCTGGCCTGGGGACTCGTCCACGAGATCCTCGAGATGGGCGCCTACGACAAGGAGTTCGTCGAGCGCTACACGCGCGGCTTCCCCAAGGTCGTCGAGTACGCCAAGGCGTTCACCCCCGAGGCCGTGGAGGAGGAGTCGGGGGTGCCGGCGGCCACGATCCGCGCCATCGCGCGGGCCATGGCCGGATCCGCGCCGCAGGTGGCCGTGTACGTGGGCAACGGCTTGGAGCACCACGAGAACGGAGTCAACAACATCCGCGCCATCGCCATGCTCGACGGCCTGCTCGGCGCCCTGGACCAGGAGGGCGGCACGTTCATCAAGGTCGGGCTGCCGGTGCAGGACCTGACGCTGTACGACGAGGTGCCTCTGAGGCATCTCGGTCCACTTGGCGCCGAGCGTTTCCCGGTGCTCTACGACCTGCGCCAGGAATGTCACACGATGACGGCCATCGAGGCCATCCTCGAAGACGACCCGTATCCGCTGCGCGCGATGATCGTGACCGGCGCCAACCCGGCTCTGACGAATCCCAACACCACCAGGGTCCGCGAGGCGCTCGCGGCGCTGGACCTGCTCGTCGTGCGCGACCTCTTCATGACCGAGACGGCCGCCTTGGCGGACTACGTCCTGCCGGCGGCCTCCTTCCTCGAGCGCACCGAGCTGCACGGTCACGCCAAGCACCAGATCGTGAGCCTCACGCGGACGGTCGTCTCGTGGCCGGACGTGCAGGGCGAGTACGCCTTCTGGCGTGACCTTGCCCTGCGTCTGGGCGTCGGCGAGTACTTCCCCTGGGAGGACGAAACGGCGCTCAATCGCTGGCTGCTGGAGCCCACCGGTCTCACGCTCGAGGATCTGCTCGCGCATCCGGAGGGGGTCGAGTACAGCCCGGCCCGGCCGCGCCTCTGGCAAGAGACGGGCTTCGCGACGCCGTCGGGCAAGGTCGAGTTCGCCTCGGAGTACCTCAGGGACCTGGGGCTCGACGAGCTCCCGGTCTACCGCAGGCCGGCCTACCGGGAGGCGTTCGATCCCGCGTACCCGTTCGTGCTCATCACCGGGGCGCGCAAGTTGCTCTACCTGCACAGTCGGTTCCGCAACATCGCCCGTTTCCGCACGGCGATACCGGGCCCCGAAGTGGAGATGCACCCCGACGACGCAGTCGGCCTCGGGGTGAGGGATGGTGATGTGGTGCGGGTCACGTCGCGTATCGGCGCCGTCGAGGTGCCCGTCAAGGTGATGGCTCCCAACGAGATCCTGCCGGGCAACCTGCAGATCACGCACGGCTGGAAGGAGGCCAACGTGAACCTCATCACGCACGACGATCGCTTCGACCCCATCAGTGGCTTCCCCCTCATGAAGTCGGTGGAGGTGCGCCTCGAGAAGGCCCACCGCGCGCCGGACGCATGACCAGCGCGCCCGAGGACTCCTGGCCTGAGACCGCGGCAGAGGAGTTGCGCACGGCGACGCCGGATCGCTGCGCGCGCTTCGCGGTGAGGCGCGACGTCGGCGCCGTCATGCGTGACGGCGCGCGGCTGAGCGCCAACGTGTTCCTGCCGGAGGGTGATGGGCCGGACGGCTGTGGCCCTTGGCCGACGGTGCTCATCCGGCAGCCGTACGGCAAGGATGTCACCAGCTCGATGTGGGCGCGCGGCAAGTACTGGGCGCGGAAGGGCTACGCCTGCGTCGTGCAGGACGTGCGCGGCACGTTCGGCTCTCAGGGGGAGTGGGCGCCGTTCGTCCACGAGGCGCGCGACGGCTGGGACACGCTCGACTGGCTGGCGCGGCAGCCGTGGTGCAACGGCGCCGTCGGCATGTCCGGGGAGTCGTATCACGGCTACACGCAGTGGGCCGTGGCCGCCTCGGGGCACCCGAATCTCACGTGCATCTCGCCGGGCGACACGAGCCCTGACCCGTACCGGATGTGCTATCGCGACGGCGCCTTCAGTCTGGGGATCGGTCTCTGGGCCTGCATGATGATCGGCGGTGAGATGGCGGCGGCCGACGGGTGGGACCCATGGCGCCAGCCGTTGGTCGAGCTCGATGCGGCCATGGGGCGGCACAGCCCCGTGCTGCAGGAGATACTCAGGCACCCGTCGCGCGACGCCTTCTGGGACAGGGTCGACATGACGCCGACGCTTGCCGACGTGCGTATCCCGGTGCTGCATTGGGGGGGCTGGTACGACGTCATCCTGCAGGGCACGCTTCTGGGATGGGAGCAGACGACTGTCACGCGCGAGCGCGGGGCGGGTGGGGCCGAACAGCGCCTCATCATCGGCCCCACCGACCACGCGCGCCTGCCCGCCGTCTACGGCGCCGACGGGACCGGCGGCGAGGACGCGCCCGGAGCCTGGTGCTTCGACCACACCCAGCGCTTTTTCGACCGCCACCTGCGCGGTGAGGCGGACGCGCTCATCGGCGTGGCGCCCGTGCGCGTCTACGTGATGGGCGCCGAGCGCTGGCGCGAGGCGAGCGCCTGGCCGCTGCCCGAGGTCACGCCCGTCAAGTACTACCTGCGCGGCTCCGGCGCGGCCAATACGGCGGCCGGGGACGGCCGCCTCAGCGTCGCGCCCCCCGGCGACGAGCCGTCCGACGCCTTCGACTACGACCCCGAGCATCCCGTCGACGCATGGCTGGCGGCGAGCGCTTGGGACCTCACCTGGGCCGCCAAGGACCGCGGCGCCGTCGAGCGGCGCCCAGATGTGCTCGTCTACACCACGGACGCGCTCGCCGCCGATCTCGAGGTCACCGGGCCGGTCGCGGTGACGCTCCACGCCGCCTCGTCGGCGCCGGACACCGACTTCACGGCGACGCTCGTCGACGTGTTCCCGGACGGCTACGCGCATCACGTCCAGGAGGGCATCGTGCGGGCGCGCTACCGCCGCTCCGACCGCGCCCCCGAGCTGCTCACGCCGGGCATGGTCGAGGAGTACACGATCGACCTGCTGGCGACGAGCCACCTGTTCGCCTGCGGTCACCGGCTGCGCCTCGAGATCTCGAGCAGCAACTTCAGCCGCTTCGACCGCAACCCGAACAGCGGCGGCGCCTTCGGGCTCGATACCATGGGCACGACGGCCCGGCAGACGGTCTACCATTGCCGGGCCTACCCGTCACATATCACCTTGCCGGTGATCCCGGCGGGGAGCCGGGGCTAGGCTCCCCGCCCATCGCCGTCTGACGATCGGAGGACTCGACATGCGTGCACGGATGAGCTGGCTCGACGAGTCGGAGAAGGAGTCGGTCGTCGTCGCTGCGCTCGACGTGCTGGAACGCGTCGGCATCGAGCTGCGCGACTCGCGCGCCCTGCCGCTGCTGGCGGCGCAGGGCGCCGTCGTCGACGTCGCCACCGGCGTCGCGCGGCTGCCGCACGAGCTCGTGCGCGCGGCCGTGGCGCGCTGTCCGCGGAGCTTCGTCATGGCCGGCGTGGAGCCGGCGTTCGACGTGTTCCTCGCCGACGGCCAGCCCACTCGCTTCGGCTCGTCCGGCTGTGCCGCCTTCATCCTCGATCACCAGACCGGCGAGCGGCGGCACTCGACGCTCACCGACCTGCAGGCGGCGACGGCGCTGCTCGACGAGGTGCCCGAGGTGGACCTCATGTGGACGACGATCACGGCCAACGACGTGCCCGTCGAGGTCCGCGAGCTGGTCGGCTACTACACGGTGCTCACTGAGTCGCGCAAGCACGTGACCCTGGTCGACAGCCCCTCGCGAGCCGAGCCGCTGATCGAGATGATGGAGCTGCTCGCCGGCAGTCGCGAGGCCTTCCGCGAGCGGCCGCGCTTCAGCACGCTGCTCACGGCCGCCTCGCCGCTGCGCGTCGACGGACCCCTGCTCGACTTCCACGCCACCACGGCCGCCTACGGCGCGCCGGTGGAGCTCTTCGCTCTGCCCATGGCCGGCGCGACCGGGCCGGTCACGGTCGCCGGGACGCTCGTACAGGGCCTCGCCGAGGTGCTTGGATTGATCGCGGCGCTGCAGGCGCTGGCGCCCGGCGCGAGAGTGATCGTCGGCGAGTCGGGCGCCACGATGGACATGCGCTCCGCCGGATTCGCCAGCGCCTCGCCGGAGGCCGTCCTGATGGCTGCCGCCAGCGTCGAGGTGGCGCACTTCCTCGGTCTGCCGGTGATCGGCCCCGGACTCGCCACCGACGGCAAGTACGCCGGCATCCAGGTCGGCTACGAGAAAGCGCTCAAGGGGCTCGTCACGGCCGGCGTGCAGTGCGACCTGATGAGCGGCGGCATCGGCATGATCGACACTGTCAACACGTTCTCGCTGCCACAGATCGTCATTGACGCCGAGATCGTCGGCATGATCCAGCGCGTTCTCGGCGGGGTCGATCTGAGCCGCGAGGCCATGCTCCTCGACATGATCGAGCGCGTCGGTATCGGCGGCGACTTCCTCAAGGAGAAGGAGACCTCCAGGCGCTTGCGCGCCGGCGAGCACTTCATGCCGGTCGTCTCGACTCGTCAGGGCTACGACGCCTGGCGGGCCGACGGCCGTCGTGAGATGGAGCGGGCCGTCGCGCGCATGGACGCGCTCTTCGCGGCCCGCGCCGATCGCGCGCCGGCTCTCGACCCCGGCCTGCGCGCCGAACTGGCGCGCGTCTGCGGGGTCACCCCGGAGATGGCTCGCGCCCTGGGGCACTGATACGATGTATCCACCTGGGTGGATACCGACTGGACGGAGGGGCCATGGCGGAGGCGCCGTACACGCCTGACAATGAAGTCCTCGAGCAGGACTTCCTCGGCCATCTCTGGCCGCCGTTCACGCAGATGCAGGGCCTCGCGCCGGTCATCATGGAGCGCGCCGAAGGCTCTCTCGTCTACGACAGCAACGGCAACGAGTACATCGACGCCTTCGCCAGCCTCTGGACGGTCAACGTCGGTCACGGCCGGCAGGAGATCTACGACGCCATCACGGCGCAGATGCAGAAGCTCGCCATCTACCACATCTTCCAGATCGGCAACGAGCCCGCCATCCGCCTCGCCGCCAAGGTCGCCGAGCACATGCCCGGCGACCTCGACCACGTGTTCCTCACGCTCGGCGGCGGCGAATCGGTCGAGACCGCCGTCAAGATGGCGCGCCAGTACTGGCGCAACAAGGGCAAGGGCACCAAGTACATGGTCATGTTCCGCGACCGCTCGTACCACGGCACCACCATGACCGCCACGAGCGCCCAGGGCCTCTCCGTGAACCGCGCCAAGTTCGAGCCCCTGCTGCCGGGCTTCATCAAGCTCGGCGCGCCGTACTGCTACCGCTGCGCCTGGAACAAGACCTACGGCGAGGACTGCCGCATGGAGTGTGCCAGGCAGGTCGAGACGGAGATCGCCTTCTACGGCCCCGAGAACGTGGGCACGATGCTCGGCGAGACGATGATCGGCACGGGCGGCGTGATCCCGCCGCCGCCCGAGTACTGGCCCATGGTCAACGCGATCTGCAAGGCCAACGACGTGCTCGTGATCAACGATGAGGTCATCACCGGCTTCGGCCGCAGCGGCACGTGGTTCGGCTTCGAGCAGTTCGGCTCCGACCCGGATCTGGTGACCATGGCCAAGGGCCTCTCGTCCGGCTACCTGCCGCTCGGCGCCGTGGGCGCCAAGAAACACGTCTTCGAGGCCTTCCTCGGCGGCCCGTCCGAGGCGTTCATGAGCGGCGCCACCTACATGGGGCATCCTCTGTGCTGCGCCGCCGGCATCGCCAACCTCGAGATCATCGAGCGCGAGGATCTCGTCGGGCGCTGCCGCGATCTCGGTCCGTACCTCCAGGAAGGTCTGCGCACGCTGCTCGCGCACCCCATCGTCGGCGACGTGCGCGGCGTCGGCCTGGTCGCCGGCCTCGAGTTCGTGCAGAGCAAGGAGACGCGGGAGTGGTTCCCAGGCACGGTCGGGGCCGCCGCCAAGAGCCGCGACGAGGCCTTCAAGCGGGGCGTCTTCGTGCGTCTGCTGGCCGGCGGCAACTGTCTGGCCGTGGCGCCGCCGTTCATCATCACGACGGAGCAGATCGACACCATCGTCAAGGTCCTCGACGAGTCCATCGGCATCGTCGAGAAGCAGCTGGGCTACTAGCCGCCGTAGGCATGCTAGCGAGCGGGGCTCCGAAGGCGCACCGCTCATTAGGCCTCATATCGAGCAGAGGGAGTGGAAGAGATGGCGAAGCCCAGAGTAGGTGTAGCCGGCTACGGCGTCATCGGCCAGCGTCTGGCCGACGGCGTGGCCCTGCAAGGCGACATGGAGCTGGTCGGCGTCGTCGACGTCGCGCCGACGCTCTCGACCCGCGCCCTGCACGAGGCGGGCATGCCTTACGACCTGTATGTGGTCGAGGAGAGCCAGAAGGCGGCCTTTGAGGCCATCGGCATCCCCGTGAGCGGCACCATGGACGAGCTGCTCGACAAGGTCGACATCATGCTCGACTCCACGCCGGGCGGCGTGGGCCGCAAGAACAAGGCGCTCTACGAGGCCAAAGGCGTCAAGGCGATCTTCCAGGGCGGCGAGCAGAACGACATCGTCGACGTCTTCTTCCACGGCTACGCCAACTACGAGAAGGGCGTCGGCAAGGACTATCTCAAGCTGACGAGCTGCAACACGACGGGCCTTATCCGCGCCGTCGACTGCCTCGACCGCGAGGTCGGCGTCGAGCGTGTGATCGTGACCATCATCCGCCGCGTCGCCGACCCCGGCGACACGCATCGCGGCTTGGTCGACGTGGCCCAGGTGGAGCCTGTGCCCAACCACCAGGCGCTCGACCTCATGACGATCATGCCGCACATCGAGGCCACCGGCCTCCTGGTGCACGTGCCGACCACGCACGGTCACATCATCAATGTGATCGCCACGACGAAGCAGGACATCAGCAAGGCGCGGGCGCTCGAGCTCTTCGAGCAGCACCCGCGCATCCGCAACGTCAAGATCGCCGACGGCTTCAACAGCAACTCGGCGTTGTTCCGCTACGCGCGCGACCTCGGCAACAAGCGCGCCGACATGTACGAGATCGCCGTCTTCGACGAGACCATCGCCAAGAGCGGCCGCGAGTTCATGTTCGCCATCAACATCCCGCAGGAGTCCGTGGTCATCCCCGAGACCATCGACGGCGTGCGCGCTGCGCTGAGCATGCAGACCGACAGGCTCGAGGCGGTGGGCCTCACCAACCAGTACCTCGGGATGAAGTAAGGGCGCGGGAGGCAGGGCCGGCCGTGAAGTACGGGATCAACACGCTGGACGACCTCGACGTGCGCGGCAAGGTCGTGCTCTGCCGCGTCGACATCAACTCCCCCATCGACCCGGTCACGGGGGGGTTGCGCGACACGACCCGGCTGCGCGGCTGCGCCCCGACCGTGCGCGAGCTCGCCGAGTCGGGGGCGAAGCTGGTCCTGCTGGCCCACCAGGGCGGCGACCTCGAGTACCACAACTACGCCTCGACCGAGCCGCACGCGGCCGTGCTGAGCGAGCTGATCGGCCGGCCCGTCCACTTCGTGGACGACGTCTGCGGGCCGGCCGCCCGCGCCGCCATCGCCGGGCTGGCCCAGGGCGAGGTGCTGCTGCTCGACAACGTGCGCTTCATGGCCGAGGAGCTCACGCTCTTCGAGACGAAGCTCGCGCTCTCGCCGGAGCAGCAGGCCAAGACGCTCGTGGTGCGCAAGCTGGCGCCGCTCGCCGACCTGTACGTCTGCGACGCCTTCGCCGCGGCGCATCGCTCGCAGCCCACGCTGGTCGGCTTCGAGCAGCTGCTGCCGTCGGCCATGGGCCGACTCTTCGAGAGGGAGTACGAGCATCTCGCGCGCCTGCGCGAGGAGCCGGCGCGGCCGTGCGTCTTCGTGCTCGGCGGCGCCAAGATCCAGGAGGCGTTCCCGATGCTGGCCGCGGCGTTGCGCGACGGCGTCGTCGACACGGTGCTCACGGCGGGGCTGGTGGCCAACGTGATGCTGGCCGCCGCCGGCGTCGACCTCGGGGCGCCGTCGCGCGCGTTCATCGATGTCAGCGGGCTCGGGCAGTTCATCGCCGTGAGCGAGGATCTTCTCGCCGAGCATGGCGACAAGATCGTTCTGCCGACCGACATCGCGTACGTCAGGGATGGGGTCCGCGCCGAGGTGCGCATCGCCGATCTGCCGGCGGACGAACTGCTCGTCGACATCGGCCACGAGACGGCGGCGGCGTACGCGGCGGTCATCGCCGCCGCCGGCACGGTGTTCGCCAACGGGCCCGCCGGCATCTTCGAGGCGCCGGCCACGGAGTACGGCACGAGGGCGCTCTGGGAGGCCATGGCGAGCACCTCCGGCTTCAGCACCCTCGGCGGCGGCGACAGCGTCGCCGCCATGAACGCCTTTGGCCTGGCCGGCCGTTTCGACTACGTCTGCACGGCCGGCGGCGCCATGGTGCAGTTCCTGAGCGGCGCGCCCATGCCCGTGGTCGAGGCGCTCAAAGACGCGGCCGCCCGGTTCGGCTGACGGCGGCGGCCGTGAAGCTCTCGATCCCCTACGGCGACGGCGAGCTCGCCTTCGAGCTGCCCGACGAGAACCTGCAGCAGGTCGTGCTCCCCGTGCCGGGCGGCGGCCTCGCCGACGGCGACGACGCGCCCGGCTGGCGGGAGCGGCGCGGGTCGCGCTCCGTCGCCCGCCGACGAACAGGCGGAGATCAGGCGCGCTCTGGCGGAGCCCATCGGCGCGCCCCGTCTGTCCGCGCTGGCCGCGACGGCGCGCAACGCCGTCATCGTCGTCAGCGACGTCACGCGGCCCTGCCCCTCGTACAAGTTCCTCCCGGCCCTGCTGGACGAGCTGGCGCCGCTGCCGCCGGAGAACATCACCATCCTCTTCGCGCTGGGCGGGCATCGGCGTCACACGTCCGACGAGCAGATCAAGCTGGTGGGGGAGGAGGTCGTGGCGCGTGGCGTTCGCCTCCTCGACCTCGACGGCGATGACTGCGTGCCGGTGGGTACCACCTCACGGGGCACGCGCCTCGAGGTCTTTCGCCCCTATCTCGAGGCCGACCTGCGCATCTGCACCGGCAATATCGAGTACCACTACTTCGCCGGCTTCAGCGGCGGCGCCAAGGCGGTCGTGCCGGGCGTGTGCTCCTACGCGGCGATCCGCGACAACCACCGCATGATGCTGGCGCCCACGGCGCGCGCCGGCGTGCTCGAGGGCAACCCGGTGCGCGAGGACATCGACGAGGCCGGCGGTATCGTGGGCGTCGACTTCCTCTTCAACGTCGTGCTCGACGAGCACAAGCACATCCTGAACGCCGTGGCCGGGCACTATCTGGAGGCGCACCGCGCCGGCGTGCGCCTCTACGACGCGCGCTGCGACCTCACGGTGCCGCAGGCCGCCGATGTGGTCATCGCTTCGCCGGGCGGCCGGCCCAAGGACATCAATCTCTACCAGGCGCAGAAGACCCTCGACAACGTCGCCGGCGCCGTGCGCGACGGCGGTGTCGTGATCCTTGTGGCGCGCTGCCCGGAAGGCTTCGGACAGGCCGCGTTCGAGGAGTGGATGCGCGGCATGGGGTCGCCGCAGGTGCTCATCGACCGCATCCGGCGCGAGTTCGTGCTCGGCGGCCACAAGGCGGCCGCCATCGCCGGTCTGCTCGCGCGCGTCGACGTGTACCTCGTCTCCGAGTTCCCCGCGGATGTGGTGCGCAGCATGTGCATGACGCCGTTCGACTCCGTGGACGGCGCCGTGCGGGCCGCCCTGGCCGAGCTCGGCCCCCACGCCCGCTGCCTCGTGGTGCCACACGGGAACCGCGTCACGGCGCGCCCGGCGCCGATCCGGGCGTAGTCCACCGCTTCGCCGTCGCCGGAGACGGGTACCGTACCGGCGACCGGACGCCACTGCGAAGGAGCGAGCATGGCAACAGTGACTGGTTCAGGCACCAAGGACGACCCTTGGGTCCTCAGAACCCCCCCAGGGACATCGGAGTACCTCATGTATCGCGACGAGTCGGCGACTCCGCCGGTCCTTGTCTGCGTCGTCGGCAAGACCACGCTCGGCTATCACCTGCGCGCCATCGAGGATCTGCACGGGTGGCTCAAGGAGCAGGGCGACTGGGTTCCCCTCGGCGCCGCCGACGAGCAGAAGGACGCCACCCCCGGAACGGTCGAGGCGTGGGGCCGTGCCGAGGACAACCCCGTCGGCGGCTGGTACGGGCTGAAGAAGGGGCTGCGCGGCCGCTTCGGGATGTACCTGCCGCCCCTTCTCGAAGCATTGGGGCTCGCAGAGCTGGAGCACAACCCGCGCAACAACCGGATGAGGGGGCTGTAGAAGGTGCGGTGCCGGCCCATCGCGCTCCGCTCACCGCGCTTCGGCACTGGACCAACCCCGCGCACGTGCCATGGGGGTAGGAGCGGATGAAGCGGTGACCTACATCACCCTGACACCGGAGACCATCGGCTCCGAGCACATCTGCTGTGCGTTCTCCGACAAGAAGTCCATAGAGGGCTACGGGCTGAAGAAGACCTGGTTGGCCGGGGAGATCGGAAAGGGCTACGTCTTCCGGCGGCTCGACGAGCGGGCCAAGGTGTTCATCGAGTACGGTCCGGCAGAGACGGCATGGACGCCGGTCACCGCCCCGGGCTACCTGATGCTCGGCTGCTTCTGGGTATCTGGCAGATACAAGGGGCACGGCCACGGAATGACTCTTCTTCAGGCTGCCGTCGCCGACGCCGAACGCCAGGGCAAGGCCGGCCTGGTCGCCGTGGTGGGCGCCAAGCAGTTCCACTTCATGAGCGACACGAGGTGGCTGTTGAGGCACGGCTTCGAGACGTGTGACGGCACCGGTTCCGGATTCAGTCTCGTCGCGATGAGGTTCTCCGAGGCGGGAGAACGCCCGCACTTCAACGACTGCGCCAAGTCCGGCGAGTCCCCGGACACGACGGGATGCGTCGCCTACTACTCGTACCGGTGTCCCTACACCAGGCACTACGTCGAGGAAGCGCTCGGCGAGTCGTGCGCCAGTCGCGGTATTCCTCTCCGATTGGTCAGGCTCGCGACGATGGAACAGGCGCAGTCGGCGCCGACGCCGGCGACGATCTTCAGCCTCTTCCTCGACGGCGCATTCGTCACGACGGATGTGAGCGTCTGTCTGGACGGTCGGTTCGACCGGATCGTCGGCGAGCGCCGAACGCGGTAGTGCCGGCTCACGCGAATGTGCTGCGTGCCAGCCCGGTGCGACGTATACTGCACGCGGCCCGCGGCGACGTCGATGTAGGGCGCCTCGGGACTGGCGGTCGGGCAATGAGGCGCGTCCCGCCAGGCAGCTTCAACCGCGTCGTGTGGAGGCAGAGCAGTGAACACATTCGTCGGCGAATTCATGGATCGACTCAAGGCCAAGAATCGGGGTGAGGTCGAGTTCCATCAGGCCGCCCAGGAGGTGGCCGAGTCCCTGGTCCCCGTGCTCGACAGACACCCCGTGTATCGCAAGGCCAAGGTCCTCGAGCGCATCGCCGAGCCCGAGCGCGTGCTGATGTTCCGCGTGCCCTGGGTCGACGACAAGGGCGAGGTGCAGGTCAACCGCGGCTTCCGCATCGAGATGAACAGCGCCATCGGGCCCTACAAGGGTGGCTTGCGCTTTCACCCCACTGTATATCTCGGCCTCCTCAAGTTTCTCGCCTTCGAGCAGGTCTTCAAGAACTCGCTGACCACGCTGCCCATGGGCGGCGGCAAGGGCGGCTCGGACTTCGACCCCAAAGGCAAGAGCGACCTCGAGGTCATGAAGTTCTGCCAGTCGTTCATGACCGAGCTCTGCCGCCACATCGGCCAGTTCACGGACGTGCCCGCCGGCGACATCGGCGTGGGCGGCCGCGAGATCGGCTTCATGTTCGGCCAGTACAAGCGCGTGCGCAACGAGTTCGTCGGCGTGCTCACCGGCAAGGGCCTCGGCTGGGGCGGCTCGCTGATCCGCTCCGAGGCGACCGGCTACGGGTGCGTCTACTTCGCCGCCGAGATGCTCGCCACGCGTGGCCAGACCTTCGAGGGGAAGACGTGCCTCGTCAGCGGCTCGGGCAACGTCGCCCAGTACGCCGTCCAGAAGATCATCGACCTCGGCGGCAAGCCGGTGACCCTCAGCGACTCCTCGGGCTACATCTACGACGAGGAGGGCATCGACCACCACAAGCTCGCCTTCGTGCTCGACCTCAAGAACGTGCGCCGCGGCCGCATCAGCGAGTACGCCGACAAGTACGCTTCGGCCACGTTCATCCCGCTCGACCCGAGCCAGGACCACAACCCGCTCTGGGACCACAAGGCCGAGTGCGCCTTCCCCTGCGCCACACAGAACGAGATCAACGCCGTCGACGCCGCCAACCTCGTGAAGAACGGCGTCTTCGTGATCTCCGAGGGCTCCAACATGCCCACCGTGCCCGAGGGCGTCGAGTTGTTCATCGCTGAGCAGCTCCTCTACGGCCCCGGCAAGGCCGCCAACGCCGGCGGCGTGGCCACCTCGGGCCTCGAGATGAGCCAGAACAGCCTGCGGCTGAGCTGGACGCGCGAAGAGGTCGACGCGCGCCTGCACGGCATCATGAAGGCGATCCACGAGCAGTGCGTGTACGCCGCCGCCGAGTACGACGCGCCGGGCAACTACGTCGCCGGCGCCAACATCGCGGGTTTCCTCAAGGTCGCCGACGCCATGCTCGATCAAGGCGTCGTGTGATCCGACTCGAGGAGGCGGGGTCGGTCTGGCGCTTGAAGCAGTTCAAGTTCGCGGCGGGCCGGCCGATGACCAAGGGTGAGAGATGAGGCCGCAGGGTTGTTGCACGGGGCCCCGCGAGGCGTTAGAGTGCCTAAGCGGAGTAGCCCTACTGGGGGCATCCAGCAGGGGAGGGGGTCAGGCAGGAGCCGTGCTCTTCTCAGGCAAGTCCTCTGCAGGCATGGCAACTAGGAAGGAGGGGGGGCTTCTGGCGCAGAAGGATAATCGTGGGTCGCGTGGTACAGAGACGTGAGTCTCGGGACCCGGCGAATCTCCAAATGGGGTCGTGTCGTGACATTCCGCCGTCAGCATCGTTCCATGCGGGTGTGTCCAGGCTCCTTTGGCCCAGCTGTTGCGGCGTACTGCGCCGCGTCGTGGTGGATACAGGAGTGTGCAGAATCTTGATAATCCGGCGGTGCATCTGCTCTTGCAGCGACAGACGCAACGCACATAGCGTTAGCTCGTGGCCCCGGCACGTACAAGACGGGCTCCGTCAACCGACCGAGGGGGTGGTCGTGACGTGACATCTTCCACCCGTGTGGGTGTAGAATCCCGGAACAGCTTGGCTGAGGGCCATCGAAACAAACTTTTAGGAGGTCGCAACATGCAGGAAAAGAAACGGCGGAGTAAGAGGGGCTTCTTGCTCCTCGCGGCGCTGGTGGCTCTCGCGGTCATGGCCTTCGTGCCGGCCTTCGCGTCGGCGGCTCCTTCGCAGCTGAAGCCGGTCATCGGCGACGGCTTCGGCGCCTATAACGGCGTCAAGGGCCAGACCGATCACTACTGGTTCCCGCAATTCACCAGCGCAGACCTGATCCACGTCGAGTACACGTTCACGCTTGACGGCGTCGCTCTCGGCAACCCGCCGGCGAACGTCAAGTCGATCGTCTTCAAGGTCGACGGCATGCCCGCCAACGGCGTCGTGAAGGACGTCGTCGGCAGTCCGCAGTCCGTCGAGCTCAACAACTGGAACGCTCTCGGCATGCAGAAGTTCAGCGAGGGCCTCCACACCGTCAGCAGCTGGGTCATCGAGACGACTCCCGACGTGCTGGTCGACAAGCCCATCGTCAGCGAGATGTTCGGCGTCGACACCGTCGTGCCGGACTGGGTCCACGTCGTGAACCTGCTCCCGGGCGCCGACTACACCCCGCTCGATGGCGACGAAGTGTTCTGGAACGCCGACAAGGTCGATTTCTCGGCCACCGTGCACGATCCGGCCGGCTCCGGCGTCGACGCTACCCCGACGGCCGCGGTTCCCGCGGACGGCACGATCTTCGAAGCTGTGCCGCTCGTCTGGGACGAGTACATCTGGGACGTCACCGGCACCGTCAGCTCGCCGGTCGGCCCGGCCTACGTGCCCGTCACCAAGAACGTCGTGTTCGATGCGTACGACATGGTCGGCAACTTCGGGCGCGAGAACTACCACGTGAACTTCGACCGCGTCGCCCCGTCACACGTCCTACACCATCGACCCGCTGGGCGCCGACACTCAGAGCGGCTGGACCAACAAGGACGTCACCGTGACGTTCTCGTCGACCGACGGTCTGCCTGAGCCCAACTCTGGCGTCGCCTACACTGAGTACGTCGTCAAGACTTCGGACAGCCACGCCGTTCCGGCTGCCCCCGCGCTGACCGCATCCGGCACCCAGGGCACCTCGGTCGTCATCACCGAGACCGCCCCGATCGGCCCGGTCTACGTCTACTACCGTTCGGTCGACAAGGCTCTCCCGACCCCGAACTATGAGGCCTGGAAGCTCGTCATGGTCTACATCGACAAGGTCGCTCCGGCGCTCGCCGACGACTACCCGGGTTGGTGGATGAACACCAGCTTCGTCGTGGCCATCACCGGCGGCGACCACAACAGCGGCATCGCTGCCCCTGGCATCGAGTACATGGTCTCGCCGCTGGTCGCTGGTCACCCGACCACCTGGACCGTGGGCGGCTGGGCTAGCTTCGATGTCATGTTCGGCGCTCTCACCGACGGCATCTTCGACCTCAGCTACCGCGCCACCGACAAGGCCGGCAACAGCACCATGATGGTCACCAAGATCAAGATCGACACCAGGGCTCCCGTCACTGACGGCGCCTCTGGCTGGATCAACGGCCTCGTGCCGTACGTCCTCACCGCGACCGATCAGGTCCCGGGTGCCGGCGTTGCCGCCACGGTCTACCGTGTCGACCAGGCCACCCCGTGGAGCTTCAACCTGGTCAGCCCGGTGGCGCCTGTCGTCGAGACCGCCATCACCATCGCCGGCGATCACGCCAGCTTCCACACCGTCGACTTCGCTTCCGTCGACGACGCCCGGCCGGCCGGCTGGATCCCTGCCTACGGCGTCCACTTCGGCAACTGGGAGATCACCCCGCCGACGTTCTGGGCCGTGGACGGCAACTTCATGAACCTCGGTAACTGGACTGCCTACAAGTCCCGCACCGTGCAGCTCGACAAGGTCGCTCCTGTGGTCACGCTCGCCAGCCCGGTCAACACCGACTGGCAGCAGGGCCCCGCGACGATCAACTTCTCCGGTACCGATGATGGTTCCGGCTACGCCTACACCGAGTGGAGCACCGACGGCGGCGTCACCATCAACAAGGGTGAGACCGCTCAGATCGGCGGCAACGGCGTCATCACCGTGAACTACCGCGGTGTGGACAAGGTGGGCATCAGGTCCGCCTGGCTGGCCACCACGGTCTCGGTCGCCACGACCGGCCCGAAGAACGCCGCCAAGAGCGCCGTGGTCGTGAAGGGTCACAAGGCGACCATCAAGTTCAAGGTCACCGCTGTCACCCCCAAGGCCAGCGTCAACATCCTGATCCGTAAGAACGGCGTCACCAAGATGCTGAAGCGCTACAGCCAGGTCACCACGAACGCGTGGGTCACCCGCTCGTTCACCGTGAACCTGCCCAAGGGTACGTACCTGATCCGCGTCGACTCCGTCGACCTCGCCGGCAACGTGCAGACTGTGCGCGGCCAGGCGAATCTGACGGTGAAGTAAGCACCACGACGACCTTCACTCGAAGGTAGCTGCAATGGACGGGGCGCCGAAAGGCGCCCCGTCCATTTCTATGCTCAGAATGGGTTCCCGTTGCCGCCTGAGGGTATGGCGAGTAGGGTAGAACTACAGCAAGTGAACGCTGACGCCTCGCGCGCCAGTCACGGGCACCGGAGGTAACGTATGGGCAGTGAGACACAACGTCCGAGCAGCAGGGTGCGTGGCCACGGCAGGGTCCGTGGTGTGTGGGCTGGGGGTGCTCGCAGCGCTGCTGATCATGCTTGCGGCAGCGCCTGCAGCGTTGGCGTCGCCAAGTCTCGCCGACGACTACCCGGGTTGGTGGATGAACACCGAGCTTCGTCGGTTGGCCATCACCGGCGAGCGACCACAACAGCGGCATCGCTGCCCCTGGCATCGAGTACATGGTCTCGCCGCTGGTCGCCGGTCACCCGACCACCTGGACCGTGGGCGGCTGGGCTAGCTTCGATGTCATGTTCGGCGCTCTCACCGACGGCATCTTCGACCTCAGCTACCGCGCCACCGACAAGGCCGGCAACAGCACCATGATGGTCACCAAGATCAAGATCGACACCAGGGCTCCCGTCACTGACGGCGCCTCTGGCTGGATCAACGGCCTCGTGCCGTACGTCCTCACCGCGACCGATCAGGTCCCGGGTGCCGGCGTTGCCGCCACGGTCTACCGTGTCGACCAGGCCACCCCGTGGAGCTTCAACCTGGTCAGCCCGGTGGCGCCTGTCGTCGAGACCGCCATCACCATCGCCGGCGATCACGCCAGCTTCCACACCGTCGACTTCGCTTCCGTCGACGACGCCCGGCCGGCCGGCTGGATCCCTGCCTACGGCGTCCACTTCGGCAACTGGGAGATCACCCCGCCGACGTTCTGGGCCGTGGACGGCAACTTCATGAACCTCGGTAACTGGACTGCCTACAAGTCCCGCACCGTGCAGCTCGACAAGGTCGCTCCTGTGGTCACGCTCGCCAGCCCGGTCAACACCGACTGGCAGCAGGGCCCCGCGACGATCAACTTCTCCGGTACCGATGATGGTTCCGGCTACGCCTACACCGAGTGGAGCACCGACGGCGGCGTCACCATCAACAAGGGTGAGACCGCTCAGATCGGCGGCAACGGCGTCATCACCGTGAACTACCGCGGTGTGGACAAGGTGGGCATCAGGTCCGCCTGGCTGGCCACCACGGTCTCGGTCGCCACGACCGGCCCGAAGAACGCCGCCAAGAGCGCCGTGGTCGTGAAGGGTCACAAGGCGACCATCAAGTTCAAGGTCACCGCTGTCACCCCCAAGGCCAGCGTCAACATCCTGATCCGTAAGAACGGCGTCACCAAGATGCTGAAGCGCTACAGCCAGGTCACCACGAACGCGTGGGTCACCCGCTCGTTCACCGTGAACCTGCCCAAGGGTACGTACCTGATCCGCGTCGACTCCGTCGACCTCGCCGGCAACGTGCAGACTGTGCGCGGCCAGGCGAATCTGACGGTGAAGTAGTGGTGACCGTAGTTGCACGAAAGTGGCGAGAGGAGGCGGGGCGCCGAAAGGCGCCCCGCCCATTTCTTCAGCCGAAATCGACGCGGGCCGGGACAGGGGTATCGCGAGCGGGAGCGAAGAAGGTGTGCGTGAGTGGAACTGGCGAGAGTGAGGGTCGGCGCCGTGTGCGCCGCGCCACCGGCACGGGAGGTACCGTATGGGCAGAAGGACACGAGGTCCCAACAAGGCGCGACGAAGGGGCGGGGCACAGGGCCTGAAGGTGGCGCTTGCCGCCGCGGTCTTGGTGCTGCTTGCGGCAGTGCCCGCGGCGCTGGCGGTGGTCATTGCCGGCCCGACGAGCAGCTCCGACTACGGCTTTGCGAGCTCAGGCGCGCAGGGCGCCGCGGGCGAGTGGAAGAACACGGACCAGACGGTGTTGATCGCGGCCGTTCCATCCGCCGACACCACCGCGACCGTGACGTTCAGCCAGTCCGCCAACGGCGGCGCCTCCGTCAACACGACATGGACGGCAGATGCCGTCGGCCCAGCGGCACACGGCTTCGTGGTGAGCGCGGAGGGATCGAACGCCATCGAGTTCTGGGCCTCCGAGACGACGCCCACCGCGGTCTCGAGAATTGAAGTCCCTGCACACACGGGCCTGGTGAACATCGACAAGACGGCTCCGCTGTTCACGACGACAGACGGTCTCGAAGCGACGTCGACGCAGAGCGCCGCGGCGCACTGGTCGAGCGAGACCACCAGGACGATCAGCCTCGAGGCGACCGACACGGTGCCCGCAGGCGTTGTCGCCACATCGGGCATGAAGGACTTCTCATGGCGCGTCGGGAGCCAGACCCTGAACACGGCGACGGCCGCCGTCTCGTTCCAGCTTGTCAAGGGCGTGGGTGGCGTGGTCGAAGGCAGTAACGCCGTGACCTACTTCGCCCGCGACTGGGCCGGCAACGTCGAGGCCACACAGACCGGGTACGTCAACATCGACACCGTGCAGCCGACGACGACGCCTTCGCCGGAGCTGGCCGCCACGGCGACGACGGGCTGGTTCAAGGCGCCCGTCGACGTGACGCTCGGCTGGGCCGATGCGTCGTCCGGGGTTCCGGACGGAGGCACGAGCTACCGGTTGGACGACGGCAACCTGTCGATCTACGCAGTGCCGTTCGCGGTGAGCAAGGAAGGCTCCACCAAGCTGACGTACCGCTCCTTCGACCGGGCCCTCAACCTCGAGGCCACGCAGACAGCGTACGTCAACATCGACACGAGTACCCCGACGGTGAGCGCCAAGACGGCGCCGTCGCGCACCTCCGGCTGGTACAACAAGAATGTGACCGTCACGATCATGGGCGTCGATGGGGTGTCGGGTATCGGCAAGACGGAGTATCGGATGGTCAAGAGCCCGGCGCAGCCGTGGATCTCCGCCGTCGGGAACCAGTTCATCGTGCTGGCGAGCGACAACGCCGTGGAGACCTTCGAGTATCGAGCGCTCGATAAGGCGGAGAACGCCAGCCTCGTCGGCAGCCTCAAGCTGAGGATGGACTCGATCAAGCCGCAGACCCACGCGAAGGACGCCAGCGGCAGAGCGCACCATGCCGTGGCTCTCAAGTACAAGATCAGCGACACTATGAGCCCCAAGGCTCAGTCGATCTGGATCAAGGTCAGGGACACGAGCGGACGCACCCAGAGTCTGACCATCAGCGGCATCAAGACGATCGGCAAGTGGTACTCGTTCAGCTGGACGCCCAGGGCGAGCGGCGCCTACAAGTACTACGTCTACGCCAAGGATCTGGCCGGCAACGCGCAGAAGACGCCGGTCGGCTGGGGCAAGATCACAGTGAGATAGACGCGTTCGAGAGAGCGGATGCGGGGGGCGGGCGGCCGAAGGGCCTCCCGCCCCCCGGCGCATCCGCCTCCTTCCGTCGACTCCCAGCCTGTCGACCGTCGCGCCTCCGGCGTGTACAATCAAGGTCATTGCACAGAGGCTGAGGGGGGCCGCAAACAGTGCGCACTGTCGTGAGCCGACTCGGAGTCGCAGTCGCCTTCATGACTGCCGTCTTTGCCTTGGGCCTCTTCGGCGCAGGCAGTGCGAGCGCCGAGCCCGACAATCCAGTGCCGTTCATCACGACCCTTTCGCCGAGTGCCGCCGCGATCGGTGGACCGGCGTTCACCTTGACGGTCGCCGGCAGCGGCTTCGTGCCGGGGTCGGAGGTGCACTGGAACGGCGAACCGCGACCCACGACGTACTTGTCGGCGGGGCAGCTCGCCGCTCAAGTAGACGCCGCCGACATCGCGGCGGCGCAGACCGCCGCGGTGACCGTGTTCAACCCGGCTCCCGGCGGCGGCATGTCCGGGTCGGCTGCGTTCTTCGTGGCGGAGCCCAACCCCGCCCCCGACGTCACGGGCCTGAGCCCGGCACAGGCTTTGGCGGGCGACGGCCCCTTCACCCTCACGGTCATCGGCAGCGGCTTCGTGCCGGGTTCCACGGTGCTCTGGAACGGCGAGGACCGCGCCACCGGCTACATCAATGGATCCATGCTCGCGGCCACGATCCGCGCCGGCGATGTCGCGGCGGCCGGCGCAGCGTACGTGAGCGTGCTGAGCCCAGGGCCGGGCGGGGGGCAGTCGCCGGCGGCGCGGGTGTTCACGATCGTCAATCCCGCGCCGACGCTGGCGTTGCTCGAGCCCGTCTTCGTCTGGGCAGGCGGCTCCGGCTTCACTCTGGCGGTAACGGGCAGCCGCTTCACGCCCGCCTCCGTCGTGCAGTGGGCGGGCGTCGACCGGCCCACGGTCTACATCTCGGCCGAGCGTTTGGAAGCGTCCATCACCGCCTCTGAGGTCGCGCATGCCGGCGCGACGAGTGTGCGCGTGTTCACGCCCGCGCCTGGCGGCGGTCTCAGCGCGCCGCTGTTCATGGACGTGCGCGACGACGGCATCCCGCCGGTCACGACGGTGGTGGGACTCAGCAGGACGTGGTATCGAACCACGAAGACCTTCTCGCTGGTGGCCACAGACGTCGGGCTTGGCGTGGAGCGCACCTTCTATCGACTCGGCCGCAGCGGCGACTACTCGGACGGCGTCAAGGTCACCGTCAAAGCCCCAAAGGACCACAGCAACGACGGCCTGCATACCGTGCAGTTCTTCTCCATCGACAAGGTGCTGAACTGGGAGTTCCCGATCAAGCAGGTGCAGGTCGGGATCGACACGCGGGCGCCTCAGACGGCGGTGGCCGGCGCCCGGGTACCGCGCAACGGCAGTCTGCGCGCGCGCTACCGAATCGCCGATGTCACGAGCCCGCGGGCCGCGGACGCGACACTCGTGATCAGCACATGGCCTGGCAAGATCGTCATGCGCTGTGATCTGGGGCAGCCCATCATGCGGTCGTGGCGCACGGGCGCCGCGTGCAAGGTGGGGCTGCCGCGCGGAACCTACCGCATGCGCGTGTTTGCCCACGACCTGGCCGGCAACAGCGCGCAGTCTGCCAAGACGTCTGGGACGCTCACGGTGTATTGAGTGGGGCCGCTCGGGCAGTGAGCGGCATGGTGCCGGCATCGCCTCGCGACAGGGCGGTGGGGATCGCGCCCTGGTCGCGTCTCAGCGTCGACCTCGTACTCCGGGCAGCGCGCTGGCCAGGATTCGCCTGACGAGTCTCGGCAAGATGAGGGACTGAAGGGGCGTCGTGCTAGGATGCCAACGCGGCACGAGTTGCGGTGCGCCCGGCGGCAGAGGAGACAGGGGTTCAGGCGATGGCAGGCATCTTCGAAGGCAAACGCATCCTTGTCACCGGAGGTACGGGCTCGCTGGGTCAGGTGCTCACGCGCCGATTGATGACCGGCGCCGAGGGTGTTCCCGAGAACGTCACCGTGTTCTCGCGGGACGAAGCCAAGCAGCACTACATGCGCCTGGACTTCCTGCATCGCCGCGCCGCCACCGATGAGGTCATCTTCGAGAACTGCCGCCAGCGTCTGAAGTTCCTGATCGGCGATGTGCGAGACCATTCGAGCGTCCTGCGCGCCGCCAAGGAGGCCGACATCGTGTTCGCCGCAGCCGCCCTGAAGCAGGTTCCGAGCTGCGAGTACTACCCCTGGGAGGCCTGCCGCACGAACATCGAAGGCGCCGTGAACCTCGTGCGCGCCATCTCCGAGTTCGAGCTGCCTGTGGAGATCGTCGTGGGCGTCTCGACCGACAAGGCGTGCAAGCCGGTCAACGTCATGGGCATGACCAAGGCGATCCAGGAGCGTGTCTACATCGAGGGCAATACCCGCTGCCCGCAGACTTCTTTCATCTGTGCGCGCTATGGCAACGTCCTGGCCTCGCGCGGCTCCGTGGTCCCACTGTTCCTCGACCAGATCGCCGCCGGCGGCCCCGTCACCATCACGACCGCCGACATGACGCGCTTTCTACTCACGCTCGAGGACGCGGTCGACACCATCTTCGCGGCGGTGCGCTCCGCGGCCCCCGGCGAGACCTACATCCCGCGCTGCCCGAGCGCCAGGATGACCGATCTGGCGGCGTGCCTCATCGGCGATCGCGCTATCGAGACGGTCATCACCGGCATCCGTCCCGGGGAGAAGATCCACGAGATCCTGCTCTCCGAAGAGGAGGCCACGCGCACCGTCTCTGGGCAGGAGGGCTACTTCGCCCTGCGCCCCATGCTCCCCGAACTGGCCGGCCCGGTGGACGAGCCGGCGATCGTGGGCGACTACAGCTCCGCGAACGCCTTGATGAGCGCCGGCGAGCTCGCGGGCTTCCTCGCCCGCAAGATCCCCGACGTCGTCGGGCAGCGCTACCTGGAGTCGTGAGGTGACCAAGGTCATCACCTTGCTGGGCACGCGCCCGGAGATCATCCGTCTGGCGCGGGTGATCGGGGTCCTCGACGAGTCGGCCACGCATCTGCTCGTACATACCGGCCAGAACTTCGACGATCGGCTGAGCGGCATGTTCTTTCGCGACCTTGGGCTGCGCGAGCCGGACGTGTTCATGGGCGTGCGCGGCGTGGGATTCGCGGACCAGGTCGGGCAGATGTTCGCCAAGTGCGAGGAGCTCTTCCGCGCCGAACGACCCGACACCGTCCTTGTCCTGGGCGACACCAACACCGGCCTGGCCGCCTTCGTGGCCAAGCGCATGGGCATCCGCGTCGCCCATATGGAGGCCGGCAATCGCTGCTTCGACGATCGCGTGCCCGAAGAGGTCAACCGCCGCGTCATCGACCATTGCAGCACGGTCCTCATGCCCTACACCTATCGGAGCGCCGAGAACCTCGTCCGCGAAGGGATCGAGCGTCGGCGCATCTACGTCACCGGCAATCCCATCAACGAGGTACTGGAGCACTACGCCCGCCAGATCGAGGCGGCCGACCCGTTCACCGCGTTCGGGGTGGAGCCCGGCGGGTACTTCCTCGTCACGGCTCATCGCGCCGAGACCGTGGACGATCCCGTCCGGCTCGGCGCCCTCATCGAAGCTCTCAATCAGGCGGTCGAGGCCTACGACATGCCCGTGCTGGCCTCGCTGCACCCGCGCACCGCGGACAAGATGCGGCAGTTCGGCCTCGACGCCGGCAAGATCGGGTTCGTGCCTCCTCTGGGGCTGTTCGATTTCGTGCGCCTCGAGAAGGAGGCCTTCTGCGTGCTCTCAGACAGCGGCACCGTGCAGGAGGAATGCTGCATCTTCGGCGTGCCCACGGTGACGCTGCGCGATGTCACCGAGCGACCCGAGACCATCGAGTGCGGCAGCAACCTGCTGGCCGGGGTCGAGGCCGAGCGGATCCTGCCTGCGATCGATCTCGCCACGCGCTCGACCGGCACGTGGACCCCTCCGGCGGAGTACCTCGCTCGCAACGTCGCCGACGTCGTCGCCAGGATCGTCCTGGGCATCGCGTGAGCTCCCCGCGCATCCTCGTCATGGGCGCCGGCGGCATGCTGGGCCACGAGTCGATCCGGGTGCTGGCCCCCGACTTCGAGGTCTGGGGAGCCTGTAGGCGCCCCGAGTCGCTGCCGGACCTCGGGGCGCCCCCAGAGCGTATTCTCGGGGGCCTCGACGCGGCGCACGGTGAATCCGTGTACGCGCTTGTCGGGCGGGTGCAGCCCGACGTCGTCATCAACGCCGTCGGCATCGTCAAGCAGCGGGCCGACGCCACCGCCGCAGTCCCCTCGATCGCGGTCAACAGTCTCTGGCCGCACGTGCTGGCGGATGCGTGTGCTGCGTGCGGCGCCCGTATGGTGCACATCAGCACCGACTGCGTGTTCAGCGGCGCCAAGGGTGGCTACGTCGAGCGCGACCTCCCCGACGCCTCCGACCTCTACGGGCGCTCGAAGCTGCTGGGCGAGGTCACCGATCGCGACAACGTCGTCACGCTCCGCACGTCCATCGTGGGGTGGCAGCTGGGCGAGCCCACCGGGCTGGTGGGCTGGTTCGGGGCCCACCGCGGCGAGCCGCTCAAGGGCTTCACGAAGGCGGTCTTCAGCGGGCTGACCACGCACGCGCTCGTTGACGTGATCCGCAACGTGGTCGTGCCAGACGGTGGTCTTCATGGACTCTGGCATGTGTCCGCGGATCCGATCGACAAGCACACCCTGCTCATGCTGCTCGCGGGCCACCTCGGGTGGGACGTGGAGCTCAGGCCGACGGATCAGCCGGTCATCGATCGTTCCCTGGACAGCACCCGCTTTCGCGAGCGCACGGGCTGGTCACCGCCGAGCTGGGACGCGATGCTTGTGGAGCTTGCGAACGAGCGTCGTGCGTCGGGGTAGCCAAGGCGACAGGACTCGGCCGGACGTCGGACGGAGGGCGTGGAGAGCCCGGTGTACTCGGATGCTCGGCCACGACGCTCTCGGCCACTGGGCGTTCGCCGGCCCGTTGGACGGCAGCGGTGGCCATGCCCTCTCCCGGATCTCTCGCAGGTTGGGCCGCCGACTCTGGAGGATGACGGACAGTCTTCCCGGAGTGCCTGCCATCTGGCACTCTCCGGTCGGGGACCTCGTCGTTTCGAAGAATCACCCCCTGCCCGGCACCATGATGGCATACCCGCAGTACTCGCAGAATCTTCCCCGGCTGGTCGGTCTTGTCGCCACCAAGTATCCCCGGCCGGGGCTGATCGGTGTCGGCGCCAACATCGGCGACACCGTGCGGTTCGTGCGCGCTGTCGACGACACCCCCGTTCTCTGCATCGAAGGCAACGAGGACTACACGCCCTTCCTGCGCCGGAACGTCGCGGGGATGCCTGATGTCCGGATCGAGGAGTGCTTCTTGGGAGAAGGCGATCAGGATGAAGGCTGGCGCGCTGTGTCGCTGGAGGGTACGGGACGCCTGAGCGGCGCCGGTCACGGTCCGTCTCGACGCCGCACTGTGACGAGGACGCTCGACGACGTACTGGCGGGCCGAGCGCCATTCTCGCGGGCCAAGGTGTTCAAGTCGGACACCGATGGCTTCGAAGCGAAGGTGTTGCGCGGTGCCCGCGGCTACCTCTCGGAGGCCAAGCCGATCGTGTTCCTCGAGTACGACCGTCAGCTTCTTGAGGTGCAGGGTGACGATGGCCTCGAGATGCTCCTCGGCCTCAGGAGGGCGGGCTACGACGGCGCCCTTGTCTACGACGCCTTCGGGTTCCTTCTTGTTGGCCTGACTCTCGGCAACTGGGGATTCGTTGAGCAGTTGCACGACTACCTTGGACAGAAGACGCCCATCCCCTACTACGACGTCGCCCTGTTCCACGCCGACGACTCCGATCTGTTCTCCACCTGTCTTGAGAGCGAGCGAGCTCTCTACGCAGGCGGCCTGCCCTAAGTCCACAGAATGTCATCGGAGGGAGAGCTCTCCGCCGGGACGGACCGGACTCCCCGTTCGACGCCCCGCGTCCTTCCTAGCGATCCACCCGCCAGTCGATTCCCTCCCGCAAGACCCGCGCGGGGTTGCCCGCGATGACGCAGTGGGGCTTGCCGAACCGCCCGGACACCACGGAGCAGGCTCCGACTACAGACGAGTCGGGCACGGTCACGCCTTTGAGGACCGTGACGTTCATCCCGAGCCAAACATGGTCTCCGATCGTGATGTCCCGTGAAGGGTTCGTTCGCTTGCCCTCAAGGTCCGTCAGTGAGTGACTGTCGCCGGTGCGGAAGTGGATGCCGCCGGAGAACAGGCAGCTCTCACCGATGCGGATGCGCGTCCCCTCGATCGCGGCCAGTTCGGTGGAGCCGTGGACCTGAGTGGATGCGGCGATCACGATCGAGTTCGCGTCGTCTTCGCACACGAGACTCAGGCCCATGATCATGCAGGCATCTCCGACACTGATGGTATTGCCGTCCCCTGAGATGGCGACACCCACTCCGGTGAGCAGCGAGGGGCCGATCACGACGCGGTTGCCGTTGCCGCGAATGACGATGGTGCACGACTCGATCCGCGCCTCGCGGGAGAACGTCACTGAGTTGCCGTCGCCGAGGATCGTGATCGAGGTCTTGCTCAGTCGCCGGACGCGGAAACAGGTCACGCTGTTGCCTGCACCGCGGCTCTTCACGCGACATCCAAGGACCCTGTTTCGCACGGGCGCAGAGGCATCCAGAACGGAGCGACGCAGCGCGAGCAGCCTGACGCCCGCAGGGTTGCTCCGCAGTGCCGCGTGGAGCTCACTTCTCATGCGCGGCCTCCCGGCTGTTCCTCCCGAGTGCTCGCAGGAACTCCGCCAAGAACGCAGGCCTCTGCTTCTCCCACGCGTAGAGTCGCGCAGCCTCGATCGAGTGCTGTTTCATGCGGTCGACGGCCGAGACGGGCATTGAGGCGAGTGCGTCAATGGCCACGGCCCAGTCGGCCGGGCGCAGTCCCCCGACCAGAAGGCCGTTGGAGTGAAGCTTCACGACCCGGGCTACTCCCGGCAGATCTGACCCCAGGACCGCAAGCCCCGCGGCCATGTAGGTGAACAGTTTCGATGTCGAGGCGCGGCGCTCATTCTCGTTCTCACCCCTCAGGGCGACGATCCCTGCATCGTATTCAGCCGCAGTCTCGACTATCTCCTCTGGCGGACAAGGTTCCACGACTCTCACGCGATCCTGCAACCCAAGTTCGGCGATGCGCGCCTCGGGCTTCCGCCCCAGGTAGTTCTTGCCTTGGAGCGTCAGCGTGACAGGCTCGCTCGTGAGCGCCATCGCTTCGATAAGTTCCCTCACTGGGCGGTCGAACATCAACGATCCCAGGAAGATGAGCCTCAGGGGCGACTCGGATGGCTTGAACGTGACGACTGACTTGGGGGGCATGTTGTCGCGGACAACGGGGCGACGTGGCAGTGTGGCGCCCCCGTAGCGCTCCATGTAGTAGTCCGCGTACGAATCGCACGCGGTGATGAACCCGTCGACTCGACCGATGACGCGCCGCTCACCCCGGAGTTCTCGTCTGGATCGATACTGGTATTCAGGCACGAGGTCGACCGTCTCATACAGGACTCTGGCGCCCGCCTTCTCGGCGGCATGCACAACGGTAGGGAGGCTGGGGTAGTCGATGACCCAGAACAGGTCGACTTGTCCGGCGAGCTTCTCCAGCGCGGAGACCCGCAGCCGCGAGTATCGTCGCGGATACGCCCAGCGGACCGCCCGATGCAGAGTATTCCTCGTGACGTTGTGCGCGATCCGTGCTGGTCGCCAGCGGATCCTCGATCCCGGCCGCCAACTGTCGAGCGGCGCGATGGTCTGCGGGAGGTCGGGGGGAGCGTCTTCTGGTCTTCCATGGGATGTGAGGAGTCGTACAGAGGCGCCCTCAGCCTGCAGGGCCTCGATCTCCATCAGGAGGCGGCTGTAGTGCGACAGACTGTGCTCGAAGACCAAGCAGATCCGTACCCCCGCCAACGGCAACTCGTCGACGCGCGCGCGGGCCTCCCTCTCGGCGCTGTTCGCGCGGGTCATCGTCCGCCTAGCAAGTCCGGGAGAGGAGGTCTTCATACAGGGAGGCCAGGGTATCGAGGTAGGCTGCCTGGCCGTGCTCCTCGGCTGCGATCGTTCGCCCGAGCTCCCCTCGCCGCCTGGCCTCGTCCGGGTTCCTTGAGAGATCGTCGATCGCCGCGCGCAGCGCTGGATGATCGCCCATCGGGACGGCGATCCCGCAGTCGGGCGCATGGGTGATCGACGGGAGCGAAGTGCCTTCGAAGCAGACTGTCGGACGGCCTGCCGCCATCGCCTCCAGGGCCATCAGGCCGAAGGCCTCTGCCGTCGACGGCATGAGGAAGACATCGCACGCCGAGAAGGCTCGTGCGAGTCGCGACTGGCTCTCGACCCAGCCCAGTTCGACGATGTTGTAGTGCGACGAAAGGCTCTTCACCAGATGCTTCCTGTCGAGTGTCAGAAGGGTGGTGGGCCGGCTTGGCGGCTTCGCCGCGAGGGCCTTGATGATGTGCGTCAGCCCTTTGGCCTCAGCGGAGGCGGATCGGAAGAGGACAACGAAGTCGTCGTTCGGGATTCCCAGGCGTGCTCGGCTGGCTGGCTTCTCGTGGTCGGGCAGGAATGTGTCCGTCTCGATGCCGAAGGGGATGTGGTGGATCCGCTGGAGGTGAGAGGTGAAGGGGCTGCGCTGGGCCATGTCGAGCATGAACCTGGATGCGACCACGATGTCCGGGTGGATCTCCGCGAAGACGCGCTGCTTCACTCTCCACATGCGCCCCGCACCGCCCTCGCCGATCGCGAACGGTGCGTCAGGCCGTGGGCAGTCGGCGCAGCCCTCGAGCCAGCCCTCGCACTCCCTCGGGTGAATGCAATGGCCCGTGAATGGCCAGGGATCGTGAAACGTCCACACGGAAGGCTTCCGCCGGAAGAGATCAGGCAGGTCGAACAGCGAGATCATCTGGTTGTGGATGAGGTGATAGTGGACCACGTCCGCGTTTCTGAACACGGACGTCTCCGCGAGGAGCGCGCCCCAGGGAAACAGGAGGTCGTTCATGGAATGGCGCAGCTCCACGCGGCACAACGCTTGCTGGAGCTCTTCGTCCCACCGCTCGTCTCTCAGGAGAACGACGTTCGGATCATGACTCAGCTTTGAGAGGACCGCCTGTCTGCCATGGATGCCTCTGGTCGCCATGCTTGAGAGCAAGTCATAGCCATTGAAACGTCGTCCATGGAGATCGACGTTGTTGACATGCAGCACGTTCACGGACGAGCGCGCTTCACGGAGCGGATCCGCGTCTTTCTCTTGCTCGCCGCGCACAGTGGATGAGTGCTCTCCTCACGAGGACTGGGGCGACGGCCAGTCCCAAGGTGCGTTCGTACAGGGCGATCTTGCGGGCCATTGAGCCTGTGTACTCACGGCGGATCTCGAGGACCAGAGAGGTCACGTGGCGCAGCGCTTCCTGCGCCTCGGGGGTCGAGTAGTCAAAGTCATCGGAAGGTGTGCCGGAGTCTGATCGTGGCGTTTGCGGCATGGTGCCGTGTCTCCCCGTCCTGCTCGCTCTGCTCGGCAATGGTACTCTATCGGGGTCCCATCCGTGTCTGGTGTCCAGAGCGGGCACGGAGCAGCAGGGCGCCGGGCACAAGGCGCGACGGTGCTGGTGACGGCCTCTGCTGCGCGTGTCCTATGTCGCTTGGTGGGCGGGGGCCGAGCCATCGCCAGGTGAGGAGGGCGATGGCCGAGCTGCTGAGAGTGCTTGTGGTGCCCAGCTGGTATCCGAGCAACGAGCATCGGACTGCGGGCATCTTCATTCACCAGCAGGTGAAGGCGCTGGCCGAGCGGGCCGACGTTGCGGTGCTGTACGTGCGCGAGGCGCGCGAGGGGCTGAGGCCGCGCGTGGCCGGTGAGGAGGGCCTCCCCGTCGCGCGAGCGCAGCTCAAGATGCCTCCCGTCTCGCGCACGATCCCCGGCCGCTCGCGGGCGGTCGCCACCAACCTCTTCAACAAGCTCTACCGCTACCGGTGCACCGGCCTCAGCGCCTTTGAGGAGTTGCGGGGCACGTGGGGTACGCCCGACATCGTCCACGTGCAGGCCCTCTGGCCGGCCGGTCTGATCGCGTACGCCATCAAGCGGCGCTACGGCATCCCCTATGTCGTCACCGAGCACTCCGAGGAGTATCTGGCCGCGAGTGATCGACGTCTGGTCAGGACGCCGGGCGTCGTGCGCCTCCTCCTGCGTCCGCTGGCGCAGGGCGCGTCTCGCACGATCGCCGTGAGTCGCTTCCTGGCTGCGCGCCTGACGGACCTCGGGCTAGCCGTGGACCCTATGGTCATCCCCAACTTGGCGCCGGTGACGCCTCCCTCGCCGCTTCCCGTGGGCGGCCGTCACGCGATCGCTCACGTTTCGGTGATGGGGCCGGCCAAGAACCTGTACGCGCTCCTGCAGGCCGTCGACCGGCTGCGACGTCGCCGCTCGGACTTCTTGCTACGCTTGATCGGCGACGGCGAGTCGCGGCCGGGGCTGGAGCGGCAGGCCGCGGCACTCCGGCTCGGTGGCGTCGTCGAGTTCACCGGCCGCGTCGATGCCGGCGAGGTCCGGCGCCTCCTTGGCGACTCGGCCTTCATGGTGGTGAGCAGTACGCACGAGACCTTCTCCGTGTCTGCCGCCGAGTCGCTCATGTGTGGGCGTCCGGTGCTCTCGACCCGCTGCGGGGGGCCCGAGGAGTTCGTCACAGCGGACGTCGGGCGGCTCATCGAGGCGGGCAGCGTGGAAGCCTTGGTGGAGGGGCTCAACTGGATGCTGGATCACTTCCGGGAGTTCGATCCGGAGGCGCTGCACCAGTATGCAGTCGAGCGTTTTGCGCCCCAGGTCGTCGCCGAGCAGATCCTCGACGTGTATCGGAGGGTGCTCAGTGGGCGGTGAGCCTCGCTTCTCCGTGACGATCCCTGCCTCACAACGCCCAGGCGACGCTGGTCCAGACCGTCGAGTCGGTGCGGGCGCAGACCCTCACCGACTGGGAACTCGTGATCGTTGACGATGGCTCCACGGACGATACCTGCGCAGTGGCCGAGCGGTTCGCTGCGCTGGACGCTCGCGTGCGCGTGGTCTCGCAGGAGAACCGCGGCTCGGGCGGCGCCTACAACACCGCCGTCCGTTGCGCGCGCGCGGAGCTTCTCGTGATGCTCTCGGCCGACGATCTGCTGCTATCCGATCATCTGGCCACCTTCGACGCCTGCATCCGCACGAGCCCCGACGCCGGTGTCTTCACCTCGGGTGGCTGGTACGAGTACGATGACGGCCGTGTTGAGGCGGCGCGTCCCCAGATGCGCTGGTCCGACCCCGCCGAGTGCACGCTGGAGGACTTGCTCGGCGCCTGCTTCTACGGGGTCGGAGCCGTGTACCGCCGATCCGTCTTCGAGACCGTCGGCGGTTTCCGCGAGGATCTGTACGCCGAGGACTACCTGTTCTGGCTGCTGGCCCTGGCTCATGGCTTCAGGCACCGGCACATCGATCTGCCGCTGTCGGTGCACCGGCGTAGTGCGGCTCAGAAGTCCGCGAATGCGATCCTCATGCGCGAGACCGACCTGCGCGTGATCGCGGAGGTCGTGGGGACGGGGCTGCTCTCCGAGACGCAACTCGCCGCCGCCACGCGCTCGGCAGTGCGGCTGCGGCGGAACATGAGTGTACGGAGGGGGTTCGCGCTGATCGTCGCGCCCAGAGTGCTCGAGCGGCTGATCGCGGCCGCGCGCCGTGTCCGGGCGCGGGCGCGACGGCGAGGCGCGCGCCCGCGTCGGGCGCGGCGGCGAAGCAGCCCGCGCCCGGCGACCGCGGGCCTCGCCGTCGCCTTCCTCAACAACTTCCCCGGCCTGACTCTGGGCGGGGGGGAGGTGCAGTTACTCGCTCTGCTCCCGCCGCTGCTGGCCGCAGGCGTGCGCCCCACCGTGGTCTGCGCGGCGGGCTCTGCCTTGGAGCGCGAGGCGCGCGGGCTCGACGGGGTCACTGTCGTCCCCGTCGACTTCGGGCCGCGCTGCCTGCCGTTGCTGCCCGGCCGCCTGGCCACGAGGCTCGCGGACGTCCAGATCGTCCAGGGCACGGGCTTTCTGACCAACCTGATCGCGCGGCGGGTCGGAGCTAAGGCTCACCTGCCGGTCGTCAACACGGTGCACGTCGTCCCCGGCGCTGCCCGTATCGACGGCGGCTCTCGACGGGCCGCCGCCGCGCGCGCCCTCCTCGATCACGCGAGCCGGGGGAACGTCGCTCGCTTCGTGGCCGTCTCGGAGGCCGTCAAGGACGGGCTGACGCGTGGCGGGGTCGGCGCGAGCCGGATCACGGTCATCCCCAACGGCGTCGATCTGGCCGCGCTCCGCAGTACCGCCACGGGCGCTCTCTCCGTCACGCTCCACGAAGCAGGCAGGCGCGTCGGTTTCGTCGGGCGCTTGGAGCGGGTCAAAGGCTGCGAGGCTTTCGTCCGCGCCGCTGCGTTGCTGGCCGCGGACCATCCCGACGTGCGCTTCGTCATCGCGGGCACGGGATCCCGCGCCCGCGCCCTGTGCGCGCTCGCCGCGGAGTTGGGCATGGCCGGCCGAGTCGAGTTCGTGGGGTATGTGGAATCGGTGGGGCCGCTGTTGGCCGCGCTCGACGTGCTGGTCGTCCCCTCGCTTTCGGAGGCCTCGGGGCTCGCTGCCATGGAGGCGCTCGCGCTTGGTGTGCCCGTCGTCGCCTCGCGCGTGGGCGGCCTGCCGGAGGTCGTGGCAGACGGCAGTACGGGCTTGCTCGTACCTCCCGGCGATGCTGCGGCGATCGCAGACGCCGTCACCCGACTTCTGGACGACCCGGCGTTGGCCCACAGTCTCGCCGCGGCCGGAGGGCGGCGGGTGGAGGAGCGGTTCGCCCTCGACCAGATGGTCGAAGGCTACCTGCGCCTGTACCGGGAGCTCGTCTGTTAGACCAGCAGCTGGCTCTGGAAGAGCGTCTGGTACGCGCCGGCCTGCGCGACCAACTCCTGGTGGGTGCCGCGCTCCACGATGCGCCCGGCCTCGATGACCAGGAGCTGGTCTGCCTGCACGACGGTCGCGAGGCGGTGCGCGATGACGATGATGGTCTTGTGCCCGTGCAGCATCGCGAGCGCTTCCTGGATGTACCTCTCGGACTCGGAGTCCAGGGCGCTGGTCGGTTCGTCGAGGACCAGTATCGATGTGTCTTCCAGGAGCACGCGCGCGAGTGCGATGCGTTGCTGCTCGCCTCCGGAGAAGCGCACTCCCCGATCACCCAGTCTGGTCTCGAGCCCCTTCGGCAAGTCGTAGACGAAGCCGGCGTGGGCGTCCTCGAGGGCGGTGCGGATCTGACCGTCCGACGGCGCGAAGCCCAGGCCGTAGATGAGGTTCTCGCGCACGGTGTCGTTGAACAGCATGGCGTTCTGGGTGAGATAGCCGATGCCCCTGCGCAGCGTGCCCACGTCGAACGCCTTGATGTCGGTGCCGTCGAACGTGATGCTGCCTCCGGTGGCGTCTCGCAGGCGAGGCAGCAGTTCAACGAGCGTCGACTTGCCCGTGCCGGAGCGGCCGACCAGCGCGGTGAACGACCCTGCGGGGATCGTCACCGAGATCCCCCTCAGCACGGGGCTGGGCTCGGACGCGGGGGCGCCGGCGGCCTCCGCAGCATCGGCGGCGCCGTGCGCATCAGGGTACTCGAACGTGACGTCGGTGAGCACCAGCTCGCGCTCGAGAGCCTGGAAGGGCGCCGACCCCCGGGTGATCGTGTTTGCGGCCGCCGCCTCGCCTGCGAGGTCCTTGACCAGCAGCAGGCCCGCCATGTTGATCGAGATCGCCTGGCGAGCCGCGTTGAACTCCTTCACCTTGGCGTTGAGCCGGTTTAGCACGAAGAGCAGCAGCCCCAGTTGGGGCAGGGTCATGCCCAGCACCGCGATCCCGATGTACAGCGTGACGAACGCCGAGAGCATGAGCAGCGGGTCGGCCGTCACCTCGATGGTCGCCGCCAGGCGGGCCTGCCGCACGTCGACGGTGCGGAGCTTGTCCAGGTAGTCGCGGATGCGCTGCGATTCAAGCTCCCTTTGGTCGCGCAGCTTGATGAGCCGCATCATGCTGAAGCGCTCGACGATGGTGCTCCACACCTCCTGCGTGACCCTGGCGGTCACCTGGCCGTAGTCGCGGATGCGCAGGATGTTGGCACGGACGGCCAGGGAGACGACGATCGCGAAGAACAGGATGCTCAGCGTGAGCGGGACCGAGAGCGCGACGAGGATCGCGACGTAGACGAGCATGAGCAGGACGATGGAGAGCTGTCTGATGACCGCGAGGATCGCGGCGCCGCCGACCGCCGTCTGATTGATGACGACGCCGACGAGGTGCCCCACGGAATGGCGCGTGAAGAACTCGGGATCGGCGGCGAGGACCGTGTCCAGCGTCTGCATCCGCAGGCGCATGCCGATGCGGGTGGAGACGACGGCCGAGTACCAGGCGTTGATGTAGAAGACGACCTGTCGCAGGAGAATGGGGATGAAGGCGAGCGCCAAGAGGACCGGCAGCGTGACCGGGAGGTTGAAGGCCTCCATGAAGGCGGCGATCGCCTGCCACACGAAGCCTGAACTGTCGAAGATCGCCGTCTGACCGCCATCGGCGTACTGAAGGATGGGGAGCAGCAGCGCCAAGCCGATGCCCTCGAAGATCGCGAAGAGGACAGCCAGGCCGACCAGTCCAGCGATCTCGGAGGAGCGCACGTCGACGATGGCGAGCATCCGCCGCACGGCGTTGATGCGCAGGAACTCGTTGAGAAAGGCGGAGATCCTTCTGAGCAACTGGTGCGTCCCACCTCCCGTCGGCTAACGGCCAGGCACGCGTGCGAGGCCACGCATGATTCTAGTACCTGCGTACGGTCGTGACCACGCGCGGCGTGAGAGAATGGCGCGAATGACACCGCTGCGCATCACGATGGTCAACAAGTACTATTGGCCGCCGCATCTCGGCGGCGTCGAGGCCGTCGTGCGCCATCTCTCGGAGGGCCTCGTCGAGTATGCCGGCGCCGAGGTGCGCGCCCTTGTCAGCAACGAGGGCCGCGCGCGTGTCGAGGAGACGATCGGCGGCGTCGACGTGGTGCGGCTGCCGCGTCAGATGGCGCTTTCCTCGGCGCCGGTGGCCGCAGGCATGCCCGGCGCCCTCCGCGACGAGTTCCGCCGCCCCGACCCGCCCGACATCATCAACCTGCACGCGCCCTACCCGTGGGGCGAGCTCTCGTTTCTGCAGGCGAAGCCCGACGTGCCCAGCGTGGTGCTCTACCATAGCGACATCGTGCGCCAGAAGCAGCTTCTCGTGGCGTATCGGCCCTTCTTGGAGCGGTTCCTCGATAGAGTCGACCTCATCGTGGCCTCGTCACCCAACATGATCGAGCACTCGGAGTTCCTCGGGCCGCGCGCCGAGAAGTGCCGCGTCGTGCCCTTCGGTCTGCCGCTGGAACGGCTGGCGGGCACGCCCGCCGCGGTACGGCGCGCCGTGGAGCTGCGCGCGCGCCACGGCGAGCGCAAGATCGTCCTCTTCGTCGGCCGTCTCGTCTATTACAAGGGCGTCGACGTCCTCGTACGCGCCATGGCGGGCGTGGACGCCGACCTGGTGCTCGTGGGTCGTGGACCGCTGCAGGAGGATCTGCGCGCGCTCGCCGCGTCCTGCGGCATCGGCGAGCGCGTGACCTTCCTCGGCGAGCAGGATGGCGCGGAGCTCGCCGCCTGGTACCGCGCCGCCGACGTCTTCTGCCTGCCCAGCGTGGCGCGCAGCGAAGCCTTCGGCCTCGTGCAGATCGAGGCTCATGCGGCGGGGACGCCGGTCGTGTCCACCGACCTGCCCACCGGCGTCCCGTACGCCAACCTCGACGGCGTCACCGGGCTCACGGTGTCGCCCGGCGACCCGGATGCCTTGGCGGGAGCTCTGCGCCGTCTGTTGGGCGACGACGTGCTGCGCGCGCGCCTCGGGCGCCAGGCCCGCGCCCGCGCCCTGCGCGAGTTCACGATCCCGCGCATGGTGGAGCAGACACTCGGCGTCTACGCCGAAGCCGTGGAGCGCTACGCGGCGCGGCGGAGGAGGGCGTAGGTGTCGCGCACACGCTTCATCGTCCTCTCCGTCGTCGTCGACGCCGTGCTCGTGAACGTCGGGTTCGTCCTCGCCTTCCTCCTGCGCTTCCAGGGCACGCTGCCTTCGTTCAACTTCGAGGCCTACCTGCTGCTGGCGCCGCTGCTGACGCTGTTCTACCTGGGCGGCGCCTGGACGTACGGCCTCTACGATCCCGAGCGCGCCGACACGGCCTGGGCGGTCGTGCGGGGGGCTGTCGCCGCCGTGACCGTGGGCACGCTCATGACCGCGGCGATCGCCTTCTTCGGCGGCACACGCACTGCCTCGTTCGCGCGCTCGACGATCCTGCTGGCCTGGGCCTTCGATCTCGTGCTGCTCACCGGCTGGCGCCTGGCGTTTCTGCGCTTCGCGCGCGTGCGCTGGCCCGAGCAGCGCGTGCTGATCGTCGGCACCAACGCCACGTCGGTCGATCTCGCCCGCGAGGTCGCGCAGCGCGCCCGCTGGGGCTGGACGGTCGCGGGCCTCATTCATACGCACCCCGAGCTCGGCGAGGCGCCCTCTTCGGCCGGGGGCTTCCCGGTGCTCGGCGGCGCCCACGACGTCGCGCGGCTCGCCGGAGAGCACCGGGCGACCCGGGTCATCGTCGTGAGCCCCATCGCTCTGCGCGAGCTGGTCGAGTCGCTTGTGCTGGCAGACGAGGTGCGCGTGCGCGTGGACGTCGTCCCCGAGCTCTACGAGATCTTCATCGGCACGGTCGACACGATCGTCGGCGACGTGCCCCTCATGGAGATCACGCGTGCCACCGTGCCGCCCTACTACGCGGCGATGAAGCGCGCCCTCGACGTCGTGGGGGCGCTCGTCATCCTCATCCTCACGAGTCCGATCCTGCTGGTGGCGGCGATCGCCATCGCCGTGACCGGCGGGTCGCCGATCGTCTTCTCCCAAGAGCGCCTGGGCAAGGGCATGAGACCCTTCCGCATCTACAAACTGCGCACGATGGTCAGGGATGCGGAAGAGGCCTCCGGCCCGGTGCTCGCCACGGAGGCCGACGCGCGCGTCACGTCTGTGGGCCGCGTGCTCCGCAGGTACCGGCTGGACGAGCTGCCGCAGCTCGTCAATATCCTGAAAGGCGAGATGAGTTTCATCGGGCCGCGTCCTGAGCGGCCATTCTTCGCGGAGCAGTACCTCGCTGAGTCGCCCGCCTATCGCGAGCGTTTCCGCATCAAGCCGGGAGTGACCGGACTCGCCCAGGTGAGCGGCGGCTACGCGACCGACACGGAGCGCAAGCTCAAGTACGATCTGATCTACATGTATCATCAGAACCTGGCCATGGACGCGCAGATCGTGGCCGAGACCCTGCGCGTCGTGCTCACGGGTCGCGGAGCCAGGTAAGGGAGCGAACGCTTGGCCAAAGCCAACAAGAACCAGCGCGCCGCACGGCGGCAGGCGGCTCGCGACCAGGCCGCCCGCGAGCAGGCGTCGCGCGAGCAGGCGGCTCGCACCGAGGCGACGCGAGACGAGACCACGAGCGCCAAGGCGGCGAGCGCGCCGGCGACCCAGACGAAGGCGCCGCGCGAACCGTCGCCCGGGTCGCGTCAGCCGGGCGTGGCGGAGGAGGAGGCGGCGGCCGGAGCTATGAGTCTGGCCTGGCGCATCGCCTGGTGGGCGCTGCTGGCGATGATCTTCCTCGTGCCCATCGCGACGAGCAACTTCACCTTCCTCGGCGCCGATCTGCCGTTCACCGACGACGCCTTCGATCTCGTCAAGGTCGTCGTGTTGCGTGTCTTCAGTCTGGTGGCGTTGGCGGCTTGGGCTTGGGCCATGCTTCGGCAGGGCGGCAAGTTGAGGCGCACCCCGATCGAGTGGCTCATCCTCGCGTTCCTCGTGTGGGTGGCGATCACGACCATCACATCGATCCACTGGCCGATCGCGCTGTTCGGCAAGCCGCGCCGCTACGAGGGTCTGCTGACCTTCGTCAACTACGCCGTCATCTACTTCCTGGTCCTGCAGTTCGCCGACAGCGCGGCGCGGGTGCGCACCCTGGCGCGCTCCCTCTTCTTCTCGAGCATCATCGTCGCGGGATACGGCGCGCTGCAGTTCGTCGGCCGGGACCCGATGCACTGGGCGACGCTGCCTTTCGAGGCGAACCGCGCCTTCTCGACGTATGGCAACCCCAACCTCCTCGGGGGCTTCCTCATCTTCTCGGTGGCCGTGTCCCTGGGTCTTGCGCTGGCGGAGAGCGACCTCATGTGGCGGATGGTCTACTGGGTGGGTCTCGGCCTCAACGGGCTCGTCCTGATCGTGGCCTTCACCCGCGGCGCCTGGATCGGCGGCGCTCTCGCCCTGGTGCTGGTCGGCATCGTGGCCTGGCGACACAGGGTCCGGATGCGCCGCCTCGACTGGATCCCGGCCGGGGTCAGCGCCGCCTTGGGCGCCGGCATCATCTGGCGCAGCCTCTCGAGTCCGAACGAGGTCATGAACTTCGGCAAACGTCTTCGCTCGATCTTCGAGTTCGGCAGCGGCAGCGGGCAGACCCGCACGGAGATCTGGCAGGCGGGCATCGCGGCCGTCAAGGAGCGGCCGATCCTCGGCTGGGGCCCCGACACCTTCCGCCTCGTCTTCCCCAGGTTCAAGCCGGTGGAGTACGTGCGCGATGCCGGGGGCGGATCCGTGGCCGACAACGCTCACAACTATCCACTGCAACTCGCTGTGGGCATGGGCATCCCGGGGATGGTCATGATGTACGGCATCTTCGTCTGGGCGGGGGTGAGGTCGTTCAAGACCGTCTTCGGGCGCTCCTCCGACCCGCGGCGGATCGTGCGCGGCGCCTTCTGGGCGGCGGCGGCCGGATACCTCGTGCAACTCTTCTTCGGACTGTCGGTCACCGGCGCCACGTTCCTGCTGTGGGTGGCGCTCGGCATCATACTCGCGCCGACGGCGAGGGTGGTGGAGGTGCGAGCGCCCAGATGGGGCACCGCCGTGGGCGCGCTCATCCTCGCGCTCGCCGCGCTTGGCGTCGGGTATCAGGCGCTGCCCGTAGCGGCCGACCATGCGCTCCTCATGTCGCGCGCCAGCAGCGGCTCCGAGCGCACGGAGGCGGCGCGCCGGGCGTCCAGGCTCAGCCCCCTCACCGGCATCTACCGGTCGGAGGTGGGTCTCGCCAGCGCCGCCGAGATGGTGGGCTACTTAGATGCGGGGGCGCGTGCGCAACAGGCGGGGCAGGACACGAGCCAGTACGCGACGGCGGTCAAGAAGAGCTTCCGAGCGGCCGAAGCGGCGCTCAAGGAGGCGATCGCCTTCCAGCCCGACGAGTACGACAACTACGTGGCGCTGGCGGACCTGTACAACACGGCCGGGGCGGCCATCAACGAACGCTACTACGACGATGCCATCGCCATCTCCCAGCGGGGGCTGGCGCTCTCGCCCTACGGCACAGCCATCCGGCTGCGCCTGGCTCGCGCCTACCTCGCGACGGGGCAGACGGCCAAGGCCGTGAAGGAACTCGAGTACATCGTGAGCATCGACCCGCGCGACGGCGTCGCCGCCTTGGCCTTGGCCGGCATGTACACGCAGCAGAAGCGGTTTGAGGAGGGGCTCGCTGTGCTCCGCGCCGTCGAGGCCGTCGCCCCGGGGCAGCCTGGGGTCGCGGACGCCATCGCCAAACTGGAGAAGGCCGGCGCCGCCCCGGCGCAGTGAGCGCGCTTGGGCGGCGCCGGCCTCCGGCCGAGCGTCAGGCGGGGTGGATCAGACCAGGCCGAACTCGCGCTCGAAGTCGGCCTTGGAACGCGCGCCGACTACCTTCTTCGATGGCTGGCCGTCCTTGAACAGGATGATCGTCGGGATGCTCATGACGCCGAACTTGCTGGCCGTGCCCGGGTTCTCGTCGACGTTGACCTTGCCCACGACGACCTTCTCGCCATGCTCCTGGGCGATCTCGTCGATGACGGGGCCCACCATGCGGCACGGGCCACACCACGGCGCCCAGAAATCCACGATCGTGTCGCCCTTCGCCACCTCGACATCGAACGTTGCATCGGTCAGGGTCTTCACTTCGTTCGCCATCTGCGCTCCCTTTCTCGGTGTGGCGGCTTCATCCCGCCTCATGATTGCTATCGCTTCTCTGGTCCGGCCGAACTCTGCACGCTCGTCAGGACGCGGTCGAGGCCTTCCTGGATGCGAAGCATATACCCACCGGGGTATATTGCCAAGCCTCGGCTCTTGGCCCTCTGCGCAACGCGCGGCTGAACCCTAGCATGCCCGCTGCCGGCGGTGGTCACTCCACCGAGGGTTGCCTGGGCTGGCTCCTCCGCCGCGGCGTGGCGGCGGAGCCCTTCTGTGTGTAGGGTGGCCCCTATGACGGACCCTGCAGACCTGGCGCGGCGCCGCCGAGTGACGTGGCTGCTCGGCGGCGTGATCGTGCCACTGGCGCTCTTCTTCCTGCTCGCTGAGGACATCGGCGAGGCGCAGATGACCGCTTTCGACGAGAGCGTGCTGCGCGCCGTGGCGCAGTTGCACAGCGACGCGGCGACGGCGGTGATGCGCGCGCTGACGTTCTTCGGCGGCTTCCTGGGCGCGACGCCGCTGGCCCTCGCGCTGGCCGGCATCCTCGTCGCGCTGCACCGCCGCCGCGACGCGCTGTTCGTGATCGCCGTCGTGGGCGGCGCCGGCATCCTGCAGTACGTGGCCAAGCTTGCCTTCGCGCGGCCGCGGCCCTCTGTGTTCCCGGCGCTGGTCGACGTGAGCACGTCCTCCTATCCGAGCGGGCATGCGGTGACCTCTGCGTCGCTGGGCCTGGCTCTCATGGTGGTCTGCTGGAACACGCGCTGGCGCTGGCCGGCCATCGTCGCCGGGGCGGCCTTCGCCCTTGGGGTCACGTTCACGCGGCTGTACCTCGGGGTCCACTACCCCTCGGACCTCCTCGCGGGGTGGTGTCTCGCGGTCGCGTGGGCCACGGCCGTGTGGCTGGGGTTCGACCTCGCCGGCCGCCCGGTGCCGTCGCATGCCCATTGACGACTGTTTCGGGTATGATTTGCGCTTCACGGCCGAAGCCGGCGCGCACGGCGGCGGCCGTCGTCAACCCACGGAAAGGGTGAGGCGATCGTGAGAAGCGACGAGATCAAGCAGGGTGTCGCGCGTGCCCCGCACCGCTCGCTGCTGCGCGCCTTGGGCGTCAGCGACAGCGAGATGGAGCGGCCGTTCATCGGCATCGCCAACTCGTTCAGCGAAGTGGTCCCGGGTCATCTCCACCTGCGCAGCATCGTCGACGCGGTCAAAGCGGGCGTGCACAGCGCCGGCGGCACGCCCTTCGAGTTCGGCGTGATGGGCGTCTGCGACGGCATCGCCATGAACCACCGCGGCATGCACTACTCGTTGCCCAGCCGCGAGCTCATCGCCGACACGGTCGAGTCCATGACCATGGCCCACGCCTTCGACGCGCTCGTGCTCGTCCCGTCGTGCGACAAGATCATCCCCGGCATGATGATGGCTGCCGCGCGCCTCGACATCCCGGCCATCATGGTCAGCGGTGGGCCGATGCTCACCGGCTACCGGGACGGCAAGGCGCTCGACCTCAACAGCGTGTTCGAGGCCGTCGGTCAGCACCAGGCCGGCAAGCTGGATGACGAGGGCCTCAAGGCCATCGAGTGCGGCGCCTGCCCCACCTGCGGCTCGTGCTCCGGTCTCTTCACGGCCAACTCCATGAACTGTCTCTCCGAGGTGCTCGGTCTGGCGCTGCCCGGCAACGGCACGATCCCGGCGCCCTACAGCGAGCGCATCCGTTTCGCCAAAGACACCGGCGCCAAGGTGATGGACGTGCTGGCCGCCGGGCTCACCCCGCGCCAGCTCATCACCGATGCCAGCATCGGCAATGCCCTGGCCGCCGACGCGAGTCTGGGCTGCAGTACCAACACGGTGCTGCACCTGGCGGCGATCGCCACCGAGGCCGGCCTGGAGTTCCCGCTACAGCGCATCAACGACGTCGCCGCCGAGGTGCCGCACATCTGCAAGCTGGCGCCGGCGGGCGTGCACCACATGGACGACCTGTACCACGCCGGCGGCATCCAGGCCGTCATGAAGCAGCTCATCGCCGCCGGCCTGATGGACGGCTCCGCCCGCTCGGTGGCCGGCGGCACTATCGCCGAGGCGGTGGCCGGCGCCCGTGTCGTCAACGCCGACGTGATCCGGCCCCTCGACCGCGCCTACCACGCCACCGGCGGCCTGGCGGTGCTCTTCGGCAATCTCGCCCCGTTGGGCGCGGTGGTCAAGGAGGGAGCCGTGGCCGACGAGATGCTGCGCCACAGCGGTCCGGCGCGCGTCTTCGAGAGCGAGAAGGACGCCGTGGCGGCGATCGCGGCCAACGACCTCGCCGGCGGCTCGGTGGTCGTCATCCGCAACGAGGGCCCCAAGGGCGCGCCGGGCATGCCCGAGATGCTCAGCGCGACCTCGATGCTCGCCGGCCAGGGTCGCGACAAAGAGGTCGCGCTCATCACCGACGGCCGCTTCAGCGGCGCCACGCGCGGCGCGGCCATCGGCCACGTCTCGCCCGAGGCGCAGGCCGGCGGCGTCATCGGCCTGGTCCAGGACGGCGACATCATCACCATCGACATCCCCGCACGCACGCTCACCCTCGAGGTCACGGAGGCAGACATCGCGCGGCGCAGGGTGGCATTGCCACCCATCACGCCGCGCGAAGGCGTAACCGGCTACCTCGCCCGTTACGTCAAACTCGTCTCCGGTGCGGAGAAGGGAGCTGTGCTGCAATGACACATGAAACGAAGATGCGCGCTGCGCAGGCGCTGGTGCTCGCCCTCGAGAACGAGGGCTGCGACACGATCTTCGGCTTCCCCGGTGGGGTCGCCATCCCGTTCTACGACGCCCTCTACGACGCCAAGAAACTGCGCCACGTGCTCGTGCGTCACGAGCAGGGGGCGGCGCACGCGGCGGACGGCTACGCCCGCGCCACGGGCAAGGTCGGCGTCTGCACCGCGACCAGCGGCCCCGGCGCTACGAACCTCGTCACCGGCATCGCCAATGCGTACCTCGACTCGATCCCGCTGGTGGTCATCACGTGGCAGGTGCGCAGCGACCTCATCGGCACCGACGCCTTCCAGGAGGCGGACGTCACCGGCATCACCCTGCCGATCGTCAAGCACTCCTATCTGGTCAAGCGCTCCGCCGACCTTCCGCAGATCACCCATGAGGCCTTCCACATCGCCTTGACTGGGCGTCCGGGACCGGTGGTCATCGACATCCCCGTCGACATCGCGCTCGGCGAGATCGCCTACGACGGCGCCCCGGGCAAGATCGACCTGCCCGGCTACAAGCCCACGACGCAGCCGCACATCCGTCAGATCCGGGCGGCCGCCAAGCAGATCAACGAGGCGGAGCGTCCCGTGCTCTACATCGGCGGCGGCGTGATCAGCGCCGACGCCGCCCCTCAGATCCTTCAGCTGGCTGAATTGCGCGGTCTGCCGGTGGCCACGACGTTCATGGGTCTGGGTGCGTTCCCCGAGACTCACGAGCTCTCCATGGGCATGCTCGGTATGCACGGTACCGTCACGGCCAACTACGCGGTGCACGAGTGCGACCTGCTCATCGCCATCGGGGCGCGCTTCGACGACCGCGTGACCGGCAAGCTCACGGCTTTTGCCCCGCACGCCAAGGTCGTCCACGCCGATGTGGACCCGGCCGAGATCGGCAAGAACGTCGCGCCGCTTGTGCCCATCGTCGGCGACGCCCGGTCGGTCGCCTCAGGCCTCGTCAAGGAACTCGAGGGCATGGAGTGGTCGCCCGAGCGCACCGAAGTCTGGATGGCGCGCATCGCGGAGCGCAAAGAGACGTACCCGATGCACTACGACGACCCGGCCGACGGCACGCTGGCGCCGCAGTTCGTGATCCAGGAGATCGACCGTATCACCGATCACAGCGCCGTCGTCTGCACCGACGTGGGTCAGCACCAGATGTGGACCACGCAGTACTACACGTTCACGTACCCGCGCCAGTGGATCAGCTCCGGCGGCCTCGGCACCATGGGCTTCGGCCTGCCATCCGCCATCGGCGCCAAGATCGCCCGGCCAGAGGCGACCGTGGTGAGCATCTGCGGCGACGGCGGCTTCCAGATGACGATGCAGGAACTCGCCACAGCGGTCAACTACAACGTGCCCGTGGTCGTCTGCATCCTCAACAACGGCTACCTTGGCATGGTGCGCCAGTGGCAGGACCTCTTCTGGCACAAGCGCTACTCGCAGACCTGCATCGAAGTGCAGCCCGACTTCGTGAAGCTCGCCGAGGCCTTCGGCGCCCTGGGCCTGCGCGCCACCACCAAGGACGAGGTGGCGCCCGCTCTGGAAGAGGCGATCGCCAGCGGCCGTCCCGCCGTGATCGACTTCAAGATCTCCCCGGAGGAGAACGTCTACCCGATGGTCCCTGCCGGCAAGGAGATCACCGAGATGATCGGCGGCCACCCCAGGGTCGGGAGGAAGTCATGAGGCACACGCTCTCCATCCTCGTCGAGGACAAGCCCGGCGTGCTCACCCGCGTCGCCGGCCTCTTCGCGCGCCGCGGCTTCAACATCGAGAGCCTCGCCGTGGGCACCAGCGAAGACCCGACGCTGTCGCGTATCACGATCGCCATCGACGGCGAGGCGCAGCCCGTCGACCAGGTCACCAAGCAGCTCCACAAGCTCATCAACGTGATCAAGATCCGCGACCTCGACCCCCAGTCCTCCGTCGCCGCCGAGCTGCTGCTGGTGCGGGTCGCCGGCGAGGGCGAGAAGCGCACCGAGGTGCTGCAGATCGCCGAGATCTTCAAGGCCAAGATCGTCGACGTCGACCGCCGCCACGTCACCTTGCGCGTGGTCGGCACCACCGACAAGGTGGAGGCCATCCTCGAACTGCTCAAGCCGCTCGGGATCCTCGAAGTCGTGCGCACCGGGACGATCGCGATCGGGCGGGGGCGCGGCTAGAGGCCGACCTCGTCGATCGTCAACCTCATTCAGCCGCACAGGGGGCGGGTTCCTTTCACGGACCTGCCCCCCTTCCGTTTCGCAAGTCGCGCAGAGTGCGGACTGGGCATGCGTCGCGCGAGGCGAGGCGGGCTCGGAAGTGGCAACGCGGACTGCACTCGTCGGGTGCCCGCATCCGCGTTCCGCCGGGATTCCGCAGCGTGCAGGCGACTTCTCCCGACCGTCCGACTACGGTGGTAGGGTGCTGAACGCAGAATACTTGCTATCCTCATGTGCGTTCGCACTTTTGAAGTCTCCGTCGGTGGTATCATAGGCGGTACTCTAGGAGGTACCACAGATGAGCGCATTCCCCACGATCGTTCCCATCTCGGACCTGCGCCAGGACGCAGCCGGCGTCATCAAGCGGGCGGCACTCTCGCGCGAGCCTGTGTTCATCACTCAACGCGGCCGACCAGCCGCGGTCATGGTGGACACCCAGACCTATGAGCGCACGCAACGCAAAAATAAAAAAAAAAAATTAAAAAAAAAGAAATAAATAATGAATTAAATGAGTTTTATGAATGGTAGTTATGATTATGTAAAGAATATGGATGAATTTAAGTGTGGTTAAATGTAGAGTACTGGAAGTGATGGCTTGAAAGAATTTTTATGGAAAAATGATTATCGTATTGTTGAGGTGAGAATAAGAGTAGGTAGTGGGAGAGGAGGTTGAGAAGATTGGGAATAGAGATTGGGATGAATGTGAAGGAGATGGTCACGCGACGAAAGTCTATGAGTGATTGGATGTGTAGAGTAAAAAATGATGTATAGATAGAAGAATGACTGTGCTCGTAAAAATATGAGAAATTTGGGTATGAATAGCGGATTAAAATGAGGTAGAAAGTTATAGATGAGTTAATGATTATATTAGGTAGAAATGTGATAGAGTAAGAATAATAGAGATGTGTAAAGAGAATTGTGGGGTGAAAAAGATTATAGTAGTATATTAGAATCTAGTAGATTTGATTGTTGATGATGTTATGTAGTAGATGTGTTAAAGTATAAAGAGAATTGATTGTGTGTGGTGGGTAAGGGGTGGCAACTCGAGTCTCAAGAAGTAACTGAGAGATAGAAGAGTGGTCGTAAGTAGATGGAGTAAAAGTATGAGTGGAGAATGAGTGAAGTGGGGAGCACTGTGATAAGAGGTGATAAGTGAGTAACGATGTATGAAGATAAATGATATGATGAGAGGATGATAATAATGTGTTAGATTGAGATTAATGAAGGTGAGTAAATATTGAGTACTTAGAATAATATAGTAATATTATATATGTATAAATCAACTCGAGATTCTCCAACTGCTCGCGCGCGGTACCGCGGAAATCGGGAAATCGAGGCAACGGAGTTGGTCAGGAGTTTGTTGGAGATTATGTAGATAATTATAAAAAAAAAATAAAAAAAAAAAAAAAAAAAATTTATAAAATAAATTCTGCTCGCCGCGGTACCGCGGAAATCGAGGGGAGTCGGTCGCGAAATTAAAAATTGGATGCGGTGATGGCGACGCGGACGATTCTATCGCAGATGATTGGCGTCAGGTTCACGCCGGCGGAGGCCGGAGTCGGTCGCGACTTGGATGCGGTGATGGCTGACGCGGACGACCTTCTGAGCCAGATTAGTGACCCTGCGCGTCAGGTTCACGCCGGCGGTTCCAGACGCTGAGTTCCTGGCCGTCATCGCCTACATCGGCGCAGACAATCCTTCGGCGGCTGCCGCCTTCAAGGGCAAGGCGTTGCACGCGCTGTCGAGGCTGGGTGACTTTCCTGAGTCCGGCCGCACCGTGACGGAGTATCCCGCGCTTCCATTCCGTGAGGTCATCGTGGCGCCGTATCGGTTCTTCTATCAGGTGAGGGTCGACGCAGTGTGGATCGTGGCGGTTTGGCATGGCGCGCAGCTGGTCGATCCACCGGAGAACGAGATCAGCGCCCGCTGACAAGCGCATGTTGACAAGGCCCACAGGTACGCGTGGCTTCCAAGCGACGTGCATGCCTTGCAGGTCAGGCGCCCGACCCTAGGCATACGGAAGCAGCCGCCAGGGGAATCATCGGGGGTGTCGGTGAACCTACGGGTCAGGAGTGTGCGCAATGGCGGACAAGGTTACCACGAGCTCCGGAGAGGCAGCGGAGCCGGTGCTCCTCTCAGGCGGCAATCCTCAGATCGCGAAGGCTGACGGCGACGCTCCCGTACAGGCCTACATCGCGGCCATGCCGGACTGGAAGAGCGACGTTGGCCGTCGCCTGGACGCGATCATCGTGCGCACCGCCCCGGACGTACGAAAGGCGGTGCGCTGGAATTCGCCCTTCTACGGCATGGAGGGGCAGGGTTGGTTCCTCAACTTCCATTGCTTCACGAAGTACGTGAAAGTGGCCTTCTTCAACGGTACGTCGCTGGATCCACTCCCGCCGGGCGAATCCAAAGACGAGAACGTGCGCTATCTCAACATCTACGAGGACGACCTACTCGACGAGACTCAGTTCGCCGCGTGGGTGAGGCAAGCCAGTGAGTTGCCCGGCTGGGGCACTTCGTGACGAGACATCGCGCCGGCGTCGCCTCGCGGTGACGCCTCACAAGAGCATCGAGCCGAAGGGCGTCGGCTGCGTCCGAGTGCAAGCGCACGACCGCGGCCCAGTGCCCAACACGCCAGGCAGACGGCCATTGCGACCGGTGAGTCTCCGTACTCGCCTAGGAGATCCTGCGGCGGTAGATGACCATGGCGACGATGTACGCGACGATGAGGAGGCCGACACACCAGGCCAAGGCGATCCAGATGTCGGCGCCGACCGGCTGCTGTGTGAACAGGTCGCGGATCGCGTTGACGATGGACGTGACCGGCTGGTTCTCGGCGAAGGCGCGCACCGGGCCGGGTATGGTGTCGGTGGGCACGAATGCCGAGCTGATGAACGGCAGGAAGATGAGCGGGTAGGAGAACGCGCTCGCGCCGTCCGCGGTCTTCGCGGAGAGACCGGGGATCACGGCGAGCCACGTCAACGCCAGGGTGAACAGGATCAGGATGCCGGCGACCGCGAGCCATGCCAGTACGCCCGCCCCAGAGCGGAAGCCGATGAGGAGGGCCGCCAGCATGACGACCACGAGCGACATCAGAATGGCGACCAGCGAGGTCAGTACGTGCGCCCACAGCACGGACGACCGTGCGATCGGCATGGAGTGGAATCGCTCGAAGATGCCGCTCTTCATATCCAGGAAGAGGCGGAACGCGGTGTAGGAGACGCCGGAGGCGACCGTGATGAGCAGAATGCCGGGCAGCAGGTAGTCCACATACGAATCCGACCCTGCGTCGATCGCGCCGCCGAACACGAAGACGAACAACAGCAAGAATGCGATCGGCATGATCGTGGTCGTGATGATGGTGTCCAGGCTGCGCGTGATGTGGCGCAGGGATCGTCCCGTGAGAACGACGGTGTCGCCGAAGAAATGCGTGGTCATCGTTGTCCCCTACTCGTCCGCGCCGACGATGGCGAGGAAGACGTCCTCGAGGGTCGGCTGCTTCTCGACGTATTCGACTTTGGCGGGCGGGAGCAGCAGCTTGAGCTCGGCGAGGGTGTCGTTCACGATGATCCGGCCTTCGTGGAGGATCGCGATCCGGTCGGCGAGTTGTTCGGCCTCGTCGAGATCCTGCGTCGTGAGCAGCACCGTCGTGCCGTGCTCGGCGAGTTCCTTGACGGCGTGCCACACCTCGAGGCGCGCCTGGGGATCGAGCCCGGTCGTCGGCTCGTCGAGGAAGACGACCTGGCGGATCCCCGATGAGGCTCATGGCGATGTCGAGGCGGCGGCGCATGCCGCCCGAGTATGTCGACACCTTCCGCGCGGCTGCGTCGGTCAGCGAGAAGCGATCGAGCAGGTCGTCCGCGATCGTGCCCGGGTCCTTGAGGTGCCGCAACCGGGCGACCAGCACGAGGTTCTCCCGACCGCTGAGGACTTCGTCGACGGCCGCGAACTGCCCGGTGAGACTGATGGACTCCCGCACGTCTGCAGCCTGCGTGGCGACATCGAAGCCGTTGACCCCGGCAGTCCCTGCGTCGGCCTTGAGCAGCGTGGACAGGATCCTCACGACCGTGGTCTTGCCCGCCCCGTTCGAGCCGAGCAGGGCGAAGATGCTGCCCCGCGTCACGTTGAAGTCCACGCCGCGCAGCACGCTGCAACTCCTTGTACGACTTCACCAGGCCCTGCACGCGGATCGCCTCGTCCAGCTGCGGCGTCATCTGGACGTTCCTTCGATGCCGGTGTCTTCTCCGGCGATGCGATCGATTGTGTCGGTCAGCCGCCTCCGCTCCTTGTTGATCCATTGACCCTCCGAGTAGTTCGCAAGGAACGTCTCGGCGAACTCGACAGGGTCATCCCCGACGATCGCCCGGATCGGGGTTCCGCTGGCCGCACTCTGCTCGAACAGATCCGCGAGGTCCTCCAGCATCGACATCATGGTGTCGCCTTTCGTGATCGCGCCGAAGTACATCAGGTACCGTTCCAGCGCATCGATCGCCGTGCGATAGGTCTCGGGGAGCTCTCTCTTGCGCCCCTTGTACTGCCGCCACCGCCGCTTGTCGCCGATGTCGCCGATGATCCTCTCGATGAACATGGTCATCTGCCTCCTTCGTGAAGCTGCTCGAGTCGTTCCGTGAGGAAGCTCCAGGTCCTCCAGAACTCTTCGAGGTATTCCTGTCCCTGAGCGTTGAGGGAGTAGACCTTGCGCGGCGGCCCCTTCTCGGAGGGGACCTTCTCCACGTCGACAAAGCCGCGCTGCTCGATCCTGATGAGCAGCGCGTAGACGGTACCCTCGGCGATGTCGGAGAAGCCCTGCTCCCGCAGCCGCGCGGTGATCTCGTAGCCGTACGCGGACCGCACGGAGAGGATTGCGAGAACGATTCCTTCCAGCGTCCCCTTGAGCATCTCCGTCATCTGCTTGCCCACAGAACATCTCCTCTGACTACTCAACGCTACTGACTACCGGTACATAGTAACACAGAGTAGATGCGGCGCAAGCTCCACCCGTGGCGGGAGTTCGCTGGGTAGGCCCGCGTCGATAGTCATGTTTGGAGTTAGTAGCATGCAGCGTTACTATCCCTCCCAATCGTCTCGTTCGGGGAAGGCGACACCGACAGATTGGGCCGTGGCTGGCGCGTGAGGCGGTTCCAGAGCGTCGGGATCCTTGACCGCCACTGGGAGCGCAAGCGATGGACGAGAAGCTCAGGCCCGTGTCCAGCGGCTACTGGCTGCGCGCCCAGGTGGCCCACGATATCGACGTCGCCGAAGAGGCGCTGGCCGACCAGATCGAGCGCATCAAGCCGTGGTCGGAGTCCGCGGCATAGGCGTGGAGGATCTGCCCAAGTACGTCGCTTTGCTGCGCGGGATCAACGTCGGCAAGGGCGCTCGCGTGCCCATGAAGGCCCTGAAGGATCTCTTGGAGGGGCTCGGGCTCAGCAATGTGGTCACCTATCTGAACTCCGGGAACGTCGTGTTCGAGTCAGGGCTTGGCGCCTCCGAGTTGACGCAACTCATCGAAGAAGAGCTCGAGCGGACCTTTGGCGAGAAGATCCCCACGTTGGTGAAGACGTCGACGGAGATGATCGAGATCGCGGCGTCGATCCCGAGCGAGTGGGGCAGCAACGACGGCGAACAGACCTATGTGGCGTACTTGTTCAGTGATGTCGCCAGGCCAGGGCTCGTCGACGAATTGCCGGTCAAGAGGCAGTTCATGAGCATCTTCTACGCGCATGAAGCCATCGTCTGGAACATCAAGCGAGAGAACTACAACCGCAGCCAGATCACGAAGATCGTGGGGCACAGCTCCTACGCTCGAATGACGACGCGCAACGTCAACACGGCCAGGAAGCTGGCGGCACTCTGCGCGGAGGTCTGAGCGCACGTCACGGACCAGCGCATCGAGCAAGGTCGGCAAGGGGAGAGCGTGTCCTATGCCAGGCGCTGGATGCCGATGCCGACGAGACCGGGACCCGTGTGGACGACGAGCACGGGAGTTATCTGCCCTTGGATCGCAAGGCGGAAGTCCGGTAGCTGGACCTTCATGGCCGCGAGCAACTCGTCGGCCTCCTCCTGCGCGGCCCCGTGCATCACCGTGATGTTGAACTCCGTGGCGCCCGCCGCGAACTCGACGGCCTTCTGGAGCGCCAGTCTGAGCGACTTCTTGCGTCCCCTCGTCTTTGCCACGGTGTAGTAGATCCCGTCTTCATTGCACGAGATGACGGGTTTCAGATCGAAGATGGCGCCCACCATGCCCGCGACAAGACCGATGCGCCCGCCCTTGACGAGGTACTCGAGCGTCGGGACGCAGAAGAAGAGCTTCGTGTGCCGTGCCGCGTTCTCGACCTCACGGCACACCTCGGCGAACGGAAGTCCCTTCTCGATGAGTTCGCCGGCGCGGATGGCGGAGAAGCCGCTGCCGATACCGATGTTCTTCGTGTCGATGTAGCAGGTCTCGAGTCCCTCAGGGGCGGGCCCGAAGCTCTTGATCATCTCGTAGGTGCCGCTCAACCCGCTCGATATGACGACGGCGACCACCTTTTCGTAACCGTCGGCCTTGATCTGCTTGAAGACGTCCGCGACGACCGACGGACTCGGCAGGGATGTCGATGGGATCTCCTGCGGGAATCGCGCGATAGACGTCCTCGGGCCGCATGTCGACGCCGTCCCGGTACTCCGCGTCCTTGTAGATGATCGTCATCGGCGCCACGTACATGTTGTACTTGCGACGGTGCTCTTCCGGGACGTCCGAGCAGGAGTCGACCAGGATCGCTATCTTCTCTTCAGCCATCTCGTCCCCGTCCGTGTCTGATTCCGCATGCTGGATTATCGCGCAGTTCTGCGACCGGGGCGCACTGGGGGCCGACATTCGATTCTCACCCGATGTCACCCTTCACGTAGAACGCGTCGCGCTATACCATGCGTTCATGACAAGGCGCGCCTGCTCGCCAACGCGCATGACTTGGTCGATTTGCGCAGGCCACCGGGCAACTGCCTGGAGCGCGAGGTCCGGGTGCGCGCCGAGTCGAGCCGGCCCGTGCGGCGGCGAAGGACCAGTCCGGCAGACACGGGCGGGCGAGAGAGGGGTTTGATGCATGGCGTGAGTTCGTTCTCGGCGAAGACGTGCAGCACGACCTGCTGATGGCGCGGGCGGCAAGCGCATGAGCGGCAAGCGCCTCGACTACCTCTCCTGGGACCAATACTTCATGGGCATCGCCCTGCTGTCCGCCCAGCGTAGCAAGGACCCCAACACGCAGGTGGGGGCGTGCATCGTCGATCGCCGGCGCCGGATCGTCGGCATCGGGTACGCCGGCTTCCCGTCAGGCTGTTCGGACGATGACCTCCCGTGGGCGCGCGAGGGTGCTCCTCTCGAGACGAAGTACCCGTATGTCTGTCACGCCGAGCTCAACGCGATCCTGAACCGCAACAGCGCGGACCTCGCCGGCTGCACGGTCTACACGACCTTGTTTCCCTGCAACGAATGCGCCAAGGCCATCGTCCAGGCCGGTCTCACGGAGGTGGTCTTTCTCTCGGACAAGTATCGCGATACAGACTCCGATCAGGCGGCCACGACCATGTTCCGGATGGCGGGCGTCCAGACGCGGAGGTTCGCCGGGCACATCGAGCTGTCGCTGGACGTCGTCGAGTGAGCCGAGGGGCTCGGTGCTCCCGCCGGGAGCGCGGACGGGCCCCGCTCAGCCCATGTCGCGCCGCCGGAAGCCCGCAAGTCCCAGCGCAATGAGACCGGCGGCAATGGCCGTCAGCCACAGCAGGGGGGCGGCGACGAACTCGCCGCCCGGCATCCGGGGCACGTGGGCGAACGGTGAGATGTCCATGACCGTCTGGCTCAGGTCGAACAGAGAGCCGAACTCGCCGAGGAGCACGAAGGCCGTCAGCGCGACCCATCCGACGACGATGAAGCGCGGGGCAAGGCCGAACGCCGCCACGACGATCCCGATGATCAGCCACACCGCTGGGAGTTGCACGAGCGCGCCCGCCACGATGCGGCCGAACTGACTGCTGTCGCCGACCTGCACGGCGCTGGACAGGCCTGCGCTCACGCCGAGGACGAAGAGAAGCACGGCGGCCCCCGCGAGGGCGATCGCCAAGTGGCTCCACGCCCATTTGAGGCGCCCCACCGCCGTGGCGAGTAACGGCTCGGCGCGCAGCGCCGATTCCTCGGAGCGCAGACGCATCGTGGCCTGCACCCCGTACACGGACGCCATCACCCCTGCCATTCCCAGCTCCAGGGCGAGAAAGGCGTCTCTGATGGTCTGCGCGCCGCCGAGCTTGGCGATGAGGTCCCTGGCTTGCGGGCTGTTCAGGAAGCTGTCCACGTTGGAGGCGAAGCCGCCGATCACCACTCCGACCACGACGAACACGCTCGCCCAGGCGATGAAGCTGCCACGCTGCAGGCGCCAGGCCAGGGCCAGGGGACTGCGCAGGCCCGCGGCCGCTGTGGCGGGCCCCGGCCGATCCGGCAGCAGACCCGCGGCGAAATCGCGCCGCGCCGCGAGCACGTAGGCCAGGGCGGAGAGCGCGACGGCGAGACCAAGGAGGGGTGCGAGCGCCCACCACCGGTCCCCTGCGAACGGCCAGGTCTTCTGCCACCAGCCGACCGGCGAGAGCCAGGACACCCAGCCGAGTCCGTCGGCGGCCGAGACGTCGCCGATCGCCCGCAGGAGGTAGGCGACGCCGAGGACGATGCCGGCCAGGCCGGCGGCGGTGCGCGCGCTCTTCACGAGTTGCGCGGTGACGCCGGCCACGGCGGCGAAGGCGATGCCCATGAGGGCGAAGCCGGCGCCCATCGTGGCCGATCCGTCGACCGGCAGTCCGACGGCGATCAAGCCCGCCGCCGCGCCCACGCCTGCCATGAGGCTGGCGCCGCTCGCCACGAGCAGCGCCGCGGTGAGGGGAGCGCGCCGGCCCACGACCGTCGCGCCGAGCAGCTCGAGGCGGCCTGTCTCCTCCTCGGTGCGCGTGTGCCTGACGACGATGAACAGGGCAAGGACCGCGACCGCGAGCGCGCCGAGCATGCCCATCTTGAACGTCGCCAGCGCCCCGATGGACGTCTCGTCGTGGATCGGGCCATAGAGCGCCAGGGCTGAGGTCGCGCTATTCACTGCTGCTGCGGTCCTCACTCGTGATGCATCGTCCGGATACAGCCCCACCGTGGCGGACGCGGAGGCCGCGACGACGGCGACGAGGATGACGACGAATGCGGCGAGGATGATGCGGTCGCGCCGCAGGGCGAGTCGCACCAGGTTCGCGGTGCCGGCGAACGAGCTCACGGCGTCGCTGCCTGGTCGGCGCCCTCCGCGGGTCTCTCGTCCCCGTAGTGGCGCAGAAAGAGCTCCTCGAGCGTGGGCGGCTGGCTTGTCAGGCTGATCACCCCGACGGTCGTCAGGGCGACGAGCGCCCTGTCGAGGCCGCCGGGGTCGACCATGAACTCCACATGTGTGCCATTCACCCGCAGGCTGTGCACGCCAGGCAGGGTGGTCAGGCCGTCTGGCGCAGCGGCGAGGTCGGCCGAGATGGAGACGCGCGCCAGATGGCGCATCTCGGCGAGACTCCCCACCTCGACGGTGCGGCCGTCCCGGATGATGCTCACGCGATCGGCCAGAGCTTCGACCTCGGAGAGGATGTGACTCGAGAGCAGCGCGGTGCGGCCTTGCGCACGCAACTCGACGATGCACTCCCGGAAGACGGCGTCCATCAGGGGGTCGAGGCCCGCGGTCGGCTCGTCGAGCAGCAGCAGCTCGACGTCGGAGGAGAGGGCGGCTATCAAGGCGACCTTCTGACGGTTGCCTTTGGAGTAGGCCCGCGCCTTCTTGGTCGGGTCGAGCTCGAAGCGCTCCAGCAGATCGGCCCGGCGCTTCTTGTCGAGGCCGCCTCGCAGCCGCCCTAGCAGGTCGATCACCTCGCCGCCGGTGAGGTTTGGCCACAGGATGACCTCGCCGGGAACGTAGGCCAGGCGGCGATGCAGGCGCTCCACGTCGCGCCAAGGGTCGCCACCGAGCAGCCGGGCCACGCCTGAATCGGCGCGCAGCAGGCCAAGCAGCACGCGGAGCGTGGTCGTCTTGCCGGCGCCGTTGGGGCCCAGCAAGCCGTGGATCTCGCCGACCTCGACCTCGAGATTGAGGCCGTCCAAGGCACGCGTCTTACCGAACGACTTGCCCAGCCTCTCAATCGTCACCGCTGCGTGCATGGATCCTCCGCCGTCGTCAGTCGCAGTCTCGGAGATTGTCCCTCACTTCGTGGACGGCGACACGAAGCCTGCCGTTGCCGCTGTCGGCCTCCCCCTGCTGCCGTCCGTGAGCAGGTCGTCACCGGGGTATGCTTACCTGTCACTCCAGCCGGCGGAAGAGGTCACCACCATGGTTCCCGCAGACACGCAGATCGGCCCGCGAGTCGAGGACCCGATCGCGTCCGAACGGGTGGGCGGTCCCATCGTCCTGTTCGCACCGGAGCACTTCTACGTCTTCAACACGCTGGCCGTCCCCCGATTGACGGGCTATCTGCTCGGGCAGGGACACCAGGTCCAACAGCGGGTCCTGGACAATGAGCTCTACACGTGTCTTGCGGAGGTCGCCTCACTGGAGCGCGCCTTGTCCGAGCTCGCGGACAGGCAGCACGAGCTCGGCCCTGACCAGATCGCCTATCTCGCGGAGTCGATCGCGCTGGCGCGGATCCCCCAGGAACTGGGCCTCCGGTCCGACGATCCCGCGACGACGCTCTCCGGGCTGCTGCGCCACCGCGATGCCGTCGTCCGCATGCTGCACAAGTCGGAGACCCAGCTGCGCGAGCGTTTCGTGGGCCTCTCGAAGGACCGGTTCCTGCTCGCGCTGGCACGGCTGCAAGTGGCTGTCGATCTGTGCTTCGCGCCCTACTGGCCGAGCAAGTACGGCGTGCTGGGCGGTCTCGAGATGGAGTGCGGCGTTGAGCGGTCGAAGGCCGTTCTCGCGGCGACAGGGGACGTCGCTCGCAATCCATTCCTCGGCTACTATCGCAGCCGGATCGTGCCCTCGATCCGGGCCGACGCAGTGCTGGCCGGCATCTCGATCACGCACGAGGCTCAGATCATCCCGGCATTCACGTTGGCGCGCGTGATCCGGGAGCAGAGACCTGACCTCCATGTCACGCTCGGCGGCGCTACCGTGAGCACCCTGCGAGAGACGCTCAGGTCTGACAACGCGCTCGCAGCGCTCTATGACAGCATGGCGGTCGGGGCCGGTGAAGAGGCCATCGCCGGTCTCTCCGTTGCTCTCGCGCGACGGGTCCGCCGACCTCGCCGAAGTCCCGAATCTCATCTGGCGGGGGCCGGACGGGTCGATGCAGCGCAACCGCGAGCACGACTTCACCGTCGCTCAGGCGGCGACCCCTGTCTTCGCCGATCCGCGACCGCACCCCATCGTGACGGTCGCGACCTCCACGGGATGCGACTGGGCGCGCTGCCGCTTCTGCCACTTCCCCAAGATCCTCTCTGATGAGAGTCAGTACTGCGTGCGCCCGGCGGATGCCTTCATTCGCGACATCGCGACCCTGACCGAGCGCTACCAGCCGTCCTACTTCCACATCTGCGACACCAATGTGTCGATCGGACGGCTCGACACGCTGGCGGACGCCCTCCTCGACGCCGGGATCGAGGCCAAGTTCTACTCCTTCGTGCGCGCCGAGAAGGCGTTCACCGACATCGAGTTCTGCCGCAAGATCCGCCGGGCCGGCTTCTTCGCCCTGCATTTCGGACTCGAGTCAGGCTCGCAGGATGTCCTGGATCGGGCGCGCAAGGGTATCGATCTGCAGGACGTCGCCAAGATCATCGACAACTTCTACGCCACGGACATCGTGACGAATGTGTTCCTCATGGCCGGCGTCCCGGGAGAGACAGCTGAGGATGTCGAACGGACGGTCGCCTTCACGAAGGCCCATCTCGGGAAGATCCGCGGTGAGATCGCCCTCAGCCGCTTCTACCTGGACCTCAACTCGGACATCCACCACCACCCGGAGGAATTCGGTATCGAGATCCTGGCGGATCCTGAGGAGGACCTGGCCCCGAGCGTCCGGTACCACAACCCGAGCGGCTACAACGAAGGCGACATGGAGGCCTTGGTCGACGATGTCTACGCGCGGATAGGCCTGCCGAGAAGCTACGGCGAGCGGTTCTTCGTGGAGATGCTCGACCGCTTCTGCCCTGACGGCATCGGCCAGCGGATAGCGCTGTACGCGCCGTTCGCTTGGGGCGGAGTCAGGCGCGCCACGCGCGTACTGACGGGGCGCCGATGAAGGGCCACGGCATGCCGGGGCGCAAGGCAGGCTGACGTCGCCCGGGAGAGGATGCGAGGCCATGGCCTCAGATCAGGGATTCGTCGAGTACGTGTGCGATCAGATCGCCGAGGCGGGACGGGTCTCGTTCCGCAAGATGTTCGGCGAGTACGTGATCTACTGCGACGACCGCGTCGTGGCGCTGGTCTGCGACGACAGGCTGTTCGTCAAGCCGACGCCCGGCGGGCGAGCCTTCATCGGCGAGCCCGTCGAAGCTCCGGCATACACGGGCGCCAAGCCCTCCTTCCTGATCGAGGACGCGCTCGACGATCGCGCGTGGATCACGGATCTCATCCGCATCACGGCGAGCGAACTCCCGCCGCCGAAGCCCAAGAGGCCGAAGCCCGCGAAGAGTGCGGGGTGACGCTTCTCGTGCGCACAGAGCGGTGACAATGCGGCGCAAGAGGACGCTCAAGATCGTCCTGATCGCCGTCGCGGTGGCGCTCGTGGTGGCCGCCGCGGGCTTCTTCGCCTGGACACGCGTCGCCGGCTACGAAGCCTCCCCCGAGGCGGCCGCCCTGGCCGAGACGGCCAAGACGCCGCAGGGCTGGTACACCTTCAGGCCGGCACAACCGACTGACACCGGCTTCATCTTCTATCCGGGCGGATTGGTCGACCCGGCGGCCTATGCGCCGCTGATGAAGCAGGTGAGCGAGCGCGGCATCATGACGGTCATCGTGCCGATGCCGCTCGATCTGGCGATCTTCGGGGCGGGCAAGGCGCATGACGTCATCGCCGCCTACCCCGACATCGAGCACTGGATCATCGGAGGGCATTCGCTGGGCGGGTCGATGGCGGCGGGATTCGTCAAGGACAACCCCGCAACTGCGGAGGGCCTGGTGCTCCTGGCAAGCTATCCCGCCGACTCGGCCGATCTCTCCGGGCTGCCGATCGAGGCGGTGTCGGTCTACGGCACGGAGGACGGCGTCGCCGGCGACAAGCCCGCGGCGTCCATGAGCCGCTTGCCTCCCGGTACGGAACTGGTCGTCATCGACGGCGGCAATCACGCGCAGTTCGGCGACTACGGGGTGCAGAGGGGAGACGGCGTGGCATCCATCAGTCGCGAGGAGCAACAGCGGCAGACGGCGGCGGCGATCGCAGGATTGGCGGGCGGGCCGAGGTGATGGCTTCTGGGGACGTCGGCGACTACAGGGCGAGGCGCCCGGCCGATCGCACGTGGAAGATCATCATCGCCTTGTCGGCCGCGAGCTTCCTCTGGTGCATCATCGTCGGCCGGCTGTTCTGGTTTCTGCCGAGCGGCGGAGAGTCGTTCGCCTCGGTCTCGGCTCTGGGCCCGGTGCCCTTGATCATCCCCGTCGTGCTTGCCGCAGCCGGGGCATGCGTCGGGCTCGCTTACCTTCCCGCCGTTGCCGCGCTTGTCGCGGCGAGTATCGTCGCGTTCGCCGCCACCGGCGGCCCGTCGCGCGCGCGAGCCGGTTAGCCGGGCTCCCCGGCCGTCAAGCGGCGGAGTCTCGTCCTCAGCCATGCGGCGAGGTCGTCTTCGCCGATCTCCCCGGCGGAAAGACCGAGCATGACGGTCACGACCTCGGACTCGGGAGCCTCGATCGACTGGCCGTTCAATCCCAGGAAGACCGTCATGGTCACGAAGGCGATCCGCCGGTTGCCGTCGTTGAACGTGAGCTTCATCGTCAACCCATGGCCGTAGACGGCGGCGAGCCCGGCCAGATCGGTCGTGGGCGCGGAGGCATGCCGGTGTCGGGGGCGTGCCAAGGCCGACTCGAGGCCTTGCTCGTCGCGCAGGCCCGGCCAGCCGCCGTGCTCTCGGATGAGGTCGAGCTGCACCGCTTCGACGACCATCCGGTCGACCCAGCGTGGCTCAGCGACGGCAGTGGCCACCGGTCACTTCGCCAGTTCGCGGAGAGCGTTGCGGTAGGCGCCCGAGGCCCTTGCGGCGAGCGCGAGCGCCTCGGCCATCTCAGGGTCGTAGGGGGTCAGCAGGATGCCGCGCTCCGTCTCGATGGCGAGGACGTTGTCGCCGGCGGAGAGGTGGAGCCGCTCTGCCATGCTCTTGGGCAGCGTCGCGCTGATGGAGCCTCCGACCTGACGCAGTCTCAGTCCGCGATTCATGTATTCCTCCCGATGGGCTGCACCGTAGCACTGCAATGCTACCACGGTGTCGGCGGTGCCGGAAGGCTCGGCGCGGGCTGTTCCGTCTCGCTCGCCTATTCGCGCTCAAGCCAGGCGGGGCGAGGAGCGAGTCGCTCGATCAGGCGCGGCCAGCGCAGGGCGGTCCGCTGCAGCGGGCTGCGCTTCAGGGCGAGCATGTAGACGGCCCAGCCCACCAGGAAACCGACGGCGAGGTTGTTCAGCGTCATGGCGAGCGCGGCGATGAGCACCGCGCACACGACCTCGTCCACCGTCGTGAGATCGGCGATGAGGAGACAATGCTCCACGCCCACGAAGAGGAGCATGCCGGCGAGCACGGCGCCCGGTACGAACAGCGGGGACATGCCGAACGCGGCGGCGACGGCCAGGGCGGAGAAGACGGCCGCCGCGATGAGCGTCGCGCCGGCGCTGCGTGCCCCGAGCCGGTAGTGGGCCGTGGCACCGCCGGCGCCGTGACACAGCGACATGCCGCCGAGCGCGCCACACGCGAGGTTCATCAGCCCCAAGCTGAGACAGAGACGCCGCGCCGTGACGCGCCGGGCGCCGCCGCCGTAGTAATGCTGCATGGCGTTCTCGGTGGCGAACACGGAGTTGCCAAGGGACAGGGGGAGCTGAGGCAGGACCAAGGCGTACAGCGCGATCCAGGCATCGTTGGCGCTCGGCAGGTGCAGCGGCGGCCACGCGAGACCGGCTGGGATGGTGGCGAGATGCGAGACCCCGAGGACGGCCAGGAGCGCGCCGAAGGCCGCTCCCGTCCCGACGACGACCAGGCTCGCCGGCACGCGCCAGCGGCGTTGCCCCGCGAACAGGAAGACGACGACCGCCAGGGCGACGAGCAGGCCGCCCGGCAGCATGACGGCGCCCAGGTCGATGGTCAGATGGAGGCCGGAGAGCGCCTTGCCGCTGCTTGCCGTCGTGAGGGCGCCCTTGAGCAGGAGCAGCCCGACCGAGAGCTGGATGCCGCGCAGGACCGCCTTGGGGAAGAGCAGGGCCAGGTAGCGGGCCAGCGGCGTGAAGGCCAGCAGGAGCAGGAGCGCGGCGATCTCGAGGCTGGCCGCTCCGACGACCGACGCGGAGAGTCCGAGAGCGATGATCGATGCGGCCATGACCTTCATCGGTTGCACCGGCAGCGGTACGCGGAAGGCGAGCGCGGTCACCGCATAGCTCGCCGCGACGCACAGAAACACGCTCACCAGGCTGAGGTGGGCGACGGTGGAGACGCCGACGGCGAGCGGGATCATGACGCCGATGTCGCCGATGCTCCCGGCGACCTCGTGTCGGTCGTAGCGCAACGGCAGAAGGGCCGAGCGTGGATCGGCGGAGGGTCGTCCCTGATCGCTTGGGCAGCGCATGCCGCTGCCCGGGGTCGTGCGCATGCCGCCACTCCTTTCCAAACGAGGAGGTCCGGGTGTTTCCACCGCGGGCCCACGGCGGCGATCGCATCGCCGCCCCATGGTCTGTCCATGGTACGGCCCGGCGCCCATAGCGAATGCCGTAGGGCGAGGGGCTTGGAGTCGGACTGCGTGGCAGCATACGCGAGGCTCTACGCTGCCGCAAGGGCGGAGCCCTCCCTGGAGGGGTCGCCGCGACTGCGCGTCACACGAAGAGCGACACCGCGCAGTAGACGAGCAAGGCGCCCATGACGTAGCCGACGGCGCGGTGGTTCTCGGCCATGAAGCGCCGGAAGAGCGAGCCGAACAGCGCCCAGAGGATCGTCGACACGAGGCCCAGGAGCGCGAGCGCCGCGGCGAATGCCGCGAGGGTCGGCGCGGAGTGGTAGTACGGCACGAGGAAGGTCGACGCCACGGCGATGCCGTACAGGATCCCCTTAGGGTTGAGGAACTGCAGCAGCACCCCGGCGAGGAACGAGCTCCGACCGCCATCGCCGTCGTCGTGCGGTGAGCTGGTGACGGTCTTCCAGGCGAGCCAGAGGATGTACGCGGCGCCGATCACCGTCATCACCGGCTTGATCGTGGGGATCGCGCGGTAGAGCGCCACGGTGAAGACGATCGACAGACCGATGACCAGGAAGAAGCCCACGCCGACGCCGAAGGCGAACGGCGTGCTGCGCCGGAACCCGTAGCGGCTGGCGTTCGACATCGACATGATGTTGTTGGGGCCCGGGGTGAAGGTCGTCAGGAAGACGAAGGAGAGGAACGCCACTACGTTTGGCACGCTCCGCCTCCCGTCGTTCGTACGTCGAGCCGATCTCCACGTGAGGTGCGGTATACTATCACGGTTCGTGCAGTATAGTGCACAGGAAACGCGGAGAAACGACCGTGGACCACCTGAACCAGGTCATCAGCGAGAACCTCAAGCGCCTGCGCGCCGAGAACGGCTTGAGCCTTGACGCCGTGGCGAAGCTGTCCGGCGTGAGCAAGAGCATGCTCGGGCAGATCGAGCGCGGCGAGGTGAACCCCACGATATCGACGCTCTGGCGGATCACCAACGGTCTGAAGATCTCGTTCTCGTCGCTCGTCACCCGCGCGCAGGACGACTCCGAGATCGTTGCTCGGAGCGACGTCGAGCCGTTGGTCGAGGATGACGGGCGGGTGCGCAACTACCCTGCCTTTCCGTTTGACGCCGAGCGTGGCTTCGAGACGTACGCGGTCGAGTTCGACCCGGGTGGCTCCCTGCACGCCGAGGCGCACATCGCCGGTTCTCAGGAGTTCATCACCCTGCATGCGGGACAACTCGAGATCCGCGTCGCCGATGAGGAGCATCTGCTCGGACGAGGGGATTCGATCCGCTTCAAGGCCGACGTGCCGCACTCGTACCACAATCCCGGCACCGAGACGGCATCGTTCAGCATGGTGATCCAGTACCCGCGCGTCGGCTGAGCGTGCGCCCTGATCGGCTTGGCGGTCCCCCCGACTCATCGCTGAGCCGCAAAGACCTCTCTCTCGGCCTGGCAGTGGTCACGGTGTGGGGCGCCAACTTCACCGTGATCAAGCTCGGCCTCGACGGCGTTTCCCCCATGCTGCTGGCCGCTCTTCGCTTCGCGCTCGCCGCCATCCCGGCGATCGTCTTCGTGCCGCGACCGCAGGTGGCGCCGCGGTACCTGGTGTCGTACGGCCTCACCGTCGGCCTCGGGCAGTTCGGCTGCCTGTTCTACGCGATGGCGATCGGCATGCCTGCCGGCATCGCCTCGGTCGTGCTGCAGTCGCAGGCGTTCTTCACGATCGTGTTCGCCGCGATCCTGCTGCGCGAATCGATCTCCGGATCGCAGCTGGCCGGTCTCGGCGTAGCAGCGCTCGGTCTCGGCCTCGTGGGGCTTGCCACGGGGGCCGAGGGCGCCGCCGCGATCCCCCTCGGCGCCCTTCTATTGACGCTGGTCGCGGCCGCGTTCTGGGGCATCTCGAACATCGTCGTGCGCAAGGCCGCGGCGTCTCGGGGCGAGCGCCTCGACATGCTCGGCATGGTCGTCTGGTCCAGTCTCATCCCGCCGATCCCGCTCTTCCTGCTTGCCCTGCTGCTGGGCTCCCCCAGTGGCGTGGCGCGCTCTGTCACGGCTCTGAGCGCGACGTCGCTGTTCGCGATCGCCTACCTCGCCTTCGGCGCGACGCTGTTCGGCTACGGCGCATGGAATCGGCTTCTTTCGCGCCACCCCGCGGGGACGGTCGCTCCCCTGTCGCTCCTGGTCCCGATCACCGGACTCCTCACGGCGATGCTGGTCCTCGGCGAGAAGCTCTCGATGCTGCAGTGGAGCGGGTGCCTCGTGATCATTGCGGGGTTGCTCGTCTTCAACTACGGTTCGAGGATCAGCAGAAGAGGAGCGCGAACGACGTGAAGGAACAGCACGAGGTGAAGCGACCGCGGGATCTGCCGGCAGGCGACTTCTCGTCTTGGTTGCGCCATGCGCGGGACGCGCTGCTGACCGACGGCGGCACGGACGTGGCGTGCGGAGAGTGCGTCGGCTGCTGTACGTCGTCGTACTTCATCCACATCAGGCCCGAGGAAGGGGATGTCCTGAGCCGCATCGCCAAGGACATCCCGGTCGCGGCCCCCGGACTGCCCAAGGGCCACGTGCTGCTGGGATACGACCAGAAGGGCGTCTGTCCCATGCTGGTCGACGGGACGTGCTCGATCTACGAGCACCGCCCCTTGACGTGTCGCCAGTACGACTGCAGGGTCTTCGCCGCCGCCGGGATCTCCGCGGGCGGCGGCGACAAGGCGCGGATCAATGAGCGCGTCCGGCGCTGGGCGTTCAGCTATCCCACCAAGGGCGACCGCGACGAGCATCGGGCGGTGCGGGCCGCCGCAGCGTTCATCCGGGAGCATGCCGAGTGCTTCCCGGGCGGCAGGACGCCGAGCGACCCGAGCCAACTGGCCGTGTTGGCGCTCAAGGCCTACGGCGTCTTCCTGGGGGAGGGTGACGCGCCGGCCGCAGCCGCAGGCGCCGGCGCGGACACCGACATCGCCGATGCTGGTGGTGGCAGCCTGCAGGGAGTTCGATACGAGAAGGGGTCCCACATGAAGCCAGCTCTGCTCGTCGTGGATGTCCAGAAGGCGTTCTTCGAACGGGATCCGGTCACGATCCGCTCTCTCGAAGACGCCATCGAGTACATCAACGCCGCCATCGCCCTGTTCAGGGAGCGGGGTCTGCCGGTCGTCTGCGTCCAGCAAGTCGAGGCGGAGGACGGCCTCGTCCCGGGTGAGACAGGCTTCGAGGTGCCAGACCACGTGGATGTCCTCGACTCAGACGTCCACATCCACAAGACCTACGGGAATGCCTTCAACAAGACGCCGCTGCACGCCGAGTTGCAGCGGCTCGGGGTGGACACCGTGATCATCACGGGCTTCTGCGCCGAGTACTGCATCCTGGCCACCGATCGTGGCGCGAGGGACCTGGACCTGACGCCGGTGTTGCTGCGCGATGCGCTCGCCAGCGGCAGCCTCGAGAACATCGCCTTTGTCGAGAACGTCAGCGACGTCATCTCCTACGGAGCTCTGAAGAAGGTCCTGGAGTAGGCCGTGGCACGTGTCCTCATGGTGGTCCCACCGGAACGCTTCCGAGACGAGGAACTCTTCGATACTCGGGCCGTCCTTGAAGAGCGCGGCCATTGCGTCGTCATCGCGAGCACGCGGATCGGTGAGTGTCCGGGGTCCCGCGGAGGGCACGTCCGCGCGCAGGCAGCACTCAGCGATCAAGGGGCCGCGGACTACGACGCGATCGTCTTCGTCGGCGGTGGCGGCGCGAAGCTGCTGTGGCAGGACGAGAACGCTCTGCGGATCGCTCGTGAAGTGACCCGATCCCGGGCCGCCTGGAAGGACAACAGATGACAGCCCCCGCTTTCGTCACACTCCCGGGTTACCGGGAGTACTCGGTCGAGGAGATGAAGCGCCGTGCCGCCGAGTTCTCCGCCGACATGGCACGGCGCCGGACCGTGCGCGAGTTCTCCGATCGGCCGGTGCCACGCGAGGTCATCGACGCCTGCCTGCGGGCAGCCGGCAGCGCACCGAGCGGCGCCAACATGCAGCCTTGGCACTTCGTCGTGGTCGGCGACGCGGCGCTCAAGCGCAAGCTGCGTCTGGGGGCGGAGAAGGCCGAGCACGAGTTCTATCAGCACAAGGCTCCCGCGGAGTGGCTGGACGCGCTGGCCCCGCTGGGCACCGGCGAACAGAAGCCGTTCCTCGAGACCGCGCCGTACCTGATAGCGGTCTTCGCCCAGACCTATGGTGTGCTTCCCGACGGCCGGAAGGTCAAGCACTACTACGTGCAGGAGTCGGTCGGTCTGGCGACCGGTCTCCTGATCGCAGCGGTCCATCACGCCGGTCTGGTCTCGCTCACCTACACGCCCAGCCCCATGGGCTTCCTGAACGACATCCTGGGTCGCCCCTCGAACGAGCGTGCCTTCCTCGTGCTGGTGGTGGGCTATCCCGCGGCGGATGCACAGGTGCCGACGATCACGAAGAAGCCGCTGACGGAGATCGCGACGTTCGTGTAGGCGCCGTCCTGATCAGCGCCAGTCTCCCCACCTGCCCCACGGCTCGCAGTCGTCGCGCCCGTCGCGCCAATGGAACCGCGCGATCACGAGGGAGTCGTCGAGCTCCGGGTGAGCCTCACAGAGCGCCCGGTCGCCGTAGCGCATCGCGCCGAGCACCATGGAGCGGTAGCGGCGAAAGATGGCGCAGCGCATCGCACCGGTCCCGAACACGGGAAGCCCTCCCTGGGCCATCATGTGCAGGTCCAGGTGCGGCCCGTCATCCGCAAGCCCCCACTCGCCGAGCACTTCGTCGCGCTCGAGCCGCACCTGCAACGCGCGGAGGGCCCGGCGATCGTACTCAAGGCCGATCGTGAGGAAGAGGTCGCCGCTGCGGTCGGAGTGCGTGAGCGTGTAGCGCCGCGGGACGGGAGGGCCGTCTGGCGGCGTCCCATCGGCGAGCTTCACGTGGAGCTTCGATGCGTCGAACATGCGTGGCCTCGCGGTTCGCGTGCTCAGGTCTCTGGGGGGATGATACCCACGCGCCCTGCGAACACGTCGCACGGGAGGAGCGGACTCATGCCGAACCGCGGAGGACCATGAAAGCACTTGTCAACCGACCATCAGCGGCGCTCGCGGACTGCGAGTTGACGTTCCTCGAGCGGGATGCGATCGACGTCGGCCGTGCGCAGCGGCAGCACGAGGCGTATGCGGAGGCTCTGCGGGCTCTGGGCGTCGACGTGCAGGTGCTGCAGGTGAACGAGAGGTGCCCCGACGGGGTCTTCGTGGAGGACGCCGCGGTCATCCTCGACGAAGTCGCGGTGATCACGACGATGGGTACGCCGAGCCGTCGGGGTGAGATCCCGGCCATGAGGCAGGCCATCGCCCAGGTGCGCGAGACCACGAGCATGGCTCTGCCGGCGACGCTGGAAGGCGGCGACGTCCTGCGCGTGGGGCGCACCCTGTTCGTGGGGCAGACGTCGCGGACGAACAGGGAGGGCGCCGCGGCGCTTCAGGCGGTCGCGCGACCGCTGGGGTACGCGGTCGTCCCGGTCGAGGTCCCCGGATGCCTCCATCTCAAGACGTGCATCACTGCCCTGGACGACGAGACCTGTCTGGTCAATCGGCAGTGGCTGGACGTGACCCCTTTCGCAGGATTCGCGCTGGTCGATGTCGCTCCGGGAGAGCCCTGGGGCGCGAACGTCGTCCGGCTGCCCTCGGGACTACTGATGAACGCCGCGTACCCGGAGACTGCCGCAGTCGTCCGGGCGCTCGGACACGACGTGCGCCTCGTCGATATCTCGGAGTTCGGCAAAGCCGAGGCCGGCCTGACCTGCATGAGCCTGCTGTTCGGCGGCGCGGCGTGACCAGGGCTCCAGTAGGGCGGTGGCCCATAGTCGACGATGCGAGCGCCTCGAAGGGAATCGGGGAGGTGACCGCGTCTGGAATCTGAGGTCAGCAGGGAGATCGCTCGGCGACGGCTGCACAGCCTGCGCCTCACAGGCGTCCCTTGCGCCGCTCCTGAGGACGCCGTCGGCTGGCTGGGCGCCGTGCAGGCGCAGGACGTCGGCCCGGCGAAGTGGGCGATCGGGCGGCGCACGAAGGGCGCGACCGACGCCCAGCTGGACCGGGCGTACGCCGCTGGGACAATCCTTCGCACCCACGTGTTGCGGCCGACCTGGCACTTCGTCCTGCCGGCCGACATCCGCTGGCTGCTCGCCGCGACGGCGCCCCGCGTCCAGGCACGCAACGCTCACAGGTACCGGCAGCTCGGGCTGGACGCCGCGACGCTCGAGCGCAGCGGATCGCTGCTGGGCGGCGCTCTGTGCGGCGGCCGCCAGTTCACCCGCAAGGAGGCCGCGGCGACCCTGACGGCGGCGGGCATCGCGGTCGACGGCCAGCGCCTCGCCTACATCCTGATGAACGCCGAGCTGAACGGCATCATCTGTAGCGGCGCCCCGCGCGGCAGCCAGCACACCTACGCCTTGCTGCGGGAGCGAGCGCCACAGGCGCGGGAGCTCACACGGGACGAGGCGCTGGCGGAGCTCACCCTGCGCTACTTCACCAGCCACGGGCCGGCGACCGCCAAGGACTTCGCTTCGTGGGCGAGCCTCACCGTGGCCGACGTGACGCTCGGCCTCCAGGCCGTGGGCGCGCGACTCCGGCACGAAGTCATTGACGGCGTCGCCTTCTGGTCAGCCGCGACGCCGCCGGCGCCCGCGCTCGGATCCCCGACGGTGCATCTGCTGCAGGGCTACGACGAGTACGTCATGGGCTACAGCGAGACGAAGCACGTGCTGGCCCGGCCGGGCTCGCCGTGGCCGCCGGCCACGCCGCCGGTGTTCACGCTGGTGGTGCTGCTCGACGGCCGTTTGGCCGGCTTCTGGAAGAGGACGGTCGGGAAGGGCTCAGTCAGGGTGCAGGTCGCGCTTCGCGAGCCGTTCGACGCCGCACAGACGAGGGCGCTCGAGACGGAGGCGGCCAGGTATGGTGAGTTCCTGGGCCTGGATGCTACTGTGGTCCCGGCCGGTTGAGCGCGCAGCCGGGAGTCGGGCGCAAGGTGGCGGGATGAGTCGAAGCGACGATGCAGGTGAGCTGTTCCGCGGCGGCTATGCCTGCTCTCAGGCGGTCCTCATGGCCTTCGCGCCCGGCCTCGGGCTCGAGGCCGGCGCGGCCGCGAGGCTGGCCGCCGGCTTCGCGGCAGGGATGCGCCTCGGCAGCACCTGCGGGGCGGTGACTGGGGCGATCATGGTGCTCGGCCTGGCTCTGTGCGAGGACGAGGGCGCTGCCCGTGACGGCCGCGCGAAGCTGGCCGCGCCGATCCGCGCGTTCACCGACCAGTTCGCCGAGAAGATGGGCGCGCTGGACTGCCCCGGCATCCTCGGCTGCGACCTGCGCACCCCCGAGGGCATGGCGACCGCCGAGCAACGGGGTCTGTTCGACACGGTCTGTGTGGATGCCGTGCGCGAGGCGGCGCGCATCCTGGAGGATATGATCGGCGCGTCGCCGCCGGCGGCGCTCGCCGGCGCTGCGGCGGTGACCCTCCAGGGCTGCATCGCCGAGACCACAGCGCGCGTCGCGCCCACCATTCGCCCGTACCAGGAGTCCGACTGGGCGTCTCTCTGGCCGTTTCTCCATGCCACGATCGCGGCCGGCGAGACCTATGCGTTTCCGCCGCAGAGCTCGGAGACTGAGATGCACAGGGCCTGGGTTGAAACTCCCCGTGCGACCTACGTGGCGTGTGCCGCGGACGGACGCGTGCTCGGCACTTACTATCTCAAGCCCAATCATCCGGGTCCCGGCGCCCACGTCTGCAACTGCGGCTTCGTCGTGGCGCAGGAGGCGCAGGGACAGGGCGTCGCCACGGCCATGTGCGTGCACGCGCAAGCCGCGGCGGTCTTCATGGGTTTTCGCGCCATGCAGTTCAATCTGGTCGCGTGCACGAATACGCGCGCCATCCGTCTCTGGCGGAGGCTCGGCTTCACCGTGGTCGGCACGCTCCCCGGCGCCTTCCACCACCAGCGGCTCGGCTTCGTGGACGCCTTCGTCATGTACAAGCATCTGGCGGGCTGACCAGTGGCGCATTCGGTGTCATCTCCGGGACGTGACGCCCTCCGATCTTCCCGCGCATCCTCGAGCTGAACGAGGAGTCCGTGCACTACCTGAGCCCGCTCACGCTTGAGAGCCTTCAGTGGCTCCATGACGCGGCCGCCTACTGTCGCGTCGTCGTGGATGGGGGAGAGATCGTCGCCTTTCTCCTGGCCTTGCGCGAAGGCGGTACGTATGACAGCCTCAACTACCGTTGGTTCGCGCAGAACTACGACCGGTTCCTGTACATCGACCGCGTGGTCGTCGCGAGCCAGTCTCGCGGCGCCGGCATCGGCCGCCTGCTCTACGCGGACGTCTTCGCCTTCGCCGGCCGATCACAGGTTGCCCACGTGACCTGCGAGTACGACATCGACCCGCCCAACGAGGCTTCGCGTCGCTTCCATGAGAGCGCTCGGGTTCCGGGAAGTCGGCACGCAGTCCGTCGCCGCGGGCACGAAGAGAGTCTCTTTGCAGGCGATGGACCTCCCGACGGAGGAGACCGCCGGCCACGGGTGAGGCGGCGCGGCACTCCTTCGCAGGCCGCCGCCGGCCCGGCACGTTGTGAGCTCTCGCGCCCCTTCGGGCATACATGACGCACGACCACATCGACCCGCTGATCGTAAGAAGGAGGCTCACATGCAGAGTATCCAGCCGTGCCTGTGGTTCGACACGCAGGCCGAAGAGGCCGCTGCTTTCTACGTCTCCACCTTCAAGGGCTCAAGGATCGTCGACGTCGCCCGCTACCCGGAAGGCTCTCCCGGGACGGCGGGCGACAGCGATGACGGTGCGCTTCGTCCTCGACGGGCAGGAGTTCCTGGCGCTCAACGGCGGCCCGGCCTTCACCTTCTCGCCCGCCATCTCCCTGGTCGTGCACTGTGAGACACAGGCGGAGGTCGATCGCCTGTGGGAGACGCTCACCGCGGGCGGCGAAGAAGGGCAGTGCGGGTGGCTGACGGACAAGTACGGCGTGTCGTGGCAGATCGTGCCGAACGCGCTGGCGGCGATGATGAGCGCCGGGGACGCGGCCGCCGCGCAACGCGCCTTCACGGCCATGCTCCAGATGAAGAAGCTCGACATCGCGCTTCTCGAGCGGGCCTTCGAGAGTGCCTGACCGTCGTGGAGAAGGGCCCGCCGCTGTCGTCCTCACGCCGATGTCCGCGGCGACGTACACGGACTACGTGGAGGCCGCAGTCGCTGGCTACGCCGAAGACAACGTCGCCTCCGGTCGCTGGCCCGAGGAAGGGGCGCTGGCCCGGTCCCGCGCTGACTTCGACGCCTCCCTGCCGCATGGGCTGGAGACCCCCGACAACTACCTCTTCGAGATCCGGGCTGCAGGGACGGGCCTGTCCGTCGGATCCATCTGGTTTGCCGTGCGGGAGGAGCACGGCCTGCGTACTGCTTTCGTCTACGACGTCGAGGTCATGCCGGAATTCCGCCGGAGGGGCTACGCCACGGCGGCGTTTCAGGCGCTGGAACCGCTCGTGCGCGATCTGGGCCTGACGAGCATCGGCCTGCACGTCTTCGGTCACAACACGGGCGCGCAGGCCTTGTACGGCAAGCTCGGGTACGAGGTCACTGGAGTCAACATGCAGAAGCGACTCGAGCGCGGGAGCGGATAGTCCGCGCCGCCCCGAGGCTTTACACGGCCTTGACACGCGGCGGGTCATCGCCTGACTCCCCTCCCGCAGACTGCCTCGCGAAGGCAGTCCGAGGAGGGCATCATGAGGGGAACATCCGGGGCGGTTCGCGTCTGCGAGCGGCCTGATAGCATGCGGGGCGCCGGCGCATCCGCGCCGGACGAGTCGAGGCGCGGGTCGCCGTCAGGCACGCCCGCGCCTTGGAGGCGCATGGACGCCACCATCCTCGTCGTCGAAGACGACTACAACATCGGTCACCTGGTGCGCACCTATCTGGAGCGCGACGGGTACACCGTGCTGTGGGTGCGCAGTGGCGAGGAAGGGCTGGCCGAGCTCGAAAGGCACACGCTCAGCCTGGTGGTGCTCGACGTGGGGCTGCCCGGCATCGACGGGTTCGAGGTGTGTCGTCGCATCCGCGCCCGCACCGAGACGCCGGTGATCATGCTCACGGCGCGTGATGAAGAGCTCGACCGCGTGCTCGGCCTCGAGCTCGGCGCCGACGACTATGTGCCCAAGCCGTTCAGCCCGCGCGAGCTCGTAGCGCGAGTCAAGGCGGTGCTGCGGCGGACGCAGCCCAAGCCGCCGGCCGATGTGCTGACGCTCGGCGACGTGGAACTGAGGCGCGGCGCCCGCGAAGCTTCGCGGGCGGGCGCCGCGCTCGACCTCACCATGAAGGAGTTCGATCTGCTCGCCTGCTTCATGGAACACGCCGGGCTCGTGCTCTCGCGCGAGCGACTGCTCGCGCAGGTGTGGGGCCTCGAGTTCCCCGGCGGCACGCGCACGGTCGACCAGCATGTGGCGCAGCTTCGCGCCAAGCTCGACGACGCGCTGCGCATCGAGACGTTGCGCGGCGTCGGCTACAAGCTGGTGCGGCCGTGAGCGCGCCGCTCTCATCATCCCCGCGCGAAGACGCGACACTCCTCACCCCGCCGGAGCAGGCAGCAGCTCGGCCGGGTCTTCCGTGGTCGCGGATCGCCGGTCTCATCGCGATCTTGTCCGCAGTGGTCCTCGTCCTCGGATGGTTTGGCGGCGTAGCTCTTCGGTCCGCGGGCACCGGCTTCGGGACCAGTTTCGGTCTCTTTCCGTTCGTCGGGTGGGACACCCTCTTCACCCTCGGCGTGGCGGGGCTGATCGCTGCCCTGGCCATGGTGCTCATCCCGTCGCTGCGACGGCGCGTCGCCGGCGGGGCGCGCGGGACGCCTGCGGGAACTGATGCAGCGCCGGCGCCCGGCGGCGACCCGCCGCCTCACCATCATCGCGCTCGCGGTGGCGCTTGTCGGCGGTTCCGTCCTCCTTCTCTTCTCTGCCTACGACGCGCTGTTCGTGAGCGTGGGCGGCACGGCGCGGATTCTGGTGCGCTCGGCCTCTTCTCTGCCTACAACACGCTGTATTTCGGCTACGGCACGGCCGGCCTCTCGTGCTCCTCGGCGCCGGGATGCTCGGCATCCTTGGGGTCGCCGCCGTGGTCGTCGTCCTCGCCTTTCTGCCGCGGCGGACCACGCGCGTGACCTCACGCGCGACCTCGCTGGGCACGCGCTCGTTCGTCGTGCTCGTGGTCGCCATGGTGGTTCCTTCGTTGCTGCTCGCCGGACTGGGCGCCTATGCCTCCTGTGTGGGCGTGGGAAGCGGCCGCGGGACTGCGCTCAGAACAGGCTCAGTACTCGGCCCAGAGGCTTGCGGACGATGTAGACTCGCTGCGCTCCGTGCCAGGCGGCCTGCGACCCGCCGCTCGCGCCGAGCTCACGCGTGCCATCGTGCAAGCGTATGCCGCCGGCAACACCGGAGGCGCATGGCGCTCCACGACGGCGGACGTGAGAAGCCTGCGCGTTCTGCCTCGCTGGGCCATCCGCGATCTCACGCGGCGGGGCTACGCCATCGGTGCAATGGACGGCGGCGAAGAACGGGGCACGATGCCTGACATCGTCGCGTGGCGGGCCGGACCGCAGGAGGTCCGCTACTTCACCTCGGAGGCGGTGTCGCAGCCGGTCGACTCCAGCAGCATCCCCCTCTACCGCGCTCCTCTGGGAGAGCTCGCGGTCATCGCCGGTATGGGCATGGCGATCGTCGTGTGCCTCGGCCTTCTGGGCGCATGGGTCCTCTCTCGTGGCGTGGTCCGGCCGGTGCGCCGGCTGTCGGAGGCGAGCGGCCGGCTCGCCGAAGGTGAAGCCGGCGTCACCGTCACCCCGGAGGGCCCGCGCGAGCTGCGCGAGCTGGCGGCGTCGTTCAACGACATGAACGCCAAGCTGACGAAGGCCCAGGAGACTGAGCAGGCGTTCCTCCTCTCGGTCAGCCACGAGCTCAAGACGCCGCTGACCTCGATCCGCGGCTACGCTGAGGGCATCGGCGACGGCACCGTCAAGCCGCCCGAGGGGGCGGCCGTGATCGGCGCGGAGTCGAGTCGCCTCGAACGACTGGTCGGCGACCTGCTGGACTCGGGGCGGATGCGCAAGAGCGCCTTCACCGTGCGTCGGGAGACGGTCGATCTGGCGGCGCTGGCGCAGGACGTCGGGCGCCGCTACGAAGGCACGGCGCGCGATGCCGGCTTGACGCTCCACCTCAAGACAGACGCGGGAGGCGCGGCCGTCGCCGACAACGATCGGGTGCTGCAGGTCGTCTCGAACCTCGTCGAGAACGCGATCCGCTGCACGCCGGCGCCCGGGACCATCACGATCGCCACGGCGCCCGGGATGGTCACCGTCTCCGACACCGGCCGCGGACTGACCAGCGACGATCTGCCGCGCGCCTTCGAGCGCTTCTACCTGTACACCCGCTATGGCACCGACCGGCCGGTCGGCACCGGCCTCGGGCTGGCCATCGTCAAGGAGCTCACCGAGGCGATGGGCGGCAGCGTGAGCGTGTCCAGCGCGGTCGGCGTGGGCACGGCGTTCACCGTCACGCTGCCGCAGGCCGACGCGTCCCCCACTGTGGCGCTGTCGCAGGACACGGCCTCGCCGACCGTGGCGCCGCATGACGAGACGGCGTTCACCGTGACGCTGCCGCCTGATGACGGGTCGGTGACCGTGACGCCTCCTCCGGCCGGTCCTGCGCCCACCGTCGCGCCGCCCCAGGACGATGCCTCGTGATCAAGGGCGCCGCCGCATCTATCGCTCTCGCGCCATGCGGCGGCGTCGCTCTCTGTTCGTGGCGTGCATCGTCGTGTCGCTGGCCGGTCTGGTGCTGGTGGCGGGGCAGAGCGGCGGTCGCGAGCGCGTAGCCTACGACCGCCACGCGGCCGCCGCCTACGCCGACAAGTGGGCGCTCGGCAACAACCCGCAGCTGTGGTCGTCGTCCGACAACGACTGCGCCAACTTCGTCTCGCAGTGTCTCGCGGCCGGGGGCTTGCGCCCCCTGAGCGACCCCGGCCGCGAATGGCACGCCAACGGCGCCGACTTCCCGACGGTGGCCTGGGTGAACGTCGATGCGCAGCAGCTCAGCCTGTCCGCGCGCGCTGCGAGCCACACGAGGTACATCGCGCGCACCACCGGCGCCAGGCCGAGCGACTGGGCCGCCGGCGACATCGTCTACCTGGGCAACACCGTCGCCGGCAAGCCCGAGTGGCAGCACGTGATCATCTGCGTGGGCAAGGCCGGCGGCAAGTGGGTCTACGACAGTCACACCACGGCTCACCTCCGCGAGCCGATGAGCGTGTGGTACCCGAAGCACTTCTCGTTGATCCGGTATTGCCACATCGCGGACGCCGTGAACTACGCCGGCGGGGAGTGATGGCGCCGTGGGCGCGTTCGCACCGGGAGCTCCGGGTACACTGGCGACCAAGCGACCGCGCCGCCTTCGCGCTCCGGGCGGCCCAACCGAGAGGAAGCGTATGCAGCCGGCCAAACGCTTGATCCTGGTCCCTCGCTGGGGCGGCACGTCCGGGGATGACTGGTACCCATGGCTTCTCTCCGAGCTGGAACCGTCTGGTCTCTTTGCCTCGGCACACGTCGCGTCGATGCCTGATCCGGAGACGCCCACGATCGCGGGCTGGACGGCAGCGCTGTCCCGTGCCGCGGGCGAATCCGCTGAGGATGTCCGCAACACGGTGCTGGTCGGCCACAGCGTAGGGTGCCAGGCAGTGCTGCACTATCTGGAGTCGCTGCCGACCGGCGCACGTGTGTCATCCACCGTCTGTGTGGCCGGTTGGTGGACTGTCGACGAACCGTGGGAGAGCATCGAACCATGGATCCGGTACGGAGCACGACGACGACCGCGTCATCGCGGCGGCCGGCTCGATCCACGTCCTGCTGTCCGACAACGACCCGTTCACGGCCGACTCCGTCGCCAATGCGGCCCTGTGGCGGTCTCGTCTGCGCGCGCAGGTGCACCTCGTCCCCGGGGCGGGGCACTTCAACGGCGCGCAGGAGCCCGCCGTCTACGACGCGCTGCGTGCCGTCGCGCTGGAGACAGATGCTGATGACGATGAGCCGCATTGGGAGGCGCCCCGACATGACTGAGATCTCATGGGCCGATTTCGAGAAGGTCGAGCTCCGCGTGGGGACGATCCTCGAGGTGCGCGACTTCCCGGAGGCGCGCAAGCCCGCCTACGTCCTCAGCGTCGACTTCGGCGACTTCGGGATCAAGACCTCGAGCGCCCAGATCACCGGGAACTACTCGAAGGAAGACCTGGTCGGGCGTCAGGTCCTCGCCGTGATCAACTTCCCCAGGAAGCAGATCGCGCACGTCATGTCCGAATGCCTGACGACGGGTGTCCCAGACGAACGCGGCGATGTGGTCCTGGTCGCGCCGGACAGGCGTGTTCCGAACGGCGCGAAGCTCTTCTAGCCGCATCGCTCGTGGCGTCGACGATCCAGCGCGAGGCAGCGGCGCCTTTCTGCTGACGTTGCCCATCCTGGCAACGCCGCGGACACCGTGCCTACTGTGTGTTGTCGGCGAAGCGGCGATCGGGCGTGACCTGCGCCGTGATGGCCGCCCAGTCTCAGTCTTCCGGCCGCATCCGCAGGTGCTCGCGCAGGTCGGCGCCCAGAACGGCATGCAATTCCGACAGATCGTCGGACGGCACGTCGACGAAGGTGAAGGCGAACACCGGGTAGTGGTTGAAGTCGGTCCGGCGCAGTTCCAGCACGTGGCTGAAGCGCGCGGCGAAACGCTCGTAGTCGACCGACGCGATGGCCGCGAGATCCACGGAACTCGGCAGGTCGGAGACGACGAGGGCAGTCGTGCGCCCGGCGGTCTGCGCGGCGATACGCGCCCAGTCCGGGCGCTCGCCGAGCAGGTAGCAGCGGTAGGGGTTGACGCCGTAGGCGAAGTGCGCCAGGTCGGTGGCGCACCATCCGCCGAAGCGCATCGGGTTGACCTCGATCGGCGCGACGCGGCCGGCGTCGTCGATGCGCAGCTCGGCGTGGACCGGGAAGTCGGCGAGGCGGGCGCGTCGCCCGACCTCCGTGAGGAACGCCATCGCGGGCGGGCCCAGGCGGTCGATGGTCTCGGCGTTCGTGAGGTAGACGCGGTCGCTGACGTCGTCGGCCGAGACGAACAGGTGCGTGTAGAGGTCGACGAGGACCGGAGCGCCGTCTCCATCGTAGTACGCGTCGACGGCGAACTCCTCGCCCTCGATGACCTCCTCGACGACGAACCGGTCGAGCCCCAGCACCTGATCCGGGTACATGGATCCGAGTGTCTGCACCTCCCGCTCGAGCTCGGCGACGACGGCCGGCCACGCCGCCGCGGATTTCACCACATGGACCCCCAGGCTGAAGAAGCCCACGGTGGGCTTCACGACGAACGGCGCGCGCAGGCGCGAGGGGTCGAAGGCGCGCAGTCCGGAAAGGGGCAGTCCGACGTAGCGATAGTCCGGATACAGGTCGGCCACGAGATCGCGGAACGCGACCTTGTCCTTGAACAGCTCGATCTGCCTGGGGAGGTCCGCTCGTCCGAGATGCTCGGCGATCCAGCCGATGGCGTTCTCCGAGTTGGAGTAGTGACGGTCATGCGATCGTCGCCGGTCAGATACAGCGGAGCCGTGAGCAGCTTCTTGCAGCCGGGCGGGCGGAAGGTGTCATCTCCTCATAGCCGGCGGCGCGGAACACGGCATCGGTGCGCTCGATCTCGCTGGCGACGGTCGCCCCAGACGCGAAGACCATGCGCCGGCCAGAGTACGTGTGGTTTCCGAGCTCGTGCCCGGCGGCGATGATGGCCCGCAGCATCGCCGGGTCCCGCTCGCACTCCTGCCCGCTCAGGTAGAACGTCGCCCGGACGTCCTTCTCCTGAGGATATCGAGGACGTCCTGCGTGTACTCTCGCGTCGGGCCGTCGTCCAGCGTCAGAGCGACGACCCTCTCGGTGGTCTCCACGCGCGGCACGAGCTTACCGGCGAGCTGGAAGGTGCGGGATCGCGTGAGCGAGTAGGTGAGGACCCCCGTGACGATGAGGGCCACGAACACGGCCAGCGCGATCCGTCCAAGGCGTCGGCTTGGGCTCGTGGCAGGGCCCTGAGGCCGCGCCACGACAGGAGCGCAGCTCCGACGAGGACCGCGATCGAAGCCGAGGACCAATGCGTAGTCCGCCATGGCGGGAATCTATCATGAGCCGAGGACGTGCTCAGGGCCCTCGCGAATCCCGGTTGCATGCATGGACGGTGGTGCGGCTGGGCATCTACGGAGTGATTCGATCGTGCCAACGAAATGGTCGGAGGAGACATGGCAGATCCTCAGGCAGCTGTGAAGACACAGCTTGCCAACATCGAGAAGCGTACCGGCAAGAGTCTGGCGGAACTCGGGGCTATCGCGACGTCGAGCACGACGCACTGATCCAGGCGATCGATGGGTTCGGACCGTACGAGGTCGCGCCCAAGAAGGGCTACGTGAGCCTGCGCAGGAAGAAGCAGTTCGCCACGATCGGCCCCGCCACGAACACCCGCGTCGAGCTCGGCCTCAACATGAGGGGTGTACCTGCGACGGACCGCCTGCTTGAACTGCCGCCCGGCGGCATGTGCAACTACAAGGTCAAACTCACGAACCTGGAAGAGGTCGATGAGGACGTCATCGCCTGGGTCCGCCAAGCGTTCGATAGCGCAGGATGACGGTCGCGGGCGGAAGGACATCATGAAGAAGGCAGATCGCAACGCGCTCATGGCGCTCCCTGTCGTCGTGCTCATCGGCGCGGGAGTCGCCGTCGCCGGCAGCCAAGGCGGAGCCACTGTGTCCGGTCTCCCGGTCTTTGCCTTGGCGGTCGGCTTGGCTTTCGCGATCCAATGGCTGGCGTTCATCCCGGCCTACCTGCTGCAGAACGAAGGGTTCTTCGATCTCACGGGCAGCGTGACCTACATCTCCGTGACGACGATCGCGGTGTTGCTGAGCCCGGACCCCGACGGCCGATCGATCCTCTTGCTGGCCCTGGTGGTGATCTGGGCGGCTCGCTTGGGCGCCTACCTGTTCCGTCGCATCCGCAAGGCGGGCAAGGACACCCGCTTCGACGAGATCAAGCCGTCCTTCTTCCGCTTCCTCAACACCTGGACGCTGCAGGGGTTATGGGTGACCCTGACGCTCGCCGCCGCCCTGGCCGCCATCACCACGACAGTCCGCAAAGACCTCGAGGTCCTTGCCCTGGTCGGGGCTCTGGTCTGGGCGGCGGGGATCGCCATCGAAGCGGCGGCCGACATCCAGAAGAGCCGCTTCCGGAAGGAGCCGCGCAACAAGGGCACCTTCATCCGCACCGGTCTGTGGGCCTGGTCGCGCCACCCCAACTACTTCGGTGAGATCGTGCTGTGGGTCGGCGTGGCGATCATCGCCGTGCCCGTCCTCCAGGGCTGGCAGTGGATCACGCTGATCTCGCCCGTGTTCGTCTTCCTGCTGCTCACGCGCGTCAGCGGGGTGCCGCTGCTCGAAAAGAGGGCCGACGAGAAGTGGGGCGGCCAGCAGGACTACGAAGCCTACAAGAAGCGTACTCCGGTGCTTGTCCCTCGCCCGCCGCGATGATCCGCAACAAGGGCTGGATCGATGCCGAGGCGGGCGCGTCGCAGGGCGCTGCCGGTCGTGTAGCCCTACCCGGTCCCGTGCGCGAGGACTACCTGCCGGCCGGATGATCCGGCAGCTGGCCGATCCGACGCACGTGGCCTGATGGGAATGCCTGTGGGCACAGAGAAGAGGGAGCGCACGCAGCGAACGGCGTGTACGCGACTGGAGGACCTGCCCAACATCGGGCCGGCCATCGCGGCGAAACTGCGGAGGATCGGCGTCGGAGCGCCACCGGATCTCATCGGCCGTGACCCCTATGCTCTGTTCGACGAGCTCTGCGCTCGACCGGCGCCGCATGACGAGACGGCGTTCACCATGACGCTGCCGCCTGGTGACGGGTCGGTGACCGTGACGCCTCCTCCGGCCGGTCCTGCGCCCACCGTTGCGCCGCCCCAGGACGATGCCTCGTGATCAAGGGCGCCGCCGCATCTATCGCTCTCGCGCCATGCGGCGGCGTCGCTCTCTGTTCGTGGCGTGCATCGTCGTGTCGCTGGCCGGTCTGGTGCTGGTGGCGGGGCAGAGCGGCGGTCGCGAGCGCGTAGCCTACGACCGCCACGCCGCCGCCGCCTACGCCGACAAGTGGGCGCTCGGCAACAACCCGCAGCTGTGGTCGTCGTCCGACAACGACTGCGCCAACTTCGTCTCGCAGTGTCTCGCGGCCGGGGGCTTGCGCCCCCTGAGCGACCCCGGCCGCGAATGGCACGCCAACGGCGCCGACTTCCCGACGGTGGCCTGGGTGAACGTCGATGCGCAGCAGTTCAGCCTGTCCGCGCGCGCTGCGAGCCACACGAGGTACATCGCGCGCACCACCGGCACCAGGCCGAGCGATTGGGCCGCCGGCGACATCGTCTACCTGGGCAATACTGTCGCCGGCAAGCCCGAGTGGCAGCACGTCATCATCTGCGTGGGCAAGGCCGGCGGCAAATGGGTCTACGACAGCCACACCACGGCTCACCTCCGCGAGCCGATGAGCGTGTGGTACCCGAAGCACTTCTCATTGGTCCGGTATTGCCACATCGCCGACGCCGTGAACTACGCCGGCGGGGAGTGATGGCGCCGTGGGCGCGTCCGCACCGGGAGCTCCGGGTACACTGGCGACCAAGCGACCGCGCCGCCTTCGCGCTCCGGGCGGCCCAACCGAGAGGAAGCGTATGCAGCCGGCCAAACGCTTGATCCTGGTCCCTCGCTGGGGCGGCACGTCCGGGGATGACTGGTACCCATGGCTTCTCTCCGAGCTGGAACCGTCTGGTCTCTTTGCCTCGGCACACGTCGCGTCGATGCCTGATCCGGAGACGCCCACGATCGCGGGCTGGACGGCAGCGCTGTCCCGTGCCGCGGGCGAATCCGCTGAGGATGTCCGCAACACGGTGCTGGTCGGCCACAGCGTTGGGTGCCAGGCAGTGCTGCACTATCTGGAGTCGCTGCCGACCGGCGCACGTGTGTCATCCACCGTCTGTGTGGCCGGTTGGTGGACTGTCGACGAACCGTGGGAGAGCATCGAGCTATGGATCCGGACGGAGCACGACGACGACCGCATCATCGCGGCGGCCGGCTCGATCCACGTCCTGCTGTCCGACAACGACCCGTTCACGGCCGACTCCGTCGCCAATGCGGCCCTGTGGCGGTCTCGTCTGCGCGCGCAGGTGCACCTCGTCCCCGGGGCGGGGCACTTCAACGGCGCGCAGGAGCCCGCCGTCTACGACGCGCTGCGTGCCGTCGCGCTGGAGACAGACGCTGATGACGATGAGCCGCATTGGGAGGCGCCCCGACATGACTGAGATCTCATGGGCCGATTTCGAGAAGCTCGAGCTCCGCGTGGGGACGATCCTCGAGGTGCGCGACTTCCCGGAGGCGCGCAAGCCCGCCTACGTCCTCAGCGTCGACTTCGGCGACTTCGGGATCAAGACCTCGAGCGCCCAGATCACCGGGAACTACTCCAAGGAAGACCTGGTCGGGCGTCAGGTCCTCGCCGTGATCAACTTCCCCAGGAAGCAGATCGCGCACGTCATGTCCGAATGCCTGACGACGGGTGTCCCAGACGAACGCGGCGATGTGGTCCTGGTCGCGCCGGACAGGCGTGTTCCGAACGGCGCGAAGCTCTTCTAGCCGCATCGCTCGTGGCGTCGACGATCCAGCGCGAGGCAGCGGCGCCTTTCTGCTGACGTTGCCCATCCTGGCAACGCCGCGGACACCGTGCCTACTGTGTGTTGTCGGCGAAGCGGCGATCGGGCGTGACCTGCGCCGTGATGGCCGCCCAGTCTCAGTCTTCCGGCCGCATCCGCAGGTGCTCGCGCAGGTCGGCGCCCAGAACGGCATGCAATTCCGACAGATCGTCGGACGGCACGTCGACGAAGGTGAAGGCGAACACCGGGTAGTGGTTGAAGTCGGTCCGGCGCAGTTCCAGCACGTGGCTGAAGCGCGCGGCGAAACGCTCGTAGTCGACCGACGCGATGGCCGCGAGATCCACGGAACTCGGCAGGTCGGAGACGACGAGGGCAGTCGTGCGCCCGGCGGTCTGCGCGGCGATACGCGCCCAGTCCGGGCGCTCGCCGAGCAGGTAGCAGCGGTAGGGGTTGACGCCGTAGGCGAAGTGCGCCAGGTCGGTGGCGCACCATCCGCCGAAGCGCATCGGGTTGATCTCGATCGGCGCGACGCGGCCGGCGCCGTCGATGCGCAGCTCGGCGTGGACCGGGAAGTCGGCGAGGCGGGCGCGTCGCCCGACCTCCGTGAGGAACGCCATCGCGGGCGGGCCCAGGCGGTCGATGGTCTCGGCGTTCGTGAGGTAGACGCGGTCGCTGACGTCGTCGGCCGAGACGAACAGGTGCGTGTAGAGGTCGACGAGGACCGGAGCGCCGTCTCCATCGTAGTACGCGTCGACGGCGAACTCCTCGCCCTCGATGACCTCCTCGACGACGAACCGGTCGAGCCCCAGCACTTGATCCGGGTACATGGAGCCGAGTGTCTGCACCTCCCGCTCGAGCTCGGCGACGACGGCCGGCCACGCCGCCGCGGACTTCACCACATGGACCCCCAGGCTGAAGAAGCCCACGGTGGGCTTCACGACGAACGGCGCGCGCAGGCGCGAGGGGTCGAAGGCGCGCAACCCGGAAAACGGCAGCCCGACATAGCGATAGTCCGGATACAGGTCGGCCACGAGATCGCGGAACGCGACCTTGTCCTTGAACAGCTCGATCTGCCTGGGGAGGTCCGCTCGTCCGAGATGCTCGGCGATCCAGCCGATGGCGTTCTCCGAGTTGGAGTAGAGCCGTGCGCCCGGTCGTGAGGCGGCCGCGGCGAAGGCGTCGTCGGTGGAGAGGGTCACCTCTGGCGACCCCGTCAGCCGACGCCTGGCCATCGCCGTGTCCAGGACCGGCAGGCCCAACTCGGCGACCGTCGTCGCGAGCAGGTCGGAAACGTACGGTTCTTCGAGGATGAACAAGGTGGGCTCCAGGGTCGCAATCGTGTGGCGGGCTCGCGACAGGATATCGCGAACGGCATGTGCCGCGCGGGGTGGCCGGTCCGGGATGGTCCGCCGTCAGTCGCCGCGAAGAGCGAGCAACTCCGACACACTCACGAAGCGATAGCCCGCATCCGAGAGCTGCTCGATGATCTGCGGGAGCGCCTCGCGTGACGGCTCCCGCGAGGCATACATGACGTGCATCAGCACGATGGAGCCGGGTCGAACCCCGTCAACGACGTAGCTGGTCATCGCGTCGGCGTCTGCCGCGATCCCCTCGATGGAGTCCGGCTCCAGGTCCCAGGTGACGGTCATGCGATCGGCGCCGGTCAGATACAGCGGGGCCGTGAGCAGCTTCTTGCAGCCGGGCGGGCGGAAGGTCGTCATCTCCTCATAGCCGGCGGCCCGGAACACGGCATCGGTGCGCTCGATCTCGCTGGCGACGGTCGCCCCAGACGCGAAGACCATGCGCCGGCCCGAGTACGTGTGGTTTCCGAGCTCGTGCCCGGCGGCGATGATAGCCCGCAGCATCGCCGGGTCCCGCTCGCACTCCTGCCCGCTCAGGTAGAACGTCGCCCGGACGCCCTTCTCCTCGAGGATATCGAGGACGTCCTGCGTGTACTCTCGCGTCGGGCCGTCGTCCAGCGTCAGAGCGACGACCCTCTCGGTGGTCTCCACGCGCGGCACGAGCTCACCGGCGAGCTGGAAGGTGCGGGATCGCGTGAGCGAGTAGGTGAGGACCCCCGTGACGACGAGGGCCACGAATACGGCCAGCGCGATCCGTCCAAGGCGTCGGCTCGGGCTCGTGGCAGGGCCCCTGAGGCCGCGCCACGACAGGAGCGCGGCCCCGACGAGGACCAGGATAGAGACGAGCACCAATGCGTAGTCCGCCATGGCGGGAACCTATCACGAGCCGGGGCGTGGCCTGGGGCCTTCGCGAATCCCGGTCCCATGCATGGACGGTGGCGCGGCTGGGCATCTACGGAGTGATTCGTTCGTGCCCACGAAATGGTCGGAGGAGACATGGCAGATCCTCAGGCGGCGGTGAAGACGCAACTCGCCAACATCGAGAAGCGAACCGGCAAGAGTCTCGCGGAACTCGGGGCTGTCGCGACGTCGAGCGGCCTCACGAAGCATGGAGAACTGCGGGACTACTTCAAGCGCGAGCTGGCCTTGGGGTACGGCGACGCCAACGCTCTCGCGCATCATGTCCTGAGCCAAGGGAGCGCCTCGCCCGAGGCGTCCGGCCCGGACGGCGACGATGTGCTGGCCGGGATCTACGTCGGCCCGAAGGAGGCACTACGGCCGATCCACGACGCACTGATCCAGGCGATCGATGGGTTCGGACCGTACGAGGTCGCGCCCAAGAAGGGCTACGTGAGCCTGCGCAGGAAGAAGCAGTTCGCCACGATCGGCCCCGCCACGAACACCCGCGTCGAGCTAGGCCTCAACATGAGGGGCGTGCCTGCGACGGACCGCCTGCTTGAACTGCCGCCCGGCGGCATGTGCAACTACAAGGTCAAACTCACGAACCTGGAGGAGGTCGATGAGGACGTCATCGCCTGGGTCCGCCAGGCGTACGACGCCGCAGGATGACGGTCGTGGTTCGCAGGGCGCGATGAAGAAGGCAGATCGCAACGCGCTCCTCGCGCTCCCTGTCGTCGTGCTCATCGGCGCGGGAGTCGCCGTCGCCGGCAGCCAAGGGGGAGCCACGGTGTCCGGTATCCCGGTCTTTGCCTTGGCGGTCGGGCTGGCTTTCGCGATCCAATGGCTGGCCTTCATCCCGGCCTACCTGCTGCAGAACGAGGGGTTCTTCGATATCACCGGCAGCGTGACCTACATCTCCGTGACGACGATCGCGGTGCTGCTGAGCCCGGATCCCGACGGCCGATCGATCCTCTTGCTGGTCCTGGTGGTGATCTGGGCGGCGCGCCTGGGCGCCTACCTGTTCCGTCGCATCCGCAAGGCGGGCAAGGACACGCGCTTTGACGAGATCAAGCCGTCCTTCTTCCGCTTCCTCAACACCTGGACCCTGCAGGGGTTGTGGGTGACCCTGACGCTCGCCGCCGCCCTGGCGGCCATCACCACGACCATCCGCAAGGACCTCGAGGTCCTTGCCCTGGTCGGGGCTCTGGTCTGGGCGGCGGGGATCGCTGTCGAGGCGGCGGCCGACATCCAGAAGAGCCGCTTCCGGGCGGAGCCGCGCAACAAGGGCGCCTTCATCCACACCGGTCTGTGGGCCTGGTCACGCCACCCCAACTACTTCGGCGAGATCGTCCTGTGGGTCGGTGTGGCGATCATCGCCGTGCCCGTCCTCCAAGGCTGGCAGTGGATCACGCTGATCTCGCCCGTGTTCGTCTTCCTGCTGCTCACGCGCGTCAGCGGGGTGCCGCTGCTGGAAAAGAAGGCCGACGGGAAGTGGGGCGGCCAGCAGGACTACGAAGCCTACAAGAAGCGTACTCCGGTGCTTGTCCCTCGCCCGCCGCGATGATCCGCGACAAGGGCTGGATCGATGCCGAGGCCGGCGCGTCGCAGGGCGCTGCCGGTGGTGTAGCCCTGCCATCGGCGGATCATGCGGAGGATGCGTAGGGCCTCCCGCGACACCCGGACGATGCGCAGGGCCTCCCGAGACACTCGCGTCTGCCCGTGGTGGCTGATCCACAGCTTCGACAATCCCCTCCCGGCGTCTGCTCCAGGATCCGGAGCGAATCCTCCATGGCGGCGTCAGGCCCGGCGACCACTGCCTGGATCTCGGCTGTGGGTTCGGCTACTTCACGGTCCCGATGGCCAGGATCGTGGGTCGCGGGCACGGTGACCGGGCGGACCTCAGGAGGGGCCCCGCGGGCACGGTGACCGCGGCGGACCTCCAGCCGGAGATGCTGGCCGGGGTCAAGCGACGCGCGGAGAAGGCGGGACTTGCGCCTCGCGCGTCCGGCTTCATCAGGTGCGGACGCGTCCGGTCCTTCGACGGCGTCTTCGATTTCGTGCTGGCGTTCTGGATGGTGCCATGAAACGAGGTGCCCGATCAGAGCGTCACGCTGGGGCAGATCTGCCGCGCCCTCCGGCCGGGAGGGCGCTTCTTGCTGGTGGAGCCCAAAGGGCACGTGAAGGAGGCAGCGTTCGCCCGCACCGTGGAACTTGCGCGGCACGCCGGGCTCGACGAAGTCGGCCGGCCCGGCGTGGCGCTGAGTCGGTCGGTCAGTATGGTCAAGAGGGATTGGTCGATCGTGGCTTGACCGACGTCAAGAATCCCAACCATGGAAGTCGGGTATCATGATGGCCGAGCAGCCATCCGCGCATCCCCGGCCCGTAGCGATCACAGGAGCCCTTGATGAAGGCCATCACCGCCGACCAGTTCCCGATAGCCGACAACCCGCACGGCGTGGACGTGCGTCATCTCCACAAGACCAAGGACGTCGTCGTCTCGCAGATCACCTTGCAGCCTGGTGAGTTCGTGAAGCCGCACCAGGCCCCCGTCGACGCCTTCTTCTACGTGCTCGAGGGCACGCCGCTGATGGAGATCGACGGGGAGACGGTGACGGTCGCGCGTGACACTCTGATCCCGAGCGCGGCCGGACATCTGCACAGCATCCGCAACGAGAGCGATTCGGTCGCGCGATTTCTCGTGGTCAAGACGCCGAACCCGAGACCCTGAGCACGCCGATCAGCGGCGCGGTGGTATGGTCTGGGTGCGAGGCTTGGGCGCCGTGACCATTGAGCAACTGCCACCGAGAGGCTTCGCCAGCCGGCAGGGAGGGAAGGGACACCGTGGCGGACCTGCGGATCCTGAGAGGTATCCCCACGGACTTGATCGACGACGCAGCCCAGCTGCTCGTCGAGGCGTTCGGTCTGAAGCTCGAGAATGAGCTTCGCGCGCGTTCGGCCGAGCAGGCGCTTCGGCTGGTGGCGGGGAGCATGGCGCCGGACTTGGGATTGGTCGCCCTCGACTCTCAAGACGAGGTCGTGGGCGTGCTGGGGATCGTGGTGCGTGGCCGCCGGTTCTTCAATCTGAGCTTTCGCAGGCTGACGCTTGAGTTCGGCGTGCTCGGCGCCATTCCGCGGTGGGCGTCCTCGGCTGGCGAACACCTCGTGACTCGTCCGAGGAAGGCACAATGGCGCATCCAGATGCTCGCCGTGGGCGGGGAGGTGCGCGGCAGAGGCATCGGCACCGCGCTGCTCACCACGGCGATCGATGCCGCCCGAGACGCGGGCATGTGGTCAGTCGGACTCGAGGTGGTCGACGTCAATGAGCGTGCCCTGAAGCTCTACCAGCGTCTCGGCTTCAGGCGCACGTGCACCGTGCCGACCGGCCGGCTGACGGCGCTCAGTGGGTTCCGCGCCGTGCGCTTCATGAGGTTTGATCTGCGGCCCCCGGATGCCTGCAAAGGCGTCCATTCCGCGAGCTGATCCACGCACGCAGGGCGGTAGAATGGGTCCCTGATGCAGCGACGAGCCGGGAGTCCCGATCCATGAGCTTCACCGCAACGTACGGCCACACCAACCTGATCGCCCGCGACTGGCGGAGTCTGGCGGCCTTCTACGAGCGCGTGTTCGGCTGCGTTCCCGTTCCGCCTGTGCGCGACCTCGAGGGCGACGCCCTGGAGCGGGGTACCGGAGTCCCGGACGCGCGGCTTCAGGGTGTTCACCTGCGCCTCCCCGGCTGCGGCGACACGGGGCCGACCCTGGAGATCTTCACCTACTCCACGTCGGCCGGGCAATCGCCCGCCGCCGCCGATCGCCCGGGGTTCGGCCACATCGCCTTCGGCGTCTCCGACGTTGCCGCCGCCCGCGATGAGGTCCTTGCGGCGGGCGGGAGTGGCCACGGCGACATCGTCTCGACTCAAGCTGCCGCCAGGACGGTCACATGGGCCTACGTTCGCGATCCCGAGGGCAACCTGGTCGAACTGCAGTCATGGTCGGATGCGGCGCCCTGACGGGGTGCGCGGATGGCGTACACTGCAGCGGAGAGCAACCGGCCAAGAGCCGGAGGTTGGGACGGCTGAAGGGGGAGAAGCGCCATGTCTTCACTCGCTGTGGGATCCGCGGTGACCTCAGTCCTGGTGGCCTATGCGACGAAGTACGGTTCGACCCAGGAGGTCGCGGAGGCCGTCGCCGCGGCGCTCCGCGAGCACGGCGCGGACGTGGAGGTCCGAGCGGCCGGCGATGTGAGCGACGTGGACCGATACTCGGCGGTCGTCTTGGGCGGCGCCCTCTTCTACTTCAGGTGGCACCGTGACGCCCGACGGTTCCTTACGCATCACCGTGCAGCCCTCGCCCGGCTGCCTGTCGCCGTGTTCGCGCTCGGGCCCCTCGGCGACAGCGTCGAGGAGATGAACGAGGCGCGCGGGCAGCTCGATCGCGCGCTGGCGAAGGCGGAGTGGCTGTCGCCCGCCTCCATCGCGGTCTTCGGGGGCCGCCTCGACCCCGCCCGGCTGCGCTTCCCGGACGCCAATCCAGCGATGAAGAAGCTGCCGGCCAGCGACCTTCGGGATTGGGATGCGATCCAGGACTGGGCGGATTCCCTGCCTGAAGCCCTGGGACTCGACACGTAGGCGACGAGGATCGACACCCCGTCCATTCACCCGATCTCAGCAGCCCGCACAGGGCAGAGGGGGTTCCAATGGTGCGTCCATCCCTCTCCGACTTCCTGACCAACATGGATCAGGCGATGCCGTGGCCGGAGAAGCTCGCCAAACTCGGGAGAAACCTCTGGCGGCGGGTGCTTCTCAGGCAGCCCTGCTGCGGCCACGACGGGGAGCCTGGTTGCTGAAAGGCAGGCCCTTCGTCCCGTGCGGACGAGACAGGTCACGGCCACGCTCACTGATCCCGGGAGGGGGCACATGGCAGCCAGGCGAGCCAAGACCGATCCGGACATCGTCGAGATGCCGGCGCGAACCATGGCGGTCGTGCGCACTCTGGGCGATCCGAACATCGTCGGGGAACGCGTCTTCAAGGCGCTCTTCGGGGCGGCGTACACGCTGAAGTTCGATCTCAGGAAGCGCGGCGTCGAGTTCAAGATGGAGGCGCCGCGCGCCCGCTGGTTTGCGGGCGAATCCTGGAGGAGCGTGCCTCGGGAACAATGGGAGGCGGCTTGGGCGCTGCCCATTCCGGATGGGACGACCGAGGTGCCGCAGAAGGAGCCGGAGACGCCGGTCGGCGTCGAGATCTGGGAGTACGGCACCGTCGCTCAGATCCTGCACATCGGCACGTACGCCGAGGAGGAGCCCACCATTGCGCGACTCCATGCGTTCATCGCCGATGAGGGCTACGAGATCGCCGGCCCCCATGAGGAGGAGTATCTGTCGCGGCCAAACGCGAAGCAGCCCAAGACGGTCATCCGCTACCAGGTGCGCGCCGAGAGTACCGCGTCCACGGTCTGAGCAGTCCCATCCTGCCCGCGGCGTGCTATTTGACGGTGAGGACCGCGCTGAGGCCTGTGGTGTCGCTGGCCCACGCCGTCGTTGGAGCCGCGTAGGCTCGGAAGCGGTACTTGCCTTTGGTGGTGAACTTGACGCTGACGCTGTACCGGGTGCCGTCGCCGCTGTTGGCGTTGGTCGCCGAGACCCGCTTGACGAAGACCCAGTGGCCGTTCTTCAAGCGGTGGACATTGATCACGACGGTCTTCTGACCGGCCGTGAACCGCGGGTTGAGTGTGCCTGAAATGGTGAACGATCGCCCCGCCCTCACCGACGACGGCACCTTGGGTGTGCCCAGCACGGGTCGCACCCCCACTCGCACCATGAAGCTGAGCGAGCCCCCGTAGCCCGAGCCCGCCCCGGCCACGAAACGCAGCCGGTAGTAGGTCGAGCTTGTCGGCTTGACGGTCAAGGTGCACTTGCCCACCGAGCCGGCGGCGGAGCTTGTCGTCAGCGCCTTCAGGTCCACCCACGGTCCCATGGCCGATGGCGCGGACTGCAGGGTGACGAGCCGGTCGCCCATGCCCACATCGTGAAGGGGATCGTGGGAGTCGTAGAGCACGCCGGTGAGAAGAGTCGAACTCCCATAGTCGACGATGGTCTGCCCCACGCCGATCGAGAGCTTCGTTTGCACGCCGACGGCGAAGCTGGCGCTGATCGTGTGCGCGGCCGTGACGTTCGTGAAGGTGTAGCTGGCGACCGGGCCGACCGAGACGCCGTCGACGAGCACGTCGGCGATGTAGTGGTCGATCGCCGGCGTGATCGTGAAGACCTGATTGGCGCCGTGCTCGACGGTCTGCGGGCTCGCCGGGCTGATGGCGCCGTTCGCGCTGGCGCTCGGCGCGATCTTGTAGGTGTTGATCGCAAACGTGACGCTGATCGTGTGTGCGGCAGTGACGTTGGTGAAGGTGTAGCTCGTGACCGCACCCACGGTGAGGCCGTCGACAAGGACGTCGGCGACGTGGTAGCCGGTCGCCGGTGTGATCGTGAAGGTCCGGCTGGTCCCGTAGTCGACGGTCTGCACGACCGCCGGGGTGATCGTGCCGTGCAGCCCAGTCGTGGGCGTGATCGCGAACGTGTTGATCGCGAAGCTGACGCTGATCGTGTGGTTCGCCGCGACGGCGGCGAAGGTGTAGCTCGATACCGCGCCAACGGAGACGCCGTCGACGAGCACGGCGGCCACGTGGTAGCCCGTGTCGGGTGTGAACGTGAACGCCGGCGTCGCACCGTAGTCGACGGTCTGCACGACGGCCGGGGTGATGGTGCCGTGGAGCCCAGTCGTAGGTGTGATCGTGAACGTGTCGATCGCGAAGGTGGCGCTGATCGTCTGATTGGCGGTGACGTTCGTGAAGGTGTAGCTCGTCACTGCGCCGACCGAGAGGCCGTTGACGAGGACGTCGAGGACGTGGTAGTTGGCTGCCGGGGTGATCGTGAAGGTCGGACCGGCGCCGTAGTCGACGGTCTGCACGACGGCCGGGGTGATGGCGCCGTTCGGCCCGGCTGAGGGCGTGATCGTGAAGGTGTCGATGGCGAAGGAAGCGGTGTAGCTCTTGCTGGCGGTCACGTTGCTGTCGGTACGCGCGGCGGTCAGCACGCCGTCGCTCCAGCTGACGAAGTGGTAGCCGCGGTTGGGCACGGCCGTCACCAACGAGCCGCTCGCCCCGTGGTTGACGGTCTGCGGCGTGTGCCGCTGATCGAGCCGTTGGCGAGGGCCGTGTAGGTCAGCGTGTAGCTGTCGATCGCGAAGCTGACACTGATCGTGTGGCCGGCGGCGGTCACGTTGGTGAAGGTGTAGCTCGACGGCGCACCGGCCACGGGGCTGCCGTCGACGAGCACGCTGGCGACGTGGTAGTTGGCGGCCGGGGTGAAGGTGAAGGCCTGGTTGGCGCCGTGGTTGACCGGGACGGTACCGCTCGGCGAGATGCTGCCGTTGCCGCCGACGACGCTGGCCGTGGATGGTGTAGCTGTTGATGGCGAAGCTGGCGCTGATCGTGTGATTGGCGGTGACGTTGCGTGAAGGTGTAGCTCGCCACGGCGGCCGACCGAGGAGGCCGTCGACGAGGACGTCGAGCGACGTGGTAGTTGGCGGCCGGGGTGATGGTGAAGGCCCGGCTGGCTCCGTGGTCGACGGTTTGCACGACGGCCGGGGTGATGGTGCCGTTCAGCCCGGCTGAGGGCGTGATCGTGAAGCGTGTCGATGGCGAAGGAAGCGGTGTAGCTCTTGCTGGCGGTCACGTTGCTGGTCGGTACGCGCGGCGGTCAGCACGCCGTCGCTCCAGCTGACGAAGTGGTAGCCCGTGTCGGGCACGGCCGTCACGAGCGTGCCGTCGGCGCCGTGGTTCACGGTCTGCGGCGTTGGTCCCGCTGATCGAGCCGTTGCCGCCGCGCCGCGTAGGTGAGGGTGTAGGTGTTGATCGCGAAGCTGGCGATGTAGGCTGTGGCTCGGCCGTCACGTTCAGGTCGGTGCGCGCCGCGGTCAGGCACCCCGTCGCTCCAGCTGGCGAAGTGGTAGCCGGTGTCGGGCACGGCCGTCACCAGCGTGCCGTCGGCGCCGTGGTTCACGGTCTGCGGGGTGGTCCCGCTGATCGTGCCGTTGCCGCCGCGCCGCGTAGGTGAGGGTGTAGGTGTTGATCGCGAAGTTGGCGGTGAGGCTGTGGCTCGGCGGTCACGTTGCGGTCGGTGCGCGCCGCGGTCAGGCACCCCGTCGCTCCAGCTGACGAAGTGGTAGCCCGTGTTGGGCACGGCCGTCACCAGCGTGCCGTCGGCGCCGTGGTTCACGGTCTGCGGCGTGGTCCCGCTGATCGAGCCGCCGGCGCCGGCCGTGATAGGTGAGGGTGTAGGTGTTGATCGCGAAGCTGGCGACGTGGCTCGTGCTCGGCCGTCACGTTCAGGTCGGTGCGCGCCGCGGTCGAGCACGCCGTCACTCCAGCTGGCGAACGTGGTAGCCCGTGTTGGGCACGGCCGTCACGAGCGTGCCGCTGGCGCCGTGGTTCGACGGTCTGCGGCGTGGTCGCCGCTGATCGTGCCGTTGCCGCCGGCCATGTAGGTGAGGGTGTAGGTGTTGATGGCGAAGCTGGCGGTGATCGTGTGGTTGGCGGTGACGTGCAGGAAGGTGTAGCTCGCCACCGCGCCCACGGAGCTGCCGTCGACCAGGACGTCGGCGACGGGTAGCCGTCGGCCGGCGCGATGGTGAAGGTCGGCTCGGCGCCGTGGGCGACCTCGACGGTGCCGCCGGCGATCGATGCTGCCGTTGCCAGCGCTAGCCGACGACGCTGAGGCCGCTGATCGGTGTAGGTGTCGATCGCGAAGCTGGCGACGATGGTGTGATCGGCGGTGACATTGCTGATGGTGCGGCTCGTGACCGCGCCCACGGAGTAGCCGTCGACCAGGACGTCGGCGACGTGGTAGTTGGCGGCCGGGGTGATGGTGAAGGTCTGGCTGGCGCCGTGGTTGACCGAGACGCTGCCGCTCGGCGAGATGCTGCCGTTGCCGCCGACGACGCTGGCCGTGATGGTGTAGGTGTCGATCGCGAAGCTGGCGACGATCGAGTGATCGGCGGTGACATTGCTGAAGGTGTAGCTCGTGACCGCGCCCACGGAGGAGCCGTCGACCAGGACGTCGGCGACGTGGTAGTTGGCGGCCGGGGTGATGGTGAAGGTCTGGTTGGCGCCGTGGTCGACCGAGACGCTGCCGCTCGGCGAGATGCTGCCGTTGCCGCCGACGACGCTGGCCGTGATGGTGTAGGTGTCGATCGCGAAGCTGGCGACTGATCGAGTGATCGGCGGTGACATTGCTGAAGGTGTAGCTCGTCGATCGCGCCCACCGAGACGCCGTCGACCAGGACGTCGAGGACGTGGTAGTTGGGATCCGGCGTGATGGCGAAGGCCTGATTGTCACCATCCGCGACCGAGACGGCTGCCGCTCGGCGAGATGCTGCCGCCTGTCGCCGAGCGCTGGCCGTGATGGTGTAGGGCCCGGCCTGTTCGCGGATCGGCCCGTCTGCCGCGCTCACGGCGTTCGAGCCGACGAGCATACCCGCCACTGCCGGAGCAAGGACGAGCAGAACGACCAGTAGGATCCGCACGGAGCGCCAGACGTTCAAAGGTACCTCTCTCATTGGTCCTCTCCCATGGTAGCCGTGCGGGCGAGCGGGTTCAACGCCGGGGAGAGAGCCCGGCGCGGGTGCGAGCCCGGGCGCGCGGAGGGACGCGTGTTGCCAAGACTGGCGACGATGATCGGAAGGGTCATGTGATCGCCGCTTGCCCGGCTACCGGATAGTGACGGTCACGACGCGGCTCCAAGCCTCGCCGTGGATGCGCGTGGCCGACAAGCGTGCCTTCAGGTGGTACTTCTCCGCCTTCGGTGTCCCGAACTCGCGGCTCGTCCAGGTGCGCCCCTTCTGCAGTCTCACGGCCCCCTGCTGACTGACGGGTCGCCAGCTTCCTCCCCGGTCGGTGTACAGGCCCACCGTTTCTCCAGAGAGTGTGGGAGTGACGGAGCCGGAGAACCGGTAGACGTCTCCGCGGCGCAGGTTGAGGCTTGAGCGTGTGGTGGAGACCTTCGGCGTGACGACCACCGTGGTGGCCGCAGCCAGCTCCGTGGTGGCCTCGCCGTACTTGAACTCGAGACGGTACTCGTGCGTGAGCGTGGGCTTGAGAAGGAACGACACACTGCGGTTCCAGTCGCCGGACGCCCATGAGGCCGTCTGTGCCGTCTCCCAGGCGCGGCCGGGGACGCGTTGCCGCAGGAGGACCGTGCCCGGCGCGCCGACATGCACCGTCCCCGTCAGGCGGGTGCTTGCGCCGACGAGGATGCGCGTGTTCGCGAGCTGGATGGTGGCGGGCTCGCGACCGGCGCTCATCGTGCGGACCAGGCTGCCGTCGGTCGCGAGAAGGTAGGCGACGCTCTGGCCGCCCGGAGCGACGGCCCGGGCGGTGCCACTCAGCCCGGTCGGACCCGGCAGCCAGAGCCGGCTGAGCGGCTCGAAGAAGCCGGCGTTCTGGGTGCCGGCGACGAGCAGGGAGCGCTCCGGTACGCCGGGCCAGGCCAGAGATGGCCACGACCCAGAGCTCATGTCCGGCAGGCCGGGCAAGGACGCGAACGTCAGCGCGTCGTCGCTGCCGAGGACGTTGCTGCCGGTGGCCGCGAAAAGGTCGGGACGGCCATCGCTCCATACGGGGTCGGTGGAGGCCGTGACGGAGGTCACGGGCCCTGTGACCGTGTGAGCCAGCGTCCATACTTCGGCGGCGCCGACGAGGATCTGGCCGGCTGCGGAGCCGGCGACGGCAGTGCCGTCGCCGGCGATCGCGACGGAGGTGATGGCGCTGACGGTCGGTGACGCCAGCCTGCGCCATGTGGATCCGCCGTCACTGCTGCTCATGATCACGCCGTCGTCGCCCACCGCCACGGCCGAGGTGCCGCGCAGCGCGACGTCGTTGATCGCCGCTCCGGGGACTGGCCCGCTGTAGGACGGCGTTCTCCACGGGCTCGCCCAATTGTCCTTCACGAGCAGGAGTCCGCCTGATGCGACGACCCCGCGCCCGGACGTGTCGACGGCGATCGCCGTGAACACTGCCGCCTCGAGACCGGCCGGCACGACGACGCTCCAGGAATGACCGCCGTCGCGCGTGATGCCGATGTGGCCGCCGTCACCTGCGGCAGCCAAGCCCGTGGCGCCAAAAGCGCAGACGTCGTTGATCGCCCACGACGCGTTCCACGGCGCGCCCATCGGCGACCAGGGCGCCGTGGCGGCGTTCGCCGATGCCGGGCCGATGCAGAGCGCGGCGAGGCAGACGACCAGCGTCGTGAGCGCGCCGGCGCGGCTTAGGCCGCGGACTGACGAGCGCAGCATCATGGCGGCGCCGGAGGTGGCGGGGCAGTGGGGGTCGTCGGCCTGGTAACGGGCTGCGTCGGTGGGTTCGCCGGCGTTGTCGCGGCCGCCGTCTGCGTCTTCGCGGGCTTGGGCTTGGGAGCGAGGGCATGTCGGGCGTCGGCGACCACGGCCGCCGCCCCGGGGAAGCCCTTCTCGGCGGCGAGGACCGCGAGCGCCAGGCGCAGCGCGGTCCGCCATCTGCCGTGCCGTGCGGCGTCGTTCGCCCTGCCGAGCATGGCGCTGAGGTCTTGGCCCTTCTGCGCCCGAGCGCCGAGTCTCGCGGCCCGTTCGCTCGACGGCTCAAGGATGAGGAGGGCGGCGGCGTAGCTTCCGGCACGGCGCCATGCCCTGTGGCTGAGCGCTCCGCGAGAGGCGAGAGTGAGGTCCGTCGCCAGCATGTCCGCCGGCCTTCGAGCCGCCCCGCCCCCGCGGAGCGCTGCCTGCAGATCGGCAGCCTTGATCGCCAGCAAGGTGGCGAGGACTCCATCCGCGTCGTCGGCTTCGAGCTGGGAACTGGCCTTCTCGAGTTGGGTGACGACACCAGCCTGGCGGGCGTCGGTCTGGTCGCGGAGGGCCTCCTCGGCCGCAAGAGCTTGCCGGGCTTGTTCCTCCAGGCTCCTCGCGTCGCGGTACGGGAAGGCGAGGAAGCGGGCGGCGGCGAACTCGGTGACTGCCCAGGTGTACGAATGGACTTCGAGGGCGCGGACGCCGCGCGCGTAGTGGGCGGCGGCGGTCCACAAGGAGAGGCCGATCAGAGACGCCAGGATGAGGACCACGAAGGACGCCTTAAGGAAGAGCGAGCGCCTGCGGGCCGCCAGGCGTGGATCTCTCCAGGCCTCGAGCTCGGCGCCCTGCCAGCTGCCGCTCGGCTCGAGCGGTTCGATGGGGGTCGGCTCCTTCGCGACCACGAGCTCTGCGCTCCGCCAGCCATCGTTCAGAGCGGGCGGCTCAGGAGAGGCGGTTTGCCTCGAGGCATTGTGAGGCGAGTTGTCCACGGTCTTTCACGGGTCGACGTTGACGCTCTCAGCATACTCCTGAGGACCCCTGTAGCGCGAGTCCCGGGCCTGGGGGATCGCTCCGGGGCGCCGGCGTCCGAGCGGTGCCGGGGCGGCCGCGAGCTGTAGCTCCGCGACGCGCCACGCTACGAGACGACGGCGCGCGCAACAGTAGGTCAATCCGGGGCGGCGGAGTACGATCCTGGTAGCTGAGTCCCGCTCTGGTTGGCGTCTGCAGAGGGGAGGACTGGTGTGATGAAGACCGCCGATCCCGGCGCGGTGGACGCCTCGCCGGCGACGGGTGTCATGCAACGCCCGGCGGCCGGGCGGCTCTTGTTCGTCGACAATCTCCGGGTGTATCTGACGATCCTGGTGATCCTCCATCACCTGATGGTCATCTACGCCGGGACGGGCAGCTTCTACTACGTCGAGGGCAGGCAAGGCGTGGTCTCAGAGGCGCTCGGGGCCTGGTTCTGCGCCACTGACCAGGCCTACTTCATGGGCCTCTTCCTGCTCATCTCGGCCTACTTCGTGCCTGGGTCCTACGATCGCAAGGGGCCCGGCTGCTTCCTGAAGGACCGCCTGGTGCGCCTGGGTATCCCGCTGATCGTGTACAGCTGGATCATCAATCCGCTGTTCGTGTACCTCCTCCACTACGACGAGATCCGGACGCCGTTCTGGGACTTCTTCCCCGGCGAGTACTTCGCCAAGAGCCCGCTGATCGGCGCCGGCCCGCTGTGGTTCGTGGAGGTGCTGCTCATCTTCTCGCTTGCGTATGCGGGGTGGCGGCTGCTGGCGCACTCCCGGCCGGCGGCGTCGGCGGCGGGCGCCTTCCCCAGCGTCCGCGTCATCGCCCTCTTCGCCGTGCTCCTGGGCTTGGCCAGCTTCCTGGTCCGTACCGTGCTCGTGATGGACGAGTTCACCTTCGAGCCGCTGAACCTCCAGCTGCCCTTCTTCGTCCAGTACATCGCGCTGTTCGTCGTCGGGCTGGTCGCCTACCGGCGCAACTGGTTCGTCAGCCTGCCGGACAAGACGGGGCGTCTGTGGTTGCGGATCGCGGTCGTCCTGATCCTGCTGTGGCCTCCGATGATGATCGTCAATGGCGCGATCGACGACGCGGTCGCGTTCAAGGGCGGCTGGTACTGGGAGTCGCTGGTCTACGCCCTCTGGGAGGCCTCACTCTGCGTCAGCATGTGCATCGGCCTCATCTACGCCTTTCGCCGGTATCTCGACCGCCGGGGAAGGGTGGCGGCGTTCCTGGTGCCCAACGCGTACACGGCCTACATCATCCATGCTCCGGTGATCGCGGCTTTGGCCGTCGCCGCTCAGGGCGCGACGCTCTATCCGTTGCTCAAGTGGGCTGCAGTGGGGGCTGTGGCCGTCCCGCTGTGCTTCGGGCTCAGCAGCCTGATCCGCAAGCTGCCGTACACGGACCGGGTCTTGTAGCGCACGCCTTGACATCAAGTGCTCACCTGACGTAGTACCGATCCGACGTGCAGCATCGCATCGGAGGCCACCATGATCCGCGGAATGAAGGCGCTTGCCGCCCTGCTTCTCATCCTCGCGGCGCTTGCCGCGCTGGCAGGGTGCGCCTCCGAGAGCGACCCGCTGGAGGGCACGGACTGGCGGCTCAGCGAGTGGACCTTGAGCTCGCTGAGCCCCGCCGACTTCACCATCACGGCCCGGTTCGCCGACGGGCAGATCTCCGGCAACAGCGGCGTCAACAGCTACAGCGGGCCCTGCGAGGTGGGCCCGGGCGACGGCTTTGAAGTGGGGGACATCGCGGGCACGACCATGGCCGGCCCAGAGCCGGCGATGCGCGCCGAGACCGCCTACCTGACGCTACTGCGTGAAGCACGATCCTTCGTGGTGGACGAAAGCAGGCTCACGCTCTACGACGAGAACGGCAACGAGTCACTGCTCTTCGACGCCGGCGAGTAGCGGGCGTTCTCGGCGCGCTTCCTGTGACGCGACGCGGGACGTGCTATACTCATCGCAATCGGGCCACAGGGGTCCGTTGGATTGCGACGTGACACACCGCATTCAGGCGGTTTGTGTTGCGTCGTTTTTGTTTTGCCCCGTTGGGGCGAGAGGATGGGTTTCACATGGCAGAAGGCAAAGTCAAGTGGTTCAATGCCGATAAGGGCTTCGGTTTCATCGAGCATGAGGGTGGCGATGATCTGTTCGTCCACTTCTCCGAGATCCAGGGCGACGGTTTCAAGAGCCTCGACGAGGGTCAGGCCGTTTCGTTCACGGAGGCCACTGGCAAGAGCGGCAAGCAGCAGGCGACGCAGGTTCGCGTGATCGCCGGCTAAGCCAGGCTCACTCGCACGAACGCTCTCGAGCCGGGCGGCCCCACAGGGCCGCCCGGCTCTTTCGTTTCTGGCGTCGTCTCGTCCATCCTGCTCCTCATGCCTTCGCCTGTCCGAGCCTTTCGGACGTGGGTCGAGGGGGCGGCGCGCAGGAGGTATCCTAGCCCGCGGGCAAGACGGCGCGGGCGATCACCGTCTTCGCCCGAGACGAGCACCGATCGAGGTTCCCGTGCGGCGGCGCTGCGCGGGCTCGGGAGAAGGGGGACGGGCATGACGCGTGACATGCGGACCGGCGTCAAGCTGACGACTTTGCGGGAGTCACTCGGGCTGACCGTCGAGCAGGTCGCCGAACGCAGTGGCTGCGACGTGCTCGTGATCGAGCAGCTTGAGGCGGGCGAGCTGGCGCCGTCGCTCGCCCCGCTCATCAAGATCACGCGTGCCCTCGGCTGCCGGCTCGGCACGCTGCTCGACGACGACACGCAGATGGGGCCGGTCGTGACGCGCGCCGATGAGCTCGAGTCCGTCACACGCCTCAAGAGCCTGGAGACCGGCGCCGCGGACACCGGCCAGCTCGACTTCTTCGCCCTCGCGGCGGGCAAGAGCGCGCGCCACATGGAGCCGTTCATCATCGTCGTCCAGTCCGGCGCTGAGCGCGCGCTCTCCACGCACGAAGGCGAGGAGTTCATCCACGTCCTCGACGGCGGCATCGAGGTGGAGTACGGCAAGGTCATGCACACGCTGGGCGTGGGCGACAGCATCTACTACGACTCCATCGTCCCGCATCAGGTGCGCGCTGCGGACGGGGCGCCGGCGAAGATCCTCGCCGTCGTCTACGCCCCGATCTGAGAGGTCGCGGCTATGGCACTCCACACCGAAGAGACCATCGGCGCGTACTTCGAGCGCATGGTCGCGGCGGACCCGGACCACGACTTCGTCGTCTACCCGGACCGCGCTCTGCGCTGGAGCTATCGGGAGTTCAAGGAGCGTGTCGATCGGCTGGCCAAGGGCTTGCTGGCCATCGGCATCGAGCGCGGCGACAACGTTGGCATCTGGGCGCGCAACGTCCCTGACTGGCTCACGTTCATGTTCGCCACGGCGAAGATCGGCGCGGTGCTCGTCACCGTGAACCCGGTCTACAAGAGCCACGAGCTCGCCTACGTGATGAAGCAGTCAGACATGAAGGCGCTGTGCATCATCGACGCCTTCCGCGACGTGGACTATGTGCAGATCGTCCGCGAGCTCGTGCCCGAAGCGCTCACGCAGGAGCGCGGCCGGCTCGTCTCCAACGAGTTCCCCATGCTCAAGAGCCTCATCTACATGGGTCCGGAGAAGCACCGCGGCATGTACACCGTGCCGGAACTGCTGTTGCTGGGCGAGCACGGCGACGACGCGGCCTACGCGCTCGCCCAGACGGGCTTCGACGCCGGCGACGTCATCAACATGCAGTACACCTCGGGTACCACGGGCTTCCCCAAGGGCGTCATGCTCACGCACCGCAACATCCTCAACAACGGCTTCTTCATCGGCGAGCGCCAGGATCTGACCGCCGCGGACCGTGTGTGCATTCCCGTACCGCTGTTCCACTGTTTCGGTTGCGTCCTCGGCGTGCTCGCCACGCTCACGCACGGCGCCACGCTCGTGATGCTCGAGAGCTTCGACCCGCTGCTCGTGCTCGCCGCCGTGCAGAAGGAGCGGGCGACCGCGCTCTACGGGGTGCCGACGATGTTCATCGCCGAGCTGGCGCATCCCATGTTCTCGATGTTCGACCTCACGAGTCTGCGCACCGGCATCATGGCCGGGAGCCCGTGCCCCATCGAGACGATGCGCCAGGTCATCGACCGCATGCACGCCGCGCGAGATGACGATCTGCTACGGCCTCACCGAGGCGTCGCCCGTCTACATGCAGACTTCGACCGACGATACGCTCGAGCGCAAGTGCGAGACCGTCGGCACGAAGCATCCAGAGGTCGAGGTCCGCGTCATCGACCCGCAGACGGGCGAGGACTGCCCGCCCAATGTCCCCGGCGAGTTCTGCTGTCGCGGCTACAACATCATGAAGGGCTACTACAACATGCCGGAGGCCACCGCGGCGGCGGTCGATGCCGACGGCTGGTTGCACTCCGGCGACGTCGGCACCGTGGACGAGGACGGCTACTACCGCATCACCGGCCGCATCAAGGACATGATCATCCGCGGCGGCGAGAACATCTACCCGCGCGAGGTCGAGGAGTTCCTCTACACCATGCCGGGCATCGAGGACGCCCAGGTCGTGGGCGTGCCGGATGCGAAGTACGGCGAGGTCGTCGGCGCGTTCATCCGGCGCGCGGCGGGGGCAGACATCACCGAGTCCGACGTGCAGGAGTTCGCGCGCGCGCGGCTGGCGCGCTACAAGGCGCCCAAGTACGTCTTCTTCGTCGACGATTTCCCGCTCACGGCCTCCGGCAAGGTCCAGAAGTACAAGCTGCGCGACCTGGCCAAGGAGCGGCTGGACGTCCACTTGGGCGTCTTCGCCGGCGAGACGGGCGCCGAGGTCCACGACGAGATGCGTGACGAGTCGGAGACGGCGAGCACGTGAGGATGCGCGATCAGGAGATGTACGAGGTGCGCTGGCACGGGCGCGGCGGGCAGGGCGCCGTGACGAGCGCCAAGATCCTCGCGGACGCCGGCTTTCGCAGCGGGTTCGCCGGCGTGACGAGCGCGCCGACCTTCGGCGCGGAGCGGCGTGGCGCGCCGATCACGGCGTCGACGCGGCTGGCGCACGCGCCGATCCGCGTGCTCTCCCAGGTCACGACCCCCGATGTGGTGGTGGTGCTCGACGAGTCGCTGCTCGGCAGCGACGCGATCACCGCCGGCCTGAAGCCCGGCGCCGTGGTCATCGTCAACACGCCGCGACTGCCGGCGGAGCTGGGCATCGACCCGCGCTCGCTGCCGGAGGGCGCGCGGGTCGTGACGACAGACGTGACCGGCGCCGCCAAGGCGGCCGGTCTGATCGTCGGCGGCACGCCGATGGTCAACACCGCCATGCTCGGCGCGATCGCCGTGGCGACCGGACTCATCGGCATGGAGCCGCTTGAGGAAGCGATCGGCCATGCCTTCGCCACCGGGCCAGCGCAGAAGAACTTCGAGGCGGCCGTGATCGCCGCCGGGTGTACGAGCAGGTGAGGAGCGCCACTGTGGGCACGAGCGAGTGCGGACACGAGATCAGCATGGCGACGCCGAGCGTCGGCGAGGCGGGGGAGACGGGCGACTGGCGTTCGGACCGCCCGGTGCTCGTGGCGCGCGAGGCCTGCCTCGCCGTCAAGGCGGGCAAGGTCGTCTGTCAGCTGTGCTGGGTGTACTGCCCGGACGCCTGCATCACGAAGAGCGTCGGCCCTGTCATCGACCTGACGTACTGCAAGGGCTGTGGCATCTGCGCCGAGGTCTGCCCGGCCGACGCCATCGAGATGCAGCCGGAACAAGAGAACTTCACCTGCGGTTTCTAGGCCGCGCGTCGCGAGAGGGATATGGCACCCATGCCCGAGAGCAGAGCTCCGAACGTCTCCGTCATGACCGGCAACGAGGCGGCCGCTACCGCCGCCAAGCTGGCCCGGGTCCAGGTCATCGCCGCCTACCCGATCACGCCGCAGTCGCCCGTCGTCGAGCAGCTCTCGCGACAGGTGGAGAGCGGTGAGCTACAAGCTGAGTTCGTCACCGTCGAGTCCGAGCACTCAGCGCTCACGGTGTGCATCGCCGCGGCGACGGTCGGCGCCCGCGTCTTCACGGCGACGAGCTCGAACGGCCTCGCGTACATGAACGAGCAGGTCTGGTGGGCGGCGGGCGCCCGGCTGCCTATCGTCATGGGCATCGTCAACCGGGCGCTGGCCGCTCCTTGGAACGTCCTCAACGACCAGCAGGACTCGATGTCCGAGCGCGATGCGGGCTGGATCCAGCTCTACTGCCGCGACAACCAGGAGATCCTCGACACGTTCCTCCAGGCCTTCCGCATCGCGGAGACGGTGAACGTGCCGGTCATGGTGTGCTACGACGGCTTTCTGCTGTCGCACACGGTCATGCCCGTGGACGTGCCGGAGCAGGCCGCGGTGGACGCGTTTCTGCCGTCGCGGCCTGAGCCTCTCACCATCATCGACCCGTCCGACCCGCGCAACATCGGCCAGGTCACGCTCGCCGATCCGCGGGCCGACGCCGAGGGCGTGGCGTGCCACGGCTACATGGAGCTGCGCGCCCTGCATCAACAAGCGATCATGGACGCGCTCGACGTCATCCCCCGCACGGACGCGGCGTACGGCGAGGCCATCGGACGCTCCTGGGGAGGCCTGTTCTGGGAAGACCGGCTCGACGACGCGGAGATCGCGCTCGTCGCGGCGGGCTCGCTGGCCACGCAGCTGACGGTGGCCGTCGATGCGCTGAGGGCCGAGGGCGTCAAGGCGGGCGTGCTCGGCATCCGCGCCTACCGTCCGTTCCCGGCGGCGGCGCTGGCGCGGCGCCCTCGCCGGTCGCCAGGTGGCGCTCGTCTTCGACAAAGCTCTCTCCTACGGCTTCGGCGGCCCGATCTGCAACGATCTGCGGGCCGCGCTGTACGGCGCTCCCGGCGCGCCCGCCGTCTTCGGCGCGATCTGCGGCCTCGGCGGTCGCGACACGACGCCCGAGGGTCTCGCCGCGGCCGCACGTCGCGCCCTGGCCGACCACGACGCCGGCGTGCGCGACCGCGCCGACGACTGGCTCAACCTGAGACTCTAGGAGGCGCCTCATGACGAAGCTCATCGACCTCCCCGAGCGCGAATTCGTGCTTTCCGGCAATCGGGCATGCGCCGGTTGCGGTCTCGGCATCGGCCTGCGCGCCATCACCAAGGCCCTCGACGGCAAGATGGTCATGACCGTGCCGGCGAGCTGCCTGACCGTGCTCGGCGGCATGTACCCGGTGAGCTCCGTCGAGGTGCCGTGGATCAATGTGGCCTTCCCGTCCACGGCGGCCGCCGCGACCGGCGCGGCCGCCGGCCTGCGCGCCATGGGCCGCGACGACGAGCTCACGGTGCTCGCGATGGCGGGCGACGGCGGCACGGGCGACATCGGCATCCAGGCGCTCTCCGGCGCCGCCGAGCGCAACGAGGACTTCATCTATCTGTGCTACGACAACGAGGCGTACATGAACACCGGGACGCAGCGTTCGGGTCTCACGCCACAGGGCGCGCGCACGACGACGACCTGGTCCGGCAAGCGCGAGAACCCCAAGGACCTGCCGCGCATCATGGAGGCGCACGGCATCCCGTACGTCGCTTCGACCTCAGCCGCGTATCCGGACGACGTCTTCGACAAGGTGGCCAAGGCGCGCGGCATCAAGGGGCTGCGCTACATCCACATGAGCACCCCGTGCCCGGCGGGCTGGGGCTTCGACCCGAAGGACACCATCCGGCTGGGCAAGCTCGCCGTGCAGACCGGGCTGGTCGTGCTCTACGAGGTCGACGACGGCGTCTTCCGCCTCACGAACCGCTCGCGCTCCCTGGCGAAGGGCGGCGGCCGCAAGCCGGTGGCCGAGTTCGTCGCCACGCAGACGCGCTTCAAGGGCATGGGCGTCGAGGCCGTCGCCGAGGTCCAGGCTTGGGTGGACGAGCGCTGGGCGCGCTTCGTGGCGCGGGACGCCGGGTCCTGAAGCGCCTGACGCCATGACGCGCAAGGTCTTCTGGGAGGACCCGTACCAGACTGAACTGGACACGACGGTGCGCTCCGTGGCGGACGACCAGGTGACGGTGAGCGCCACCATCTTCTACGCCTTCTCCGGCGGCCAGGAGAGCGACGCCGGCACGATCGCCGGGCTCCCCGTGCTCGAGGCGCGCAAGGACGGCGCCGAGATCCTCTACACGCTGCCCGGGGATCATGGTCTGCATGCGGGGGACGCGGTGCAGATGCGCATCGACTGGGAACGCCGGTACCGCCTGATGCGCCTGCACTTCGCCGCGGAGCTCGTATTGGAGCTCGTCACTCGCGAGCTGGTCGGCGTGGAGAGACTCGGGGCGCACATCGCCGCGGACAAGGCCCGTGTCGACTTCCGTTGGCCGGAGAACATCTCCGCCCTGTTCCCCACGCTCGCGTCCGAGGCGCAGGCGCTGATCGACGCCGATCTGGCGATCGTCAGCGCCTTCTCCCATCCCGACGGCGAACGCCGCTTCTGGGAGGTGCCCGGGTTCGCTCGCGTGCCCTGCGGGGGAACACATCTGCAGCACACCGGCGAGATCGGTCGCATCACGCTCAAGCGCAGGAACGTGGGGCGGGACAAGGAGAGGATCGAGATCTATGCCGCGACGACGGCGTGCTGACATGGAGGCTCCTGTGGACAAGCTGATCACTGACGCTGCCGATCGGGCGATCCGCTATCTGGAAGAGGTGCGAACGAGGCGCGTCTCGCCCGCGCCTGCCGCGGCGGCAGACCTGGAGCGGTTTGACGTGCCGCTGCAGCATGACCCCATCGCTGCCGCGACCGTCCTCGCCGAACTGGACGACATCGGCTCGCCTGGCACGGTCGCCACGGCCGGCGGCAGGTTCTTCGGGTTCGTCATCGGCGGGGCGTTGCCGGCCACGGTGGGCGCCAACATCTTGGCCGCGGCGTGGGACCAGAACGCCGGCCTCGAGGCCGCCTCTCCCGTGGGGGTGGCGCTGGAGGAGGTCTGTCGAGGCTGGCTGAGATCCGTGTTGGGCCTGCCCGCTCAGGCGGATGTCGGGTTCGTGAGCGGCGCGACATCCGCCAACTTCACGGGTCTCGCCGCGGCGCGTCACGCGCTCCTTGAGGCGCAGGGCTGGGACGTCGAAGCGCAGGGGCTCTTTGGGGCGCCGCCGATCAGCGTCGTCGTCGGCGACGAGGTCCATGTGAGCGTACTGAAGGCACTGAGCTTGCTCGGCTTGGGTCGCGACAGGGTCCACAGGGTCCCCGTGGACGGTCAGGGGAGGATGATCCCTCGGGAGTTGCCCCGGATCGAAGGCCCCACCATCGTCTGTATCCAGGCAGGCAACGTGAACACGGGTGCCTTCGACCCGGCCGACGAGATCTGTTCGCGGCTGCAGTCCACCGGTGCATGGGTCCACGTCGATGGGGCGTTCGGCCTCTGGGCGCTGGCCTCTCCCGCCAAGCGGCATCTGGCCAGCGGCTTCGAGCGCGCGGACTCTTGGGCCACGGACGCTCACAAGTGGCTCAACGTCCCCTACGACAGTGGCCTGGCCTTCGTGCGAGACGGCCGCCACCTGCATGCCGCCATGTCGTCGACCAGCGCCGCGTATCTTGTCAGGGCCGAGACTCGGGACCCGCACTTGACCGTGCCTGAGATGTCCCGCCGCGCTCGCGGCGTCGAAGTCTGGGCGGCCCTGCGCTCGCTGGGCAGAGACGGCCTGGCGGATCTCGTCGACCGCTGCTGCCGCCACGCGGAGCGCATGGCCGCGGCTCTCGCCGACGCCGGCTACACGGTACTGAACGAGGTGGCGCTCAACCAGGTGCTCGTCTCGTTCGGCGACTCAGAGACCACACAGCGGGTCATCGACGGGATCCAGCGGGACGGCACGTGCTGGTGCGGCGGCACGCGCTGGCAGGGGAACATCGCCATGCGGATCAGCGTGTCGTCGTGGGCGACCTCCGACGAGGACGTCGACGCGAGCCTCGAAGCCATCTTGCGGATCGCGGAAGACGCGCGGCCGCGAGGATGAGCGCCGGCGGGGGAGTATAGATGAGCCTCTACTACGTCAAGCTCTATGTTGTCTCTCTTTTCGCCTTTCTGGTCGTCGACGCCGTCTGGCTCAGGCTCATGTACCCGACGTTCTATCGCTCGCGGATCGGGTTCCTCATGGCCCCCGATCTCAAGCTGACCGCGGCGCTCGTCTTCTACCTGCTTTTCGTCGCCGGTCTGGTGGTGTTCGTGATCGTTCCCGGCCTCACGGCGGGCCCCATGGGAGCCGCGCTCGCGCGGGCGGCTCTGTACGGGCTCGTCACGTATGGCACCTACGATCTCACCAGCCTTGCGACCTTCAAGGGCTGGCCGCTGAGCGTCACCGTCGTGGATATGCTCTGGGGCGCGACCGTGAGCATGCTGGTCAGCCTGGTCGGCTTGCGATTCGGCAGACGCATCGGCCGCCCGGGAGCGTGAGAAGGGGTCCGTTCGCCCGGTGGGATACACTTGGGTCCGGCAGGCGTCTTGGGGGGGAACAATGGTCGAACACGTGTCGTCACAGCATCGTCTGGCGCTGACCGCGTCGTGGACCGCAGCCGCGCGGGCTCTCGAGAGCGCCCGGGAGGACCGTCTCTTCGACGATCCGTTTGCGAGCGGCCTGGCGGGGCCCGACGGAGCGGCATGGCTGGAGCAGCGCTCGCCCGAGAGCACGCTGCCCATCGCTTTGCGGACCCGCTTCTTCGACGACTACCTTCTGCGCATCGCTGACAAGGACGGCGTCCGGCAGGTCGTCATCTTGGCGGCGGGCCTCGATACGCGCGCTTTTCGCCTCGAATGGCCCGCCGGCATGCAGGTCTATGAGTTGGACCAAGGCGCCGTGCTCGACCGTAAGCAGAAGATCCTCGACCAAGCCGGTGCAAAGCCGACCTGCGAGCGCCACGTCGTCGCGGCCGATCTTGCCGACGGCTGGGAGGCGTTGCTGGCGACGGCCGGTATCGACTCGGCCCAGCCCGCCATCTGGTTGCTTGAGGGATTCCTCTTCTATCTCTCGCCGGAGGATCTCACGACGCTGCTCGTCCGGGTCATGAAGGCGTCGTCTCCAGGGAGCTACCTTGCCTTCGACGTCATCAACCGCGCGACCCTGACCTCACCGCTGACGCAGCCCTGGGTGGAGATGCAGGCCCAAGCCGGCGCTCCCTGGACGGGCACGCTGGACGATCCCAAAGCGCTTCTGAAGAGGCACGCTTGGAAGGCCGAACTGACGCCGCTCGGCTCGCCTGGTGCAGCGTACGGGCGCTGGCCGCACCCGTCGGCCTCGGAGGACGACGATCCCGAGGCGCCACACCTGTGGCTTGCCACTGCGCGTCGGCCGTATCGTATCGGCGAAGGCGCCAGCGATCAGGCGCAGCCTGGCCAGGCCGGCCCCGGGGCGTCCCCTTTGCTGCTGCCGCTCAGCTGACGGCAGTAGAGCCACCGCCCGGACGGCATGAGTGATCGAGCAGGTGCTTCCGGCGGACATGCGCTACGCTTGACACACAAACGCCCGCGGCCGACGGCCGCGGGCCCTCACAATACGCAGGGAGACTCCATGGGTGACGCGCGCGTTTTCTACGAGGAGAAGTACGTCGCCAACGCGGACGAGCGACTCGGCCTGTTCCAGGGTCTGGTCGAGCACTACGCCGTTGCGACGGCGCTCTACCCCGGCAGTTCTGGTCACATCACGCCCTCCTTCGTGATCCCCACGGTCGTGCACGTGGACCCAGACAAGCGCGCCCAGTCCTTCTTCTCGGACCCCGAGGTCCTGGAGCTCGTCCGCGAGCGTCGCGAGTACGCGGAAGAGCCGACGATCAGGTTCCATCTCGCGGAGCGGGACGTCGGACCGCTCCCCGAGCCGGACCAGTCGTTCGATCTGCTCATCTCTCAGGGCGCTCCATTCGTCTCTCAGGTCTGCAAGCGGTACCTCAAGGTCGGCGGTCATCTTGTGGCCGACAGCAGCGCGGGCGATGCCGACTTGGCGGCGCAGGACCCCGACTACGAGCTGGTGGCCGTGTACAAGCGGCGCGGCGAAGTCATCACGCTGGTGTTTGACGAGCTCGAGACCTACATGATCATGGACGCGAAGGCGTCTCCGACGCCCGACCAGATCAAGGCCATTGTGCACGGCGCCGGTTTCGCGCGCCTGGCCGCCGGTGGAGTCTTCGAGCGCATGCGCTGAGCGTCCTCTCGTATCGCCTGTCCGCGATCGAGGATCTGCAGGCGATGCTCAAGGCGCAGGGCGACTGGATGCTGCTCGGCAGCGCCGACGAGCAGAAGCCCGCGGCGGGCGGGGGAGTCTCAAGTGACCCTGACGGGAAACGCGATCTCCGTCAGGTACTCCTCGGGAGGCGTCTCGGCGGGGTCTGTGAGATACGCCTCCTCAGGCGGGCCGGCGATCTCGTAGCCCTGCTCGGCGATCCAGCCTGCGAGCGCTCCGTACGTGGCCCCGACGGAGTCGTATGGGCCTTTGTGTATGGCGGTCGCCAGCCTTCGGGGGGCGACCGCTTTGACGCCCAGTCCCTGGTCGTCCGGTCCGCAAGGCAAGGGGCCCGTCTGCACGGGCGCCCAGAGCTCCCACACTGCCTCTGCCTCGGGCACTTCCGCGGGATCGGTGAAGTACACCGCCCGCGGCATCCCCGTCGGCTCGTAGCCGCATGCCTCGACCCAGTGGTAGAGGCGCGCGTATCCCTCGGGGATCTGCGCGTAGGCGCCACGCATGGCGAGACACGCGACGGTCATCTGCTCAGTCTCGTTGACGCTGGGCTCGAACATGGCTGATCCTCCGATCCGTCCGCTTCATGCCTGTGGTCGATCCTCTGTTTGCCCGTTATTCCTCGCCCCGCAACCGTCTCTGGTCGCCGACGACCGACTGCGGCGCAGGCGTCGGCGTCACCGACCTGGTGCTCGATGCTGCCGCAGATCGACGCGCCGGGGTAGACTGATGGAGCGGCGCGCTCGCCGCAGGCGAAGCGCGACGACGACGGCAAAGCGAACGAGGACGTCTGGTTCTCGTCGATGCGGGAGGTTCCTCATGGAGCATGCAGGCATCGATCTCAAGAAAGAGCAGCAGGCCTCGCTGGAGCGGCCGAGGTACCCGTACTCAATCGTCGCGCGCTCCTTCTTTCTGTCTATGGATCTGTTCACGGGGCGCAGGACGACGCTCGGCAAGGCGAAGCTGATCGAGATGCTGGCCGGCGTGCCGTATCGCGCGTGGGAGAACCGCCAGTACGTCAAGATGACGAGGCACTACCGGGACGAGGGACTCGTTCACGACGCCCGCGCGCTGGTTGGGTGGGCACGGGAGGCCCGGAGCAACGAGTACTGGCATCTGCTCGTCATCGCCGAGAAGATGCGCGAGGACGGCGCTCGCGACCCGTGGTACCTGACGCGGCCGATCCCTCAGTTGATGGTGGCCGGCTATGCGGTGATGGAGTGGGCGCTGGCGCTGGCGGATATCCGCAGGGCCTTTCTCTTCAACGCGGAGTTCGAGGACCATGCTGAGCACACGTACGCGCAACTCGTGCGCGATCACCCCGAATGGGAGCGGCAGCCTGCCACCGCCGAACTCGTCAAGAGCCGCGGTGGCGCCGACACGTGGGCAGACGTCTTTCGGCGCATCGGTCTGGACGAGCGCGACCACATGAACAACAGCTTCCGGTTCTGCGGGAGGGACGACTGGGTGGTGCGCTACGAGGGGATGCCCGCGGAGCCGGGCGATGTGGCGAGCTGAGCGGGTCGCCCGGCCGGCCGGACACGCACTGACGTGAAGAGATCGCTGCTGGCGCTCCCCGTTCTCCTCGCTCTCGTGGCGGGCCTCGTCGCCTGCGGCGGAGAGCCGTCGGGCGCCGAGGCCGGCGGCGTGGCGGGGATCACGGAGGCGCCCGCAGGGTCCAGCGACAGTGATGCGATCCTGGCGAAGGCCTACGGAGAGCGTACCGCCGATCTGGAGGTTGAGGGCCGAGGGGTTGTCGTGAGGCTTCTGCCGGACGACGAAGACGGCAGCCGGCATCAACGGTTCATCATCCGTCTTGACTCCGGGCAGACCCTGCTGGTCGCGCATAACATCGATGTCGCTCAGCGCATCCCGGGTCTGCAGGTCGGCGATGCCGTGGCCTTCCGTGGCGAGTACGAGTGGAGCGAAGAAGGAGGCACCATCCATTGGACGCATCGCGATCCGGACGGCGAACACGTGGGCGGCTGGCTGCGCCACGGCGGACGGACCTTCCAGTGAGTCGCCCGTGGACCATCGTCGCCGTGGCGATCGCGCTGGTCGCGGTCGCGAGCCTTGTTTCCGGCTGCTCCGGCAAGACCAATCCGGAGCCACCGGCGCCTCTGAAACTCACCCAGAACGAGAGTGGCACGACGCAGGATCTGCAGATCGGGCAGGAGCTTCGCATCACCCTGGACGCCAACCCGACGACGGGGTATCAATGGGACGTCGTCGGGCAGGTGCCGGCGCAACTCGAGCGTGTCGGCTCACCACGGTTCGCGCCGGCCTCGGACGCCCTCGGGTCGGGGGGTACGCAGGTGTGGACGTTCGTGGCCAGGTCCGCCGGCGAGGGCACGCTCAAGATGAAGTACTGGCGCTCGTTCGAACCCACCGCGCCGGCGCCGGCGACGTTTCGCGTGACGCTGCGCGTCAAGTAGGCGAGCACAGCGCGGACGACGCGCCCGCGGGGCGCGGTTGCGCGCCCGCCATTGACTCTGAATAGAATGCTTATGCGCGTCCGCCATTCCTCGTCGGGCGCGCGTCTTGCGGTCCAAATGGAACCAACCAGAGACGGAGGCGTCAGCCATATGGCGAAGGTACGTTTTTTCAGCGGAGAGAGCGTCCCGCTTGAGATGCATAAAGTACGCATCGTACAGAAGCTGTTCCTGCCCCCAGTCGACGAGCGCCTGAAGTGCGCGACCGCGGCGGGCAACAACACCTTCCTGTTGCAGAACAAAGACGTCTTCCTCGACATGCTCACCGATAGCGGCGTCAACGCCATGAGCGATCAGCAGCAGGCCGCGATGATGATCGCAGACGACAGCTACGCGGGAAGCGCGACCTACACGCGACTCGAGAGCAAGCTGCGCGAGATCTTCGCCCATCAGTGGTTCCTCCCCACGCATCAGGGCCGCGCCGCCGAGAACATCATCGGGCAGGTCATGGTGTCCCCAGGCTCCATCGTGCCTATGAACTATCACTTCACGACCACCAAGGCGCACATCGTCCTGAACGGCGGCATCGTCGAGGAGATCTGCGGGGACGCGGCGCTGGAGGTGACGAGCACCGACCCGTTCAAAGGGAACATGGATGTCGGTAAGCTCAAGGCGCTCATCGCCGCGAACGGCGCCGAGAAGATCGCCTTCGTGCGCATGGAGGCCGGCACCAACCTCATCGGCGGCCAGCCGTTCTCTCTCGCGAACCTCCGGGACATCCGCCGGGTGTGCGACGAACATGGCCTGTTGCTCGTCGTGGACGCCAGTCTGCTCGCCGACAACCTGTATTTCATCAAAGTCCGCGAGGAGAGCTGCAAGGACCGGAGCATCCGCGAGATCACGCGCGAGATCGCGGACCTCAGTGACATCCTCTACTTCTCCGCCCGCAAGCTGGGCTGCGCCAGGGGCGGCGGCATCTGCATGAAGAGCGAAGAGATCTACCGCAGCATGCGCAGCCTGGTGCCGCTGTACGAAGGCTTCCTCACCTACGGCGGCATGTCTGTGCGTGAGATCGAGGCGCTGACCGTCGGCCTCGAAGAGACCATGGACGAGGACATGATCAGCCAGGGTCCGATCTTCATCGAATACATGGTCGCCGAGCTGGTGAAGCGGGGCGTGCCGGTGATCACGCCGGCGGGCGGCCTCGGCTGCCATGTCGATGCCATGCGGTTCCTCGACCACGTGCCGCAGACGCAGTACCCTGCCGGGGCGCTCGCCGCGGCGCTGTACATCGCGAGCGGCGTGCGCGGCATGGAGCGCGGCACGCTCTCCGAGCAGCGCGACCCTGACGGCAACGAGACGCTCGCCAACATGGAACTGCTGCGGCTGGCTTTGCCGCGCCGCGTCTTCACGCTCTCTCAAGTCAAGTATGCCGTCGATCGCATCGCATGGCTGTACGAGAACCGCGAGCTGGTCGAGGGCCTGGAGTTCGTCGAGGAGCCGCCGATCCTGCGCTTCTTCTACGGCACCCTGAAGCCCGTCTCGGATTGGCAGGAGAAGCTTGTCGCGCAGTTCAAGGAGGACTTCGGCGACAGCCTCTGAGCGCCGTCACGGAACGCGTCCTCCTCCAAGGGGCAACATCTTACGAAAGACGAACGGTCGCGTATCGAGAGCATTACGGCGCTCGCAGCCAGGCTCACGCGCGCACGCGGCGCGCGGTCTCCAGCACGCACTCCGGCCTCATCCGCAGTACCATGATGGACAGTGGTCCCGGCGACGGAGGATGACATGAGACGCTCGAAAGCCACGAAGGTCGGCGTCGCGGTGCTGGCCGCCTTCAGTGCGCTCGCAGTTTATGTGAGACTGACGAGCGCCGATCCGGGGGCGGACGACGCCGTCGGCGGCGCCGGCGCGGCGACTCTGAGTGTGAGGTTCGTCGACAAGGACGGCGAGCCGACGGACGCCCTGAACGTACCGAAGGTCGTCAAGTCCGACGCAGAATGGCAGGCGCTGCTCACCCCGGAGCAGTACGAGATCGCGCGCGGGAAGGGCACAGAGCCAGCCTTCTGTGGCGGGCTCCTCAAGACCAAGGAAGCCGGCATCTACAGCTGCGTGAGCTGCGGTCTGCCGCTGTTCTCATCGAGCACGAAGTTCGACTCCGGGACCGGCTGGCCGAGCTTCTCTCAGGCGTTCGCCGCCGAGAATGTCGCTGAGAAGAAGGACTGGAGTCTCGGGATGCCGCGGATGGAGATCCTCTGCGCTCGCTGTGACGCCCATCTCGGTCACGTGTTCAAAGGCGCTCTCGGAACGAGGCGGTTGCGCTACTGCCTGAACTCCGCGGCGATGAGGTTCGTGCCCCTGACGAGGCTCGCGGCGGGAGAGACGGCGGACGTCGCGCAGATCCAGACTGCCACCTTCGCCGCGGGCTGCTTCTGGCACGTCGAGGAGGTGTTCCGCCACTTGCCGGGTGTCGTTGCGACGCAGGTGGGCTACACGGGCGGCGCGACCAAAGACCCGACGTACGAGGCGGTCAGCTCGCACGAGACCGGCCATGCTGAGGCGGTCGAGGTGACCTATGACTCGAGCCAGATCGGTTACGACGATCTGCTCAACGTCTTCTGGGAGAACCACGATCCGACCACAAGGGATCGCCAAGGGGCGGACGTCGGCTCCAACTATCGCTCGGCCATCTTCTTCCACGACCCGCGGCAGAAGGCCGCCGCCCTGGCCGCGATGAAGCAGCTCGAAGGCGCCGGTGTCTACGACGATCCCATCACCACGCAGATCGCGCCCGCCGGCACCTTCTGGCGCGCCGAGGAGTACCACCAGCAGTACCTCGAGAAGCAGGGCGGCGCCAGCTGCACGACGAGCTGACCCTGAAGCCTGGTCACTCCGCCGGCGGCAGCTGCGCCTCCGGCGGTGGCCCTTTGTCGATGCGCACGGCGCAGACCTTGAACTCCGCCGTCTTGGTCACCGGGTCCGCGGCCGAGTTGGTGAGCTCGTTCACCGGCGACTCCTTGTAGTGGAGCGTCATGAACATCGTGCCGGCGGGCACGCGCTCCGTCACGGTGATGCGCGTGGTGATCGAGCCACGACGAGAGGTGACGCGCACCATCTCGCCCTCCGCCAGGCCGAGGCGCGCGGCGTCGGCCGGGCTGATCTCGGCCATTTCGTGCGGGCGCAGCCACTCGAGGCTCTCGCAGTTCCGCGTCATGGTGTTGTAGTGATAGAGCATGCGGCCGGTCGTGAGCAGGGTCGGGTACTCTTCGTCGGTCAACTCAGCCGGCTCCTGGAAGGGGATACCTTGGAGCAGGCCCTTGCCGCGCGTGAACTTGCCCTTGTGCAGGAATTGCGTGCCGGGATGGTCCTCGGTGGGGCAGGGCCATTGCAGGCCCACGGCGCCAAGACGCTCGTACGTCATGCCCGCGTACTGCGGAATCAGCGTGCGCATCTCCTCGAAGATCTCCTCGGGTGACCCGAACGGCATGGGATGCCCGAGCCGGGCGCTCAGGTCGCAGATGATCTCCCAGTCGGGGCGGCACTGCCCCGGGGGTTCCACCGCCTTGCGGATGCGCTGCACGCGCCGCTCCGTGTTCGTGAATGTACCGTCCTTCTCCGCGTAGCAGGCGGCGGGCAGGAAGACATCCGCGTACTTCGCGGTCTCGGTCATGAAGAGGTTTTGGGCGACGAGGAAGTCGAGATTGGCCAGCGCCTTGCGCACATGATTGGCGTCGGCATCGGTGAGTGCCGGGTCCTCGCCCATGATGAACATCGCCTTCAGCCAGCCGCCCACCGCCATATCGAACATCTCGGGGATCCGCAGGCCCATCTGCTCCGGCATGGGTACGCCGTACGCCGCAGAGAACCTGGCGCGCGCATCCGGGTCGTTGACGCTCGGGTACCCTGGGAGCGAGTTGGGCAGGGCGCCCACGTCGCAGGAGCCTTGGACGTTGTTCTGGCCGCGGAGCGGGTTGATGCCGGCGAACTCGACGCCGATGTGACCGGTGATCATGGCCAGGTTGGCGAGGTTCATGACGTTCGCCGTGCCCACCGTGTGTTCGGTGATGCCGAGCGTGTAGTAGAGACCGGCCCGCGGCGTCCTGGAGTACAGTTCGGCCGCCGCGACGATCGACTCGGCCGGGACGCCGGTGATCTCCGCGGCGCGTTCGGCGGTGAAGTCCTTGACCGCCTCCCAAAGGTCGCCGTAGCCTTCGCAGCGCTCGTCGATGTACGGCTGGTCGTGCCAGCCGTTTGTGATGATGGTGTGCAGGATGCCGTCGATGAGCGCGTTGTCCGTCCCCGGCTTGAGGCGCAGCCAGATGTGGGCGTGCTCGGCCAGTTCCGTGCGGCGCGGGTCGGCGACGATGAGCTTGGCGCCGCGCTGTGCCGCGCGCTTCATCTTGTTGCCGATGATCGGGTGCGCCTCGGTGGCGTTGGACCCGATGATGAAGAGGACGTCGTTGTGCTCGATCTCGCTGATCGAGTTGGTCATCGCTCCCGAACCCAACGTGGCGGCCAGACCGGCCACCGTGGGAGCGTGTCAGGTACGGGCGCAGTGATCGATGCTGTTCGTGTTCAGACCCGCCCGCGTGAGGCGCTGCAGCAGGTAGTTCTCCTCGTTGGTGCAGCGCGCCGAGCCGAGCACGCCGATGGCCATCGGCCCGTTCTCGGCCTTGATCTCGAGGAGGCGCTCGGCGACCAGGCCGAGGGCTTCGTCCCAGGATGCCTCTTCGAACACGCCGTCCCGCTTGATCAGCGGGGTGGTGATGCGGTCGGGGCTGGTGATGAAGTCGGTGTGGAAGCGTCCCTTGACGCACAGCGAGCCTTGATTGACCGGGGCGTCGTAGGCCGCGGTCACGCCGACCACTCTGCCGCTGGCCACGTTGAGGTCGAAGTTGCAGCCGACGCCGCAGAAGGGGCATGTCGTACGCACCTTCTTGCGATCCCACTTGCGCACGCCCTTGAGCTGCTTGTTGACGATGGCGCCCGTAGGGCAGATGTCGACGCACTGGCCACAGAAGCGGCAGAACGAGATGTCGAGCGGCTTGTCGAACGGGCCCGCGATCCGCGCATCGAAGCTGCGCTGCGTGAAGTCGATCGCGTCCGTGACTTGGACCTCATGACAGACGCGGACGCACTTGCCGCAGAGGATGCACTTGTTCATATCGCGCTCGATCATCGGGTTGTCGCTCTCGATGGGGAGCTCTCGCTTCTCGCCGGCGTAGCTGCTGCCCTCGATGCCGTAGCGGTAGCAGTGATCCTGGAGCTCGCAGGCCCCCGTTTGCTCGCAGGTCATGCAGACCAATGGGTGGTCGGAGAGCAGCAAGTCGAGGATGAGGCGCCGGGCGGCGACCACGGACTCTGACTCCGTGAAGAGGACCATGCCGTCGACAAGCGGAGTGCCGCATGACGGCGCGAGATCCGCTCGCCCTTCGACCTCGACGACGCACAGCCGGCACGCCTCGGTCGGGTCCAGTGTCTCGTGATGGCAGAGGGTCGGGATGTCGATGTCGAGCGCGCGCGCCGCGTCGAGGATGGTCGTGCCCAAGGGCACGCGTACCTGGCGTCCGTCGATGGTCGCCTGGATGGTGGTCGTCGCCTCCGCGCCTGCCGGACCGGTCATGCCTTCTCCGTTCGGTGGTCCCACTCTTGCGCTTGGCCCCCGCGCTGCGGCGGCCCTGCCGGCCACCGGGGCCGGGGATCTCCAGGCGCCGGCTGGTGAGGCCGTCTCTGTGGACGGCCTAGCCTCCGGCGCTCGAAAGAAGGGTTGAGTTTACAACAACGCTCGGTGTGCATGGTAGGAGCGAACGCGGTCGGGCCGGGCTGCGGTAGTATCTGAACGGTGTCAGGATGCATGCCGAACGAGCCGGCGCCGTTCCGGGTGATGGGGGCCTCCGGCTGAACGGGGAGGGTGCAGTTGGGCGACGATGTGCAGGGTGATCTGATCCGGGCACGGCGGGATGCCGACCCCACATTACGTGTCATCCGCACCGAGGTCGTCGCGCTGAGCGACGCCGACTTCGCGGAGATCCACGATCTGCGCACGTGCGCCCTCGACTTCTTCGCCGAAGTCGGTGACCCGCCGCCTACCCTTGAGTCGTTCCAGGAGGACCTCGATGACCTCCCGGACGGCTTCACCCGTCAGGACGAGGTCATCTACCGCGCCTACCTCGGCGGCCGCGTCGCGGGCTACGCCGAGGTCCTGCGCGGCTTCGCGCACGTGAAGCAATGGATCATCGGCATCGCGCTCGTCGACACGGCGCTGCGCGGGCATGGCGTCGGCAAGGCCCTCGTCGCGGCGATCGCCGAGGACGCTCGCGCCGCCGGCGCTACCTCACTTGCCGCCGGGGTCATCGCCACGCGCGAGCGTTCCCTGGCCTTCTGGGCACGCGAGGGGTTCACGATCGAGGTCCGTCGCCGCCCGATCGTCATCGGCGGCGAGGACACGGAGGTCGTGCGGCTCGAGCGCCGGATCTGATCCCTTGGGTGCACCTCACCACCATCCTGATCGCGTTTGTCGCCTTGCCGATCCTGGTGGTCGGAGGCTATGTGGCGTGGCTCGCCGTCGCCATGCGTTCGCGGCGCGCCGACGACGGTGGGTTCGAGTACGTCTACGTGGACGACGACGGCCTGGCCCGCGAACTGACGGACGCGGAGAAGCAGCGCCTGGGCGCCGAATACGCGCGGGACGACAGCCGACGCCCCTACATCAAGCTGCGCTACGAGTCGCGCGACGACCTGGGCAGGCGCCGGGGCTTTCTGAAGCGGCGGCAGCTCCCTGCCGGCGTGCCGATCGAAGGGCCGGGCTGAGACGCGCGCAACGAGCGCCCGGCGGTCGTGAGAGGGGGAGGCAATGGCATTTGACGAGGGCGTTGCCGAGCGCGTTCGCGACGCGTTGGCGGGGCAGAGCGACATCGCGGAGAAGCGGATGTTCGGGGGGCTTGCCTTTCTTCTCGGCGGCAACATGTGCGTCGGCGTGGTCAAGGACGAACTGATGGTGCGGGTGGGGCCGGACGCGTACGACGATCTGGTCGGCCGGCCCCATGCGCGCGAGATGGACTTCAGCGGTCGCCCGATGGCGGGCTGGGTCTACGTCGCGCCGCCGGGGTTCGCGGCCGACGCCGACCTGCGCCGCTGGGTGGGGTACGGCGTGACGTTCGCGAGCTCCCTGCCGGGCAAGTAGGCGCCACGCGGTGGCGTGCTAGTATTGGCCGACAGTCCCACGCGGAAAGGAGGCGATGCCGATGAATGCCAGCGCCATGATCGCGTTCCCACTGCCCATCTCGTCGATCGTCTCCCCTCCGGTGCCCCGCCGCTGACACGTCCGCGGGCGCCTCGTCGGAAGGACCCGCGTTGCCTGACGATTCCGTTCTCCAAGACCTCGGCTACACCGCGCACTGGCACGCGCTGTTTGCGCCGTACGCCGCTCAGGGCCTGACGCCGGCCCGCGTCGTGCGCTCCGCGCGCGGCAGCGCCATCGTGGCGACCGCTGCCGGCGTGTTGCGCGCCAAGCCGTCCGCCGGCCTGATGAAGTCCTCCGGCGGCGCCGCACGTCTTCCGGCGGTCGGCGACTGGGTCGCCATCCAGGCCGCCGATGATCTCGAAGTGCCGCTCGTCGAGGCGGTCCTCAAGCGCTCCAGCGCGATCGTCCGCGGCGATCCCGGGGAGACCGGCGTCCAGGTCCTGGCCGCCAATATCGACATCGTGTTCGTCGTCCATCCGATCGCCGACGAGCCGAACGTGCGGCGCATCGAGCGCGAGCTCTCTCTGGCTTGGGACTCAGATGCCGTGCCGGTCGTCGTGCTGACCAAGTCCGATCTCTCGTCGGCGCCGGAGCAGGCGCTCGCCGCGGTCCAGGCGGTCGCCCCCGGTACCGACATCCACGTCACGAGCGGTCTGACCGGCGACGGCGTCGCGTCTCTGCTGGAGTACGTCGCCGGCCGTCGCACCGCGGTCCTCATCGGTCCGTCCGGCGCCGGCAAGTCGACTCTCATCAACGCCCTGCTCGGAGAGCAGCGGCAGGCGACGCGCGCGGTGCGCGTGAACGACGGCCGCGGCCGTCACACGACGATCGCGCGTGAGCTCGTCCAGATGCTCAACGGCGGCCTCATCGTGGATACCCCGGGGCTGCGCTCGCTGGGGCTCACTGGTTCCGAAGAGGGCATCGAGGCCGCCTTCCCCGATATCCTGGAAGTCGCCGAGCGCTGTCGCTTTCGCGACTGCGCCCACAGTGGTGAGCCGGGCTGCGCGGTCAGGGCCGCGGTCACCTCGGGCGACCTTCCCGCTGAGCGGCTGGAGAGCTATTTGAAACTGGTGAGGGAGGCGCGGGTCGCCGCCGCGAAGTCGGACCCTCGACTTCGCGCCGCGGAAGGTCGCAGGTGGAAGACCATCGCCAAGGCGCGCAGGGAGCTCAACGGACGGACGGACTGGGACTGACCTGTACGCTGAGCCGCGGATCTTCCCCCGTTTCGCCTGTCGTGGGGGTATCATGATTCCGCTGGCAGTCGTCAGCACGCGGGGGAGAGGAAACTCCATGAGTGACTTGACGCTAGGCGTCGTGGGGAGCTCGCGCAAGGAGCACGAGCGGCGGATGCCCATCCACCCTGAACATCTGCAGCGGCTGCCCGAGCGGTGCCGTCGGCAACTGGTCTTCGAGAAGGGCTACGGTGCCGCCTTCGGCTGGACGGACGCGGAGCTCGCCGCGCAGTGCGGCGGGCTCGCGACGCGGCAGGAACTTCTCGGCGACATCGGGGTCGTCGTGCTGGCCAAGCCCTTGTTGCCGGATTTCATCGAATTGCGCGAGGGCGGCATCCTTTGGGGTTGGCCGCACTGCGTACAGCACAGTGACGTGACGCAGGCGGCGATCGACCGCAAGCAGACCCTCATTGCCTTCGAGGACATGTTCTTCTGGTCGCCAGAAGGGCGCCGGGGCCGTCACACCTTCTACAAGAACAACGAGATGGCGGGCTACTGCGCCGTGCTCCACGCTCTGCAACTGAGAGGCATCGACGGGCACTACGGGAACCAGCGCAAATGCGTGGTCTTCAGCTTCGGCTCGGTCAGCCGGGGTGCGATCTACGCGCTCAAAGCCCTGGGCTTCCGAGACATCACGGTCTGTATCCGTCGTCCCGAGCACGACGTGGGCGAGGAGATCCTCGGGTGCCACTACACGCGCTTACGCGAGGGCGTGGGCGGCGAGGATCGCATGATCGTCGTCGAGGACGACGGCACCGAGCGCTCCTTCCTGGACCTGCTGAGCGAGACGGACATCATGGTGAACGGGACCTTCCAGGACCCGCACCACCCGCTGATGTTCGTCGAGGAAGACGACATCCCGTGTCTCAAGCGCGGCGCCCTCATCATCGACGTGAGTTGCGATGAGGGGATGGGCTTCTCGTTCGCCAAACCGACCACCTTTGAGGCGCCGATGTTCAGGGCGGGCGAAGCCGACTACTACGCTGTGGATCACACTCCGAGCTATCTCTGGGAGAGCGCCACGCGGACGATTTCCGCCGCCCTCCTCGTCCACCTGCCGGCCATGGTCGCCGGTCGCGAGAGTTGGGCCGAGCACGAGACGCTCCGTCGCGCCCTCGAGATCGACCGGGGTGTGATCCTGATGGAGGCGATCCTCTCGTTCCAGAGGCGCGACCCAGCCTACCCGCACCCGTATCTGGGCGCCGAGACAGGGGACCTCTGCTGAGCGATGGGCATGGTGCCGTATTCGGGCTCGGCGAAGAGCCGGCAATCGCAACGTTCGACATCAACTTGAGCTCGATGGTTTCGCCAGTCACAGCGTCCGCTGCGGGTGCAGGCCACGCACGCCCCGCGCAGTGCCTCATCGACACGGCTGCATTGGTACGCGCGAACGTGTCGGTACGGCCGGCGGCCGAGGTCGTCGAGCGCTTCGCCTTCAGGGCAAACGACTACTACACCTCGCTGATCGACTGGGACGACCCGCACGATCCCATCCGCAAGCTGGTCGTCCCCTGCGATGACGAGCTTGTCGAGTTCGGCTCGCTCGACGCCTCGAACGAAGCGGCGAACACGCCCCTCGCCGGCGTGCAGCACAAGTACCGTGACACGGCGCTGCTGCTCGTCACAGACCAGTGTGCCTGCTTCTGCCGCTACTGCTTTCGCAAGCGCCTCTTTCTGCCGGGGAGTCGGGAGACACATCGCGACTGCCGCGAGGGCTTGGAGTACATCGCCTCGCATCCCGAGATCACCGATGTCTTGCTGACCGGCGGAGATCCTCTCACGCTCAGTAGCGCCTTTCTGAGGGGAAAGGTCGAGCAGATCCTCGCGATCCCCCACGTGCGGACTATACGGATCGGTTCCAAGACCCCGGCGTTCAACCCGTACCGGATCACCGACGATCCCGAGCTGGCGCAGATGGTGCGCGACGTGGTCGCGCGCGGCCGCTCCTTCTACCTCATGGCTCACTTCGATCACCCGCGCGAGCTGACGGCCGAGGCGCTCGCGGCCCTGGCCATGTTGCGCGCTGCCGGCGCGATGTGCGTCAACCAGTGCCCCCTCACGCGCGGCATCAACGACGATGCCGAGGTCCTTGGCGATCTCTTCCAGCGCTGCACGGACGCCGGCTGCCCTCAGTACTACGTGTTCCAGTGCCGACCGACGACTGGCGCGGCGCATTTCACGGTGCCTCTGGTCCGCGCCTTTGGGTTTGTGGATAAGGCGCGCGAGTCGGTGTCGGGCCTGTCGCGCCGAGCGCGGTTCTGCCTGTCGCACGAGTCGGGCAAGATCGAGATCGTGGGCGTCGACGAGCGGCACGTCTACGCGCGCTACCATCGCGCGAAGCGCCCGGCGGACGCCGGTCGCTTCCACGTCTACCAGCGCGACGATGCGGCCTGGTGGGTGGATCAGCTCGTCCCGGCCGCTCAGGACGCATGAGCGCGCCGTCCGCAGGCGCGCTGCGCGACAGACTGGTGCTGCTCGGTATCTGCTCGGACGCGAACTCGAGCTTCCTGCCCGGAGCGGCAGAGGCGCCGCCGCTGATCCGCGCGGCTCTCAACAATGGGTCCTCGAACCTCACGTCCGAGACGGGCGTGTGCCTCGCCGCGAATCCGCGCTTCGCCGACCTCGGTGACACGTCTTACGGGGGTGATGCCGAGGCATTCGTGGCCATCGAGGCGCAGGTCGCGGCGGTCGCGAACGAAGGCGGCCTGCCCCTGGTCCTCGGCGGCGATCACGCCATCACGTACCCCATTGTGCGCGCTCTGGCACGACGGCACGGACCGCTGGACATCCTGCACTTCGACGCGCATCCGGATCTGTACGACGAGCTGGACGGCAACCGGCTCTCGCACGCCTGCCCGTTCGCGCGGATCATGGAGGAGGGGCTGGCGCGCCGGCTCGTCCAGGTCGGCATCCGTACGCTGAATGCTCCTCAGCGGGCGCAGGCGGCCCGCTTCGGCGTGGAGATCCACGAGATGCGCACCTTCGATGTCGCCGCCTTCGAACCGGATCTGGCGGCGCCCGTCTACGTGTCGTTCGACATGGATGCGCTCGACCCGGCGTTCGCGCCCGGGGTGTCTCACTTCGAGCCGGGCGGCCTGTCCGTGCGCGACGTCATCACTGTCATGCACAGAGTGACGGCGCGCGTCGTCGGCGCCGACATCGTCGAGTACAACCCACGGCACGACATCCATGGCATGACGGCGATGGTGGCGGCGAAGCTGATCATGGAGATCGGTTCCGTGATGCTGAGGGACGATTCGGGGCAGAGCGCCGGCGAGATGGCGGCGGGTAGCAGTCTCTAGAGGGCGCCCGCCAAGCGGAGGGGCCCCGGGCGGCCTTTCGGCCGCCCGCGGGCCCTCGACGCGCTTCGTCCCCGTGGTGTCCCACTCCACTGCGCGCGTCGAATCACTTCGGACGCGCGCGCGGTCACCTTCAAGGTCGGGGATACTGAGTCGGTCAACTCTTGCGGTCTTGCGCCCGATACTGTTTCGTGACAGGGACATCGGCTGTGGAAGATGCAGGGGCGTTTGCCCGCTCGCGATTCGAAGGAGGTCGTCGTGCGGATAACACACAAGGTCTTCACTGATCTCGCCATCTGGCAGGTCGGCTTCGGCTTGTGTATCGGCGCCGTCTTCCCGTTCTTCGTGATGGCACTGGGGGTGTCTCAGGACACGGCGCTGACCCCGGTGTTCTTCGCGGCGTGTCTGCTCGCCGGCGTCACCGCGGGCATCATCAACCAGTTCATCTCGCATCGGGTGGTGGCCGCTCGCTTGAGGACACTGGCCGGCAGCATGACGCGCGTAGAGCAAGTCCTGGACAGCGTGGCCCTCAGCGGCGACGTATCCCGCTGCACGCCAGACGCCTGCATGATCGCCGTCGACTCCGAGGACGAGATCGGTGAGAGCGCCCAAGCCTTCAATCGGCTGGTGGGAGCGCTCGCCCAGTCGATGCACACGCAGGCCGCCGTCAGGTCCTTCTCGGACATGCTGACCAGCCACCTGGAGATCGGCAGCTTGGCCGACCACGCGTTGCGCCAGTTCTGCGAACACGCTGGTGCGGCGGCCGGCCTCATCATCTACGAGGTGGAAGGTGAGCTGAAGATCGCCGCCTCGCGCGGGCTCAGGGACCCGGCGTCGGTCGCCGCGAGCGATCACGTCAGGCTCGCGGCGCGCACGGGCCAGCGCCAGGTCATCTCGATACCAGAGAACGTGCGCGTCGAGGGAGTCTTGACGGACTTCCGGCCCGGCGAGATCGTCGTCTTTCCCATCGACTACAAGAGTGTTCCTCTCGGCGTGATCGTCCTGGCCGCCGGTCGCTCCTTCAGCACAGACGAGCGGGCGCGGATCGATCTGTTCGTGCAGGGTCTGGGGCTGGCTCTGAACAACGCGCTTGCCCACGATCGCTTGCAGCGCCTGGCCGCACTGGACCCGCTGACCGGCATCTACAACCGCCGCTTTGGGCTGGGTCGTCTTCGCGAGGAGTTTGGCCGCGCCGTGCGAGCTCAGGCGCCTCTCGGCGTCCTGATGATCGACATCGACCACTTCAAGACCGTCAACGATACCTACGGTCACCTTACCGGCGATCGACTGCTTAAGTCGGTCTGCGCGATCGCCCGCTCCTCATTGCGAGAAGGCGACGTTCTGCTTCGCTACGGGGGCGAGGAGTTCGTCGCCATCTTGCCGGCGGCCTCCGCTGCGGATCTGAGGCGCCTGGGTGAGCGTCTGCGCCGGGCCGTCGAGGACAGCTCTCTCACGGACGGCGAGAAGAGCGTGCGTGTGACCCTGAGTGTCGGGGGGGTCGCGTACCCCAACCAGGATGTCGAAAGCGAGGAGACGCTGGTGCGGCTGGCCGACGAGGCTCTCTACCGCGCCAAGGAGTCTGGCAGGAATCGCGTGGAGATCGTGTCGGAGCCGGAGTTGGCGGTTTGGTGATGGCGGTCGGTTCGCGCCCGAAGGCGGCGAGTATCAGGCTGATGGTCCCCGTGCCGCTTGGCGCCGCTCAGGTCATCCCATGATCGAGATCCGCGTCCCCGGCTTCGGAGACCTGTCCCTGTCGCACTTGGTGTGCGATTACAACGGCACTCTGGCGCTCGACGGCGCGCTGCTTCCGGGGGTCGCGGACGTGCTGCGCGACTTGGCGGCGGACATGCAGATCCACGTTGTGACCGCCGACACGTTCGGGCAGGCAAGCAGCCAGCTCTTGGGGCTGCCCTTACGGCTCACGATCATCCCGTCGGCGTCGCCGGTGGATGCGAAGCTCGCATACGTCTCCCGTCTCGGTGCCGATGGCGTTGTCGCCGTTGGCAACGGACGCAACGACGTTGAGATGCTCAAGGCGGCGAGGGTGGGTATCGCGCTGATGCAGGGCGAGGGTGGCGCCGCGGCAGCGTTGGTCGCCGCGGACATCGTCGCCCGGAGCATCCTCGACGCCCTGGGACTGTTGTGCGCGCCGCAGCGCTTGGTGGCGACGCTGCGGGCGTGAGCGGCGGGCGATCCCGCGAGCCAGTGGCGCCGTCGCCCTCGCGCGGTCGCGCTGGCGCAGCGGCCACGACATGTGCTTCCCGACGTTTCGCAAGACCTGCAGAGTGCAGACGTCTCCGGCGGTGACGATCGGCGAAAGCGAGCGCAGGGCCCTGGTTGTGAACGGGAGTCTCGTCTGCAAGATGCGCACGTTGCGCCAACCGGGACACATGCAACGTGCACTCGCTTGCGAGGTGGGCGATGCAGTCCGCAGCCTCGAGATGCACGCTTGTCACCCAAGAGCTTGTCTGCAGTGTGCAGACGACGCGAAGGGCGGGAGAGGGACTGGGTCCGGCGGCGTGGCGACCCCGTGTCTGCGCCGTCGCCCTTCCGGGGATACTCCCCAGACACGGCAAGGAGGCGCCCATGCAAGCACGAGGCCCCTTGATGGTCGAACACAGACTGATCGAGCAGGTGATCCAGTCCATGCGAGACCACCTCGACCTCATCGTCGTCACAGGTCGTGTCGACGCGCGAGCGATCGAAGAATGCGTCGATTTCATCCATGTCTACGCCGATCGTACGCATCACGGCAAGGAAGAGGGCATCCTGTTTCGGAGGCTGAGCCACCGTCCCCTCTCCCTTCAGCATCAGGTCGTCCTGGAGGAGTTGCTCGCCGAGCACGCTCTGGCTCGACGGGTCACCGGGGAACTGGCGGAAGCGAACAGGCTGCACCGTGACGGCGACCCATCCACACTGGCGGCCGTCCGCGGCAGCCTCGAGACGCTGGTCGAGCTCTATCCGAGGCATATCGAGAAGGAGGACAAGGTGTTCTTCCCGGCGTTGCGGGCTTACCTGACCGAGGACGAGGAAGAGGCGATGCTGGCGGAGTTCTGGGAGTTCGACCGGCGGATGATCCACGAGAAGTACCGGGCGGTCGCCCGCGGCCTTGCCGCGCGCTGAGACTCAGGCTTCGCCGCGGGCGGCGTTGGCGGCGCTGGCGGCCTGCAGATACGCCGCCATGCCGGGGCGGATGCTCTCGTACGTCGCCGCGAAGCGCGGATCGGCGACGTACATCTTGCCGAGCTCGGCATGCATCTGCCGCGAGCAAGGGTAGAACCACCGATCGATCAGCAGGCGAGCTTGGTCGACTGCGTCCATCGCCCGCGGGTCATCCGGGGCGAGTCCTTCGTCCATGAGGCTCGCGATCCTGCCGTCGATCGCCGCGCTCTCCTCCTTGAATCGCCGCCAGTCCTCGCTTCCGTAGCTGCTGGTGCGACGCGCCGACTCTCTGTAGGTGTCTGTGTCGCCCCAACGCTCCTTGACCTCGGCCTCATGTCGTGCAGGGTCGAAGTCGCCGAAGACCTCGAACATCTCCTCGCTTGTCATTTGTGCTCCTCCGGGGCGGGTGGCCAGTGTCCTGTCGATGAGCGCGACCATGGTGCTGAGGCGTCGCAGTCGCGCGGCGAGCAACGTGCGCTGTTCGACCAGAGCCTGGCTGCGGTCGAACCCGGGGTCGGCCATGAGCTCGCGGATCTCCTCGAGACTGAAGCCGAGCTCCCGGTAGAAGAGCACCTGCTGCAGCCGGTCGAGGTCCTCCGGCGTATAGAGCCGATACCCGGCGGCGGAGTGTGCCGAAGGGCGGAGCAGCCCGATCTCATCGTAGTGGTGCAAGGTGCGCACGCTGATGTGCGCAAGCCTTGCCACGTCGCCGACTCTGTGTTCCATCCGCGCCGCCTCTCGTCGTTCGCCCCGAGAGCGTAGACCATGACGATACGTGAGGGTCAAGGCGGACGAGTCTCTGGCCGTACAATGGAGACGGCTGGCGACGGCTCGCGAGAGGAGGAGACCCGATGAAGCGCCCCGTGCACAGCGGCGAGAGTCTCCCCATGGTCGATCGCCAGGGGATCGACTGATGGGGTCGGGGGCCGACGACGCGGTCCTCGCCGTTCGTCAGGGCTCCGCATCGCGACTCCGCGCGTGAGCGATCTGCTTGAAACGGCCTTGTTGGGCGTCGTCGCCTTCGCGGCTACGAACGTCGACGATCTCTTCGTCCTGACGGCGTTCTTCGCGGATCCTTCGGCGAGGGCACGACACGTGGTGCTCGGCCAGTACCTGGGGATCGCGGTCCTGACCGTGGCGAGCATGGCGTGCGCGCTCGCCGCCCTCGCCATCCCGACGGCATGGGTGGGCCTCCTCGGTCTGCTGCCGGTGGCGATCGGCGCCAAGAAGCTCTACGAGGCCCGGCGCCGTGGTGCGGAGCCGGCGCCGCCGCAGGTCGCGGGCACGGCGGCGCTCTCCGTCGCCGCCGTGACCGTGGCCAACGGCGGCGACAATCTCGTGATCTACATCGCTTTGTTCGCCAGCCAGAGCCGCTCGTCCTGGCTGCTGTTGGCTGGGGTGTTCACGGTCCTGACCGGTCTCTGGTGCGTCATCGCGCTGTCACTTGTGAGGCACCGGTCGCTCGGCCCTCTCCTTCGGCGCCGCGGACTTCGTGCGCTCCCCTGGCTCTTGATCGGGCTCGGGGTGTACATCATGGTGCGTTCGGGGGTATGGGCCCTTTGGGCCTGAATCAGCCCTCCAGCTGCGCGATCACCTCATCCAGGATCACCGACTCCTCGTCGGTGGGGACGACCAGGATCGCCGTGCGTGAGGCAGGGGCATGGACGAAGGCGGTCTTGCCCCCCACGGCTTGCTCATTGGCCGCGGGGTCAAGGCTCACTCCAAGGGACTCGGCGCCGCCGCACACTCGTGCGCGCAGCTGCCAGGCGTTCATGCCGATGTCATCGGTGAAGGCGATGACATCGGCTCCCCCGAGCAGCCACAAGTAGGCACCCAGGTAGTGGCCCAGGCGGGACGCATATGCGCCATAGGCCACCTGACAGTCATGGTCGCCCGTCTCGGCCCTGGCGATGATCTCCGTGAGGTTCGAAGAGAAGCCTGAGAGGCCCAAGAGGCCCGATCGGTTGTTCAGCACGTCCTCGATCTCGTCCACGCCGAGACCGTGACGCAGCAGTTCCAGCACGATCTCGGCGTCGATATCGCCGCAGCGTGTCGACATGACCAGGCCGGGCAGTGGCGAGTATCCCATCGAGGTGTCGATCGACTGGCCATCGCGCACCGCCACGACACTCGAGCCACCCGTGCCCAGGTGGCAGATGATCATGCGCAGGTCCGTCAGCGGCCTTGCGAGCAGATCGGCGGCGCGCCGGCTGACATACTGGTATGACAGCCCGTGGAACCCGAACTTGCGCAGGCCGAGCTCCTCCGCGAGTGCTTTGGGCAGAGCATAGGTCCGGGTCTCTTCGGGCATCCCCGCATGGAACGCGGTGTCGAACACCGCGTACTCGGGGATGCCCGGCAGGAGCACTAGGCATACGTCGATGACACTGAGCGTGTTGGGGTTGTGGATGGGCGCGAGGGGGACAGTCTGCCGTAGGCCGGGCAGCGTGGATCCGTCGATGCGCGTGGTGCGCGTGAACTGGCTCCCGCCATGCACGAAGCGGTGGCCGACCGCATCGATGGTCACGGCGTTCTCCTGCAGAATCGCGAGGATCGCGCGGGCGGCGTGCGCATGCGTGGAGAGATCGCATTCTCGCCTGCCGGCCTCACCGTCCCGCGTCCATTGCACGAACGGCGTCTCCTGCGTGGCGGTGGCGACGTTGCGCGCCTTGCCGGCGATCAGCACCGCAGGCTTCTCGCCGGGTGCGGTGCGGTAGACCTTGAAACCCTGCGAAGAGCTGCCGCAGTTGAGGATGAGGACGTTCATGCCTGCTCCATTGTCGCTTTGAATCTGTTCGCGCGACGATAGCACGGAGCCTGGGACGGCGAGCGGCAGGAGGGTATCCGCGTGCCCGTCTCGCGACTTGTTTTCCGAACCTCCGGGAGTGGTAGGCAGCACTGTAGAGGGCGCGCGCCGGGGCGATGCCTGCGCCGCTGTGGACGACGTGAGGAGACGGGGGAGGCGGGAATGGGTGAGCAGGCGACGAGCCCTCTGGTGACGCTTCGCGGCGTCTCCAAGACGTACACGATGGGCGAGGTCGCGGTCAATGCGCTCGACGGTGTCGACCTCGACATCGGGCGCGGCGAGTTCGTCGCTGTGCTCGGCCCGTCTGGCTCCGGCAAGACGACCCTGCTCAATCTTCTTGGTGGCATCGACTCCCCGACGGCAGGCAGCATCATCGTCGACGGCGAAGACATCACCCACCACTCGGGCAGGCAGCTCACCTACTACCGTCGCGAGAAGGTGGGCTTCATCTTCCAGTTCTTCAATCTCATCCCGACGTTGACCGCAGAAGAGAACGTGCGGTACGCGTTCGAACTCGCGGCACGCGACCGTCACGCGCCGGCGACGGATCCTCACGGACTCCTCGAAGCTGTCGGACTCGGCGATCGTGCCCACCACTTCCCCAGCCAGTTGTCGGGCGGGGAGCAGCAACGCGTGGCCGTGGCCCGGGCGCTGGCGAAGGACCCGCCCCTCATCCTGGGTGACGAACCGACCGGCAACCTGGACTTCGGCACAGGCAAGCTGGTGCTGGGTACGCTCAAGCAGCTCAACGCCCAGGGGAGGAGCGTCGTGCTGGTCACGCATAACTCCCCCGTGGCGCAGGTCGCCGATCGCGTCCTGCATCTGCGCGACGGCAGGATCGTGGGGGAGGAGCTTAACGCCCATCCTCTTGACCCCGACGACATCGTCTGGTGAGCGACGATGAAGATGCTGCAGCTCAAGACCTGGCGTGACATGAAGACCCGCAAGGGCCAGTTCACGGGTCTGATCGTCCTCGTGACGCTCGGCGTCGCGATCTACATCGCCTTCGTCGGGGCGGCGAAGGATCTGCGCGCCTCAGCCGACCTTGCCAACGAGACGTTCCATCTCGCCGACTTCGAGACCAGGGTCGCCGCGGCGCCGGCCGGCGTCGTCAGCGGACTCGAGCGGATCGAGGGCGTCGCCGCCGTTCAGGGGCGGCTGATCGTCGACACCGGGATGAGCTTCGACGACGACGAGGTGGCCATGCGCATGATCGGAGTGCCGGCCCGCGCGCGACCGGTCGTCGACGACGTCAGCGTGCTCGAAGGCTCCTATCTCGATCCCGCCGACCCATATGGCGTACTTGTGCAGAACGCCTTCGCCGAGGAGCGCGGGGTGGGCGTCGGCGACAGACTGACCGTGCGGGTGGGCGGGTCGGTCCGCGAGTTCAGGGTGCGGGGCATCGTCGTCACCGCCGAGTACTTCTTCCTGCGCCGCACCAAGGACGAGATCCCGAACCCCGCGGAGTTCGCCGTGCTGTTTGCGCCGTTGGGGACTGTGGAGACGCTCGGCGGCTTGCGGGGGCGCATGAACTCGTTCGCGTTCCTCGTCGATGAGGACGTCGACCGGTCAGCGGTCATCGCCGACGTGGAGGGCGTGCTGGCGCCGTACTACGTGCTGAGCTCGACCACGCAGGAGGACCAGCCCTCCAACTTCGGGCTGCGCGAGGAGATCAAGCAGAACGAGACCATGGCCGAGATCGTGCCCGTACTCATCCTTGCGGTCAGCGCTCTCGCACTGGGCATCGCCATGGCGCGCCTCGTCCAGGGTCAGCGCGGCGAGATCGGACTGTCCAAGGCGCTCGGCTACACCGATGGGCAGATCCTGGCGCAGTACCTCGGCTTCTCGCTGATCGTCGGTGTCATCGGATCACTCGTCGGCATCGTCCTCGGGTCGGCCATGGCTTATGGCATCGGGGAGATGTACCGCGGCTTCCTCAACCTGCCGCTGCTCGAGACGTCCATCCACTGGGAGGTCGCCGGCGGGGCTGTGGCGATCAGCGTGGCGGTCTGCCTGCTGGCCGGCCTCGGGCCGGCGCTGCGCAGTGCGCGCATGCAGCCGGCTCGGGCTATGCACAGCGATCCCACGCTCTCGCAGACCAAGGGCAGTGTGCCGCTCGTGGAGCGCGCCATCGGCTGGGCGCTGCCTCGCTCGATCTTCTTCCGTCTGCCGCTGCGCAACGTCTTCCGCTCGCGCCGTCGCAGCGTCTACACGATCATCGGCACCGTCTTCGCTCTTGTCCTGATCGTCTCGACTTGGGCCATGAACGACTCGATCAACTACCTCATCGCGCAGCAGTTCGAGGAGATCGACACGTGGGACGCGGTGGTGGCGTACAGCGACAACGTGCCCACGGAGGGCATCGCGCCAATCGCGGGCATCGACGGTGTCACCTCAGCCGAAGCGGCGCTCGTCGTGCCCGTGAAGCTGCGCGCCGGCGACCAGAGGCGCGAACTGCTGCTCACGGCTATCTCTCCAGAGGCGGGCTTCCACGGGTTCACCGTGGCCGAGGGTGCACCTGTCGCCGACGCGTTGCGGCTCGGGGGGCTCGTGTTCCCCGAGGGGCTGGCCCGGCGCCTCGACGTCGGCGTCGGCGACAAGGTCGAGGTGCAGAGCCCGTACACGGCGCGGCCCCTGCAGCTCGAGGTCCTGACCCTGTCGCGAGAGATGTTCGGCGCGCCTCTCTTCGTCGGCGAGTCCGTTGGTCGAGCGCTGACGGCTTCGGGCGAGGCCAGCATGAACGCCGTCTATCTCAGCTACACAGACGTCGACGTGGCCACTCTCGAGAAGGCCCTCTACGCGCAGCCTGGCGTTGCCAGCGTCACCATCAAGCAGGCCCTGATCGACACGCTCGACGCACTCATGGCCTTCGCTCGCTTCTTCATCGGGCTGCTCTTCGCCTTTGCCTTCGCGGTCGCCTTCGTGGTCGTCTACAACACGTTCACGACGAACGTCATCGAGCGTACACGTGAGATCGCGACGATGCGTACCATCGGGGAGGACCGTCTTCATCTCGCCTTGATGATCACCGCGGAGAATCTGCTGCTCGCCCTGGTGAGCGTGCCGATCGGGGTGTGGGCGGGCAGACTGGCCGGGGAGGCCATGTTCCGCGCCATGTCGACGGAGGCGTACACCATGCCCATCTACATCAACCCACTGAGCTATCTCTGGATGGTGCTCGCGGTGATCGGCATCCTCCTGCTCTCCGAGGCGCCGTCGCTGCGCCGCGTGTTCCGCCTCGATCTGGCGGAGGCGACCAAGGTGATGGAGTGAAGCATGTGGCCTTGTTGCGAGGCGTCAACTGGAAGACCGTCCTGGCGCTGAGGGAGCTCTCTTCGTGACTCAAGCGGTCTTCTTCTCCGCGGTCGCCGGGACGACCTCGACCTCGAGGATCGGCGCGGCGTGCTCCGGCACGATGGTGTGCAGCACTTCCGTCGTCGCATGCTCGAGGACGTAGGTGACGGTCGTTCCGAAGGGACGGTTGCCGATGCGGCGTCGGCGTTGCGAGCCGAGGATGATCACCTCGGAGTGGCGTTCCTCCGCGGTCTCGACGATCGCCCGGCCGGCCTGCCGGGCGCGGATGAGGCGCGGGGTCACTTTGACGTTGAACTGGCCGGCGATGGCGACCGCCTGCTCGAGGACTGCCTCGGCGTGCTCAGTCTGCTTCACGAGGCTGGCGTCCATGGGCAGGTTGATCGGGACCTCGAGGACGTAGACCGCATCGATGGACGCCTTCTTCTCGGCGGCGAGCTGGCTGGCCAGCACCATCATCTCCTCGGCGATCCTTGAGTCCACCAGGGGAACGAGCAACTGCTGATAGTGGATGTCTTCTCCCGCGGCTTCGGGAAGCTCGATGCGTCGGACCGTCCGCGTCAGCGAGTAGCCTCGGGCTTTGCGGTAGACGACGTACATCACCAGCCCGATGCCCATCCAGGTGAAGCCCACGATGCGCCCTTCCGGATGCGTCGCCACGACGACGATCCAGACGGCGAAGGTACCGAGCCCGCCGATCATGGCGAGGACGGGGAGGCGCCTGCCCTTGACGACGACGCTGAGCGGAGAGCTGAACGGGCGCGGGGCGTCGGGCTGCTGGATGCGCAGGGCGATGACCGCCGCGTGCGCCATGGTGAACGAGATCATCGCTCCGAACGCGTAGAGATCCGCCAGGAAGAAGGTGCTACCGGGGATGATGATGAGGCAGGCGACGGCGCCGAAGACGATGATCGCGACATACGGCGTCAGCCTCTTGGGGTGCAGGCGACCCATGATCGGCGGGATCTGCCGGTGTTGCCCCAGGGAGTAGGTGAGACGCGAGGCGCCGATGATCCCCGCGTTGGTGGCGATGATGAGGATCGTCGCCGCGAGGAAGCCGACCCAAGGACCCAGGATCGCCCGCAGCCAGCCCAGCTGATCGGGCATGTTCTGCACGATGCCCTGCACTGGATCCTCCAGGTAGACGTCGCCCAGCCAGGTGCCGTAGATCGTGGTGGCCCAGGTGCCGTCTGGGTTCTGGGTCACGGCGCCGGTTGGCTCGAGCGCCGGAATGACGGTCCTGCCTCCCTCGAGCGCCGTCTGGACGTAGACCAGCTGGTCCGGATGGTCCTTGAAGACGAACGGCCCAGCCGGTTGCGACGCCTTTTGTGGGACGACTTCCACGGGGATCGTCATGTGGGTGGCCGGATTCACCGCGAGGGTGTTCGTCCTCACCGGCATCGTCGAGAGTGCGACCACCGACATGCCGGCGTACACGACGAGGACGACGGCGAGGACGAGGTTGATGGCGCGGGGCACATCGCGGCCTGGGACGGAGGCCTCCTCGGCCATGTTGGAGACGGTCTCGATGCCCGTGTAGGCGATGCAGCCGATCGAGATGCCGTACACGAACTGCTTCAGGGTCGGCGCGGCGCCCCAGTGGATCTGGTCTATCAGCAGTGTCGGCTGCAGCAGCAGGACAAGGCCGATGGCCATGACGAGGAGCTGTGTGGCCACGTCGAGGACGGCCAGGGCGATGTTGACCCGGGCCGCCTCCTTGATGCCGACGATGTTGATGATCACCAGGACGACGACGACGATGACGCCGCCGATGCTGTTGTACGGCCAGGTCTTCAACGGCGGCCAGAACACCGCCAGGTAGTTGGGTACGAAGAAGGCCGAGATGGCGATCGTGACGATGTAGTCGAGCATCAGCGCCCATCCTGCGCCGAAGCTCCAGAACTCGTTGAAGGCGTGCCGGGCGAACGACGAGGAGCCGCCCGCCTCCGGGTACATCGAGGCGGCCTCTGCGTACGACCAGGCCGTGGTCGCGAAGAGGAGCCCTGTGGCGATGAAGATGATCGGCGTGGCGCCCAGCGCGTAGGCCGCCACCACGCCGAGCGCGTAGTAGATGGACGAGCCGACGTTTCCGTAGGCCGTGCTGAACAGGGCCGGCACGCCCAGCACGCGGTGCAGGCTCTGACCTTCTCGGCGGCGTCGGCGTGCCATCAGCCCGACGCCTTCGAGCGGGGTTCGGTCGCCGGCTCGGCGAGGACGACGATGCGCAGGCCGCTGGCGTCGTCCAGGAGCTCCGTGGGCACCGTCGCCTTCAGGAACTGCGACAGAGCCGTGTGCCGGGGTTTGCCGACGACCAGGTCGGTGATCTGCTTCTGCCGGGCGAAGCGGAGGATCGCGCCCGGCAGATCGTCTCCCCGCAACTCGATCGTCTGGCCGCCCATCTGCCGCGCCAGCTCGAGGGCGTCGCGCAGATCGTGCTCTCCGCTCGCATCGAACGGGGCGTCAGACGTCCTGAAGTAAGCGCAGTACAGGACGCCTTCGGCGACATGCGCCAGTCGGTCGGCCCAGCGCACCAGGGCCAGGGCATGTGACGTCGTCGACAGGAGGGCCAGGACACGGACCTGCGCAGGCTCGGCGGGCTTGGTGGGCGCCTCCGGGAGCGCCGTGCGCAACGAGTCGCCATGGATGACGGCTTGACGGTCCATCTGTAGTCCGCGTCCCTTCTCGATGGTCTTGCGCGACAGTGCGCGTCTGACCAGGACACGATAGACCGCAGGCCAGTTAACTGAGCGTGAACGAGGAGGCCGCCGCTGCTAAGAATGTGTGAACACGGCAATCGCCGCCGTGCACTGCGGTCAGCCCGTCGTCGGCCCCGTGCAGCCCTGGGGTCTTGCCGACAGACGAAAGCCGACCCCCGGCTCGGTGACGATGAAGCGCTGGTCTGGAGCCACCTGTGCCAGCTTCTTGCGCAGGTGACTCACGTGGACGCGCAGCGCTTGAGGATCCTCGGCCCACTCTGGGCCCCAGACCCGCTCCAGGATCATCCGCTGTGTCACGACGCATTCGACGTTGCGCGCCAACAGGGCGAGGATGTCGAACTCGGTCGGCGTGAGGGCGATGGTCTGGTCCTCTATGGTCACTCGGCGGCGGGCGAGGTCGATGGCAAGCGGTCCTGCCGTCACGAGGGGCGGCGGCGAGGTGAGGTCGGCCGCCCGGCGCAGGAGGGCGCGGATCCGCGCGAGCAGTTCTCCTGCGGAGAACGGCTTCGTGAGATAGTCGTCGGCGCCTTCATCCAGGGCCTCGATCTTGTCGGCGTCCTCGGCCCTCACCGAGAGGATGAGTATGGGGCCGGCGTACCAGCTGCGCACTTCGCGGCAGAACTCGACGCCGGTCATGTCGGGCAGCATCAGATCGAGGATCACGAGGTCCGGTGGCTCATCGATCGCCGCGATCAGGCCCTGTTCGCCGTCAGGCGCCTCCGTCACGTGGTACTTGCGCGTCTTGAGGATGGAGCGCAAGACGCGCCGTATCTGCTCCTCGTCGTCCACGACCAGGATGGTGAGCCGACGCTCCGGCGTTGCCCCCGACTCCTCCCGGGTCTGACGGTCGCCGGCCCTCATGGCGCCGCGTCGCTTTCGCTCGCATGCGGCAGCTCGACCACGAATCGGGCGCCGTGCGGCTGCGCATCTTCCACCGTCAGGTGACCGCCGTGCGCGAGAACGATCTCGCGAGCGATGGCCAGCCCGAGGCCCGTGCCGGACGGACGAGCGACACTGGTCTCCGTCCCCCGATAGAACTTGTCGAAGATGAGCTCCCTCTCGTCCAGCCGCACCCCGGGCCCCTGATCCTCTACCCAGATCTCCACATCGTCACCGGCCTCTCGCGCCCCCATGATGCACAGGCCCCCCTCCACTGTAGAACAGAGCGTTCTCGAGGAGGTTCTGGAGGACTCTGCAGAGTTGGACGTAGTCGACCTTGAGCGGCCGCAGCTCCGCCGGGACTTCGACGCTCACGCGGTCTCGCAATGGCGCGGGCAGCGTCTCGAGGGCAGTCTGGAGGATGTCCTGGATGTCGTACCAGTCCTTGTGAGGCTTCCACGCACGCGCCTCGAGTCGCGAGAGGTCGAGCAGCGAGCCGATGCTGCTGCTGAGGCGGGCGACGTCCGTGACGATGGACCGCAACTCCTCGCGCATGGACTCCTCGTCCCATTCCGTGTCGCCTTCGAGCAGGTTGCTGACGGTGGCAGTCAGGGCTGCCAAGGGAGTCTTGAGTTCATGCGAGACCGAGGACAGCAGCGAGGACTTGAGCAGGTCGGCTTCGCGCTCGGCATCTGCACGAGCTGCCCGCTCTGCCAGGCGCTGACGGTCGAGGAAGGCGGCGACGAGGTTGGCGACCGAGACGGCCAGACGCAGTTCGGCTGCGGCGTAGGCCGGCGGCCGTCAGGGCGGGCCGATGACGAGAACGCCCTGCGCCCGTCCGATGGTCTGCAGAGGGCAGGTAGATGCTGTCATCGTCCGAGCGACGGCGCCGGCGTGACCGGATGGCGTGAGCCGCGGTGATGTCTCCTGTGTCGTCAGCGATCGGTGAGCACCGATGGTGGCAGATTGATGGGGCTCCCGTGGCGAGCACCCATTCGGCCGCGTCGTGCTCGCGGTCGAGGGGCGGCACTCCTTCGGGAGAGCCCGCGAGGAGGCGGCAGTCACCGTCGTCGTCGGGCACGAAGAGCATGACGCGTGTCGGGCGCATGAGGCGCGAGACCTCATCGACCACGACGCGCCCCATCGCCTCCACCGAGACCTCCGAGACGAGGTTCGCGCTGAGCCTCGCGAGCAGGGTCGATTCTCTCTCGCGCGCGATGGCCCGCGCCTCTCTGTCCCGGAGACGCCCAGTCTGGATCCCGACGACCAGACCGACGAGAAGGAGAGCCGCGAGCGCCAGCCAGTCCTTGCTGTCGGCCACGAGCAGTGTGTGGTAGGGCGGCAACAGGAAGAAGTTCCAGGCGACGAACGAGAGGGCCGCGGCGAGCAGGGCCGGCCCTGCGCCGCCGGCCCGAGCGATGAGCGCAACGATGAGCAGGTAGAGAAGGGCCCACTGACCCTTGGCGAAGTACGGCCGTCCCAGGACGAACAGCCCAGTCGCCGCTGCGATCGCGCACAGCGCGACCACGTAGGGATGGGCCAGCATGGGAGTCCTCAGCCGCGTGATCATAGGACGATGATAGCGCGATGGCGAGGTGAATAGGCAGGGGCGCGCTGACCGCGCCTCCTCGCGTAGACTAGGGCGGTTCGATGACAAGCATCGAGGTCAAGAGGTGACCAATGGCTGAGCGGACCACCAGGCGGCAGACGCTGCCCGACGAGAGCGGGTACTTCGGCGCGTACGGCGGGCAGTTCCTGCCGCCCCAGCTCGAGGCGCCCTTCGCCGAGATCACGAAGGCGTATCACGAGATCGAGAACGATGCGGCCTTCATCGCTGAGCTGCGTTACATCCGCAGGCATTTCCAGGGTCGTCCCACGCCCGTCTATCATGCCCGCACCCTGTCGCTGGACAACGGCGGCGCGCAGATCTACCTGAAGCGCGAGGACCTCAATCACACCGGCGCCCACAAGCTGAATCACTGCATGGGCGAGGGCCTGCTGGCCAAGTACATGGGCAAGAAGAAGGTCATCGCCGAGACCGGCGCCGGCCAGCATGGCGTGGCCCTGGCCACGGCCGCCGCGCACTTCGGCCTCGAGTGCGAGATCCATATGGGCGAGGTGGACATCGTCAAGCAGGCGCCCAACGTCAGCCGCATGCAGCTCCTGGGCGCCACCGTCGTGCCCGTCTCTCACGGCCTGCGCACGCTCAAGGAGGCCGTCGACTCCGCCTTTGAGGCGTACCTGGCCGACTATGAGAACTCCATCTACTGCATCGGTTCGGTCGTCGGACCGCATCCGTTCCCGCTCATGGTGCGCGACTTCCAGCGCGTCGTCGGCATCGAAGCCCGCGAGCAGTTCCAGGAGATGACCGGCAACCTCCCCGATGTGGTGGAGGCGTGCGTGGGTGGCGGCTCCAACGCCATCGGCATCTTCACGGCCTTCCTCGACGATCCCTGCGAGCTCATCGGCGTCGAGCCGCTGGGGCGCGGCGTGGGCGTCGGCGAGCACGCCGCGACCATGACGTACGGTCAGCGCGGGGATGATCCACGGGTTCAAGTGTTACCTGCTGCAGGACGAGAAGGGCGAGCCGTCCCCCGTGTACTCCTGCGCCAGCGGCCTCGACTACCCGGGCGTCGGCCCCGAGCACAGCTACCTCAAGGACACAGGCCGCGTCGAGTACGTGACCTGCTCGGACGACGAGTGCCGCGACGCCTTCTTCAAGCTCAGCCGCAGGGAAGGCATCATCCCGGCGCTCGAGAGCGCCCACGCCGTCGCCCACGCGCTGGTGAAGGCTCGCGAGATGAAGACCGGCACGATCCTCGTCAATCTGAGCGGCCGCGGCGACAAGGACCTCGACTACGTCATCGAGAACTGGGGGATCGGCGCGGACGAGGGCTGACCGCCAGACGGAGGCTGCGGGTGGCGCGCACGTTGCCGCATCCCGCGCGACACAGTACAGTTCTACGTTCGCAGCGCAGTCGCCCGCCGGGGCGCATGGAGGAGGACACAAGATGTATTACGACAAGGACGCCGACCTTTCCCTGATCCAGTCCAAGACCGTGGCCATCATCGGCTTCGGCAGCCAGGGTCACGCGCACGCCCAGAACCTGCGCGACTCGGGCGTCACCGTGGTCGTCAGCGACGTGCCGGGCACGCCTAACGCCGCGCGCGCCGAGAAGGCCGGCTTCGAGGTGCTCAGCGCCGCTGAGGCCACCAAGCGCGCCGATGTCATCATGATGCTCGTGCCCGACCAGACGCAGGCCGCCGTCTACAAGAACGACGTGGCGCCCAATCTCAAGGCCGACGCCACGCTCATGTTCGCGCACGGCTTCAACATCCACTTCGGCCAGATCGTGCCGCCCAAGACGGTCGACGTCACCATGGTCGCCCCCAAGGGCCCCGGCCACATCGTGCGCCGCCAGTACGAAGAGGGCAAAGGCGTGCCCGTGCTCATCGCTGTGTACCAGGACGCCAGCGGCAACGCTCAGGCTCAGGCGCTGGCCTACGCCGCCGGCATCGGCGGCCTGCGCGCCGGCGGCCTCGAGACCACGTTCGCCGAAGAGACCGAGACCGACCTCTTCGGCGAGCAGGCCGTGCTCTGCGGCGGCGCCATGGAGCTCGTCACGGCCGGCTTCGACACCTTGGTCGAGGCGGGTTACCAGCCGGAGATCGCCTACTTCGAGTGCCTGCACGAGCTCAAGCTCATCGTCGACCTGATGTGGGAGAAAGGCATCGCCGGGATGCGCTACAGCATCAGCGACACCGCCGAGTACGGCGACCTCACGCGTGGCCCGCGCGTCATCGACGAGAACGTGCGCGCGACCATGCGCGAGTTGCTCGCCGAGATCCAGAGCGGCGAGTTCGCGCGCGAGTGGATCCTCGAGAACATGGCCAATCGTCCCGTGTTCAACGCGTTGCAGCGTCAGGGCAAGGACCACCTCATCGAGAGCGTCGGCAAGGATCTGCGCGGCATGATGAGCTGGATCGACGAGGGCGGCCTCGACATCGACGTCTAAGGCGCGCTACACTTTGCTCATGAGGACTCCGACCATTCGCCCGTCGTAACGGCTGGAGCGGCCGGCAGCCATCAAGGCTGCCGGCCGCTCCAGCCGGTCCCCGCTTCCCACCACGAAGTCCCGCGGCGCCTGCTGCCGGCGCGCCTGCTCCCCCGTCTCACGATCTCCCGATCGTCCATTCGCGGCGGTCGGCCGACGACCCCCAGGGGTTCGCCACGCCGCGCTCCGTTTGGGTAGAATGTCGCCCTTGTACCCTTTGTAGCTCTCTTCACAAGGTTCCGCCGGAGTCAGGGCACCGGCGTCCGCACACAGACGAAAGGACGAAGCGATGCTGAAGCGTTTCCTCATCACCCCCGGACCCACCCCGGTGCCGCCCGAGGTCCTCTCGGCGCTGGCCGAGCCGGTGATCCATCACCGCGCGCCGCGCTTCACCGAGATCCTCAAAGAAGTCGTCGTGGGGATGAAGTACATCTACCAGACGGAGAACGACATCATCATCTACGCCGCCTCCGGGACCGGTGCGATGGAGTCCGCCGTCGTCAACCTCGTGAACCCCGGCGACCACGTGCTCGTCGCCTCTGTCGGCAACTTCGGTGAGCGCTGGATCAAGCTGGCCACCACGTGGGGCGCCGAGGTGACGGCGCTGAAGTACGAGTGGGGCACGAAGGCCGTGCCGGCCGATATCGAGGCTGCACTGGCCGCCGACCCGTCCATCAAGGCCGTGTTCGTGCAGCACTCCGAGACGTCCACCGGCGTCCTCAACGACATCAAGGCGATCGGCGCGATCGTCGCCGGGACGCCGGCCGTGCTCGTCGTCGACGCCATCAGCGGCCTCGGCGCCTCCGACCTCAAGACCGACGAGTGGCACGTGGACGTGTGCGTCGCCGGTTCGCAGAAGGCGCTCATGGTGCCGCCCGGCCTCGCCTACGTGGCGGTCAGCGAGAAGGCCTGGAAGGTCGTCGAGGAGTGCCGGACGCCGCGCTTCTACTTTGACTGGGTGGCGGCGCGCGCCAAGATGACCGGCGAGGCGGCGCAGACGCCGTACACGCCGGCCGTCTCCCTGATGGTCGCGCAGAACGCCGCCATCGAGCTCATCCGCCAGGAGGGCCTCCAGAACGTGCTCGAGCGGCATCGCGTGCTCGGCCGCGCCTGCCGTGAGGGCGTCAAGGCGCTCGGCCTCGAGCTCTTCGCCCCTGACGACCCAGAGGCCAACTCCGTGACCGCCGTCAAGGTGCCCGAGGGCGTCGACGGCGGCAAGATCGGCAAGATCGCACGCGACAAGTGGGGCGTGTGGCTGGCCGGCGGCCAGGGCGCCGTCAAGGGCAAGATCTTCCGCTTCGGTCACTGCGGCTACTTCGGCCACAGCGACATCGTCGTGGGCCTCGCCACCGTCGAGATGGTCCTCGCCGAACTGGGCTATGACGTGCAGTTCGGCGCTTCGCTGGCCGCGGCCGAGCGGGTCTTCATGCAGAGCACCGTCCAGCTGTGAGCGGGGGAGACGCGATGACACAACCAAAGAAGATCCTCGCCAAGGAGAAGCTCTCCCCGGAGGGCATCAAGTACCTGGAGGAGCAAGGCTTCCAGGTGGACCTGGGCCTGGAGTGGGATGCGGACGAGCTGCTCGCGCGCATCCCGGAGTATCACGGCCTCATCATCCGCTCGGCCACCAAGGTGACCGCTGAGGTCATCCAGGCCGGCACGAAGCTGCAGGTCGTCGGGCGCGCCGGCGTCGGCGTCGACAACGTCGACGTCAAAGAGGCGACCAAGCGCGGCGTCATCGTCGTGAACGCGCCGCAGAGCAACGTGCTCTCGGCGGCCGAACACACGGTCGCCCTCATCATGGCCTGCGCCCGCAACATCCCGCAGGCCCACGCCGACCTCAAGGCCGGCCGCTGGGAGAAGGGCAAGTGGGGTAAGAACGGCGTCGAGTTGCGCGGCAAGACGCTCGGCGTGGTCGGCTTGGGCCGTATCGGCTTCCTCGTCGCCGAGGACGCCCGCGGCCTCGGCATGAACGTCCTCGCCTACGACCCGTTCGTGCCGGCGGAGCGCTTCGTCGAGCTCGGTCTCGAGCGCGCCGACACCCCCGACAAGATCTACCGCGAAGCCGACTTCATCACCGTCCATCTGCCCAAGAACGCCGAGACGATCGGCTTCATCTCGGACGAGGAGTTCGCCAAGATGAAGGACGGCGTGCGCGTCGTCAATGTGGCGCGCGGCGGCATCATCGATGAAGCTGCCTGGGCGCGCGCCATCGAGAGCGGCAAGGTGGCCGCCTCAGGGGTGGACGTCTACCCCAAGGAGCCGACCACCGAGAGCCCGCTGTTCCAGTACGAGAGCGTCATCTCGACGCCGCACCTCGGCGCCTCCACGGTCGAGGCGCAACTGCGCGCCAGCACCATCATCGCCGAGCAGGTGGCGGCGGTGCTCAACGGCGAGTTCGCCAGCAACGCCGTCAACATCCCGCTCTCACCCGGCGAGGACGCCGACCAGCTCATGCCGTTCCTGCCCGTGTGCGGGCAGCTCGGCAAGCTCATCGTGCAGATCGCCGACGGCCCCATCGAGAGCTTCGAGATCACGTACGGCGGCGGCATCGCGCGCTACGACACGCGCATCCTCACGATGGCCGTGCTGCAGGGCGTGCTCGCCGACAAGGTCGACGGCCCCGTGAACTTCGTCAACGTGCAGTCCATCGCCGAAGAGCGGGGCATCACCGCGAAGGAGTCCAAGCAGCCGGCCGCCGTCGACTACCTCAACCTCATCACCGTGACCGCCTACGACGCGCGCGGCGAACTCAGCGTGAGCGGCACCACGCTCGGCCCGCGGCACCGTCCGCGCTTCGTCAAGGTGTACCGCCAGGACGTCGACATCGAGCCGGCGCCCAACATGGTGTTCCTGCGCTACTCGGACGTGCCCGGCATGATCGGCAAGATCGGCACCAAGATGGGCGAGTTCGGCATCAACATCGGGCAGATGAGCGTCGGCCGCGAGGTCAAGGATCAGATGGCCGTGATGGGCCTGACGGTCGACGACCCGCTGAGCGCCGAGCAGCTCGAGCAGCTCGTGGAGTCCTGTGGGCTCGGCGACGGCAAGCGTGTGAAGCTGTAGGAGCCGCGAGACCACGACGCGCGAACGAACAGGGGCGCCCGGCCGGGCGCCCCGTTCGTTCTCGGGTCCCGACCGTCTCCGTCACTGCGTGACGCCGAGCTCCTTCTCCGCCGCCACGACGATCTCGCGCAGGCGTGCCGCGACGCCGTCTTCGAGCGGCACCGGCACGTGCGTCTCGAGCAGCCGGCGGGCTTCGGCCGTGGCGCGGTCGTACATGCTCGTCGAACCAGAGGCCGTCCAGTCCTCCCGGACCCTCCGGTCGATGAGCCGCGACTGCGACTGACCGCGCATGCCCTTGTAGGTGTCGTCGTGCGAGAGGAAGTCGCTGAACGGACCGACCTCGGCGATGACGTCCACGGAGAGCGTCTCGTCGTTCACCGGGATGCCGGGCACGCAGTACTTGACCATGCGCGCGAACTCGGCGTCCATGACGAGCTGTCCGTAATCGATGGTGACGCCCGACTCCAACATCCCCAGCCCGTAGATCAGGTTGGCCCCTGCCAACGCCGGCAGCAGGCTGGTGATCGTCTTCTCATGGCCGGATTGGGCGTCCGCCACTTTGGAATCGCCCTACGCACCGGCCACCCAGCTGGGCAGCAGGTAGAAGCGCGCCAGGCAGGCGACACCGGCGCCGATCATGCCGCACTCGGGGCTGCCCACCGAGGCGCTGGCGAAGCGCAGGTCCATGGCCGTGGTGGAGGAGCCGTAGATGACGGGCGCGCCCTTGACCGTGAGCTGCGCCAGCGTGATGCCGGCCAGCACCTCGGCGTTGTGCGTCACCAGCGCGCCGGCGAGGCTGACGGGCGCCGAGCCGCCGGCCATGGCCATGGAGAGGACGTTGACCGGGACGCCGGCGCGCACCCCCTCGATGATGATGCGGCAGCAGTCGGCGACCAGCTTGAGCGGGCTCACCGGGCAGGTGAGGAAGGAGAGCAGCGGCCGCCGGCGCAGCTCTTCGCGGCCGCCCACGATGGTCGCCGCCATGTCGATCATCTTGCGCGCGCAGAAGCCCGAGAGAGGACCTATGGTGGCGTGCTTGGTGGTGTTCGAGAAGATGGCTTCGGCGTTGTGCAGGGCGGCGGTGTCGGGGGGGACGTCGTGGGCGCCCAGCGGGCGCTCGAGGACGTCGATCTCGGGGAGGGCGTCGATGATCCGGGTGCAATCGGCGACATCCTGCTTGAGCGACTCGTGGATCTCGCCGGTGTACGGGTCGACCACCTGGATGCCCTCGCCGAAGTTGGTGAACCCGACGCGGCCGTCCTCGAGGACGACATCCCGGTCAGGTGTGCGCCCGCAGAGCACGACCTTGGGCGGCGCCGTGCGGACCGCCTCTTCAACGAGGTGCGCCGGCAGACGCACCACCCGGCGTTCGCGGTCGACGTCGGCGCCGGCCTCAGCGAAGATCGTCAGCGCCTCTTCGTCCTCGACGAAGACGCCCGTGCGCCCGAGGACCTCGAGCGTCGCCAGATGGATCTCCTGCAACTCGTCGTCGCTGAACACCTCGAGGCGAAAACCGCCGCTCTTGCGCGACCCGGCCCGTGGATTGCGTCTCATGACATCTCACCCTCCGTCTGAGGTCGATGGTTGATGGCTGCCGAGCGCTCGGCCACGAACCTCGGCAGTGACTCCTCGATGAGCGTATTGAGGGCGCGGTAGGCGCTCGAAAGGTCGGCCTCCGGGTCGATGGCCGCCTGGATGGCGAGGCCGTCGATCAGCGCCGAGAAGAGCTGGGCGATGCCCCGCAGGTCGGGGTCGTCCACGGCCTCGGGGCCGTCCCCGAGGCCCAGCCACCCGAGCTTCACGCTCCAGTACCAGCGGTAGAGCGGCAGCATGCGCGAGCGTAGCTCGTCGTCGCGCAAGACCCGGGGCAGCAGTTCGAAGAAGACGCGGAACTCCACGCTTGAGCCGGTGATCTCCTGCATCTCCTCGATGAGCCGGGGGGTGAGCTCGCCGGCATCCAGATTCCTCATGCGCGACTGGGAGTCGAGGTACTCGTCGTGGATCACGGAGTCGAGCACGGCGGCGATCAACCCGGCCTTGTTGCCGAAGTAGTATGCCGTCATCGCCTTGTTCTCGCCCGATTCCAGGGCCAGACGGTTGAGCGTCAAGGCATCGAACCCATGGTCGGCGATGATGGCCTTGGCTGAGAGGATGAGGTTACGGGCGGTCTCGGGAAGCTCCGAGAGCGGATCGCGGAACTCCACGTGGAGTGTCCCTGCTTCGCGCTCGGCATCGCGTGGCCTTCTGGCGCCCACGTTGCGGCCTCCCGTCGATTGACCGTTCGGTTGCCTGCGGAAACCGGATGCTATCAGATGCAGGCTCGACCCGGTCCATCGCGCAGGCGTCAGATCGCAGTGTAAGCAGACAATGTGGCACGAAGGACGCCACGGTGACGACAGATAATCCTGTCTGGAACTTGACGCAGAGAACATTTGTCTGAATACTCCAGCCAGCACTGATCGTCGACCAAAGGTGACATGGACTCCCTCGATCGCGACGTCCTTCTGGCCCTCCAAGCCGATGGGCGCATGTCCAATCTCGCATTGGCCCATTCGCTGGGCCTCTCGCCTTCGGCGATGCTGGGCCGGGTGCGACGTCTCGAACGCAGTGGGGCGATCCGCGGCTACCACGCGATCATCGACCCCGCCGTGCTCGGGATCACCGTCCGCGCCTTCGTGGTCGTTCGGCTACGGGAGCACAGCGAGCAGTCCATCACGGAGTTCGAGGAGCGCATCAAGCATGTGGTCGGCGTGCGCGCCTGCTACCACGTCACGGGCCAGTTCGACATGCTCCTCGAGCTCGCCTTGCGCGATCTCGACCACCTCAGCCAGCTCATCAGGGTCGACATCGCGCGCATCCCCGGCGTCATGAATCTCGAGACCATGCTGATCATGGCGGAGTCGGTCGCCGACGTGGGATGGCCGGCCGGCCCTGAAGCGCACGACGTCGCCACGGCGACGACCCCGATCGATCATCCCCTCAAGGAGGAATGACATGCCGAAGAAGGGCGTCCTCGAGTTCCATCAGATGAAACGCGCCGGCGAGAAGATCACCTGGCTCACCGCCTACGATTATCCCACGGCCACCTTCGAGGAGGCCGCCGGCGTCGACATGATCCTGGTCGGCGACTCGCTCGGCATGTGTGTCTACGGCTACCCCGGCACGGTGCCGGTCACGATGGACCAGTGCATCGTCCACAGCGAGGCGGTGCGTCGCGGCGCACCGAACGTCTTCGTCATGGGGGATATGCCTTTCGGCAGCTACCAGGTCTCGGACGAGGACGCCGTGCGCAACGCCGCCCGCTTCCTCAAGGAGGCCGGCGTGGACGCGGTCAAGCTCGAGGGTGGCGTGCGCGTCATCAGCCGCGTGAAGGCGATCCTCGACGCCGGCGTCGTCGTGTGCGGCCATATCGGCCTCACGCCGCAGAGCTCCGGTCAGCTGGGCGGGCACAAGGCGCAGGGCCGCACCCTCGAGTCCGCGCAGATGGTGGTCGAGGACGCCCGGGCCCTCGCGGAGGCGGGCGTCCAGCTCCTCCTGCTCGAGGCCGTGCCGCCGGAGGTCGCGGGGTTCATCCGTGCCGAGCTCTCGATCCCCGTCCTCGGCATCGGCGCCGGTGAGGACGTCGATGGTCAGCTGCTCATCGTCAGCGACGTCCTCGGCACGTTCCAGGCGTTCACCCCCAAGTTCGTCAAGAAGTACGCCGATCTCGCCGGCGTCTCCACCGCCGCGCTCGCGGAGTACGTGAACGACGTGCGCTCCGGCGCCTTCCCGGAAGACGAGCACTGCTACCGCATGCTGGAGGGCGAGCACGACAAGTTCGCGGCGTGGGCGAAAGCCGCGGGATGACGACTGCGGCGGACTTCGTCGCCGCGGAGCGCGTCGCCCAGCTCGGCGTCGAGACGGTGTTCGCCGTCTCGGCCGAAGCCGCCGCGCTGGCGGCTCAGGGCAAGACCATCTATCCGTTCCATCTGGGTGACCTGAACATCCCCACGGACGAGAGCATCGTCGCAGCCAGTCTGAGAGCCATTCGCGACGGCAAGACCACCTACTGCCCGAACGCGGGCATCGCGCCGCTGCGCGAGGCGATCGCCCTGGACGTCGGGCGGGCGCGCGGCGTGGAGTATGGCGTCGACAACGTCGCCGTCCAGCCCGGCGGAAAGCCCGTCATCGGCAAGTTCCTTCTGGCGGTCATGAACCCCGGCGACGAGGTGCTGTACCCCAACCCGGGGTTTCCCATCTACTGCTCGCTCATCGAGTTCTTCGGGGGGATCGCCGTGCCCTACGGCTACACGGAGGGCACGGAGCGCTTCCACCTCGACCTCGAGGGCCTCGAGCGGCAGATCACGCCGCGCACGCGCGCGCTCATCCTCAACGATCTGCACAACCCCACGGCGGCCGAGTGCACCCCCGAGGAGCTCGAGCGGCTCGCGGCGCTCGTCCTCGAGCACGACCTCATGGTGCTCAGCGACGAAGCGTACTTCGACGTGCGCTTCGAGGGCGCCAGCCGCTCCCTGGTCTCGCTGCCCGGCATGCTGGAGCGCTGCGTGATCCTCTACACGTTCTCCAAGAAGTACGCGATGACGGGGTGGCGCCTCGGCGCCGCCATCGGCCCCAAGCCCATCATCGACATCATCGTGAAGCTCAACGTCAACTGGGAGTCGTGCAGCAACCACTTCGTCCAGTACGGCGGCGTCGAGGCGCTGAGCGGCGATCAGAGCGGGCCCCGGCGCATCATGGAGAGACTCAAGGGCAGGCGCGACGTGGCGCTGCAGCTCCTCAACACGACCCCGGGGATCCGCTGCCTCGTGCCGGCGACCACGTTCTATCTCTACCCCAACGTCACGGGCGCCGTGGAGATGACGGGGTGCGACGGCCTCGAGCGCTTCCGCCGGCTTGTCCTCGACCGTACCGGCGTGTCATTCTGCACGCGGCATCACTTCGGTCGCGCGCTTGATGGCGAGACCGAGCACTACCTGCGGCTTGCCTACTCAGGGGTCAGCACGGCGCAGATCGAACAAGGCTTGGGCAAGCTCAAGGCGTTCATCGCCGCGTCCTAGCCGACAAGTCCCCAAGGAACCTCAGAGGAGAGAAGACGATGAAAGACCTGCCCACCTCCGTGCTCAACAGCCGTCTGACGCTGCTCTCGGACGAAAAGTGCCAGGCCATCTACGATGCCGCGCTGAGCATCATCGCGGACATCGGCATGGTGGTGCCGCATGTCGTCGCGCGCGAGCTGCTCGTCGCGGCAGGTGCGACGGTGGAGGGCGAGGATCTGGTGCGCATCCCGCGCGAGATGGTCGCTCAGGCGCGCAAGACCATTCCGTCCATGATCCCCGTGTACGACCGCAACGGCGAGCTCGCCATGCAGCTCGGCGGGTACAACTCGTTCTTCGGCACCGGCTCCGACCTCCTGAGCATCTACGATCTCGAGACCGGGGAGCGTCGCCAGAGCGTGCTGTCCGACGTCGGTCGCCAGGCGCATCTGTGCGACGGCCTGCCGAACATCGATTTCATCATGTCGAGCGCCTACCCGAGCGACACCGAGGCCTACGCGTCCTACCTCGAGAGCTTCCGTGCGATGGTGAGCAACACCACCAAGCCGATGGTCATGACGGCCGCCGGCCGCGAAGACCTCGAGGTGATGTGGAAGATCGCCTGTGAGCTGCGCGGCGGCGCCGAGGAACTGCGCGCCAAGCCGTACTTCATCCAGTACGGTGAGCCCGTCAGCCCGCTGCGCCACGCCCCCGAGGTCATCGACAAGCTGCTCTTCTGCGCCGACTGGGGCATCCCGCTGATCTACTCGCCGGCACCCATCGCCGGGGCCACCGGACCGATGACGCACGCCGGGCACATCGTGCAGGCCGTCGCGGAGTCGCTCTTCGGCGCCGTCATCCATCAGCTGCGCCGGCCCGGCTCGCCGCTCATCACCGGCATGGGGCCGGTGAAGCTCGACATGAACACGGTGCAGGCGCTGTACAACTCGGCCGAGTACTACACCACGTACCTCGGCATCGTGGAGATGGCAAAGTGGATGGACATCCCCAACTGGGGCTACGCCGGCACCAGCGACTCGCAGTGCTGTGACGCGCAGGCAGGCCTCGAGATCGCCGAGCTCACGCTCCTTTCGATGCAGGCCGGCTCCAACCTCAACCACGACGTGGGCTATCTCGATTTCGGCCTGAGCTGCTCGCCCGAGCTCGTGGTCATCGTCGACGAGTTCGTCTCCATGAACCGCCGTACGCTCGAGGGCATCGAGGTCAACGAGGAGACCCTGGGCCTCGCCACCATCGCCAAGGTGGGCCCGGGCGGCGACTTCCTCGGCACCAAGCACACCAAGGCGCACGTGCGCAAGCTCCAGTGGAAGCCCACGATGTTCAACCGCATCACCCAGCAGGCCTGGGAGGACGAGGGTTCGCTGGATCTTCGCGAGAAGGCGCGTCGCAAGGCCCTCGGCATTCTCGCCGACCACACGCCGGAACCGCTCGCGGCCGATCTCAAGGCCAAGATCGACGGACTGGTGGAAGCATACGTCGAGTCAGGAAAGTGACGGAGGATCCCATGTCAGAAGATCTCTACGAGCAGATGAAGCAGACCGTCCTCGAGGGTGAGCCCGAAGAGGCGGCCGCCCTCGCGCAGCAGGGCCTCGACGCCGGTCTGGCCCCCGGCGACATCCTCGACAAGGGCTTCGTCAAGGGCATCGAGGAGGTCGGCGACCTCTTCGGCCGCGGCGAGTTCTTCCTGCCCGAGCTGGTCCAGGGCGCCGAGGCCATGAAGGCCGCCGTGGCCGTCCTGCAGCCCGCCATCGACGCCGCCGGCGGCGCCAGCCGCAGCCTCGGCGTGGCCGTGGCCGGCACCGTCGCCGGCGACATCCACGAGATCGGCAAGACGATCGTCTGCAGCATGCTCAGCGCCGCCGGCTTCAGCGTCACCGACGTCGGCTGCGACGTCCCCGTCGAGACCTTCATCAAGACGGTGCGCGAGACCAACGCCGATCTGCTGCTGCTCTCCGCCCTGCTCACCACGACCATGCCCAACCAGCAGAAGACCATCGAGGCGCTCAAGGCCGCCGGCCTGCGCGACTCCGTCAAGGTGATGATCGGCGGCGCCCCCACGACGCGCGCCTGGGCCGAGGAGATCGGCGCCGACGGCTACAGCGAAGACGCCATCGAGGCGGTGGCCACGGCCAAGAGCATCCTCGGGGTGGGCTGAGGCTCCACGGGTCGAACGAGACTGAGTTCGTGACCGGCCGGGCAGCGTTCATCTGCCCGGCCGGTCGTCGTTTGAAAGATGGCGCCGCCTATCTCGTCGATCTGGTGCTGTCGCTCCTGGAGGACTGACGCTGCGCCGTCCGCGGCGCGTGCTTACCACAGGTTCCCATAGGCAATACCTATGGATAGACTCCGTTGTGTCGGCGCCGTTTGCAGGCGACCCTGTGTCGACGTGGCCGTGGCTGCATCTGAGGCGGCGCGTCGCCGGGGAGAGCCGACAGGAGGAAGACGATGGGGACCGTGGTGACTGAGGGGGTGGGCGCCACCGCGAGGCGGGCGCCCGTGGCGGCGGACATCGAGCCGGCGGTCCAGGGCATGGCGAGGGAGCTCTTCCGTCTCATCGCCCAGCACAGGACCTCGCCGCTCTCCAGCGAACGCTGGCAGAGCGAGATGATGGACTGGGCGATGGCCGACGAGCGCCTCAAGGTCGAGCTGTTCCGCTTCGTCGACGTGTTCCCGACCTTGCGCAGCGCCGCCGAGATCGATCGTCACCTGCGCGAGTACTTCGAGCAGCCCGGGCTGCAGACCCCGCGCGTGCTGCGCATGGGCCTCGCCGCGTCGCGGCAACGCTTTGTCTCGCCGCTGGCGACGTCGGTGATCCGTAGCCAGATGCTGGGCTTCGCCCAGCGTTTCATCTTCGGTCGCGACGCCGCCGCGGCTCTGCCCAAGCTCAAGGCCCTGCACCGGCGCGGCATGGGCTTCACGCTGGACGTGCTCGGCGAGGCCTCGGTCGGTGATGCCGAGGCTATCGATTATCAGCAGCGCTACCTCGAGCTCCTCGACGGCTTGCATCGCGAGGTCGCCTGCTGGCCCCGCGATCCCGCGATCGACACTGCTGCCTGGGGTCCGCTGCCGCGCGTCAACGTCTCCATCAAGATCACCTCGCTGTTCTCCCAGGTCGACGCGCTCAACTTCCGCGGCTCGGTGGACGCGGTCAAGGAGCGTCTGCGCCCCATCTTCCGCAAAGCCCAGCAGACGGGCGCCTTCGTGAATCTCGACCTCGAGCAGTTTCGCTACCGCGACCTCACCTACGCGGTCTTCAAGGAGCTCCTCGAGGAGCAGGAGTTCGTCGGCTACGCCGAGGCCGGCGTGGTCGTGCAGGCGTACTTGCGCGACGCCGAGGACGATCTGCGCGGCCTCATCGACTGGGCCCGCGAGCACGGCCGTGTCATCACGGTGCGCCTCGTCAAGGGCGCCTACTGGGACTACGAGACGGTCCTGGCCGCGCAGGAGGGCTGGCCGGCTCCCGTCTTCACCCAGAAGCCGGACTCCGACGTGAACTACGAGCGCCTCACGCGTCTCATGCTGGAACACCCTGGGCAGATCCGTTCTGCCTTCGCCAGCCACAACGTGCGCTCGCTGGCCCATGCCATCGTCACCGCGGAGGCCTTGGGCGTGCCCCGCAACGCCTACGAGCTGCAGATGCTGCACGGCATGGGCGAGCCGATCAAAGCCGCGGTCAAGCAGCTCGGTCTGCGGGTCCGCGAATACGCTCCCGTGGGGGAGCTCATCCCGGGCATGGCCTACTTCGTGCGGCGGCTGCTCGAGAACACCGCCAACGAGTCGTTTCTGCGGCTCGCGCGCGTGGAGGGGGAGGACCAGGAGCGGCTCGTGCGGGCGCCACAGCCCTCGCCCGACGTCGGCCGGGCGCCGCAGAGGGTGCCGGTGTGGGCGCCGACCGATGTGACGTTCCCGGGATCGTTCGTGAACCAGCCGCATGCGGACTTCGCGCGGCCGGAGAACGTGGCGGCGTTCCGGGCCGCTCTGGATCGTGTGAGCTCGGGCGAGGCCGCCGCCGGAACGGGCAAGCACTGGCCCCTGTGGATCGGTGGCGAGCCCGTCGAGACGGACGAGAAGCTGACGTCGATCGATCCCGCGCGACCGCGACAGGTCGTGGGGACAGCTGCCTACGCGGGGGAGGGCGAGGCGGAGCGCGCCGTGGCCGCCGCCCGCGCGGCCTTCGCGCTCTGGCGCGACACCTCCGCGGGCGAACGCGCGGCGCTCCTCTTCCGCGCCGCGGAGCTCATGCGCGGCGAGCTCTTCGAGCTCGCCGCCCTCGAGGTCTTCGAGGCCGGCAAGACCTGGCGCGAGGCCGACGCCGACGTCGGCGAGGCGATCGACTTTCTTGAGTACTACGGCCGCGAGATCCTGCGGATGGAGTCCGAGGGGGAACTCGGGGGCGGGGAACGAGGCCGAGGGCGAGGATGCATTGCGTCCGCTCGGCGTCGGCCTCGTGGTCGCCCCGTGGAACTTCCCCCTGGCCATACTCACGGGGATGACGAGCGCGGCGCTCGTCGCCGGTAACTGCGTCATCGTCAAGCCTGCGGGACCCACGCCGGTGATCGCCGCGCAGCTCGTCCGGATCCTCAGCGCGGCGGGCGCGCCGGCAGGCGTGGTGAACTACCTGCCCTCGCCCGGCGGCACGGTCGGTGACGCCCTGGTCCGTCACCCCGACATCGAGCTCATCGCCTTCACCGGCTCCAAAGAGGTCGGCCTGCGCATCATCGAGCAGGCGGCCACGCACCCGTCGCGCCGCGGCGTGAAGCGCGTCATCGCCGAGATGGGCGGCAAGAACGCGCTGATCGTCGATGCGGACGCGGATCTGGATGTGGCGGTGCTCGAGAGCGTCTCCAGCGCCTTTCACTTCCAGGGGCAGAAGTGCTCGGCGACCTCGCGCATCATCGTTCTCGATTCGGCCTACGACGAGTTCGTGAGACGCTTCGTCGATGCCTCCCGATCGGTACGGATCGGGCCGCCGGACGACCCGGCAAGTCGCATGGGCCCGGTCATCACCGCCGCCGCGAAGGCGACCATCGAGGGCTACATCGAGCAGGGCAAGCGCGAGGGCCGGCCGGTGCTGCTCACCGATGCCCCGGCCGGCGGCTGGCCCGATGACGGGTACTACGTCGGGCCTCATATCTTCGCCGACGTGGCGCCCGATGCCGTCATCGCCCAGGAGGAGATCTTCGGGCCCGTTGTCGCCATCATGAAGGCGCGCGACATGGACGAGGCGCTGGCGATCGCCAACGGCACGCAGTACGCGCTCACCGGCGGTCTCATCTCGCGGAGCCCCGCCACCATCGCGCGCATCCGCCGAGAGTTCCTCGTCGGCAACCTCTACATCAACCGCGGCACCACCGGAGCGCTCGTCGAGCGCCAGGCGTTCGGCGGCTTCAAGATGAGCGGCATCGGCTCCAAGGCCGGCGGGCCAGACTACCTGGCGCAGTTCATGGGCGGCACCAGCGCGGCTCGGGAGGCCGCGGACCCGGCCGCGGCCGCGACGGGAACGGGTGTCGCGAGGAGGCGATGCTCCGCGGCAGCCCTCCGCTTCGGCCATGCTCGCGGAGGCGCTCGAGCTTACGAGCCGCCGATGACGTGATCGGCCGAGTCGCCGCGGCTGCGGATGCCCTCAAGCAGCATGGCGGCGGCGGAACGCGCCGCGGCGATGGCGCGAGCCGCGCGGCTCGTGCGCCAGAACGGCCGCGAGCTCCAGGCGAGGCTGCTCGCCGAGGCGTCGCCCGACCTCGCCGACGCGGTCGGCTGGTCCGCGCGGGAAGTGGCGGAGGCCGTGGAGGACCTCGAGCGCCTCGCGGCGCTCATCCGTGAGGTGGACACGGTGCGTCGCATGGGGCATCAGCCCGGCGAGCTGAACCACTACTTCTACCAGTCGCGGGGGTCGGTTCTGGCGCTGACTTCGTCGCGGCGGCCGCTCACCAGCGCCTGCACGATGGCCGGTACGGCGCTGGCGGCCGGCGACCCGGTCGTGTTGAAACCGGGGAGTCGCTGCTCGGGAGAGCAGCGCCTATCTGGCGCGGCTGTTCGTGTGGGCCGGCTTCCCGGCCGACGCCGTCGGCTTCCTGCCGGCCTCAGGCGGCGAGCTCGGCGACTCCTTGGTGAGCCATCGTCACGTCGACCTCGTGGCCGTCACCGGCACCAGGGACGTCGCCCTTCGCGTCGTGGCCGTGGCGGGCCGACCGTCGCCCGGCGACCGCGTCAAGCGGGTCATCGCCGACTTCGACAGAGTCGCGCCGCGACGGCCGGACGCGCGCTACCTCGTCCAGTTCCTGGAGCCTCGGGTCGTCACCGAGAACACACTCCGCCGCGGGTTCGCTCCACCCGAAGAGCTGCTCGACGCCCGGTAGAGGGACGTCGAACCGGAAGGACACTGTGGAACAGACGAACGAGCTGCTGGCGGCGCCGCCGCTGCGGACGCTCGCCGCCGAGGATGCGCGCTTCCGCGCGATCGTCGGGGTCGCCTGCGACGCGTACTACGACTGGGACATCCGCACCGGCGACAACTACTTCTCGGAGCACTTCGACGACATGCTGGGCCAGCCCAGAGGCTCGGCACAGCGTTGGTTCTACGCGTGGCTCGAGCTCCTGCACGGCGAGGACAAGGGCCGGGTCCTGCGCTCCCTGTCCGCCGCGTTCCGGGACGCGGCGACCTGGAGTGACGTCTACCGCCTGCGGCGCGCGGACGGCAGCTACGTGTGGGTCCAGGACACTGGCGTGATCGCCCGCGACGAAGACGGGCGGCCGGCCCGCATGCTCGGGACCATCCGCGACATCACGCAGGAGCGCGAGGCGGGGCTCGCACTCGAGCAGGCGGCGGAACTGCATCGCACTCTCTTCCGAGGGGCCGCCAATCCGGCCTTCCGCGTCGATCGCGAGGGCCGGTATCTCGAGACCAACGACGCGGCCCTCGCCTTCTGGGAGCGCACGCCGGAGGAGATGCGCGCACACGACTTCTGGGGCGACTTCAGCGCCGAGCTCGGCGACCTCGTGGAGAGCGCCTTTGTCTCCGCCGCGAGAGTGGAGACCGAGGTGGTCGTGCAGGTGGGCGACGCCATGCGCACGGTCATCGTCGCCATCGTCCCGTGTCACATCGCCGGGCGAGATTCCTTCTTCTGTCTGTGCACCGACATCACCGCGCACGAACTGCTCGAGGAACAGCTGCGCGACACCAATACGGCCTTGCGCGTGGTGCTGCGGCAGGCCAACGAGGACAGGGCGGAGCTCGAGAGGCGCGTCACCGCCAATCTCGAGCTGCTCATCGCGCCGGCCCTCGACCGGCTCGAGCGGCAGTTGCGTCCGCGTCCCGAGGCCGAGTCCGTCCAGGCGTTGCGCGAGAGCCTCTCGGAGATCCTGCCGCCGTTCGCCGCCCGCCTGGCGTCGCCGGACGACGGCGCATCACCGTTGACTCGTCGCGAGCTCGAAGTGGCCGGATACGTGCGTCTGGGCAAGACCACGGACCAGATCGTGGAGATCATGCGGCTGTCGCGGTCCACGGTCGAGTTCCACCGCGGCAACATCCGTCGCAAGCTGGGGCTCAAGCGCGGCGATCAGCAGCTTGGCGCCGCGCTCTCGACCCTGCTTCCGAGACAGGACCTCCGCGCAGCAGGCGCCGCCGCAGGTCCACCGGACGACGGCCTCCTCAGCCCGGCAGTACGGCCAATCCGTGAGGACTCAGGTTGAGGCGCTCGGCGCCGTGCTCCGTGCAGACGACGATGTCCTCGAGGCGCGCTCCGTATCGCCCGGGGAAGTAGATGCCGGGCTCGACGCTGAAGGCCATCCCTGCCGCCAGCCGCTGCCCGTTGCCGGCGGCGATGTAGGGCTCTTCGTGGGTCTCGAGCCCGATGCCGTGACCTGTGCGATGGATGAAGAACTCGCCGAACCCCGCGGCGGCGATGATGTCGCGCGCCGCCGCGTCCACTGCCTCGGCGGTCACTCCCTCCGCGACCGCGGCGCAGGCCGCCTCCTGGGCGGACTGGAGCACCGCGTAGAAGGCCGTGACGTGGGCCGGTGGGCTCGCCGATCACGTAGGTCCTCGTGGAATCGGAACAGTACCCGGACGGCATGGTCCCGCCGATGTCGACGACGATGAGGTCACCGGCCTGGACGACTCTGTCTGAGGCGCCGTGATGGGGATCGGCGCTGTTCGGCCCCGAGGCGACGATGATGAAGTCGATCGTCGCGTGCCCGGCGCGCAGCATGGCGGCACTGATGTCGGCGGCGATCTCGCGCTCCGTACGGCCGACGCAGAGCCACTCCGCCATGCGGCCGTGCACGGCGTCGATGGCGGCGCCCGCTTCTCTCAACGCCGCCACCTCATCGGCGCTCTTGCGCGCCCTGAGCGTCCCCAGAACGGGACCCGCCGGCCGCTGCTCGTGTCCTGGGAGAGCGTTACGCAGGGCGATGGCCTGCGCCGCCCACATCCTGTCGCTGAGCGCGACGACGCCCTGCGCGGGCAGCAGTGACGCCACCAGGGCGTAGGGGTCGCCCCCCTCGACCCAGGTGAGCACCTCGACGCCGGCGGCGGACACAGGGCTGTCGAGGGCCGACTGCTTCTCCAGCAACGGCACCACGATGCGGGGCGCGCCGAGCGCGGGCACGACGAGGCAGGTCAGGCGCTCCAGAGGAATGGCTTGGTAGCCTGTCAGGTAGCGGAGATCCGGCCCCGGTGAGATCAGGAACGCGGTCAGGCCCGCATCCGCGGCGGCCTGCCGCGCCCGCTGGAGCCGGGCCGTCACGTCGATCGTCGTGGGCATAGTGCACACTCCTCAGCGACGGCGCCGCAGGAACTGGTCCGCGCCGACCGCGAGCAGGATCAGCAGTCCCTGGACGACAAGCTGGTAGGTCGGATCGATGCCGAGCAGATTGAAGCCGTTGCCGATGAGGGCGAGGATGAGGATACCCACGACGGCTTTGCCCATGGTCCCCTCACCACCCATGATGCTCGTGCCGCCGACGACGGTCGCGGCGATGGCGCTCAGCTCAAGTCCTGTGTACATGCTGGCTTGAGCCGAGGCCGCGCGCGATGCGGCGACCAGGCCGGCGGTCGCCGCGAGAGTGCCGGACAGCGTCATCACGACGGTGCTCACGATCTTGGTGCGGATCCCGCTGAGGCGTGCCGCTTCTCTGTTGCCGCCGATGGCGTAGAGCGCACGACCGTAGGTGGTATGCGACAGGAGCAGACTGGAGAACACCGCGACGCCGATGAACAGCCACGAGCCCCACGTGATACCGAGCACCGGCGAGGGCCTGTTGAACACGAGAAACGACATGTCCGTCGTGGAGACGATCGCTCCACCCGTGATGACCACGGCAAGGCCTCGGTAGACGATGCTGGTCGCCAGCGTCGCGATGAAGGAGTTCACCCGCATGTAGTTCACGACCAGGCCGTTCACACACCCGAGCCCGGCGCCTGTGAGGAGCCCGGCGGCAAAGCCGACGGCCATTCCGTGTTGGTTCGTCATCTGGACCGTGACGATCGCGGACACGGCCAGGACGGCGGTCATCGAGAGGTCGAAGACCCCCGACACGATGCAGAGCGTCGCCGCGCACGTGAGGATGCCGACGATGGCGGTCTGGTCGAGCAGGTTGACCATGTTCTGCCGCGTCAGGAAGGTGGCGGTCGCGAAGGACAGCGCCACGAACAGCACGGCGAAGATGACGACGATGCCGTACTCGCGAGCTCCGCCGCGGGCTCTCCTGAGGACCGCCGCGAAGGACGTCATGGCGCGCTCCGTTTCTCGCCGCCCAGGCCGCTGAAGGCGGCCGCCAAGACGGTCTCCCTGTCGGCCTCGCCGCGCTGGAATGTGGCCACGATGCGGCCTTGACTCATCACGCACACCCGGTGCGACATCCCCATGACCTCCTCGATCTCCGAGGAGATGATGAGAAGGGCATGGCCGGCCGCCGCCAGGTCCCTCAACAACTGATGGATCTGCACCTTCGCGGCAACGTCGACGCCCCTCGTCGGCTCGTCGACGATGAGCACCGTCGGCTGGCGCATGAGCCATCGCGCGAACAGGGCCTTCTGCTGGTTCCCTCCCGACAGCGCCCAGACGGGCCCTTCGAGGTCGCTGCCGCGAATGCCGGTCTGCTCGATCATGGTCGTCGTCTCACGGCGCTCCTTCTTGCGTTGCACCATCCAACCGGCCGACAGACGATGCAGGCTCGCCAGACTGATGTTCTCGCGCAGGGAGCGGCCCAACACGAGCCCGTCCTCCTTGCGGTTCTCGGGCACCATGGCCAGACCCGCCCGCATGGCCGCGGCCGGCGAAGCCACGGAGACCACGGCGCCATCCACTTCGACTGCGCCATTCTCCGCGTGGTCGGCGCCGAAGATGAGGCGCGCGGTCTCCGAGCGTCCCGCGCCGACCAGCCCCGACAACCCGAGGATCTCGCCGCGCCGGATATCGAACGACACTCCGCGGACCATCGATCCGCGACCAAGATCCTTGACGGAAAGGACGACCGGAGCATCGTCGGCCACCGGCGCAGGTTCGGGGTAGAGGACGTCCACATTGCGACCGACCATGGCTCGCACCAGCGTAGCGGGAGAGTGGCTATCGGGATGTCCCGTCTCGATCAGGCGACCGTCCCGCAGCACCGAGACGGTGTCGCAGACCGCAAGCACCTGCTCGAGGAAGTGAGAGACGAACACGATGGAGATGCCGGCGCCTGCCAAGCGACGGATCAGCGCCAGGAGTTGCTTCGTCTCGGTGTCGGAGAGCGTGGCCGTGGGCTCGTCCATGATGATGACTTGCGCGTCGCGGGCGAGCGCCCGCAAGATCTCGACTTCCTGCTGCCGGGCGATCGGCAGACTGCCGGCGGCGGCAAAGGGGGGCAGGTCGGCGAAGCCGGCCTGATTGCTCAGCTCCCGAAAGCGAGCGAGACCGGCGCGTGTGTTCACCCAGCCGAATCGCTGACTGAGGCGGCCCATGAGCACGTTTTCGAGGACGCTGCGCCCACGTACGAGCGCCAGCTCCTGCGTGATCATGGTGACGCCGTGCGCCAAGGCGGCGTGGGGTGAGTTGAGGCGAATCGGGGTGCCGTCCTTGCGGACGACACCCCGATCAGCGGCCAAGACGCCGGCCAGGATCTTCGTGAAGGTGGACTTGCCGGCGCCGTTCTCACCAACGAGTCCGTGGACGCTGCCGCGCTCGAAACCGATCGTCACGTCGCTCAGCACAGGTACGCCGCCGAACGACTTGCAGATCCCCTCCGCCAACAGGAATGGGGTGGACTTCAGCGTCACAAGACGTGTGGAGTCAAGCCCGGTTCCGGTCTGCGCAGCCAGGTACGTCAGTCACTGTAGAAGCCGGACTTGCCGGCGAGCGTCTCCGCTGTGCCCATGACGGTGAAGCCCATCGCCTCAGCGATCGAGGCGCCCGTGATCGACGTGGGCATGGTCTGACCGCGCACCACGCCGACGCCCACTTCTGCGGCCTTCGCGGCGGCGTCAGGCTCCGGATAGTAGTAGCACCCGAACCAGCGGCCCTCCTGGACGGCCGTGACGGCCTGCGTCGAAGCGCCGTTGCCGACCAGCATCACCTTTCCCTTGAGCGACTCCGGGATGACGGTCTCCACTCCGGCGATCGCCTGAGACGAACCGATGACGGCAGTCACGTCGGGGTGCGCGGCGAAGAGATCCTGCCCTACCTTGCGCCCCTCGTCCTGCGTGTAGCCGCCGACGAAGTTGGAGATGACCGTGGCGCCACCATCCTTGAGCGTCTGCACGGCAGCCTCAGTGCGCGCGTTGTCCAGCGGCAGCGTGGGCATGCCCTGAAGGTAGGCGATCTTCGGCTTGCTGACGCCGGCCTTCTCTGCCCCCTGGAGGCCGAGCGTGGCGATGGCCGCGCCGTTCTCGGTGGGGACATCCCCGACGAAGTACATCCCCTCGACCTGGGGCTCGGCGGTGTCGTAGCGTGTGCCGATGGGGGTGAACTCGGCGACGACGACGATGCCCTTGGCCATGGCCTGCTCGACTGCGGGGATGACCGCCGCGCCGTCATTCGCCTGGATGATGAAGACCTTGTACTTGCCGGACGTGATGGCATCCTGGATCTGCGCGACCTGCGTCGGCGAACTGAAGGCGCCGTCGAAGAACGTCGCCGTCGCGTTGTTCGCCTTGGCCCAGCCTTCGATACCAGAGAACGACGCCTGCGCGAACGAATTGGCCTTTGCGAACCCGAAGAAGGCGATGGCCACGGGTTCGCCCGACTGACTCGCCGCAGCACTGGGACTCGTGGTGGGGCTCGATTCGCTCCCGCACCCGGCGGCGATACCCATCACGAGTACGGCCGCCACAGCGACCAACGCTAGTATGCTCTTGCCTCGCATCACCTGTATCTCCTTTTGACGACGTTTGAAGGACGCGCTGGATTAGCTCTCATAGCCGTACATGGTGCGTGCCGCATCCTCTGAGATGAACCCGTTCCGCAGGTCCTTCTCCACCAGGTCTCGGCTGCGCTCTCTGGGATCGCCGTAGCCGCCACCGCCCCCGGTGCGGGTGATGATAGCGTCGCCGCGTTTCAATGGCGAGGCGTTGATCTTGAGCATCGACCGCTCATCTGGCCGTGAGGCGTTGACGATGACCTCCGGGGGGGTCGCGTCGTGTCCGCCGAGAAGGCCCCAGGCGGGCGTCTTCGAGCGTTCGAACCAGAGCGTGAGCGAGGCATCGTCGGCTTCGACCACGTACTCGCGCTCCACGCCGGCGCCGCCGCGCCAGGTCCCCGGTCCGCCGGAGTCGGTACGGAACGTGTACCGGAGCATGTGGATCGGGTACTTGGTCTCAAGCACTTCGATGGCCATGTCTTTGAGCGAGCCGTTCACGTTGTTGATGAGGCCGTCCTGACCGTCACCGCCACGCCAGGCTCCCCACCCTCCGACCGTCGGCTCGTAGAGGAGGAAGGGCCGGCCGTTACGCGGATCCGTGCCGCCGATCCCGACCACCATGGAGTCGCCGTAGCTGGCGCACGCCGCCTTCTCGGGCATGGCGGGGGCCAGCGCCTTGACCACCAGGTCGATCAAGAGGCCAAGCGGCGTGAAGTACCATTCGACGGGAGCCGGCTCCGTCGCGGCCAGCATCGAACCTTCCCTGACGATGACGTGCAGGGGGCGGAACGCGCCGCCGTCGACCGGATTGTCCGGGTTGATGAGAAGCTTGAAGGCGACGCGCGCGACCGAGACCGCCTGGGAGGCCCCGCAGTTCACGGGCCCCGTGGCGATGTCGTCGCTGTCGCTCAGGTCGATGGTCATCTCTTCGCCCGACACGGTGACGGTGAGTCGCACCCACTTCGGGGTATCGTCGATGCCATCGTCGTCGATGCATCCCGCGGCCTGATAGACACCGTCTGGGATAGCCGCCACAGCTTGCCGCTCGAAGTGCTCGGTCTGCCGGTAGATCTCGTCGCGAGCGGCGCGGATGACGTCCAGACCGAACTTGTCGACGATCGCCTCGAGGCGCTGCTGTCCGGTGGTGACGCACGCGATCTGCGCGAAGAGGTCGCCGCGGGCAGGATACGAGAAGCGGCTGTTGCGGCTGAGCAGGTCGACGACGTCCAGGCGCATCTCTCCCGCCTCCACCACCCTGATGCCGCCGACACGCAGGCCTTCCTGGAAGATGTCCGTGGAGTCCGTGGAGGAGCCCGCGTTCTTGCCTCCGACATCGAGCCAGTGGGCCCGGCAGGTGGCGAATCCCACGAGCTCGTCGCCGCTGAAGACCGGACCATAGACGGTCATGTCGTGCAGGTGGGTGCCGCCGATGTACGAGTCGTTCAGGACCCAGATGTCGCCTGGCTTCCAGACCTGGCGGCCGTATGTCTGCTCTGTGTACTGCGTCACGACCTCGAGGTTGCCAAGGAAGATGGGCAGACCCGACGACTGGCCGAGGATCAGGTGGTTCTCGTCCAGCAGGCCGACAGAGCAGTCCTTCATCTCGTAGATCACCGGTGTGTACGCCGAGCGGATGAGCGTCGCGTTCATCTCCTCGGCGGCGGAATTCAGCGAGGAACGGATGATCTCGGTCGTGATCGGGTCGAGCTTCGCTTGCTGTCCCATGTCAGGCCTCCTCGGAGACGCGGATGATGAGGGCGCCGAGCTCGTCAACCGTGAGGCGCGTCGCGGGCGGCATGACGGTGGTGGCGGTCTGCTCCACGACGATGGCCGGGCCCTCGATCGTCGTCCCTGGCTTGAGATCGTCGCGGCGGACGATCCGCGTGTCGCGGGCCACCTTGCCGAACACCACCTTGCGGACTTCGAACGGGTACTCTGCATGCTCCTCAAGGGGCAAGCGAGGCGGTTCGGATCGCCCGAGATCGCCGAGTGCCACCGTCCGCAGAGCGACGAGCTCCACGGGCGCTCCGGGATTGCAGTGACCGAAGCGGGCGAGGTGCGCGGCGTCGAACCTCTGCGAGAGCGTCGCGACGAAGTCGTCCTGCACGGGCTCGTCCGCCGTCAGAACAGGCACCGTCAGGGTGTACTCCTGGCTCGCGTAACGGGCGTCGACGGCGTACTCCACGCGCACAGACTCCGCCGGTACGCCCTCGTGAGTGAGGGCATCGATCCCATTGGTCGCCATGTCGGCGAACCGCTGAGCGATGTCGGGCCGATCGGCGGCCGCCAGTGGGACATACATGGATTGTGAGAAGTCCTTGCGCAGCACCGTCTCCAGCATGCCCCACGCCGAGAACGCCCCGGCGAATGGAGGGACGATGACCTCGCCGATCTCCAGCTCGCGCGCCAGGAATGCAGCGTGCATGGGGCCCGCGCCACCGAAGGCGACAAGCGAGAACTCACGCGGCTCGATGCCGCGATCCACCGTGATGTTGCGAATGGCCTGCGCCATCTTGGCGTTGGCGACGTCGCAGATCCCCTCCGCCAGACGGAGGGGATCGAGACGGAACTCGTCGGCGAGCGTGGAGACCGCCTGGTGCGCGGCGTCAACGTCAAGCTGCATCGTTCCGCCGGCGAACCATTCCGGGTCCACTCTGCCCAGGACGAGGTTGGCGTCGGTGACTGTCGGCCGAATGCCTCCGCGTCCGTAGCAGGCCGGCCCTGGGTCGGCGCCCGCGCTCTCCGGACCGACCCGCAATCCGCCAGCTTCACTGTAGGCGATCGAGCCGCCGCCGGCGCCGATGGTGTGGATGTTGACCACCGGCATCATCACCGGGAAGCCCTCGAGCTCGGCCTCGTTGCTGACGTCGGCTCGGCCCTCCAGGACGAGGCTGATGTCGAAGGACGTGCCTCCCATGTCCACGCAGATGAGATTCGGGCGGCCGAGCAGGCGGGAGAGGGCGACGCCGCCCATCGCGCCGCCGACGGGACCGGAGAGCAGCGTGTGGAGCGTGAGCTCGCGCGCCGACGCCGCCGTCACGATGCCGCCGGACGACTGCATCACGTGCAGCGTGGCCGTCAGACCGCGGTTGCGGAGCTCTGACTCGAGCCGCTCCAGGTATCGCCGCACGACTGGGCCCGTGTAGGCGTCCAGGACGGCCGAGGACGTGCGCTCGTACTCACGCCACTCTCGCGCGATGCGGTGGGAGAGCGTGATGTGGACATCCTCGCCGAGCACCTCGCGCAGGATGGCCTCCGCGCGCAGTTCCTGCGCGGGGTTCACGTAGCTGAAGAGGAAGGCCACAGCGATGGCGCCGAACCCTTCCCGCTTGAACCTCTCGGCGGCTTGACGGATCGCGGCCTCATCGAGAGGCGTCCGCTCCGCGCCCGTCGGGTCCAGCCGACCCGGGATCTCCACGATGCCGGCGCGCGGCACCAGTGGCTCAGGCTTGCGATACTGGACGTCATACAGCCTGGCACGATTGCCGCGGGCGATGTGGTAGATGTCGCCGAAGCCTTCAGTGGCGAGGAGGAGAACGGGCACACCGCGGCGCTCCAGGAACGCGTTGATGCCCTGCGTCGTCCCGTGGACCATGAAGTCGATGTCCGACTCCGATTCCACGACCCGATCAAGGCCGGTGAGCACGCCTCTGGTCAGATCGTCCGGCGTGGTCGAAGCCTTGCCCGCCGTGAATCGGCCTGTCTCCTCATCGTAGGCGACAACATCGGTGAACGTGCCCCCGATGTCCATCGAAACACGATACCTTGTCATGATCGCTCCGTCTGCGCGCCGACGGCATGCGCGACCTCGTAGACGCCGCCTTTCACATTCGCCAGGTCCTCGTCGAGGAGTTCGCCCAGGTCGGCCGCGAACGTCTGACGCACGGGGTTGTCGATCCAGCCCTGGTAGGCCTGGCCGGACTCCCAGAGGGCGGTGACGAGCAGTGGCTCTCCCGAGTCCTCCGGAACCTGTATCTCCGCTGCGAGACACCCTTGTTGCTCCAAGGCTGACTCCAGCACACGCCTCTCCTTGTAGTACTCCACGACGGCATCTGTCTTGCCGGATCGAGGTCGGACGTAGAGGACGCTGCGTACCAAGACCCCCTCCTCTCTGCTCCGAGTTGTTGGGTGCTGACAAACCAAGGCTCGACGGAGGAGCCTGTTCATGCCTGGCGGTGGATCAGTGCTGCGAGGTCGGCATGTGCTGAGAGCACGGCGACTCCGTTGCCACGCACGTTCCCCCCTGCCGCGCCGGTGCGCGAAACACCCGGGAGGCGAGAAAGGCGCCTTGCGGTGAGCTTCGCTGCGCTGCTCGTCGTACTAAAGCGAAGCCCTTTGTCCGTGTCAACCGATTCGGTGCACGCATCGAATCGGCGCGGTGGAGGAGCTCTTCGCGCGGTACGATGCTCCCGGCGGGAAGACGATGTGAACCTTGTGGCGGCGGTGAGATAGGCTCACACGCTGAGCGCGTGGCGGATCATCGGACATGGGAGGCATCGTGACGCGAGCGTCACTGGATGAGCAGGGTTGCCGGAAGGTCCACGCCGCGGCGCTGCGGCTGCTGGGCGAGGTCGGCTGCGCCGTCCTTGACCCCGAGGCGCTGGCGCTGCTGGCGGCGCACGGCGCCGCCGTCGACGGCCAGCGCGCCCGTTTCGACGAGGGACTCGTGGAGGATGCCCTGGCGACTGCTCCGGCCGGGTACACCGTAGCCGGTCGCCGGCCGGAACTCGATGTGCGCGTGGGGCGCGATGCTCCGTCGGTGCTGGGCAGCGCTTCGGGCCCGGCTTTCGTGCTGGACGGGGAAGTGCAGCGACACAGCACGCTGGCCGACCTGCGGTCGGCGATCGCCCTCGCTCATCTCTCTCCCAACATCGCCGTCCACGGCTACAGCGTCGTGCCGACCGATGTGCCCGAAGAACGTCGCGCGCGCGTGAGCGCACACACGCACGTGACCGGTAGCGACAAAGCCGTGAGGCATTCCGTCACCAGTCCTGAGGAGTTGCAGGTGGCCACGGACGTGGCCGAGATCATCTACGGCGCGGGGTGGCACGAGCGGCCGCGGCTGTGGACCAACATCAACACGACGTCGCCGCTGCAGTTCTCGGCCGAGGGGGCCCAGGCGCTGCTGCGCCTGGCGCGACTCGGCCAGCCCATCTGCGTCGCGGTGTGCGCCATGGGCGGCACCACCGCGCCGCTCACCTTGGCCGGCCTCCTCGCGGTGCAGCACGCCGAACTGCTGAGCGGCCTGGTGCTCACGCAACTGGCTCAGCCCGGATGCCCGTTCCTGTACGGAGGGACCTCCTCGCTGTCGTGCATGCAGAGCGGCGCCCTCATGATGGGCGCCCCACAGTACTGGGCGCTCATGGACGCCACCGTGCGGCTCGGCCATTGGCTGGGACTGCCGGTGCGCGCCGGCGGCTCGCTCACCGACGCGCACGTGCCCGATGCGCAGGCCGGCAGCGAATCCGCCCTCGCCGTCAAGACCGTCCTCGACCTCGACGTCGATCTCGTGCTGCACGCCGCCGGCATCCTCTCGTCCTTCAACTGCTACTCCCCGGTGAAGTTCGTGATCGACGACGAGATCCTGAGCGCGCTGCGCGTCGCCAGACAGCCGATCGTGGTGTCGGACGAGACCTTGGCCTTCGACATGATGGCCGCGGTCGGACCGGGCGGCTCGGTACTCGGACAGTCGCACACGCGACGACACGCGCAGGACGGTCGCCGGGCGACCATCATGAACCGTGCCCCGTTCCAGACGTGGCGCGGCCTCGGGGGTCGCGATCTCGCGGACGTCGCGGCACGACGTGTCGTCGACTCCCTGGAGGCCTATGTGCCTCCCGACGATCTCGACGCGGTCACGCGCCGCCAGCTCGACATCTACTGCCTGGCGTGAGCCGCGGACGTCGCCGCCTGCGCCGTGGTGTACGCTGACGTCACCAGCTGAGGAGAAACGCATGGACTTCTACACCGGGAAGGTACTCAGGCTCGACCTCACGGGGCTGCGCGCCTCGGTCGAGCCGCTCGACGCGGAGTGGGCACGCCTCTTCGTGGGTGGCAAGGGTCTGCTCCTGCGCTTCCTGTTCGAGGAACTGGCTCCCGGCACCGACGCGCTTGCGCCCGGCAATCCGCTGATCCTCGCGACGGGGCCTTTCGCCGGCACGCCGGCCGCCACCTGCTCGCGTCTCGCGGTGGGCTGCAAGAGCCCCGCCACGGGCACGCTCCTCGATTCCTACGTGGGTGGCTCCTTTGCGCCGGCGCTCAAGTTCGCCGGGTACGACCTGGTGGTGATCACCGGTCGCGCGCCCGCGCCCGTCCTGGTGCGGATCACGGACGATAAGGTCGAGTTCGTGCCCGCCGAGGGCCGGTACTGGGGCCTCGAGACGGCTCAGCTCGAGGAGCTCATCCGTGCGGAGATGGGGCCGGAGGCCAAGGTGCTCTCCACCGGCCCGGCCGGCGAGAACCTCGTGCCCTTCGCCTGTCTCTCCACGGACCAGTTCCACAAGGCCGGGCGCGGCGGGGCCGGGGCCGTGATGGGCAGCAAGAACCTCAAGGCCGTGGTCGTGCGCGGCACGGGCGCCGTCACCGTGCCGGACGCGGCGGGCTTCACGCGCGACATGCTGCGCTTGCAGGACGAGCGCGTGCTCAGCGCCGACAACGCCTGGACCTACGAGGAAGGCACGCCGTTTCTGGTGGACGCCGTCAGCGGCGCCGGAGCCCTGCCGACGCGCAACTGGCGAACCGGCACCTTCGCAGGCGCCGGGTCCATCAACTCGACAGCGCTCCTGAGCATCCGCACCAAGATCCGCGCCTGCACCCAGTGTCCGCTCGCGTGCCGGCAGGTGCATACCTTCGAAGACTACATCTGCGAGGGGCCGGAGTTCGAGACGCTGGGCCTGTGTGGCGCCAACTGCGATGTTGACGATCTCGCCGCGGTGGCAACCTTCAACCGCGAATGCGACGAAGTCGGCCTCGACACCATGTCCACCGGCGCGGTGGTCGCTCTGGCCATGGACCTCTGCGAACAGGGCGCGGCCGACTACGGCCTCGCCTTCGGCGACACCGCCGGCTACTTGCGGGCGCCCCGCCTCATCGCTCTGCGCGAAGGGTACGGCGCCGAACTGGCCTTGGGCGCCAGAGCGCTCGGCGCTCTCAAGGGCCGGCCTGACCTGGCCCCCGAGGTCAAGGGCCTGGAGATGCCGGCCTACGATCCGCGAGGGACCTTCGGCATGGGCCTCGGCTACGCCACGTCCGATCGCGGGGCGTGCCACATGCGCGCCTTCAGCGCCGGCGACGATATCCTCGGCGGCGCCGGCGCCGCCGACTCGCTGGAGGGCAAGGCGCGGCTGGTCGTCGATCAGCAGGACTTCAGCGCCGTCGCCTGGACGGGCGTGTGGTGCGCCAACATGGCCCTGGACACCGACTTCCTCGGCGCCCACTTCAAGCACCTGTGGGGGCGCGAGACGACCTCCGAGGAACTGCTGACCATCGGCGCCCGCATCTGGAACCTCGGCCGGCTCCTGAATCTGCGTGAGGGCCTGCGTCGCCAGGACGATCGCCTCCCCGAGCGCATCCTCAGCGTGCCTCACCCGGACGGCGTCGCGGCCGGCAAGGTGCTCGGCGCCGGCGCCTTCCGCGCGGCGCTGGACGAGTACTACCGGCTGCGCGGTTGGGATGCCGAGGGCGTCCCCACCCGCGACACGCTGAGCCGGCTGTCGCTGGACGAACTGAGTCTTGAGGGCGCCGTGTGACGCGGGAGCGGTCGACCGTCTGGAACGCACGGCCGGGGGGAGCAGGCCGTGCCCTCTGAAGACGAAGTGATCTGCAGACAGACGGTCCTCCGTGCGGACCGCTTCGTCGTGACGGGGCGCACGGCGACCATGATGGCCGTCGTGACCACGGGTCACGGCGGGCTCGACAGACTCGAGTATCGCGAGGTCCCCGTTCCTGAGCCTGCGTCCGGTGAAGTCCTGCTGCGGGTCCTCGCCGCCGGCGTCAACAACACCGAGATCAACACGCGCCTGGGTTGGTACTCGGCGAGCGTCACGACCGGGACGGGAGGCGCCGCGGCGGCCGCGACGGGAGGGACGATCGCCGCAGACGACGGGGGCTGGAGCGCGGCGACGCCCTTCCCCCTGATCCAGGGGACCGATTGCTGCGGCCGCGTCGTCGCGGTCGGCCCCGGCGGCGACGCGCGCCTCATCGGTCGGCGCGTCCTGGTTCGGCCGTGCATGCGCCCGGCGGGCTTCGCTTCCATGGAGACCGTCTGGATGGGCTCCGATTTCGACGGCGCCTTTGCCGAGTACGTGACGGCGCCGGCCGCGGAGGTCTTCGTCGTGGAATCCGCCTGGACCGACACCGAGCTGGGCTCGATCCCCTGCGCCTACGGCACGGCGGAGAACATGCTGCGCCGCGCCGCGGTCGCCGCCGGCGAGCACCTCCTGGTCGCCGGCGCCTCCGGTGGTGTCGGCGCCGCGGTCGTGCAGCTCGCCGAGCGCCGCGGCGCTCGCGTGACGGCGATCTGCGCGCGGGAGAAGGCCGACAGAGTGCTGGCCATCGGCGCCGACCGCGTCGTCGCTCGCGACGACGACCTCGTCGGCAGCTTGGGCGCGGAATCCGTCGACGTCGTGGTCGACAACGTCTCGGGACCGGCCCTCGGGCGGATGCTGGACGTCCTGAAGAGGGGAGGACGGTACGTCTCTTCGGGCGCCATCGGCGGGCCGCTCGTGACGCTCGACAAGCGCACCTTCTACCTCAAGGACCTCACCCTGATCGGCTGCACGGCATGGGATGCGCCGGTGTTCCCGGAGGTCATCCGGGCGATCGAGCGCGGTGAGTTGCAGCCGCTGGTCGCGAAGACCTTTCCGCTGGAGCGGATCGCCGACGCGCAACTCGAGTTCCTCGAGAAGCGGCACGTCGGCAACTTCGTCCTCATCCCGCCGCCATAAGCGCGGGTCGCGGCGCGACTGCTCCTGCACATCTTTCGTTCGCGACGTCATGCATGCAATATAGTGCCGTCGCATTGGCTTTCGGCAGCATCATATTGCGCAACTTCTCGGAGTGGAGGCTAATCAGTCGGTCGGTCACCATTGTCTTCTTGACCGCGAGGCTGTATGGTGCTGGCAATCCGTTCACGGGCGGCGTGACCATGCGGGGTGCCGCGACCGCCCATGTCGTTCCGCAGGCCTAACGCCTAGGGGGAGTAGCGATGACCGACGACCAGTATCGCAGGGACTACGCACACCATCTCGTCGAGCAGGTGAAGAACGGGCAGATGACGCGGCGCCAGCTGATGGTGCGCGCCTCCGTCTTCGGCTTCTCGCTCACGGCCGCCGGCTCGCTGCTGGCCGCCTGCGGCGGCGACTCCACCTCGACCACGCCGGCGTGCCAGCGCCAGCGGCATGCCGGCCCCGGTCATGGGCGGCACGCTCACGGGCGTCATCCCGCCGTCGCTCACCGACCATCGACCCGGTGCACGATCAAGGACCAGGGCGGCATCGTCCTCATCATGCAGCTCTGCGAGTACCTCATCGACCTTGACAACAAGAACGCCCTGGTGCCCAGGCTGGCGGAGAGCTGGTCGGCCAACACGGACGCTTCGGTCTGGACCTTCAAGCTGCGCCAGGGCGTCAAGTTCAACGACGGCAGCCCCTTCGAGGCGGCGGACGTGGTGGCCTCCTTCGAGCGCCTCGTCGATCCCAAGAGCGGGTCCTCGGCGCTGTCCGTCCTCGGCGGCATCCTCTCGCCCGGGCGGCATCAAGGCCGTCGACGCGGCCACGGTCGAGTTCACCCTCGACAAGCCGTTCGCCGATTTCCCGTACATGGTGTGCATGTCGAACTACAACGCCGTCATGCTGCCGCGCAACTACAAGGGCGACTTCGTCAAGAACCCCGTGGGCACGGGCCCCTTCATGCTCAAGGAGTACGTGGCCAAGCAGAAGTGCACCATGGTCAAGAACCCCACCTACTGGGGCAAGGACGCCGCAGGCAACCAGCTCCCGTACCTGGACGAGGTCAACTGGGTCCTGGTGCAGGACGAGTCCGCCGCCAACCTGCAGCTGCAGTCCGGCGCCGTCGACTTCCAGCCGCAGACGGTCTTCCAGGGCTCGCAGGCGCTCTTCAGCGATCCCAACCTCAGGGTGGACATCTACCCCGGGACCGGCATCCGCGAGGTCGCGTTCAACGTCACGAAGGAGCCGTGGAAGAGCGGCGGCGCGGCGCTCCGTCAGGCCGTCGCCTACTGCCTCGACCGCGAGGCCATCAACAAGGCGCTGTACGACGGCCGCAGCAGCCTCGGCTACGACACCTTCTGGGAGCCCACGGTCTTCCCGGGCAGCCCGCCTCCGACGCCGCGCGCCCAGGACTACGACAAGGCCAAGCAGCTGCTCACGGACGCCGGCCACGCCGACGGTCTCGAGATCGAGCTGACCTTCTCCAAGTATCTCGAGAACCCGCAGTTCGCGCAGCTCATCCAGGCGCAGTGCAAGCCGGCCGGCATCAACGTCAAGCTCAACTTCATCAGCTACGACGCGTACTACGCGGGCGGCGCAGACTACAACGCCACCACGCCGTGGCTCAACGCGGCGATGCCCATCGTCGAGTGGGGCAGCCGGCCCACGCCCGGCGTCTACGCGCAGGCCATGCTCCTGCCTGACCAGCACGTGGAGCTCGTCGCACTGGAACAACAAGGACTTCGCCACGACCTTCGACGAGTACATGTCGACTGCCGACGAGGCGACGCGCACGGAGCTGCGCCACGAAGCTGTCGCAGATCCAGCAGGACGACACACCCATCCTCGTGGCCTTCTACATCAGCGCCAGCTGCGCACACAGAAGAAGACCGTGTACGGCATCCAGGGCCCCGGCAACTTCTACTGCCTCATGAAGGAAGCGTTCAAGACCGCGTGAGATCGAAGCACCACACACAGACATAGGCTGACGTAGGGTCCCCGGGATGTTGCGCCTCATCGGACGGCGGCTGCTCCTCATGATACCGACACTGATCCTCGTGTCGATACTCGTGTTCGCGCTCGCCGAGGTGCTGCCGGGCGACGTGGGGCGCTCCATCCTGGGGCCCTACGCCACGCAGGAACAGGTCGATATCCTCAACCAGCAGCTGGGCGCCGACAAGCCGATCTACGAGCGCTACGCGAGCTGGGCCGCCGGCTTCGTCACCGGTGATTGGGGTGTCTCGCCTCTCCTCAACATCCCGGTGCGTCCGACGGTCATGAAGGCGCTCGGCAACTCGCTCCTGCTCGCCGGCTTCGCGCTGGTGATCATCGTGCCCGTGTCCATCGTGTTGGGCGTCTTCGCGGGGCTGCGCAAAGACAGCTTCCTCGATCGGGGGATCACGGTCTCCTCACTGTCGATGACCGTCATCCCCGAATTCGTGAGCGGCGTCATCCTGCTGTACATCTTCGCGGTGTGGCTCAAGTGGCTCCCGGTGACCGCCATGCCGCCCGACGGCTCTCCTTTCGTCGACCGGTTCTACTACCTCATCCTTCCTGCCATCCCGCTGATGTTCCTCGAGCTGGGCTACATCGCGCGCATGGCCCGCGTCGGCACCGTGCAGGTGCTGGCGATGCCGTACATCCGCACCGCCGTCCTCAAGGGTCTGCCACAGGCGTCGCGTGGTCTTCGGCCACGTGTTGCGCAACGCCATGGTGCCCACGGTCACCGTGATCGGCAGCCAGGTGGGCTGGCTCATCGGCGGCCTCGTGGTCATCGAGACCCTGTTCGTCTACCCGGGCATCGGCAAGGTCATGGTCGACGCCGCACAGACGCACGATGTGGTGATGCTCGAGGCCGCCGTGCTCGTGGTGGCCGTGATCTACATGGTCGCCAACCTGATCGCCGACATCGTGGTGGCGCTGCTCAACCCGCGCATCCGCATGGGCGGCTGAGAGTGGAGATGCGCCCAACCGATATGCGCGAGCCGATCCCGACCTCGTGGCGCAGCAGGCCGGCGCCGGCGCCGACCGACAGGCACAGACGGCTCAGGCCGACACCGCTTCCATGCTGGAACAGCAGCGGCAGCGCCGCTATCTGACGAAGGCGCTGCTGCGCAGCCCGACCTTCATGACCGGCCTGCTCATCGTCCTCTTCTGGGTCTTCATGGCCGTGTTCTCGACATTCATCACGCAGAGCCCCTTCGATGTCGATGCCGCGGCGAGTCTCCAGGCGCCCAGCGCGGCGCACTGGTTCGGCACCGACGATCTCGGCCGCGACGTGCTCGCCCGCACCATGGCCGGCGCCCGCACGGTGCTCATCATCGCGCCGCTGGCCACGTTCCTCGCCTTGCTCTGGGGCGGCATCATCGGCCTCGTCTCCGGCTTCTACCGGGGCATGACCGACGAGATCATCATGAGGCTCGTGGACGTACTGCTCGCCCTTCCGGTCATCATCACGTCCATCCTCATCCTGTCGCTGCTCGGCAAGTCGCTGGCCATCGTCATCGTCGTCATCGGCGCGCTGTTCACGCCGGTGGTCTCCCGCACCATTCGCGCGGCGGTCATCGGCGAGCGCGAGCGCGAGTACGTCATGGCGGCGCGCCTGCGCGGCGAACGCTCGGCGTTCGTCATGGCGCGCGAGATCCTGCCCAACATCACGCAGCCGATCATCGTCGAGGGCACCATCCGTCTGGGCTACGCCGTGTTCACCGCGGCCACGCTCTCGTTCCTTGGGTTTGGCCTCGTGCCGCCGTCGCCTGACTGGGGTCTCACAATCGCCACGGAGAGGATCTTCTTGCAGATCGCCCCATGGACCGTGCTGATCCCTGCCGCCGCCCTCGCCTCGCTCGTCGTGGGCGTCAACCTCATCACCGACGGACTCTCAAGGGTCTTCTCGAGATGAGCACCGTGGAGCAACCAGCCAACTCTCCGGACGCGGCGCCCGCCGCGCTCGACGTCCAGGACCTCGAGGTCACGTTCCATCGTCGCGGCCGCGACCTCCCGGTGCTGAAGGGCGTGACCCTGCGCATCGAGCGCGGCGAGGCCTACGGCCTCGTCGGCGAGTCGGGCTGCGGCAAGACCACGCTGGCCATGGCCGCCCTCCGCTACCTCGCGACCAACGGCACGATCGAGGCCGGCCGGGTGCTGGTCGATGGGCAGGACGTCAGCACATTGAGCGAGGACGCGGTGCGCAAGTGGCGCGGCGAGCAGATCGCCATGGTCTACCAGGACCCAGCCACGGCGCTCAGCCCGGCGATGCGCATCGGCGACCAGGTCGCCGAGGTCTTTCGCTACCACGAGGGCCTCGGCAAGGCCGAGGCCCTGGAGCGCGCCCGCGAGAGCTTGCGCCGCGTGGCGCTCCCCGACCCCGACTCGACCCTGCGCCGCTACCCCTTCGAGCTCTCCGGCGGCCAGCAGCAGCGCGTGGTCATCGCCATGGCGCTGGCCGTCAACCCGCACCTGCTGGTCCTCGACGAGCCCACGACCGGCCTCGACGCCACGGTGGAGGCCGAGATCCTCGACCTCATCGAGGAACTGCGCGGGCGCATCAACGCGGCCATCCTGCTGATCACGCACAACCTCGGCCTGGTGGCGCGCCTCTGCGAGCGCGTCGGCGTCCTCTACGCGGGGCGCCTGGTCGAAGAGGGCCCCGCCCGCGAGATCTTCACCGATCCGCGGCACCCGTACACCATGGGCCTGCTGCGTTGCGTGCCGCGCTTCGGCATGAACAAGACCGATGCGGCGCTGGAGACGATCCCGGGCACGCTGCCGGCCCTCGGCGAGCCGCTCAAGGGCTGTGTCTACTCGGCGCGTTGCCCCATGGCGAAGCCAGTCTGTACGCGCCGCGAGCCCGACCTCTACGCCTGGCCCAGCGACGCCGGAGCCAAGGGGGCGACAGAGGCCGAGGCCATGCCGGCGGACCCCGCGGCCTACTCGCCGCATCACGCCACCCCGGTCGGCGAAGCGGCGCGCCACGCCCGCTGCTACTTCTCTGGGGACGTGCCCGAGATGCCGCGCCGGACTCCGGTACTCGCCACCAGCTTGGAGGACAGGGGCGCGAGCGAGGGTGACGTGCTCCTCATCGGCGACGTGAATCGCACGTTCAAGGACGGGCGCAAGAGGCTCACCGCCGTGCACGACGTCTCGCTCCAACTCAAGCGCGGCGAGACCTTCGGTCTCGTGGGCGAGTCGGGCAGCGGCAAGACCACCTTGGCCAAGTGCGTCACGGGCCTCATCGCCGCCGATTCCGGGACGATGGAGTTCGAGGGCAAGAAGCTCCCCTCCACCGCTGGGCGCCGCTCACAGAACGCACTGCGGGCCATCCAGATGGTCTTCCAGAACCCCGACTCCACACTCAACCCGTCGTGGAGTACGCGCGCCATCCTCACACGCTCGGTGCGCAAGCTGGGCGGCGCCGGGGAAGGTTCCGTGCGCGCCATGGTCGACAAGCTGTCGGCCGATGTGCGCGTCGAGCCGCGCTTCCTCCTGCAGAAGCCGATGGATCTCTCGGGCGGCCAGAAGCAGCGCATCGCCATCGCCCGTGCCTTCGCCGGCAACCCCACGACGCTGGTCGTCTGCGACGAGCCCGCCTCGGCTCTCGACGTCTCGGTGCAGGCGAGCATCCTCAACCTGCTCGTCGAGCTTCAGACCACCAAGCAGGTGTCGTACGTCTTCATCAGCCACGACCTCGCCGTGGTGCGCTACATCTCGGACCGCATCGGCGTGATGTACCTCGCGGAGCTCATCGAGGTCGGCTCCGCCGAAGACGTCTTCAACCCACCACACCACCCCTACACGGAGGCCCTGCTGTCGTCGATCCCGACCCTCGACTTCGACGACCCTCACGAGCGCATCCCGCTGCGCGGCAGCATGCCGAGCCTCAGCGACCCGCCCTCGGGCTGCCGCTTCCACACGCGCTGCCATCGGTTCCTCGGCGAGATCTGCGAGACGCAGGAGCCGCCGGTGCAGGAGGCCGCGCCCGGGCACACGTACAACTGTCACATCCCGCCGGATGAGCTGTTGGCGCTGCAGACGGCGGAGGAGCCCGCCGCGCCGATCGAAGCCTGAGCCCGGTTGGGCTCAGCCGCCGGCGATCGGCGGGATCAGCCGCAGCGTGTCGCCGTCCGACAGAACCGTCGCGAAGCCGTCGAGATGCAGCACGTTGCGGTCGTTGAGGAAGATCCCGACCCAGACGGCGCCGTCTCTCTTGATGCGCGGTTCGAGCCGCGGCTCCATGGCGATGAACGCGTCGAGAGCCTCGCCGACCGTCTGCGCCTCGCACTCGAGTTCTCGCCGACCGCTCGGGTGTCTCCACCCAGGCGGCAGCGTCAGGCGCACCGTGGCCACGTCGCTCAGCCTGCGCGGACCGCGGCGTCGGCCTTGTCGGCCTTCAGCGTCACGGCGAGCACCGCGGGGTTCTGGCAGAACGCTACGCACTGCGGCTCGCTACCGCGGCACAGGTCGCACTTGAACGCCTTGCCGGAGAGGGGATGGATGGCGATGACGGCGTACGGGCACGCCGCCACGCACGCCGGCCCAGTGGCGAGGTCGACGCACGCGTCGCATGCGGCCTCGTTCACCAGCAGGACGCCCGCCTCTTCGTAGATGGCCCCCGGCGGACAGGCGTCCTGGCACTTGTGGCAGGTCGTCTGCAGGCAGGTCGCGCCTTTGATGGCCGTCGTCGTGGGGTTGACCTCCACGCGCAGGCGGGCCAGCGACGGCTGGTAGGCTCCCTCGTGATGAGCGGAACAGGCGTACTCGCACAGGTGGCAGCCGGTGCAACGCTTTCTCGAGATCATGACGTGCGGCACGGTCACCCACCTCCTTGCGTCGGATTGATCACTCGGGCTCCAGCTCCGCGGGGAAGCCTGGGGCACGCAGGTCGGTGCCGACGGCCTCCTCGAGCATCCTCACGACCGTCGGCGATTGCGCCTCGCCCCCGTACATGGCTCGGGCGCGCGCGAAGATCTGCTCGGTGAGCCCGGCGAGCTCCAGCGGAACCCCGAACTCGCGGCCCATCTGGTGAGCGAAGAAGAGGTCCTTGCGCGCCAGGTCCAGGGTGAAGTTGATGTTGTAGCTGCCATTGAGGATGAGCTGCCCCTCGGTCTCGTGGACGAAGCTGTTGCCCGAGCTGGCCCTGATCACGTCCCAGGCCAGCTTGAGATCCACGCCGCCGCGCTTGGCCAGCATCAGCGCCTCGCCGTCGGCCACCAGATGGATGAAGGCCAGCATATTGGTGATGACCTTGATCACCGAGGCCTGGCCGAGCTCGCCGATGTAGAAGACCCTGCCGCCGATGGTCTCGAAGACGGGCAGATGCTTCCGGAAGACGGCTTCGTCGCCGCCGACGAGCACGGTGATCATGCCGGCTGCCGCCCTGTGTACGCCGCCGGTGACGGGCGACTCCAGAGTGGCGATGCCGCGCTCGGCCGCCAGGGCCGCCAGGCGCTGCAGTTCGTGCAGGTCGTTGGTGCTCATGTCGATCCAGGTGCCGCCGGGGGCAAGCCCCGCGAGGATGCCGTGTTCGCCGGCGACCACTCTGGCGACCACTTCGGGCGAGGGCAGACAAGTGATGACGGCATCTGAGGCACGTGCCGCCTCCTCGGCCGAGTCCGCGCAGGTGGCGCCTTCTGCGACCAGCTCGACGGAGCAACTCCTGTCGATGTCGAACACCGTGACCGGGAAGCCGGCACGCAGCAGGCTGCCAGCCAGGTGCCGGCCCAGACAACCGAGTCCGATGAAGCCGATCCGCATCGTCATACTCTCTCCGCTTCGCTGCGTGGGGGCCGGCGCGGCGCTAACCACGGCGCGCCCGGCGGATACTGTCGCCGTCCATCCGGCAGATGTGGGCCAGATCGGCGAGTTGCGCATCGGTCAGGCTGGGCTCCTTGGCGGCGTGCGCCGCCAGGAGGCGTTCGACCTCGTGGCTCGCCACGTCATTCTCGGTTTGACCTTCCTCGACCCACTTGTCGTAGGAGAGTCGGGTCGAGACGCGCGGTGTGAGGTGCTCACCGGCGCGGATGCGCCGTGCCGTGTCCTTTTCGCCGAGGTACCCGCCGCCGGGCCCGACCTTGGCGATGGACGCCCCCGCCATCGTGGCGGCGGAGACCTCGACCTCGCGCTGGAGACGCCGCGCCATGGCGGCCATCTCGTTGTCGATCACGGACTGCGGCAGGTACATGGTGTTGTGCGAATCGATGAGGCCCCAGCCGGAGACGATGTCGGGGTTCGCGCTGCACACGGTGGCGGCCTTGAAGGCCTTCTCGTAGCCGGTCTGCAGCCCGGGAGACTTGCCGTCCGTGGACAGCCCGGGATTGAGGGTCGGGACGCCGAGGGAATGGCCCACCTCGGTGGCCATCGCGCCCATGAGGGCGCTCTCGACGCATCCGAGCGAAAAGGTCGTGCGCAGCATGTCGAGGACGCCCGACCCGAAGCAGAACACGAGCTTCGCCCCCGGCGCCGCGACCTGCATCGCTGTGGCGACGCCGAGGAACTCGGCGAGGCCCTGGACGACCGTGCCGGCCAGGGTCACGGGCGAGGTCGCCCCGGCGATCGCCATGGAGTAGACCTCCACGGGCACGCCGTGAGCCGCCAGGGCGAGGTGGGTATCAAGCACCGGGCCCTCGACCTGCAGGGGCGAGGCTGCGGTGACGACCGTGGAGATGCGCGGCCGCTGGCGGAAGCTCTCGAGGTCGCCGCTCAGCACCTCGCAGATGCGAATGACTGAGTCGACCTCGCTCGGGCAGTCGACGAACGTGACGTGCCTGGACGTCTCGGTGAGCGTCGTGAAGTACTCCACGAGCTCGCGCCGCTCGAGCGGCACGTCGGTGGCGCTCACCTGCGTCCACATGAGGTCCAGCTCGGGCAGTTCGTCCATGAGGGCGGTGCACTCCCGCAGGTCCTCGAGGGTGCTGGGACGACGGATGCCCGTGCGGAAATCCAGCGTCTTGGCCACGCAGCCGCTGGGTGCGAAGTGGAACGGCTCGTCTTCTCCGAGGAGGACGTCGTCGGCGGGCGTGGCGCCGGCCATCACGAACGACCGCGGGCATTGGGCGAGCGCCCACTCGACGAGTTCTCGCGGCAGGCGCGCGATGCCCGTGGCCTCGTCGACGACGGCGCCACGTTCCGCGAGCAGAGGCAGCACTCTGGAGCCGGCGAAGCGCATGCCGACAGTGCCGAGCAGATCGATCGCCTGTCCGGCGATGTGACTCTTCTCGTGATCAGTGAGCCACGTCGTTCTTGCCCTCATGCGCCCGTACACCTCCGCGGGCCGAAGCCCCGCGCTCTGCCGCTGCCCCGCGGCGGCCCGAGGCGACGCCGCGGGCACCATTGGACGGCACAATGGCAGCATCACGGGGCACTGTCAAGACGAACGCGCCCTGGTCCTGAGGAATCCTACGTTTACAGTGGCGATAGGATGCTGTTTCAGTGCGCGTTGTTGCATTAGGCTGAGGAATCCGCAATGATTGCGCCGTTCTCGTTGAGTATCGCGTAAGGGGGCGACGGCCATGATCAGAGCGGGGCAGGCGCCCTTTGGGACACTCGAGATGGACGAGCTCGACCGCCGCATCATGCGACTGCTGCGCCCGAACGCCCGCCGCTCGTACGCGAGCATCGCGCGCGCCATCAGCGTCTCCGAGCCGACGGTGCGTAACCGGGTCGAGCGCATGGTCAAGAACGGCGCCATCTTCCCCATGGCCAGGGTCAATCCCGCGGCCATCGGCTTTCCCGTCGATGCCATGGTCGGCATCCGCGTGAACCGTGGCTATGCCAAGGGCGTCGGCGCGAGACTCGCGGCTATGGAGAACGTCGCCTACGTGGGCTACACCACGGGGTCGTTCGACATGCTCATCGAGGTCCATCTGCCGGACAACGAGGGTCTGTACAAGTTCCTCAACGAGGACCTCGAGGAGATCGAGGGCATCGCCTACACGGAGACCTGGCACATCCTGCGCACCGACAAGACCAACTTCGAGTGGGAAGGCGAGAACGTCGGCAGGGAGCCGCTCGACGAAGAGGAAGCGCCGGCCAAGGCCGGCTTTCGCTCCGTCGAGCGGGGCCGATGACGGCGCCCCCCCGGCCGCTTGACATCTCCTGGGGACCGGTGTGTAGTTGAACTAACTGCCCGGTCGATTAGTGAATCGAAGGCCAACCTGTGAAGCAGGGAGGGACAGCGTGACGAACGAGACCCGGGTGCCGACCCGCATGGGCGACGGCACCTTCGCGCACATGACGCGCAGCGAGATCAAGGCGGACCTCGTGGCCGGCACGGAGGCGGCGGTCAAGAGAGCCAAAGTGCCGCCGCTCACCGACGACGAGCTCGACCATCTGCTCGACATCTACGCCTCGCCGGCGCGCTTCACCGGCGTGGACGTCGGCGACGAGGTCGTCCTGAGTTGCGACGGCACCGGCATGAAGACCCACGCCACGCGCATCCAGGACCTGCAGTCCTACGAGCAGTGGATGGGCGCCGACCTGCTGGAGCTCTGCGTCGGCGACTACTCTCTCAAGGTCGTGCGCACCATCCTCGCCTACGAGGCCCAATACATGCACGACGCCCTGCTCTGCACGGTCGCCCCGCTGCAGTACGGCGTGATGCCCAACCTCGGCCTGTACTCCAAGCCGGACGGCCCCTGCGACAACTGGAACGAGCTCCTGCCGCTCGGCAAGATCGCCGAGGCGCAAGCCGCCCAGGAGGAAGCCGTCGAGATGGCCGTCGTCGACATGGTCCGCCTTGCCGACTCGCAGTACGAAGCCGGCGCCGACGCCATCGATTGGGATACCACCGGCGCCTCCGGCGACCCGGAGTTCCTCGCCGCTCTCAAGGCCACGGCGATCATCCGCAAGAAGTACCCGGATCTCGGCGTCGAGCTCGGCATGGCGGGGGAGTTCGTGCTCGGAATGCACGGCAAACTCGAGTACGAGGGCGTGCGCCTCGCCGGTCTCTGGCCCCGGGAGCAGTTGCTCCTCGCGCAGAAGGCCGGCGCCACGATGTTCGGGCCGGTCGTCAACATCAACACCGGCAAGAGCTGCGCCTGGAACATCGCCCGTGCGATCACGCTGGTGAAGCCCTGCATGGAGGTCGCGACCATCCCCGTGCACATGAACGCCGGCATGGGCGTCGGCGGTGTGCCGATGTTCGTGCACGCGCCCGCCGACGCCGTGTGTCGGGCGGCCAAATCGTGCGTCGACCTCCTGCGGCTGGATGGGTTGTAGGTGGGGTCGGGCGACCCTCACGGGATGCACAACGCTCACGCGCAGGCAGCGGGCATGGGCGGTATGCGAGCAGCCGGAGATCTGGTGGCTCGGATGCAAATGACCCGCGGTATGCGTCTCAAGGAGGCCAAGGCCTACGTGGCCGGCAAGCTCGGCGTCACGCCGTTCGACCTTTCGGACCCGGTCGTGATGACCGACGTGCGCAACGAATTCGGCTTTGGGAGGATCCACAGCTATGCCATCAGTCAGCCTTGGCAGGCGAACCAGATCGAGGCGAAGTTCAACATCGCCCGTGTCCTGGATGTCCCGGTGAACTCCGTCGAGCGCTTCAAGGAGCGCACCACGCCGGGCGCAACGGAAGGTGCACGCTGATGCCCGACATCTACGAAGAAGCAGCGCAGAGCATCGTCGAGGCCGACCGCGAGGCCGCCGAGGAGATCGCCGCGCGCGCCCTCGCCGCGGGCATCACTCCCGCGCAGATCATGTCCCAGGGCTTCGTCAAAGGCATCCAGGAGGTCGGTGAGCTCTTCGAGAGCGGCGAGCTCTTCCTGCCCGAGCTGATGATGAGCGCCAACGCCATGGCCGGCGCCACCGAGGTGACGAACGCCGCCCTCGAGGGCGAGGCCGCCGAGGCCAAGGGGCGCATCGTCCTCGGCACCGTGCAGGGCGACGTGCACGACATCGGCAAGGCCATCGTCATCGCCTACCTGAAGGCCAACGGCTACGAGGTCACCGACCTCGGCCGCGACGTCTCCGCCGAGGTCTTCCTCGAGGAGGCCGCCGCCACGAACGCCCACGTGATCGGCATGAGCGCCCTGCTGACCACGACCATGGAGGAGCAGCGCAAGGTCTGCCGCCTCATCCGCGAGCGCGGCCTGCCCTTCAAGACCGTGGTCGGCGGCGCCCCCTGCACGCAGCGCTGGGCCGACCAGATCGGCGCCGACGCCTACGCCGAGGACGCCAACGAGGGCGTGCGCAAGATCGACGCGCTGCTGGGGAGGTAGGGATGGAAACGCTCAACTACTGCGTCGACGGGGAGTGGCGCGCGTCCGCGACGGACGTGTACACGCCGGTGACCGATTCGAGCACGGGCGAGACCTTCGCCCAAGCCCCGTGCTGCACCGCCGCCGAGGTCACGGCGGCCATCGAGTCGGCCCATCAGGCCTTCATCCTGTGGTCCGACAAGCCGGCCGCCGTGCGTACCCAGGTGCTCTTCAAGTGGAAGGCGCTCCTCGAGGAGCACATGGAGGAGGTCACCCGCCTCGTCAGCCGCGAGCTCGGCAAGAACCTCGACGAGGCGCGCGGCGAGGTCATCAAGATCATCGAAGCGTGCGAGCTCGCCGTCGGCGCCCCGATGATGATGAAGGGCGAGAGCCTGATGAACGTGTCCGCGGGGCACGATACGGTCACGTACCGGGAGCCGCTCGGCGTGTTCGCCGGCATCGCGCCCTTCAACTTCCCGGCGATGATCCCGTTCGGCTGGATGATCCCGCTCTGCATCGCCACGGGCAACACCATGGTCCTCAAGGCGCGGAGCATGGTGCCCACCTCGGGCATCCGGCTGCTGGAGCTGTTGCAGGAAGCCGGCCTGCCCAAGGGCGTCGTCAACCTCATCACCTGCGACGACGCCGAGGCTGAGATCCTCCTGACGCATCCGCTTGTGCGCGGCGTCAGCTTCGTGGGGTCCGAGCGCGTCGGCCTGCACATCTACTCCATCGCCGCCGCGCACGGCAAGCGGGTCCAGGCGCAGACCGGGGCCAAGAACCATGCGCTGGTGCTGCGCGACGCTTCGCTCGAGAGGGCCGCACGCGGCATCATCACCTCGACCTTCGGCTGCGCCGGCATGCGCTGCATGGCGCTGCCGGTCGTCGTCGTCGAGGAGGCCGTCGCCGACGAGTTCGTCGGCTACATGAAGCGATTCGCCCAGGAACGCATCGTGGGCTGCGCCTACGATCCCAAGACCGAGCTCGGCCCGGTCGTCTCGGCCGAGCACCGTCAGTCCGTCCTTCGCTGGATCGACAAGGCCGTCGAGGAGGGCGCGGAGCTCGTGCTCGACGGGCGCGAGATCGTCGTGCCGGGCCACGAGCATGGGTTCTTCGTCGGTCCCACCATCTTCGATCGCGTCACCGAGGACATGAGCTGCGGCCGCGAAGAGGTCTTCGGCCCCGTGCTCTTCATCAAGCGCGTGGCTGACTTCGAAGAGGGCCTCGCCATCATGAACGCCAGTCGCTTCGCCAACGGCTCGTGCGTCTTCACGGAGAGCGGTTACTACGGCCGTGAGTTCGCGCGTCGCACGCACGCCGGCATGGTCGGCGTCAACGTGGGCATCCCGGTGCCGGTGGCCTTCTTCCCGTTCTCCGGTCACAAGCAGTCGTTCTTCGGCGACAACCACGTCCTCGGCATGGACGGCGTGAACTTCTACACGGACACCAAGTGCGTCACCTCGCGCTGGTTCACCGAGGCCGATCGGGCGGCTACGACCGTCTCGACCTGGGAGGGCACGGTCAACCGCAGCTGAGGCATCGTCTCGCGTCGTTCGCCCTTCAGGGGCATTCATCAGGGAAGGGTGGGTCGAGAGCATGAGCGTGGAGCAGAAATACCGGGACTACGTGATGACCGGCTTCGTCAAGCGCGTCGAGCCGGTGGTCGCCGATCACGGCGAGGGCGCCCTGCTCTTCGACGCCGACGGCACCGAGTACATCGACTGCTTCGCCGGCATCAGCGTCACCAACGCCGGCCACGGCAATCGCCAGATCATCGACGCCGCCAAGGCCCAGGCCGACAAGCTCGTGCACGCCTGCACCTACGTGTATCACGTGGCGAGCGCCGCCGACCTGGCCGAGCGGCTCGCCCAGATCACTCCCGGGCGCCTGCAGAAGACGTTCTTCTCCAACTCAGGCGCCGAGGCGCTCGAGGGCGCCATGCGCCTTGCCAAGCGCTACAGCGGCAAGCGCGAGTTCGTGGCGCTCGAGAGCAGCTTCCATGGGCGCACGTACGCGACGCTCTCCATCACCGGCAACTCGGGCCGCAAGAAGGGCGGCGGCCCCTACATGCCGGGCGTCGCCTTCGCGCCGACGCCGTACTGCTACCGCTGCCCGCTGAACCTCGAGGTGGCGAGCTGCGAGATGGCCTGCGCGCGGCGTGTGGCCGAGACGGCGCGCCTGCACCTCTCCGGCGACGTGTGCGCCTTCATCGCCGAGCCGGTGATGGGGGAGGGCGGCATCATCGTGCCGCCCGACGACTACTTCCGCGTCGTCAAGGAGTGGCTCGACGCCGAGGGCGTGCTCTTCATCGCCGACGAGGTGCAGAGCGGCTTCGGGCGCACCGGGCACATGTTCGCCATCGAGCACTACGGCGTCGAGCCCGACATCATCTGCATGGCCAAGGGCATCGCCAACGGCTGGCCCTGGGCGCCTTCACCGCCACCCCCGAGATCGCCGACGCCTTCCAGATCGGCGACCACCTCTCGACCTTCGGCGGCAATCCGGTCTGCTGTGCCGCCGCGCTCGCCAACATCGCCTTCCACCTCGAGGAGCGGCTCGCCGAGCAGGCGGCCGCCAAGGGCGCGGCCCTCATGGGCCGCCTGCGCGAACTGCAGGAGCATCAGCCGCTGATCGGCGACGTGCGCGGCCGCGGCCTGATGATCGGCGTCGAGCTCGTCACCGACCGGCAGACGAAGGCCTACGGCACCGCAGCCGCCGCCTTCGTGCGCCAGTACTGTCTCGAACACAACGTCCTCATCGGCGTCGGCGGCAACTTCGGCAGCGTGCTGCGCCTCCAGCCGCCGCTCGTCATCGAGGAGGCGCAGCTCGACGTGGTGCTGGCGACGATCGCCGCCGGGCTGGAGGCCTACTCCGCGACGTGACGTCGCGACCCGGGCGCGGCGTCGTGTGGCCCGACGAGATCACGCCGGTGCGGGCTCGGGCCGTCCCGACAGGGAGGGGCCTCTGGTTCGAGCCTGGGTGCGGTCCTATGCTCATCTGGTAGACGGTGCGCGAGGATCCGCCTGGGCTCATTGAGCAGCTGAGCGACTCTCGAAGCGGGCAGCCCTCGTGCACCCGACGGCGGAGCTGCGAGTCGAGGCCCCCCGCGAGAGGACCACGTCACGGCGAGCGCTCGGCATCAAGCACACGCCGGGCTGCATCGCGAGTGTCCGAGACCTGTCTCTAGGGGCACCGCCTTGCAATCTTGCTCCCAGAAAGAAAGAATGCACACCTATTGACGCCGACCCGTACAACACTCGCACACTCGAGCCTCTCCTGGCGCGGGCCGTCGCGCGATTCCCGGCTGTCCTGCGCACGGGACACCGACAGCTGGGCAGTACAACGGTCCCCCGCCGTGCGTTCGCCGGCACCCTCGAGTATGCTTCGCTTGAAGCCGCCGACGTGCGCGCCTCCGTCACGGAGGATCCCGCGACCTTCTCCGTCTGTGCGCGCCTCCGGTGGTGCTCGGCGAGATCCAGAAAAGGAGGTACTATAAGGCGTTTGGTGCACTCTTGAGTAGAGACGCTTTTTCAAGCTCCTTCAAATAGATGTTGGCAAACAAAACCAGGAGGTAATCGTGGCTTTTAACGCAGTGCAGGCAAGGGATACGAAAAGCGCTCCGACCGGTCTTGGCCCCTATTCGCAGACAGTAGCCTTCTCTCACTACAATAACCTTTCGGCTCAGCTGCCGGTCGACCCGGCGACCGGCAAGCTCGTCGCCGGTGGCGCCAAGGAGCAGGCGACGCAGTGCCTGAACAACATCGCGGCAGTGCTCGACAGCATCAACCATTCCATGGACGATGTTGTTCGCCTCACCGTCATGCTCAAGAACATCGCCGATCTCGCTGCCGTGGACGAGGCCGTCGCGAGCTGCTGGCTGAATATCTATCTTCCCGTCCGCACGACGTACGCCGTCGCCGATCTGCCGATGGGCGCCTCCGTGCAGATCGAGGCACTCGTGTCCAACGGCGAAGGCAGCATTCCGTTCGCGTGGCAGCCGCAGAACGTGCGTGACGCCCTCGTGAAGGTCGATCGGGACACCGACTTCGCGCCGAAGGATGCCCTCTCCACGCAGACCGTGGCGTTCTCTCACTACAACAACTTCACCGCTCAGCTGCCGATCGACCCGAAGTCGGGCGCGCTTGTCGCCGGTGGCGCCAAGGAGCAGGCCGAGCAGTGCTTCGCCAACATCAAGGCGATCCTCGACAGTATCGGCCATGTCTTTGACGACATCGTCAGAATCACCATCTTCGGCAAGAGCCTCGAGGACATCGAAGCCGCCAAGGCCGTCTACAAGACCTGCTTCTCGAGCTATTGGCCCGCCTTCACGCCGGTCGTGGTTGCCGGCCTGCCGAAGGGTGCTTCGGTCCAGGTCGAGGCAGTCCTGTCGCATGGTGACGGTACGCCGCCGCAGCCCATTGGCGACACCGTGAAGCTCGTCAAGGAGCCCGTCAATACCGACAAGGCGCCGCAGAACGATTTCTCCACCCAGACTGTCGCCTTCTCTCACTACAATCACATCTCTGCCCAGCGCGCTGCTGGTGGCAGCGCTGCCGCGCAGGCTGAGGGCTGCCTGCAGCAGATCAAGGCGATCGTCGAGGCCATCGACCACTCGCTCGCCGACGTGGTCAAGGTCAATATCGCGGTCAAGAACATCGCCGACATGGCTGCCGTCGACGAGGTGTACACGAAGTTCTTCCCCCGCGGCGTTCCTGCCCGGAGAGTCATTGGCGTGTCGGCTCTGGCTGACGATGCACTCATCCAGATCGATGCCGTTGTGGCGAACGAAGAGGGAACACCTCCGGCGAAGTAACATAGCCTGAGTGGTGGGGGGGCTGAGAACGCGTTTCTCAGCCCCCCTTCTTTTTTGTCCCGACAGTGAGGAATGCGGTCGAGACGTATCGGTGACGATGGCATGACAATGGTGCGGCAACGACGGACCGACGACATTGAGTGACTGCCACTCCATCGCCGACGCGTTCTGCTTGCGCCCCCCCGCGCGCCTGACGTACACTCTCCGGACCATGCGTCGTCGAGCGACAAGCGAGTCCAGCCGGGAGAGCCACATTGAGGTACGCGCCCGCGTCCTCAGGCTCCACGGCGCTCTGCTTCTGCTCCCCCCTTGGGGGGAAGCGTAGACACCTGCCGGCCGTAACGGCCCCTTTCTGGAACACATCCGGATCCCGCGCGACTTCAGCCGCGACGACATCTGCCTTGGGAGGTGTGGGTACCTCGTGAGTACGCATCGCTACATCAGCATCTTCGACACTACTCTGCGCGACGGCGAACAGGCGCCGGGCGCCACCCTGAACAAGAACGAGAAGCTCGAGATCGCGCATCAACTCGCGCGGCTCGGCGTGGACACCATCGAGGCTGGGTTCCCGATCGCCTCGCCGGACGACTTCGACGCGGTCAGGCAGATCGCCGGGGAGGTCAAGGGGCCGCGTATCGCCGGTCTGGCGCGGGCCATCGAGAAGGACATCCGGGTGTGCTGGGACGCCGTCAAGGTGGCCGAGAAGCCGCGCATCCACACGTTCATCAGCACCAGCCCGGTGCAGATGAAGTACCAGATCAAGAAGACGCCGGAGGAGGTGCTCGCCGACACGCGCACCATGGTGAGCCTGGCGCGCGATCTGGCGAGCGCCCATGCCGGCGCCGACGTCGAGTTCAGCGCCATGGACGCCAGCCGCTCGGAGCCCGAGTTCCTGGCCAAGGTCCTGGGCGTCGCCGTCGAGTGCGGTGCGACGACCATCAACGTGCCGGACACGGTAGGCTATGCCGTGCCCGTCGAGTTCGGCGACTTCATCCGCGAGCTGTGCGGACTCTGCCCGTCGCTGCTCGACGTCTGCGTGAGCGTCCACTGCCACAACGACCTCGGCATGGCGACGGCCAATTCACTGGCCGCGGTACGCGCCGGCGCCACCCAGGTGGAGTGCGCCATCAACGGCATCGGCGAGCGCGCCGGCAACACGTCCCTCGAGGAAGTCGTCATGGCACTGCGCACGCGCAGCGACCTCTTCGACTGCGAGACGGGCGTCGACACCAAGGAGATCGCGCGCACCAGCCGCCTGGTCAGCACGCTCACCGGCTACGTGGTCCAGCGCAACAAGGCGATCGTGGGCCGCAACGCCTTCGCCCACGAGAGCGGCATCCACCAGGCCGGCGTCCTCGCGGAGCCGAGCACCTTCGAGATCATGCAGCCGTCCGACGTGGGCATCACCGAGAGCGACCTCGTCCTCGGCAAGCATTCCGGCCGCCATGCGCTGCGCGCCAAGATGGCCGAGCTGGGCTACCACCTCTCGGACGCGGATCTGGACGAAGCATTCCGGCGTTTCAAGGAAGTCGCCGACAAGAAGAAGCAGGTCACGGTGCTCGATCTGGAGGCGCTCGTCAGCGAAGAGATCCGCGAGCGCCAGGACGTCTTCAGCCTGCGCAGTTTCGTCATGCAGGCGGGCTCCGCCATCATCCCCACGTGTCAGGTCGAGGTCGAGGTGCGGGGCGAGGTCAAGACCGGCAAGAGCTTCAGCAACGGTTCGGTCGAGTCGGTGTTCAAGGCCATCGACGACGCCGTCGGCATCGAGGGCAGCCTGGCCGACTACCAGGTGGCTGCCATATCGGCGGGCAAGGACTCGCTGGGCGAGGTCCGCGTGGCGGTGATCGTGAACAAGCGCTCGTTCAACGGCCAAGCGGTGAGCTACGACGTGATGGAGGCGTCGGCGAAAGCATACGTACGCGCGGTGAACAACGCCGCCGCCGCAGGGGAGGTCTGATGGGCTACACGATCACGGAGAAGATACTGGCGCGAGCCGCCGGGCGCGACGGGGCGCACGCCGGCGACATCATCGAGGCGAAGGTCGACTTGGCGCTGGCCAACGACATCACGGCGCCTCTCGCGATCGCCGAGTTCGAGAAGGCCGGGTTCACGAAGGTCTTCGACCCGGCCCGCATCGCCCTCGTGCCCGATCACTTCACGCCCAACAAGGACATCAAGGCGGCGGGGCAGAGCAAGAAGCTGCGCGAGTTCGCTCGCAAGCACGAGATCGTCAACTACTTCGAGATCGGGCGGGTCGGCATCGAGCATGTGCTGCTGCCCGACCTGGGGCTGGTGACGCCGGGCGACGTCGTCATCGGCGCCGACAGCCACACCTGCACCTACGGCGCCGTGGCCGCCTTCAGCACGGGCATGGGCAGCACCGATTTCGCCGCGGCCATGGCCTGGGGTCGTGTGTGGCTGCGCGTGCCCGAGAGCATCAAGTTCGTCTACTCGGGGCGTCCGCAGCCCTGGGTCACGGGCAAGGACCTGATCCTGCACACGATCGGCCTGGTCGGCGTCGATGGGGCGCTGTATCAGGCCATGGAGTTCACCGGGGACGCGATCCAGGACCTCTCCATGGACGAGCGCTTCACGATGTGCAACATGGCCATCGAGGCCGGCGGCAAGAGCGGTATCGTCGGCTACGACGAGAAGACACTGCAGTACCTGCGCTCCCGCCCGGAGGGCAGCCGCGCGCGCACGGCCGGCGAGGTGTTCGCCAGCGACGCCGACGCCGAGTATGCGCGCGTGATCGAGGTCGACGTCGCGGCGGTGCCGCCGACGGTGAGCAAGCCGCACCTGCCCTCCAACACGGCGGCGGCGGCCGACCTGGCGGCTGTCAGGATCGACCAGGTCGTGATCGGCAGCTGCACCAACGGCCGCCTCGCCGACCTGCGTCAGGCGGCCTCCATCCTGCGCGGCAGGAAGGTCCATCGCGACGTACGCGTGATCATCCTGCCGGGCACGCAGCAGGTATGCCTGGACGCGGCCGCCGACGGCACCATGCAGGCGCTCATCGAGGCCGGCTGCGCCTTCAGCACGCCGACCTGCGGACCTTGCCTGGGCGGCCACATGGGCATCCTCGCCGAGGGCGAGCGCGCCGTGTCCACCACCAACCGCAACTTCGTCGGCCGCATGGGCCACACCGGCAGCGAAGTGTACCTGGCGAGCCCGTACGTGGCCGCCGCCTCTGCCTTGGCCGGACACATCGCCACGCCCGACCAGGTCGGCGCGGGGCAGGGAGGGTCGCGATGATCTTCGAGGGCGCCGTCCACAAGTATGGCCGGGACATCGACACCGATGTCATCATCCCGGCCCGCTACCTGAATACCAGCGATCCAGCGGAACTGGCCACGCATTGCATGGAGGACATCGACGCGGACTTCGTCAAGCGCGTGCAGCCCGGCGACATCATCGTCGCCCACGAGAACTTCGGCTGCGGCAGCTCGCGCGAGCACGCGCCGGTGGCGATCAAGGCCTCCGGCGTGAGCGTCGTCGTGGCCGCCTCGTTTGCGCGCATCTTCTACCGCAATGCGATCAACACCGGGCTGCCGATCGTGGTGTGTCCGGAGGCGGCGAGCGCGGCGCAGGCGGGGGACCGCCTGCGCGTGGATCTCGCCGCCGGCACCGTCGAGAACCTCACGCAGGGCACGACGTACGCTGCCGAGGCCTTCCCACCGTTCATGCAGGAGCTCATCGACAGCGGCGGACTGATGCCCTACGTGAAGTCCCGGCTGGCGGCGGAGGGGGCTTCGTGAGCGCCTACAAGATCATGCTCCTTCGTGGCGACGGTATCGGGCCGGAGATCGTCGCCGCGACGCAACGCGTGCTGGCCGCCGCCGGCGAGCGCTTCGACTTCACGTTCGCCTACGAAGAGGGCATGCTCGGCGGCTGCGCCATCGACGCCTTCGGCACGCCCATGGAGGAAGGCCTCATCGAGCGCTGCCGCGCCTGCGATGCAGTGCTGCTCGGGGCCGTCGGCGGGCCCAAATGGGACACGACCGACCCGCATAAGCCGCGCCCGGAACAGGGCCTGCTCGGCATGCGCCAGGGCCTCGAGCTCTTTGCCAACCTGCGGCCGGTCAAGAGCTTCCCCGCCCTGGCCCACAACAGCACGCTCAAGCCCGAGGTGCTCGCCGGCGTCGACCTGCTGGTCGTGCGCGAGCTCACCGGCGGCATCTACTTCGGCAAGCGCGAGCGCGTCGGCGACACCGCCTACGACACCATGATCTACACCGAAGCCGAGGTGGAACGGCTCGTCGACTACGCCTTCCGGCTGGCCAAGGGCCGGCGCGGCCTCGTGCACTCCGTCGACAAGGCTAACGTGCTCGAGAGCTCGCGTCTGTGGCGCGCCGTCGCCGTCGCGGTGGGGGAGAAGCATCCCGAGACAGAGCTGCGCCACATGCTCGTGGACAACTGCGCCATGCAGCTCATCCGCGATCCCAGGCAGTTCGATGTCATCGCCACCGAGAACCTCTTCGGCGACGTGCTCTCGGACGAGGCGGCGATGCTCACCGGCAGCATCGGCATGCTGCCCAGCGCCAGCGTCGGCGCCGAGGGCGTCTCGCTCTACGAGCCTATCCACGGCTCGGCCCCGGACATCGCCGGCCGCGGCTTGGCGAACCCGTGCGCGACCGTGCTGAGCGCCGCCATGATGCTCGACCTGAGCTTCGGCGAGGCCGAGGCGGCGCGCGCCGTGGAGAGCGCCGTCGAGACGGCGCTCCAGAACGGCGCGCGCACCGCCGACCTCGCCGCCCCCGGCGAGCCGGTGCTGAGTACGACGGAGATGACCGATCGCATCCTGGCCGCCCTGGCGGCCGACTGACACACTCACGAGCAGGCGAGGAGGACAGATGCCCATTCCCGAGGTGGACAAGATCTGGATGAACGGCGAGCTGGTGCCCTGGGCCGACGCCAAGATCCACGTCCTCACGCACGCCTTGCACTACGGCTCCGGCGTCTTCGAGGGCATCCGCTGCTACGACACTGCGCGCGGCCCGGCGGTCTTCCGTCTCAGCGAGCACCTCAGGCGCCTCGAGCGTTCCGCCCGGCTGTACTACATGCCGGTGCCCTACACGCACGAGCAACTCCTGCAGGCGACCAGAGACGTGATCAAGGCCAACGGCCTCACGGCCTGCTACATCCGGCCGCTCGTCTTCCGCGGCTATGGCGAGATGGGCATCTTCCCGCTCAAGGCGCCGGTCGACACGATCATCGCCGTCTGGCCGTGGGGCGCCTACTTGGGCGCCGACGCGGCCGAGCGCGGCATCCGTGCCAAGGTCTCGAGCATCCGCGCCCTCGACAACTCCTCGCTGGCGCGCGCCGCCAAGGCCTCCGGCCAGTACCTCAACAGCATCCTCGCCAAGGTCGAGGTCACCAACTCGGGCTACGACGAGGCGATCCTGCTGAACGAACGCGGCCACGTGGCTGAAGGCTCGGGCGAGAACATCTTCGCCGTGCGCCGCGGCCTGCTCATGACGCCGCCGACCAGCGACGGCATCCTCGAGGGCATCACCCGCGAGAGCGTCATGGAGATCGCCATGTGCCTGGGCATCGACGTCTGCGAGCGTACCCTCACACGCAGCGATCTCGTGCTCTCCGACGAACTCTTCTTCACCGGCACGGCCGCCGAGATCGTGCCTATTCGCGAGGTCGACGACCATTTCATCGGCGAGCCTGGCCCCGTCACGCGCCGTATCCAGGAGAAGTTCCGCGCCATCGTCGGCGGTCGCGATGACGACTTCGCGCACTACATGGAGGCTGTGGAGGGCTGAGATGACGAGCCAGACGGTACAGCTCTACGACACGACCCTGCGGGACGGCATGCAGCAGGAGGGGATGTCGGTCTCGGTCGACGAGAAGGTGCGCATCGCCCTCAAGCTCGACGAGCTCGGCCTGCACTTCATCGAGGGCGGCTTCCCGGCCTCGAACCCCAAGGAGATCGAGTTCTTCCGCCGCATGGAACGCGAGAGGCTCGTGAACGCGGAACTCGTGGCCTTCGGCATGACGCGGCGCAAGGGCATGGCTCCCGGGGACGATCCCAACCTGCGGGTGCTGGCCGAGGGCAGCGCCGCGATCGTCGCCGTGGTCGGCAAGTCGTGGGGCCTGCACGTGAGCAAGGTCCTGAGGGCCAGCCACGACGAGAACCTGCGCATGATCAGCGAGTCGGTCGCGTTCCTGCTCGATCAAGGCAAGCGTGTCATCTACGACGCCGAGCACTTCTTCGACGGCTACGCCGACGACCCGCAGTATGCGCTGCGCACGCTGCAGGCGGCCGCCGAGGCCGGCGCAGAGACGATCTGTCTCTGCGACACCAATGGCGGCACGCTCCCCTCAGCGGTCGACGCGGTCATCCGCGACGTGATCGCGCACGTCTCTGCGCCGGTCGGCATCCATTGCCACAACGACAGTGACTGCGCGGTGGCCAACAGCCTCGTCGCCGTCGCCGCCGGCGCACGCCAGGTGCAGGGCACGATGAACGGCTACGGCGAGCGTTGCGGGAACGCCAACCTCGTCTCGATCATCCCGGCGCTGGCGCTGAAGATGGGTGCTCCCGTGCTGAGCACAGCGCAACTCGAGCGCCTGAGCGAGACGGCCCACTTCGTCGCCGACATCGTCAACATCGCGATCTGGCCGCACGCGCCCTACGTAGGGCGCAGCGCCTTCGCGCACAAGGGCGGCCTGCACGTGGCCGCGGTGCAGAGGGCGCCACAGACCTTCGAGCACGTCGACCCGATGGTCGTCGGCAACGAGCAGCGCATCCTCATCAGCGAGCTCTCCGGCAAGGGCGCCGTGCTGCGCAAGGCGCAGGAACTGGGGCTCGCGCTCGAGGGCGACGACGAGCGCGTCGCCGCCGTGCTCAAGCGCGTCAAGGACCGCGAGCACCGCGGCTACCACTACGAGGCGGCCGATGCTTCGTTCGAGTTGCTGTTGCGCGATGAGCTGGCGCCGCACAAGCCGCTGTTCCGCCTCGAGAGCTTCCGCGTGATCGTCGAGAAGCGCGAGGACGGCAAGACGGTCGTCGAGGCGACCATCAAGGTGCACGTCAACGGCGATCGCATCATCAGCACGGCCGAGGGCAACGGACCGGTCAATGCCCTCGACACTGCGCTGCGCCTGGCGATCACGCGGAAGTATCCGCGGCTCAACGAGATCTCCCTCGTCAACTACCGGGTGCGCATCCTCGACGAGAACAAAGGCACCGGGGCCGCGACCCGCGTGTTGCTCGACGCCAGCGACGGCGACGAGAGCTGGGGCAGCATCGGCGTGAGCCAGAACATCATCGAGGCGAGCTGGGAGGCCCTGGTGGACTCCATCGAGTACGGCATGCTGGACCGGTCCGAGGAGTGAGGCTGCCGCCGCATGGAGCGCTCGGGCGCGTCGCCACCGGCGACGGCGAGCACTTCTGCCGGTTCGTCGACGGTGTCGTCGAGCTTCTCGACAGGCCCGCGTGGGAGGACGGCGTCAGCCTGATCGGCAAGGCGCCGCTCGAGGGCGTGACGCCGTTGGCGCCCGTGCTGCCTGGCAAGATCGTCGCCGTGGGGCTCAACTACCGGGCCCACGCCGAGGAGCTCAAGATGGCCGTCCAGGCCGAGCCCATCCTCTTCATGAAGCCGCGCACGGCGGTGATCGGACCGGGGGCGGCGATCGTCCGCCCGGCCCGTTCGGCCCAGGTCGACTACGAGGCCGAACTGGTCGTCGTCGTGGGCCGGCGCTGCAAGAATGTCACGCCGGCCGAGGCCGCCGACTACGTCGCCGGCTATACGTGCGGCAACGACGTCACGGCCCGCGACCTGCAGAAGCTCGACGGCCAGTGGACGCGCGCCAAGAGCTTCGACACCTTCTGCCCGCTCGGGCCGTGGATCGTGCCCGAGGCGCCGTCGTCGGAGGCGCGCGTCAGCGCGCGGCTCGACGGAGTCGACGTGCAGCACGGCCTCGTCGGCGACATGATCGTCACGCCGCTCGAACTGCTCGCGTTCGCGAGCGGCGTCATGACCCTCGAGCCGGGCGACGTGCTCATGACGGGGACGCCGCCCGGCGTGGGCGCGCTGGCCGCCGGGCAGACGGTGACGATCGCCATCGAGGGCATCGGCGAGCTCACGAACCCCGTGATCTGAGGCGCCCGTCGCGGTCGTGGTGCTGCCCGATTGCACGGCAGCCCGGCGGCCCGCGGCTCTCGCGGCGTCAGAGTTCGATGAGCGCTCCCGCCTCGCGCAACAGGCCAAGGAAGTCCGGCATGAGTGAGGGGGGCGCGGCGACCACCGCGGGCCCTCGCCGTGGCGCCACGTCGAGGACGAGCACTTCGGCCCCGGCCTCGCGCGCGATGACGAGCCCTGCGGCGTAGTCCCAGGGCGCGAGGCCGGTCTCCCAGTACGCATCGACGTGGCCGGCGGCGACGTGGCACAAGTCGAGGGCCGCCGACCCGCCACGGCGGAGGTCGCGCACGCGGCTGAGGAGTTGGGCCACGACCAGACCCTGACGCTCGCGCTGGGCGGCCTCGTAGGAGAAGCCGGTGGCGACCAGCGCCTTCCCCAGATCGGGCTTCTCGCGCACCCTCAGCGGGCGCTCGTCGCAGACCGCGCCGAACCCGCTGATCGCCCGGTACACGTGCCCGGAACTCGAATCGTGGACGACGCCGATCTGCGGCCGTCCGTCGATCTCGACGGCGATGGACACGGCGAACGCCGGGTAGCCGTAGACATAGTTGGTGGTCCCGTCCAGCGGGTCGATCACCCAGCGCACCCCGCTGGTGCCTTTGCGTCGCGGCGCCCTCTTCCGCCAGCACCGCGTCGTCCGGCCGGACCTCGCGGAGATGATCGACGATCACGCGTTCCGCCTCCCGGTCGATTTGGCTGACGAGGTCTGTGGGGGAGGATTTCGTCTCGATGTCGAGGGCCCCTCGGCGGCCCTCGATGTGGACGCGGGCGGCGTCGCGGGCGAGCTCGCTCGCCAAGGCGAGCAACTCCCCGAGATGGGGTGGAGCGGAGTCGAGGCGGCCGTCAGGCGCAGGGGCCGGCTGACTCGAGGCGGGCTCCGGTCTCGTCTGGCGCATGCCTGCCATGGGGCCCTCCTCGGAGATCGACTGGAACGGACCGATCGACGTCGCGCCGCAGGGCGAGGCGTCGCCACAGACGGTAGCAGATGCCCGGCGGCCTCACCAGACGGGGGCCGGGCGCGGCTCCTGGAGGGCAGCCGGCAGTGCCACCGTGACCACGAGTCCTCCGTCGGCCGGCGACTGCGCGCGGATTTCGCCGCCGTGCGCGCCACACGCTGCTCAATATGATCGGCTGCCTCGATCGCCCTGACGGAGGCAGCATCGCCATCGACGGCATCGACGTGACGGCGATGCCGGGCGGCAAGCTGCCCGAACTGCGCAGCCGCAAGGTCGGCTTCATCTTCCAGACATTCAACCTGGTCCCCAGCGTGACGGCGCTCGAGAACGTCGAGCTGCCCATGCGCTACGCCGGGGTCAATGGCAAGAATGCGCGGCAGCGCGCCCTCGAGGTCCTCGCCGAGGTCGGTCTGCAGGACAGAGCCGGCCATTTTCCCAGCGAGCTCTCGGGGGGCAGGCGCAACGCGTGGCCATCGCCCGGGCGCTGGCGCTCGAGCCGGCCATCATCCTCGCCGACGAGCCCACCGGTCAGCTCGACTCCAAGACCTCCGAGACGATCATGAGCATGCTCCAGGAGTTGAACCGCAAGAAGGGTCAGACGTTCATCATCGTGACCCACGACCTCGCGGTGGCGGCCATCACCGACCGCGTGGTGCGCATGGTCGACGGACGCATCGCGTCGGATGAGGTGACGATCGCCCGCGCGGATCCGGCGCACGTGAGTGGCGCCGCGCTGGGCAGTCGCGCGGAGGGCCGTGGTCTGGAGTCGAACGACGGCCCCAGGCTCCGCACCTCGTCGACAAACGGAGCCGCCGCCGACGGTAACGATGACGGCCACATGGCGGAGCAGGTCGACCGCCTGGGCGAGCAGTTCGCGGCGGTCCTGGACGGTCTTGTGAGGGTGCGGAGCCGACAGCAGCCCTTCAGGAGGGCAGCGGCGAGCGGCTTTACAAAACGCTACCGTATCGTTTACTATCACGACGCCCCGCGCTGCGGGCCCTTGTACCCGGCAGGACAACGCGGAGGGATCACCGATGGTCACCCAGGACGACGTCAACAACAACCGCGCCAAGCAGCGCGCCGCGGCCTTCTCGATCGCGTCGAACACGATCCTCATCATCTTCAAGCTCGTCGTCGGCCTGCTCTCCGGATCAGTCGCCATCATGTCGGAGGCTCTGCACTCCGGCTCCGACCTTGTCGCCGCAGTGATCGCCTTCTTCGCGGTGAGGAAGTCCGCGCAGCCGGCGAACGCGAGCTATCACTACGGGCACGAGAAGGTCGAGAACGTCAGCGGCGTCGTCGAGGCCCTGCTCATCATCATGGCCGCGGGCGTGATCATCTACGAGGGCATCAGGATGATCATCGATGGACCAGAGATCGACCACGTGTGGCTCGGTATCGGCGTGATGCTCGTCTCCGGTGTGGCCAACCTGGTCATCTCGCGGAAGGTTCTCTATCCGGTGGCGCGTCGCACCGAGTCGGCAGCGCTCGAGGCCGATGCGGCGCATCTCCTCACCGATGTGTACACGTCCTTCGGGGTGGCCGGCGGCCTGCTGCTCGTCGAGCTCACCGGCTGGCAGATCCTCGACCCGATCGTCGCCATCGCGGTGGCCTTGCTCATCATCAGGACCGGCTACCGTCTGACCATCGATTCGGTGCGCGTCCTCCTCGACCGTACGCTGCCGGAGGAGGAGCTCGCCGGCATCAGCGCCTGCCTCGATGCGCACCGTGGCGGACTCATCAAGGACTACCACAGTCTGCGCGCCCGTCGCGGCGGCAGTCGGCGACACGTCGACTTCCACATCACGGTCGACGGTGACATGTCCGTCGCTGAGGGGCATGCGGTGGCAGGTCGCATCGCCGCGGAACTGCGCGCGCTCCTGCCCAAGGCCGACATCCTGGTGCACGTCGACCCGGAGAGAGACAGGGCGGCGGGCGGCGAGTGGCCCGCGTCGAGCGCGGTCCTGCCGCAGCTGGCGGGGTGATGAGCGGCCGCCCAGACGCCCGGTCCCAGATTCGCGGCCGGCCTCGAGACCCTCGCGCCGATCTCGCGATCCGCCAGGCGACGCTCGAGTCGGTGGCCGAGAAGGGGTATGACCGCACCTCCATCGAGGGTGTGGCCGCGCTCGCCGGGGTCAGCAAGACCACCATCTATCGGCGCTTCCCCTCGAAGTCGCGGCTGGTCGCCTGGGCGCTGGAGGGCATGGACGTCCAGGCCATGGGCGACATCGACACTGGGGATCTGCGCAGCGATCTCATCGCCGTGGCTCGGTTCGCCGTCGAGCTCATGGAGGACGAGCTGCTGGGCGCCGTGGTCGTGAGCCTCGTCGCCGAGGCCCGACACCACCCCGACCTGCACAGCGATCTCTTCCTGTACCACTCGCTGGTGGAGCCAAGCGCCGTGGCGCGCGTCCTCGGCCGCGCGCAGCAACGCGGGGAGCTGCCGCCCGGCGCGGCGGTGGCCATTGCGGACGAGATGCTCCTGAAGACGGTGTACGCGACCTACCTCGTCATCGGCGAGCGGCTCTCGCAGGAGCGCCTCGAGGCCGTGGTCGATCTGCTGTTGGCCGGCCTCGGCTACGCCCCGCCGGCCTGAGGCGCGGGCGAAGTCGGGTCATAGCCGAGGCCAACGCGAGCGCGCCCCGGGGCAGGCGAGCGGCTGCACCGACTGCCGCCCTCCTGCCCCGAGCGCTGAGGCCCGGTGTGTCAGTTGTAGTTCGGCTTGAACCAGGTCGTTGCCGACTTCGTGCTGCCGCCATGGCTGACCGAAGCCTTGACCTTGACGACCTCGCCCTGCGGGTAGTCGGCGGGGTCGATGTGGAGGTGGTAGTGGGCATAGCCGGCGCTGTTGCACCGGGCGGAGAAGGTGCGGCCCTTGACGGAGAACTTCACCTTGAGGCCATTGGTCTTGCTGCCCCTCACCCATGCCTTGAGCTGGAACGGGTCGTCGCAGGGATCGTGGCAGGTCACGTCCGCGCGGATACCGGAGACGCTGGCCCGCGCGTCGCTTGCCGGCGACCGCTCTCCCAGCGCGAGTGCGCCGGCTGGGGCGGCGACGGCGAGGACCGCGAGGGCGAGGGCGAACGCGGCGATGCGTATCTTCATGACTTCCTCCTTTGTCGTGGCGTCATGCGCAGACGCCGGGTCTGGAGCCTCACTGCTGCGACGCTCTGGAGGAGTCTGCGCGCCGGCGGCATAAGAGCCGGTTAGGGGCGGTGCGGCGTCGGGAGGTGGAGCGCGCCCGGCGTTGATACGCTTGATGGAAGGGAGTGCCCTCGTTGGGGCGCGCGGCGCCGCCGCAGGTGGGCGTCGGCCGGAATCTCAGTGACAGGAGCTGTTGCCCATGGATGCCGTCATCCGCATCGTCGACATCTCGATCAACCTGGACGTCTACCTCGGCGCCGCGGCAGAGCATGTGGGGGCGTGGTTGTACGCGGCGCTGTTCGCCGTCGTGTTCTGCGAGACAGGGCTGGTGCTCACCCCGTTCCTGCCCGGCGACTCGCTGCTGTTCGCGAGCGGCACTCTTGCCGGCGCGGGGATCCTCGATCCGGTGCTACTGTGCGGCGTCCTGTTCGCGGCAGCGGTTCTCGGTGACTCGGCCAACTACGCCATCGGCCGCTTCGTCGGGCAACCGCTGATGGCGGGCAGGCTCGGACGTTATGTCCCCGCCCGGCACCTGCGGCGCTCCCAGGAGTTCTACGAACGCCACGGCGGCAAGACCATCATCCTTGCGAGGTTCATACCGTTCGTGCGTACCTTCGCGCCGTTCGTGGCCGGGATCTCTCGCATGGACGCGCGACGCTTCCTTGCCTTCAACGTCGTCGGCGCGGCGCTGTGGGTCGGTGCGTTCGTCGGGTGCGGCTACTTCTTCGGCAGCGTGCCCTTGGTCCGCGATCACCTGAGCATCGTGGTCGTGGCGACGGTCGCGTTGTCGCTCGCGCCGGCAGTTGTGGGCGCTGCGGCTGCTTGGGTCAGACGCCGTCGCGCCGCGGGCGCAGACCTTGGCGGCGCCAGCGATTGACCATCCTCCCCTGGCGCCGCCGCGCTCCCTTATGGGCCCCTTAATCCGATCGGGGTATCGTGAGTGGGATACCCTATGACCATCCTCATCGTAGAAGACAATCTGAAGCTGGCCGCGAACCTGCAGCGCCTCCTCGAGCTGGAGGGGCACGCGGTGGCGGTGGCCCACGATGGGGAAGAGGGTCTGCGCCGCGCCCTCGCCGAGCGCTTCGACTGCATCGTGTTGGATCTGAACCTGCCGAAGATGGACGGCCTTGCGGTCTGCCGCGCGCTGCGCGACGGGGACGACCCCCTGCCGGTGCCCATCCTGATGCTCACGGCGCGCAGCGCCAAACGTGACGTGGTCCTCGGCCTCGACACCGGCGCCGACGACTACCTTGCCAAGCCTTTCGACATCGAAGAGCTTCTCGCGCGGGTACGCACTCTGATGCGCCGCGCGACGCCCGAGCGGAGCCCCGTACTGCGCGCAGACGATGTCGTCCTCGACGCCAACAGTCGCGAGGTCCACAAGGGCGGCAGGCTGGTGAGCCTCGCCCCTCGCGAGTACGATCTGCTCGAACACCTTCTGCGCAACAAGGGCGTCGCCCAGGACCGGCTCACACTGCTCGAGCAGGTCTGGGGCGAGTCCGAGGACCTGCTCTTCTCGCAGACCGTCGATGTCCACATCTCCTATCTGCGCCGCAAGCTCGGCAAGACTCTGATCACCACGGTGCCCGGCAAGGGCTACCTCATCCGCAGCTGACGGCCATGTTCCCCCGGCTGCGCTTGCGACTGGCACTGCAGTTCACCGCGCTCGTGTTCGGTCTGATGATCGTGCTGGGAGTCGTGTTCATCGCCATCGAATTCACCGATGTCAATCGTCAGCTCGACACCCGGCTGCAGCGCCAAGCCGCCGCGATCAACAAGAAGCTCCTGCTGCCCATCACGTACGAAGAGGCGCGCTGGCTTCAGAGCGAGGCGTTCAATGTGAAGATCGCTGCGAACAACGGGCGCGTGTTGTACGCAAGCGACATCTTCGCTCGCCTCCCGGTGGGTCTCGACGCCTCCGCGATGACCACCGTGCGGGCCGAGGGCAGCTCGTACCGCGTCCTGACCACGAAGCTGGCCGGGCACGGCGACGTCACCCTGCAGCTCGCCGGTCAGGATCGCATCGGCCCGGCGGAGCTGCCCGGGGAGATCGCGGTCTTCTTCATCGCCGCCGTGCTCGTGTCGGTGCTCACGGCTGTCCTCGGCGTCTGGTTCGCCCGCCGCAGCCTCGCTCCGGCGGAGCGGATGTTCGAGCGCCTCACCCAGTTCACGCACGACGCCAGCCACGAGCTGCGCACGCCGCTGGCGGTGGTCAACTCGGAGCTCGACCTCGCTCTGCGTACGGGCGACCACGAGGAACATATCGCCGCGGCCAAGGAGGAGCTCAAGGTGGGCGCGCAGCTTGTGGACGACCTGCTCGGGCTCGCCGTCCTGGACGCCGCGACGCTGGACGGCCACCCCGCCGACCTGTCGTTGCTGGTGGGTCGCGAGGCGGAGCGGCTCGGCCCCCTCGCGGCGCGGAAGGGGATCGACCTGCGTACCGACATCGAGCCCAGCGTGATCGTCAAGGCTGACGAGGGTCTGGCAGCTCAGCTTGTCGCCAATCTCGTCGGCAACGCGATCAAGTTCACGCCGCCCGGCGGTGAGGTGTCGGTGTCGCTGACGCGCGGCGCGTTGCGCGTCAGTGACACCGGTCCCGGCATCGCCGCAGAGGATCTGCCGCACATCTTCGAGCGCTTCTACCAAGCCGACGACTCGCGCTCCCAAGAGGGTCACGGCCTCGGCCTGGCCATCGCCCAGAACATCGCGAAGGTGCACGGCTGGCGCATCAAGGCGGAGAGCGCGGAGGGTCACGGCGCCACGTTCGTCGTCACGGTGCGCGGCTGACCACTGCCGAGCCCTTATGCGCCTCTTAAGGATCGACCGGCATACTTGGCTCAGCCACAGAGGAGCCGAATTGAACAAGAAGACACTGCGAACGGTCCGCAAGGACATGACCATCCTCACGAGCATCGCCCTGCTCGGTCTTGTCGGCCTGTCGGTGCTCAGCGGCATGGGCATGGACGATGAGGTCGAGGGACTCTTCCTCATGGATGACGACATCCACGCGATGCTTGGCTACACGATGGCCTTGGTCGCGGGTCTCCATTCTCTGCTGCATCTCGGCGATATGCGGACCTATATGAGGCGGCGGCTCCGGGCAGCGGCCGGTGAGTCCACTCCTCAACGGTCAGGCATGGATCACCAAGAATCCCCCATCAATCGGCAATGAGGTGACGACTGTGAAATGCCCCGTGTGTAACGATACCGATCTTCTGATGACCGAGCGCCAAGGCGTGGAGATCGACTACTGCCCCGACTGTCGCGGCGTCTGGCTCGATCGCGGCGAGCTGGACAAGATCGTGGAGCGCTCCAGTGGTGCGTCGGCCTCGCCGGCACCGCAGGACAAGCGCCACGAAGGCAGTCATAGCGATCATGACCATGGTGGCTACGACGAGCACGATGGCAAATCGAAGAAGAAGAAAGGCCTGTTCGGCGACATCCTTGGCGGGCTGGGCGGCTGACCTGGAGGCCCCGGGCGGCCGCCGGCGCCCGCGATAGCTGCGGGTGTCGGCGGCCGCCTTTGTCCGCCGCCATCGGCATCAAAGCGTAATGGGCAGGCGGATCGGGTAGTTACTCTATTGGAAGTGTTTACTTGATCCGGCGATGAGAGTCGAGACGACCATGAGAATCCAGATGTACCCATGCCCGCATTGCGCGGCTGAGTTTGATTCCTTCAAATCCCTTGAGCACCATCTGAACGTGGCTCACGTGGAGGCGCTGTCGTCCGCGCCGTTTCGTTGCGTGACCTGCGACGCCGAGTTCCTCGCCCAGGCCGAATGGCTCGAGCACATGAAGGACGGTCACGAGGGCGCGGCCTGACGCTCGATGGGGTCCGCTCGATGAGGCAGGTGGCGGCCGGTACGTGCGCGCCGCGTTTAGTAGATAATGGGAGCCATGGCTACTCTCCTCAATATGGTCTACCTGCTCATCACGATCTACACGTGGCTGATCGTCGCCCAGGCCCTGCTGTCGTGGTTCCCGATGAGTCCGGGGACGGTCCTCTACAGCATCAATGGCGCGATCCGCGGTCTCACGGAGCCGTACCTCTCACTGTTCCGTCGCTTCCTGCCCACGCCGCGAGTCGGCACGGTGGGCATCGACCTCAGCGCGATCGTCGGGCTGCTGGTGCTGATCGTCGTGATGCAGTTCCTCAGACAACTCTCCTTCTGAGCGCAGCCCCACTGCGGTCGCGCCGTTCCGGGGTGGCCTCCGGACGGATTCGACCTCCCGGCGGGTGAGCGGCTAGACTCTACGCGTCACCAGCCCCCGCAAGGTGCGCGGGCGCGCAACGCGAAAGGACCGGCCGCTCATGACCCTCCGCATCACCCTTCCTGATGGATCGCCTCTTGAGCTGGCCGACGGCGCCATCGCGGCCGACGCGGCCGCCGCGATCGGTCCCCGACTGGCCAAGGCCGCCATCGCGGCCCGCATCAACGGCGGGCTCGTCGATGTCGCGCACGCGCTGCGCGAGGGCGACGAGGTCGCCATCCTCACGCTTCCCAGCGACGAGCCCGCCGCCCTCGACGTGTTGCGACACTCCACGTCGCACGTCATGGCGCAAGCCGTTCTGAGTCTCTGGCCGGGCGCCAAGTACGCCATCGGCCCGACCATCGAGAACGGCTTCTACTACGACTTCCAGCTCCCTGAGCCCATCGCCGACGCTGACTTGGAGCGCCTCGAGAAGGAGATGGCGCGCATCGTGAGCCAGAACCTCCCCGTGACGCGCCACGAACTCTCCGTCGACGAGGCGCTCGCGGTGTTCGGGGCCGGCGCGCCCGGCACGGGCCCCTCCGGCCTGCCGCTCGGCCTCGACCAGCCCTACAAGGTCGAGCTCATCGAGGATCTGGTCGCGGCCGCCGAGGCCCAGGGCCACGAGGTCCCCACGATCAGCGTCTACACGCAGGGCGGGTTCGCCGATCTCTGCCGCGGCCCGCACCTGCCCGCCACCGGACGCGTCGGCAAGGGCACGTTCAAACTCACGAGCCTGGCCGGGGCCTACTGGCGCGGCGACGAGAAGAACCAGATGCTCACGCGCGTCTACGGCACCGCCTTCGCGAGCAAGGAGGCGCTGGCGACGCATCTCGCAGCCCTCGAACTGGCGCGCCAGCGCGACCACCGTCGTATCGGCCGCGACCTGGACCTCTTCAGCTTCCACGAGGAGGGCCCCGGTTTCCCCTTCTTCCACCCCCGCGGCATGCGCATCTGGAACGCCATCATCGACTACTGGCGCGGCGAGCACGTCAAGGCCGGCTACGAGGAAGTGCGCACGCCGCAGATCCTGCGCCGCGAGCTCTGGGAGCGCAGCGGCCACTGGGAGAACTACAAGGACAACATGTACTTCACGCAGATCGACGGGCAGCCCTTTGCCGTGAAGCCCATGAACTGCCCCGGCGGCCTGCTCGTCTACAAGAGCCGCCGGCGCTCTTACCGCGACCTGCCGATGCGCATCGCCGAGCTGGGGCAGGTGCACCGCCACGAGATGAGCGGCGTCCTGCACGGCCTCTTCCGCGTGCGCTACTTCACGCAGGACGACGCCCACATCTACTGCACGCCGGAGCAGCTCGAGGACGAGGTCCGCGGCGTGCTCCACTTCATGCTCCACATCTACGCCGCCTTCGGCTTCAGTGATGTGCAGATCGAGCTCAGCACGCGTCCCCAGAAGAGCATCGGCTCGGACGAGATGTGGACCACCGCCGAGGGTGTGCTGGAGCGCGTGCTGGACGGCGAGCGCGAGGCCGGCGGCGCGCCGCTCGCCTACCAGCTCAACCCTGGCGATGGCGCCTTCTACGGCCCCAAGATCGACTTCCACATCCGCGACGTCATGGGCCGCACCTGGCAGTGCGGCACCATCCAGGTCGACTTCGCCATGCCGGAGCGCCTCGACATCACCTATACGGGGGCCGACAACGAAGAGCATCGGCCTGTCATGATCCACCGCGCGCTGCTCGGCAGCATCGAGCGCTTCATGGGCATCCTGATCGAGCAGTACGGCGGCAACCTGCCGACCTGGCTCGCACCCGTGCAGGCGCTCGTCATCCCGATCGCCGATCGCCACGCGTCCTACGGCCACGAGGTCGTCGGCGCTCTGCGGCAGGCCGGCCTGCGCGCCGACGTGGACGATCGTCCCGAGTCCATGGGCAAGCGCATCCGCGACGGCCAGATGCAGAAGGTGCCCTACCTGCTCATCGTCGGCGACAAGGAGGAGGAGACCCGGGAGGTCGCCGTGCGCGAACGCGGGGAGCAGAAGGGCTCCGTCCTGGTGGGCGACATCGTCGACCACATCGCCGGGGAGGTCCGCGAGAGGCGTCTGCCGTAAGGCTGAGCGCCATCCGGACACCCGGAGAGAAGGAGGGCCAGTGACGGGGGAAGCGCGCTACCCGCGCGAGAGGCAGACCGCCGCCCACGCGGACTTCGTGCGGCGGTTCCCGGCCTTCGCCGGCACCACGGCGGTCGACGAGTTGCGCGCGACGGAGTACGAGCGCCTCGATCGCCTCGGGCACACCTATCTCGACTACACCGGTGGCGGCCTGTATGCGGCATCGCAGGTCCGCCGCCATCAGGAGTTGCTCTGCGAGCGCGTCCTCGGCAATCCGCACTCGCAGAACCCCACGTCTCTGGCCTCCGGCGGAACTGGCGAAGCAGGCGCGTGACGCCGTCCGGCGGTTCTTCCACGCGCCCGAGGACGAGTTCGAGATCGTCTTCACGCCCAACGCCAGCGGCGCCCTCAAGCTCGTCGGCGAGGCATACCCGTTCGCGCCCGGCGGCGTCTTCCTGCTGAGCTACGACAATCACAACTCCGTCAACGGGATCCGCGAGTTCGCCGGCCGCAGGGGCGCCGCCGTCTCCTACATCCCGGTGCGCGAGTCGGATCTGCGTCTTGACGAAGAGCAGGTTCGGACCGCCCTGAGGGGCTCGGGCGACAGCGCCGGCGCGGCGAAGCTGTTCGCCTATCCCGCGCAGTCCAACTTCAGCGGCGTGCAGCATCCGCTCGAGTGGGTCGCGGAGGCGCGGGACCTCGGCTGGGACGTCGTCCTCGACTGCGCCGCCTTCGCGCCCACCAACCCCCTCGACGCGCAGGCGATCGGCGCCGATTTCATCCCGATCTCATTCTACAAGCTGTTCGGCTACCCCACCGGCAGTGGTTGTCTCATCGCCCGCCGCGAGGCGCTCGCCAAGCTGACGCGCCCGTGGTTCGCCGGAGGCACCATCACGCTCGCCTCGGTGCAGCATGAGGACTGGTACCGTCTGGCGCCCGGCGCCACCGGCTTCGAGGACGGCACGATCGACTACCTCGGGCTGCCGGCCGTGAGCATCGGCGTGGACCACGTCGAGGCTGTGGGCCTCGACGTCATCCACACGCGCGTCAGTGCGTTGGGCGGCTGGTTGCTGGAGGAGTTCCGTGCGCTGCGGCACAGCGATGGTGCGCCGCTGATCAGGGTCTACGGGCCGCCCGATTGGCAGAGCCGCGGCGCCACCGTCGCGCTGAACTTCGTCGATCCGTCGGGGCGGCCCTACGACGCCTATGACGTCGAGGCGGCCGCCGCTCGTGAGCGCATCTCGGTGCGCAGCGGGTGCTTCTGCAACCCCGGCGACGGCGAGGTGGCACACCGCATCTCGCGCGACGACATGGAGCGCTGCTTCACCGATCCCAAGGCTGCGACCACTCTGGCGCAGTGCCAGCGGACCATCGCGGACGCCACCGGCAAGGTTCCCAACACCATCCGCGTGTCGCTCGGCCTCGCCTCGGACTTCGCGGACGTCTACCGCTTCATGGCGTTCGCCGAGAGCTACAGGGACCGCGCCCTGGACTGAGCGCCGCTCGCCCACGGCGTTGATGTGGCGCGACCGCCATTCGCCCGGCCCAGTCTTCGCCACGCACGATCGGCAGTTGGGTCGCGGCGTTGAGGCGCTGGGCTTCGAGGTCCTCGGCGTGTAGAGATGCCTGCGCGGGCCGCACCGCTGGACGGCGCAGCCCAATGATAGAGATTCTCATCATGTGGGTATCGTGCCTATCGAGATACTTCTTCAACGAGGGATGCTCGATGAGCCGCAGGTACACAGCAGAAGACATCATCTGGGCGACGCGGAGGCTCGACATCGCCCGGACAAGCCTGATGGTCGCCTTCTCCCGCGCGGTGGGGATCAGCGTGTCCGAGATGATCGCCCTCGAGCACCTCGACGCCAGTGGCGGCCTGGGGCCAAGCGAACTTGCCCGGCGCCTGCAGATGACGACCGGCGCCGTCACCGCCCTCGTCGACAGGCTGGAGGCGGGCGGCTACGTGGCGCGTGCGGCGCACCCATCTGATCGTCGCCGCATCGTGATCTCCCGCACTCAGAAGGCCGACGACGACATCACGGAAGAGGCCGCACCCTTGGTGACGGAGATCCTTGAGCTGGCAGAGAGCTTCGACCGTGACGAGCTTCAGGCCGTCGGCCGTTTCCTTGACGGATTCATCGACATCATCGAGCGGACGGCCGCGGAGGCCTGCGAGCGCTGACGCACGACCCAGGAGCGTCGAGACATCGCCGTCTCCTGTGACGGCGCCCAGAATCGAGCAGGGGGCACGACATGGCAAAGAAGCATCACAGACGAACGGCGGCTGAGCGGCCTGCGCTGGTGGAACCTCATCGTCGGTCTGATCCTCGCCGTTCAGGCCGCGGCCATTGCGGTCCTGACCAACGGCTTCAGCCTGCCGGTGACCTCGACCTACATGACCGGGCCTCCCGGCACGCCGCCCGAACTCAACACGCTGTTCGATCTTCCGCTGGGCTGGGGGGTGTTCGCGTTCCTGGCCATCTCAGCCGCGGCGCTGTTCATCATCGCCTCGCCGGGCGTGTTCGAATGGTACAAGCGCAACCTGCTGCAGGACCGTAACTACGGGCGCTGGATCGAGTACTTCTTCAGCTCCTCGATCATGATCGTGCTCATCAGCATGATCACCGGCGTCAGTGACATCGCGGCGCTGCTGGCGATCTTCGGCGTCAACGCCAGCATGATCCTGTTTGGCCTGCTCATGGAGAAGTACGAGACGCCGGGGAAGCCCAGCTGGCTCTCGTTCTGGTTCGGCACGTTCGCCGGCATCATCCCGTGGATCATCGTCGTGATCTACGTGTGGAGCCCGGGGCTCGACGGCCCGGGGCCGCCCACGTTCGTCTACGGGATCATCGCCAGCCTGTTCATCTTCTTCAACGTGTTCGCCATCAACATGTGGCTGCAATACAAGAAGATCGGGCCCTGGAAGAACTACCTGGTGGGCGAGAAGACCTACATCATCCTGAGCCTGACGGCGAAGGCCCTGCTGGCTTGGCAGGTGTTCTCCGCGGTACTGGCGAGCTCGGGCACCAGCTGACCGATCTCATCGAGGCCGGGGCGGGCGCGAGAAGACGCGCCCGCCCCGGCCTCTCTCTGGTTGCGTTCTCGGGTCGCGGCGTCGTCTGCACGCTGCGCAGCGTCTCGCCCGTGCGATACTGAGCCCATGTCGTCCATCAGCGCGGGAATCCTTCTGTATCGCTGGGGCGGCGCCCCGGGGGAGGGTGAGCGCCGCCTCGAGGTGCTGCTCGTGCATCCCGGCGGGCCCTACTGGGCGAGGAAGGACGTCGCGTCCTGGAGCATCCCCAAGGGCGAGGCGGAGCCGGAGGAGCTGGGCGTCGTTGCGCCGCCCGCGGAGTCATGGCAGCGGCCGGCGAAGGTCAAGCCGCGACTCGCGGCCGCATCCGGCGATCTGCTCGCCGCCGCCAAGCGCGAGTTCCACGAGGAGACCGGCTTCGCGCCGGATGAGCTGGCCGCGCACGGCGCCGCCGCCTACCTTCCGCTCGGCGGCATCAAGCAGCGCGGCCACAAGATCATCTTCGTTTGGGCGCTGGAGGGCGACTGCGATGCTGCGGCTGCGGTCAGCGAGGGTTTCGCCATGGAGTGGCCGCCGCATTCGGGCCAGACCGCGACCTTTCCCGAGATCGATCGTGCGGCATGGTTCGATCTCGCGGCGGCGCGCGTGGCCATCGTGGCCGGCCAGCGCCGCTTCCTCGACGACCTCGAGGTCGTCGCAGCCGGCGGCATACTCCTGTAGCGGCTGGAGCCGTCTCCGCAGGAGCCTCTCCCCGCCGTGGCGAACAGTCCCAGCATGATGAGCTCGACGTCCGTCATCGAGACCGAGGGACTGTCCAAGCGCTACCCCGGAGATCGCGGCATCCTCGACCTGGATCTCCACGTCGAGCGCGGCGAGGTGTTCGGCTTCCTGGGGCCGAACGGCGCCGGCAAGACGACCACGATCCGCATGCTGCTCGACCTCATCCGGCCGACTGCCGGCAGGGCGGAGGTCCTCGGCCGGGACGCGCGCCGCGACTCACTGGCGATCCGGCGGCGCGTCGGCTACCTGCCCGGCGAGCTCAGCCTCTACGGCAGACTCACCGGCCAAGAGACGCTGCGCTACTTCGCCAATCTGCGCGGCGGCGTCGACTGGAGCTACGTCAGTGAGCTCAGCGAGCGGCTCGACTGCGATCTGGGGCGCCGCAACGCCGAACTCTCCTCCGGCAATCGGCGTAAGCTCGGCCTCGTCCAGGCGCTGATGCACCGGCCCGAGTTGCTCATCCTCGATGAGCCGACCGCGGGCCTCGACCCGCTCGTCCAGCACGAGTTCTCCGACCTCATGGCCGCGGCGCGGGCGGCGGGGCAGAGCGTGTTCCTTTCGTCTCACGTGCTCCCGGAGGTGCAGCGCGTCTGTGATCGCGTCGCCTTCATCCGGGAGGCCCGGCTCATCGCCGTGGAAAGCGTTGACGACCTTGTCGGGCGGGCGGTCCGTGAGGTCGCGGTGACGTTCGCCGTCGAGGTGTCCGGGGAACGGCTCGCGAACGTGACGGGCGTGACGCTGCTCAGTCAGACCGGGGCGGACCTCCGCCTCACGGTGGCCGGATCCATGGATCCGCTCATCAAGGCTCTTGGCGCGCACGAGGTCGTGAGTCTCACCAGCCGCGAACCCGATCTCGAGGACATCTTTCTGACGTACTACGGCGAGGAGACCGGCGATGCTCCTGCGTAGCGTCTTCCTCAAGGGGTTGCGCGACCTGCGTCGCTCCTTCCCCTTCTGGGCGATCGGCGTCGCGATCATGCCCATCACGCTGGGTCTGCTCTACCCCAGCATCGAGAAGGCGTCCGTCGACGTACAGCGCTACATCGAAGCGATGCCCGAGGCCTTCATCACCATGTTCGTGGGGGCGGCGCGCGATTTCACCTCGCCCGTGGGCTACATGGACGCCGAGCTCTTCTCGTTCATGGCGCCGATCGTCTTCATCGCCTTCGGCATCTCGCTGGGTGTCAGGCAGATCGCCGGGGAAGAGGAGCAGGGGACGCTGGGCCTGCTGCTCTCCTATCCGCGGAGCAGAACGCGTCTGCTTCTGGAGAAGGGCGGTGTGCTCATCGTGGGGCTGGTCCTGCTCACGCTGGCGCAGTTGGTAGCGATGGTCGCCGGGGTCCGCATCGGCGGCGCCGATCTGGGCCTCCGCACGATCCTCGAGGGCCACGTCATGCTGTTCCTGCTGGCCCTGTCCGTCTCGGCCATCGCCTTCGCCGGCGGCGCCGCCACCGGCAACCGCGGCGTTGCGATCGGCTTGGGCGCGATCGTCGCGCTGGGTTCGTATCTGCTCAATGCTCTGGCTCCGCTCAACGAGACGATCGCGCCGCTGCAGAAGGCCTCGTTGTTCTTCTACTACGGCGGCACCCAGCCGTTGCGCAGCGGCGTCGACGCGGGCTCGGCGGCGGTGCTGCTTGTCGTGACGGCAGTGGCGTTCGCCGTCGCCGTGCTGGCGTTCGCGCGTCGCGACGTGCGCGCTTGACGCCGCGTCGGCGGCGCATGGCCCGCTACGTCCAGCTGCGCCTGCGGAAGATGATCAGCATGACGACGACCGCCACGACTTGGGTGACGATCCCGAGGACCAGGAACATCGGCCAGCCGACGACGCCGCGCACGAGGGCCTCGAAGTTCATCCCGAAGAACCCGACGATCCAGGTGAGCGGCATGAAGATCGTGGCGACGATCGTGAGGCGCTTCATGACGACGTTGAGCCGGTTCGAGACCGTGGAGAGGTAGAGGTCCATGGCGCCGGTGAGGAGGTCGCGGTAGCTGTCCACGAGATCGCTGATGCGAATGAGGTGGTCATAGACGTCGCGGTAGTAGCGCTCGGTCTCGGCGTTCATGCCGGGGAGGTCCACGACGCCGGCGACGATCCCCGTGAAGAGATCGCGTTGCGCCGTGATGATCTTGCGCCAGCCGACGATGCGTCGCTTGAGGTGGAAGATCTCCTGGAGCTGCTCGTCGGTGGGCTGCTGCAGCATGGCCGCCTCGACGTCGTCGATACGATCGTCCAGTTTGGTCAGTTCAGGGAAGAAGCTGTCCACCAGAGCGTCGACGACGGCATGAAGCAGGAGGGGCGTGCCGCGCGTGATGAAGGCGGGGTCGCGGGCAGTGCGCCGGCGCAGCTCACGGAACGCCGGGCAATCGTCGCGGTGCACGGTGATGAGGAAGCGGTCGGAGAGGAAGCAGTGGACCTCGACGAGCCCGTCGCTGTCTGCGTTGGCCCCATAGGCGACGAGCAGCATGAAGTCGTCGTAGCTGTCGAGCTTTGGTCGCTGGCCGAAGTGGGAGGCGTCCTCCACCGCCAAGGGGTGGAGCGCGAAGAGGTCGCCCAGCATCCCGATCTCGTCGGGGCTCGGGCGGTGCAGGTCGAGCCAGAAGAACTCCGATTCGTCAAGGTGCTGCTGGACAAGCGCGTGGTCGGCCTGGTCGTGCGAACCTCGTGCATCCACAAGAAAGTGGCTGGTTGATGCGGTCATCGGGTCCCTTCGCGGCGTGGCCTGTGGCGCCGATGCTACCTGCATCCTGCACGCAAGTCGACGCACGCTTGCCGCGTCGTGTATACTCCCCTGCGCCACCAAGTGGGAGCTTGCGAGCACCCCACCCTGTCCCCATTGGGTCGACAGGGTCCGTCACGAGAAAGGAGATCGTGAGGGCTCGCCGTCGGCGAGCCTTTTTACGTATGGCCAGACCATTTTCTCCAAGAGACAAGTATATGCGGGACCGGGCCAACGAGGTCCGCATCCGCATCAACGACGGCATCACCGTGCCGGAAGTGCGCCTCATCGACGAGGAGGGCGAGCAGCTCGGCATCAAGTCGATCAGCTTCGCCCAGGAGTATGCCTCCGAGAGGAACCTCGACCTCGTCGAGGTCGCCGCGCAATCCGATCCTCCGGTGTGCCGCGTCATGAACTACAGCAAGTACCGCTACGAGCTTGAGCTCAAGGCAAAACAGGCGCGCAAGCATCAGAGCCAGATCACGATCAAAGAGATCAAGTTCCGGCCCAAGGTCGGCGTGCATGACTACGAAACCAAGAAGGGTCACGTGTTGCGCTTCCTGCAGCATGGCGACAAGGTCAAGGTCACGATCATGTTCCGGGGCCGCGAGATGGCCCACCCGGAGCGCGGCGAGCAGTTGCTCATGCGCCTCGCCGAGGACGTCAAGGAGTTCGCCATCATCGAGTCCAAGCCCAATCTCGATGGGCGCAACATGATCATGATGCTGGCACCGATCAAGTAGCGGGAGGAGGTGCGTATGCCGAAGATGAAGACCCACAGTGCCACGAAGAAGCGCTTCCATCTCACCGGGACTGGCAAGCTGAAGCGTCGCCATGCGATGAAGAGCCATCTCCTGGAGCACAAGCCGGCCAAGAGCAAGCGGGGCTTCCGCAAGGCCTACGACGTGAGCGAGGCTGATACCAGAGGGATCAAACGCCTTCTGGGCCTTCGCTAGAGAACCACCAGGAGTACGTACCATGTCTCGAGTCAAAAGGAGCGTCACCGCGCGCAAGAAGCGCCGTAAGGTGCTTGAGCAGGCGTCGGGCTATCGCGCCACTAAGAACTCCAGCTATAAGAGGGCCAAGGAGCAGGTGCAGCGCAGCGGCCAGTACGCCTACCGCGACCGTCGCGTGCGCAAGCGCGAGTTTCGCAAGCTGTGGATCGTGCGCATCAATGCCGGCGCCCGTGAGAACGGCATCTCGTACAATCAGTTCATCCACGGGCTGCAGCTGGCCGAGGTCGAGCTCGACCGCAAGATCCTCGCCGAGATCGCCGTGACCGACCCGCGGCATTTCGCCGCGCTCGTCGGTCAGGCTCGCGCCGCTCTCGAAGCGGCCTGAGGCGGGCGAGTCGCTTGGGGTTTTAAGCGAACCACTCACGAGCCCGCAGAACGCCCTCGTCAAGCGAGCGGCGTCGCTGCGTCAGCGCAAGTTCCGTGAGCGTGAAGGCGCCTTCCTTGTGGAGGGCGCCGATCTCGTTCTGGCCGGGATCGCGAGTGGACGCCGGCCGGAGGTCGTGTTCGTCCTGGCGGAGCGGTCTGAGGAGCTCGTCGCGCGGCTGGTGTCCGGCGCGCCAAGCGCGCCGGACACCGCTCTGCCGGCGGTGTTCCCGGTGACCGCGCGGGTGGCGCAGAAGATGACGACCATGGAGACACCGCCAGACGTGATGGCGGTGTTTCCGCGGCTCGCCCGCCCGGACCGCGCGGCGCTGCGTCGGGCGGGCGCCGGGTCGCTCGTCGTGTACGCGGACGGCATCGCCGATCCCGGCAACATGGGCACACTGCTGCGGGCGGCGGTCGCCTTCGGCGCCACCGCCCTCGCCACTTCCCCCGGCGCGACCGACGTCTTCGCGCCGAAGACGGTGCGCGCCAGCATGGGCGCGGTCTTCGGCCTGCCGCTGTTGCCGGACCAGCCGCTTGGCGAACTGCTCGACGAGCTGGAACTGGCGCGCGTCTACGGTCTGGCGGCGCACGAGGGCACGCCTCTCGGCGACGCCGGGTTGCGCCGCCCGGCGGCGCTCATCGTCGGCGCCGAACGCTCCGGCCTCTCGGCTGAGGCTCGCAGCCGTGTCACCGAGATCGTTACGATCCCGATGACCGCCGGCGTCGCCGAGTCGTTGAACGCCGGGGTCGCCGGCGCGATCGCCCTCTACGAGTTCTCGCGCCGCCCCGCCGGCGCACGTGACCACCAGTCGAGCCGCTGAGCGGCTGCCGCGAAAGGATGACGATGGACGACGCAGAGCTGCAGATCCTCAGGCAGCGCGCCCCGGGGCTTGCGGCGCTGTACACCACGGCGCGCGATACCATCCTGCGCGCCGCCGATCTCGAAGCCCTCGAGCAGGCGCGCGTCTCGGCTCTCGGGCGGAGGAGCGCGCTCACCGAACTGCTGCGCTCCATCCCGAGTCTGCCGCCGGAGCAGCGCCCCGCCCTGGGCCAGGGCGGCAACCTGGTCCGGCGCGAGCTGGAAGCCCTGGTGGAGGAGCGCGAACGGGCCCTCAAGCAGGCGCTCCTGAGCACGTCTCTGGCCGAGGAGCGCATCGACGTCACGCTGCCCGGTCATCCCTTCGCCGCCGGGCACGAGCACCTCATCACGCAGACGATGCGCGAGGTCGAAGACATCTTCATCGGGCTCGGATATCAGATCGCCGAGGGTCCCGAGGTCGAGCTCGACTACTACAACTTCACCGCGCTCAACACGCCGCCGAGCCACCCGGCGCGCTCCGCCCACGACACCTTCTGGGTCGAGGAGCCGGCGCCGGTCATGCCCGGCGCCGTCGTCGACACCGATCGCGGCGTGCTCCTGCGCACGCACACGTCTCCCGTGCAGGTGCGGGTCATGGAACAGCAGCGCCCGCCCGTCTCCGTCCTCTGCCTCGGCAAGGTGTACCGGCGCGACTCGGACGCGACGCACACGCCGATGTTCCACCAGGTCGAGGGCCTGGTGGTCGACGAGGGCATCACGCTGGCCGACCTCAAGGGAACTGTCGCGCACTTCACGCGCGCCTTCTTCGGCGCGCACCGATCGATCCGCGTGCGGCCTCACTTCTTCCCGTTCACCGAGCCCTCCATCGAGGTCGACGTGGACTGCGGCCTCTGCGGCGGCAAGGGCTGCCGCAGCTGCAAGCATTCGGGCTGGCTCGAGATCATGGGCGCCGGCATGGTCGACCCCAACCTTTACGGCTTCGTCGACTACGACCCCGAGGTCGTCTCCGGGTTCGCCTTCGGCATGGGCGTCGAGCGCATGGCCATGCTCAAGCACCACATCCCCGACCTGCGCCTGTTCTACGACAACGACGTCCGCTTCCTGCGGCAGTTCTGAGAGGGGGGGCGATGAGAGTACCCGTCAGCTGGTTGAAGGAGTACGTCGACTGGACGGGCACGGTCGAGGAGCTCGCCGAGCTGCTCACCATGTCGGGCACGGAGGTCGAGGGCATCGACTGGGTCGGCGCGCCGCGCGACCCCGAGAACCTGACCCGCTTCGTCGTCGGTCGGGTCATGACCCATGAGAAGCACCCCAACGCCGACAAGCTGAGCCTCTGTACGGTGGATGTCGGCGAGCCCGCCGCGCGGCAGATCGTCTGCGGCGCCCACAACTTCGCGGTCGGCGATGTCGTCGCCGTGTCGCTCACGGGCGCGGTGCTCGAGAGTGGGCTCAAGCTGCGCAAGAGCGCCATCCGTGGCGTCGAGAGCGAAGGCATGATGCTCAGCGAGCGCGAGCTTGGCTACGAAGAAGACAGTCCGGGTATCGTGATCCTTCCGCGGGACTGGGAGGTGGGCACGCTGCTGCAGCACCACCTGCCGGTGAGCGAAGCGGTCCTCGAGCTCGAGCTCACCTCGAACCGGCCCGATTGCTTCTCCGTCTACGGCATCGCCCGCGAGGTCGCGGCGGCTTCGGGCGCGCGGCTGGCGCCGCCGCCCACGGCCGGACCGGCCGTGCTGGGCGGCGCCCCCGCCGAGCAGTCCCTCGCCGTCAAGGTGGCCGACCCCGATCTGTGCCCGCGCTACGGCGCGCGCGTCGTTCGCGGGCTGCAGGTCGGCGATTCGCCGGCTTGGCTCAAGGCGCGTCTCACGCACGCCGGCATGCGGCCCATCAACAACGTCGTCGACGTGACCAACTACGTCATGCTGGGGTGGGGGCAGCCGCTGCACGCCTTCGACGCGGCCAAGATCGAAGGCGACACGCTGATCGCCCGGCGGGCGAAGGACGGCGAGAAGATCGTCACGCTGGACGGCGTCGAGCGCACCCTTGACGGTGAGATGTGCGTGATCGCCGACATCGCCAAGCCGCTCGTCATCGCCGGTGTCTTCGGCGCCGTCGACGCCGAGGTCGACGAACACACCACCGACGTCGTGCTCGAGGCGGCCAACTTCAGCGGACCGAGTATCCTGCGCACCGAACTGCACACCGGCATCCGCAGTGAGGCCAGCAATCGCTTCGAGAAGGGGCTGGACGCGAACATGGTGCCCGGAGGGCTCGATTTCGCGTCGCGGCTCTTCGCGGAGCTCTGCGGTGGGGAGGTCGCTCCCGGTATGCTCGACGTGCGCGTCGAGCGGTCGCAGACGCGGACGCTGGCGTATCGTCCGGAGAAGTGCGACGCGTTGCTGGGATACGCGGTGCCCGCCGAAGAGCAAGCCGTCATACTCTGCCGGCTAGGGTGCGCTGTCGAACCGGGGACGCTTGCCGATGCGACACCGTCGGTCTGGACGGTCGCGCCGCCCACGTTCCGTCCCGATCTGGAGCGCGAGGTCGACCTCATCGAGGAGGTCGGACGCATCGCCGGCTACGGGCGGGCGCCCGCGACGCTCCCGCGGCACAGCACGGCGGGCGGCCTCACCCCGCCGCAGGAGGTGCGGCGCGCCCTGCGGCGCGCCTTGGCCGCCTGCGGCCTGGACGAGGTCATCACCTATACGTTCGTGGCGCCCGACGCCGCCGCACCGCTCGGCTTTCCCGAGGACGACGTCCGCCTGCGGCCCGTGCGCCTGAGCAACCCGATGAGCGTCGAGCAGTCGGTGATGCGGACCTCGCTGCTTCCCGGGCTCATCGGCGCGCTGCGCGATAACATCGCCCGGCTCAACGACCCGCCCAACCTCTTCGAACTCGGGCGAGTGTACCTCTGGGACGACGAGGTCAGCCCGGCGCCCGCGCATGCCGCCGAGCCGGGCGTCGTGCTGCCGCACGAGCCCGAGTCCGTGGCCATCGTGCTCAGCAGTCCGCTCCGGCCTGAGGCGTGGACTGCGGGCTCTCGGGCCGCCGACTTCTTCGCGCTCAAAGGGGTCGTCGAGGCGGTCCTCGGCGTTCTCCGCCTGCAGGGTGAGTTCGCCCTCCTGGGCGACGCGATCGCGGCGTTCCCCTACCTGCATCCCGGCAAGTCGGCGCTGGTCCGCGTTGCCGGCCGCGAGGTGGGTGTCCTCGGTCAGCTTCGGCCAGATGTCGCCGCCGCCTTTGGCGTCGAGGATCTCACTTTGTACATCGCCACGCTCTCGCTCGACGTGCTCGCGCCGCTGGCGCTCCCGGATGTCCCCTTTGAAGACCTCGGCACCTACCCGCCGGCCTCGCAAGACCTGGCCGTCGTCGTCGAGCCGCGACGTGTCCGCCGCGGCCGTGGTCGCCACGGCCCGCAAGGCCGGCGGCAAGCTCATCCGCGACGTGCACGTCTTCGACGTCTACGAGGGCGACCAGGTGCCGCCCGACAAGCGCTCGCTGGCGCTGCGCGTCGTCATACGTTCGCCGGAGCGCACGCTGAGCGAGAAGGACATCGCCGGCGTACGCGCCAAGATCGTCGGCGCGCTCGCACGAGACTGTGGGGCGGCGCTGCGCTAGAGCCGCATCGAGCAGTCCGTTCGGCGTAGCATCAGGCTGACGAGCATTCTCCGCGCCTGCCGTCCTTCGATGAAGGTGGCCGGATGTGTGTCACGCCTCAGTCGCTGAGGGCACTCTGCCTGCTCCAACGGCCGGACGAGTGGGCGATCACCGCCGTCGGGGCATCATCCATGAGTAGGTGGTGAAGCCGGAGGCCGAGATGGTTCGCGAATGCGCGGTCACGGTCCTTGTCTTCGTGATGCTGAGTGGCTTGGGTGCATCACTGGGAAGGGCCGCGCTCGCGCAGCCTCATGCCGGCGAGCCTCCCGTGACGACAGTGGTCGGCGCTGACGGCCTCTGGCACAACCATGACGTGAGGCTCACGTTTCTGGCGCTGGATGACTCGGGGTCTGTGGCCGGCATCCAGATCAGAGTCGACAGCGGCACGATGATCGACGTGCCCGCTGCCAAGTATCAGATGACGCTTGCGGCGCCCGCCGACCATGGCGGTGATGGCCGCCACCTTGTCGAGTTCCGAGCATCTGACGCAGATGGGAATGTCGAGGAGTGGAAGAACGCGACCGTGAGCATCGACACCCGGCGACCGTCTACAAGGGCCCTTCACGCTGTCGGGGTGATGCGTACCGCCACTGCCAAGGTCGGCTTCAGGGTCGACGACGGGATCCCGAATGGGGGATCGGCCGAGGCGAGGATCGTGATCAGTTCCTGGGCCGGCCGCGATGTCGAGACCCTGACGGTGGACCACCAGACCATCGGCGCCGACTTGGTGGCGCGTTTCCGCTGCGATCTTCCGAGTGGGTTCTATCGCCTGCGCGTCGAGGCCCGGGACTGCGCGGGCAATGCCGCGACGACCGTGGGCCGCACTCGGCTCGTCGTGACGGGGTGGAGGCACGTTCACGCGTTTGGCGCCCGAATGGTGGCCCCCGATGCCCTCGCCTATGTGTCCGGGACGCTGACCCCTCTCGTCGACAGCCTGCCGCACGATAGCGAGGGCGTTCGCATGTATGTGAGTCAGGGGAAGCTCAGGAACTACCCGGGCGGCCAGGCGCGCTACGGCCTCGACAATCTCAATTCTTACCGACTCACGGGAGATGCGTTCTTCCTTGGAAGGGCGACAGCTCAAGCGCAACGACTCCTGGACACGCACGTCTCCCAAGGCCGCGCGTGGTTCTATCCACAGAGATACTCGCGGTACAGACACAGCAAGACGAACAACGGCGAGCTCATGAAGAACCCTTGGTACTCGGGGATGGCGCAGGGCCAGGTGCTCAGCTTCATGGTGAGGATGTATGAGGCAACCGGAGAGGACAAGTACCTGTCTGCCGCCCAGGCGACCCTCTACAGCTTCCTGTCTCCGGGACCGGCCTCTGGGCCGTGGACGGTGACTCTTGACGGCGCGTACCGGCTCTGGATCCAGGAGTGGCCGAGACTCCCGCTCGACTACACGTACAACGGGCATATGATCTCGACGTTCGGTCTGTACGACTACTACCGCGTGACGAAAGACACTCTCGCGCTTCTGCTCTTCCGGGAAGCTGCGACGGCAGCGCTCGATTACGCCCCCAAGTTCCGCCGGCCCGGATCGATCAGCGCGTACTGTCTTCTGCACGGGACGCCGAATGCGAAATACCACATGATCCACATCGCCTGCTTCAGGCATCTCCATGACTTCACGGGCGAAGCGGGATTCGCGCGTCTGGCCGATCTCTACCTGAGGGACTATTCGGACGTCCGCGGCCGCGGTCTTTGGAGCTTCATGGAGGAATCGATCGAGCAGCCCTTGTGAGCCTTCGAGCGCATAATCTGCACATGATGAGGCGCCCGCTTGCATGATTCTCGACGTCCCGGTATTGTCCGGCAGTGATGAACTGCGTCGCCGCATCGCCGATCACCTTGCTGGGTCCGCCCCGGAGTCCTCGGCCGTGCTTCGCCCTCCGAGCCCGACGTGCACGACCCACGCCGGCCGGTGGGCGCCTGTGTCTGCGCTAGTCCCCGTCAGACACACCGCAGCTCGCTCATGCCGGCGCACACGCACGCTTTGCCAACGTCCACTTCGACGTGCCTTCGGAGCGCCTCAATGACAGGAGTCCCCTCAACACAGAAGACCGCCACCACCGTCGGTATCGTCGGCGGCAGCGGCTACACCGGCGCCGTGCTGGCGGAGCTCCTGCTGCGGCACCCGGCGGTGCGGCTTGCGTGCATCAGCTCGGAGAGGCTCGCGGGCCAGTCCGTGCATGCGTATCTGCCTCGGCTGCGCACGGACCTCGCGTTCTGCACCCATAGCGAAGTCGGCGAGGTCGATATCGCGTTCGTCTGCACGCCACACGGGCAGGCGGCGAGTATCGTCAAGCGCCTGCTTGATGACGGCGTGCGGGTCATCGACCTAAGCGCCGACTTCCGTCTGGCGGCGGATCTCTATGAGCAGTGGTACGCGCCGCACCCGCATCCGGAGCTGACGCCGGGTGTGTACGGACTCACGGAACTGCGCCGCGACGAAGTCGCCAAGGCGCGGCTGGTCGCCAACCCCGGCTGCTACCCTACCGCGGCGCTCCTGGCGCTCACGCCCATGCTTCCGCTGGGGCTTCTCGATGTGATCATCGACGCGAAGTCGGGGGTGAGTGGTGCCGGCAAGGTGCCCACTTCGCGCACGCATTTCTGCGCCATCGACTCCGATCTGATGGCGTATGGCATTGCCACGCATCGTCACCAGCCCGAGATCAGCCAGGGCTTGAGCCCCGAGACGACGCTGACCTTCGTGCCGCACCTGGTGCCCGTCCAGCGGGGCATCAGCGAGACCATCTACGTGCGCGCCACCGAGACGCCCCCGGTCGCCGAGCTGCGCGCCCTGCTGCACGCTGCGTACGACGCCGAAACGTTCGTCGAGGTCTGCGATTCCGTGCCCGAGCTCAAAGACGTGGCCAACACCAATTCCTGCCGGCTCTTCGTCACGCTCGACGAGGTGGCCGGGCGCATCATCCTGGTGAGCGTCATCGACAATCTGATGAAGGGCGCCGCGGGCCAGGCTGTGCAGAACATGAACGTGATGCTCGGCTTGCCCGAGCATCAGGGGCTCCTCTGATGATGCTGCCAGTCTCGCGTTTCGCGCCGCTTCCGGATACTGCGCGGGCGGTGAGGGGCGGCGTGACCAGCCCGCAGGGCTTCCTCGCCGCCGGAGTCGCGACCGGAGTCAAGAAGCGCGGCCGGCTCGACCTGGGCCTGCTGATGTCGGCGGTCCCGAGCGTGTCGGCGGCGACGTTCACGAGCAATGCCGCCGCCGCCGCGCCGGTGTGTCTGACGCGTGATGAGAGCGACTGCGCCGGTCTGCGCGCGGTCGTTGTCAACGCCGGCAACGCGAACGCCTGCACGGGCAAGCAGGGCGACAAGGATGCGGCGCGCATGCGTGCTCTGGCGGCCGTGCGCCTGCGTCTGCCGGTCGACCAGGTCGCCGTGGCGTCCACCGGGCTCATCGGCGTCACGCTCCCCATGGACAAGATCGGGCCCGGCATCGACGTGGCGGCTGCCGCGCTCGCAGCGGAGGGCGCCGCCCTGGCTGGCGGCGCCGAGTTCGCCGCCGCGATCCGCACCACCGACAAGTTCGCCAAGGGCGGAGCGCTCGAGCTGGCGCTCGATGGCGGCGTGGTCCGCCTCGGCTTCGCCGCCAAGGGCTGCGGCATGATCAGCCCGAACATGGCGACGATGCTCTGCTTCGTGACCTGCGACGCGGACCTCTCGGCCGGCGACTGGGGTCGCCTTCTGCGCGAGGCCGTGGCGAGCTCGTTCAACCGCATCTCCGTGGACGGGCAGGAGTCGACCAACGACATGGTGCTCGGCCTGTGCAACGGCGCCTCCGGCGTGCAGCCCTCCGAAGACGGCCTCACCGTTCTCGCCCAGGCGCTGAAGGCGGCGCTGCTCGCGCTCGCCGTGGCCATCGTCGCCGACGGCGAGGGCACGACGCACACGATGAGGCTCACAGTGACCGGGGCGCGCGACGCGGGCGAAGCCGAAGCCGTCGCGCGCGCCGTGGCGAACTCGCCTCTCGTCAAGACGGCGTTCTTCGGCCGCGACGCCAACTGGGGCCGCATCGTGCAGGCCGTCGGCCAAGCCTTGGGTCGCTCCGCCCGCAGCCTGCCGCCCGTCGAGATCGCCTTCGAGGAGCTCGGCATCGTGTCCGCCGGCAGCGCGGTCGCGCTGGGCGAAGCGGGGCGCGATCGCCTCGAGGCGATCATGGATCAGCCCGAGATCGACCTCAGGGTCGCGCTCGGCGGGTCCGGCGGCGAGGCGACGCTGTACTTCAGCGACCTTGGGCACGACTATGTCAGCCTCAACGCGGAGTACTCGACATGACCGTCAAGCAACAGGCGACGGTGCGTACGCTGCTCGAGGCGATGCCGTACATCCGCAGGTTCTGGGGGACGACCATCGTCCTCAAGTATGGCGGCGCCGCCATGACGGCGCGCCGCCTCCAGGACCAGTTCGCCGAAGACATGGTGCTCCTGCGCCTGATCGGCATGAGGCCCGTGGTGGTGCACGGCGGCGGCCCCGAGATCAGCCGGCAGATGAAGAAGCTCGGTCTGGAGCCGCGCTTCGTCGCCGGGCACCGAGTGACCGACGCCGAGACGATGGAGATCGCCAAGATGGTCCTGGTAGGCAAGGTGAACAAGGACATCGTAGGTCTCATCAGCCGCCACGGCGGCACGGCCGTGGGTATCTCCGGCGAGGATGGTCACCTTCTCCGAGTGAGGCCAAAACTGCACCATGACGCGGCCGGCAACGAGGTCGACCTGGGCTTCGTCGGCGATGTCACGGAAGTGAACACGGATGTGCTCGAGTTGCTCGCCACAGCGAACATCCCCGTGGTCGCGAGCGTCGGGGCCGACGAGAACGGCGCCGCCTACAACGTCAACGCCGACACGGTCGCGGGCGAGATCGCCGCGGCGCTGCACGCCGAGAAGATCCTCTTCCTGACCGACGTCGACGGGATCCACGAGGACCGCGGCGAAGGGCAGAGACCCGTCTCGGCGTGCGATCTCGCCTATCTTGCTGCGCTGCAGGCCGACGGCACGATCGGTGGGGGCATGATCCCCAAGGTCGCCGCGGTCCGTCGGGCGCTCGAGGCCGGTGTCGGCAGCGCGCACATCATCGACGGCCGCGTCGAGCACGCCGTGCTGCTCGAGGTCCTCACGAACGCCGGCTGCGGCACGAAGATCACGGCGTGAGACGGCCGGTCCTGGCCCGGAGAGGGGCATGCCATGAACAGTAGGGCGCCCATGAGCAAGACCGAGCGCCAGCGTCTCATCCAGACAGTCATCCAGCAGCGCGACGTCTCCACGCAGCGGGAGCTCGTCAACGCGCTTGGCGCGCTCGGCTGCGAGGTGACGCAAGCGACCGTGTCGCGCGACATCAGGGAGCTCGACCTGCAGAAGGTGCGCACGCACCTCGGTCGCCCCAAGTACGTGCTGTCGTCGCGCGAGCGCCCCAAGGATCCGGAGCAGGCGGCGCAGAATGTCATGCGTGACTTCGTGCGCTCCACGGCGCTCGCCGAGCAGCTTGTCGTGGTGCGCTGCGAGATCGGCACGGCCTCGACGATCGCGCGACAGATCGACAACCTGAACCACACCGACATCCTTGGCACGCTGGCCGGCGACGACACTTTCGTCGTCATCGTCGCCGACGCGCAGAGGGCGCAGAGTATGAAGCGGTACCTCGATCGTCTTCGAGGCGCCTGACGGAATCCCGGACGCCCCGCGGGGCGTCGCCTCCCATTCGCAGCAAAGGAGCAGCATCGTGAGCAGCACCAACGGCAAGATAGTCCTGGCCTATTCGGGCGGTCTCGATACGTCCGCCCTCATCCCCTGGCTTCGCGAGAAGTACGGCTACGACGTGATCGCCTGCCTCGTCGACCTGGGGCATGTGCGCGACATCCCGGCGATCATGGAGCGCGCCAAGGCCTCTGGGGCGATCGAGGCCGTGGCCGTCGACGCCAAGGAGGAGTTCGCCGAGCACTATTGCTTGCCGGCGCTCATGGCCAATGCCCTGTACGAGGGTAAGTACCCGCTCTCGACCGCCGTCGGTCGCCCGCTCATCGCCAAGAAGCTGGTCGAGACCGCGCACAGGTTCGGCGCCACTGCCGTGGCCCACGGCTGTACGGGCAAGGGCAACGACCAGGTGCGCATCGACATCGGTGTGAGGAGCCAGGATCCCAGCCTGAAGATCATCGCGCCCGCGCGCGAGGCCGACTGGCCCAGCCGTGAGGAACTGCTCGACTACGTGGCGGCGCACGACATCCCAGTCTCTCTCACGAAGAGGAGCCCGTACTCGATCGACCAGAACCTCTGGGGCCGCAGCAACGAGTGTGGCGTGCTCGAGGACCCGTGGGTGGCGCCGCCGGCCGACGCCTACCAGTTCACGACCGACCCCAAGGACGCTCCCGATGAGCCGCAGTCGGTCATCATCAGCTTCGCGAAGGGCAGGCCCGTGGCGCTCGACGGCAAGGCCATGGGCCTGGTCGAGCTCATCGAGACGATCGATGTCATCGCCGGGTCGCATGGCTTCGGCCGGGTCGACATGCTCGAGAACAGGCTGATCGGCATCAAGAGTCGCGAGGTCTACGAGGTACCGGCGGCGCTGTCGCTCATCGCAGCGCACCGCGAGCTCGAGGACCTCGTGCTCACCCGTGACCTCCTGCACTTCAAGCGCACCATCGAGGACAAGTTGGCCGACATGATCTACGAGGGTCAGTGGTTCGATCCGCTCACCGAGGCCTGCAAGGCATTTCTCTTCCAGAGCCAGGAGCGGGTCACCGGCGACGTGCGCGTCGAGTTCTTCAAGGGCACCTGCGTCGCCAACGGCCGTCGTTCAGACTACGCGCTCTACAGCTACAAGCTCGCCACGTACACGACGGAGGACGAGTTCTCGCACACCGCGTCCGCCGGGTTCATCGAGCTGTGGGGTCTGCCGATCGAGATGTGGGCCAGGGTGGGCAAGGAGCATGGCCTGATGCAAGAGCTGAAGGACTGAGAGAGCGAGGCTCAGGCGAAGGGGAAGAGCATGTCGGCGAGCAGGGGGGGTCACCGATGACGGGCGCACGCTCGGGGCGCTTCGCCGGCGAGCGCGCCGCGGCGTTCGTGGCGCTGAACAGCTCACTGGCTCTCGACTGGCGCCTGTGGGCCGAGGACATCGAGGGGTCGATGGCGCACGCCCGAGCCCTGCGGGGCGCAGGCGTGCTCACGGCGCAGGATCTGGGGGCGATCGAAAAGGGACTTGCCGCGGTCGCCCGCGAGATCGAGGCCGGCGAGTTCGCGCCGCGCGACACCGACGAGGACGTGCATATGGCCGTCGAGCGGCGGCTGACCGAGATCATCGGGGACGCCGGCGCCCGCCTGCACACCGCGCGCAGCCGCAACGATCAGGTGGTCACCGACGTGCGCCTGCATCTGCGCCGCGTCGTGGATCGTCAGGACGCGGCGCTGGCCGCCCTGCAGGGCATGCTGCTGGGCAGGGCGGCGGACCATCTCGACACAGTGCTGCCCGCGTACACGCATCTTCAGCGCGCGCAGGTGACCTCGCTGGCGCAGCATCTGCTGGCCTACTTCTGGATGCTGGAGCGCGATCGTACACGCCTCGCCGCGGCGCGCGAGGCATGTCTTGAGCTTCCGCTCGGCGCGGGCGCCGCGGTGGGCCTCGACTTCGACCTCGACCGCGACGGCGTCGCCCTGGAGTTGGGCTTCGAGCGACTGGCCGAGAACTCCCTCGACGCCGTGGCCTCGCGCGACTTCGCTCTCGACTACCTGGCCGCCGCCGCGCAGTTGGGTTCGCATCTCAGTCGCCTGGGCGGGGAACTGGTCCTGTGGGCCGGCGCCGAGTTCGGCTTCGTCAGATTGCCCGACGCGTACAGCGGTGGCTCCAGCATCATGCCGCAGAAGAAGAACCCTGATGCCGCCGAACTGATGCGGGCGGCCGCCCCGCGGCTGGCCGCGGATCTCGGCGGGCTGCTCGGCGTGCTCCACGGCTTGCCGCTCGCCTACAACACCGATCTGCGCGAGGACAAGCGCTACCTGTTCGACGCGGTTGACTGCCTCGATCTCCTTCTGCCGGTCGTCGGCGGCGTGCTGGAGGGTGTGGTCTTCATTGAGGCGCGCATGGCCGCTGCCTGCGATCCCTATCTGGCGGCCACCGATGTCGCCGACTATCTGGTGGGCAAGGGCGTGCCCTTCCGTGAGGCGCATCACCTCACAGGCACGCTCGTGCGCCGGTGTCTGGAGGCCGGCGAGTCGTTGGCGCAGGTCCCTCTCGAGGACCTGCGCGCCCTCTCGCCGGCGTTCGACGAGGGCTACTTCGATCTTCACGAGCCCGCCGCGCAGCTTGCCCGCAAGTGTTCGCGCGGCGGCTCTGCGCCCTGGCGCGTGCGCGAGCAGCTCCAACTGGCGCTCGCCGCGCTCGACGCCCACCTCTGCTGCTGAGGTCCCGTGCCGTGGCCTGTGCCGAGTTCCCCGGCGCCCCGCTCGGCCTGCGCGAACGGGTGGGCGGCTGAAGTGGCGCCGATCGATCCCGTGCAACGCTCGTTCTTCGCGCGGCCGGCTCTCGCCGTCGCGCGCGACCTCATCGGCTGCGCCTTCGTCTTCGACGGCCTTGGGGGGCGCATCGTCGAGACCGAGGCGTACGCTCCCGACGATCCTTCGAGCCACGCCTTCCGCGGCAAGACGGCGCGCAACGCCGTGATGTTCGGCCCGCCCGGGCATCTGTACGTCTACTTCGTCTACGGCATGCACTTCTGCGCGAACCTCTCCTGTGAGGAGGAGGGCATCGGCGCGGCGGTCCTGCTGCGCGCCCTCGAACCTCTGTGGGGGCTCGAGCAGATGGCGGCGCGGCGCGGCACGCAGGAGCCGCGCCTGCTGTGCAGCGGCCCCGCGCGGCTCACCCAGGCGCTCGGCATCACGCACGCCGCGAACGGACGATCGGTGACCTGGTCGCCCTCCGGCCCTCAGACACCGTCAAGCGACTCCGCGCCGGGGTCCATCGATGTCTTCCCGAGGCCGGTCGCCGGCGCCGCCCCGCCGCGCATCGTCACGGCGCCGCGCATCGGCGTCGCCGACGACGGGCGCCCTTGGCGGTTTCTCTCCGCCGACAGCCGCTTCGTCTCGCGCCCTGCGCCTCGTCGGTGACGGAAGGAGTGCTGTATTCCGCGGCGGAACCGGCTACGATGACGCCATGACTCGTCTCGACGTCCTCGATTCAGAGCGCTGCGTGGGCTGTCAATGCTGTGAGTTCGCCTGCGCCCGGCGCATCGACGTCGTCAGATTGAGTCTGGCCTGCATCAGCGTGCGCTCGGCCGGCGGCATCAGCCGGGGATTCCGGGTCATCGTTTGCCGCGCCTGCGAGGTGCCGGCCTGCGCCAAAGTGTGTCCCCAGGATGCGCTCAAGCTGCGTCCCGGCGGGGGCGTCACGCTCATCCCGGAACGCTGCACAGGCTGTGGCCACTGCCGGCAGGCGTGCATCATCGGGGCGATCCATTGGGACGACCGCGTCAACAAGCCGCTGATCTGCGTCCATTGCGGGCGCTGCGCGCGGCACTGCCCGTACGGTGTCCTGGGTCTCGTCAAGGGCGACCGGCCCGACGCCCTGGCCCCTGCTCCTTCGCGGAAGGCGTCTGATGCTCCCGGGTGATCCCCTGGCCAACGTCCTCTTCATCGATCTCTCGCGGCGCAGCTACCGCGTCGAGCGTCGCGAGGACCTCTTTGCCGACGACATCGGCGGCGTCGGCGTCGGCATCCGCCTGCTGGACGAGAACTGCCCCACCGGCGCCGATCCGCTCGGCCCCGAAAACCCCATCGTCCTCAGTGTCGGGGCGCTCACCGGGCTCTTCCCGCTGGCCTCCAAGACCGTGGCCATGTTCAAGAGCCCCCACACGGGCGACCTCGGGGAGAGTCACGCCGGAGGGCGCAGCGCGATCGCCATCCGCTCCGCTGGACTTGGCGCCATCGTCATCACCGGCGTGAGCCCCACGCCCGTCTACATCGCCGTCCATGGGCAGCGGGCGTACTTCAGGGACGCCGACATCGTCTGGGGCATGAAGAGCCTGTTCACCGTGGGTCGCGTGATCCGCGAGAACGAGCCGGGCGCGGGCGTGCGCTCCATCATGCGCATCGGACGGGCGGGCGAGGAGATGGTGCCGTACGCCTGCGTGACGACCGAGACGTATCGGCATTTCGGTCGTCTTGGGCTGGGCGCCGTGTTCGGGTCCAAGCGGCTCAAGGCGCTCGTGGTCAGCGGCGACACAGCCGTGCCCTTCGCCGACGCCAACGAGTACAAGCGCGTCTACAGCGAGCTCTTCAAGGCGACGCAGAGTGAGGTGATGCGCAAGTACCACGACCTCGGGACCGCCGAGAACATCACGCCGCTCAACGCCATCGGCGGCCTGCCGACGCGTAACCTCCTGAGCGGTCGTATCCCGGACGCCGAGCGCATCAGTGGCGAGGGCCTCGCCGAGCACTACCTCGGCCGGCGTGTCGCCTGTGCTCACTGCCCGGTGGGCTGCATCCACATCGCCGCGCTGCGCGAGCCCTACGCCGACGATCCCTACTTCTACAAGACGCGCATGATCAGCTATGACTACGAGCCGATCTACAGTCTCGGGACGCTGCTCGGCATCAACGACCCCGAGGCGTACCTGCGTCTGATGGACGTGGTCGAGCTGGTCGGACTCGACTGCATGAGCACCGGCGCCGTGCTCGCCTGGGCGACCGAGGCCATGGAGCGTGGTCTGGTCACCGAGCACGACACGGGCGGCGTGCGCCTCATGTGGGGCGACGATGCTCCCTACCGCGCTGCGGTCCGCGCCATCGTCGCCGGGGAGAACGACTTCTACTTGGCTCTGCGCCGGGGGGTCGCCGCCGCCGCGAAGCAGTACGGCGGCGAAGATTTCGCGCTGGCGTTCTCCGGTCACGAGATGGCGGGCTACCACACTGGGCCCGCGGCGCACATCGGCTTCCTCTTCGGAGCGCGGCACAGCCACCTCGACAACGCCGGCTACGCGCTCGACCAGAAGGCGCTCAAGTCCGGTGTGCCCGTCCCCGCGGAGGAGATGGCGCGGGCGCTCATCCAGGAGGAGCGCTGGCGCCAGGTCCTCAGCTCTCTGGTCGTCTGCTTCTTCGCGCGCGGCATCTACAAGCCCGAGGAGACGTGCCGCGCGCTGGCGTGCGCCGGCATGGACGTCACGCCAGACGATCTCGAGGCCCTCGGTCGCCGCGTGTACCGCGCGAAGTACGACTTCAAGCTGCGCGAGGGGTTCGACCCGGCGGCCGTCTCCTACCCGAGCCGCATCTTCAAGACGCCCTCAGCCACGGGGATCATCGACGAAGCCGAGTTCAGGCGCGCCGTCGAGATCATGCGCGCCGAGGCTCTCGGCGAGACTCCACGCGCGGTGGAGTGACGGCGTGTGGCGGCGCTCGCGCCGCCGCCGTGCGCCCGCGCGGCGTTCCTCTCCGTCAGGTGGGTAGAATCACTCCGCGAGGATCACCGGCGAAAGGAAGACCGTGAAGCTACGAGAGATCTACGAGACCGCGGTGCGCATGGGCATCGAGGCTGACCCGCGGGGCAGACAGGGGGTCGACGAGTTCCTCGAGCGCGCCAAGCGGCGCAGCGAGGCTCTTCCAGAGTACCTCAGGGCGTTCACCGACCCCGAGGAGCTCACCAATCCGTTCGCCGACACGAGGGTCTACGTCGGGGACCCGGACACGGAAGTCACGACGCTGCTCGCGGGCATCGACATGAACACCGGGGAAGTGTTGCTCGCCGACCGTCTGCGCGAGAAGGGCGTCGCGATCGACGCCATCTACACGCATCATCCGGAAAGCTGGGGTCTGACGCGGCTGGACAGCGTCATGGAGGTCCAGGCCGACATCTGGGCCAATCTCGGCGTGCCCATCCAGGCCGGCGAACGGCTCATCGCCGAGCGCATGGACGAGGTCAAGCGGCGCCTCATGCCCGTCAACTACGATCAGGCCATCGATGCCGCCCGCCTGCTGGGCATCCCGTTCTTCTCGGCGCACACACCGACGGACAACCTCGTCGTGGAGCATCTCACCAAGCTGTTCGCCGAGCGCGATCCCAAGCTCATCGAGGACGTGCAGAAGCTCCTGCTCGAGATCCCCGAGTATCGCATCGCCGCGCAGAAGGGCGCCGCGCCATACGTGGGCAAGAGCAGCCCGGGGGCGCGCTGCGGGAAGGTGTGGATCGACATGACCGGCGGCACAGAGGGCCCCAAGACGGTCATCGAGAAGCTCGCCGACAGCGGTGTGGGGACCATCGTCGGCATGCACATGAGCCAGGAGTTGCGCGACGAGGCCGACAAACACAGCATCCACGTCGTCATCGCCGGGCACATGAGCAGCGACTCCCTCGGCATCAACCTCCTCTTCGACGAGTATGAGCGGCGGGGTGTGGCGACGGTCGCCACCTCGGGCCTCATCCGCGTGCATCGGGACGCGACGGGCGCGGTCACCAAGGAGGAGCCCGGCGCGCTGCCGTGGTAGCAGGGCAGGCCGCACGCCGTTCCATCGAACTGCTGGCGCCGGCCGGGGAGCCGCGCGCGTTGCGCGCGGCTCTGGCGGCCGGCGCCGACGCCGTCTACTTCGGCCTCGAGCGCTGGAGCGCGCGCGCGTTCGCCGGTAACTTCGCCGGCGAGGCTGCCGTCGCCGCCGTCGAGCTCGCCCATCTGTATGACGCGCGAGCGTACTTGGCGCTGAACACGCTGCTCAGGGATGAGGAGGTGGGTCTGGCGCTGGCGGCGCTGGAAGCGCCGTACCTCGCCGGCCTCGATGCCCTCATCGTCGCCGACCTCGGTCTCATGGCGCGGGCGCGCGTCGAGTACCCCGATCTGCCGCTCCACGCCAGCACGCAACTGGGCACGCACAGCTCGGCGCAGCTCGCCGCGCTGGCGCGCCTCGGCTGCGAGCGCGCCGTCCTCGCCCGCGAGCTCAGCTTGAGCGAGATCGCGGCCCTCGAGTCCCACGGTATCGACCTGGAGGCCTTCGTCCATGGGGCGCTCTGCTATGGCTACTCCGGCGACTGCCTGCTCTCCAGCATGATCGGCGGCCGCAGCGGCAACCGTGGCCGCTGCAGTCAGGCGTGTCGCCTGCGCTACGACGTGAGCCGCGCCGAGTCGGGGGATCGCGTCCGTGATCGCATCCCCGGCTCGCCGCCGGGCGGCGCCACTCCCGGCGGCGATGACGAGGAGTCCGGCGCCGCCACTCGCTTCATGTCCACCCGCGACCTGGCCGCCATCGGTGTGCTGCCGCAGCTTCTCGCCGCCGGCGTCACCTCGTTCAAGATCGAGGGTCGCATGAAGGATGCCGCGTACGTGGGGGTCACCACGGCCGTCTACCGTTCCGCTCTCGACGCCGCCTTGGCCGATCCAGAGGGCTACGAGGTGCGCCCTGAGTGGATGGCGCACCTCGAGCAGAGCTTCTCGCGCAGCTTCAGCACGGCGCACCTCGACGGCCGGCCTCATGAGGTGCGCAGCGGCGGCAGGGGCGGCCATCGTGGCGTCCTCGTGGGCCGCGTCGCCCGCGTTGACGAGGCGCGCGGTGAGATCGAGGTCCGGCTTTCCAAGCCCGTCGGGGCGGGGGACCTCGTCTACTTCTATACGCCTTGGGGACAGTCGGAGCCGATGCGCCTGGCCGAGGGTGGCGAGACCTCGGTCACGCTGCGTGCGCATGAGCGCGTCGCCGTCAAGGACCGGTTCTTCCGTCTTGCCGCCGCCGAAGCCGGCGAGCTGGCACAAGACCTCATCACTGGGCGCGTCGCCTTGCGGCCGATCGCCGTGCGCATGCGCCTCGATGGGAAGGAGGGCGCGCCGGCGCAGTTGACGGTCACCCGCGTGGACGGCGGCGGCGAGGTCGTCGTGACGGCTCCCGCCGCGCTCGCGTCTGCCCGGACCGCCGCCCTCACCGCGGCACGAGCTCGCGATGCCCTCGGCGCCCTCGGCGGCACGCCGTACAGTCTCGGCGGCTTCGAGTTCGCTGTGGCCGACGGCGTGTTCATGCCCGTCGGCGAGCTCAAAGACCTGCGCCGACGGGCCCTCGCGGAGCTTGACGATCGGCGCATCTCGTCGAATCGCCGCGCTCGGGGCGCGCACGCCCCGGGGGCTCGCGGCGGTGTTCCGAGTGGCGCCCGCGAACAGCTCGGTGGGCGTCGCGCCGCGGTCGTCGTGCTGGTGCGTCCCGGCGAGCGCCCGCTCGTCGCCCCCGGAGTCAGCGCGCTCTGTCTCGACCTGCGACCAGACGATCCGCTTGCGGCGGTGACCGCGGCGGCCGAGGAACTGCGCGCCTCTGGTCTTCCGCTGCGTGTGCGTCTTCCCGAGATCCTGTTCGATGCGGACGAGGAGTGGTGGCGCGCGATCCTCGCGCTGCCGTGGCAGGGCATCTACGCGCGTCACCTCGGCGTCGTCGACGCTTTGACTCTGGCCCCTCCGGCAGGCGCCTCAGATGTCCCCTTCATCCTCGAGTACCCGCTGCAGGGCTTGAACAGCGCGGCCGCGCAGGCCGCCACTTGCCTCGCCGGCCGCGCGCCGCAGGCGGTCGTGGTCAGCCCTGAGGCCTCTCTCGACGACATCGCGGCGTTGTCCCTCGGATCGCCCAGCCTCGAGATCCTCGCCTTCGGCCGCCAGCAGTTGCTGCATACCCGTGATCAGTTGGGCCGGGCGGAGGGGCTCGTCGAGCCCCCTGGCACGGCACAGCACGTCGCCTTGATGCTCACCGACGCCAAAGGGTACGAGTTCCCGGCGAGCGTGGACTTCGGTGGCTCGCGTCTCTTCAACGCCCGTGTCACCAACCTCGCCCCGAATCTCGACGACCTCGCCGCCGCCGGAGTCCGCGGTCTTCTCGTGGTGCAGTCGGACCTGGACCGCGCGGAGCGGGCGGCCTTCGTCAGGGGCGGGCTGAGCGCGCTCGCGTCGCTGGCGTCGCGCGAGCGCAGCACCACCGGTCATCTCTTCCGCGGAGTGGCCTAGCCGCCTGTGCTATCATCCTCGGCGGTCGTGCCGCTTCAGGTGAACCCGCACCGTCTGGCGCGGCCCCACCGTCCGTCCCATCCGGAGGTATCGCTTGTGACCGACCGTCGCCTCATCGACGATCTCCTGATCGGCGCCGTCGAGGTCCTTCCCGAAGGCGCGCTCGAGGTCAAGCTTGCCACCGCCGCGAAGGAAGGCCGACCGCTACGCGTGAAGCTCGGCGTCGATCCCACCGCCCCCGACATCCATCTCGGCCACACCGTCGTGCTCAACAAGTTGCGCCAGTTCCAGGACGCCGGTCACGTCGCCGTGCTCATCATCGGCGACTACACGGCGCGTATCGGCGACCCTTCGGGCCGCAGCAAGACGCGCCCCCGCCTCGACGGCGCGATCATCGACGCCAACGCGAAGACGTACCAGGAGCAGGCGTTCCTGATCCTCGACGACGATCCGGCCAAGCTCGAGGTGCGCCACAACGGTGAGTGGCTGGCGCCCCTCACGACCGAACAGATCTTCGAGTTGACCGCGACGACCACCGTCGCTCGCATCCTCGAGCGCGACGACTTCGCCAAGCGTTGGGCGGCACATCAGCCCATCAGCATGCTCGAGATGCTCTATCCCTTGGCCCAGGGCTACGACTCGGTCGCCATCGACGCGGACATCGAGCTTGGCGGTACCGACCAGAAGTTCAACCTCTTCATGGGGCGCGATCTCCAGGAGTACTTCGGGCAGGAGCCGCAAGCGATCATGACCATGGCGATCCTGCCTGGTACAGACGGCACCGAGCGCATGAGCAAGAGCACCGGGAACTACATCGGGGTCACCGAGGATCCGCGCGACATCTACGGCAAGGTCATGAGCATCCCTGACGAGACGATGATGACCTACTATCGTCTGCTCACGCCGCACCACGCCGACGAGTTCGCGAAGATGGCCGCCGACCTGGAGTCCAACGCCGTGAACCCACGCGATCTCAAGGCTGGTCTGGCGCGCGAGATCATCGCGAGACTGCACGGCGCCGCCGCCGCGGCTGCCGCCGAAGAGCACTTCGACCGCGTCTTTCGCCGGCACGAGGCCGGCATCGACCTGCAGGAGCTTTGGCTCGAGGCCGCCGACGAGCAGGAAGGGTCGGTCTACCTGCCTGCCGTCATGGAGCGCTGGTTCGGCCAGACGCGCTCGGAGTGGCGGCGGCGTCTCCAGCAGGGTGGCGTCAGTCTCGACGGCGAGCCTCTTGCGTTGCTCGCCGTCCCTGCCGCGCAACTGCTCGGTCGGCGTCTCAAAGCCGGCAAGTCGGCGAAAGCTCAGGGTGTAGTGCGCCGTGGCTAAAGCCGCCGCGCGGCCGTCGCACGGGGGCCTTCTCAAGCGCGGCCGGTTGCTGTTCGGCATGCTCTCGGTGCGGAAGAGTCAGGTCGTCGGGCTGATCATGCTGGCCGTGCTCCTCGCCGTCCTCGAGGGGGTCGGCGTGGGTCTGCTGAACCCCGTGCTTCAGTACATCGAGTTCGGCTCAGAGGCTGAGGCCACCGGCATCTTCGGCACTCTCCTCTATGGCGCTCTGGATGAGGCCGGCATCGAGGTCGATCTGCTCAGCCTGCTCGTGCTGGCGTTCATCCCTGTACTGCTTCGCCAAGTCGTCTTCCTCGTCTACGCGTGGTCCACGGCGAAGGTCCAGCAAGGGGCGGCGACGCGCATGCGCAGCGAGGGCTTCAGCGCGCTTGTGGATGGCGATGTCGCCTTCGTCGTGGGGGAAGGCTTCGGCAATCTCGTCAGCACCCTCACGGCCCAGGTCCAACGCGGCAGCCAGGCGATCTCCATCTTCCTGCAGCAGATCTCGACTGGTCTCGTCATCTTCATGTACATCCTCGTGTTGATGACCCTCCAGTTCCAGTTGGCGCTGATGGCCGTGGTGGCTCTCGGGATCATCTCCTGGCTCGTCAAGGGGGCCGTCACTCGCTCGCGCGCTCTCGGCGCCGAGACAGTGCGCCGGAACAACGAGATGTA
>CAVTKL010000011.1:430000-631732 GCA_963735345.1 uncultured Thermoleophilia bacterium
TGCGGCCGCCCGGGGGCGAGACTCGAGGTCGAACATGATCGAGCCCACGGAGTTGGGTCTCTTCCCGCTGAGCGTGGTGCTCCTCCCCGGCGAGGTCGCGCCGCTGCACATCTTTGAGGAGCGCTACAAGCTGCTCTTCAACGAACTCATGGACGGCGGCGAGTTCGGCACGATCCTCGTCGAGGAGGAGGGGCTTCGTGAGCGCGGCTGCAGCGCCCGGCTGGCCCAGGTGATCGAGCGCATGGACGACGGGCGCCTCAATGTTCTGGTACAAGGCGCCCGCCGTTTCCGTCTGCTCGAGATCCGCGAGCCTGAGGATCTCGGGAGCATCTATCTGACGGGTGTCGTCGAGTTCTTCGACGATGACGAGCCGGAGGCGCCCCAGGAGTTGGTCGCGAAGGCGCTGGAGGCTTTTCGCAGGATGCTGGTGCTCATGGACGTGCCGTCGCCGCGGGAGCCGGCCGGCGAGGGGCCCCTCTCATTTCGTCTCGCCGCTGCAGTCGATTTCGGGGCGCCGCTCAAGCAGGAGCTCCTCGAGGCCGTCAGCGAGCAGCAGCGGCTCCAGACGCTGCTCGCCATCATCGAGACGCTGCTGCCGCGGCTGGAGCTCCGTCGCCAGCGCGAAGGCGCGATCCGCGGCAACGGCAAGGGACACTAGTCGGCGCAGCGCAACTGAGCGGCCGCGGGCTCGCAGGGCCCCGCCGCGGACGGACTCGTCGGCGCAGCGCAACTGAGCGGCCGCGGGCTCGCAGGGCCCCGCCGCGGACGGACTCGTCGGCGCAGCGCAACTGAGCGGCCGCGGGCTCGCAGGGCCCCGCCGCGGACGGACTAGTCGGCGCCGCCCCCGGCATTCATCTTCCGGGGAGCAGGAGGATCTTGCCAAGATGCCTGCCGGCGAGCAGTTCATGGGCGCGGCGTGCGTCGGCGAGCGGGAAGGTCGCGCCGATCACCGGCTTGACCTGTCCGCTCGCCGCCATCCGCGCGACCTCGGCGGCGATGGCCGCCACGCCCGCTCGGCCGGCGTTGTTGAGGTTCATGAAGAGCAGGGTCACATCCTTCGCGAGCGCTTCGCCGATAGGTACCGCCGCTTCTGGCGAGGGGCCCTGCCCCGTGCACACGATGCGGCCGCCCTTGGCGACCAAGCGAACGTCGACTGGCAGATTGACGCTGATCACGAGCTCGTGGACGAGGTCGACGCCCTTGCCGTCGGTGAGTGCGAGTGTCCGTGCGACGACGTCCTCGCGCAGGTAGTCGATCGTCTCGTCTGCGCCCAGGCCGCGCACGAGATCGTCCTCTGCTGCGCCGGCGATCGTCGCGATGACTCGGCCCCCCAAGGCCTTGGCCAGCTGGACCGAGGCTGAGCCCACTCCGCCGGCCGCTCCCTGGACGAGTACCGTCTCGCCCGCCTGAACGTTGCCGCGCCGGATCAGCCCGTAGTAGGCGGCGGGATAGGCCATGCCGAGGGCGGCGGCGGCCATGAACGAGAGGGTCGCCGGCATACGGACGGCCTGCGTCTCGGCGATCAGCGCGTAGTCCGCGTAGCTGCCCTCGCTGCCCACGCCGAGACCACTGAAGAAGACGCGCTCGCCTGGTCTCACGGTGGCGACGTCTCCTCCGACGGCCTCGACGATGCCGGAGCCGTCGGAGCCCAGCGTCTTGGGTGGCTTCTTCGGCGTGGGAAAGCGATCCTCTCGCACCGCGACATCGACGGGGTTGACGCTTGCAGCCTCGACTCTGACCAGGACCTGCGTGGACCCCGGCTCCGGTATGGGGACGTCTTCGTAGACCAGGACCTCTGGTCCGCCATAGTGATGGATGCGTACTGCCTTCACTGCGCCCTTCTCTCGTGTCGCCGTCGCTCCCCCGCCCCGATGGGGAGTCGTGTGACGGACTCTACCCCAGGGAGGGGGCGAGCCACCGCGCCGGCTGCGCTCAGGCCGGGAGCGTCGGCTCGGTCGGGCGGCGACGGCCGCGCAGCCGCCGTGCGGCGTACCACGCGGCGAGACCCAGCCCTCCGAGCACGACCAGGAAGGGGAGGGCGGCGGTGATCGCCAGGGCGGTCAGGTGGGCGCCGCGCCCGAGAAGAGTCAAGGAGTTCCAGAAGACGCCTCCGAAGGTGTCGGATGAGTCGATCTGGCCGGTTTGGGGGGTACCCTTCTCGAGGAGAGAGATGGCGAGCGTTCCGTACGACGTCGTCTCGTTCAAGGACTTGAGCTGCGCCTCGAGTTGCTCGATGGTGAGCTGGACGGTGTCGATGCGATCCTGGACGGCGAGCATCTCGCGGATCGTGTCGGTCGCGGCAAGAAAGCGCAGGAGGCGCCGCTCGACGGCGCGGTAGTGGCGCAGTTGCGCCTGAAGATCCACATGCTGCGCCGTCACATCATCGCTTGAGCTCGTGATGCGCTGGACCTCGCCGAGCGTGGCGAAGCGCTTCATCGCGGCTTCGAAACGGCCTTCGGGTACGCGCAGGGTCACCCAGGCCTGGTCGGGGGCGACCGCCGGGGAGAGCGTGGAATCGGGAGCCTGAGTCGACGTGTCCTCGGCGAGCGGCTGTGGCTGCACGGGCGGGTAGCCGCCCGACGAGGCGCCGATCGAGCTCGACATGATGTAACCGTCCATCTCGGCGGTCATCGCCCCGATGCGATCGACAGTGGTGAGGAGCGTGCCGCGCCCGATGAGGAGGGAGAGATCGCCGTTGCGCACGAGATAGTGGGCCGGGGTGGGCTCGGTCGGCGGGATCGCCGCGTCGACGCCGCCTCCGGCGCTCCCGGCGCCGGCCTCGGAGGCCCTTCCATCCTCGGCCATGGTGTCCGTGTTGGCGGTCTTGGAAGGACTCGTGCCGCCGTCGCCTACGCCGGGAGAGCGATCGAGAGTCAGACTGGTCCCGCCGAAGCCGGCGCCGAGGGCGCCGACCGCCGCGAAGAGGACGAGCAGTCCCACGACGACGCAAGGGATGACGATCTTCAGATTGACCGTGCGTCTCATGATCTGCCTCCTGTGAGGGGCTGCCCTGGCCGGAATCGGCGTACGGGCATGAGACGCGGGACGGGCAGCCGGGGTTCGTTGCCGGTGTCTCGGCCGTCGCCTGGGCCCTCTCGGGGTGGTGGCAGCTACTCATCAAGCCGCCTCAACGGGGGAGCGGGCGTGCCGCAGGCGCTCAGGAGGGGTATCCTTGGAAGCGTGGATATCGGCATCATCTGGCATGAGGCCTTCACGGAGCCCGTGACCGGGGCTCACCCGGAGGGTCCCGACCGCGTCTCTGCCGCGGTCGACCGTCTGCGGGCCAGTGATCTCTGGCCGCTCCTGGCGGTCGTGACACCGGAACCGGCTGCGGAGGAGGACATCCTGCGCGTGCACTCGCGCGCGCATGTCGAGGCGGTGAAGAACGCCGCCGCTCGCGGTGGGCGCTGGATCGACCCCGACACGTATGTCTCTCCCCGCAGCTACGACATGGCCCTGCTCGCGGCTGGGGGCGCCCTCGCGGCGATCCGCATGTGGGACGAGGGGCGCGTCCCGTTCGCGCTGGTCCGTCCGCCGGGCCACCACGCCACCCACGACGTCGCCATGGGGTTCTGCCTGTTCAACAACGTCGCGATCATGGCCGCCAAGCTTCTGGCCGACGGCTACGAGCGCATCGCCATCATCGACTGGGACGTCCATCACGGCAACGGCACGCAGGCGCTCTTCTACGAAGACCCGAGAGTACTCTTCTTCTCGATGCATCAGTGGCCCCATTACCCCGGGACGGGGGAGGTGCTCGACTGCGGCGCAGGCAAGGGCGCGGGCTACACGGTCAACATCCCAATGCCGGCGTGGTGCACGGACAACGACTACGCCCACGCTTTCGAGATGCTCATCGAGCCGGTCACCAATCAGTTCGCGCCCCAGGCCATCCTCGTCTCGGCGGGGCAGGACATCCACCGCGACGATCCGCTGGGCGACATGAACGTCAGCGACGTCGGCTTCGCGCAGATGGCTTGGCGCTGCGCCCGCATGAGTCGCAACTGCAACGGGCGCCTCGCCTTCATCCTCGAGGGCGGCTACGACCGCGACGCTACAGCTCAGGCGATCGAGACAGTCCTTCGCGCCGTCGTCGACGGCACCGCGCCCGCCGTGGATGAATGCAGCCCACGCGGCGGCTCCGCCATCTCGAAGGCGCGGGTCACTCAGGCGGCATACTGGTACTTGTGGTGATGACCGCTTGCGCTCCGCGGCACAAGTGTTAAGCAGCCGTTAAGGACCCTGTTCAGCGCGCCCCTCCCTGTGCTATCCTTCGCGAGGGTCGGTGCACGAGTGCCGGCCGTTTCGCTGTAGGAGGCTGATCCTGTTGTCTGAAGAGCTGCTCGAATGTCAGGAATGCTCGGCGCAGTGCGAGAAGGTCGTCTACCCGGCGGCCTGTCTCAGCATGAACTGCCGGTTCCTCTATGCGTTCAAGGAAGACGGTGAAACGTTCTTCGGGTGCATCGAGAAGGTGTTCCCGCACGAGATCGACCTGAAGAAGTTCGAGGACATCGAGCGCGGAAAAGGCGGCTTCGGTGTCGTGAAGGTCACACGGACCCCGCTGCCGCAGTGTTCGGTGGCGGTGCAGAGTTGTTACGCCAGCGGCGAAGGCCCGATCTGCCGCAACATGTACTTTCGGCGCCGCGACCGGCGCGAGGTGCAGACCGTAGAAGACTGACAGACCGGCGTTCCAGGGTGTGCGTGCGAGACCGCGGTCGGCGCCGCGGTTTCGCCGTCTCTGGGGACTGGTATAGTCAAGAATGCAGCCACACCGGCTGCCCATGGGGGCGAACAGGTCTCGACATGGGCTGTACCGCGGTGGGAGCAGCAGGCCGAGGTCCGGTGGCCTCGTTAAACTGCCGGAAAACACTACTTGCCGAGAAGAATACTCTCGCACTCGCCGCCTGACCTAGTCAGGTGACGCATCGCACCCGGCGCGCCCACGGCCGGGAGTAGCGGTGTCATCAAGTGGGCTGGGATGCGGGAGCACTGCTCCGAGCGGCCGCATCCGAGACTGATCGGGGCTGGCAGACGGCACCCGGCCGACGCGGGGGCCGCGCGCGAGATCAAAAGCGACGGCTAAGCCTGTAGAGACTCCGCCGAGGCGTCCGTGGACGCGGGTTCGATTCCCGCCGCCTCCACCATCTGTTTCCGTGCCGGCAGTCCCGATGCCGGGCCGGGCGAGCGCGTGGGTGGACTATACTGCGGGAGTGGACCACTCAGGTGACACGCACTCTGCCGCAGCGCTCCCGGGCTCCCTTCCGCCGCCGGCCGCGCGCCGGCCGCGCGCCCTCGACCCGCTGCCGATCAGCATCTTCCTCGCTCTCGTCTTCACGGCGGCGGGCCTGGTCGAGTTGCTCACACGCGGGCCCGTGCCCGTGGGCCACCGGGCCGACGATGGCATCCTCATCGCCCTCACGGTCGCCAGCGCTCTGTCGTTGGCGCTCCTCTGGTTGTCGCCGCTCGGGAGTCTCAGCGCCTGTCTGGCGCTCCTCTGCATCCAATCGATCGCCGGCTATGAGTTCACGCAGGCTTCGGTCTGGGCCGTGGTCGTAGCCTCGTTCGCCACGGTCGCCTTCGATGGCTGGCGGCGGGCCGTGGCGGCCGGCTTTCTCGTCGCGGCGGGCATGGTCATCGTGCTCCTGACGACGATCGGGGTCAGCTGGGAGTCCGCGTTGAGCACCTGGGTGTCGCTGTCGGTCGCCTGGATCATCGCGATCGTCATCCGTGTCTATCGCGGCAGCATCGAGCGCGCCGAGCGACGGGCGGCGCTGTTCTGCCGCCGATCGCGAGGCGCGGGCCCGCGAGGCGGTCGCCGAGGAGCGCGCCCGCCTCGCCCGGGAACTGCACGACAGCGTGGGCCACGCCCTCAATGTGGTGGTGCTGCATGCGGGCGCGGCGCAACGGATCCTCGAGACCAAACCGGAGCTGGCCCGCGAGGCTCTGGGGAGCATCGAGACGGCGGGTCGCCAGGCGCTCGGCGACATCGAGCGCATGCTCGGCATCTTGCGGGCCCCGGAGGAAGGCGCGGGGCTCGATGCGGCGCCTGGCCTGAGTCAGGTGGAGGCGCTGTGCGCCAGCGTGCGCGAGGCGGGCCTGCCGGTGCAGCTCGTGGTGGAGGGTCCTCCGCGGGCGCTTCCGGCCAGTCTCGACCTGACGGCGTATCGCATCGTCCAGGAAGCCCTCACCAACACGCTCAAGCACGCCGGCAAGGCGCACGCGTCCGTGACGCTGCGCTACGGGGAGCAGGCGCTCGAGATCGAGGCGTTGGACGACGGTCGAGGGGGGCCGGCTGGGGGCTTCGGCAGCGGAGGGCACGGTCTCGCGGGCATGCGCGAGCGCATCGACATCTTCGGCGGAGAGCTGCAGGCGGGTCCACGCCCGGAGGGCGGCTTCGCCATCCGGGCGCGCCTCCCGCTGCACAAGGGGGAGACATGAGTATCACGGTGGTGGTGGCCGACGACGAGCAGTTGGTGCGCTCCGGCCTGCGCTTGATCCTGGAGACCGAGCCGGACATCGTCGTCGTGGGCGAGGCCGGCGACGGACGGCAGGCGGTGGAGCTCACCCGCCGTCTCGATCCGAGCGTGATCCTGATGGATGTCCAGATGCCAGTGATGAACGGCATCGAGGCGACCCGCGAGATCGCCGCGCTCGGGCGGGACGAGAGCTCGCGCGTGCTGATCTGCACGACCTTCGACCTTGACGAGTACGTCTACGAGGGGTTCAAGGCCGGCGCCAGCGGCTTCCTGCTGAAGCGCACGCCGGCCGCGGACCTGGTGGCGGGGATCCGCATCGTCGCGAGTGGAGACGGCATGGTCGCCCCGTCGGTGACCATGCGCCTCATCGAGCACTTCCGCGACAAGGGCGGGCGTGTCGGCGCTCCTCCCGATGCGCATGCGCTGGACGACCTCACTGAGCGCGAGCTTGAGGTCCTCGGTCTGGTCGCGCGGGGCCTCACCAACCGCGAGATCGCGGCGCATCTCTTCCTCTCGGAGGGGACGGTCAAGACACACGTGAAGCGCATCTTCTACAAGCTCGCGGTGCACGATCGCACGCAGGCCGTGATCCTCGCCTACGAGGTCGGCCTGGTGCGGCCGGGCGAGGCGCGCCCCGAGTAGACGTTTCGCACGGCCGGCTTACCCCTGCAGGGGTACGCCGGCCGTGCGCCATCCCTCTCCGCCGCTCGTGAGATTCCCGTCCTGGGGGGACGACGCTGCAGGCGCCTCCTTGTACGCTCTTACCAGACAGGCGCCCAACGAGAGCGGAGGTACGAGATGAGCAGATGGCTGAGCCGGTTCTTCGGCGTGGTCGCTCAGTCGCGGACCTGGCTGAACATGGTGTACCTGTGGCTCGCGTTCCCCTTGGGGCTCTTCTACTTCGTCTTTCTCACCGTGGGGCTGTCGCTGGGTGTGAGCCTTGTGGTCGTCTGGGTCGGTATCCCGATCCTGCTGGTCGTGGTCGGGGCGTGGTGGCTCTTCGGGGCCTTCGAGCGGGCGCAGGCTGAGTACCTGCTGGGCTTTCCCGTGGCTCCGTCGCCGCGCTCGTGGGAGACCCACGACGGCATCTGGGCCAAACTCAAGGGCCACTTCGTGAGCGCTGCCACCTGGAAGGACCTCATCTACCTGTTCTTCAAGCTCCCCCTCGGCATCGTCTCGTTCACGTTGTCGGTGACCGCTGTGGCCACGACGACGGCGCTGCTTGCCATGCCTCTCTTCTGGTACTTCGATATCGCCGTCATCAACGGCACCTGGGTCCCGCCCCTCTGGGCGGCGGTCGTGGGGGTGCCGGCGGGGGTCCTGGCCTTCTTCGTCTGGCTGCATGCACTGAACGGGTGGGCCTGGGTCTGCGGCAAGTGGGCTCAGGTGGTCTTCGGCAGCATGCCTCCACCCGTCGTGCCGCGCGTCCCTGAGCAATGGAACGGATCGACCGGCAAGGTCGTGGAGGGAGAGAGAGATGAACACTGAGCGTATGAGAAGGGTCCTGGTCCCGTCGCTCGCGCTGCTGATCCTGGCCGTCGCCCTGCTGATCGCCGGGTCGGCCATGACGTCGGTCGCCAACGCGGCGCCTCAGGACAGGAGTGCGCGGGTCGCCGCTGCCGTTCAGACGCGGGACGCGATCATCGAGTTCGGCGACCCGGTGCGCATCGCCGAGAATGAGCGCGTGGAGACCGTGGTCTCGTTCGGCGGCGACGTGACCGTCGCCGGGACCGTGACCGAGACCGTCGTCGCGTTCGGCGGCGATGTGCGTATCCTGCCGACCGCCAGGGTCGGCGGCGCCCTGTCGTCGCCGGGCGATCCCAGCGTCGTGGCCATGGGTGGCACCATCACCATCGCGGATGGCGCCCGAGTGACAGGCGAGGTGAAGCGCATCGACGAAGGCGACTGGTCGGCGTTGGTCAACGTGCCGGTGCCGCACATCGACGCCACATGGACTGGGTTCTCGTTCCTCGGCTGGCTCGTGCAGACCGCCATCTTCCTGGTCCTGGGGCTGGTCGCGGCGGCGCTGATGCCGCGGCAGATGCAGGCCGTCGGTCGCGCGCTCTCAGTGCATACCGGGTCCTCCTTCGGGTGGGGCGCGCTGACCTTCTTCATCATCGTGCCGGCGGCGGCTCTCGTGCTGCTGGTCAGTATCATCGGCATCCTGCTCCTGATCCCGGCGTTCGTCGCCGTGCCGCTCTTCTACTTCTTCGTGACCTTGTCTGTGGCCGCGTTCATCGCGCAGAAGCTCATCGCGGGGAAGGGGAGGGCTCCCAACCTGATGCTGGCGACCACCCTCGGTGTCGTCGCCACGACCATCCTGTCGCGGGTCCCCGTGGCCGGAGCCCTGGCGCTGCTCGCCATGACCCTGTTCGGGACGGGCGCCGCGATCCTCGCGATGGTCGAGTGGCGGCGCGCTCGCAAGATGACCGCCGCCCCCGCGCCCGCAGGCGGCCCGGCCGGCGGCCCGGCGACGTACGCGGCAGCTCCGTACGCGACTCCGTACGCCGCGGCTGCTCAGCCGACATGGGAGACGCCGCCGCTCACCGGGGAGCCCACGCTCCTCGGGGCGCCGGCCGGTCACGCAGAGGAGGTCACTGCGGTGACCGCCGGCGAGACGCCGACCGTCGCTGGGGAGCCCGTAAGTGAAACGCCCACCGTCGTCGCGGCGCCGACGCCAGTGCCGGAGTCCGCGAGCGCCACGCCGGTCGCGTCGCGGCGCCGGTTCCAGCGCCGCCCCCCGAGGCCCCGAGCGGGGCGGCGGCGGAGGCGGATCCGACGCCGCCGGCAAGTGAGCTCTGAGGCGCTTCGTGGAATACTGAACAAAGCATACGAGACCTCACACGGGGGCCGCGCCGGTGGCGCGGCCCCCGGCGGTCGCCCGACAAGGGTCGCCGAGAAGAAGGAGAACACGTGAACGACGATCATCTCGAGACGACGGCTGCGGCATACGTCCCCCAGGCCTGCGGCCCTCAAGGCGCCGTTGGCCTCGCCGGAGCCGTGGTGCAGGCGCGAGGATTGACGCGCCGATACGGTGAGGGCGAAGCGGCGGTCGTGGCTCTCGACGACGTCAGCATCGATCTGGTGAGGGGCGAGTACACCGCGATCATGGGTCCTTCGGGTTCGGGCAAGTCCACCTTGATGCACATTCTGGCCGGGCTTGACCGACCTAGCTCGGGCACGGTGCTCGTGGACGATATCGAGATCACGTCGCTCAAGGAGCGCGCCCTGACCCAGTTGCGGCGCGACAAGATAGGCTTCATCTTTCAAACCTTCAATCTCTTGCCGACCCTTACGGCTCAGGAGAACATCGTGCTGCCCCTCACGATCGCCGGTCGCAAAGGCGACGACGCCTGGGTGAAGCAGTTGGTCGACACCGTCGGCCTCGCCGATCGTCTCAAGCACAAGCCCGCTGAGCTCTCCGGCGGGCAGCAGCAGCGCGTCGCCGTGGCCCGGGCGCTGGCCTCGCGGCCCGCCGTGCTCTTCGCCGACGAGCCCACCGGCAACCTCGATTCGCGCACGGGCGATGAGGTCCTTCGGCTGCTGCGCCAGTCCGCTGATGAGCTCGGTCAGACCATCGTCATGGTGACGCACGACGCCCACGCCGCCACCTATGCCGACCGGATCGTCTTCCTCAAGGACGGCGCGATCGCGCACGATTGCGGCCACTTGGGGCGCGACGAGATCTACGATGTGATCAAGGCCCTGGAGACGCTCTGATGGTGCGCATCGCCTGGCGCAGCCTGACCGCGCACAAATTGCGGTCGTTCCTGACTATCCTCGCCATCCTTCTGGGGGTGGCCATGATCAGCGGCACGTACGTGCTGACTGATCAGATCGACCGCGGCTTCACCACGATCTTCGCCGACGCCTACAAGGGCATCGACGCGACGATCTCGCGGAAGCCGTCGTTCACCGGTGGGCAGATGGTCGGTGCGACGCAGGGTCTGCCGGCGAGCCTCGTCGACGACGTCAGGGCCATCGACGGGGTGGGGAAGGCCGACGGCTACGTCAACGGCGCCGGCGCCGTGGCCGTGAACGGGAAGCTCGTGCAGACCGGAGGAGCGCCCACGCTCTTCTTCTCGGTCAGCAAGGACACGATCGACAACAGCAGCACCTACGTGCAGGGCGCGAAGCCTGACGCCTCAGGCGAGGTGTCGATCGTCGAGAAGCTGGCGACGGAACAGGGTCTAAGCCTCGGGTCGAAGCTTACGGTGATCACGGACGCCGGGTCGGAGGACGTGACCGTGGCCGGCATCTTCAAGTTCGGCGCGCAGTCTTCGCTCGGCGGCTCGCTGCTCGTGCAGGCGACGCTCGAGGACGCGAGTCGCTGGTTCGACATGGAGGGGCGCGTCTCGCAGATCGATGTGCAGGCGCAACCCGGCACGTCGCCGCAGACTCTGGTGGAGCGCATTCAGCCGATCCTGCCCGACTACGCCGAGGTGAAGACGGGCGAGCAAGCGGCCGTCGACCAGACGAAGGCGGTGAGCGAGGCCATCAGCCAGTTCCTGCGCCCGGCGCTGCTCGCCTTCGGCGGCATCGCCGTGCTGGTGGGGGCCTTCATCATCTTCAACGCCTTCTCCATGACCGTGGCGCAGCGGCGCCGTGAGTTCGCGATGCTCCGCGCTCTGGGCGCCTCGCGCCGCCAGGTGTTGCTCGTCATCACCGGGGAGGCGCTCCTCATGGGCATCCTCGCCTCGGTGATCGGCCTCTTCGCCGGGCTCGGCGTGGCTGCCGGAGTGAATGCCGTCTTCAAGGCCGTCGGCATCGACATCCCGCGCAGCGGCCTGGTGATGGAGCCACGGACCGTAGTCGTCGCCCTCGTCGTCGGCATCGTCGTGACCTTGCTCTCGGCGATCGTGCCCGCGCTGCGCGCGACTCGCGTGCCACCGATCGCGGCGCTGCAGGAGGGCTCCGTCCTGCCCTCGTCGCGCTTCGCCAGGTTCACGCCGCTCTTCGCAGGCGTCGTTGTCGCGCTTGGCGTGGGACTGATCGGCTACGGCATGTACGGTTCGGGCAGCACGACCAGCCGTCTTGCAGTGCTGGCCGCGGGCGCCGTCCTCGTGTTCGTCGCCGTGGCGCTGGTGAGCAAGTACTTCGTGGGCCCAGTGGCGGCAACGCTCGGGTGGCCGCTGCAGAAGCTGTCGCCCATCAGCGGCCGTCTGGCGCGCGACAACACACAACGCAATCCCGGGCGCACGGCCGCCACGGCATCTGCTCTCATGATCGGTCTCGGCGTGGTCGTGTTCGTGGCCGTCTTCGCCCAGGGCCTCAAGAGCTCGTTCATCGACAGCGTCGACAAGACGGTGAAGGCGGACTACGTCATCTCGGGCGGCAACTACCTGACGCTGCCTGCGGGAACGACGCGACTCGTCGAGAGCGTGCCGAACGTCGATGTGGCCGCCGGCTTGAACGCCCAGCAGGTGCAGGCGAACGGCAAGAGCATCGTGGCGCTCTACGGCGTTGATCCCGCCGCCTTCGGGCGCGTCTGGCAGTTGGACTGGGTCGATGGCGACAACGCGCTGATGAGTCAGCTCACAGCGACATCCGCGCTCGTGGAAGAGCAGACGGCCGCGAGTCTCGGCGTCGGCGTGGGCGACACGATCCGCGTCGCCACGGTCGAAGGCGGCGCGGCCGGGCTCAAGGTGCTCGGCGTCTACCGCGATCCGACGATGCTCAACGGACTCATCGTGGGCGACGCCGCCTACGCGGCGCTCTTCCCGAAGCCTCAGCTGTTCATGGTCATCGCCAAGCGCGGCGCGAATGGTGACGAGGCGCAGACGAAGCAGGCGATCGAGGCGGCCCTCGCCGACACGCCCACGGCTGTTGTTCAGACGACCGACGAGTACAAACAGAGCATCGTCGGCATGGTCAATCAGCTGCTCAACCTGCTGTACGGCCTTCTGGCGATGAGCGTCGTCATCTCACTGTTCGGTATCGTCAACACGCTCGTGCTCTCCGTCTACGAGCGCACCCGCGAGATCGGGTTGCTGCGCGCCATCGGTTCCTCGCGCAGTCAGGTGCGCAGCACCGTGCGCTACGAGAGCGTCATCACGTCGATCCTGGGCGGCGTCATGGGGATCGTGGTCGGCACCGTCTTCGCCTACGTGGTCACATCGCGGTTCGGGGGCGAGGGCATCACGTTCTCGATCCCGGGCGTCCAGCTCGGCGTGTTCCTGATCCTCGCGATCCTGGTCGGCGTGCTGGCGGCGATCCTGCCGGCGCGCCGCGCCGCGCGCATCGAGATCCTCGACGCCATCCACTACGAGTGAGGCGGGCAGATGCCGCGTCGGTTCGAGGGTCGCCGCCCTCTCGGGTATCATGCTCGGGCACGTCCCCTGACCCCTAAGGAGTGAGAGCCATCCAGCTTCTGGACGATCAGCACTGGCACGCCCTCACCGAGCGTGAGGTCGTCAGTCTCCTCGAGAGCGATGCGAAGCAAGGGCTCGACCTTTTCGCTGTCAACCACAGACTCGAGCAGTTCGGCCCCAACGCGCTCACGCCCCCCAAGGGCCCGAGCGCGTTGCGGCGCTTTCTGCAGCAGTTCCTCGATCCCCTCGTCATCATCCTCATCGCCGCCGGCGTCGTGACCTGCGTCCTGCGCGACTGGGTGGATGCCGGGGTCATCTTCGGCGTCGTCATGCTCAACGCGATCGTCGGCTACGTCCAGGAGGCCCGCGCCGTCGCCGCCATCGACGCCCTTTCCAAGGCCATGACCACGGAGGCCACGCTGATCCGCGCCGGCGAGCAACTGCGTCTGCCGGCCGTCGAGATCGTGCCCGGCGACCTGGTGCAGCTTCAGGCAGGCGACAAGGTGCCGGCCGATCTGCGCCTCCTGCGCACGCGCGAGCTGCGCGTGGACGAATCCGCCCTCACCGGCGAGTCGCTGCCGGTCGAGAAGCACGACGGCCGCGTGGCCAGGGACTGCCCGCTGGCAGAGCGTGTCGACATGGCCTACGCCTCCGCGCTCGTCACGTATGGCACCGGGGCCGGCCTCGTCGTCGCCACCGGTGACGCCACCGAAGTGGGCAAGATCAACCAGCTCATCCAGGAGGCGCGCGATCTCAAGACGCCGCTGACGCGCAAGATCGATCAGTTCTCGAAGGTGCTGCTCTACGTCATCGTCGCCATGGCGCTCGTGACCTTCGGCGTGGGGCTGCTGCGCGGCGCGAGCGTGGTGGACATGTTCAAGGCGTCGATCGCGCTGGCGGTGGCGGCCATCCCCGAAGGCCTTCCGGCCGCCGTGACGATCACCCTGGCCATCGGCGTGAGTCGAATGGCCAGGCGGCGGGCCATCATCCGCAAGCTGCCCGCCGTCGAGACGCTGGGCTCCACGATGGTCATCTGCACGGACAAGACCGGCACGCTCACCGAGAACCAGATGACGGTGCAACGCGTGGAGGCCGGCGGTCAGAGCGTCGCCGTGAGCGGCGGAGGGTACGCGCCGGCCGGCGACGTCTCGCCGGCGCCCGGTCCCGCCGCCCTCGAGACGCTGCGGGCCGGCCTGCTCTGCAACGATACGGCGCTGGTCCAGACGGAGGGCCGTTGGGACGTGGCCGGCGATCCTACCGAGGCCGCGCTGCTGACCAGCGCCGGCAAAGCCGGCCTCGTGCGCGGCGTCGAGCAGGATGCCCTGCCACGTCTTGACGCGATCCCGTTCGAGAGCCAGCACCAGTACATGGCCACCCTGCACGACGCCGGCGAAGGGCGCCGCGTCGTGTATGTCAAGGGCGCGGTCGAGAAGGTCCTGGCGCGCTGCGCGGCGGCGCTGGACGCGTCAGGCCTGCCCGACGCGTTGGACGCCGCCGCCGTTCACCTGCAAGTGAACGAGCTGGCCGGCGCCGGCCTGCGCGTGCTGGGGTTCGCGCGCGCAGAGTTGCCGGCCGGCCACGACCACCTGCGTCACAGCGACGTGGCCTCCGGCCTCACCTTTCTCGGCCTGCAAGCGATGATGGACCCACCGCGGGCCGAGGCCGTCGCCGCGGTCAAGGCCTGTCAGGCGGCGGGCGTGACCGTCAAGATGATCACCGGCGACCACTCCGTGACGGCCACGGCCATCGCCCGCCAGATCGGCATCGCCGGCACCGACGACGAAGCCGTCACCGGCACCCAGATGGCGGCGCTGCACGATCGCGAGTTCACCGAGTTGGCGCAGCGCACCAACGTCTTCGCGCGCGTCACGCCGGAGCAGAAACTTCGCCTTGTCGAGGCGCTGCAGAGCCGCGGCATGGTGGTCGCCATGACCGGCGATGGCGTCAACGACGCGCCGGCCCTGAAACAGGCGGACATCGGCGTCGCCATGGGCATCACCGGCACCGACGTGGCCAAGGACGCCGCGGACATGGTCCTGACCGACGACAACTTCGCCTCCATCGAGGCCGCCGTGGAGGAGGGCCGCGGCGTCTTCGACAATCTCGTCAAGTTCATCATGTACGCGCTGCCCACCAACGTCGGTCAGGGTCTCGTCCTGATCGCCGCCATCCTGCTGGGCGTCACGCTGCCGATCCTGCCGCTGCAGATCCTGTGGATCAACATGATCACCGCCGTGCTGCTGGGCCTGGGGCTGGCCTTCGAACTGAAAGAGCCGGGCATCATGCAGCGCCAGCCACGCGCTCCGGGGTCGCCCATCATCTCCACCGGCGTGCTGGTGCGCATCGCCGTCGCCGGGGTGATCCTGCTCATCGGCGCCTTCGCGCTGTTCGGCTGGTCGCGCTCCATCGGCGGCTCCGTCGACCAGGCGCGCACGGTGGCCGTCAACGTGTTCATGAACGTGCAGATCTTCTACCTGTTCGCCTGCCGCTCGTTGCGTCGTTCACTGTTCACCTACAACCCGTTCGGCAACCGGATGATCGTGCTCGGCGTCATCGTCGTCATCGCCCTGCAGTTGCTGTTCACCTATGCGCCGTTCATGAACATCGCCTTCGGCACGGCGCCGATCTCGGTGGAGGAGTGGGCGGCGATCGTCGTCGTCGGTTTCGGGGCGATGGTGCTCATGGACGCGCTGGGCTGGTTGCTGCGCAAGCTGCACATCGACTGACGCGGAGACTGGGGGCGGGAGGCCGGCCGGTCGCCCCGCTCACCTGGCCTGCTCGGCAGGCCCAATCCGCTCAGCCGTCGGCGGATGACCGGTGCCGAGGTCGCCGGTGAGGTAGCGCTGCATCGTGGGGCCGATGGCGGCCACGATCTGGTCGACGCTCGCTGAGGCGAGGGGCTCGATCCGCGCGATGTAACGCATCATCGCCAGACCGATGAACTGGGAGCCGATCAATGTGGCGCGCAACTCCGCATCGGGCGCTCCGAGCGTCTGGGTGATGGGCCCGAAGACCCGTCGTCCAAGGTACTCACGCACCAGCGCCATGGCGGTCTCGTTGGTCATTGCCGAGCGCACCATGGCGACGAGGGGGCTGCGGCTCTCGGGGGGCTCCCACGCCTCCAGAAACGTGCGGACGATGGCCGCCCCCATGTCGGCGGTGTCGTGCGTCATCACGCGTCTGAGAACGGTCCCCGGCTCCACCGGGATCTGCAGCGCCGCGGCGAAGAGCTTCTCCTTGGAGCTGAAGTAGTGGAGGACCAAGGCCGGGTCCACGTCGGCCGTCGCGGCGATGCGGCGAATGGTGGCGCGGTCGAAGCCGAGACGAGCGAACTCGTCGCGTGCGGCGGCGAGGATGGCGTCGCGCGTGCGGCTGTCACCGGGGCGGCGGCCCGGCCGGCCGCCGCCCCGGCCGGCCGGGCCGCGCCCTAGAGGACCGTCGCCGCCCGTCGGTGGCATTACTGCGCCGTCGCCGATGAGCCCGAGGCCGTCGAGTCTTCCTCCGCCGCGAGCATGCGGTCGGCGACGCGTTCCTCGCGCGTCATCTCGTGGTGGCCTTCGTCCTCGCCCAGCCGGCGCCCGGTGAACAGTGCCGCCGGGATGGCCAGCAGGGCCGCCAGCGCGGCAACGTAGAAGGGCCAGCTGAACGACTGGGCTATGTCGTGCCGGTAGATGGCCGCGGCGCCGGCGTTGACTTTCTGCCAGCTCAGCGCCTCCGGCGTCCCTGCCGGGGGCCGCGGGGCGCCCTGAAGCGGCGTCGTGGTGAGCACGGCCGCGCCGCCTCCGCTGCTCGCGGCCGCCTTGGCGTTCTTGAGGATCGTCGCCGAATAGACGCCCTTCTGGGCCGCGCTGAGCTGCGGCTGCGCGGCGACGTAGCCCATGGCCTGCCTGGTGGCCTGCTGGGCGTTCTGCGCGCACCGTGTGCGTGAAGATGGCCACGAGCAGCGCGACGCCGATGGTGAAACCCACCTGACGCATCATGTTCAGTGAGCCGGAGCCCACGCCGCGGACCTCGGGAGGCAGCGAAGCCATGGAGGCCGCCGACAGGGTCGGCATCGCGAGGCCCATGCCGACGCCCATGAAGGCGACGCGCCACATGATGTCCCACAGCGTGGTGTTGCCGCCGAGCTGTGCCAGCAGGATGAGGCCGATGACGAAGCACCCGGCCCCGGCCGCCGCCGGCAGGCGCGGCCCGATGCGGTCGTTGAGGCGCCCCGCGTTGGGCGCGATGATGAGGGCGATGACCGGCATCACCGTCAATGCCATCGCGGCGCGCAGCTCGGTGTATCCCAGCACCGAGACAAGGAAGATGACGACCATCAGGAACGTGGCCGCCCATCGCCATGCCGATGAAATGATCGCCGTGTTGGCGGCCGTGAACGAGCGGATCCGCAGCAGCTTCACGGGAACATCGGCGACGGGGTGCGCGACTCCCACCACATGAACAGCGGGAAGGTGAGGACGGCGGCGGCGAGCAGACCGATGATCGCCGTCGAGGTCCAGCCCCAGCGAGTTGCCCTGCATGAGGGCCAGGGTGAGGCATGAAGAGCCCCAGGCCTGAGATCACGATGCCGGGGATGTCGAGGCCGCCCTCCGCTGGCGCCTGCCGGCCACGCTTGGGGATCACGATGCTGCAGACGACGACAGCAAAGATGCCGACAGGGATGTTGGTGAAGAAGATCCACGACCAGTGACCGTAGGTCACGAGCACGCCGCCGAGGGTCGGTCCGACAGCCGCGGCCACCGAGCCGATCGCCCCCCAGATGCCGACCGCCATGCCCTGCTGGCGTCGCGGAAAGGCGCCGAGCACGATCGCGAGTGAGATCGTGAGCGATCGCGGCGCCGCCCACGCCCTGGCCGGCGCGGAAGGCGATCAGCCAGTCGATCGTCGGGGCGAAGCCACAGAGCAGCGAGAACAGCGTGAAGTCGACGAGGCCGAACGATGAAGACGCGCTTCTGGCCGTACTTGTCGGCGACACGTCCCACGGAAAGGAAGCAGACGGCGAGCACCAGGCTGTAGGCGTTGAGCACCCACGAGACGTGCGTCACCGTCGTGTCGAGGTCGATGATGATCGCCGGCATCGCGATGTTGACGATGGTCACGTCGAGCAGCCCATGAACATGCCGATCGAGACGGCGACGAGGATCCACCACTTGCGTGGATGGCCTTGGTCGAGAGCGGGGTCGAGGGCCTGGTCGGTCACGGTGCGGTCCTTCCGATCGTGGAGCCGTCTGATGGCGCTGCAGCTGTTCCGTCGCTGGTGCGAGCGAGCGTGACAAAGGTCTCTTCGAAGGTGGCGGGGACCACGCGGACACTGGCCGTGATGCCCCGCGTGGCGAGCGCGTCCTGCACGTCGGCGATGTCCCCGCCGGGCACGCGCAGCGTGCGCCCGACCAGGGCCACCGTGAGTCCGGCGTCCTCGAGCGCCGCGAACGCGGCGGCCCAATGGTCGGTCTCCACCGTGGCGGTGACGCGCTCGCCGATGATCGCGGCGAGGACTCCGTCGGCGACGACGCGGCCCGCCGCCATGACCACCAGCCGGTCGCACTCGTCCGCCTCCTCCATGTGATGGGTCGTGACGAGGACGCCGCTACCGGCTCGCGCGGCGGCGTGGATGGTGTCCCAGAGGCGGGCGCGGGCGGTGGCGTCGACGCCCGACGTGGGCTCGTCGAGAACGAGCAGATCGGGCTCGTGGGCCAGCGCCGCCGCGAAGGCCAAGCGGCGGCGCAGTCCCAGCGGCAGGTCGCGGACGAGCGTGCCGGAGGCGGCCGCGAGATCCGGCTCCAGCTGTGGCGGGGTGCGGCCGAACGCCTGCGCCAGAAAAGCCAGGTTCTCCGCCGCCGTGAGGTCTTCCCACAGGCCGAGACCTTGCGGCACGTAGCCGATGCGGCCGCGCGTCGCCCGCGAGGGCGCGCGGCCGAACAGTTCCACGTGCCCCGTCGTCGGCCTCAGGAGGCCGAGCAGCAGCCGGATGAGGGTCGTCTTGCCGGCGCCGTTGGCGCCCAGCAGCCCGACCACCTCTCCCGGCGCGATGGTGAGATCGACGTTGTCGACGGCGGTGAAGCGTCCGAAGAGCCGCGTGACCGCTTGGGTCGTCGCCAACGGCGCCGACGTTGTCGCGACGGGGCCTCCGTCTGTCGCGGCGCGCCCGTCGCGCCTGTCCGGCGCGCCGGGCGACGCCGCGAGGAGGGTGCCGCCTTCCGCGTTGCGCGGCGCGGCGTCCCGGTCCTCCGGGTGGGTCACGCGCCCGGCGTCGAGGAACAGCACCGCGGCGGCGCGCTGTGCCTCGTCGCCGTAGCTGGTCGAGACGACGACGCCGGCGCCGTCCGCGGCCACCGCCGGCGATCAGACGCCAGAGGTCCGCCCGGCTCACCGGGTCGACACCGGTGGTGGGCTCGTCGAGGATCAGCAGGTCCGGCTCATGCAAGAGGGCCAGCGCAAGCGCCAGCTTCTGCCGCATGCCTCCGGAGAGATGCTCCGCCAAGCGCGGGCCGGTGCCCTGCAGGCCGATGCGCTCGAGGAGTTCCTGCGTCCGCGCCTCGAGGCGCGCGCCACCCAGGCCGTAGGCGCGGGCGACGAAGGCGATGTTCTCGTCGACGCTCAGATCCGCGTACAGTCCGCCGGCGCCCGCGACGTAGCCGAGGCGGCTTCGTTCCGGTCGGCGGATGGAGCCCTTCGTCGGCCGGACTCCTCCGGCCAGGGCGCGCAGCAACGTCGTCTTGCCGGCCCCGTCGCCGCCGAGCACGGCGGTCACGGCGCCGGCCGGGACGTCAAGCGAGACGTCCTCGAGCGCCGTCCTGCGGCCGAAGCGCACCGTGAGGCCCTGCACGCCCCAGGGTGGTCCCGTCATCGGTCCGCGCTCGCCTGGGTGTCGGCTGGGGCGAGATCGCGGCGAAACCGCCAGGTCGACAGGGCGAACACGCCGACGGCCATCACGGCGAGGACGGTCAGCGGGATCCACAACGCGCTGATCGGCGCGTCGCGCACCATGACTCCGCGCGCCACCTTGATGAAGTACGTGAGCGGCAGGACATAGCCGATCCAGCGCACTCCGGCAGCCATCGAGTACAGCGGGAAGAAGAGGCCGCTCAGCAGGAACTGTGGGAGCATGAACATCATCGAGAGTTGGATGGCCTGCCCCTGGGTCTGCGACAGGGTCGAGATCAGCACGCCCGTTCCCAGGGTCACGAAGAGGAACAGGATCGCGCCGAGGGCGAACGTCGCGACCGAGCCGCGAAACGGCACGTTGAAGAGCAGCATGCCGACGGCCACGATGACCACCATGTCGATGGCGGCGATGAGCAGGTATGGCGCGATCTTGCCGATGAAGACGTCGCGCGGGCGGAAGGGCATCACGGCGAGTTGCTCGAGGGTGCCGGCCTGACGCTCGCGCACGACGCCCAGAGCCGTGGCGACGGTGCCGACGAAGACGAGGATGATCCCGCAGAGGCCGGGGATCATGATGACGGCGGTCCGCAGGTCCGGGTTGAAGAGGACGTCGACCTGCGTCGCCTCCAAGGTCCCGGACATCGTCTTGTTGCCCGTGGCCGGCGTCCCACCAGACTCGGGCTGCAGGGACTTCTGCGTGGCGCCTGCCCGCAGCTCCGCGAGGCTGCGCAGCGCCGCCTGCGCGGCGAAGAGCTCCGTGCCGTCGATCAGCACGCGGGGCGCCTCTCCGGCCGCGGCGGGCGCGATGACGGCCACAACCGCCTCTCCGCGACGCAGGGCGTCGCGGGCTGAGGCGGCGTCGCCCGTCGCATCCGTGCGTCGCACGTCCAGTTGCTCGGGGAGCAGTGGGCCGACCAGCCCGGCGCTGGGACCGACCACGATGGTGGGCACCTGCTTGATGTCGAAGCTCGCCGCGTAGCCGAAAACGATGAGGAACAGGAAGGGGAGCAGGAACAGCATCGCGACCGTGCGTCGGTCGCGGCGCAGCTGCCGGAACTCCTTGAGAGCGATGGCCCACATGCGACGATCCTCCTTCTCGCGGGCGCCGGGTCGCGTCCCCAACAGAACTCAACGTATGTTGAATTCTAAGGACGGAACCGGCGTGGGTCAAGGTCGAGGGCTCGCCTTCGTCGCCGTCGACGTCGGCTGGCGCTTTCCTGCTTGAGTATGAGGAGATGCTCTGGTAGATTCCCGCTTCACCTTCGCGGCAGATGCGCGAGGGCGCTCGCGTGGGCCTACGAGCGTGAGCGTATGAGTGAGGGGGCACGCTGAAGCGTCGCTATCCACGTCGTGCAGTGGCGCGGGTCATGATCGCCGGTCTCGGCATGGCGATGTGCTTCCTCGCGGTCATGGCCGCCTCACCGGCGGCCATCGCCAGTCCTCTGGAGCAGAATCGCGCGAAAGCGCGGGAACTCGCTGCCGAGGTCGCCCAGTTCGACGCGCGCATCGACGCGGCTGTCCTTCGCTACGACAAGGCCAACCGGGCGCTCCGCGCGGTGCGCAAGGCCATCCGCCAGAACAGAGACCGTCAGCGCCTGACCCGCTATGAACTCGACGTGGCGCAAACAGCGCTTTCGACGCGCGCCGTCGCTCTCTACAAGCATGGCGATATCGACCCGATCGACGTTGTGTTCGGCGCCGACGACTTCGGCGACCTCGTTGCGCAGATCACGATGGCCCAACGGATACACGAGAGCGACAGCGAGATGGTGCGGTCAGTCGCTCAGACCAGTGAGGAGCTCGCCGATGCCGCGACCGCGCTCACCGCGGATCTGCGCACCGCCGAGAGGCTCGTCGCGGAACGCAGCGACGAATATGCGAGCATCAGGGAGCAACTCGGTCAGCGACGCGCGTTGCTCGCCGGTGTCCGCGCGGAGATCCGCGTGCTTGCCACCCAGCGGGCGCTTGCCACCCAGAAGAAGCCTGTCGTGGCCGACCCGCAGCCCCCGGTGGATCCGCCGGATGACCCTGCCGGCGGCAACGGGCAGTGGTGGCCCCTCATCCAGCAGGCCGCGGGCGCCAACGGCGTGAGCGCCCGCGGCATGTATCGGCTCATGATGATCGAGTCCGGCGGTTCGGCCACGGTCGTCGGCCCTGGAGGCTATTGGGGCCTGTTCCAATACGCTCCCACCACTTGGAAGGGGTCCTGGAACCCGTACCGCGGCGCCGCCATCACGGACGGCGCGGCGCAGATCCGCGCGACCGCCCTGGCCCTGCGCCTCGGCTACGGTCATGCCTGGTGGGACCCTTCCTACTCGCTGGCGTTCTGAGACCACCGACCTTGCCGTCGTCCGCGCCCCTGCTCATGCTCGACCACGACGGCGTCGTGGTCGATTCATTCGAGGTGTACAGCGCCGCGCTCATCGAAGTGTGCCGGCACGCCGGCGTCGCGGGCGTGGCCACGCCGGAGGACGTGCTCGGCCTGTTCGAAGGCAACCTCTTCGAGAGCCTGCGCGCCAGGGGCGCCGACGATGCCGTTCTTCGCGAGATCGTCCTTCGGGGCGCTCGCGCGCTGCGTAACGCCTTGCCCTGGGTCAAACCGTTCCCGCTCATGCCACAAGTGCTCGACGAGCTCGGCGACACCCACCACGTCGTCATCGTCAGCGCCAACGACGAGGACGTGGTGTGGGCCTATCTCCATCGTTTCAAGGTGACGCGAGTGGCAGAGGTCGTAGGGGCCAGAGCGGGCGAGAGCAAGGTCGACAAGATCGCGAGCCTCCTGCTCCGCTTCCCCGACCAGGAGACGCACTGGTTCGTGGGCGACACGGCCGGCGACATGCGCGAAGCGCGGCTCGCCGGCGCCACGCCCTGCGGGGTCGCCTGGGGTTGGCACGCGCCGGAACTGCTGCTCCAGGCCGGCGCCGAGACGATCGCGCAGACGCCGGCCGCCCTGCTCGAGATCGTGGCGCCCGAGCAGTCTCAGGACTTCTGGGACTGAGGCGGCCTCACCCGGCGCTCTCCAGTTCGGCGATCGCTTCGGCCAAGCGGCGCGCCGTGGGCTCCGCGTAGCCGTCGGCCTCATGGAGGCGCACCGTCCCCGCCGCGTCGAGCAGCACCACGTGCGCGGCGTACCCTCCGGCGTCGCCGAGGAAGTCGCGCGCCGTCCTTGCGCTCTCGTCGTAGACGGTGATCACGGTCGACCATTGGGCTTTCGGCACCCCTCCGCGCATGCCGCCGTCGATCCACCCTTTCAGAGGGCGCCAGACGACCGCGGAGATGATCGGGACCTCGAGGGTCCGGAGCCCGGCGGGCAACTGTGTGCGCCCGAAGGCGACCCAGCGGTCGATGTCCGCCTGAGTGCCGCGACGGTAGGCGCAGAACAGCAGCGTCGCGGCGCCCAGCAGATCCTCCGGCAGGTGGACGGGCTCACCCGACAGCGCCCGGCCACGCACGGAGGGGAAGCGGCGCCCGACGGTGTCCTTCATCGTGTCCTCCTCATCAGGCTTGGCCATCTGGTGGCTCGGGTCCATGATAGCGCCGACCTGACGGTGGACGGTCGCAGGTGACTCTCGCGAGAGTCACTCCTTCGCGCCTCGGTCCACGGTGGACTATGATGGCGGAGCAACAGCGTTGCGTCGGGGGAGGGCCGTATGTCGGACGAGAAGGCGAAGGACAAGAAGAGGGCGCCCAACCACAATGGCGCCAAGCCACTAGGGGCGCCTGTGATCCTCCAGAACGGGGGCCGTGCTTCGGCGGGAGCTCCAAACGATGGACAGGCCGCGGTCCGCAACGGGGCGCGCCTCATCGTCGGCGCTGCCGCCCAACCCTCCAATGCCGCGGGTCGCAAGAAGCTCGACGTGCGGACGTACGAGGCGGAGCTTCACAAGCTGCACATCGAACTCGTCAAGCTGCAGGAGTGGATCAGGTTCTCCGGCCTGCGCGTCGCCGTCATCTTCGAAGGCCGTGACGCTGCCGGCAAGGGCGGGACCATCAAGCGCGTCAGCGAGTACCTCAACCCGCGCGTCGTGCGCATCGCCGCGCTGGCGACGCCGAGCGACCGCGAGAAGACAGAGTGGTACTTCCAGCGCTACATCGAGCATCTCCCGGCCGCCGGCGAGATGGTCCTCTTCGATCGCTCCTGGTACAACCGCGCCGGGGTGGAGCGCGTCATGGGCTTCTGTAGCGAAGACGAAGTATGGGATTTCTTCCGCGCCTGCCCTGAACTCGAGCGCATGCTCATCCGCAACGGGCTCATCCTTGTCAAGTACTGGTTCAGCGTCAGCGACGAAGAGCAGGAGAGGCGTTTCCAGGCGCGCGTCGAGAACCCGCTCAAGCAGTGGAAGCTGAGTCCCATCGATCTCGAGAGCCGCCTGCGCTGGGTCGAGTACTCGCAAGCCAAGGACGAGATGTTCTCTTACACGGACACCAAGGATTCGCCTTGGTGGGTCGTGAACGCCGACGACAAGCGGCGCGCACGCCTGAACGTCATCAGTCACCTGCTGAGCCTGATCCCATACGAGGACGTGACGCCCAAGGGCCTGACGTTGCAGGAGCGGCCGACCGGCAGGGGATATGTACGGCCGCCCATCGACAGTCAGACGTTCGTGCCAGAGGCTTACTGAAGGGTCGCCGTGGCCCGCCTCAGGCGTGGCGGCGGCGCACCAAGGTGAACAGGCGCGTCAAGTCCACTGCGTAGCGCATGAGCAGCGGGCCGACAATGGCGGAGATGAGGACGTACGTCGCGGCCAGAGCTCCGATGGCGCTCTCTCTGCCGGCGGCGACCGCCAGCCCCGCGATGACGATGCTGAACTCGCCGCGGGCGATGAGCGCCGTGCCGGCTCTGATGCGCCCGGGTACGCCGCTTGTCTTGCGCGTGGCCACCCAGCCGGTGGCGAACTTCGTGATGGCCGTCACCAGGAAGAGCGCGACAGCCGCCAAGGCGACATCCGGGACTCGGTGGATATCGATCTGCAGCCCGAAGAGGACGAAGAAGAAGGCGGCGAACAGATCGCGCAGTGGGCCGAAGAGCTGGCGGGTGCGCTCGGCGAGCGCTCCCGAGATGGCGAGGCCCAGCAGGAAGGCGACCACGGCGCCGGAGAGCTGCAGGGCCTCGGCGCCGCCGCTGAAGACCAGGAGAAGTCCGACGACGGTGAGTACCACGACCTCGTCGCTGGTGTGCGAGATGCTCTTGCTGATGCGGTGCCCGTGGTACAGGGCGACCCACAGCGCGACGGCGACCGCGGCCACCGCCAGTCCGGCGGAGACCAGGCCCGCGAGGACGCTCCCGCCCGCCAGCAGGACGGCGACCAAGGGCAGATAGGGCGCCATGGCGAGATCCTCGATCACGAGGATCGAGAGGATGGCGGGAGTCTCCCGGTTGCCGAGACGGTCGAGGTCGTCGAGGCCTTTCGCCGTGATGCTCGACGAAGAGATGTAGGTGACGCCGCCCAGCACCGCGGCCTCCAGCGGGGACCATCCGAGGATCAGACCGAGCACCAGTCCCGGAGTGAAGTTGAGGACCAGGTCGGCGACGCCCGAGCGCAGACCGGCGCGAAGACTGGCGCTGATCTCCTGCCCGGTGTACTCGAGACCGAGCATGAAGAGCAGCAGCACGACGGCGATCTGTGACTCGATCGCGACGGTGCGCGCGCTGACCTCGGGAGGCGTGAGCCCGGCGATGATGAGCCCGGCCACAAGGTAGAGGGGGATCGGCGAGAAGCCGGTCCGCCGCGCCACGCGAGCGAGGACGGCAAGCGCAAGGAGGATGACGCCGACTTCGACGAACAGCCAGGCGAAGTCGGCGGAGGCGACGGCGAGCAGCCCCGGCACGCCTCGTCTCCCTTACTCGCCTTGCAGGAGTTTGGACAGCGCCTTGACGCCGTCAGGCGTACCGACCACGACGGCAGTGTCTCCGGGCTCAAGCGCGAAGCTTGATGGTGGGGCGGCGATAGTCGTCGCGCCGCGTACGACGGCGACGATCGTGGCTCGCGAGTCGTCCTTGTGTTCCACGTCGTAGACCGTGCAGCTGGAGCACGGAGCGGCAGCCTTGACGGGAAGCCAGTCGAGCGTGAGGCCACTGAGCGACAGATGCATCTCGTGGACGGCCTCGATGACCTGCGATTGACCCAGGACCTCGGACAAGGCGCGCACGTCGGCCTCTTCGAGGCGGATCACGTCGCGGCAGACGTCGGGGTCCCGCGACGAGCACACGATGAGCTCGCGACGCCCACTGTGATGGGTGATGATGCCGAGGCGCTCCCCGGCGTTGGTGACGAATTCGTGACAGATGCCGACTCCCGGGAGTCGTGTCTCGATGATCTCAGTCATGGCGTCGCCTCCATGCTCGGTTTCGTCTCGTGGACGGGCCGGAGGTGTCGCACCGCCGGTGCCAGACGATAATAGCACTGGGCCCTCGTGCCGGGCGTTCGCGGCGGTCCGCGCGCCACCGTCCGCGCCCGGGTCCGCGCGCCACCTGTCCGCGCCTGCGTCCGCGCTGGATTCACCCGGTCGTCGCCAGACCGTGCGCAGTCTCAGTTGCGCTGCGCTTGATCCTGATCTCTCGCAGCCTGGCGAGGGTCCCGATGCGAATGTCGTCGGCGAGCCTCGCGAGTGACTCGCTCAGGATGCGGTACTGGTTCTGGGGCCAATCATCCAGCATCGCCACCAGGAGCTGACATCGGGCCTGCTGCAGGGTCACGAGCGCGGTCTTGCCCTGCTCCGTGAGGCGTGGCGCCAGCATCCTGCGGTCGATCAGGTACCGCCGACGCTCCACCAGCCCGCGTTCTTCGAGACGCCGCAGATGATGGCTCACGGTCGAAGGGTGCAGACCGAGGCGGATCGCCAACCCGTCGGGACCAGGCATGCCCAAGCCCGTGAGCGCCAGGAGGACGCCGTACAGGGCCGGGTCCACGCTGCGAGCTGGATGATCAGGGAAGTAGTCGTGGGTGAGCCCGGCGCGCGCCAGCGCCTGCCCATGGAAGCCGGGCCTGGCCGCGAGACTGCCGATCGTCTGGATCGCCTTGTCGATGTCGCTGAGAGCATCGTCTCGCAGACCACTCGTCCCAGGGGCCAGCCGCGTCGGTCTCTCCGTACATCTCTCGACTCTTTCCACGCCGCCTCCCTGGATCAGGCCAGCTCGAGCATGGCCTCCTCTGTCCCCGGCAGGCATTGAGTCTCGCCGCCGTTTCTCCACACCTGCAGAGTACAGACCAGAAGGGGGTTGACGAGAAGGCAAACCGCCCGCTCACAGGCTACCAATCAGGCAATGTCAACCCAGCCAACGTCTGTAAGTTGCATCCAAATGGGGATGTGACATGCGTGGAGGATGCAGACGAGCGGAGGGGTGACCAGGCGACGAAAGCCGTGGAAATGAGCGATATCCGGGCGATTGTGGACCCCGGCGAGGTCTGTAAGTTGCAGGTCTCGAGGAATGGGGGGTCGTGACTCCATGCCTGACTGTCGCGGCGATCGGGCGAGGCAAGCTAACCAAGGGGTTCGCACGCGCGGAGGGGAGGGGGATGCTGGGGGGTCATGTTCCGGTAGGGGTCTGTGGGGGTGGATCCGACTTCGAGGGGATTCGCGCCTCGTGCGTGTCGCTTCAGCCGGCGCGACGGATGTATAGTGGGCGCTTCGCATGAGCAGGTCGGGGAGCTGACGTTCCGGGACGGTCGCGATGGCCGCCCCCCATACTGTTCCCCCCGGGGAAGGCTGCGCCGCCAGGTCAACACGCCGGCGGCCGGCCGCGGAGTTGCAGGAATGACAGACGCGTTCGCCTGGACGAAAGAAGACGCCGACAGCCTGTACCACATCAGCCGTTGGGGCGACGGCTACTTCGACATCAACGATGAGGGCCACCTCTGCGTGCTGCCGGAGCGGACCCCGGACGGACCGCGGATCGACATCGCCGACGTGCTCGACGAGATCAAAGCCCAGGGGCTCGAGTTCCCTGTCGTCGTCCGCTTCGGGGATATCCTCCGTTCGGCTGTACGCGCCCTCAACGAGACTTTCCGGGAGATCATCGAGGAGGCCGAGTATCGGGGCCGCTACATCGGCGTCTATCCCATCAAGGTCAACCAGATGCGCGAGGTGATCGAGGAGATCCTCGACGCCGGAGCGCCGTACGATTACGGCCTCGAGGCCGGCTCCAAGCCAGAACTCCTGGCGGCGCTGGCCATGAACGACGGCCTCGAAGCGCTCACCGTGCTGAACGGCTTCAAGGACGAGGACTACCTGCGTCTTGCGCTGCTCGGCAGGATGCTCGGGCGCAAGGTCATCGTGGTCGTCGAGCAGGCGTACGAACTGCACACGCTGCTGCGCCTCGCCCGCGAGATGGATGTCGAGCCGCTGATCGGCGTCCGCGCCAAGATGGCGGCGGAGGGTTCGGGCAAGTGGTGTGATTCGGGTGGCGAGAAGGCCAAGTTCGGCCTCACGATCGCCGAGATCCTCCAGGTCGTGGCGACGCTGAAGGACGAGGGACGGCTCGACTGTCTCAAGCTGTTCCACTTTCACATCGGCTCGCAGGTCACCGACATCAAGACGATCAAGGAGGCCGTGCGCGAGGGCGCGCGGATCTACGCGAAGATCGCGCAGCTGGGCGCGCCGCTCGAGTACTTCGACGTCGGCGGCGGGCTCGGGATCGACTACGACGGCTCCCAGTCGACGACCAACTCGTCGGCGAACTACAAGCTGCGCGACTACGCCGCCGATGTCGTCTACATCACCAAGGAGATCTGCGACGCCGAGCAGGTGGCGCACCCCGCCATCGTCTCCGAGTCCGGACGCGCCGTCACCGCCCGGCATTCCTGCGTGATCACCAACGTGATCGACACGATCGAGACGGCGTACACCGACTACGACACAGACGGAACGAACGCCAACGTCATGATCGCCAACATGCGCGAGGTGCTCGAACTGCTCACGCGCGAGAACGTGCAGGAGATGTACAACGACGCCCTCGACATCAAGCGAGAGGGTCTGAACGCCTTCCGTCTCGGCATCCTGGGCCTCGAGCAGCGAGCCGTCATCGAGACGCTCTTCTGGCGCATCTCGAAGGCGATCGCGGCCATGCTGCCCGACATGAAGTTCATCCCGGACAATCTGTACGACATCGACGAGGCCGTGGCCCTGCAGTACCTCTGCAACTTCTCCGTGTTCCAGTCGGCGCCGGATTCCTGGGCGATCGGGCAACTGCTTCCCGTTGTCCCTATCAAGCAGCTCAACGTCAGGCCTGAGGCCTTCGGCACGATCGTCGACATCACGTGCGACTCAGACGGGAAGATCAGCGATTTCATCGACATCAACGAGACCAAGTCTCTGCTGCCGCTGCACGCGTTCTCGCAAGGCGACGAGTACTACATCGGTCTGTTCCTCACCGGGGCCTACCAGGACGTCATCGGCGACTTCCACAATCTCTTCGGTCGCCTCAACGAGGTGCACGTGTTCTGCGACGACGACGACCCCACGAACTTCTACGTGGAGGAAGTGATCCGGGGGTCGGCGTCAGAGAGCGTGCTGGCGGCGATGCAGTACAACCCCGCGGCCATGGCCTATGCGATCAAGAAGAACGTCGACCGGCGCGTGGCGGAAGGCGCCATCAACCCGCGGGGGGGCGTGCGCCTGGTCGATTTCTACGAGGAGTGCCTTAAGGCATACACCTACCTTGAGTAGGACAGCGGCAAGCTCGCACCCGCGAGGGTGCGCCTTACGAAGGACGGGGCAGAGATGACACGCGGACCCATCACGGAATTCATGCTCGAGCACTACAAGCACTTCAACGCGGCCACCGTGATCGATGCGTCGCGTGCCTGGGAAGAGCATCTCGCCGGCGGCGGCAAGATGTTCGTGACCATCGCCGGGGCGATGTCGACGGCCGAGCTCGGCAAGTCGCTCGCCGAGATGATCCGGCAAGACAAGATCCACGGCATCTGCTGTACGGGCGCCAACCTGGAAGAGGACCTCTTCAATCTCGTGGCGCACGACTTCTACCAGCGCGTCCCCGACTGGCGGGCGCTCTCGGCCGACGACGAGATGGCGCTCAAGGAGCGCGGCATGAACCGCGTCACCGACACGTGCATCCCCGAGGACGAGGCGATGCGGCGCATCGAGGCGGCCGTCAATCGCGTGTGGAAAGCCGCGGACGAGAGCGGCGAGACCCACCCGCCGCACTACTACCTGTGGGAGTTGTTGCGAACCGGCGTGCTCGCCGACCACTACCAGATCGACCCCAAGGACTCGTGGATGATCGCCGCCATGGAGAAGGACCTGCCGATCTTCACCCCCGGCTGGGAAGACTCCACGCTCGGCAACATGTACGCCGCCGCGAACATCGACGGTCGTCTCAAGAACGTGCACGTCGTCCAGTCGGGCATCGAGACGATGATGCGCCTGGCCCAGTGGTACACCGACACGGCTCCCGCGGCGTCGCTCGGGTTCTTCCAGATCGGCGGCGGCATCGCCGGCGACTTCCCGATCTGTGTCGTCCCCATGCTCGAGCAGGATCTGCGGCGCAGCACGCCGCTGTGGGGCTACTTCTGCCAGATCTCGGACTCGACGACCAGCTACGGCTCGTATTCCGGAGCCGTGCCCAACGAGAAGATCACGTGGGGCAAGCTGGATCGCGACACGCCCAAGTTCATCATCGAGTCCGACGCCACGATCGTGGCGCCGCTGGTGTTCGCCTACGTGCTCGGCTGGTAGGCCGAGCGGCGCGAGGCTGAGGGAGCGGTCATGCGCGTCGCTGCCGTGCAGATGCAGGTCGGCGTCTCGAAGGACGAGAACGTCGCGCGTGCGTTGCGGCTGATCGATGAGGCGGCCGGACGGGGCGCGCGGCTCATCATGCTGCCCGAGTACGTGACGTACATGGGGCCGCCGTCGGCGTATGCGGCGATCGCGGAGCCGATCCCCGGCCCCACGTCCCGGTTGTTCGCCGCGAAGGCGCGCGAGCACGGGGTGGTCATCCACGGCGGCAGCCTTGTCGAGCCGATCGCCGAGGCGCGACCGCTCGGCGTCCGCCGCGCGCTTCCACAACACCAGCTTCGTGGTGGACCCCAGCGGCGCGATCGGTGGCGTCTATCGCAAGGTGCACCTCTTCGATGTCTCCGTGGACGCCGACGTGAACGAGAATGAGTCGGCCGACATCGTGCCGGGTGACGGCCTCGTCACCGTCGAGCTGGCAGGCGTGGTCATGGGCATGTCCATCTGCTACGACCTGCGCTTCCCCGAGGTGTATCGCGCCCTCGCTCTCGCGCAGGCCACGGTCATGGCCGTCCCGTCGGCGTTCGCGGCGGCCACCGGGCGCGCGCACTGGGAAGTGCTTCTGCGCGCCCGCGCCATCGAGAACGGCGCCTTCGTCGTCGCCGCGGCGCAGCACGGCAAGGGGGCGGCGTGGCCCATGCATGGGCACAGCATGATCGTCGATCCGTGGGGCGTCGTGCTCGCCGAGCTGCCCGCCGGCGACGGCGTGATCGTGGCCGAGATCGACCCCGCCCAGGCCGAGAGCCGGCGCCGCCAGATCCCGGTCCTGGCCAGTCGCAGGCCGGGCGTCTATGCCGGTCCGGTACGCAAGGGGCGTCTTGCCTTTTGCGAGGAAATGTAGAAGGATAGGCACCATGACACGGCTCGTCATTGCACGGCTTGCGCTTCGGGGGGAGCGGTTCCGCACAAGCCGCACATCGCTTGAGGGTCTTGGGCGGGTCACCTCGCCCTTGTGGTCCCGCATCTCGATGACAACGACCGATTCCCCTTCTGCGTCGTCGGGCGTAGGCGCCGCGTTTCCGGGCGGCGCCAGTTCGACGATGACGGTGTCGCCGTGTGTCGTCTCCATCACCTCCGCGAGCTCACGCGTCTGTCCCGCAGGCGCGCTTCATCAGGGTTCGCTCGTTCGATCCGCTCCGCCGGCGGTGCAACCGCGGTTGGCGCCTCAGCGCCTGATCTCCCGGCTGCCTCGCTTTTCTATAGTCGGCGGCATACCCGGACTGGCTGTCGTTCGCGCCGGGTCCGACTGTCTCATCCGACCGAAGGGGGGTGGTCTTCCCAGGGAGCAGTAGGCGTGTGCAGTCGTTGCATCCGGCGGGGGGTGCGCTGCGTCCTCCGCCAAGACTCGTCAACACACAAGCAGGAGCGAACATGGGTGATCTGATCGATCGTTATATGGTATGCGGCATCCAGTACAGCCCGCAGGAACTGCACGTCGGCCCCGAGGCCACCAAGCGCAACCTCAAGCGCATGAAGGACTACTTCGAGTTCACCTACGAGCAGTACAGCTACACGCAGGACGCCTCCTGCACCAATTACGCGAAGCAGATCAAGGTCATCGCGTATCCTGAGTATGCCGCCAACGGCTATCCCGCCGGCTCCATGGAAGAGGCCCTCAAGGCTTCTGAAGAGGTCCCGGGCGCGATCACCGACGAGATCGGCAGCTGGTGCAAGGAGTACAACACCTACGTGATGTACGGCATGGGCTCGACGGTGCCGGAGTTCCCCAAGACCTCCTTCGACACCTCGATCATCCAGGACGACAAGGGCGACGTCGTCCTCCGCTACCACAAGTGCAACCCCTGGATCCCCGATGAGTACTGGCCGAGCCCGTACGACCTCATCGACATCGGCTGGGACCTCGAGAAGTATCCGTACTACCCCGTCGCCAAGACCCCGATCGGCAACTGGGGCTCCTACATCTGCAACGACGGCATGACCCCTGAAGGCGCCCGTCAGCTGGCCTTCAACGGCGCCGAGTGCATGTATCACCCCGAGCTCCTCATGGACCCGTGGGTCATCGAGCCGCTCAACTACTTCGAGCTGCAGAACCGCTGGAACAGCGTCGTCAACATGTGCTACACCGTGGCTCCGCACTCGGGCTGGTCGCCGATCCAGATGCCGCCGTACGGCATGCAGGGCGGCGCCATCATCACCGACTATGAGGGCCGCATCCTCTGCGCCTGCCCGAAGGCAGCCGTCGAGGGCACCATGCAGACCACGCTCGACATCGGTGCTGTGCGTCACTACCGTCAGTCGATGCCGACCCACAACGGCCTCAACAGCTTCAAGGGCGGCCTCTTCGACTACTTCAAGCGCGAGATCACCTACCCGCGTCATCCCCAGATCGCGGAAGATCCCAGCTGGGACATGTACAAGTCCCGCGCCACCATGCGCGAGGCGATGGATCGCTTCTGGGGCGACTACTACAAGGACTGCGTCGAGTAAGACGCTTTCTCAAGACCACACCCTTCACCCGCGGGCCTTCATGGCCCGCGGGTGAAGGGGTTTTGATGTGAAGAAGGCTCTACGGCAAGTGACCAGGCGAACGAGGAGGTAGTAGATGGCGAAGACACTCGAATCTATGAAGAGCGTTTCCATCGAGGACATCGACAAGTATTTCGCTACGGCGAAGATCATCAAGGACTTCATGCTGAAGGACGGCTACAAGCCGACCTTCTTCCAGAACAACCAGGTCCTTGCCACCGTGTGGGAGCGTCCCTCGCTGCGCACCCGCGTCTCCTTCGAGACCGGCTTCCAGGCGCTCGGCGGCGGCGTCATCACCCTGAAGGCGTATCCGGCGAATGCCGCGGATATCATCTTCAAGGAAGACGTCCGCGACCAGGCCAACGTGCTCGAGAGCATGTGCGACCTCGTCATGGCGCGCACCTACAGCCACGACACCATCACCAAGCTCGGCGCCGCGATGAGCATCCCGCTGATCAACGGCATGAGCGACATGGCTCACCCCGTCCAGCAGCTCACCGACCTGTTCACGACTCTCGAGCAGAAGGGCAAGCTCAAGGGCCTCAAGGTCGCCTACATGGGCGAGGGCACCGGCAACACCGCGCAGGACTGGCTCATCGCCGCCGCGAGCTGCGGCATGAACTTCACGATGGCGACCCCGGACTACTCGAAGCACAAGCTGCTCCAGGACCTGCATTTCGGCATGCCGGATCAGACCTGGGTAGACGAGGCCAAGAAGCGCGCCGCCATCACCGGCGCCACGATCACCTTCACCAACGATCCCGTCGCGGCCGCCAAGGACGCGGATGTCATCTACACCGACAGCTGGATCGCCTACGACGTGCCGGAAGAGAAGGCTCAGGCCAACGAGATCCGCGAGATCTTCCTGCCGTACCAGGTCAACGCTGAGCTCCTCAAGCTGGCCCCGAACGCGATCGTCATGCACTGCCAGCCGATGTACCGCGGCTTCGAGATCACCGAAGAGGTCACCTCGAGCCCGCAGTGCGTCGTGTCCGCGCAGGCCGAGAACCGCTACCATCTGCAGAAGGGCGTGATGGTCGAGCTTCTCAAGCCGGGCGTCTGACAAGACTGACCAGTCAACGGAATCGGAGGACGAATACGTGAAACTAGTCGTAGCTCTTGGCGGCAACGCCATCAAGCAGGCCCACGAGGCGGGCACGGCGGAAGAGCAGTTCGCGAACTGCGAGGTCACCGCGGAAGCGCTCGCCAAGATCGTCAGCGAGTTCAAGGACGGCGACTGGCTCGCCATCACGCACGGCAACGGTCCGCAGTCGGGTAACCTCGACGTGCAGCAGGTCGCCGGCAAGGAGAAGGTCCCGGCGCAGCCGCTCGACGTCGTCGGCGCCATGACCCAGGGCCAGATCGGCTACATGTTCATGAACACGATGGAGAAGCACCTCAAGGCGCACGGCGTCGACAAGGACGTCATCGCCGTCGTCAACCAGGTCATCGTGGACCCGGCCGATCCCGAGTTCGTGGGCGAGAACGCCTCCAAGCCGGTCGGCAACTTCTTCAGCGAAGAAGAGGCCAAGGCTCTGAAGGCCGCGCACCCCGACTACGTGGTCAAGCACGTCAAGCCGAGTGCGGAGAAGGGTTGGCGCCGCACGGTGCCGTCCCCGCTTCCGGCGGCCAACGCCGAGGCGCGCGCCCTCAAGAAGATCCTCGACGCCGGCATCATCGTCATCGCCTCCGGCGGCGGCGGCATCCCGGTCATGGAAGATGCTGAAGGCAACTACCAGGGCCTCGAAGCCGTCATCGACAAGGACCGCGCGGGTGAGGTCATGGCCGTCACGCTCGGCGCCGACACCTTCATGGTGCTCACCGACGTCGAGAACGCGATCCTCAACTTCGGCAAGGACAACGCCACGCCGGTCGGCAACGTGACCGTCGCGGACATGAAGAAGCACGCCGCGGAGGGTCATTTCATGGCCGGCAGCATGGGCCCGAAGGTCGCCTCGGCCATCAAGTTCGTCGAGGACGGCGGCCAGCGGGCCATCATCACCTCGCTGGACAAGTCCGTGGACGCGCTGGCGGGCAAGTGCGGGACCATCATCACCAAGTAAGAGCGTGAATCAGGAGGTGAGGGGGGGCATCCGCCCCCCCGATCCTCCGCCCCAAGGCCACCCGAAGGGGGAGCCTGCGCGAGGGGCGTGGGAGTGCAGTACCTGGGGGAGTTTTTCGGACGCGAGTTCGAGGGACCGCACTCTCATAGCACAGTGTTGGAGCACGCTCATCAAGCCTCATTGGGCTTGGGACGAAGTAAGAAGGGGGGGTTATATGTTTCTTCTGGCAGTAACGACACCACTGCCGAACTGGTCGGGCTACGCGATCATGTTCGGGCAAGCCGTGATCTACACCCTCATGGTCGTTCTCCTCGGACGTACCAAGGGTAAGACGGCAGACTCCTTCATCGCCGGCGGCCGCAACATCGGCCACGGCATGATCCACAACTCCATCATCGCCACGTGGATCTGGGCCGCGACGCTCATGATGAGCTCCTGGACCGGTTACTCGTACGGCATCTCCGGCGGTTGGTGGTACGGCCTGGGCGCGACGATCCCGCTGCCGCTGATGGCATACATCTGCCGCCGGACGCGCCTGGACATGCCTGAGCACCGTTCGTACCCCGAGTACATCAGGTTCCGGCTGGACCGCAAGAACCAGGTCCTGCAGGCGATCATCACCATCATCGTCTGCGGCTGGGTCACCCTGATGCTCGTCACCGGCGGCGCCATCATGCTGGTCGCCTTCACAGGCGCGAGCTTCTACCTGATGAGCCTCGTGATGATCGCGATCTTCGTGTCGTACGTGGCGGTCGCCGGTCTGTGGGCCAGCATCTTCGCCGACACCATCATGTCGCTGGTCATGTTCATCTGCATCGGCCTCATCACCTCCGCGGTGTTCTGGGGCTTCGGCGCCGGCGTCGGCATCGGCAACTACTGGGAAGGTCTCTACAACGTCATGATCTCCCATCCGGAGCTTCAGCCGGGTGAGGGCGTCGCCGTGTGGAAGTCTCAGTGGGACGGCCTCAGCTGGGTCAACGCCGCCGGCCTCGGCTTCCTGATCGTCAACACCGTGGGTAACCTCGGCGCCGTCCTCTGCAACCAGACCTACTGGTCGCGCGGCATCGGCTCCGACGACCCGAACAACCTCTTCAAGTCGTTCTGGACGGCGGCCTGGTGCTGGTATGCCGTCCCGCTTTCCATGACGACCGCTCTCGGCCTGGGCGGTCTCGCCAAGGGTCTCGTCGTCGGCGAGGTCTACGTCTCTCCGATCAGCAACACCGCCATCACGTTCACCGAGTCCGCTGCCGTCGCTCCCACGATGGCCTTCCTGACCCTCGGCTATCTGGGTCTTGCGGCTTTCGTGATCACCGTGACCGGCGCGACCATCAGCACCGGCGCCGGCGAGATCCTCTCCACCGCCGCCGTCATCGCCAACGATGTCTACAAGGGTTGGCTCAAGCCCAACGCGACCGGCAAGCAGATCCTTCGCATCAACCGCATCTTCCTCTTCGTCACCGCCATCGGTCTGCTCCTCATCGCCTGGTGGTGGCGTTCGCTGGGCTTCAGCTTCTCCGGCATGTACCAGGCCATGGGCGTGTTCTTCTCCTCGGCCGTGGTGCCGCTGTGGATGGCGATCTTCCACCGCAACACGAACCGTAACTCCGTGTTCTGGGGCACTATCGTCGGCGCCATCGTCGGCAGCTACTACTGGATGGTCATCGCCGACTTCGACATGCTCTGGGGCGTCGTGTGGGCCAACATCATCGTCATGGGCGTGTCGGCGATCATCGCCATTCCCTGGACGCTGGCCAAGCCTGAGCCGTTCGACTTCAGGACACTGAACGAGGCCGGCTACGACTACTCCGACACTCACGTCTGAGAGAGGAGGGACACCGATCATGGCTGAAACACAGCGATATCGCAGAACAAAGCGGCATGGATCACGACGAGATGCTCGAGGATCTGCGCAACTACAACCCCGAGACGGGCAACTGGAACAAGTACATGCACGTCGAGAAGGAAGACTGGTGGTGGGACGGTGGGGCTTACGTCCACTGCGGCTTCCTGATCTTCTGGTGCCTCTGGAACATGTACGTCGACGGCTTCGTGCCGCAGGATGCAGTTCTCGCTCGACCACATCATCACCTACGGCTGGATCATGGCCTCCGCCGTGTACTCGTACGCCGTGGTCATCAAGGACTTCACGGGCGGCAAGGGCGTCGGCGGCTGATCCTGAAGGCGCAATCCAACGACTGGTCTCGCAGTCGGGGGTCTTCGGACCCCCGCCGCGGACCTCTCGCAGTCAGATCGAAACGTAGGAAAGGACTGAGGCGGCGTTGAGGAAATGGCTCCCAAGGATCGCGGTCGTATGCGCTGTCGGGTTCGTGGTGCTTGTGGATCTTCTGGCCACAGATCAGCAAGGTCACCATGCTGGTCCCGGTCGAGAAGGAACTCCACAGCTACCAGAAGCAGGCGGCGCCCGTGGAGCAGAGTCTGCTCCAGGCGTACGGCGAGCTCGAGAAGGAGCCCGCGAATCGCGATCTCGTCGAGACCATCCTCGAGAAGAGCGATGAGCTCCTCGCGGTCAACGAGGAGTACTGGGTCGAGGGCATGGGGCCGAGCTTCTTCTACACCTTCATGTACCGGATACGAGGCATGGAGGCACCGGAGGCGTACCTGCCCACATGGCCGGGTCCAGAGGACCCGCAGGGTATGGCGATGCTCGTCGACATGCGCTCCGACACGGCCACGCTGGCGGTGAAGAGCTGGGACATGAAAGAGTCCGGCAACGCGCTCGCCAGCGATCTTCTGGCGACCTTCGGAGACGGGGGGGCAGTGACTGCAGAGTCGCTTGCCGCCACTGCTCCGGCGGTCGCGGAGGCGAGAAAGGCCATCGGTGACGCCGACTTCGTCTACAAGCGGTGGAAGGGCAATTACCGGCCGCCGTTCTCGTTCCTACGATGAAGAAGAGGTCTTCAGGCATGCCATCGCACGTCGAGAGAGCGCTCGGAAGCTACCAGAACAACCGCGAGGCGGTCGCCAAGTGGGCCGCCATCGTCGCGATCGCCTGGGTCGCCGTCGTGCTCGCGATGTCGATGATCGCTCCGCTGGTCCCGATGGCAGTGAAACTGAGTATGCCGCCGGTCCTCATCGGGGCGGTCGCTTGGGGTACCGCGAGGAGCGTCAGGGCACGAAAGCCGGCGCTGTACGGGATGGCCGCGGTGTGGTTCTGCTTGATCGTGGTCTTCGTCTCCCAGGTGCAGTACTACTCGCTCCTGAGCAATGCCAAGATCGACAAGCCAGGCACGCAGACCGAGCAGACCCGCTGAGGGCGGGCCGGCCCGGAGTGAGTGATGAATGTGCGAAGAGGGGGTGGTGAATACCATGCTCGCGAAGGCAATATTCTGGATCAACGTGATCGTCGCTATCGCAGTGGTTGTCGTCTGCGTGGCTATGTGAGTGCCTAGTCGGAGCGACGTTGTCCCGCAGCGACCAAAGGGCTGGGGGGCGATCGACACCCTGACTGTATGGGGGGAGAGGAGAAGGGTACTATGAAGAAGAAGTATGGTGCGATTCTGGTGATGATCCTGCTGGTGGCGCTGGCCGCCATGGTGCTGGGCACGACGGGGTGCGGCAACACGGACCGCGGCACTGACGTCGGCATGGAAGACGCCGTGACGCCGGTCGAGAAGGCAGTGACGAATGCCGATCTGGACGGCGACTTCGCCAAGCTCGAGATGGGAATGACGACCGCACAGGTCCAGGAGCTGCTCGGGTATCCCGTGACCATCCAGGACGTCGCGGGCAAGCGGGTCTACAAGTACTACGTCATGGACGGGAAGGGTAAGCTTGTTCATCTCGTTCACCGACGACAAGCTCACCGGCATGATTCTGTCGACGCCCTGAGTCTGGAGCTGACGCAGTCTAAGACGAACGCAGACAGGTAGGCCGTTTCATCGGCGGCGCCGCAGCGACCTGCACGAGGCAGGGCTGCGGCGCCGCCGTCTTGTTGAGCGGCGCCATGGCGTCGCGGGCGCCAGGCCGGGCAGCGGCGCTGGATTGCGTCGGGGCTCGCGACTGTCGCCCGAGACAGGCGCCGCCGCCCGTCGCCAGCGCCGCCCCCTCGGGAAAGAAATGCTTGTGCGTCGTGACCCGCTTTCGGATAAGATGGCGGGCAAGACACAGCTGGGGGGAGAGACGGGGCCGGAGCGTGTGCGGCTCCGTCTCACGTTCATGGGGAGACGTTTCGGCTGGGTGCCGCGCCGTCCCTGGAGCGGGGTCATCGGCCGAGATGCGCTCGCGTTGCCTGCCCGGGCGACACCAGTTCCGGAAAGAGGACCTCGATCTCAGCGACCCGCCGTCTCAGGCGGGTCTGCGCATCGAGGTTCTCTGCGCGCGAGAGCTGGGCGCGGAGCGCGGCGTGTTCGCCTGGCCGTGGCGCCTCCACCAGTTCACGCAGAAAGGGATGCACGTAGGGACGCGACGCGTTGACGGTCAGCAGGACCGTATCGCGGGCGCGGGTGACGCCTACGTACACCACGCGGCGCTCCTCCTCGATCTGCGCAGCACTCCAGCGCGTCACGTCGCAGTCGTAGTCGGGGATCGCGACGGCGTGGTACTCACGGCCCTTGGCGGAGTGGATGGTGCCGATCGCCACGGCGTCGGTTGCGTCTTCCTCTGCGCCGGCCGGCGTCTTTAGCGCTGTGTCGAGCGCGCTTTCCTCGGCGGCCTGGAGGCGATCCCACGCCGCGAGATACTTGGCCGGATCGGGAGTGGCCTCGGCCAGCAGCATCAGTGCATCCAGGATCTGGAAGGGTCCGGCTTCATCTCGGGGCGCGCCGCTTGGCGCTTCGCTGGAGTCGCCGAACGGACCTCGGGAGTCGGTCGCGGGGTTCTGCCACTGCTCGTCGAGGGCGAAGACGTCGACGACCGCGGAGAGGAGTCCCGCGGCCGTGAAGGGGCCGGAGGCGGCGGTCGCGTTCTGGGCGCTCTCGGGTCTCCGTGCGGCCGCCGCGTGGAGCTCCGTGTGGAGCGCCTCGACGCGCTCGGCGAGCGCTGAGCGCGCGGAGGGGCCGAGACGGCGGAGCGCGAGGCCGTCAAGGTCGCCGCGCGCCGTCGCGGGCGCGCGGACCAGTTCGATGCAGGCGCGCAACCGGCGCGCCGCCGGGTGAGAGAAGAGCCGACTGTCGAGGTGCGGCGTCCGTGGCACGCCCTCGGCGTCGAGGGCGAGGGCGACGCGCGAGCTGTTGCGAGCGATAGCGGCACAGGACGGCGAGGTCGCGCCACGCGCAGCCAAGGCGCGCTCTTTCGGTGCGCAGGAAGGCGCAGATGGCCGCGCCGCGCTCCGCCCAGGAGGGCGCGGCGAAGAAGAGCACCGCGCCCTCCTGGGCCCCTGCGCGCGGCCGCACGTCCTTGGCCTCCCGCACGCTGTTGTTGGCGACGAGGCGGGACGCCGCCTCGACCACAGCGCGCGAGCAGCGGTAGTTCGTGCCGAGCGTGTAGGTCGCCGACCAGGGCCGTGGCGGCAGGCGCTCGTGGAAGCGCAGGATGCCGTTGGGGTCGGCGAATCTCCAGCCGTAGATGAGCTGGTCGTCGTCGCCGACCACGAACAGGTCGCGATGCGGTCGCGAAAGCAGGTCCACGAGGGCCAACTGCGCGCCGTTGAGATCCTGGAACTCATCGACGAGGACGTGCTCGTAGCGCCGCTGGATGCAGCGGCGGTGCTCAGGTGTCGCCAGCATATCGGCGACGGCCAGGTAGACCTGGTCGTCGAACGACTGGCGCCCGCTGAGCGACTGGGCATGTGGGAGTAGCGGGCATGGACGGGGCCGAACGGCACCGTGGCGACGGGGGGATCGCCGGTCGAGAAGACCGTCACGGCGATGCCCTCGGGATCCTCCAGGGCGGCGCGCACGCGATCGAGCGCCGCGAGGAGGTCGCCGACCGGATCGGCGCCGCGCGCGGGCTTGAGGGCGGCCAAGCCGAAGCCTGCGGCCTCCATGGCCTTGAGCATGAGGGCGCGGCGGCCGGCGCCGTGCGCGTCGACCTCGGGGCGCACCCGCATGATCTCCCGCTGGTAGCGCGCCCCGAAGGCGTTGAAGGTGGCGCAATGGACGGCGGATGACGAAGCGCCGGGGGCGATGCGGCGCGTCGTGGCGATGCCGCGCTCCTCGAGCCGCTCCTCGAGTTGCTGCGGCCGCCTTGGTGTTGAAGGCGAGCATCAGGATGCGCGAAGGGTCGACGCCGCGCGCCACGAGCTCGAACACGCGGCTGACGAGCGTCTTCGTCTTGCCGGAACCGGCCGGCGCCAGGACGCGGGCGGCGCCGTGAGCGTGCTCGACCGCGGCGCGCTGCGCGGGGTCCAGCCGCACGCCGCCCTCTTCCTGGGTGAGGCCGGGCGACGGTCGCAGGCGTGCGGGTCCAGGGCCCTCGCGCAGGAGCACCCCGATGTCTTCGAGGTCGAGCCGCGCGCGCTCGGCCATGCTCAGGGAGGGCGGCGCGAAGACGCCTGCGTCAAAAGGAAAACCGATGCGGTACGGCAGGCCGCGCGCCACGAGCGGGTGCACGAACTGGAGCAGGATGGCGTTCGCTCGGGCGAGCAGCTCTTCCTCGCTGCTCTCCCAGAACCAGACTCCCGTTGCGGGGCACGCCCTCCGCTCTTGTCTGGGACCGGCGAGGCTCGTGAGGCGGGCGAGGAGCCCCTCGCCGCCTGCGCCGGGGTCCGCCACCCAGGAGCGCCGCCGCGCGTACCGTGCGCCGGGATCGAGCTCCGCGCAGCGGGCCGCGAGCTCGCGGGCGCTGGCCACGTCGAACAGCACGATGCCCGGCCCGGCGTGGCCGGACGGCGCGAGGCCGTCCGAGGAGGTGTCGCGGCGACTGGAGGCAGGGTGCGCGAGGCATGTCGCGACGGTACCAACCTGCCGGCAAGACTGCGAGGGTGACGAGGGTGGACGTTAGCGCACGCGGCCCCCAGCGGGCGCGCAGACGCGCAACGCCTGGGGGAGGAGCCCGACCTCGAGGGGTACGTCGCCGAGCGCGTCGCCGTCGACATCGAGCGGGAAGAGCCCGAGAGACATGCGTGTCGCGGGCGGCCGGCGTCGCCCGTCGTGCTGGTGGCCCTGCTCCCAAGGCCGGATCGGCTCGAGCGAGAGGGAGCGGCACGTGAAGTGAGCGACGCCGGGCTGCCGCAGGTGCCGCCCGGCATAGAGGGTCGTCAGGCGCAGGGCCATGCGCAGCTTGGTGGCGGTCTCGAAGGTGATGACTTCGAGGAGGCCGTCGTCGGGCTGCGCCATGGGCGCCACGCGCATCCCGGCGCCGAAGCTGGAGCCGTTGCAGACGGCCACCGCGTAGGCGTTGAGCACGCGCTCGGCGCTCGTCCCGTCGGGGAGGACGGCGCGACAGCGAAGCGGCACGCGCCGGCACGCGACGATGGCGCGCAGCGTGGCCTGCGCGTAGGCGAGGCGCCCCGGCAGCAGGGCCGGGGCGGCGGCGGTGTAGCGGTCGACGAGACCGCCGATGCCGGCCGAGAGCACGTTGATCCAGAGGCGCCGGACAGGCTGCCCGGCGCCGTCGGTGAAGCGCGCCCAACCGACGTCGACGGTGCGCTCGGCGCCGCTCGCGACGGCCGCGACGTAGTCCTGGAAGCGCGCCGGGATGCCCACCGCACGGCCGAAGTCGCCGCCGGTGCCGGCGGCCACGATGCCGAGTCGGGGCAGGGAGGCGGCGGGGGCCGGAGACGCCACGCCGCCCAGCAGGCCGTTGACCACCTCGCTGAGCGTGCCGTCGCCGCCGAGGCTGACCACGAGGGAGCGCCGTGAGGCGGCGGCGGCCAACTCCGTGGCGTGCCCGGCGTGCGTCGTGAGCGCCACATCGATGTCGCCAAGGGCTTGGCGCAGCGGTTCGAGCAGGGCCGTCAGCTCGCGTCCGGTGCGCCCGCGGCCGGCGCCGGGGTTGGCGATCACGAGCGGGCGCGACTCCGTGGCGAGTCCCGGGATCCTCATGGGCGCACGGTATCAGACCTGCGGGCGGCCTGCGGGCCTCGCCGACCGAGATCACGGCGGGGAACGGTTCTCCTGGGACGGGCCCGGCGCTGCTAGGATGTCGTCATGAGCACCGCCGAACGCCTCACGGTCGTCATGGCTGAGATCAGGGCCAAGGGCAGCGCCGAGAACCGCGAGGGCATGAGCCGCTACGGCATCAACACCGCCGCTGCCTGCGGCGTCTCGGTGTACGAGTTGCGGCGCATGGCGAAGCCGCTCGGCGTGGACCACGAGCTCGCCCTGGCCCTATGGGGCACCGGCAACCATGAGGCGCGGCTCCTCGCCGGTATGGTCGACGATCCGGGCATGGTCACGCCGCGGCAGATGGATGACTGGGCCGCGGCGTTCGATTCGTGGGACGTCTGCGACCAGGTCACCTCCAACCTCTTCGACAAGACGCCCTGGGCCTACGACAAGGTCCGTGAGTGGTCGTCCGCCGAGGACGAGTGGGTGAAGCGCGCCGCGTTCGCGACCGCCGCGGCGCTGGCCGTGCAGGACAAGGCAGCGCCGGACGAACGCTTCCTCGAGATCCTCGAGATCGTGCGGCGCGAGGCGGGCGACGGCCGCAACTTCGTGAAGAAGGCCGTCAACTGGGCGCTGCGCAACATCGGCAAACGGAATCAGCGGCTCCATGTCGCCGCGATCGAGACGGCCGAGGCCATCCTGGCATCCGCCGACGTCCTCGCGGCCGTCGATCGCAAGGACCCAGCCGCGCGCAGCGCCCGCTGGGTCGCCCGCGACGCGCTGCGTGAGTTGCGCTCGGAGAAGGTACTCCGCCGTCTGGCGCGCTGACTGACGGCCCGCCGGGAGGCGACCGTCGGCCGTCTCAGCCCGAGTGGGCCGGGGAGTGCGACTGCCGGAGGAGGGTGTAGCGCTCGATCGAGGTCTGATCGACGAACCCGACCAGGCGACCCTCGGCGTCCACGACTGCGAGACGGTCGACGTCGTCCTTGAGGAGCAGCCCCAGGGCCTCGTCGGCGGGCGTCTCGGGGGTCACCGTCAGCAGCTTCTCGGCGGGGACCATGACGTCGCGCACGCGGTCGTTGTCCCATTCGTAGCGCGGCATCCTCGCGAGATCGGCGCCGCAGATGAGGCCGTCGTACGTCTGATCGTCGCGTTCCGGTCTCACCGGCAGGCAGCGCGTATCGTAGTCCGCGAAGTGGTTCTCGGCGGCGTAGGTCAGGGTCACGTACGGCGACAGCCACTCGGACGGGCGCGTCATGATCCGCGCCGTGGGCACGCCGGCGAGTGCGTGCTGCAGCACCGCCTGCGAGGCGCTGGCGCGCGCCGCCTGGATCAGGATCCAGCCCACGAACCCCATCCAGAGGCCGCCGAGGCTCTCACCGGCGAGGATCTCGACGACGCCCAGCCCGATGAAGGCGAAGCCGAACATCTGGCCGACGACGGTCGCCTGTCGGGTGGCGCGGCTGAAGCTCCCGTTGCGCCACCAGAGGAGGGCACGCAGCACCCGGCCGCCGTCGAGCGGGAAGCCGGGGAGCAGGTTGAAGACCGCCAGCGAGAGGTTCGCGATGCCCAGATAGTACAGGATGGCCACGACCTGCTCGGGTCCGGGGAGGATCGCCGCGAGGCCCCAGGAGACCGCGCCGATCACGATGCTGACCAGCGGCCCGACCCCTGCCAGCACGGCCTCGCGCCCCGGGCTCGAAGCCTCCTTCTCGATGCTGGCCACGCCTCCGAGGAGGAAGAGGGTGATGCTCGTGACCTTGATGCCCTGTGACTTGGCGACGAGGGAGTGACCGAGTTCGTGCGCCAGCACCGCAGCGAACAGCAGCAGGGTGGCGACGATGGCGACCGCCCAGGACATCGGCCTGCTCCAGTCCTCGTAGGTCCGCGGGAAGAAGCCGTTCGCCAAAGTGAACGCGAACAACCCGAGGATGATGAACCAGCTCGGATGGATCGCGATATCGATGCCGAAGAGACGGCCGATGCGGATGCCGCCCATCGTCCCACCTCCGTCCCTTGCCGCTACTCCGTTCTGCCCTGTGGCTCGTCCCGGCCAAACGCAGGGACGACCGTGGCCCTCCTCAGCAGCACCACCATCACGACGACGCCCAGCAGCGGGACGATGGCGGCGAGGAAGCCCACGATCAGCCAGTTCAGCATGCCACCGCTCGAGCGTTTCGCGGCGGCGTAGGCCAGCAGAAGGCAGATGACGAGCTGGGGGCCAAGGGCCCAGAAGATCCAGGCGGCATGGAAGAGGGCTCGGGAGACGTCGTCGCTCATGCGGGTCCGTAGTCCGCGAGCATGCGCTCGACAGTGGCCTGCAGGGCCGTCACCGCCGCCGGTGGCTCGAGCAGGCGCGCCTGCTCGCCGAAGCGCAGCAGATGGTGGACGAGCCAGCTTTCGTCCACATACGGTTGCGCGGCCAGACAGGAGCCGTCCGCCAGGTCCTGCACGGGCTGGCGCTCGGCGATCCAGCGGCGCACGAGCGGGCTGTACCACACGAGCGCCGACGTCGGGGCGTAGCTCCCCGTCGTGGGGATGCCCTCCCGCCGGTAGAGGTCGAGCTCGATGTCGGCGCGCGGTGCGAAGGTGTCGTCCAGCAGCCGGGCCTGCTTGGTCGTGGCCACGCGAAAGACGCGGACGCCGCGCGCCGTTCGGCACCAGCAGACGTAGTACCACTCGCCGCGGTTGCGCAGCAGCAGGTAGGGCTCGACGACGCGCGCCCTGACGCGGTCGGTGCCTTCGGCCCAGTAGTCGATCGCCAGAAGCCGGTGGTGTTTGATCGCCTCATTGACCGCGTTCAGCACCTGATCGTCCGGCGGCAGGAGATCGCTGGTGATGAGGGTGGGGGCGGTGGCGGAGCGCGCCGCGCGCAGCTTGGTCGCGGCGCCGGCCAGCGTTGCCCCGGAGGCGGTGGGGATCTGGCTACCGACGAGCTCGATGGCGAGCAACAGGGTGTCGGCTTGCAGAGGCGCCAGGCGGGACGGGCGCTTGAAGGCGTCACCCGCCAGGTCGCAGCTCACCCGCAATCGGTCGCGACCTTCGTACTCGGCGTAGAGGAGGGCGCCGTCGCCGCCGAAGTTCACGAGGTTCAAGAGGCGAACGTCGGCGCGAAGCTGGTCGGCGTCGAGGCCGAGGGCGGCGCGGATCTCGGCGACGTCGAGCAGTGCCTCGTCGTCGCCGGGGCAGCGCTGCAGCAGGTGCGTCGCCAGGGCGGTGAGGCGCGTGTAGCGATCCACCTGGACGCGCCAGTCGCCCGCCGGCCGGCGCTTGGCGTTCTGGGGCGCGGCCGGCGAAGCGGGCCGCGCCAGGTCCGCCGGTGCGTCAAGAGCGGCGCGCAGGCGGCGTAGCTGCTCCGCGGCCTGAGCGCGCAGCGTCGCGGGCTGCAGCACCTGCGCGTCGGCCGCCATCCCGAGCACCCAGCTCAGAAGCGGCCGCGCCTCGGCGTACGCCGTCTCGTAGATGAGGCCGCCGTCGTCCTGTGGCGTGATCGTCCCGCAGTGCGCCCAGTGCGCCTCGACCCACCAGGCCAGTGCGGGGGAGACGTGGATGCGCGCCTGGTCGCGCGCTTCGGCCAGCTGCCACGGGGGCCGGTCGCGGAGGGCGGAGAGGTCGAACTCCGGGGGCACGTCGAAGTCGTGGGGAGCGCGCGTCGCGTGCGTGACACGCGAGCGGATACGCGACAGACGGAAGGTCCGCAGCGCCGCGCGCAGGTGACAGCGACCGACGAGATACCACTCGCCGGCGACGAGCTGCAGTCCGTAGGGATCGACCTGCCGCGTGAGCGTCTCGTCGCGGCTGATCGCGAAGTAGTCGAACTGCACGGTCTTGCGGTCGACGATCGCGGCCTGCAGCTTGGGGAGGGCGGCCGCGCCGGCGTCTGGTCCTGCCTCCGGCAGGACGCTCAGCGCCGGCGCGGCCGCCTCCGCCAGCAACTCGGGCCGCCCCTGGGCCAGGCTGAGCAGCGCGAGGCGCAGGGGCTGCGAGTAGGAGAAGCGATCCTCGAGGACGGTGAGGCAGGCGGCGAGCGCTGTGAGCTCCTCCTGCGTCAGATCGACAGGCGGCAGGTAGTAGGCGTCGGCGGGCAGCCGGTACAGGTCGCCGCCGCCCTCCGCCCCTTGTTCGACGGCGATCTCGATGCCGAGCCGGGCAAGCTCCGCGCGATCCTCGAAGAAGCGCCGCTTGAAGGCGTCTTCGGTCATCGTCGGGTAGCCCTCGACGCATCCTCTGATCTGATCGGCGCTCACCGGCTGCCCGCCGCGCGAGAGCAGCAGCGCGACGAGCGACAGCCGCCGCACCAGCTTGTCGGCGTCTTTCGAGAAGCCCTCCTCGCGCACCCTCGAGGCGCCCGGTCCTTCGCTGCGCGTCGTCACTGCACGACGATCTTGATGACCCGGCTGGTGTCGGGCACATGTGGCATCGTGCGGCTGCCCCCATCTGTGTCCTTCTTGCCGCCGACGAACCAGGCGCGTACCCAGTGAACGCCCTTCTGCGTCGGCGTCCATTGCCGGGAGGCGCATGGCTCCCTCTTCACTGCTCCCATAGGTGGAGTCTACTCCAGCCGCGACGGCGCGGGCAGGCCTGCGTTCTCGTGCGGAGCAGGGACGGGGAGTGGCATCGGCCGGGTCAGGCGCGCGCCGCCTCGGCGCCGGCCGCGGCGATGATCGCGTCGAACTCCCGGCCGAGGTCGTCGGGGAACGGCTCCGGCTCGGCGGCGAGGATCTCGCTCACCCTGGCCTGCGCTCTCTCGACGGTCGAGAGGCTCCCCGCGTCGCGCCAGGCCTCGTAGGTCCGCGTCTCGCCCAGCTCCGCGGACCACAGCTCCCGTACATGCCTCCGCGTATGTTTGCTGAAGAGGTACTCGCCGCCGAAGCCCATCTCCTTGATGAGGTCCACGGCCAGGGTCTCCTCGTTCACCGCGATACCCCGGAGCAGGCGTTTGACCATGCCGAGCACCTCGTTGTCGATGACCATGTTCTCGAGACAGAGGATGCGGGATCCGTCCAGCAGGCCGGTGCCGAACGTGACATCGGCGCCGTTGAGGTACGCCATCATCATGGCCAGCGTGTTCTCGTAGGCGCTCTGGATCCCCGGCTCCTTGGCCGTGGTCGCGCCGCTCCCGTACCAGGCCGGCATCTTGTAGAAACCGGCCATGTGCCCCTGCATGCCGCGCAGGAGCATCGCCTCCGGGGAGTTGCTGGCGTACGCGCCCGAGTTCATGTTCATCGCCGTGGGGCCGCCACCGTGGATCACCTTGGCGCCCGGGAAGGCGAGCTGCACGACTGTCGTGGCGCTGAGCATCTCCGCATTGTTGACCACGGCCGACCCGGCGAGCGTGATGGGCCCGGTGGCGCCGAGGATGGGCATCGGGTAGAAGCTCACGGGGATCCCCGCCGCGGCCAGGGTGAACGCCAGGTCCATGCCGAAGCGCTCTTGATGCAGCGGGCTGACGCTGCAGATGATGGCCGTGAACAGCGGCCGGCGCCTGAGCTCGTCGCTGCCGCCGGCCAGCGCCTCGGCCATCCTGATGAGGCTGCGCGCTTCCCAATCCTCCTTGATGCTGACGACGATGGCGTGCTTCTCGCTGTGGCGCACGCAGGCGTCGAACTCGTGCAGCACGCGCGTCTCGGCCGGACAGTCCTGAGCCGAGACGACGGCCGAGGTCGCGGAGACGTGCTCGAGCGCTTGCGCGACCCTGGCGCTCCGCGCGACGTCGGCCTTGACCGACGGCCGGATGCTGCCGTCCGCCTCGCGGCACGACACGCCGCAGCCGTCGGTGCTGATGTACACGTGTTCGCCGTCGAGCGGGAGGTCGTACTCGGGGTTGCGCGCGCCGAGGGTGAAGTGCCCGGGCAGCGTGCTCAGGGCGCTCTCGATCACGCTGCCCGGGATCCTGGCGACGGTCGAGGCGCGGTCCACCTCGGCGCCGTGTTCCTCGAGGACGTCGAGGGCGCGCTGCGAATGGAACGTGACGCCCACATGCTCGAGCACGTCGAGGGTGGCCTCGTGGATCTGGCGGACCTCGTCCGGGGAGAGCAACTCGAGCTTGAGGCGCTTGCCGACCGCGCATGTGTCTGCGTGGGTCACGGGTGTTCCTTTCCGAAGACGCCGGTCTGGACCGCCTGGACGATCTCGTCCAGCTCGCGCCCGAGGTCGGCCGGGAACTCGGGCGGCGGCGACGCGAGGATCTCGCGGACCGTCGCCGCCGCCCGGCTCTCCAGGCTGGGCGCTCCGGCCGCCTGCCAGTGCTCGAAGGTGCCGGCCTCGCCGAGGCGCGCCCGCCAGAGCTCGCGGACGTGGGCGCGCGTGTGGCCGTCGAAGAGGTAGTCGCCGCCGAACCCCATGCGCTTGATGACGTCCACGGCGAGCGTCTCTGGGGTGACGCTGACGCCCCCGAGGAGGCGCGTCACCATGCCGAACACCTCGTCGGCGATCACGAGTTCCTCCAGACAGAGCTGCTGCACGCTGTCCAGGAGGCCGGCGCCAAAGAGCAGGTCCGCGCCGGCCAGCATCTCGATCAGCATCCCGCTCGCGTTCTCGTACGCGGCCTGAGCATCGGGCTTCATGGCTTTGGTGCCGCCCCAGCCGAGCCCTGCGGGCATGCCGTAGAAGGCCGCCATCTGCGCTTGGGCGGCGCGCAGCAGGAGGGCCTCGGGTACGTTGGCGAAGTAGCCGCCGGAGCGCATGTCGAGCGCCGCCGGCCCGCCCGCGTGGATGAGCGGAGCCCCGGGACAGGCGAGCTGGATGGCGGTCAGCGCGGCCAGGAGCTCCGTGTTGTTGACCACTGCGGTACCCGCCGGCGTGATCGGCGCCGTGGCCCCGAGGATGGGCATGGGGTAGAGAAGGATCGGGATGCCGGCGTCGGCCAGGGCGAAGGCGAGATCCATGCCGAAACGCTCCTGGTGAAGGGGCGAGACGGTGCAGAGGATGACCGAGAACAGGGGCCGCGCCCTGAGCTCGTCGCGGCCGCCGGCCACGAGCTCGGCCATGCGCAGCAGCGGCTTGGCCTCGGTGGCGTCCTTCATGCTGACCACGACGGTGTGCTTGTGGGAGGCGCGCACGCAGGCGTCGAACTCGTGCAGGACGCGGGTCTCGACGGGACAGTCCTGCGCGGAGACGATGGCCGATGTGGCAGAGAGATTGGGAAGGGCGTCCACGATGCGGGCCGCCTCGTACACGTCCTGCTTGCCGCTGCGCCGGACGCTGCCGTCGGGCCGGCGCACCAGCGGAGCGCAGCCGTCTGACGAGAGGTAGGCGTGGCGACCGTCAAGGGGAAGATCGAACTGGGGAGTGCGGCCGCCGAGGGTGAAGGTGGGCGGCAACGTCCGCAGGGCTTGCGCGACCGTCGCTGCCGGGATGCGGGCGACGGTGGTCGCGCGGTCGACGGTGGCGCCGTGTTCCTCGAGGACGTCGAGGGCGCGCTGCGAGTGGAAGACCACGCCGGTCTTGGCGAGCACCTCGAGCGAGGCCTCATGGATGCGCTCCACGGCCGCGGGCTCGATGATCTGCAGCCTGCGCCGGGCGCCGACGCGACGACTGTCGGCGTGCGGCGTCACAGATCGCTCGTCGGGGCGCCCGTCGGGTCGGGATGCCGGCGCGCGCCGCTGCGGATGAAGGTCCGTGTGACGAAGGGTGAGGTGGCGGCGCGCACCAGAGCGTCGTAGTCGACGGCGAACGACACGGTGTCGCCGGGGCGCAGCGGCGTCTCCGTGATGAGGACGCTGACGTCGCTGGTCGCACCGGCGACGTAGGCGCCGGGGATGAGCGGGCGCAGGCCGCGGGGCGCGCAGTCCCGGTGCCCGAGGTCGAGCAGCGAGTAGTACGCAGGGCTTGTCGGGAGCTCGACTTCAGGGACGTGCCCGAAGGCGTCGAAGCCGCTCCTGCAGGGGGGAGCGGGCGGCTTGCGGTAACACTCGAGGACTGCCGCGGTGAGCACCGGGTCTGTGCGGTACACGCCCTCGATGGAGGCCATGCTGACGAAATCGTAGCCGTAGAGCAGCCCGCCGCCGCAGCGGATCTCGGTGGCGAAGCGGGGCCGGAAGCCGTCGAGGTGCTGGAGGACGCAGGTGCCGCCCAGCGAGAGAAGCGGCTCGGCGGCGCATTCGTCGGCGATCGACGCAAGGATGTCTTCGGCTTGGCGGAAGAGCGCGCGCGAGGGCAGATGCCCGGACAGACAGGCGAAGTTGACACTGATGCCGGCGAGCTGGATGCCGGGCAGGCGCGAGAGCTGGGCCGCGACTGAGGGAGCGGTGGAGGAGAGGACTCCCTCGCGGCGGTCGCCGAGATCCACTGTGAGCAGGACATCGATCGGTCCGCCCGACGCGTGTCCTCCGAGGGCGCGGGCCGTCTCGACGTCCGAGAGCAGGACGCGGTCGGCGACGGCGGCGACATCGGCGAGCTCGTCACGCCGCGGGGCGCGGATGAGCGTCAGCGGCGCCAGGGCGTGGGCGGCGAGCTGCACGAGAGATGCCATGCGAGAGTCGGCGAGGCCGGCACAGCCGGCCTCGAGCATCTCCTGGCCGACGCTCGGCTCGCCGTCAAGCGCTTTGGTGACGCCGACGAGGGTGAAGCCGTCGGCGAGGAGGCGCGTCGCCAGGCGTCGCGTGTTCTCGCCGATGGCGTCGAGATCGACGGTCAGTTCGGGGAGGCCGGCCATGTCAGGACCGGGCGGCGACTGGATCGGGGTCATGCGCGATGTCCGGCTGTGTCTTCAAGTCCCTCCACCTGGCGGAAACGGCAGACCCGGCCGGGCCGGGCTGCACCGCCAATCCTATCGGTTTGAGCGGGGAGGCGACGGCGACGCGGAGCGCAGCCGGACACGAGCCTGGCGCCGCGGCCCGCGCCGTCGCGGTCGAGCGCGGGTCGGGGCGGAGGGTCCACCGACAGGATTGACACCTCGTCCAGTTGTTCGTATTGTCGACCAGAATTATCTACAACGGGGCGCTTCGAGGAGCCTGGACGTGAACATCTCGATGAAGAGCCGCTACGCGGTGCGCGCGCTCACGGAGCTCGCGCGGCGCGAAGAGGGGAGCAGCGGCAAGCCGGTGAGGCTCGCCGACGTCGCAGAGAGCGGCGAGATGCCGCTGCAATTCCTGGAGCAGGTGTTCGCGGCATTGCGGCGCGCGGGCGTGGTGCGCAGCCGGCGAGGCGCCGCTGGGGGGTACGTTCTGGCGCGATCCGCGGACGAGATCAGCGTCCTCGAGGTCGTGTCGGCGCTGGATGGCGCTCTCTCTCCGGTCGAGTGTACACAGGGTCTCTGCGCGCGTACCGGCACGTGTGGCGCCTCATCTGTTTGGGTGGAGGCGCAGGAGGCGCTGGTCGGCGTTCTCGGCGGCACCACGATCGGCGACCTCCTGGCGCGCGAAGAGGCCCTGCGCGGCCGCTCCCCCATGTACTACATCTGACCGGGCCGAAGGCCCTGAAGGAGACCCCATGAAGACGGCAGGCAGCATCACAGAGCTCATCGGGAGCACCCCTCTCCTGCGCCTCAATCGCGTGTCTGACGAGACCGGCGCGGAGATCTACGGCAAGCTCGAATCGCTGAACCCGGGCGGCAGCGTGAAGGACCGCATCGGGTTGGCGATGATCGAGCAGGCCGAGCGCGAGGGCCTCATCGTCCCGGGCAAGACGACGATCATCGAGCCGACCAGCGGCAACACGGGCATCGCGCTGGCGATGGTCGCCGCCGCCCGCGGCTACGACCTCGTGCTGTGCATGCCCGACACGATGAGCGTCGAGAGGCGCGCGATCCTCAAGGCCTACGGCGCGCGCCTCGTGCTCACGCGTGGCGCCGACGGCATGCGGGGAGCCGTCGCCAAAGCCTTGGAGCTCGGCGCCGAGGGCGAGGCGACGTTCGTCCCACAGCAGTTCGACAACGCCGCCAACCCTGAGGCACATCGCGCGACGACCGCGCGGGAGATCTGGAGCGACACGGATGGCCAGGTCGATGTCCTGGTGGCCGCCGTCGGCACGGGGGGGACCGTGACCGGCGTCGGGCAGGCGCTCAAGCGACTCAAGCCTGCCACCCGCGTCGTCGCCGTCGAGCCGGCGGATTCGCCAGTGCTCTCCGGTGGGCAGCCCGGCCCGCACAAGATCCAGGGGATCGGCGCGGGCTTCGTGCCCGAGGTCCTCGACACCGGCGTCTATGACGAGATCGTCACCGTCGGCGCGGATGACGCCTTCGCCACAGCGCGCGACCTCGCGCGTCGGGAAGGCGTCCTCGTCGGCATCTCGGCTGGGGCCAACGTCTGGGCCGCAGCCGCGGTCGCGCGGCGGTCGGAGATGCAGGGCAAGCTGATCGTCACCTTCTTGTGCGACACGGGGGAGCGGTACCTCTCGACGCCGCTCTTCGCCGATCTCGTCGAGGACGGCGGCTGAGCACCATGCTCATCAGCGCGGAGGAGCGCGCGCGGTACGACCGCCAGATCATCCTGCGCGAGATCGGGGAGTCTGGGCAGGAGAAGCTGCGCGCCGGTTCCGTCCTCGTCGTCGGCGCCGGTGGCCTCGGGGCGCCGGCGCTCGCCTACCTGGTCGCGGCGGGCGTGGGCCGGGTCGGGCTTATCGACGACGACGACGTCCAGCTCTCCAACCTCCACCGCCAGATCCTGTTCACCTCGCGCGATATCGGCAGGAGCAAGGCGGAGTGCGCCGCCGAGCGCCTCACGGCTCTCAATCCCGCGGTGAAGCTCGAGGCTCATGCCGCGCGCTTCACCGCGGCCAACGCGCGCCGTCTCGTGGCTCAGTACTCGGTGATCGTGAGCGCCGTGGACAACTTCCCCGCGCGGTATCTCCTCAACGATGCCTGCGTGCTCGAGCGCCGCACGCTGGTCGACGGCGCGGTGCTCGAGATGACGGGCGTGGCGATGACCACGAGAGGCGGCGAGACCACGTGCTACCGTTGTCTGTTCCCGGTCCCTCCGCCGCCGGAGACCACTCCCGCGTGCGCGGAGGCCGGCGTGCTGGGTCCGGTCCCTGGCGTCATCGGCGCCATCCAGGCCCTCGAAGCGCTCAAAGTGCTGACCGGCGCCGGCGAGCCCCTGTACGATCGTCTGCTGCAGTTCGACGGCGCCGCCCTCACCTTCCACGAGGTCGCGGTGGCGCGCTCCGCGACGTGCGCCGTCTGCGGTCCACGACCGACGATCACGGAACTGGGAGGCGACGTTGCCTGAGAGCATGGGTGGCGAGTCAGGGGCGCTGGGGCTGCTCGAGGCCGAGCTCGCGAAGCTCGGCTCGGTCTGCGTGGCGTTCTCCGGTGGCGTCGACTCGAGTCTCGTGCTTGCGGCGGCGGCGCGCGCCTTGGGTCCCGACCACGTCGTGGCGTTCACCGCCGCGTCCGAGACGTACCTGCCGCAGGAGCTCGTCGTGGCCCGCGGTCTGGCGGCGGATCTGGGGGTCACGCACGCCGTCGTGCAGACACGCGAGTTCGACGACGTCGCCTTCACGAGCAACCCGCGCGAGCGCTGCTACACCTGCAAGTCCCATCTGCTCGCCGAGATGGCGCGGGTGGCGCGCGAACGCGGCTGCGCCGCGCTCGTCGACGGCGCCAACCTCGATGATCTCGGCGACGAGCGCCCCGGCCTGCGCGCCGCCGCGGAACAGGGCGTGGCGCATCCGCTCGTCGCGGCGGGTATCGGCAAGGCCGAGGTCCGCCGCCTCGCTCGCGAGCTCGACCTGCCGACCTGGGACGCGCCGCAGCAGGCGTGCCTGGCCTCGCGGATCCCGTACGGCCAGCCGATCACGGCGGAGAAGCTGCATGCCATCGCCGCCGCTGAGGAAGTCATGCGCGAGCTGGGCTTCCGCCAGTGCCGCGTGCGCCACCACGGTCCGGTCGCCCGCGTCGAGGTGGAAGCCACGGCGATCGGCCGGGCCGCCGGCCCGGCCCGCGAGACGATCGTACGCCGGCTCGGTGAGTTAGGCTTCACCTACGTCACCCTCGACCTCAAGGGTTTTCGCTCGGGGAGCATGAACGAGGCGTGATACCGTACTCCGATGGGCGGCTCGGCTGCCCATCGGGTCAGGACAGGGAGGCGACATCGTGGTGCGCAAGCTTCTGGGGGCTCTCAGCCTCGGCGTCGCGAGCTGCTGGTTCCTGGGCCGCAAGGCGCGTTCCTGCGCTCCGGTCAACACCTTGGTCGAGACTGTGCGTCGCGATGCATCGCGCGCCGTCGTGGAGATCCACGACGACATCAAGGCCGTGCAGGAACGCGATCCCGCGGCTACGTCCAAGCTCGAGATCCTCACCTCCTACCCAGGCTTGCACGCCCTCTGGCTCCATCGCCTGGCGCATCGGCTGCATCGTGCCGGCGTGCCGATCCTGCCGCGCTGGATCAGCCAGACCAACCGCTTTCTCACGGGCATCGAGATCCATCCCGGCGCGACCATCGGTCAGGGGCTGTTCATCGACCATGGGGCGGGCGTGGTGATCGGCGAGACCGCCGAGGTCGGCGACAACGTGACCATCTACCAGGGCGTCACGCTCGGCGGCACCGGCAAGCAGAGCGGCAAGCGGCATCCCACTGTCGGCGACAACGTGGTGTTCGGTGCCGGCGCCAAGGTCCTCGGCGACATCAGGGTCGGCGACAACGCCAAGGTGGGCGCGGGCAGCATCGTCGTCGCCGACGTCCCCGACGACTCCACCGTCGTGGGGAACCCGGGCCGGCCGGTCGTGCTCAAAGGCGAGCGCGTCGGCATCCCCGACATCGACTATCGCCATCTGCCGGACCCGGTCGCCGAAGTGGTCCAGTGTCTTGTGGCACGCATCGTCGACATGGAACACGAGCTCGACGAGCTGCGTCCGGAGCGCCAAGGCGCGCGGCAGGCTGCCGTCACCGAGACGCAGGAGCGGATCGCCGAGCTCATGCATCCTCGCGACGGCGCCGGTTGTTGACGGGCCGTTCCGGCGACGCGTGTGCTAGCATGAAAAGCCTGACGCGACCCACTGCTGCAGCCTTTGGCGGCCCACGAATGGAGCGTGAACGTACATGAGCGAGGTCCGGCGTCTCGTGCTCGACGTCCTCAAGCCGCACCAGCCCACGATGCTCGTGTTGGCCGACAAGCTCGGCGATCTCGAGGGCGTGCATGGCGTGGACATCACGCTCATCGAGATCGACAACAGGGTCGAGAACATCAAGATCACGCTGGAGGGCGACGACATCGACTTCCAGGGAGTGGCCGAGGTCGTGCAGGATTCGGGGGGCAGCATCCACTCGATCGACAAAGTGTCCACCGGCAAGCGCCTCATCGAAGAGGCGGAGACACCGCAGGACGGCGGCCCTAGCTGGCTGCGCTGACCCTCGCCCGCTGACGGTGTCGTGAGGCAGCGGTGAGCGTTCCGACCAAGCTCAGGTTCATGCGCGCGCGCGGGTGGTACGCCACCTTGCGGCACTATCACGAGATCGCCGAGGTGGGTCAGATCGCCCGGCGCTACTTCGCCATGAACGCCTTCGACGGCGTGCTCACGGCGGTGGGCGTCCTGGTCGGCGGCTACCTGGGGGGCGTCGACAGCGCCCGCGCCATCATGACCGTCATGCTCACCACCGCCGTCGGCATGGGCGTCTCGGGGTTCTACGGGTCGTACCTCGTGGAGCGCGCCGAGCGCGACAGGGCGATGCGCGAACTCGAGGCCAGCACGCTCTCGAGCCTCCAGGACACGACCATCGCGGCCGCGTCGCGGTATGCCACCATCGTCATCGCCTTCGTCGACGGGGCCTCGCCGTTCCTCGCGGCGCTGATCGTCATGCTGCCCTTCTTCCTGACGGGCACGATCAGCATGCACACGGCGTACTACCTGGCCGTCCTCGTGGCATTCGCCGAGCTCTTCCTGCTCGGCGTCTTCCTCGGCGCCGTCTCGCGGGAGCGCCTCTGGCTCTCTGGTCTGCGTCTGACGATCGCCGGCGTCATCGCCTTGGTCTTCAGCCTGCTGCTCGGCCGAGGGGTGGGCGTGTGAGCGGCGCGCGCGGTCAGGGCGATGCACGGGACGGTGAGCCGAGCGGTCCGGCGCAGCCGGACCATCCGCTGCTCGCCGGCCTCAACGAGCCGCAGCGCGCGGCCGTCACGCACTTCGAGGGGCCGCTGCTGATCCTCGCCGGGGCGGGCTCGGGCAAGACGCGCGTGCTCACCCATCGCGTCGCGTACCTGATCCAAGTCCATCACGTGCAGCCCCACGAGATCCTCGCCATTACGTTCACCAACAAGGCCGCCGGGGAGATGAAGTCACGCATCGAAGGCCTCGTGGGCCCGGTCGCGCGCACGATGTGGATCAGCACCTTCCACAGCATGTGCGCCCGGCTCCTGCGCCGCGAGGCCGAGCGCATGGGCTACACGTCCTCGTTCACGATCCACGACGAGGACGACCGCCGCAGGCTCATCAAGCGCTGTCTCGAGGAGCTCAACCTCGACCCCAAGCGGTTCGCCCCAGAGGCGCTGGCGCGGCAGATCAGCGACGCCAAGAACCAGCTCACCGGGCCGGACGAGTTCCGCGAACGCATGGGCGGCTTCTTCGCACAGACGACGGCAGACGTCTACGCCCTGTACGAGAAGCGTCATGCCGCCATGAACGCCATGGACTTCGACGATCTGCTCATGAAGGCGGTCCAGCTGCTCGAACGCTTCCCGGAGCGGCTCGCGCACTACCAGCGCGCCTTCCGCTTCGTGCTCATCGACGAGTACCAGGACACGAACCACGCGCAGTATCGGCTGGCCAACCTGCTCGCTGCGCAGCACCACAATCTCGCCGTGGTGGGCGATGACGATCAGAGCATCTACTCCTGGCGCGGCGCCGACATCCGCAACATCCTCGAGTTCGAGCGCGACTACCCACACGCGGAAGTCGTCCGTCTGGAGCAGAACTATCGCTCCACGCAGTGCATCCTCGACGTCGCCAACGCGGTCGTCACGTGCAATCGCGAGCGCAAGGGCAAGAACCTCTGGACGCCGCGTGGCCAGGGCGCGCTCGTCCAGGTCGTCGAGGTCGACGACGAGCGCGCCGAGGCGCAGTTCGTGGCCAGCGAGGTGCAGAAGCTGCTGGCCAGAGAGGCCGGCGCCGAGAGGTCCTACCGGCCGGACGAGATCGCCGTCCTCTACCGCACCAACGCCCAGTCGCGCGCGCTCGAAGAGCAGTTCGGCCGCTACGCGATCGCGTACCAGGTGATCGGCGGCCCCAAGTTCTACGAGCGCGCCGAGCTGCGCGACGCGATCGCCTACCTCACGGCGCTGGTGAACCCGAACGACACGCAGCGCATGCTGCGCATCGTCAACGTGCCGCGACGCGGCATCGGGGCGACCAGCCTGCAGCGCCTGCAGGCGCACGCGGCCGGCGTGGGGGAGAGCCTCTGGACGGTGATGCGGACCGCCGACGAGGTTCCCGGGCTGTCGTCCGGCGCCACGAACGGGCTGCTGGGGTTCGCGCGCCTCATCGAGGGCCTGCATGCTGGTCTCCCCGGCCGTCCGGTGGCCGAGGTCGTGCGCAGCGTGCTGGACGAGAGCGGCTATCGGGCGGCTCTCGAGGCGCAGCGCACGCTGGAGTCGGAGGGCCGCCTTGAGAACCTCGAGGAGTTCGCCGGCGTCGCCGCCGAATACGACAAACGCGCCGAGGAGCCCAGTCTCGAAGGCTTCCTGCAGGAGATCGCGCTCTACGCGGACATCGACGCCATCGCCGACACCAGCTCGCTCCTCACGTTGATGACGTTGCACAATGCCAAGGGGCTCGAGTTCCCGGTGGTGTTCATCGCCGGCATGGAGGAGGGCGTCTTTCCTCATCAGCGGGCGCTCGACGAGCAGAACGTGGAAGAGGAGCGCCGCCTGGCCTACGTGGGCATGACGCGCGCCATGGATCGCTTGTACCTGGTGCACGCCCGGGCGCGCACTCTCTGGGGGGCGGCGCAGTACAACATGCCGTCACGCTTCCTGGCCGAGATCCCTGAGCGACTCACCGAGAAGCAGGCGGTCGGCGGCCGCTCGACGGGCGGCTGGGGCGGTGCGCAGGGCGACTGGGGCGGCGGTGGGTCCGGACGGGCAGCGGCGTGGGGCGGCCGGTCTGGCGGTCGCGCCGAACAGGGGACGTTCAGCGACGTCGACGGCGCCTCCGGCCGCCGGTTCACCGGCCTCGAGAAGCAGGGCGGTCTCGACGAGGCGGTCGTGCAGCAGTACTTCGCCGCCGGCGAGAGAGTGCTGCACGCGACCCTCGGCGAGGGGACGGTGCTCGCCCTGCAGGGCGGCGGTATCGTGCTGGTGCGCTTCGACAGCGACGGTTCCGAGCGTCGCCTGATGGCGAGCGTGGCGCCGCTGCGCAAGCTGCGCGGCTAGAGCGTCCGCGGCGGGGCCCTGCGGGCCCGCGGCCGCCGTCTCCGGAAGCGGCAGCGCCCGTCGGGGATGGCGACAGGAGTCAAGGCCTTCTCCCGGTGTGCCGACAAGGAGTGCGGACCATGGCGCACGCCTCCGAACATGCAACGGCCCGCAGGGCCGCTCCCCCCCGGCGCGACAGCGCGCATCGCCGCGCGGCGCGTCTCAGTGCGCGCGGCGGCGCGTCACCCGATCCCTACCTGAAAGCGATGCTCCTCGGGCTGATCGAGGAGAGCTACCTGACGGCCGGTACGTTCACCGAGTTCGCCGCCGAAGTCCTCGATCTCCTCGTCCACGCGGTGAGCGTGCCCGTCGCCTTCACGGAGGGGTTCCTCAAGGCCTACCTGTCCGTCGATCACGTCCTCGAAAGCGAGGAGGGGCAGGTCACGGTGGTCGCGAAAGAGGGCGCGGATCTGGAGGACGTCATCAGGGACGCGGACGCGATCCTCGCCCAGATCGACGGCGCCGCCGTCTTCAACCCCATCGTCGCCGCCAGACTGGAGCATGCTCACTTGCTCTCGAAGGCGGCGATGAGCTGGGACCTCGACCAGCTTGCGGGGATGGATGACGATCAGCTCATGGACGTGCTGCGCGCCATGCAGGCCGAGTCGGAGCGCGACAGGCTCGATGGCCAAGCCGGCAACGACAAGGCCACCGACCACGATCGCGCCCGCATCGCCACGATCAGGCGCAACCTGCAGCAGTTCGTCTCGCGGCGCGACGCGCAGTAGAGCTGCCGCCGCCGCGCCCGGCGAGACCCCCTCCCGCGGCAGCGCCCCATCGCACTTGCGCCGCTGGTCGGATAGGATGAGCCCTCGTTTCAGGGGGGGCATGCAGCATTTCTCGGACAGACTGGCCGCGGCGATCAGAGCGCGGCGGAGCGTCGTCTGCGTGGGGCTCGATCCCGCGCTCGAGGGCATGCCGGAGGTGCTGATCGAGAAGTACCGGCCAAGAGCGGCCGAGCTGGGCGACGACGAGGCTGTTGCCGCCTGCTTCCAGGAGTTCTGCAGCGGCATCATCGAAGGCGTGGCCGACGCTGCCGCCTGCGTCAAACCGCAAGCCGCGTTCTTCGAACAGTATGGCGCGGCCGGCTGGAAAGCCCTCAGCGCCGTGATCCGCTGTGCTCACGAACACGAGTTGCCGGTGATCCTCGATGTGAAGCGCGGCGACATCGCCACCACGGCGCACGCTTACGCGAACGCCGCGTTCGGGGGCGCCCCGGGGTTCACGGCGTCGGCCGCCGGGCTCGGAGCCGACGCCATCACCGCGAGTCCGTACCTGGGCGACGACTCACTCGAGCCTTTCGTCGAGCACTGCGCCGCCGGTACGGGTGTGTTCGTGCTGACGCGCACCAGCAACCCCGGCGCGCGTCTGCTCCAGGAGAGAGAAGTCGATGGCCGGCCGCTCTATCTGCACGTCGCCGACCTCGTGGCGCGCCTCGGGGCGGAGCATCTCGGCGATGCTGGATACAGCGACGTCGGGGCGGTCGCGGGCGCGACGGCGCCGACGTCGCTGCGGCTCGTTCGCGAGGCGCTGCCGCACGCCTTCATCCTCGTGCCGGGCTACGGCGCGCAGGGAGCCGGGCAGGAGGCTCTGCGCGGCGTCTCCGCAGGCGCCGCCGCGGGCTTCGTTGTCAACGCCTCGCGCTCCATCATTTACGCGTGGCGGCAAGGTATGGTTGACTATCGCATGGCGGCCGCGGAAGCGGCGCGGGCGATGCGGGACGACCTGTCGTTCGCCCTCCGACCGACGAGATGAGCAGGATGCCTGACGATCACAACGGCCCAGGGACGCCCGGCCAGTCACCCGGCATGGCCGCCGACGACGCCGCCGCCCTCGACCGCCTGCGCGCGCTGTCGGCCGGCGCCGCCGGGCAGAGTCCCGAGCCGGAGCCGTCGCGCGCGCCGTCGCACCGCGTCGCTGGTGGCTCGACGTCGCGCTCAGCCGTCTACCGCCGCCCGGCCGCCGGCCGGCGCGCCGGCCGGGACTCCGGCCGGACAGTGGCGCGCATCGCCGCTCCGGCCGTCTTCCTCGTCGCCGTCCTCATCCTCGTGGTGATGCTCTTCCAGTCCGGCGTGATCGGGGGTGGGTCAGAGGCTGCCGTGTCGCCGTCGCCCAAGGCGAGCGCCACGAAGGGCGGCAAGCAGACGCCGTCCGCGGACGGTACCAAGGTCTACGTCGTCAAGACCGGCGACACGTTGTCTGGGATCGCCGTCAAGTTCGGCACCACCACCAGCGTCCTCGAGGAACTCAATCCGAGGCTGAGCAGCAGCACCCTCGCGGCCGGCGCCAAGATCAAGGTCCCGAGCAACTAGCTGCCGGCGGCGCCGCCGTCCCGCCGCCCCTTCCGTCTCCCTTTGTCCCTGCTCCGCGCTCGTTCCAGAGGCGCGATCGTCGTTCGCGGCCGCGTCTCCTTTCGGCGAGACGCGATCTCGGTCCCTCTTTGCGGCCCTCTGCGGCGGGCACGCCTCGCAGCCGATGGATCGTCGCTCGGCTCGGCCTGCAGGGGTGTCGGACAGTGGGGCGCGTTTCTCATGTTTTGTTGCAATGTGGGGAGTAGTGGGGTACAGTGCAACGCATGCAGCGGCCGATGCTCGTCGGGGAGTACGACTTCACTTTGGACGCCAAGAACCGCGTCGCCGTTCCCGCGCGTCTGCGCGCCGCCTTCGCCGACGGGATGTACGTGACCGATTGACGCCGAGCCCTGCCTGTACGTGTACTCACCGGAGGGGTTCCAGGCCTTTCTCGACCGGCGATCGGCGGGCATCTCGCCGCTGAGCAAGCGGGGCCGTGACCTGCAGCGTTACACGACTGCCAATGCGGTGCATCTGGCGCTCGATGGGCAGGGGCGCATCATGCTGCCGGCGCGCCAGCTCAAGCACGCGCACATCGAACGTGAAGTGACGATCCTGGGGGTCGAGGATCACCTCGAGATCTGGGACCGTGTGGGGTGGGCCGACTATCTGGCCCGTCTGGAGGAGGAGGCCGATGCTACCGCAGACGAGCTGGCAGCTTCTTGAGTCTGAGATGGCGCTAGCGCACACCCCCGTCCTGGTCGATGAAGTCATCGAGTTCCTGCGGCCGGCCGAGGGAGAGGTCGCCATCGACTGCACCTTCGGCGCCGGCGGTCACGCCGCGGCGGTCGCGGCTCGACTCGGCGCCACGGGTCTCCTCATGGCGATCGATCGCGATCCCAGCGTCGTCGGGTTCTTCACCGACGTCGCCCGTGACGCCCCCTGCGCCTGCCGGTTCTATCAAGGGAACTTCGCCGACATGCTCGCAACGTGCGACGCTGCCTCCGTGGACATCATCTACATGGACCTCGGGGTCTCGTCCATGCAGCTCGACCGTCGCGAGCGGGGTTTCTCGTACGCATACGACGCGCCGCTCGACATGCGCATGGACCCAGACCTCGAAGTCTCGGCCGCGCAGCTCGTCAACACCCTGAGCGAGGACGAGCTGGTCGACATCTTCCGTCGCTACGGCGAGGAGCGCTACGCCAGGAGCATCGCCCACGGCATCGTCATAGCGCGCGCCAAGCAGCCGCTCACCACCACCTGCGAGCTGGTCGAGATCATCAAGCGGCGCATCCCCACGCCGGCGCGTTTCGCGGCCGGCAATCCGGCCCGGCGCGTGTTCCAGGCCCTGCGTATCGTGGTCAACGATGAACTGGGTTCGTTGACCCGCGGGCTCGATGAAGCCTACCGTGTGCTCAAGCCGGGCGGGCGGCTGGCGGCTATCAGTTTTCATTCCCTTGAGGATCGCGCGGTCAAGGGATTCATGCGCGATCACTCCGCAGGCTGCATCTGCCCGCCGGGTCTTCCGCAGTGTGCGTGTGGCCATGAGCCCACCATGCTCCTCCTCACGAGAAGAGCGACGGCGCCGACGGCCCGCGAGATCGAGGTCAATCCCCGCAGCAAGTCGGCCAAGCTCCGCGTTGCAGTCAAGCTCTAGGGAGAGGGAAGCGCATGGCGTCATCGGCACAGGCGCGGCGGCCGGCAGAGGCCCCACCATGGAGGGAACAGCAGGAACGGGCGCCGCTCCGGACCGTCACGCGCCCGGCGCCGCAGACGCGTCGACGCGCGGCCCGTCAGCCGCGCCTCACCCGAGCCTTCATCATCTTCGTGATCTGTCTCTCCGTGCTCGCGGCGGGCCGCGTGGCGATGAGCTTCGCCGTCGTGCAGAAGTCGGTCGCCACTGAAGCCATCGCGCGCGAGCAGCGGCAACTGGCCGCGGAGAACGCGGTGCTCAACGAGAAGGTCGCGCTCCTCGGCTCCCCCGTGCGCATCCGGCACATCGCCGAGAAGAGGCTCGGCTTGGTCGACGTCGACCTGGCCAACGTGCAGTACTTGACGGTCGCAAAGGGCGGCGGCGCCAAAGCGAGCGCGAGGCCCTGATGGCCGAAAGCCCGCGGGGACAGCGTCGTGCCTCGAGCCGGCGCGGCGACCGTGTCCGCCGGCGTCTTGGAGCGACACATCACGGAGGGGGGGTCGGGCAGGGCGCCAACGGCCGTATCCGTCTGCTGCGCGTCCTGGTCATCGGCTTCCTCGTGCTCATCGGGGGCCGCGCCGTGGCGCTGGCGGCGACCTCGGACGACATCAGCCGTCTCGCCGGGCAGCAGCAGAACCGCGTCGTCGACCTGCCTGCGCACCGCGGCGCGATCCTCGATCGCCACGGTCGGGAGCTGGCCGTGGGGACGCCGCGTCAGACCGTGTACGCGGCGCCGAACCTGCTTGACGATCCATCCACCGCCGCCCGGGACCTGTGCGCCGCGCTGCACATCACGACGCAAGAAGGAGCGGCGTGCCGTCACGGCGGCTCTCTCGGATCGCGAGAGCAGGTTCTGCTACGTCGCGCGCAAGGCCGATCCGGAGCTGGTCAAGGCGGCGCTTGCCCTCAAGCTGCCTGGGGTAGGCTCCTACGCCGAAGAGAAGCGCAGCCACCCGATGAAGGCCTCAGCCACTCAGCTGATCGGCTTCGCAGGCGTCGACAACGATGGGCTGGCGGGCATCGAGCTTCAGTATGACGCGCAGTTGAGTGGCGCTGACGGGAGCCAAGTGGTCGTTCGGGACCCCGCCGGACGACTGTTGAGGACCGTGGCGCAGACCGAGCCGGTGCCGGGCGCCGATGTGCGTCTCACGCTCGACGCGGATATCCAGTTGTATGCCGAGCGCGTTCTCATGCGCACCCTGCGCGACGCGCAGGCGAAGGCGGCCGTGGCGATCGTCATGGACCCGCACACTGGAGAGGTCCTGGCGGACGTCAACGCGCCCACCGTCAAGAACGAGGATTTCGGTCGCAAGCCGGAGAACGACCGCAACCGTGCGATCACCGATGTGTACGAGCCGGGATCGATCTTCAAGCTGATCACGATCTCGGGGGCGCTCGCCGACGGAGTGGTGAAGCCGACGAGCAAGTTCACGCTGCCGCCGAGCATCTGGGTCGCCGATCGTGAGATCAACGAGTCGCACGCTCGGGGCACGGTCACCTACTCGGTGGCCGAGATCCTGCAGTGGTCGAGCAACGTCGGTGCGGTCAGGATCGGGCAGGAGATGGGCGAGGCGGGGCTCTACAAGTGGATCAAGGCCTTCGGCTTCGGCGCGCTCACAGGCGTCGGGTTCCCCGGAGAGAGCGGCGGCATCGTGCCGGAGCTCAAGGACTGGTCGGGCTCTTCGATCGGCAACATCCCCATGGGTCAGGGTGTCGCGGTGACGCCGTTGCAGATGATCGCCGCAGCCGCCGTCATCGCCAACAACGGCGTCGCCGTGACGCCGAAGCTGGTCGCCCAAGTCGGGGCTGCGGAGGTCGGCCAGGAGGATGGCTCTCGCGTGATCCCGGCGCGCGTCGCTCGGGAGGTGCGCGACATGCTCGCCCTGGCGGTGGCGAAGGGGACCGGCACGAAGGCGCAGATCGAGGGCTACGAGGTGGCCGGCAAGACCGGGACATCGCAGAAGCCGCTGCCCGACGGCAGCGGCTACTCCGAGGTCAACTACATGGCCTCTTTCGTCGGCATGGTCCCGGCGGACCGCCCGCGGCTCATCGTGCTCGTGGTCGTCGACGAGCCGCGTGCCGGATACTACGGCGGCGACATCGCTGCTCCCGCGGTGCAGCAGATCATGCGCTTCGCTCTTCAGCACCTGGAGATCAGGCCGTGAGACCCGGCGCGTCTTGGTAGGATCCACAGGGATGAAGCTTGCCGAGCTTGTCGAGAGGGTCGCCGGCGCACAGGTGCGGGGCGACCCGTCAACGCCTGTCCGCGGCCTCGCCTACCACACGCGGGACGTGGGCGAAGGTACGCTCTTCTTCTGCGTCCCGGGTCTGCGCGCGGACGGGCACGAGTTCGCGACGCGGGCTGCGGCCGCAGGCGCCGGCGCCCTGGTGTGCGAGCACGTCGCCGAGCCGGCGATCACGCAGGTCATCGTGCCCTCGGCGCGCCGGGCGCTGGCGCTGATGGCGGCGCGCTGGTACGGCGACGCGTCCTGCGACTTGATCGTCACCGGTGTCACGGGGACCAACGGCAAGACCACGACAGCCCACCTCGTCGCCGGCATCACGGCCGCCGCAGGGCGCCAGTCGGCGCTGCTGGGCACCGTCGTCAATCGCATCGGCGGACGCGACCATCCAGTGCTGCTCACCACCGCCGAGTCGTTGGAGCTGCAGCGCATGTTCCATGAGATGGTCGTCGCCGGCGATCAGGCGTGCGCGCTCGAAGTCAGCTCGCACGCTCTGGCCCTCGACAGGGCGGTCGGCATCGCGTTCGACGCGGTCGTCTTCACCAACCTCACGCGCGACCATCTGGATTTCCACCGTGACCTCGACGACTACTTCCTCGCCAAGCGTCGCCTGTTCCTGCCGGACGAGGGCCGCAATGGGCATGCCGTGGCCATCGTCAATGCCGGTGACGCCTTCGGCAGCCGGCTCGCTGAGGAGTGCCGGCCGGCGTATGGCGACGACCTCTGGACGTTCGCCGTCGCGGACGCCTCCCTCGCCTCAGCGGAAGCGGCCGACGCGCGCGCCGTCGAGCTCGATCTGCGCGCCGATGGTTCGGCGTTCACGCTGCTGGTGCCGCGCCTCGGCATCGAGGAGCGGATCAGCCTGCGCCTGGCGGCGCGTTTCAACGTCGAGAACGCTCTTGCGGCGGCCACTGCCGCCCTGGCCCTCGGCCTGTCGCTGGACGCCGTGCGCGAGGGTCTGGCCGTCACGCAGGGCGTACCGGGACGTTTTGAGGCCGTGCGCGCCGGTCAGCGGTTCGGCGTGATCGTCGACTACTCGCACACGCCGGACTCGCTCGAGAACGCCCTGCGCGCCGCCCGCGCCGTCAGTGGCGGGCGCGTCCTCGTCGTGTTCGGCTGCGGGGGCGATCGCGACCGCGGCAAGCGACCGCTCATGGGGGCGATCGGTGCGCGTCTCGCGGAGCGCGCCTTCGTGACCTCGGACAATCCGCGCAGCGAGGACCCTATGGCCATCATCGACGAGATCGTCGCCGGCGTGCCGCGTGAGCGTCTCGACGATCTGATCGTCGAGCCCGACCGTCGCGCGGCGATCCGGCAGGCGCTTGCCGAGGCTCGGGCCGGCGACCTCGTCGTGATCGCCGGCAAAGGGCACGAGCAGGGGCAGACCATCGGCGATCGGCGCATCCCCTTCGACGATCGCGAGGTCGCGAAGGAGTTGCTCGACGAGTTGCGTGAAGAGCGCTAGAAGATGCTGGCGCTGACACTCCAGGAGGTCGCGGACGCCTGTGGCGGCCGACTCGAGGGAGGCGACCCTCGGATGGTGGTACGCGGGGTCAGCACCGACACTCGCAGGATCGCTCGCGGCGACCTCTTCGTCGGCCTGCGCGGCGAGCAGTTCGACGGCGACGCGCATGCTGCTCAGGCCCTGGCGGCCGGCGCCGTCGCGGTGATGGTGGGCGCCGCTGCCGCGCGTGCCCTGCCCGGCGCGCCCCGCATCGTCGTGGACGATGGTCGCGCTGCTCTGCAGCGGCTTGCGGCCTCGGTGCGGCGGCGCAGCGGGGTGAAGGTCGTGGCGGTCACCGGCAGCGCCGGCAAGACCGCGACCAAAGACATCCTCGCCGCTCTCCTGCGGCCGGTCGCACGGACGATCGCCACGCGCGGCAACCTCAACAACGAGATCGGCGTGCCTCTCACTCTGCTCGGCATCGAGCCGGACACCGAGGTCGCGGTGGTGGAGATGGGGATGCGCGGGACCGGCCAGATCCGGGACCTGGCGCAGGTCGCGGGCCCCGATGTGGGGGTCATCACGACGATCGCGCCGGTGCATCTTGAGCTGATGGGGACGATGGCCGACGTGGCCGCGGCGAAGGCCGAGTTGCTGGAAGAGCTCGCCGGGGGTACGGCGGTCGTCCCGGGCGACGAACCCTTGCTCGCCGAGCATGTGCGGCGCCATCCGGGCCGCGTCGTCACCTTCGACGCGCCCGGCGCGGACGTGCGCCTCGTGGACGAGGAGCGGCGCGGTGAGCGCACCGATGTCACGGTCCAGGCCTTTGAGCAGACGGGACAGCTCCACTTCAACTTCACCGGGCGCCACTACCTGCACGACGCGCTGGCCGCTCTGGCCGCGTTCATCGCGCTGGGGTACGGCCTGGATCAGGCGCGAGACGGCGCCGCCCGGGTCGCCTTCAGCGACCTCCGCGGCGCCGTCTCGCGCCTGCCCGGCGGCGGCTTGCTGCTCAACGACGCCTACAACGCCAATCCGCTGGCCATGACCGCGGCCATCGACCATCTGGTGGCCATCGCCGACGGCCGACCGCTGGTGGCGGTGCTCGGCGACATGTACGAGCTTGGACCAGACGCCGCCGCCTTCCACCGTGCCGTCGGAGAGCATTGCGCCGCCGCCGGCGTGCGGCTCGTGGCTGTCGGCGAACTGGCCCGCGATTTCCGTACCGGCGCGCCCGGGGAGTCATGGTTCGCGACCGTCGAGGAGTGCCTTGCGGCGCTGCCCGAGACGGTGCCCGCGGGCAGCGCCGTGCTGGTCAAGGCGTCGCGCCTGTTGCGCCTGGAACGCGTGGCGCAGGCGCTGGAAGGGGCCGGCGATGCTTAGAGCGATGGGCGCCAGCGTGCTGGCGATGGTCCTCATGCTGATCATCGGCCCGCCCTTCATCCGCTGGCTGCGCCTCAACGAGTTCGGGCAGAGCATCCGCGAAGAGGGTCCCGCGGCGCACAAGACCAAGGAAGGCACGCCGACCATGGGGGGCCTGGCGATCTGGATCGCCGTGCTCATCCCGTTTCTGGTCTTCAGTCGCTTCTCGGTGGCCTCGATCACGGTGCTCATCGCCGCCTTCGGCAACGCCTTCATCGGTTTCATCGACGACTGGACCAAGATCGTCCGCAAGCGTTCTCTCGGCCTCTCCGCCCGGCTGAAGCTGCTTCTGCAGTTGCTCCTGGCGCTCTTCGTGGGCTTCATCGCGCTGCGCTTCGCCGGGGTGGATACGCGTGTCGACGTGCCCTTCTCCGACTATCGACTGCAGCTCGGCACCTTGGGCTTCTACGCTCTGGTGTTCCTCACGCTGGCCGGGTTCTCCAACGCCGTGAACCTCACGGACGGCCTCGACGGGCTTGCCGCCGGGGCGTCCGCCATCGTGCTCGTGGCGATGGCCGGCATCGCGTTCATCATCGGGCGCAACGCCAACGACCCCGGGATCACCGATCTCATGGTCGTCGCGGGCTGCGTCGGGGGCGCCTGTCTGGGCTTCCTCTGGTACAACACCTTCCCGGCGGACGTCTTCATGGGCGACACCGGGTCGTTGGGGCTGGGCGGGGCCATCGCCGGCATGGCGGTGCTCACGGGCACCGAGCTCGTCCTGCTCATCATCGGCGGCCTCTTCGTGATCGAGGCCGCCTCGGTGACGATCCAGGTCATCTCGTTCAAGCTGTTCCACCGGCGCGTGCTGCTGATGGCGCCGTTACACCATCATTTCGAGCTCAAAGCCTGGTCTGAGACGAAGATCATCGTGCGCTTCTGGATCATCGCCGCCATCTTCGCCGGGGCGGGGTTCGCGGCCTACTACGCGACCTTCTGAAGGGGGGGATATGGAACTCGAGGACATCCGCTCTCTCGCCGTACTCGGTCTGCGTCGAAGCGGCCGGCCGGCGGCCCTGCTCGCCCGGCGCCGGCTGCCGGCGGCGCGCGTCCTCGGCCTCGATGAGGGGGCCGGGCTGTCCGCGGACGCAGTGGCGGCTCTGGCCGCCGCGGGTGTCACGGTCCATCTCGGCGCGCAGGCCGCGCTACCCGACGGAGTCGACGTTCTGGTGAAGAGCCCCGGCGTACCGGACTCCAGCCCCATCGTGCGGGAGGCCCTGCGCCGGGGCGTTGCCCTGTGGAGCGAAGTGGAGTTCGCGGCGCGGTTCCTGCCGAACCGCATCATCGGTATCACCGGCACCAACGGGAAGACCACGACCACAGAGCTCACCGGAGCCATCCTGAGCGACGCCGGCCTGCCTGTGGCCGTCGGCGGCAACATCGGCAATGCTCTCGCCGAGATGCCCGACGTCCTGGCGCCCGAGGCGACCATCGTCGCCGAACTCTCGAGCTTCCAGCTCGAGCACATCGACCGCTTCCGCGCACACGTGGCGGTGCTGCTCAACCTCACGGAGGACCATCTCGACCGTCACGGCAGTTACCGCGCCTACGTGGACGCGAAGCTGCGCCTCTTCGCCAATCAGACGGGCGATGACCTGGCGCTGCTCAACGCCGATGATCCGGGCACCTTGGATGAGCTGTCGTCGCGGCGCGCTCTGGGCGCCGGCCGGCGCGGCTGGTTCTCCGCGCGCCGCGGGCATCTGGCCCTTGGCCTGATGGCGGGAGTGGGCGAGGACGACACGCTCTGGCTGGAACGCCACGGGGAGCACGTCGCGCTCTGCCACTCCTCCGAGCTTGCCCTGAAGGGCGTTCACAACCTGCAGAACTCACTGGCGGCGGCGGCCGCGGCGGCCGCCGCGGGCGCGCCGGCGGCGGCAGTGGCCGAGACGCTGCGTACCTTCAAGGGAGTCCCGCATCGGCTGCAGGTCGCGGGCATCGTCGACGGCGTGACCTACATCAACGACTCCAAGGCGACCAACGTCGACGCGACGCTCAAGGCGCTCACGGCGTACAGTGGCGCCGTCCACCTGATCCTCGGCGGCTACGACAAGGGCGCGAGTTACGACGCCCTCGCGGCCGCCACCGAGGGCCTCGTCAAAGAGGTCCTGCTCATCGGCGCCACGGCGCCCAAACTCGCCGAGGCCTTCGCCGCCCGGCGGGCCGCAAGGGGTCAGGCAGCGACTGCCTACGTCGTGTGCGGGAGCCTCGAGGCCGCCGTCGCGGCGGCCGCGAAGGCGGCCACCGCGGGCGACGTCGTGATGCTCAGCCCCGCCTGCGCCAGCTGGGACCAGTACAGGGACTACATCGCAAGGGGCGAACACTTCCTCCAGGTCGTCAACGAGATGCGGGGAGCTGGTACCGGGTGAGCACCAGAGGTCGGGGGGCAGGGGCCAAGCTGGACCACCACGGCCGGGCCGGCGCAGCGGCGTCACGGGCTGCAGCTGGCGTGACGGCGCCGCGCGGGAGTCGCGCCGCGCCGACGGCGGGCGCCCCTGCGGCGCCCCCCCGGGAGAGTCACGCCGCCCGCCAGCCTGTCGCGCCGCCGCTCGCCCCAGGCGTCGCCGACCGCCGGGCTCTTCTGCTCGTCACCATGTTGCTGCTGCTTTTCGGCCTTGTGATGGCCTACAGCGCCTCGTCGGCGCAAGCCTTCTTCCAATATGGCTCGAGCTTCCATTCCGTCGGCCGTCAGGTCGTCTTCGTCCTGCTCGGCTTGGCCGCCATGTGGACGCTCTCGCGGGTCGACTACGCGTGGTATCGGAGGCTGGCCTTCCCGCTCGCCGGGCTGGCGCTGGCCGGCCTGACTCTCGTGCTCGTCCCTGGGATCGGGGTGAGCGTGAACGGCGCCCGCCGCTGGATCGTCGTCGGCGGCCAGGGCCTGCAGCCGAGCGAGTTGGCCAAGCTCGCGGCCGTCATCCTTGTGGCGATGCTCATCGCCCGCCACCCGCTCGAGATCACGCGGCTGCGTCACCTTCTGCTCCTGGCATGTATCGGCATCCTGCCGGCGGCGGGCCTCATCATGCTCGAACCAGACCTCGGCAGTACCCTGGTGCTGGTAGGCGCCGTCTTCGCGTTGCTGATCGCCGGGGGCGCCCGGCTCCGCCATCTGCTCGGGCTGCTCGCCGTCGGCGTCCTGGTCGTGCTGACGCTGATCGTCGTCGAATCGTATCGTCTGGAGCGTCTGATGACGTTCCTCGATCCGTGGAAGGACGCTCAGGGAAGCGGCTATCAGGCGACGCAGTCGCTGATCTCCGTCGCTTCAGGGGGTTTCTTCGGGGTCGGGCTCGGCAACTCCGTTCAGAAGTTCGGCTACCTTCCCGAGGAGGGTACCGACATGATCAGCAGCATCATCGGCGAGGAGCTTGGCCTCATGGGGCTCGTCGCGCTCATCGTCCTCTACGGCGCTCTGGCGTGGGTCTGCTTTCGTATCGCCATGAACTGCAAGGAGCCGTTCGGCAAGCTGCTGGCGACGGGGATCACGGCCATCGTCATCGGCCAGGCCACCATCAACATGGGCGCGGCGCTCGGCGTCCTGCCGCTGACCGGCGTGCCCCTGCCTCTGGTCTCTCTCGGCGGGACCAGCATCGTGGTCGTGCTCGCCGGCCTCGGCATCCTGCTCAACATCGCCACGAATCGAAGGAGCTTCATTGTCGCCAGTCCTCAACGGAGGGTGCGTCCTGCTGGCCGCGGGGGGGACCGGCGGTCACCTGCAGCCGATCCTCGCCGTCGCAGCTGAGGCGCAGTCGCGCGGCGCGCGGGTCGTCGTTGTGACGACGCCGTCGCAGGTCGGGCACATCCCCTCCGGCTACCAGGTCCATGCTCTCGAGCTCAAGGGCTTCACGCGGCGTCTGGCGACGAAGGACCATCTGACGACACTGGGGCTGCTGGCGGCGGCGACGCCGCGCGCTCTGCGCATCCTCAGGGAGGTGCGTCCCGACGTCGCCGTGGGCGGCGGCGGTTTCGCCAGCGGCCCGGTCGTGGCGCTGGCCGCCGCGCGCGGCACTCCTGCGATCGCCCTCGAGGCGGATGCTCACCTCGGCGTCGCCAATCGCCTGCTGCGGCCATTGGTCGACCGTGTCTGTCTCAGCTTTCCTATCGTGGGATTGACTCCGCCGAAGTTCGTCGTCACGGGACGGCCGCTCTCGGCGGCCCAGCTTGCGGCGACCGCCGCGGAGGGTCGTGAGGCGTTCGGCCTGCGGCCCGATCTGCCGGTGCTGCTCGCCTTCGGCGGCAGCCAGGGCGCGCAGAGCATCAACCGCGCCTGTGTCGACGCGTTCGGCGGTCGCGAACTCGCCTTCGAGCTGGTCCACGTCTGCGGCCCGCGCAACCACGTCGCCGTGCGCGCCGAACTGGAGACCAGGGGCGAGCGGTTTGAGCGCTATCACCTCGTGCCCTACACTGACCGTCTGGCGTCGGCGATGGCCGCCGCCTCGCTGGTGGTGGCGCGCGCCGGCGGCTCCGTCGCCGAGTTGGCGGCGCTGGGCCGGCCGGCCATTCTCGTGCCCTATCCGCACGCGACGGCCGATCATCAGCGCAAGAACGCCCTGTGGATGGAGAGGGGCGGCGCGGCCTGGCTCGTCGACGATGAGGCCCTCAGCGGCGCCGTGCTCCAGCGTCTGGTCGGCGCATTGCTGGGCGACGCGGCGCGTCTGGCGGCGATGGCGGCCGCCAGTTCCGCGCTGGGACGACCAGACGCCGCCCGGCGGGTCGTGGACGAGATCGAACACATCCTGAAGGGGTGAGGAGGACGATGAGCGCTGAGCCGATGAGGAGCTTCCCGCAGCCTGTCCATTTCGTCGGTATCGGCGGGGCCGGTATGAGCGGCATCGCCATCGTGCTCGCCCGTCTCGGGGTGAGGGTCACGGGGTCAGATCTGAAGGCCTCCCGCTACACGCGTAACCTGGAGGCGGCGGGCGTCGACGTGCGCATCGGGCACCGTGCCGAGAATCTCGGCGCCGCCGCGCTCGTGGTCATCTCGTCGGCGATCCCCGAGAGCAACCCCGAAGTGCGCATGGCGCGGGCCATGGAAGTGCCCGTCCTGGCGCGCGCGGAGATGCTTGCGCGGGTGATGACGCTGCGCCGTGGCATTGCGGTGGCCGGCACTCACGGCAAGACGACGATCTCCTCGATGATCGCCCACGTGCTGTACCGGGCCGGCCTCGACCCCACGTTCCTGGTCGGCGGGGAGCTCAACGACATCGGCTCGAACGCGGGCGTCGGCCAGGGAGAGTGGCTGGTCGCCGAAGCCGACGAGAGCGACGCCAGCCTGGTGTTCCTGCGCCCCGAGGTGGCCATCGTCAGCAACGTCGAGCTCGATCACCACGCCAACTATGGCTGTCTGGACGACGTGCTCATGGTGTTTCGCCGTTTCGTCGCGTTGCTGCCGCCCGACGGGCTGCTCGTACTCGTCGCGGGGAGCGGCGGTGACGGACTCGCGGAGTACACGCGGGCGGCCGTTGTCGTGGCGGGTATCGGCGCCGGTGACCTGCAGGCGGACGTGCGCAGAGTGGACGATCAGGGCAGCGAGTTCGTCGTGCGAGAGCGCGGGGAGGACCTCGCCGTGGTGACCCTGCGCGTGCCCGGCGAGCACAACATCCTCAACGCGCTGACGGCGCTGGCGGCGCTGCGCCACGCCGGCGTTCCTCCAGCCCAGGCGGCCCCGTATCTGGCGACCTTCAGCGGTGCCGCGCGGCGCTTTCAGGAGACAGGACGGGAGGAAGGAGTGGTCGTGGTCGACGACTATGCGCACCACCCCACCGAGATCACGGCCACGCTCACGGCCGCCAAGCAGGGCGATCACCGTCGCGTGATCGCCGTCTTCCAGCCGCACCTGTATTCACGCACCCGCTACTTGCAGCGCGAGTTCGGGCAGGCGCTCGCGCTCGCCGACGAGGCCATCGTCACCGACGTCTTCCCGGCGAGAGAGGAGCCCGAGCCGGGCGTCACCGGCAAGCTCATCGTCGATGCATACCTCACCGAGCGGCCTGGCGGTCCCGTGGTGTATCTCCCGCGGCTCTCCGATGTCGCGGGATACCTCGCGCCGCGGCTGCGCCGCGGCGACCTGGTGCTGACGCTCGGCGCCGGCGACGTGTTCCGCGCCGGCGACCAGGTGCTCGCCACGTTGCGCGGGCAAGGGGAAGGCCTGCCCGACGGCGAATGACGTCCAGTAGCTGTCCTCTCTGAAGAGGTTCCGCGCCATGGCCAACGCTGGCGGAGCGGGTCGTCCACGGTCCCGTCTTGTCCCGACGGTGCTGCTCGCCCTCGCCATCCTGCTGCTGCCGATGGGGCTGTACGCCTGGGGCCGCAACTCGTCGTCGTTCGCGATCGACGACGTGGTCGTGACCGGCGCGCACGTCGTCAAACAGCAGCGCCTGCAGCGCCTCCTGCGCAAGGAGTATCTCGGACGCAACCTCTTCACGGTGACCGCCAACGACGTACGCGGGACTCTCAAGCCGCTGCCCTACGTCGCCACGGCGACCATCGACCGCGACTTCCCCACCACCCTGCGCGTGCGCATTGAGGAGCATCAGCCGGTGGCGTATGTCCTCGCCGGCGATCGCTGGTACGTGGTCGCCACCGACGCCTTCGTGATCACCGCGCTCGAGGCGAAGACCGAGACCACGGCGACGGCCACGGGGGTCGGGAGCGCCGGCGGCGAAGCGGCCAGCGGATCGACCGGAGACTCCACCGGCGCCGCGGGCGACCAGGCCGGCGCCGGGAGCAAGGACCTTGCGCTCCTCGAGGCCGGCCCTTCCGGCGCCGAGCGACGTCTGCCTCGGTTGGCGGCGGCCGGCAAGGTCGAGGCGGGTCGGAGCCTCGACGACCCCGACGCACGCCTTGCCGTGAACGTCGTCGCCGGCCTGACGGGGTCGCTGCGCGAGCGTCTGGCCGTGGCCGTCGTCCACGACGGACGGGTCACCCTGCACTTCAGCGACGGGCCTCTTGTCGAGTGGGGCGATGGAGAACGCGGCACGGCGAAGACCAAGGCCTTGCGTAGAGTACTCGAGGACTATGACAAGCACGGCATCGATCCCACCTGGATCGATGTCTCGACGCCCGAACGCTCGCTCGGGCGCCCGGCTCTCAAGTGACCGGGGAGAAGCCTCAAGTATTGGTCGAGCCCTCTCCGTTTAGGCTGAGGATCAAGGCGGACATTTGACACCTCAGAGGGGCCTCAGTATGGTAAGCTCAAAGCTGTGGTGTAGCCGTCCAGCTTCATTGCACGTCACAAAGGAGTGCTGCAAAGCGGCGGTTTCTTGTGACGCTGGGGGGTCCGGGAACTACCATCGACCACGAGTTGAGGGTTGTCCGGGGTCTGCACGGCGAGTCTCGACCGCGACAGGAGGGTCTCCAAGATGATCGACGCGTCAGCGAACTATCTCGCCGTAATAAAGGTCGTGGGTGTGGGCGGAGGCGGCACCAATGCCGTCAACCGGATGGTGGACGCCGGACTGCGCGGCGTCGAACTCATCGCCGTGAACACGGACGCTCAGGCCCTGCAGATGTGCGACGCGGACGTCAAGATCCACATCGGCAGCAAGATCACTCGTGGGCTGGGCGCGGGGGCGAACCCCGATATCGGCTATCAGGCCGCGGTCGAGAGCAAGGACGAGTTGCGCGACGCGCTCAAGGGCGCGGACATGGTCTTCGTGACCGCCGGGAAGGGCGGCGGGACGGGTACTGGCGCCGCCCCGGTCATCGCCGAGCTCGCCAAGGAATTGGGCGCGCTGACGGTCGGCGTGGTGACGCGCCCGTTCGCCTTCGAGGGCAAGCGCCGCTCCCAGCAGGCCGCCGCCGGCATCGTCGAACTCAGCGACAAGGTCGACACGCTGATCGTCATCCCGAACGACCGTCTCCTTGAGGTGGTCGAGCGGCGCACGTCCGTCATGGACGCCTTCAAGGTCGCCGACGACGTGCTGCGCCAAGGCGTGCAGGGCATCACCGATCTCATCACCGTGCCCGGTCTCATCAATCTCGACTTCGCGGATGTGCGCACCATCATGAAGGACGCGGGGTCGGCGCTGATGGGCATCGGCAATGCAGGCGGCGAGAGCCGCGCGGTCGAGGCGGCGCGCGCCGCCATCAGCTCGCCGCTCCTCGAGGCCAGCGTGGAGGGCGCCCGGGGCATCCTGCTCAACATCACGGGCGGCCCCGACTTGGGGCTGTTCGAGATCAACGAGGCGGCGGAGATCATCGCCAGCGCCGCCGACAAGGACTGCAACATCATCTTCGGCGCGGTCATCGATCCGTCGTTCGGCGACGAGATCCGCGTGACGGTCGTGGCCACGGGCTTCGACCGCCCCGTCGGCGCGGAGGCGCCCGTGCGCAGCGCAAGCGCGGAGCGCGCGCCCGTGAGCAAGGCGCCGTTCTTCCCCGCGGACACCAGGCCGTCGTTCACCGTCGACGACGACGTCCTCGACATCCCCAGCTTCCTTCGCGACCGCTGATCCTGCCGACGGAATCGAAGGTGCGGATCGTCACCGGGTGCGGGTTTGTGCCGCGCGCTCCGCTCAAGTACGCTTTGCGTCCTGACTCGTTGCCTCGGACGGACTCGATACTCACGTGAAGCGCCACAAGAACATGCTCATACTGCTGCTCATGGCCGTCCTTGTGGCCGTGTCGGTGTACTTCATCGTGCCGCCCAGCGTGAAGACCCGTTTGGGTCTCGATCTGCAGGGCGGCCTCGAGGTCGTCTACACGGCGCGCACCGCGGAGGGCAAGGCGCCCACCGCCGAGCAACTCGACCAGACGATCGCCATCCTGGACCGTCGCGTCAACGGTCTCGGCGTCACGGAGTCGGCGATCCAGAAGCAGGGCACCGACCAGATCTCCGTGGCTCTCCCCGGCATCAAGGACCCACAGCAGGCCCTCGACGTGATCGGCAAGACCGCTCAACTCGAGTTCTACAAAGACGACGAGCAGTCGCAGCCGGTCGGCCCTGTCGACAGCAAGGAAGCGGCCCTCAAAGAGCTGAGGCGTCAGGGTATCTCGCAGGCTGAGATCGATCAGCTCTCCGCGGAGGGCACCACCGCCGACTACGCCCTCGTGCACACCAAGGAAGACCCCACGGGCGAGCAGCCCATGCTCTGGTATGTCTACGCGCGGCCGCCGGTCATGACCGGCGACGCGGTGGCGAGCGCTCAGGCGGGCTTCGCCCAAGACGGCAAGCCCAACGTCTCCATCGAGTTCACCGGCGAGGGCAGCAAGCAGTTCCAGGGCGTCACGCGCGAGCTGTACCGCAGCGGCCTGCTCAAAGGCCAGCCTCAGACGTTCGCCATCGTGCTCGACAACCAGATGGAGTCGGACCCGATGATCGACTACACGAAGCCAGAGCTGCGCGACGGCATCAGCGGCGGCGCCGAGATCAGCGGCGGCAGCATGACGGTGCAGGAGTCCAAAGACCTGGCCTTCGTCCTCAACACGGGCGCCCTGCCCGTCAAGCTCGATCCTGCGTATCAGCAGCAGGTCTCGGCGACGCTGGGCAAGGACTCGCTCCAGCAGGCGCTCCTCGCAGGACTCGTCGGACTTGGCCTCGTCCTCATCTACATGCTGCTCTACTACCGCTTCCTCGGGCTCGTCGCCGATCTCGCCCTCATCGTCTACGCCATCCTCTTGTGGGGGCTGTTCAGCGCGATCCCGGTGACGCTCACGCTGCCGGGCATCGCCGGCATGATCCTCACCATCGGCATCGCCGCAGATGCGAACGTCGTCATCTTCGAGCGCATCAGGGAAGAGGTGAAGCAGGGCAAGTCCGTGCGGTCGGCGGTGAATTCAGGGTACTCGCGAGGCTTCAAGACCATCCTCGACGCCAACATCCTCACCATGCTGACGGCGGCTGTGCTGTTCGTGTTCGCCACGTCTTCGCCCAAGGGGTTCGCCCTCACGCTCATCCTCGGCGTCCTCATGAGCATGCTCACGGCCGTGCTGTTCACGCGCGCCATGCTGGGCGTGCTGGCCGGGTTCGCCTTCTTCAACAAGCCGTCACTGATGGGCGTCAGGTCCAGCCAGATCGCGGCCCTGGAGACGGACGCTGCGGGCGGCAATCGTCGTCGCAGCCCTTCCTCGGCCGGCGCGACCGGCGTGCCGGCCGCCGCCGGCGCTCCCGCCTCACCGGCGACATCGCCGGCCGCATCCGGCCAGGGAAAGTCGTCGGGCAGATCGCGGACATCCACTTCCCGCTCAAAGAAGCGGAGGTGAGGGCATGAGCTTCATTCGCGGTCTCTACAGCTTCGACTACATGGGTCACAAGAAGTGGTGGTTCACGATCTCGGGCATCATCATCGTCGCCGGCCTCCTCAGTCTGTTCATCAAGGGCGGCGGCAACCCCGTGCAGGGGCTGAACTACGGCCTCGAGTTCCAGGAAGGCACGCGCATCTCCGTGGCTTTCGAGCAGACGGCGACGCTGGCCGACGTCCGCGCGGTCCTCGGCGAGTCGGGTTACGAGACCGCGCAGATCCAGGAGACGCCCAACGTCGCCGGCACGACGCTGCAGGGCTTCCAGATCCAGACTCCCACCCTGTCGACGAGCGCTCAGGCCGAAGTCAGGCAGGCTCTCGACAAAGCGTTCGTGATCGCGGAGTCCGGAGGGTCGCCGATCTTCAGCCTCGAGACGGTGGGCGCCACCTTTGGCCGCCAGGTCGTGAGTTCGTCTCTGAAGGCGATGGCCATTGCACTGTTGCTCATCTTGATCTACGTGACCCTGCGCTTCCAGTGGAAGTTCGCGGTGGGCGCCATCGCCGCCGAGATCCACGACGTTCTCATCGTGATCGGCGTCTATTCGATCACCGGACGCGAGGTGACCACGGCCACGATCGCGGCGATCCTCACGATCCTCGGGTACTCGTTGTACGACACGGTCATCATCTACGATCGCATCCGCGAGAACGAGTCGCGGTACAGTCGTCTGCCGTACGGCGACATGGTGAACATCTCGATCTCCCAGACGCTGACCCGCTCGATGAACACCACTCTCACCACGTTGCTCCCCGTACTCTGCCTGCTGTTCTTCGGAGGGGCGACGCTGAAGGACTTCGCCTTCGCGTTGCTCGTCGGCATCCTCTCCGGAGCGTACTCTTCGATCTTCGTCGCCAGTCCGGTCACGACCCTCCTCAAGGAGCGCGAACCGCAGCAGCGCAAGCTCAAGCTTGCGGCGCAGGCGACCAAGCAGTCCTAAGGGGCCGTCGGAGCCGGTTCGTCCTGTTCGAGCCTGAGAAGGCCGCAGACTCTCGACTCTCGACCTCTTCCTGAGGCATGTTGGCTTGAGGCTTGAGGCCTCTCAGCGTTCTCTCAGGTTGGCGTAGAACCTCACGCGGGACCTCACGAAATCCGCTTTACACGCGCACTGTGGTGCACTAGCGTGCAAAGGCAAGGTCGTCGGTCGGGGAGGTCGGACGGTGAGTGGCAGCGTGGTTCATCGTGGCGCAAACACGGAGGAACTCGTGTTGCAGGGCGCCACACTGCGTCTCACATGGGCGCGCGCGACCCACGCTGCGCCCCCCATCCTCGCCCTGGATGGAGAGTACGGCTTCGCGACGGTACCGGAGATCGATCGTTTCCTAAGGCGTCGGCTCGGTCCCCTGTATCACCAGGAGGACCTGGTCATCGATCTCGGGGGCACGAGCTTCGTGGACTCGAGTTTCATCGGCTTCCTGGTCCGCCTTGTCGGCGACCAGCGCGGTACGCGCAAAGAACTCGTGCTTGCGCGTCCCCGAGGGCAGGTGCGGCGCCTGCTGGCGATGGTGGGGTTGCCCAACCTCGTGCCCGTCTTCGAGACGCTCGACGAGGCCGTGGTCGCGCTGGTCTATGGCAGGACGCCTCTCATCCCGCCGGCGTTCAGCGCGATCTCGGCCTAGACGAGATCCCCGGGCGCGACTCGTCGGCGCGCCGACGTCAGCTGTCGCGCGGTGCTCCGGAGAGGTCGCCCATACGGCGGGCGTTCATCACGCGGGCCTGGAAGGCCTTCATGCGACAGGCATCGCTGCAGTAGCGTCTGGCGGGATTGGCCGAGGTGAACTCGCGGCCGCATCTCTCGAAGGAGCAGAGCCGCGTCACCTCCTCGCGCGGCGCCGACCTCCGCGCACCGCGGCGCGGGTCGTCCGTCCAGAACCCGTCGTGGAGGGCGCAGGTGCGCGAGGGATTGTACGCGGAAAGGTGGGTTCCGCATCCCTCGACGATGCAGGTCCGGCCTGCTCCGTACGTGCGCGTCTTCGCGGCTCCGTTGGCCGCGCTGTGGAGTCTGCGGCCCCGGAGAACAGTCGTGGTGCGGTTCTCCATGTGCTCTCGCCCCCTCCGGCGGTCCCGGGATACCGCCGACTGCCACCTGCCGGTCCTCGCACGACCTTCCCGATCAGGGAACCGCTGCCTTCAGAGCCTCGGCGCGTGAGGGATGGACGCCGAAGACGCGATCGAGGCCTGTGATCTCGAGGATTCTGATGATGTTCTCGTCCACGCAGATGATGTCGAGGCTGCCGTTGCGGGGGCGTACCCGTTTGGCGCCGCTCACGAGGACCCCGAGTGCCGTCGAGTCGATGAAGGTCACGTCGCTCAGATCGATGACGACGCGGGTGGCGCCCTCCTCGATGCCCTTGAGCAGGATCTCCTTGAACTGCGGTGAGGAGTAGATGTCGATCTCGCCCTCGAGCGTCACGACCCCCACCGCTTCGCCCAGTCTCTCGTAGCCGACGTGAAACTGCGGCCGATCCTCCATGCCCGCCTCCCCTGGCCACCATTGCCGAGGCGCCATGCATCGCCCCCGTGCTTGTCTACCCCGATGCTTTCCGCTTGGTGCCGCCGCTAAACCCGCCCATTCTTTCCAAGCGCGCGCCGTCTGTCTGGGCGCATGAGATCGAGAAGCGTGGATGAGATCGCGGCGGACGAAGGTTCCCGACGAGCGTCGGAAACCAGTCAGTCAGCATCACGGCTGCACGGTGGCGAGCAGCCAGGCCAGGGGGAACAGCAGCAACTGGTGTGTCAGGTAGATCAGCAGCGCATGGTGGCCCAGGGCGCGGACCGGGGTCGTCTGTCGGCTCCAGTCAGGCAACGAGTAGCGTCGCCGGCCGCCCGGGTACAGCGTCTGTCCTGCGGCGAACCCCAAGAAGGCGAATCCTGCCCAGGGCGCGAGCGGATACCAGTCGATGCTCGATCGCGGGGCCCACCAGCCCACGATGGACAGGACGGTCGCCGGCGCCGCGCCGTCCAGCAGCCCGCTCCATCCGATGATCAGGATCGCCAGCCCGAGGAGTGCGTTGACGGCTGCCCCCAGCCTGGCGGTGAGTCCGACCAGCAGCGTGGACAGGGCCAGTAGATGAAGGATGCCGAAGTAGACGAAGGCATCTGGCAGGAAGAGTCGGCTGGCGAAGGTGACGAGGGCAGCCGCTCCGCCGATCAGAACGAAGCGCCAGGCTGTGCGCCGCACCACGGACCCTCCCGCGGCTTGCACTCGCTCGCGATCGAGCGAGATCGACAGACCGAGCACGGTGATGAACGTCAAGGCGATGGCTCCCGAGAAGTACCGCGAACCGCTGCCTAGAGCGCCACCGTGCACGTATGCCCAGTCCCACGCGAAGTGGAAGATCATCATCGCCAGGACGGCGCAACCACGCAGGGCGTCGATTTCCCACAGGCGCTGGTAGTCGTCGGCGCGGCCGACCGCTCTCAACGCACTCCCGCCTGCGCAGGTGCCTGGGCGCCACGCGACTCTTGGGGGTGGAGTGGCAAGTGATCAGCGGCGGGTCGTGGAAAGGGGGAACTTGGTGGAGGTAACCGGGCTCGAACCGGTGACCTTTTGGCTGCCAGCCAAACGCTCTCCCAACTGAGCTATACCCCCACCGAAGGCGGTGCCGGCGACTGCCGGCAGGCTCAGAAGTATAGCAGAGTCGCGCCGCGCGGCAAGCAGCAGCCGACATACCGCGCGGCGCGCGGCCTCATGTACAATCAAGCGCTGGGCGCCCGCGACTCTGGCGATGGCCGGCGCCCGTGAGGCTCATCCAGGAGAGGACCGTATGGACCACCGCTACGACCCGCATGCCCTCGAGCAGAAGTGGCAGCGCCTCTGGAGAGAGCGCGACGCCTATCGCACCCCGGACACGTCGGACAAGCCGAAGTTCTACTGCCTCGACTTCTTTCCGTATCCCTCCGGCGACGGTCTGAGTGTCGGTCACCTGCGCAACTACGTACCCACCGATGCGGTCTCGCGCTACAAGCGCATGTGCGGTCTCAACGTCCTGCATCCGATGGGCTGGGACGCCTTCGGCCTGCCCGCCGAGAACTACGCTCTCAAGATGGGCGTGCACCCGCGGATCACGACTCAGCGGAACATCGCCAACTATCATCGCCAGATGGACCTCGTGGGGCTGTCGTTCGACTGGTCGCGCGAGATCACGAGCTGCAACCCCGACTACTATCGCTGGACGCAGTGGTTCTTCCTGCTCATGTACGAGCGCGGCCTCGCCTATCGCGCCACAGGCCAGCAGTGGTGGTGCCCGAGCTGCAAGACGATCCTCGCCAACGAGCAGGTGGAGCAGGGCAAGTGCTGGCGCTGTGGCAGCGACGTCACCAAGAAGGGCCTCGAGCAGTGGTACTTCCGCATCACCGAGTACGCCCAGCGCCTCCTCGACGACCTGCAGACGATCGATTGGCCGGAGAAGATCAAGCTGATGCAGGCCAACTGGATCGGGCGCAGCGAGGGCGCCGAGGTCGACTTCGCGCTGCCGGGTCGTGACGAACCCCTGACGGTCTTCACGACCCGGCCGGACACGCTCTTCGGCGCCACCTATATGGTCCTGGCGCCCGAGCATCCGCTGGTCGAGCAGCTCACCACCGAGGAGCATCGCGGAGCCGTGGCGGCGTATCAGGAGCAGTCGCGCCGCCAGAGCGAGATCGAGCGCCTCTCCACCGAGAAGGAGAAGACCGGCGTGTTCACCGGCGCCTGCGCCGTCAACCCCGTGAACGGCGCCGAGATCCCCATCTGGATCAGCGACTACGTGCTCATGGGCTATGGCACCGGGGCGATCATGGCGGTGCCCGCCCACGACGAGCGCGATTTCCAGTTCGCCACCAAGTTCACGCTGCCCATCGTCGAAGTCATCGCTCCGCCGGAGGGCGCTCAGGGCATCCTGGATGAGGCGTACACGGGCGACGGCTTCCTGGTGAACTCCGGGGAGTTCGACGGCATGGCGGCGCCGGGGCCGGCATTCGCGGCGATCGTCGCCCTGCTGGGCGCGAAAGACATGGCCCGCAAGACCATCAACTTCAAGCTGCGCGACTGGCTCATCAGCCGGCAGCGCTACTGGGGCGTGCCTATCCCCATCGTCTACTGCGAGCAGTGTGGGGCGGTGCCGGTGCCGGCCGATCAACTCCCGGTGCTCCTGCCCGAGATCGAGGACTACAAGCCCACCGACGACGGCAAGTCGCCGCTGGCTCGCGACGAGAGCTTCGCGCACACGACCTGCCCGCGTTGCGGCGGGCCGGGGCAGCGCGAGACCGACACCATGGACACCTTCGCCTGCTCCTCGTGGTACCACTTCCGCTTCCCGTCGTCGCACGTGGACACGGCGCCGTTCGACAGGGCCGCCACGGACTACTGGCTGCCGGTCGACCTCTACGTGGGCGGCGCCGAGCACGCCGTCATGCATCTGCTCTACGCGCGCTTCTTCTGCAAGGTGGCGCACGACGCCGGCTACGCCGGTTTCGATGAGCCCTACGCCACGCTGCGCAACCAGGGCATGGTGCTGGCCGAGGACGGCCAGAAGATGAGCAAGAGCAAGGGCAACGTGGTCACGCCGGACACCGTGGTGGAGCGCCACGGCGCCGATGCGCTGCGCGTCTACGAGCTGTTCATCGCGCCGTTCGAGCAGAGCGTCGCCTGGAGCGATCGCGGCGTGCAGGGCTGCTTCCGCTTCCTCAGTCGCTTCTGGAACCTCGTCTGCGAGGTGATCGAGGCGCAGGGCAGCGGCGTCAGTGGGGACGAGGCCGAGGCCGAGCGTGGTCGCCGGCTGCTGCGCACCCTGCACAAGACGATCCGCAAGGTCACGCACGACATGGAGCACTTCCGCTTCAACACCGCCGTCTCGGCGCTCATGGAGCTGCAGAACGAGGCGCTCGACGTGTGGGCCAACGCGCGCGGCGCCCTCACGCTTGCCCAGTGGCGCGAGATCGTCGCCGACATGACCCTGCTGCTGGCGCCGATGGCGCCGCACCTCGGCGAGGAGGTCTGGGAGCTCCTCGGTCAGGGCGCGACGGTGCTCGACGCGCCCTGGCCGGGCTGGGACGCTGAACTCGCCGCGGACGAAGTGGTGACGGTCGTCGTGCAGGTCAACGGCAAGCTGCGCGATCGTCTGCAGGTGGCCGTGGACGCCCTGCAGGAGGATGTGCTGGCGGAGGCCAAGGCGGCGGCCAACACCGTCCGCTTCCTCGAGGGCAAGCAGATCGTCAAGGAGATCTACGTGCCCGGCAAGCTGGTCAACTTCGTCGTGAGGTAGAAGGGCCGTCGCGGCGGCGGCTGCTGCCGCGCGCCCGCCGGGGCAGCGGTCTGCGGCCGTCGGGGCGAGCCGCTCGGCGGCGCCCGCCGCCGCCGCCGCGAGGATCCTGAGCCGCCCACTCATGTCCTCGGGTCTGACGCGGCCCCATCGTCATCCCATGCAATCGCCCCTGCGGGGCGATGCGGACCTCCGCCGCGGCCGGTAGTCTCGGCGTGGCAGGTCGACCGACGGTCGGCCGGCACGGAATGCCTATCCGTACGCGCCGGAGGTCCCCATGCGACTGTCTCGTCGTCACATCTACGCCTATGCTGCTCTCGCCGTCGTGGTCACATCTGTGGGCGTGCGGTACCTGGTCCTGAACGACGGGGGCGCGCCGGCCGGCGGCGAGCGGCTGGTGCTCGCACCAGCGCCCTCGCCGCCGGCTTCCGCGACCGCCTCGGCTGCCGGCGGCAGTCCCGCCGCGGTCGCCGAAGTGGTCGTCTACGTCTGCGGGGCCGTGCGCTCGCCGGGGGTGATCCACCTGCCTTCGAGTGCGCGCGTCGCGGACGCGCTCGAGCTCGCCGGTGGAGCCACGGGCAAGGCGGAACTTGCCGCCGTCAATCTGGCGGCGCGTGTCACCGACGGCCAGCAGATCGTCGTCCCCGAGCGCGCGGCCGCGGGTGGCGGGGGGTCTGCGACTGCCCCAGCGCCCGGCACCGGAGGATCCTCCCCCGGCGGCGCTGCGACCGCCCTCGTCAACATCAACACGGCGTCTCTGGTCGAGCTCGAGACACTCCCGGGGGTCGGGCCGGCGACGGCCCAGAAGATCGTCGACTACCGCACGGCACAAGGGGGCTTCAAGACCATCGACGACCTCAAGAACGTGGCGGGTATCGGCGAGGCCCGCTTCGCCGCGATGAAGGACGCGATCACCGTTTGACGCTCCTGCTGCGCAGGCTGGCGCCGCCCCATGTGTTGCTCACGGCCTACTGTGCCGGCCTCCTGCTCTCGCTGGCGCTGCGCCCGCCGGCGTGGGTCCTGGGGCTTGCCGCGGCCGTCGCGGCCGTCGCCTGCCTCGGGCTGTGGCGGTGGGCCGGATCGCGTCTTGCCGCTCACCGCCCGCTGGTCTTGGCCGCCGGGCTCGCGTTCCTGCTCCTGGCCGCCGGGACGGGACTGGGAGGCGCCCGCCTGGCGGCGCTGGAGCACTCGGCGCTCGCCGCCGAGACCGGGCACACGGTCGCCCTCTCGGGCGTCCTCACCGATCTGCCCGCCATCGATGAAGACCAGGTCACTCTGGTGCTCGACGTGCGGGACGTGGACGGGGCGCCGCTCGGCGAGCCGGCGCATCTGCGTCTCAGGCTCGACGAGGGCCAGCGCTACGAGCTCGATCCGTGCGGCCCGCTCACCGAGGGAGCGCTTGTCGCACTGGCGTCGGTGCGCGTGCGGCCGCTGCCGGAGGCTCGGACCGGCAGCTTCGACTACGGCCGCTACCTGCGCCGCCGCGGCGAGCACGTCCTGCTGGAGGGGAGCTTCTCGGATCTCAGGGTGACGGGACGGCGTGCCGGTCTCGGAGGGACGATCGACAGCCTGCGGCTGGCGTCGCGGGCTCATCTGCGGGAGGGTCTGCGACCGCCGGTGCGGGATGTCCTCCAGGGGATGGTGCTGGGCGACGATGAGGGCGTCGAGCAAGGGCTCATCGACGACTTCCGGCGCAGCGGTCTGCTGCACATCATGGCCGTCTCGGGCGAGAACGTTGTCCTGCTCTGCGCCATGTGGTCGTTCGCCTTCATGCTGCTGGCGGTCCCGCGGCTGGCGCGCACCGCGCTGCTGGTGCCCGTGGTCGCCACCTACGTGGTCCTCACCGGCGCTTCGCCGTCCATCGTGCGCGCCGGCGTCGCGGGCATCGTCGGGCTGCTGGCCATCATGGCCTCGCGTCCCAGCGACGGCTGGCTGCTCTGGCTGGCGCCCGGCGCCTGGTTGCTCACGGCGAACCCGAACAACCTCTTCGACGTGAGCTTCCAGTTGTCGTTCGGCGCGGTGCTGGGGTTGCTCGTCCTGGCGCGCCCGATCACCCGCGGGCTGGGGTTCCTGCCTGGGCCACTGCCGGAACTGGTCGGCGTGACCGTGGCCGCCAGTCTCTCCACGGCTCCGGTCTCCATGCTCACGTTCGGCTCCACCTCACTGGTCAGCGTGCCCGCCAACGTCGCCGGGGGCTTCGTCCTCGGCCCGATCATGTTTCTCGGCATGCTCTCGCTGCTGCTCGGCTTCATCGGAGGGTGGGTCTCGGTGCCCCTGAACCTGCTCGCCGGGCTGTTCATCGGGTTTCTGCTGACCGTGGCGCGCGTCTTCGGGAGGCTCCCCTGGGCTGTCTACGAGTGGCAGGGGCCGAGCCTCGGGCTGCTGCTCGTGGCGGGCGCGGTCGTCCTTGTGACGGGGGTCCGGCTGCTGGCGCGGCGCGCCGGAGAGGGCCTCGTGGGCTACGTCAGGAGCCCCGGCCGGGGCACGCCGCTGATCGTCGTCAGCGCCACCGTGGTCGCAGCCGTGCTCCTCTTGGCGCCTGCCGGTCCGGCTGCTCCGGCGCAGCCGACTCTGACGTTCCTCGATGTGGGCGAGGGCGCGGCGACTCTTCTCCAGGTACCCTCAGGGCCGACCGTCCTCGTCGACGCGGGTCCCGCTCCGCTGGCCCGCGAGCTGCGCGAGCATGCGGTGCGCCGCATCGATCTGCTCGTGCTCTCCCATGGGCACGCCGATCACACGGCCGGGTTGGAGGACGTGATCGGCGCGGTGCCCATTGAAGTCGCGCTGCTGCCGCAGCCGCCGGAGCCGTCTGCGGCCCTCGAGCGCCTTGCGGGAGAGCTGCGCGCCGCGGGGGCGGAGGTGCGCCGCGTCGCGGCGCCCCTGTCGCTCGGCGGCGAGGGCTGGGGCCTGCGCGTGCTGCCGACAAAGGCCCCGGACGGGGAGGAGGGCAACCAGAGCGAGAACGACTGCGCGCTGGTCGTCCTCGCCGAACTGGGCGGCCAACGCGTGCTGCTCCCGGGCGACGCCGAAGGCGAGGTGCTGGCCGGTCTCGACCTGCCGCCGTGCACCGTGGTCGGCGTGCCCCACCACGGCAGCCGTGGCGGCCTCGACGCGGAGCTCCTCACCGCGCTGGCGCCGCGCCTCGTGGTGATCCCGGTCGGCGCGAACACGTACGGACACCCCACCGCGGAGATGCTGGCTCTGCTGGCTGCGGCCGGCGTGCCATGCGCCCGCACCGACCAGTATGGAGACGTCGCCGTGACGGCGGAGGGCGAGGGGCTGGCGGTGGGGGTGGAGCATGGCGCCCAGTCTCACTGATGGCGAGCGCGAGCGGCGCGCAGGGTGGTTGGTGCTGAGCGTCGTGTACGGTCTGCGAGGCGGGCCTGAAGGAGCTCGGGCGGCAGCCTGCTGGAACGTCCGGCCCGGGCGGCCTCAGATCTCCCGCCGCGCGAAGAGCCAGAGAGCGACGGCGAGGAGCAGGGCGCTCGCCGCCACGGCGGTGAGCAGCGGCGCCACCCAGACGGCGGGTTCGCCGAGCACCAGCGCCACGCCGGCGCTCGTCAGGCCGGCCGGAGATGCGTCGCTGACGAGCTCGAACTGGCCGAGGACGGCCAGCGAGATGTAGACGCCCACGCCGGCGCCCGAGGCCGCGGCCGGTGCCCGCAGCGCGACGCTGAGCAGCACCATGACGCTGAGGAGCAGTGCGGCGAAGGCGAACCAGAGGCCGGCGGCGGCCGCCAGCGCGGCCGCCGGCCCGACGCCCAGCAGCGCGGCGGTGACGCCGATGCAGATCGCGGTCGCCGCCGTCCCCGCCACCGCGATCACGACGAGCTGCGAGAGCCACTTGGCGAGTACAAAGGCGCTCCGGGAGATCGGCTTGGCGAGCGTCAGCGCGCCGGTGCCGCTGCGCACCTCCGAGCTCACGATGCCGCCGTAGGCGATGACCAGGGCGAGCATCACGAGCTCCGTGAGATTGCCGAGGAACTCGACGTAGGCCGCCCCGGCGGTGGGGTCCGGCACCTGGATGGACAACCCCGAGCCCTGACCCCCGAGGACGTCGATCAGCGCGGGCATGAAGTAGGTGATGAGGGGCGCGGTCACCGCGGAGAAGAGCAGGAAGCCGGGCAGGACCCAGATACGCCAAGTGTGCAGCGTCTCGGCGATCTCCTTGCCGAAGAAGGCGCGGAAGCCGGTCATGGTCTGCCCTTCCCGACGAGATCGACGAACACGTCTTCGAGGCTCAGCTCGTCGCTCTCGAGCCGCTGCAGCGCGAGCCCGGAGCGGGCGATGAGCGCCGGCAGTTCACGTTGCGCCGCCGCCAGGTCGTCGACGCTCAGGCTCAGGCCGCCGGACTCGTGAGAGGCCAGCGAGCGCAGCCAGGCCTGGCCTGTGAGCGCCGCCGCGAGGCGGGCGGGATCGTCGACTTCGACCACGAGCCGGTTGAGACCGCCGCGCCGGCCGCGCAGATCGTCGATGCCGGCCTGCTCGACGACGCGTCCGCGGTCGATGATCGCCACCGTGTCGCACACACGCTCGACGTCGGCCAGGATGTGCGTCGAGAAGAACACCGTGGTGCGGCCGCGCAGGGCGGCGATCATGTCGAGCACCTCGCGCCGTCCGATGGGATCGAGGGCGCTCGTGGGCTCGTCGAGCAGCAGCAGGCGCGGCGTGTTGACCAGCGCCTGTGCCACGCCCAGACGCTGCTTCATGCCGCGCGAGTAGCCGCCGATGTGGGTCTTGACGTCGCGCAGATCGGCGAGCTCCAGCAGTGACGACACCCGCGTCTCGAGGGCGGCGCCCTCGATGCCGAAGAGCCGGCCTGCGAAGCGCAGGTACTGGGCCGCCGTCATCCATTTGTAGAAGGCGGGCACGTCCGGCAGATAGCCGATGAACGCCCGTGTGTCGGCGCCGCCCGTCTCGTGCCCCAGGACGCGGGCGCTGCCCGTCGTGGGGCGTGCAAGCCCAGCGAGGATGCGCAGCGTCGTCGTCTTCCCGGCGCCGTTCGGCCCGAGGAAGCCGAAGACGGAGCCCTCGGGCACCGACAGCGAGAGGCCGTCGAGGGCGGCGGTCTGACCGAACACCTTGCGCACGTCGCTGAGTTCGACGGCCGCGCCGCCCGTCGCCGGGGCGGCCGAACCGTCGTCGCCGGCGCCGGTCGCCTCGGAGAGCGGCGCGGTCGCCCAGGCGAGGCGTTCGTTGGCGAGGGCGTCGGCAGCCGCCGGGACGTGACCGCGATCGGCCGTCACAGCGGCCGTCTGCGCTCTCACGCGGCCGATGGCAAGGTACAGGATGGGGCCCACGAACTGAACGAGCAGGCAGAGCAGCAGCCAGATGAGCCTGTTGCCGCCGGTGACCTGTGCCGCCGGCCGGCGCGCGAGATCGACCAAGGCCCACGCAAGCAGGCCGAGCTCCACGGCGATCAAGACCGCGAGGAGCGCGATGGTCCACGGCGATCCCATTGACAGCGACTCGGCGACTATGGAAGGCCTCCCCTCGGCTCGGTCCGGCGGCGGGCGCACGACACGCGCCCGTCGGCGCCAGTGTGCGGGCGCACGCACGCCGGCCCATCTTAGTGCCGCGCGCGGCGAGCGTCGAACCGCGTGCTATCCTTCAGGTACCGTGAGCGAACGACCTCCCCTCAGCTCTGCCTATCTCATCTTCGGCAACGACCGGCCCAAGGTCCGTCGCGCTGTGACGCGTCTCAGGAAGCGCGTCGTGGAGGAGGCCGGCAGCGACCTCAACTCGGTGGTCTTCGACGCCGAGGTGCACTCGGCGGCGGACGTCCTCGAGGCGGCCTCGATGCCGGGGTTCACGCTGGGGACGCGGCTTCTGCTCGTCCTCAACGCGCACAGGTGGAAGCCTGAGTCGCGCAAGGCTCTGGCCGGCTACCTGCACGATCCCATGCCGGACACGCTGCTTGCCGTCGAGGGCGAGACTTTCACCGACGCGGATCCCCTGCGCAAGGCGATCGCCGCGGCAGGCCAGGTCCTGAGATTCGACCTTCCCAAGAAGTACGAGATGGTCGCTTGGGTGCTGGATCGAGCCAAGGCGCACCGGCTGCCGATGAGCCAGGCCGCCGCCCGGCACTTCCTTGAGCGCTGCGGCATGGACCCCAAACACAGCGAACGCCTGGAGCGCGAGATCGAGAAGCTGAGCATCTACTGCGCAGGGCACGACGTCTCGGTCGACGATATCGACGCGGTCTGCTCGCCGGACGACGAGGCGCGGGTCTTCAGCCTCATGGATGCGGTGGGCGATCGGCAGGGCGCCCGCGCCTTCGCCCTGCTCGAGATGGTCTACCTCGCCGGTGAGGACCCGAACAAGGTGCTGTACATGCTGCTGCGCCACATTGGGCAATTGGCGGCGACACGGCGCCTGGGGACAACGGACCCGGCGAGGGTCGCGAAGCAGGTGGGTGTGCCGTTCTGGATCGCCAAGAACCTGCTGGAGCAGGCAGCGCACTACGATTCCAGCCGTCTTGGCGGCGCCTACGTGGCACTGGCGAGCGCCGAGAGGGGCATGCGCGGTCGCGCGCCCGCAACGCTGGAATCGGAATCTGGAGTGAACCACACCGACCGTCTGGTGCTCGAGCTGGCGCTGGCGCGCCTGCTCGCGTAGACGCCGGCAGGACCAGGACGCGACAAGACAGGCGGGCCGCCTGCGCGGCCCGCCTGTCTTGTCGCGAGTTCTACAGCCGACTCAGGAGGAGAGGCGCGCCATGGTGGTGGCGACGCGGCTCTTCTTGTGGGCGGCGTTGTTCTTGTGCAGGATGCCTTTGGCGGCGGCCTTGTCGATGCGCGAGGTGAGGTACCTGGCCGTCTCTGCGGCCTGCTCGCCCTGCTGTTCGCCGACCTGCTCCTCGAGGCGCTTGAAGAGCGTCTTGAGGCCCGACTTGGCGTGCCGGTTGCGCAACCGCTGCTTGGCGGACAGGAGGATGCGCTTCTTCTGCTGCTTGATGTTGGCCACGTGATCCCTTCGCTCTGGGTGACGTCGTGACTGCGTGCGGAGCCCGTGGAGACCGCACTCAGACGCGAGATACTACCACGCGGCTGCGGCGGGCATCAAACACGATCCTTCGGCGGGGTCGCGAAAAGGTCTGATGCCGCCTCTGGTAGACTGCCGTGGCCCGGCGGGCAGTACTTCCGGGCCGGCGGTCGAACAGAAGAGGTCATGACAGACCACACCCGCAAGCTCGCCTTGGCGGCGCTGATCGTCGCGTCGGCGACCGCCGTCTCCCGCGTGACGGGTCTGGCCCGCGAGGTCGTGACCGCCGCCGTCTACGGCGTCGCGCCGGCGTACAACACGCTGGTCTCGGTCTCGGTGATCCCGAGCTTCATCCAGCAGCTCTTCGCCGACGCGGCCATCAGCGCCGCCTTCGTGCCCGTGTTCACGGCGCTGCTCGCCAAGGGCGACCGCGAGCGCGCGTTCCGGCTCGCGGCCAACCTGCTCGGCCTGGTGATCGTCGCCGTAGGCGGCGTCGTCGTGGTCCTCATGGTGGCCGCCGTGCCCCTGGCACACCTCGTCTTCCCCGAGCTCACGGCCGATGCCGCCGGCAGCACCCTCGCATCGAACCTGCTCCGCATCCTGCTGCCCACAGTGCTCTTCCTCTCGCTCGCGGGGGCCTTGAGCGGCGTGCTCTACTCGCTGGAGCGGTTCACTGTGCCGGCCATCGTCTCCATCGTCTGGAACCTCACGATCATCGCCGCGATCCTGCTGCTTCAGGATGCGCTCGGCGTGTACGCCGTCGCCATCGGCATGCTCATCGGCACGCTGCTGCAGCTGGCCCTGCTGGCCGGCGCCATGGGCCGCGCCGAGCGCTGGATCTGGCCCGGCTTCGGCCTCCGCGACCCGCTCCTGCGCCGGGTCCTGCTGCTCATGGTGCCGATCACGATCACGCTCGGCATCCTCAACTTCAACGCCCTGATCGGCACTTGGTTCGCGCAGTTCGTCAGCGACCGCGCCGCGGCGGAGATCGGCTACGCCTTCCGCTTGTACCAGCTCCCGCAGGGCATCTTCGCCGTGACCATCGGCACGGTGCTCTTCCCCTCGCTCTCACGCTTCGCCCTGACGCGCGAGGACGGTCGCTTCGGCGACACCATCTCCTTCGGTGTGCGCCAGATGGTGGTCGTCTCGCTGCCCTTCGTTGCCTGGTTCATGGTGATGCCTGAGCCCTTCGTGCGTCTCGTCTACCAGCGCGGGCAGTTCGGCTCCGAGGCGACTGCGGAGGTCGGGACGGCGCTCGCGTTCCTCGCCATCGGGCTCCTGTTCGCCAACGCCAACATCATGCTCAATCGCGGATTCCAGAGTATGCAGCGGCCTTGGCTGCCTTTCTACGTGAGCCTTGGCAACGTGCTCGTGATGATCGTGCTGTGCTGGCTGCTCTACCGGCCGCTCGGCGTGGCCGGCATCACCTTCAGTATGGGTGCCGTCTCGGTGGTCAACTTCTTCGCCCTGTTCGTACTCCTGCGCCGGCAGCTCGGCTTCCTCGACGGCAGGCGCATCCTGCGCACCGCGGTGCGCGCTCTGGTCTGCGCCGCCGCCCTGGCGGCGGTGTCCTGGCTCGTCTGGCAACAGTTGCAGGGCTATGCCGCCGCCGGCTTCCCGCAACTGCTTGTGGCGGTGCTCGCCGCAGTGGCCGCCGGCGCCGCCGTGTACGTCGCGCTCGCCCGGTTGTTCAAGCTCGACGAGCTCACCGCCGTGTGGCGGGCTCTCCGGCGGCGGCGGTCGCCGGCGCCGCCGACCGGGGAGTAAGACACCCGGGCCGGAGGTGTGGACGTCAACGACTGGCTCGCGAATGTCGTTCAGTCACGATCTGAGCTTCGCGCAGAGAGTCTTGCTCGCCATCATCACGAGGCCTGCAGCTTGCAGGTCTCGGACCCCGTTACGATTGCGCGGTTCCGCCTCGCTTCCTGCGGCTGTCAACTCATCCGGTACCTGTACTTTGCAGCCAACGAGAAACGCACTACTGCGACTATGCTGCCGTGCCGGGTTCCAGGGAGGGTCGCGAGGTGCTCGGCGGTGAGATCAACGAGGGGCGTGGACCAGGACTCCGTGGTCTTGACGCGTCCCGCGCCTCCGGGGGTTGTCGGGCGCAGATGCGAGACCCGCGCGTACAGGGCGGCTGACCCGCCAACCCATAGACTCTCTTTCAGGTAGAGGTTGAGGTGACCCTGAAGGGGCCGTTCGTCGGCCTCGTGTCGTGGCTATTCGTGTCAGGACGCTGGCCAACAGCTCACTCCGGCGGGTGGTCCCGATGTTCTTGGCGCAGTGTCTGCACGGGTGGCGTCACCGTGAGGACACGGGCGGTCGCCGCGCCCCGGCGGCGATGGCCCGTCGTCGCCGGGGCGCGAGGTGACGCACTGCCTGGAGCATGACAACGGCGACGAGTCCACTGGCGACGCGCATTGTGGCGAACGCAACACGGACCACATGCGCTATGTGGCGTGCGAGGCTCTCCCCGTGCTCGCCCCGTCGCGGCTCACGGCCCCCACACCACCTTGTGATACTGGCCGAGCGTGCCGCCGATGAGGTGATCGAGGAGCAGCGTCGCAGTATCGCGCATCGCCACGTTCTGAGGTGTGAAGTCGGCGGTGTAGCGGGCGCCGGCTGAGACGCGCACCTCCTTGTAGTACCCGCGGGCCGTCAGGCTGCCCGCTGCGAACGTGTCGTTGTCGCCCACACTGAACCAGCCGCCGCCCAGGGTGCCGGCACTCGCGTCCGGCTCGGGAGCGCCGGCATAGGGGTCGCTCGCCTCCAGGCGACCGTTGATGAAGAGGCGGATGCCGCCGCTGCCGCACTGCGCCGCCACGTGACACCACTCGCCGACCTGCGGCTCGCTGCGGCCGCGGACGAAGTGCCACATGCCCTCCATCGGGCCGCCACCGTCGTTCTCGCTCAGGCCGAACGTGATGGTGCCTCTCCCGTCCACGAGGATCTTCATGATGGGCGCGATGCCGGTCTCGCCGCCGGGCCAGTTGCCGTAGGACATGCTGGTCATCGCCAAAGTGCCCGACCGCTCCATCTCGTTCTCGACCGTCGTCCTGAACCAGAACTCGTACGTCGCGCCGGTGAGCAAGGCTCCACCGGCATCGAGGACGCCTGCCCCCGCGGGGAAGCGGATGAACGACTCGACATCGGTTGCTCGAGCGATCCCGCCTGCGGCGGCAGGCGTGAGGTACACGTCCGTGTCGGCCGTGACGGCGCCCTCCCGGAGCTCCGCGCCGACCCAGTTGGCCGCGTACCCGGACTTCGCCGCCACCACGGTGTAGCTTCCGGCGGGCACGGCCAGGAACTCGTAGGCGCCGTCTGTCTTCGTCGTGAACGTCGCGACCAACGGCCCGAGCGGGGCGTCCGCCCCGTCCCGGAGCTCCACGACGGCGCCGGCGATGGGCGCGCTGGTGGCGGCGTGTCTGATGATGCCGGCGACCCCGACGATGGGCCGGTTGTCGACGGTGAACGCCGCCGATGTCACCGGCAGGCTCTCCTGCAAGTCGTCCGTGGCGATCAGGCGGAGCTTGACGTTCTCCATGCGTCCCGTGATCTTGGAGCTCTCCCTGCTGTTCCACTCGAAGCCGCCCTCGGAGTACTTCGTTTCGATCGGACTGTCGCTGCGCGTGTCCCAGTCGATGGCGTACCAGAAGGCGCCGGACTGGCCGGGGGGCGGGGCAGACGCCTTCTCGAGGGCAAACCCGATCGGGAACCAGGTCGTCTCGTAGGGAGCGTAGGCGCTGGTCACGCCAAGCTCGAGGCGCACCTTGGCGAAGTCGGAGTCCCACATCCCTCCCCACGTGTCCGCGTCGGTCACCTCACAGTAGACACGGATGACCCCGCGGTTCGCGGTGCCGTACTTCTCTTCACTGACGATGCGCATGCTCCCCAGGGAAGGGCGGCCGTTCGAGATCTCATCGGCGCAGAGGCCTTTGCTGCGCAGGACGGTGTCGAGCAGGCGCAGAGTGCGGAGCTCGCTCGCGTGGCGGCTGCGGAAGGCCGAGCGCAGCTCGGAGATGCTCGCCGGCCACTCGTCGTCCATGACCGTCCAGATGCGGTCGAGTATCTGCGTGTTCTCCGTCGCGCCTATCCGGTCGTCGTCTCCTGACCCCAGGGGGCTGACCGGCCGGGGGATCGCCGTCCATTGCGTCCAATCGTCACCGACGCCCCAGCAGCACAGGTTCGTCGCGGTGGTGTCGTAGACATCCCAGAGCGCGCGGCTCGTCGACTGAGCCGCCTTGTCATCGTTGATGTCCACCAGGTCGATGTCGGGTTCGAGCGTGCCTTCGTACTCGCCCTTGTCCCAGTCCATGCAGACCGCCGCGAAGAAGTCCGCGAAACCCTCCTTGAGCGCTCCCCATTCGCCGCCCTCCTTATTCAGTTCGAACGAGTTGTTCTTGCCCGAGTACGTCTTGCCATCCTTCTGGAACGAGGCGCCGCCGAGGCCGTTGTAGGCCGCATAGGCGTTGGAGTCGGGACCCACGTTCTCACTCGTGTACGAGTCGTAGTGGAGCCAGTGCCCAAACTCGTGGTAGACGAGAGTGGGGGTCCAGGGCAGGATCGACGGATCGAAGCTCCCGGGATCGATGTTGATGCACCTGTAGGTATGACCGAAGTCGAATTGCGCCGTGGCTTTGCCGAGCTCGACGGGGTAATCGGCCCAGATCGGCGGGGCGTCGTACCCAGTCAGCTGCAGCCAGCGATCGTGCGCCCTCTGCATGCACTCGAGGACGTACCAGATCACCGTGCCTTCGCCGCTGTCAACGCGATGCAGGCCCGTGTGGCTCGAGGTGTTGTCCTCCCATGTCTCCGTGGCCACGAATTCGAAGGGACCGAGGCTCTGCTGGCCACGGCACACCTCGCCGACACTGCCGCGGTCGTCCTCGCAGTAGGCGATCACGCGCACGTCGGGATAGCCATAGAGTTCCCATTCGCCGTCGGGGTCGTACGTGATGCTGAAGGCGCCGGTCCCGTCGGTGCCTGTCTCCATCAGATCGTCCCACCACGCCGAGGAGTCGTCCTGAAGCACGACTCGGACGTTGCGCATCGGGACGAAGGCGCCGCTGTCGTTCTGGTACTTCATCGTGCCGGAGATCGTGACCGGCGCGACGTTCGAGAGTGGGGTCAGGGCCGTCTTGCCCAGCACGAGTCCGACGGCGCCGGTCTCGGCGTTCACCTTGACGCGCTGCCGTCCGTCCGGCAGTCCGGCTTTGGACGCGACGAGGTCGCGGAAGCCCATCGGACAGGCGGCAAACGCGAACGAGCCGTCGGCCGCCGTGGTCACGGCGAGCGCAGTGCCGGCGACGCTGACCGTGGCTCCCCCTACCGGAGCGCCACCGGCGTCGCGGACGCTGCCGGCGACGGTGGTGGGTGCGTACACGGAGATGGGCTCGAAGCGCGAGACGCCGCTGTTGCCGGCGCCGTCAGTGGCCGCGAAGCGCGCCTTGTAGCGCGCCGTCGCCAAGCAGGCGCCCTGGGCGTCGCGTCCGTCCCAGGTGACGCTGCCGGTGAGCTTGGGCGCCTCCACCGGGACCGCCGCCACCTCGACGCCTCCCTCACCGTCGGCGCCGGTCGCCGTGTAGATCTGAAGCTCGATGCGCTCCGGAAGGTTGCCCTCCACGCCATAACCGAACGCCGAGTCGGCGCCGGCGAACACGCGCGAGCGGCCGCCGCTGGCGAGGAGTACCTGAGGCGGCAGCACGTCGAGCGTGACAAGGCACTTCGCCGCCTTGATCCGTCCGCGGATGGTGGCCTTGGCCCGGACGATGTACGCGCCGTTGGCGCGCGCCTTGCCGCGGAAGAGGCCGTTCCACTTGTAGGCGCGTGTACCGGCGCCGAACGATCGCGGCCGCTGCAGCGTCTGGACGAGACGGCCGCGTTCGTCGTAGACGCCGACGAAGAGCTTGGCCGAAGTCGTCAGGCGCACGCCGAGCTTCACAGTGTCCAGCACCTTGTCGCCGTTCGGCGAGAACGCGGAGGGTGTGGCCTTCACGGAGACGACCGCGCCCGCGGCGGCCTTGGGAAGCAGAAGCAGCGTGAGGAAGAACGCGAGAAACACGAAGGCCGCGGCGACCGCGAAGCGCAGACCGCGGCGCCGGTCGGTGACCATGACCCCCATCGCAGCACCCCCAGGAGCGTGGGCGGCGGAGCGCCCCAGCCGAGCGCGATCCCGGCGCCCCTGTCGCGGCGCGTGTTTCCACACACGCCGTCCTCATGACCTCATGGTACAGCGGAAAGGTCGCCCGATGAAGGGGTCGATGTTGCCGGCTCGGGCGGTCTCGGCGGACGCGCGGCCGGCGGGCCGGACCGGGGATCTGCAACCGGCACGGCGACCTCCGGGGCGACCGCCTCCGCGCCAAGCTGTATCATTGGCGGTCGTGACTTCACTGGACCACATCCGCAACTTCAGCATCATCGCCCACATCGACCACGGCAAGTCGACGCTGGCCGATCGCATCCTCGAGCTCACCGGCACCGTGGCGGCGCGCGACATGAAGGAACAGCTCCTCGACAAGATGGAGCTCGAGCGCGAGCGCGGCATCACCATCAAGTCGCAGGCGGTGCGCATCGCCTACACGGCGCGTGATGGGCAGAAGTATCAGCTCAACCTCATCGACACCCCCGGGCACGTGGACTTCACCTACGAGGTCTCACGCAGTCTCGCCGCCTGCGAGGGCGCCGTGCTGCTGGTCGACGCGACGCAGGGGGTGGAGGCGCAGACGGTGGCCAACGCCTACCTGGCGATCGAGAACGATCTCGAGATCGTCCCGGTGCTCAACAAGATCGACCTGCCCGCGAGCGACGTGGAGGAGGCCGAGCTCGAGCTGCACGAGCTCACCGGCGCGACGCACGAGGAGACGCTCACCATCTCGGCCAAGACGGGCGAGGGGGTGGAGGCGGTCCTCGAGGCGGTCGTGGCGCGCGTGCCGTCGCCGGAGGGGGACCCCGACGGCGCCTCGCGCGCGCTCATCTTCGACAGTGAGTACGACCAGTACCGCGGCGTCGTCGCCTACGTGCGCGTGGTGGACGGCGCCTTCACGAAGCGGCAGATCATCCGTATGCTCAGCTCGAATCAGGAGGCCGAGATCGAAGAGCTCGGCTACTTCGGCCCGGCGATGACGCCGACCGATCGTCTCGAGACCGGCGAAGTCGGCTACATCATCACCGGGGTCAAGGACGTGGCGCAGGTGCGCGTCGGCGACACGATCACGGACAAGCGGCGCCCGGCCACCGAAGGCCTGCCGGGCTACAAGGTCGTGCAGCCGATGGTGTTCACCGGGCTGTTCCCGACGGAGGGCGACAAGTTCGAGGAACTGCGCGACGCCCTCGAGAAGCTCAAGCTCAACGACGCCGCCCTCAGCTACGTGCCGGAGTCGTCCAACGCCCTCGGCTTCGGCTTTCGCTGCGGCTTCCTCGGGCTCCTGCACATGGACATCGTGCGCGAGCGCCTGGAGCGCGAGTACGGCCTCGAGCTGCTCACGACGATTCCCAACGTCGAGTATCACGCCTACCTCACCAACGGCGGCATGACGACGGTGCGCAACCCCTCGCAACTCCCGGAGGTGACGCTCATCGACCACATCGAAGAGCCGTACGTCGCCGCCAGCATCCTCGTGCCCAGCGAGTTCGTCGGCACCATCATGGAGCTCAGCCAGGGGCGGCGCGCCGACTTCGTCGACATGAAGTACCTCTCGCCGCACCGCGTCGAGATGCACTACCGCCTGCCGCTCGGCGAGATCGTGCTCGACTTCTTCGACCAGCTCAAGACCCGTACCCGCGGCTACGCCTCGCTCGACTACGAGCTCCACGGCTACCGCCAGAGCGACCTCGTGAAGCTCGACATCCTGCTTGCCGGCGAGACCGTGGACGCGCTCTCGCTGATCGTGCCGCGCGAGCGCGCGCATCTGCGTGGCAAGGCGCTGGTGCAGAAGCTGCGCCAGCGCATCCCGCGGCAGATGTTCGAGGTGCCCGTGCAGGCGGCCATCGGCAACAAGGTCGTGGCCCGCGAGACGATCTCGGCGCGTCGCAAGGACGTGACCGCCAAGTGCTACGGCGGCGACATCAGCCGCAAGCGCAAGCTCCTCGAGAAGCAGAAAGAGGGCAAGAAGCGCATGAAGCAGGTGGGCACGGTCGAGGTGCCGCAAGAGGCCTTCATGGCCGTGCTCGAGCTCGACGTCGGCGAGTAGGAGCCGGCGGCCGGAGGTGGACCGGGGCGCCTTCCTGGGGCCGGTGCGGCACGTCTACGTGCACGTGCCCTTCTGCCGGGCGAAGTGCGACTACTGCGACTTCGTCTCCTCCGCTGTGGGCGCGACGCCATCCGGCGAGGTGTTGAACGGATACGTGGACGGGGTCGCCGCCGAGTGGCAGCGGGAGCGGGCGGCGCACGACGTGCGCCGTCTCCACACGCTCTATCTCGGCGGCGGCACGCCGAGCCTGCTCGGGCCGGACCGGCTCGAGCGCCTGCTCGAGCTCTTCCGGCCTCATCTCACGCCGGGGGCCGAGGTCACCGTCGAGGCGAACCCCGAGGACGTCGACGCGCGCTTCGCCGAATGGGCGGCGGGTCAGGGCGCGGCGGCGCCCGGCCCCCTGCGCGTGTCGCTCGGCGTGCAGAGCTTCCAGGAAGGCCTGCGCGCCGGCCTCGGGCGGCGTGCCGCCGCCGATCCGGCCGGCGCCGTCGCCCGCCTGCGCGCCGCCGGCGTGTGCGATCTGAGCATCGACCTCATGCACGGCCTGCCCGGCCAGAGCCTGGCCGCCCTCGAGGGCGATATCGGCGTCGTGCTCGCGCTGCGTCCCGAGCACGTCTCATGGTACGAGCTGTACCTTGCCGACGGGACCCCGTTGGCGCGTGATACCTCCCGTCTCGACATCCCCGACGCCGACACCCGGGCCGTCATGTACCGACGCGTCGTCACGGCCCTGCAACGCGCCGGCTACGCCTGGTACGAGGTCAGCAACTTCGCCCTGCCGGGCCGGCGGGCGCGCCACAACGTGGCGTACTGGCGCGCCCGGCCCTACATCGGACTCGGTCCGGGGGCCGTCAGCACCGTCGGCGGATCCCGCTGGACGAACATCGCCGACGCGGCCGCCTGGCGCGCGGCGCTCGCCGAAGGCGCGGCTCCACCGCGCGAGACGGAGGACCTCGACGCGGCGACGCGCGCCCGTGAGCGCCTCATGCTCGCGGCGCGCTGCGGCGCTCCTGTGCCGCTCCGGGAGATCGCGCCGATCCTCGACATGACGGCCGCGGCCGCGCTCGCCATCGCTGGATTGGTCATCGTGCGGGATGGTACAATCCGAGTGACGCGAAAGGGGCGGTATGTGGCCGACGAGGTCTGCGTGCGCCTGTTTCGCGATTGACGTTTAACAGGGCGGTGCCAATGCTCAAACCACGGCAAGAGAGCGTGCTGAGGGCCGTCATCGAGGAGTACATCGCCTCGGGCGCGCCTGTCGGCTCGAAATACCTCAGTCAGCGCTTCGCGTTCGGAGTCGCGCCTTCCACCATCCGCAACGACCTTGCCGACATGGAGGACGCAGGCATGCTCGCGCACCCGCACACCTCAGCGGGGCGCGTGCCGACCGACGCCGGCTATCGCCACTACGCGAACATCATTCTCAAGGAACGTCGCGAGCCCGTGCCGGCGGTGGTCATCGAGCGCGGCGGCGCGCGCAGCGAGATCGACGACGCCCTGCGCGAGACGGCCGAGGCCCTCTCGCGCGTCACGGAGTTGCTGGCGGTGGTCTCAGCACCCGCCGTGACCACCTCGACCATCCGTCACATCGAGATCCTGACGTTGCAGCCTCGTCTCGTGATGGTCGTGATCATCACCAGTTCGGGCCAGGTGACCAAGAGGGTCTTCCACTTCTCGCAGCCTGTCGACGAGGGGCTCTCCGGGTTTGCCCGGGTCTACTTGAACGAACGCCTTGTCGGCGCCCAGTTGGGCACCCGACTCATCGCCGCGACCTTCGAGAGCGCAGAGCTGAACGTGAAGGAGCGGGAGTTCCTGACTGCCATACGGACGGCCTTCGAGACGGCCACCGGCGACGTCGACGGTCTGCATGTGGGCGGCGCCTCGCGCCTGCTCGACAACCTCACGCGAGAGGGGGTCGGCCACCTCGACGAACTGCTTGAGATGCTCGAGCAGCGTTTCAACCTGCTCGAACTCCTCGCCGACGCCCTGCGCGAGGGCGGCGTGTACCTGCGTATCGGCAGCGAGATCAGCGAACCGTCGCTGCGCGCGTGCTCGGTGGTGGCGGCCAACTACGGAGTCGCCAACCGCGCCCTCGGCACCGTCAGCGTACTCGGGCCCACGCGCATGGACTATCAGAGCGTCATCGCCAATGTGCGCGCCACGGCGGACAGCCTCAGCTCCTACCTGGAAGAGATCTGGTGAAACGAGACTACTACGACGTCCTCGGCGTGAGTCGCGATGCCGATGCGGCGCAGATCAAGAAGGCCTTTCGCAAGCTCGCCCGCGAGTGTCACCCAGACGTGAACCCCAACGATCCGGAGTGCGAGGCGCAGTTCAAGGAGTTGGCCGAAGCCTACGAGGCGCTCAGCGACGCCGATTCCCGCGCCGCCTATGACCGCTACGGCGTCGATGGGCTCAAGGGCCGCCCCCACATCGACTACGAGCATGTGGGCTTCAGCGACCTGTTCAACATCTTCTTCGGCGGCGGCTTCGACTCCTCGCTGCGCGACGCCGGCGGCATGTGGGGCACGTCTGGCGGCGGCGCGCCGGCGCCGCGGGGGGACGACATCGAGGTGGCCCTCACTCTGACCTTCACCGAGGCCGCCTTCGGCGCTTCGAAGGAGGTCGAGGTGCGCGCCGAGAAGGCCTGCGGGACCTGTGCCGGCAGCGGCGCCCGGGCCGGCACCGGCCGCGAGACCTGCCCGCAGTGTCACGGCAGCGGACGCATGCGCGAGGTCTCGAGCATGGGCGGCTTCGGCCAGTTCGTGCGCACCAGCACGTGCAACGTGTGCCGCGGCCAGGGCAGCATCGTCAAGGAGCCGTGCGAGACGTGTCGCGGCGCCGGGCGTGTGCGCGGAACCCATACCGTCAAGGTCGACGTGCCGGCTGGGATCGCCCACGGCCAGCGTCTGCGGATCACCGGCGAGGGTGGCGCCGGCGCGCAGGGCGGTCGCGCCGGCGACCTGTATGTGGCGGTGGCGGTCACGCCAGACGAGCACTTCGTCCGCGACGGCGACGACCTCATCTACGGGCTCGACATCACGATGACCGAGGCGGCTCTGGGCACGACCGTCCACATCCCCGCGCTCGACGGCAGCTTCGACCTGGAGTTGCCGGCCGGGACGCAGCCCGGAGATGTCAAGGTGTATCGCAATCGCGGCGTGCCGATCCTGCAAGGGTACGGCCGTGGCGCCCTCAAGGTGGTCGTCAACGTGCTGGTGCCGCGGCGTCTCACGGCGGAGCAGGGGGCGCTGCTCGAGGAGTTCGCGGCGGCCACGACTCCCGCCGACTACGAACTGGAGCGGGGCTTCTTCGACAAGGTGAAGGCCGTCTTTCGCCAGTGACGCCGCGCCCGTATACGCGGTATACGCTGCGCCTGACGCCGGCCGCGGCCGGCCCGGGGGCCACGGCCGAAGCCGAGGGGGCGAGGGGCGCGCAGTCCGCGGATGATTGGTCTGGCGCCGCCGCTCGCCAGTGGCATCCAGATCCCGCCGCGCTCGAGTATGCGCACCCCGAGGCCGTTGCCCTCGTCGCGGCGCTGCAACCGACAGGCTGGCAGGAGGAGGACGCGGGCGACACGCTCATCTTCTGGCTCGAACTGGGTCGCGAGGACGAGGAGGGCGTCGCCCGCGCGTTGGCCGCGCTCGGCCGACTCGGCCGTCTGACGGCGGCGCCGGAGGGCGCCGGCTGGGACGAGGCCTGGAAGCGGTTCCACCGGCCGCACGTCGTGGGGCGACTGTATCTGCGGCCACCCTGGTACCCGGCGCGCGAGGACCTTCTGGATGTGGTCGTCGACGCCGGCCCCGCGTTCGGCACCGGCGGGCACGCGACCACGCGGCAGTGTCTGGTTATGCTGCAGGACGTGACTCCCGGAGCGCTGCTCGATCTCGGCTGCGGCTCGGGCGTGGTGTCGTTCGCGGCCCTGCGCCTCGGATTCGCGCCGGTGTGGGGCATCGACAACGACCCCGAGGCCGTCGAGGCCGCGGAGGGCAACGCGGCGCGCAACGGGCTGGCTCCGGTCTTCGCGGTCGGGGACGCCGCCGACCCACAGGTGCGCCTGCCGGCCGCCGACACGATCGTCGCGAACATCGCCTTGCAGCCGATTCTGCGTCTCGCGGCGCGTTTCGCCGTCGGGGAGGGCGGGGAACCGACCGAACTGCAGCCGGCGCACCTTCTGCTCGCCGGCCTGCTGCTGGAGCAGGGTGATGAGGCCGCCGCCGCATTCCCCGAGTACGAGGTCGCCGGGCGGCTCGAGGAGGACACGTGGCTGCTGCTGCATCTGACCAAGCGGCGTTGACCTCGGTCGCCTCCGTCTTCGTCGGCTGTAAGGTCAGCCAAGCCGACGGCGAGCAGGCGCTGGCCGAATTGACCGCCGCGGGGATGCTGCTCGCCGGGCGGCACGACGAAGCCGATGTCGTCGTCGTGCACACCTGCTGCGTGACCGCCGAGGCCGAGCGCAAGTCGCGGCGGCTGGCGCGCCGCTACAGCCGGCTCGGCCGCCGGGTCATCGTCGCCGGGTGCGCGGCGCGCCTTCACCCCGAGCAGTTCGCCGGCGCCGGCATCGAAGTGCCGCCGGCGCCGGATTGGCCGGCGCTCGCGGCGGCGTCTGCTGCGGGCGGGCCCGCAGCCGGGAGCGCCGCGAGCCTCGACCGGCGCGCCGCCGCCGAGGCGGTGAGCGCCGACGACTTCAGCTCCGCCGTGACCGGGACCCGTACCCGCCTCGTCCTCAAGGTGCAGGACGGGTGCGGCGGGCAGTGCAGCTACTGCGCGGTGCGTCTGGTGCGGGGGACGCCGCGCAGCATCCCGCTGGCCGACGCTCTCGCCGCCGCTCGCGCGGGCCTCGCCCGCGATTGCGGCGAGATCGTGCTGAGCGGCATCGATCTGGGCGCCTGGAGCGACGGTGAGCGCCGCCTGCCGGAGCTCGTGATGGCGCTCGCCGAGTTGCCGGATCTTCTGCGGCTGCGGCTCTCGTCGCTGGAGCCGCGGCACGTGGACGCGCGGCTGCTCGAGGCTCTCGCTCATCCGGCCGTCGCCCGTCACGTGCACCTGCCCTTGCAGTCGGCCGACGACGACGTGCTCGCCGCCATGCGCCGGCCCTACACGTTCGCCCAGTACATGGCGATCGCCGGGCAGGTGCGCGACCGTCTTGGCGACGCTATGCTGAGCACCGATGTGATCGTCGGGTTCCCCGTCGAGGACGAGGCCGCGTTCCGGCGCACTCTCACGGCGCTCGAGAGCGGCCTCTTCGGGCGTGCGCATGTGTTCGCGTTCTCGCCGCGGCCGGGCACTGCGGCAGCTGGGCTGCCGCCCCTCCCGGCTGCCGTCGTCAAGGAGCGCATGGCGCGCGCTCTGGCGGCTGCCGCGACGGCTGCCGGGGCAGCCCGCGCGGCGGCGATCGGCCGGGTGGCCGAGGTCCTTGTCGAGAACCGGCGTGACGGCCTGCGCAGGGGGTACAGTTCCGAGTACATCCCGTACTACCTGCGCGCTGAGGCGAGGCCAGGCACGATGGTGCGTGTCGTGGGGCTGCGCGAGCATGAGGACGGAGTGCTGGCTATCGTCAAGGAGGCAAGTTGATGACCGATTGCATCTTCTGCACAGTCGCCGCCGGTGACATTCCGGCGGACGTGGTCGGGGAGACCGACGAGTTCGTCGCATTCAAGGACATCAATCCCGTGGCGGCCGTCCATCTGCTGGTGATCCCTCGCCGCCACGTCACCTCGTTCGACGGCATCGAACAGCTCGGCATCGGCACCTCGGGGCGTCTGCTGGCGTTCATCGCCGCCATGGCGCGGGAGGCGGGTGTGGCCGAGAGCGGGTACCGTGTGGTCACCAACGTCGGCGCCGACGCGGGGCAGCAGGTGCCGCATCTGCATTGGCACATCCTCGGGGGAGAACGGCTGGGAGGCATGGTATGAGAGAGCTTGGAGTCCTCGAGGAGCGCATCCGCGACGACGGCACAGCGGCGCTGAAGGCCGGCGACAAGCGCCGCCGCGCGGCCCTCTCGAGTTTCGTCGCGGCGCTCAAGAAGGAGCGCATCGACAGCGGCAAGGCGCCGAGCGAGGCCGACGAGCTCACCGTGCTCAAGCGCGAACGCAAGCGGCGCGCGGAGGCCATCGAGCTGTACGATCAGGCCGGCCGCACCGACCTCGCCGACCAGGAGCGCTACGAGGAGCAACTGCTCACCGAATACATGCCTGAGGAGCTCGGCGACGAGGAGCTCGAGCACCTGGTCGACGAGGCGATCGTCGCCACAGCGTCCGTGACCGCGAAGGACATGGGCAAAGTGATGGGCTGGCTGAAGCCGAGAGTGGCGGGCCGCGCCGACGGCAAGCGGCTGAGCGGCCTGGTGCGCGAGAAGCTGGGCGGCTGACTGTGTCTCCTTCGATGCGCACCGCTATCGATCTCGACAGCAACGGCGTCGCGCTGGCCCTGGCGGGCGAACACGATGCGCACCTCAAGATCCTCGAGAAGCGCCTCGACTGCACGCTCACACTGCGCGGCAACGTCCTGCTGCTCGACGGCGAGGAAGACGCCGTCGAGCAGGCGCGCGCCGCCGTCGAGGAACTGCTCACCGTGATCCGCTCCAAGAGGCCCGTCAGCCCGGCGATCGTCGAGTCGCTCATGGATATCGCCGTCGACGCCTCGGGCAAGCCCTCGGAGGTGTACGGCGACATCGTGTGGACGCATCGCGGTCGTCAGCTCGGGCCGCGCACCGTGAACCAGAAGCGCTACGTCGACGCCATCCGTTCGCACACCATCACCTTCGGCATCGGCCCCGCCGGCACCGGCAAGACCTACTTGGCCACGGCCATGGCCGTGAGCGCCTACTTCTCCAAGCAGGTGGGGCGCATCATCCTCACGCGTCCGGCGGTGGAGGCGGGCGAGAGCCTGGGCTTCCTGCCCGGGACGGTGTCCGAGAAGGTCGACCCCTACTTCCGGCCGCTGTTCGACGCGCTCTACGACATGATGGACGGCGAGAAGCTCGCGTCCCTGATCGAGAAGGGCGAGATCGAGGTCGCGCCGCTCGCCTTCATGCGCGGCCGCACGCTCAACGACTCGTTCATCATCCTCGACGAGGCGCAGAACACGTCGCCGGAGCAGATGAAGATGTTCCTCACGCGTCTCGGCTTCGGCAGCAGGATGGTCGTCACCGGCGACGTGACGCAGATCGACCTGCCGCACAGCCGCACCTCGGGCCTTGTCACGGTCCCCGAGGTCCTGCTGGGCATCGAAGATATCGCCGTGGTGCCCTTTGACGGGCACGATGTGGTGCGCCATAAGCTGGTCCAGCGCATCGTCAACGCCTACAAGGACCACGACGACCAGGTCGAGGTGGCGCGGGCGTCGCGGCGCGCCGCCGCCTCCACGGAGGCCTCGTGAACCTCATCGACGTGTTCAACGCGACCCGGACGGACATCGACGAAGAAGTGGTGGCTCTGCTCGTCGCGAGGGTGCTCGAAGCGGAGGACGTCGCCAACGCGGAGCTCGCCGTCGAGTTCGTCGGCGAGCGCCGTATACGCGAGCTCAACCGCGAGCACCGGGCGCACGACGAGATCACCGACGTGCTCTCCTTCCCGCTCGAGGAGGCGGACGAGAGCCCCGATCCGTCCGATCCTGCGCCGCGTCTGCTCGGCGACATCGTGATCTGCTCCCGTCAGGCGTTGCGCCAGGCGCAGGGCGACGGCCTGCCGCCGGCCTTCGAGCTGGCCGTCCTCCTCGCCCATGGCACGCTCCATCTGCTCGGCTACGACCACGAGGTCGACGCCGGTCAGATGGCGTTGCGTCAAGCCGAAGTCCTCGAGCTCGTGGAGTGGGAGGGACTCATTGCCGCGTCGCGGTGACCTGCTCCACAGCTTCAACTGGGCCTTCGAAGGCATCGTCCACGCGCTGCGTCACGAGCGCAACATGTGGATCCACTTCAGCATCGCCGGCCTCGTGCTCATCGCAAGCCTGTTCTTCGCGCTCAGCCGTCTCGAGGTCGTGGCGCTGCTCGTGGCGATCTCCTTCGTGCTCATCACCGAGATGCTGAACACCGCCGTCGAACACATCGTCGATCTGATCACCGATGCCGACGACCCCCGCGCCAAGATCGCCAAGGACGTGGCCGCGGGCGCCGTGCTCATCGCCGCGGTCAACGCCGTCGCCGTGGCTTACCTCGTCTTCTACGACAAGATCACCAGCGTGCCGTACACAGTGCTCAACAGGCTGCGTACCTCACCGATCGACATCACCGTGATCGCCCTCGTCATGGTCATCCTCGCGGCCATCGCCCTCAAAGCCTTGACGCGTCGCGGCACCGCGTTTCGCGGCGGCCTGCCGTCGGCGCATGCCGCCGTGGCCTTCGCCGGCTGGGTCTCCATCACGTTCGTGGCCGCGAACACGGCGTACGCCCTGCCCATCTCGGCGATCTCGCTGTTCCTCGCAGGGCTGGTCGCGCAGAGCCGCATGCAGGCCGGGATCCATAGCTTCCTCGAGGTCAGCGTCGGCGCCGCCCTGGGCATCGTCATCACCCTGATCATCTTCCGGCTGTGGTACCCGTTCTAGGCCGCGCCGCAGACGCGGCCGAGAGGCAGCTCTTCGCGGAGGCGCGCAGCGCCGCCGGCCACGCCTACGCGCCGTACTCGGGGTTCGCCGTGGGGGCCGTGGTGGTCGGCTCGTCGGGGCAGAGCCATCACGGCGTCAACGTCGAGAACGCGTCGTACCCCGCGGGCATGTGCGCCGAGCGTGCCGCGCTCGCCGCGCTGATCGCCGCCGGGGAGCGCGAACTGCGCCATGTGGCGGTCGCCGCCGGCGACGGCGGCGACTGTCTGCCCTGCGGACTCTGCCTGCAGGCTCTGGCCGAGTTCGGTGACCCGGTCGTCGTCGCGCAGACCGGCGGCGCGTTGCGCGCCGTGCGTCTGCGTGAGCTCCTCACGGCGCCGTTCGCCTGCGACGACGGCGAGGCCGGCCGATGAGCGCCGCCTTCCGCTCCGGTTTCGTCGCCGTGTTCGGCCGGCCTAACGTCGGCAAGTCGACGCTGGTCAACGCGCTGGTCGGCCGCAAGGTGAGCATCGTCTCGGATCACCCGCAGACGACGCGACGCCGTATCGCGGGCGTGGTCAACCAGGAGGGCTGCCAGGTGATCCTCCTCGATCTTCCGGGGTTCCAGAAGCCGTTCGACTCGCTCACGCGACGCATGCAGACGGCGGTCGACGACGCCCTCTCCGAGGTCGACGCCGCGCTCGTCATCCTCAACGCCGCCGAGGGCTTCGGCGGCGGCGACCGCTTCATCCTCGAGGCGGTCGCCGCCGCACACGTGCCCGCCGTCTTCGCGCTCAACAAGATCGACCTCGTGGAGGAGGCTCGTCTGGCCGTGCGTGTCAAGGAGGCGCGCGCCATCGTGGGCGGACACGAGGTGCTGTCCGTCTCGGCGCTGCGCGGCGACGGGCTCGACGGGGTACTGCGGCGGCTGGCGGCCGCCATGCCGACGGGCCCCGTCTACTTCCCTGAGGGCCAGTTCAGCGACCAGCCTCTGGAGATGCTCATCGCGGAACTCATCCGTGAGCAGGCGCTGCAGCGCACCCGCGAGGAGGTGCCGCACGCGGTGGCCGTGGAGGTGACCGATCTCGTCGAGCGCTCGGACCGCCCGCTCATCGAGATCCAGGCCCACCTCATCGTCGAGACCGAGTCGCAGAAGGCTATCTGCGTCGGCAAGGGCGGGAGCGTGATCAAGGCGATCGGCAGCAGCGCCCGGCATGAGATCGAAGCGTTGCTCGGCGTGCAGGTCTACCTCGATCTGCGCGTCAAGGTGCGCAAGCACTGGCGCCGCGACGACCGGTACGTGGACCGGCTGCTCTAGGCCCGGGGCTGCTTCAGGCTCGGTTTGCTATACTTGTGGCGGTTCCCTGCTCACTCAACCTTCTTGCGGAGGCCGTAGCCCGCCGTGCACCCCGAGGAACTCGCCAAGACGATCGACCACACGCTGCTTGCGGCCAACACCACCGCGGCGGACGTCGATCGGCTCTGCGGCGAGGCTATCGAGTATCACTTCGCCACGGTGTGCATCTTCCCGCACTTCGTGCCGCTGGCGCATGACCTGCTCAGAGGCGCCGACGTCAAGGTCTGCTCCGTCATCTCCTTTCCGTACGGCGCCGATTCGCCGCGCGCCAAGATGGTCGCCGCCGAGGATGCCGTGGCCGGCGGGGCGGACGAGCTCGACGTGGTGGTCAATCTGCCGGCGCTGCTGTCAGGCGAGTTCGGGCATGTGCGCGACGATCTCGCCTCCGTCGTGCGCGCGGCGCGCCTGCGTTCCGTCAACAGCGGGCGCGGTCATGTCACGGTGAAAGCGATCATCGAGACGTGCTATCTCACCAGGCCTCTCAAGAAGCTCGCCTGCAAGATCTGCGAGCAAGCCGGCGTCGACTTCGTGAAGACGTCCACCGGGTGCGGCCCCAAGGGAGCGACGGTGCACGACGTCGAGCTTCTGCGCGAATGCCTCGGCGAGCTCGTCGGGGTCAAGGCTTCGGGCGGCATCCGCACGTTGCGGGATGTCGAGCTCATGATCAACGCCGGCGCCGCCCGTATCGGCACCAGCTCCGGCGTCGCTATCGTTCAGGAGCTCCTTGCAGTCTCCTGACTCATCTCAAGAGAGGCCGGAGGGCGCGACCATGGACCACGCAAGCTTTCTCGACGCTGTGAAGTACGATGCCAACGGCCTCGTGCCGTGCGTCGTTCAAGACAAGGCGACCGGCGAGGTCCTCATGGTCGCCTGGGCCAGCGCCGAGGCGATGAGCGCGACGCTGCGCACCGGTGAGGCGCACTTCTGGAGTCGCAGCCGCAAGGTGCTCTGGCACAAGGGCGGCAGCAGCGGCAATGTGCAGCGCGTCCTCAGCGCGAGCCTCGACTGCGATCACGACACCGTCCTGCTGGCCGTGGAGCCGGCCGGGCCGGCGTGCCACACGGGCGGCGTGAGCTGCTTCCGCGAGATGTCCAACGGCGGCGCGACCGTGGAGCTGCAGCCGACCGGCGCATGAGAGACGCGGCGGCGCGGCTCCGTCACCACCGTGGGGCCGCCGCCGCGTTGCTGCTCGCCGTCATCCTGGTCGTGGCGCTCGTCCTGCGCCTCAAGGGCATCTCGTATGGGCTGCCCTACAGCCTCATCAACATCGACGAGACGGTCGTCGTCCCCAAAGGCTTCGCGGCCGCCCGTGGGCACGTCAATCCGCAGTTCTTCCTCTACCCGTCGTTCTTCTTCTACCTGCTCGGCGCGCTCGACCTGCTGGCCGCGCCTGTGCTCTGGCTGACGCGCGAGGGGAACCCGCTCGCACTGGGGACCTTCATCGTCGATCCCGGCCCGTACTATCTACTGGGACGGCTGCTCTCGGCGGCCTTCGGCACGGCCTCGGTGTACCTCGTGTACCGGCTTGGCCGGGACGCCTTCGGCCGCCCGGCCGGTCTGCTTGCGGCGCTCTTTCTCGCCGTGCTGCCACTGCACGTGGCGTACTCGCACATGGCCGTCACCGACGTCACGGCGACGGCCCTCTCGCTGCTGGCGCTCTTCTTGCTGTTCGGGGCGACACAGGGCCGCGGCCGTCGCTGGCTGATCGCCGGAGCGGCCGCCGCCGGACTCGCGACCTCGACCAAGTACAACCTCGGCATGCTCGTGTTGCCGGCCACGGTGGCCGCCGTCTACGCCTGTCGCGGCGAGGCGGCGAGCCGGGTGTCCGCGGGGGGCCGGGCGGCGAGCGTCTGGCTGCGCCTGCTCGCCGCCCGGCTCTACGGCCCGATGCTCGCCGCCTTCATCGTCGGCTCGCCGTTCGTCGTGCTCGACGCGGGTCACTTCGTCAGCGACTTCGTCAAACAGAGTCGCATCCAGGGCCGCGGTTGGCTGGGCTACGAGAACGCCCCCAACGGCTTCTGGTACAACCTGACGACCAACCTCGAGAGTACCTTGGGCGTCGTCCTGATCGTCCTCTGTCTGGCTGGTCTGGCGTGGGCGCTCTGGCGGCGCACGCCGCTCGACCTCATGCTGGCGCCCTACGCGATCATCTACTACCTCTACATCAGTACGTGGCAGGCGCTCGCCGATCGCTATCTTCTGCCGCTGCTGCCGGTGCTCGTCCTGTTCGCCGCGCGCCTCTGCGTCGAGGCCTTGCGGCTCTCGGGCGCACGACGCCTCGTGGCCGCGGCGGTCGCGGCGGGGCTGGTCGCGCGTGGCGCTCTTCGTGCCGCTCTCAGCATCTCTGGCCTATGACGGCAGCCTGTCGGGTCCCGACACGCGCTTGCGCGCCAAAGCCTGGGTCGAGAGCAACGTGCCCGCCGGCAGCGTGATCGCCGCCGAGAACTACGGTCCGCCGCTGGGAAGCGTCGACCACGCCGGCTTCTACACCGGCGACCGCGCGCGGCCCCCGCTGTATCGTCTCGTCTCGCTGGCGCTGCCGGGGCCGGGCGTCCCCGAGCCCACCCACAGCATGGCTTGGCTGCAGGGGCAGCAGGCCGACTACGTGATCGTCAGCTCGACGGTCTCCGACAGGGTCTTGGCGGCGGCGCAGGTCTACCCGCAGATCGCCGCCTTCTACCGCAGCCTCGACGCGTCCGCGGAACTGGTCAAGGTGTTCACGCCGGGCGACGGGGAGCGGGGGCCGACGATCAAGCTCTACCGGCTGGACGGCTCGAGGCCGCCGGCCTGAGGCTCGTCCCGGCCGGTGCTCGAAGCCTGCGCCTCGTCTCTGCTGGCGGTCGCGGCGCGCCGACTGCGCCGGCCGCGTCGCCCGCGGCCGTCGTTCTGGGCGCGCGTTCCACGCCGGTTGAGTCTGCCTCTCCAGTTCGCCCGGGCGGGCGCCTTGCTCGGGCCCGGAGGGGTGCTCTCCTCGGTCTGTTCGGGTTCGCAGTCGGTGTACATCCCGGTGATGGGGTGGATGCCGCAGACCTCTTCGGCGGCTTGTTCGACCTCGCCCTCGGTGATGGGCGTGCGGCCGGGCTTCACGACGACATAGGCGATCAGGCCGGGGATCACGGGCAGCCAGAAGTTGATGAGGCGGTACACGAGGACGACGGCCACCGCCGTCGCCGACGGCACGCCGAAGCCGACGAACAGGGCGATGAGCAGACCCTCGATCGCCCCCAGGCCTCCCGGCGTGGGGGCCAGGGTGCCGATGGCGTACGCGATCACGTAGGCGACGGCCAGTGAACTGAACCCGATACCGTGGCCGAACGCCAGGAAGACCACCCAGAGGCACAACATGTCGAAGAGCCAGTAGCCGCAGGCCAGCACGCCCGTCTTGCGAAAGGCGCCGTGGTGCGACGTCATGCGCCGCATGCCGGCGAACAGGTTGTCGAGCCATCCGTCGATGTGACTCTCTTTGACCACCTCGCGGCGCATGACTCGATTGATGAGGACCGAGATCTGGCCGATGCGGTGGCGCAGGCGGGTGCGGTGCCGGTAGAGGTAGACCCCGTAGACCGTGAGCCACAGCAGCAGGACGATGACCACGATGCCGCCGCCGTACGCGACGATGGACTCTCCCCGCGCGACGATCAGGTAGATCAGGGCAAGCGCGAAGACGAACCAGAGCACGATGTAGTTGAAGAACTGCTGGGCGGCGATGGCCACGAAGATGAGACCGTGGGGCACCTTGCGCTTGCGCAGGGCGTTGTAGGTGACCACCCAGCCGCCGACGCCGCCCGCCGAGAGGACGTGACTCACGGCGAGGCTGCTGAGGGTGATCGAGAGCACCTCGATGAGGCGCATGCGGATGTCGAGGACGCTGAGGATGAAGCGCGTGAGGACCGCGTAGGAGAGAAGGGCGAGGATCTCGAGGACGACGGCGAGAATGAGCAGCCAGTAGTTGGCGTCCGCCACCAGGTGCAGAGTCGATTCGGCGTCGATGAGCCGGGGCAGAAGGAAGTACAGCGCCCCGACCAGAAGGGCGAAGATGACGATATTGCGGAGGGTCTTCTTGATCGGCTTCCTCCCAGCCTGGTCCTCGCGACCGGGCGCCAAGACCGGCTGATTCTGTGTGATGCGACGGCAGAAGACAACCCCACCGGGCGGCAGCCAGGCGCAGGTCTACGACGCGCTCATGTGGCCCTTTGAGCGCGCCCTGCTCGGCGCGTGGCGCCGACGCATCGGCGCGCGCGCCGTCGGCCGCGTGCTCGAGATCGGCGCCGGGACGGGCAGCCAGCTTCGCTGGTACGCTCCCGGCGTCGTGGTCACCGCCCTGGAGCCGGACGTCACGATGGCGGCCCGGGCGCGTCCGCGCGCAGCGCGCGCCCACGCGCCCGTCGCCATCGTCATCGGCTCAGCGGAGGAGCTGCCCTTCGCCGCCGGGTCGTTCGACACCGTCGTCTTCACGTTCGCCTTCTGCAGCGTGGCCGACACGGCGAAGGTGCTCGCCGAGGTGCGGCGCGTGCTCGTGCCGGGCGGTCGTTTGCTGATGCTCGAGCACGTGCACCTGCCCTGGGAGCCGGGGCGCCGGCTGCAGAGCAGGGCCGCGCCGGCGTGGGCGGCGGCAGCCGGAGGCTGCCGTCTCGACCGCGATACCGCCGGCCTCGTGCGCGCTGCGGGTCTGGAAGTACTCGACGTGCGCGCGCACGTGCTCGGCTGGATCGTGGAACTGCTGGGGCGCAGCCCCGGGCCCGCGGACGGCGACCGTGACGAGGGCGCCGGCGGACGCGGCATCACCGATGGCCGCCGGCTGACGCCGGCGCCCGTTTCGCGGTAGCATTGCCGGGCGCCCTCGGGCGCCTCCGTGCCGAAGTGGCGGAACTGGTAGACGCGCCGGACTCAAAATCCGGTCCCGTTCACGCGGGGTGTGGGTTCGATTCCCACCTTCGGCACCAAACCGGCCATCCCGAGAGGCCCATGGTCGCCTCTCACTCGACGGCAGCCGCGATGGGCATCTGGTAACATGGCGATTCCGCCAAGGATGCCGATGCAGACGCCACACTCCTGCGCCGCCGGTCGGACGCCCACGGAGAGGAGCGCGACGATGACGACACGACTTCTGGGGCTTGACTGCAGCCCTCGTGAGGGCAGCAACAGCGGGCTGTTGCTCGACGAGTCCTTCAAGAGGCTCGATGCCGCGTACCCGGGCGCCGTGGAGCACGAGGTCGTGCACCTGCGCGATCTTCAGGTCGAGCCCTGCAAGGCCTGCAACATCTGCGGCAAGGCCAAGGACGGCCGCTTCATCCCGTGCGTGCGCGTCGCTGAGGACGACGTCCAGGTGGTCCTCGACAAGATGATCGCGGCGGATGGGCTGCTGGTGGCCACGCCCGTGTACTTCGGCCTGCCGAGCGACCTGTTCGTCAAGTTCATCATGCGCACGCGCGTGCTTCGCCATCAGGATTTCCAGCTCGCCAACCGCCCGGTGGGCGTCATGGCGACCGCGGCGCGCCGCTCCGGCGGCGCCGAGACGACGATCATCGCGACGTGGCTGCCCTTCGTGCGCAACGGCTGTCTCGTGGTCGGCAACGGCGACGCGACGTGCCAGTTCGGAGCCTACGGGTGGGCCGGCGCGCGCGGGCATATTCTGAGCGACGATTGGGGTCTGGAGCAGGGCTTCCAGACTGCGGAGCGCGTCTTCACCCTGGCGCGGGTGTTCAAGGCGGGGGCTGAGGCGACGGGCTTCGTGAACCCCATGAAGTTCTCGTATCTGTCCGGCATCAGGCAGTCATAGGCCGAGCGGCGCCGGGACACGGCCAAGGGGGACAGCATGAGCGACGTCCAGACGATCCTGGAGTTCATCCGTGACGAAGCCGATCTCGAAGAAGACGAGGTGGACGCCGACACGTCGCTCTTCCGCGGCCAGCTCCTGGACTCGATGAATCTCACCGCTCTCCTCGCGTTCCTGGAAGAGACGTTCGCGATCCGCGTGAAGCCGATGGACATCGTCTTCGAGAACTTCGATACGGTCAATCACATGATGGCGTTCATCGGGCGCAAGAAGGCAGGCGATGGCTGAGCTTCCCGCGCCGTCGGAGCCAGCCGCCGGGCAGGCGCCGGAGACGGCCCACGAGACCAGCCACGGGCTGGGCGGATGGCTGCCCTACCTGCTTGGGCTGTCGCTTCAGACCTTCCTCTGGTTCCTTCTCTTCCTCGGTATCGTGGTCGCCGTGATGGTCGGCGGCAGACTCACCGAATTCCGCTACGTGGGGTTCTGACGGGCGTCCAGCGAGCGATGGTGCCCCCTGAGGTCATGACGGACGTCGTGGGACGCCTGCGCCACTGGGCCTCAGAGAGTCCGGGCGCACCCCTTCTGCTCACCGACGGTCACCTGTACACCTACGCCGACCTGCTGGCGCGCGCCGAGGCCGTTGCGGGCGGGCTGCGCCGGGCGGGCTGCGGACGCGGTGCACGCGTGGCTCTCCACCTCGAGAAATACGATCAGTTCTTCGTCTCCATGATCGGCGTCTGGCTGGCTGAGGGTGTCGTGGTGCCGCTGAACACGAGCCTCCCGGCGGCGGAGGTGCAGTGGCTCGTCGCGAAGGCAGATCCTCTGCTGCTGGTTGAGGCGTCGCCCGGCGCCTGCCCCGTGGCCGGTCCTCGACGCCTCGCGGTCACGCACGACGCGGACGGCCGCGTGGATGGGCTGACGCGGGGGGAGCCGGACGACCTTCGCGCCGCCGAGGGTGCGTCACCGCGCGCTGTCGGGCGCCGGCGATGGGGCTGCAACGGGCGGCGGCGAGCTCGCCATGGTGATGTTCACGTCGGGGACGACGGGCGTTCCCAAGGGCGCCTGCCAGACGGCCCGCGCCGTCGCCGCGAACGCCGGGTATGTCGCTCTGGAGCTCGGCCTGCAGGCCGATGACCGCATCTTCATCAACACGCCGCCCTACTTCACGAGCGGGATCTGCCACTTCCTGACGCTCCTCGCCAACGGCGGCAGCGTGGCCGGCCGGCTGGGCTTCTTCTTCGGGGCCGGCCTGCTCGATGAGATGGAGGCTCTCGAGTGCACGGGTTTCGGCGGCGCGCCGGCGCACCTGGTGCGCGTGGTGGAGCCCCTGGACGCGCCGCGGCCGCATCGCCTTCGCTTCTGGGTGAGCAGCGGCGATCACCTGCCGATGTCGGTGGTCGAGAAGCTCATGCGCGTGCTCCCCGGCGTGCGTCTGCACTACATGTATGGGCTGACGGAGGTGAGCGGGCGACTCTGTCTCCTGCCGCCATCGGAGATCTGGACGCGGGTCGGGTCAGTGGGACGCCCGATCGGAGACATGGCGGTCGTGGCGCGGCGGCCGGACGGGACGCCGGCGGAGCCGCGCGAGTCGGGCGAGTTGTTCGTCTCGGGCTCGCTGTTGATGCAGGGGTATCTGGACGAGCCCGAGCTGACCGCGGCGGCGCTCACCCCAGAGGGCTTCAGGACGGGCGACTTCGGTCGTGTCGATGCCGACGGGTACGTGTGGGTCGAAGGCCGCAAGGACGACATCATGAAGCGCGGCGGCGAGAAGGTGAGCACCATCCAGGTCCAGCAGGCGCTGCAGGGCTTGGGCCGCTTCGCCGATGTGGCCGTGGTCGCGGCTCCGGACGAGTTCCTCGGCCATGTCCCGGTGGCGTTCGTGGTCCCTCTGGATCGCGAGGGCTTCAAAGCCTCACGAGTGCTGCGCGAGCTGCGCGGCGTGCTGCCGCCCGCGGCGTTGCCCAGCCGGGTCATCGCCGTGGAGGCCGTGCCCCGCACCGGCTCGGGAAAGGCCATCCGCGCCCAACTGCTGGCGCTGCTCGATGGGGAACCGGGGTGAGCGGCGGGGTCGGGCCATGAGCGGCTTCCGCCGCGGCTTTCGCGCCAAGAGCCCGTTGGTCCTCCTGGCCGCGGCGCTGCTGCTGGTCCCGGCGCTGCTCGCCTTTCAAAGCGTCTTCGTCAGCGGTCTCTGGACGAACGTGCCGCTCGAGCGCTGCCTGCTCCGGGCGCGCGATTCGTTCACCTACGTGTCGTGGACCGTCGGGAGGGCGAAGCAGGCGCCGCCCGAGGGGCCGGCGGCCTACTTGCTGGGCGGATCATCCGCGCGCGAGGCGATCGTCAGCGGCGAGGACCTCGCCGCCGACGTCGCCCGGCTCGGCGGACCGGCCATCACCGCCTACGACCTCGGCTCGAGCAACCAGAACTTCGCCCAGAGTCTCGCGGTGATCGACAACCTGCCGGACACTCCGGCCTGGGTGCTGATCGGCGTGAACCTGGGCCGCTTCACGCCGGACAAGCAGGCCAACATCGACCAGGTGCAGGGTCGCGGGTTCCTCCTCAAGAGCCCGGCGCTGGAGCGCTTCGCGGCCGAGGAGTGGGGGACGAGAGCCCGGGCGACGACGATCCTCCCCGGGATCTCCGCGTACCTCACGGACATCGCGGATCAGAAGGTCCGCAGGCTGCGGACGGGGAAGCCGCTGAGCATCCCGTACAAGCAGCATGCCTTCTACACGGTGGACCAGGTGCGCAAAGTGCGCCAGAAGGAGCGCTACGTCGAGGTCTGGAACACGAGGCAGTACCCGGTGTTCCGGCGCAATCTGCAGATGAACCTGCGGGTCCTTGAGGCGCTCCTCGCGCGCTCCCAGGAGCGGGGCCTGCGCGTCGTCTTCGTCGAACTCCCTCTGAACGAGGAGATCGTGCGCGGCCGCTTCGACTACGCCAAGGTGAAGTACCAGCGGCCGGTCCAGAAGCTGGCGCGACGCTACGACGTGCCGTATCTGGACTTCAACGACGAGGTCGCGATCCCGAACGCCAGCTTCTTCGATCTCTCGCACATGATCGAGTCCGGCAGCGTCGTCTGGCAGCGCCAGCTTGCCCGTGAGCTGGTGCGGCTCATGGCCGCGGAGGCAGACGCCGCCTCGTGAGGGTCTTCTTCACCCCTTATGTGATTCCAGTCGTTCTCGTCGCCCTGCTCGCCTTCTGGCTGGTCTTGCGGGGCGAGCGCCTGCGGCTGGCCCTGTTGCTCGTGGTCTCGGTCGCCGTCCTCGCTCTCCTGCACCCCGCCTTCGCCGTGACGGCGCTCGGTCTCGTCCTCGTGACCCACCAGCTCGTCGCGCTCTGGGGCGAGAAGAAGCTCAGCGGCAAGCGCGCCGTCTTCATCATCGTGACGATCGCCGTCGTCGCCCTGACCGTGGGCAAGTACGGGCAGCAGGCGCTGCTGGTCTTCTGGGAGAGCGACGACGTCATCGTGCGCTACTTCCTCATGCCGCTGGGATTGAGTTACTTCGTCTTCCGGCTGCTCCAGTACGTCTTCGACTGCGTGCGGGGGGTCATCCAGGAGAACTCGCTGCTGCGGCTCACGACGTTCGTCATGTTCATCCCCACGTTCCCGGCCGGCCCTCTCGAGACCTACCAGGGCTTCTACGCGAAGCGCAGCCAGACGTTCGACCGGCAGCTCTTCTACGTGGGGCTGCGGCGCATCGCCCTCGGGTACTTCAAGAAGGTCTTCGTCGTCGATTTCGTGTTCGCGATCTTCTTCGCGGACATCACCAAGGCGGTGGGGCAGGCGCAGTTCAACGGGCAGGACGTGAACCCGCTGTGGCCGCTCGCCTACTGCATCATCATCTTCGTGCGCGCCTACTTCGACCTCTCCGCCTACACGGACCTGGCGATCGGCTTCTCCGCTCTCTTCGGCTTCCGCATCATGGAGAACTTCCACTATCCGTTCTGGCAGAAGAACCTGGGCGATTTCTGGCGCAGCTGGCACATCTCCTTGTCGAGCTGGTGCCGCAACAACGTCTACTTCCCCGTGTTCGGTCTCACGCGCAAGGTCTGGCTGGGTCTCTACGCGAGCATGCTGACCATGGGGCTGTGGCACTACGTGAGCCTGAACTGGGCGGCCTGGGGTCTCTACCACGGGACGGGCCTCGTTGTCGTGGCGCGCTTCGAGCGCTGGACAAGGGCGCGGCGCAAGGCGCGCAAGAAGGCTGGTCTACCGCAGGAGGTGGGCTACGAGAAGTACCTCGCCTGGCTGGGCTACCCGGCGACCTTCCTCTTCGTCGCGCTCGGCTACGCGTTCGTCTCGACAGACAGCCTCAAGCACGCCCTGACGATCATCTATCTGGCGATCAGCCTGCCGCTCGAGTGGCTGGCGGGGCAGCTCGGGTGAGGTCTCACCTCTCCGCGCTACGACGCCCGGGCGACGAGGCGGACGTCGGCGTCGAGAGCCTCTGCGATGCGCTGCAGCGTCCTGGCCGTCGGGCTCGTGCTGCCACGCTCGATGCGGCTGATGTCGCCTTGGTCGATGCCGCAACGCTCGGCGAGCTGTGCCTGTGCGAGGCCGTGCTTCTCACGCAGATCGATGACCTGCAGCGCGATGTCGTAGGCTTTCTCGAAGACGTCTGCTGCGCTGACAGTCGGGCACGACCCGGGCACGGCGGTCGGTCATGATGTCGTTGTAGCTGCGTGTCATCAGGTCCCTCCTTCGCCGACAGTATGGGCAGTTGCCCATTGGTCGTCAATGCCGGCGGCTCGCTCCGTCACCTTGGCCCGATAGGATAGAGACGAACCGCAGGGCAGGGGCGTCGGGGGCACAGCCGCATGGCGACACGCAAGAAGAACGCGAGCGCGAACGGCAAGCAGCCGCTCGGCTTCGAGCAGCAGCTCTGGGCCGCGGCCGACAAGATGCGCGGCCACATGGACCCGGCCGAGTACAAGCACGTGGCGCTCGGCCTCATCTTCCTCAAGTACATCTCGGACGCGTTCGAGGAGAAGCACTCGGCCCTGCTGGCGGAGGCCGAGGACGAGGCCGCCAGGAGCCTTGCGGCGGGCGGCCCCGGCGAGTCCGGCGTCGACCCCGAGGACCGCGACGAGTACCTCGCCGAGAACGTCTTCTGGGTGCCGCGCGAGGCGCGCTGGTCGCACCTGCAGGCCAACGCCAAGCAGCCCGAGATCGGCAAGCTCATCGACGACGCCATGGTGGCGATCGAGCGCGAGAACCCGAGCCTCAAGGGCGTGCTGAGCAAGGACTACGCCCGCCCGACCATCGACAAGACGCAGCTCGGCGAGCTCATCGACCTCATGAGCACCATCGCCATGGGCGACGCGGAGAGCCGCAGCAAGGACCTGCTCGGCCGCGTCTACGAGTACTTCCTCGGCCGCTTCGCCAGCGCCGAGGGCAAGGGCGGCGGCGAGTTCTACACGGCGCGCTGCATCGTCAAGCTGCTGGTCGAGATGATCGAGCCGTTCAAGGGCCGCGTCTACGACCCCTGCTGCGGCTCGGGCGGCATGTTCGTGCAGAGCGAGCGCTTCGTGGAGGAGCACGGCGGCGGCAAGGGCGACATCGCCATCTACGGGCAGGAGAGCAACCCCACCACCTGGCGCCTGGCCAAGATGAACCTCGCCATCCGCGGCCTCGAGGGCGACCTGGGGCCGCACAACGCCGACACCTTCCACGCCGACCAGCACAAGGACCTCAAGGCCGACTTCATCCTCGCCAACCCGCCGTTCAACGTGAGCGACTGGGGCGGCGACCGCCTGCGCGACGACGTGCGCTGGAAGTACGGCGCGCCGCCGCCGGGCAACGCCAACTTCGCCTGGGTGCAGCACATGGTCCACCACCTGGCGCCGCAGGGCGTGGCCGGCTTCGTGCTCGCCAACGGCTCGATGAGCTCGCAGCAGAGCGGGGAGGGGGAGATCCGCAAGCAGCTCGTGGAGGCCGACCTCGTCGACTGCATGATCGCCCTGCCCGGCCAGCTCTTCTACACGACGCAGATCCCCGTGTGCCTGTGGTTCCTGGCGCGCGACAAGAGCGACGGACCGGGGAGCGGCGGCGCCTGCCGCGACCGCCGCCGCGAGACGCTGTTCATCGACGCGCGCCAGATGGGCGCGCTCGTCGATCGCACGCACAAGGAGCTGAGCGACGAGGACATCGCGCGCATCGCCGGGACGTATCACGCGTGGCGCGGGGAGCCGGGCTGCCGAGGCGAGCCGGGCACGTCCGGCTACGCCGACGTGCCCGGCTTCTGCGCGAGCGCCACGACCGAGCGGATCGCCGAGCACGGCTACGTGCTCACGCCCGGCCGCTACGTCGGCGCCGCCGACGCCGAAGACGACGGCGAGCCGTTCGACGAGAAGATGAAGCGGCTGACGGCGGAGCTGCGGGAGCAGTTCGCGGAGTCGGCGGAGGCTGGCAGACGATCTGATTCTCGAGCGGCCTTCGCGGAGATTGGCGCCCTGATGCATGGCGCTGGCACAGTACAAGGTCCCTCGGTGAGGTCATCACGGCCTCCAGCGTGGCTTCGACCTGACCCAAGCGAAGATCGCCAGCCTGGGAGGCGTGCCGATCGTCTCGTCATCAGGTGCGTCTCGCGGAGACCTCACGATCGAGGCACGAGTCTCGGCGCCGTGGAGTTGTCACGGGTCGATATCGGAAGCATCGGCCAGCGTGCACTTCATCGAGACGGATTTCTGGCCCCTGACATGCGACTCTGTTCGTGCAGGACTTCGAAGGCCGCAACGATCCGAGGTTCGTCGCCTACCTGCTTCGGCACCATCGATTTCGCATCTTGCAGCGACAGGAGCAGCGTCCCAGGCGTTCAATCGCAACGATCTTCACCGGCTTCCTGTCGGAGTCCCTGATCTGCCGGAGCAGCGGTTCATCGCCCGAACCCTCGGCGCTCTCGACGACAAGATCGAGCTCAACCGTCGCATGAACCGCACTCTCGAGTCGATTGCCCGCGCCATCTTCAAGTCGTGGTTCGTCGACTTCGACCCAGTGCACAAGAAGATGGCGGGCGGCGATCCGGGGCTTCCGCCCTCCCTCGCCGCCCAGTTGGCCGGATCTCTGTCGAGGCATCGTGTGTGGGCCTGGCCCCACGTGGCTGGCAGGTCAGTGAGATCGGCAACGAAGTCAGGGTGATGGGCGGATTCGACGCCGAGTACCACCAATCCGTCGCTACTGAGGAGCGGAGACATCGCCTTCGCAACGCCCACAAGACCTGCTCGACGACTTGTCTTCTCCGGTGGTGCTTCACACAGCGAGACGCATCACCAACAGCGGAGCGGCGACCATCAGCTCGGGAATCTTGCCACCCGGAGCGACCGTAGGCTCATGTCGTCCAGAGCACCGATGCGGCTACCGTGGCGAGTGGCGGAGGTGCCTGTCTGCGTGAATCAGGCGGTTCGCGAAATACGCAATGGCATCAGGTGCGAGCGGACGTCGCTGCCGAACCAGTTCGTGCTTCAGCGATGCGCGCACCGCGACGATGGATCTCATCGCGGGAAACGCCAACGGCACGCACCTTCTTGGAGACCTCAGCGAGCGGAACTTCCCGGCCTCTAGAAAGCCGTCGTGCCGCCGCGGGAGTCTCTGTCAAGGCGCTTCCAGACGGCTCGCCAGCGATCGCGGCGTCGCTGCCATCGACGGGTGGTCGGCAATCTCCGGGAGTCGGCCGTGGCTGGCGCGCCTCGGGACACGCTCCTGCCGAATCTGATATCCGGCGAGCTCAGCCCAAGTGCCGCTATGACCGAGTCTTACGGCTCAGGCATAGGCATAACTCAGGAGACCGGGTCATAGGGGCCGAGGATGCCTTTATGAGGGGGTCTCACCGCCTTCCCATAACTCGTGAGACCCCCTCATAACGGCCGAAGGAGCACATGCATGTCGAAACCGCACGGCTTCTCCATCCGCATCTTCCTCCCCGACGGCACGCCGGACGGCCTGAAGCTCGTCGAGAAGTCCAACTGGTCGGGGCTCGGCGTGGTGTGCCCGCGCTCGCTGTTCGCCGAGAAGAAGGCGCAGGCGGAGTTCGCGAGGACGGGCGTCTACGTTCTGCTGGGCCCGTCCGACACCTCGGAGCTGCCGCGTGTGTACGTTGGCCAGGGCGACTCCGTCCGGCCGCGACTCGAGGCGCACCACGCGAAGAAGGACTTCTGGACCACCGCGATCTTCTTCGTGAGCAAGGATGCGAACCTGAACAGCGCCCACGTGCACTATCTCGAGGCAGAACTGGTCCGCCTTGCCAAGGAGGCCCACCGCTGCCAGCTCGACAACGGCAACCGCCGGACGGCCGTCGCTCTCGGCGGCCGACGAGGCGGACGTGCAGACCTTCCTCGACGAGATGCTGCTCTGCTTCCCCGTGCTCGCCGTGAACGCCTTCGAGAAGCCGGCGAGCTCCGTGCCGAAGAAGGACCTGCTCTACCTCAAGGCCAAGGACTGCGACGCCGTGGCTACGAGTCGGCCGACGGCTTCGTCGTCCTCAAGGGCTCGCGAGCCCGCGTCCATGAGGTCCCCTCCATCCACGCCTACCTCACGGACCTGCGCGCGACCCTCGTGGCCAACGGGGTCCTGCAGCAGGACGGCGACACCTACGTGCTGACGCAGGACTACGAGTTCCGGTCGCCGTCCACGGCGGCAGGCGCGATGGAAGGGCGCACCTCGAACGGCAGAGTCGAGTGGCGCGACAAGGACGGACGCACGCTGAAGGAGCTTCAGGAGATCGCGGCCGGGCCGACTGCCAGCCGCCGATCAGCCGTGAGCACGATCGGCTGCGGATACGGCAGCGAGTGGCATCTCCTCCGCTGGCTCGGCTACCACCGCCAAGAGCTGAGCGCTCGGGTGGCCTCCGCAGTCGGCGCCGACGGGGTGGATTGGCTTGACCTCGAGCCCAACGTGAAGTCTCGCGACGCCTTCGACCGCGACCTCGAATGGGTCAACCTCGACTTCCTGCATTCTGACGATCCGGCGCGTGCTGCTGGGCGCGTGCGTGGCCGCGAGCGAGCGGGCGCGTGGGACCGCATTGGGATGCGGTCGGCCGCGCCTGCTTACGGCGCCCGCACGGAGTGGCTGCTCGTCGAGGCGAAGGCGCACTTGGGCGAGGTCCGCAGCGACTGCGGCGCGACCTCGCCCGGAAGCATCGCCAAGATCGAAGCGGCGTTCGCCGACGCCGCGCCGTCGTTTGGGGTTGCCGACACGAGCCAAGTGGTTGCGAGGCCACTATCAGCTGGCCAACCGTCTGACCTTGCTGCACGCTGACGAACACCAACGGTGCCGCGGCGCGGCTTGTCTTCATCTACTTCTGCGGCGACGATGCCACGCGGTACCGCGGCGAGGTAGTGTGCCCGCGAGACGCGGCCGGCTGGCAGGGCACGCTCGACGCGATGCATCGTCACCTGGGCTGGGCGCCGGGGCAGGGAGCGCTCGGCGCCCGGGTGCACGAGGTGTTCCTCACTGCTGACGCTGCCGGCGACACCGATGCAGCCGCCTGATCTTTCGGCAATGTCATCTCAACGATCCGGTCGTCATCTTGCGCCGTCGTTCGGTGGCCTTCAGGCTGAGAGCGCATCGAAGCCTTTGCTATTGACCGAAAAGGACGGATTAGCTAGTATGGGCGAGTCAGCCATCTTGGGAGTCGCCGTGAAGACCGTGTCCGCCACCGAGATGAAGAACCGCTTGGGTCAGTATCTGGCGCGCGTCGCGGTGGAGCCCGTGGCCATCGAGAAGAACGGCCGCCCGGTGGCCGTGTTGCTCTCCTTCGAAGAGTACGAGCTGCTGCAGCGCTCCGACGACTCCTTCTGGGGCCAGGCCGCGCTCGCGGCCGAGGCCGAGGGTTTCCTCAGCGTCGAGGACTCGCTGAAGTACCTTCAGGACGGTGCGTCCGCCGAAGACCGTGCTGCCTCTTAGCCTGTCCCGGGCGTCAGTCCGCTTTCTCGACACGCTGCCGCCCAAGCAGTACCGGCAGGTCACGCGCAAGATCATCATGCTCATGGCGGACCCGAGGCCCGCGGACGCCGAGCGCCTCAGGGGCTACGAGTACTCTCGCGTGACGGTGGGGGAGTACCGCGTCATCTTCGATGTGCGCGAGGGCGTACTGTGCGTCGTCGCGATCGGCAAGCGCAACGACGACGAGGTGTACGGCGGCCAGGTGATGGGTAGTCCTGCGGCCTGATCAGCGCCTCTTCGATCCGCTAACGGTCACTATGGTCGCTCCATACGGAAGGTTACAAGATAACGTCACGAAAGGGGATGTCGTGGCGAAGGTTATCCGCAAGCACTGGCAGAGTGAGACCTCGGCGGGACTGCCGCGCAGAGATCGGCGATCCTGCGAGTACGAGGCATACGTGCTCGACCCCCTGATGGCGCGCGCGATCGTCCTCGACGGAGCCGTCGCGGCGATGTCGCCGATGCCGAGGCCGCCATCGTTCGGCTGAACCATGAGGCTCATGCCTTGGTCGACACGGAGGCGCTCGCCCGCCTGCTGCTGCGCGCCGAGTCAGTCGCCTCTTCGAAGATAGAGGGCCTCGAGATCGGGCCGCGACGCCTGCTCGAGGCCGAGGCGGCGGCCGTTCTCGGCGAGAAGACTACCGACGTGACGGCCGTGGAGGTGCTCGGCAACATCGAGGCCATGTCGTACGCCGCGAGGAGCGTCGGAGCCGGCGAGGAACTGCGTCTCGAGCACATTCTCGAGATGCACCGTCGGCTTCTCACGGGTTCTCGGCTCGAGGGGATCGGGGGGGAGATCCGCAGCGTGCAGAACTGGATCGGGGGCAGCAGCACAATCCCTGTTCGGCCGCCTTCGTGCCGCCCCCGCCGGAGCTCGTCCCGGAGCTGCTCCTCGACCTCTGTCGCTTCTGCAACGAGGACGCGCTGCCTGCGGTCGCGCAGGCGGCGCTGGCCCACGCCCAGTTCGAGACGATCCACCCCTTTGTCGACGGCAACGGCCGCACGGGACGCGCCCTCATGCACCTCATCCTGCGGCGGCGCGGTCTCGCTCCGCGCGTTGCCGCCGGTTCGCTGGTGCTTGCCACCTGGGCGACCGACTACATCGCAGCGCTCGAGGGCACGCGGTCGCGGCCGAGCACATCGCCTGGCGCTGTCAAGGGCCTGAATCGATTGGGTCGGGCTGTTAGCCGCCGCCGGACGGCGAGCAGTCGCCGATGCGTCCGAGTTCGAAGCGCGCGCGCAGGCGATCGAGGCGGCGTGGCGAGAGCGGCCGGGCCGGTGCGCGCGAACTCCGCCACCGACCTGCTCCTGCGCTCACTGCCGGGCGCGCCCGTCCTCACGTTCAGAGCGCGGCCGGGCTGGTATCGCGCAGCGTGCGCGTCACGAACGAGGCGTCGGCGCCTGAGCCGACCGGGGTGGAGAAGCACGTCACCGAGGGACGTGCAACCGCGCGCTTCGAGGCGCGCGAACGATCGACGCCTTCACCGACGTCGAGCGCCGGCTTGCGTCGAGCGGCGATACGCGCGTGACGCCGCCGGTTCGAAGGGTTCCGCGACGGCGCTAGCTCGGCTGGCCGGCTCCTTGCGTCGAGGAGGCGCTTGGCCTCCTCGAGCGTCAGATCGCGCACGTCGTCTATCGTGTAGCCCGCCGCGAGCAGCGCCTTCATGAGAGCGAGCGGCAGCAGTTCCCCGTGGGGGCGGGCAGGCGTGGCCTCTCTCTCGGGTGCGACGCCGTGGCGGACTGCCGCCCAGAACTGCTCCTCCGTCACGCGCAGCTCGTGCTTGATGATCCAGGCCATCATCCGCGCCGAGTACTCTCCGCGACCCTTGGAGACCACCGCGTGCAGCGTGGAGCCGTCCGCGAGAGCCTTGGTCCAGACCTCGTGTTTGCGCACGCTGCGGCCCGGCGAGTCGGCCTTGCGCGACCAGCCGTCGACTTGGCAGAAGGTGCGTACGTCGCTGAAGCGCGCAGGCCTCACCGGGAGGCTGCCTCAGGCTCTGCCGCCGCGGCCTCGGCGTCCCGCGTGAGCATGGAGAGCACCCCGGCGACGTCGCCTGCGAGCTGGATCCGTCGGACGTAGCCGGCTCTGGGCCGGTGATTGACGGCCGAGCGCAGGTGGTCTTCCCAGTCCTCGGCGTACTCGATCATGACGTCGGCCAGCTCGGCCAGCGCCTCGTCGAGGGTAGCCCCTACCGCGTGGGTCTCAAGCTCCGGCAGCCAGAGCCCGACATCACTCCCGCTGAGGTCGACTTCAGGGTGGAAGCGGTAGGCGGCGGCGAGCAGGTCTTCGACCTCGGCCGCGCCGGCGACGACCGCCTCGGGGCGGCCTCGGCGGCCGATGAGTTGCCACCTGCCGTGGCGCACCCGTTCGAGCAGCGTGGGGAGTTGCGCGCGAGCCTCGGTCATCGGCCATGTCTCCATGTAGGCACCTCGCGATTCGTTGGGCCAGCATAGTCGCTTCCACCACAAAATGTACGTGATGTAGCGATTGTACACCGGTTGACGTTGCGTGGCAGTGGTTGCCGCCCGATGAAGGGCTTGGCGGGCGGCCGATGAAGACGATGCGACCGGCCGGCGGTGTACGATGCGGACCGGAGGGTCACACCGGGCGCCACGGTGAATCCGCGGCCGGGACGGTGAGGAGGGCGCCGTGGCGCCAGTGGGGATCGTCGAGTCGCAGGTCGAAGAAGCCATGCTCGGGTGGCTCGACGAGCTCGGCTACGAGGTCGCGTACGGGCCGGACATCGAGCCGGAGAAGCTGGCGGCCGAGCGGGACGACTTCACCGAAGTCGTCCTCTCTCGGCGCCTGCGCTCGGCCCTCGAGCGCATCAACCCGGATCTGCCGCCGTCGGCCATCGACGACGCGCTCAAGAAGGTCCTCGTCGTCGAGAGCCCGAGCCTGCTCGAGAACAATCGTCGCTTCCATCGCATGCTCGTCGACGGCATCGACGTCGAGTACTCACGGCCCGACGGCTCGATCGCCGGCGACAAGGCCTGGCTCGTCGACTTCGACGACCCTGAGGCCAACGACTGGCTGGCGATCGACCAGTTCACCGTGGTGGAGGGCAAGACGAACCGGCGGCCCGACGTCGTCGTGTTCGTCAATGGTCTGCCGCTGGCCGTCATCGAGCTCAAGAACCCGGGCGACGCCAAGGCCACGACCAAACAGGCTTACAACCAGCTCCAGACCTACAAGCAGCAGATCCCGAGCCTGTTCACCTGCAACGAACTGCTCGTGGCGAGCGACGGCATCGAGGCGCGCCACGGCACGCTCACAGGCGCCTGGGAGCGGTTCATGCCCTGGCGCACCGTCGACGGCTCGGCGGTCGCCGAGAAGGGCACGCCGGAACTGGCGACGCTCGTCCGGGGCATCTTCGAGAAGCGCCGCTTCCTCGACCTCGTGCGCCATTTCGTCGTCTTCGAGGTCGACGGCCCCAAGGTCACCAAGATCATGGCCGCCTACCATCAGTACTGGGCAGTGAACAAGGCCGTCGAGGCCACCGTCGCTGCGGTCTCCGGCGACCATCGCGTCGGCGTGGTCTGGCACACGCAGGGGAGCGGCAAGAGCCTCTCGATGGCGTTCTACTCGGGCAAGCTCATCCAGCAGCCCGAGATGGCCAATCCCACGCTCGTCGTGCTCACCGACCGCAACGACCTGGACGACCAGCTCTTCGGTACGTTCGCGGACTGCCAGGAGCTGTTGCGGCAGACCCCGGGTCAGGCCGAGAGCCGCGACGATCTGCGCCGCCGGCTGCAGGTGGCCTCCGGCGGCGTCGTGTTCACCACCATCCAGAAGTTCATGCCCGACGCGCGCGGCGAGACTCATCCGCTTCTCAGCGACCGGCAGAACATCGTCGTCATCGCCGACGAGGCGCACCGCAGCCAGTACGACTTCATCGACGGCTTCGCGCGGCATCTGCGCGATGCCCTGCCGAACGCCTCGTTCATCGGCTTCACCGGCACGCCCATCGAGCTCACCGACAAGAACACCCGCGCCGTCTTCGGCGACTACATCGACACCTACGACATCCAGCGCGCCGTCGAGGACGGCGCCACGGTGAGCATCTACTACGAGGCGCGACTCGCCAGGATCGAGCTGCCCGACGAGCTCAAGCCAATGGTCGACGCGGAGTTCGAGGAGGTCACCGAGGGCGAAGAGGTGCAGCGCCGCGAGAAGCTCAAGAGCACATGGGCGCGCGTCGAGGCGATGGTGGGCACCGACCGGCGTCTGGCGCTGGTCGCCAAGGACCTTGTCGAGCACTTCGAGATGCGCCAGTCCGGCAACCCCGCGACGCCGGCGAAGGGCATGATCGTGTGCATGAGCCGGCGCATCTGCGTCGACCTCTACGCGGAGATCGTGAAGCTCCGGCCGGAGTGGCATGGGGCAGAGGCAGGCGTTCCGGCCGACGACGATGCCGGCGCCGTCAAGGTGGTCATGACCGGCTCGGCGGCTGATGAGCTCGACTGGCAGCAGCACATTCGCAACAAGCCGCGTCGCGAGGCGCTGGCGCGCCGCTTCAAGGACCCCGACGACGAGTTCAAGCTCGTCATCGTGCGCGACATGTGGCTCACGGGCTTTGACGCTCCCAGCCTCACCACGATGTATGTGGACAAGCCGATGCGCGGTCACGGGCTCATGCAGGCGATCGCCCGGGTGAACCGCGTGTTCCGCGACAAGCAGGGCGGCCTCGTCGTCGACTACCTCGGCATCGCCGACCAGCTCAAGCGTGCGCTGCACGACTACACCGACGGCGGCGGCAAGGGCGACCCCGTGATCGACCAGGCGCAGGCCATCGCCGTGATGCAGGAGAAGTACGAGGTCGTGTGCGACATGCTGCAGGGTCTTGAGTACGCCGCCGTCTGGGCCGCCGGCACGCACGAGCAGAAGCTGCAGCTCATCGGCGACGCCAAGGAGTTCATCCTCGGGCTCGACGACGGCAAGCAGCGCTTCGTGGATGCGGTCACGGCGCTCGGCAAGGCGTTCTCGCTGGCCGTGCCCAGTCAGGAGGCGCTCGCGATCCGCGACGACGTGGGCTTCTTCCAGACGGTGCGCGCGGCGCTCATGAAGACCACGGTCGAGGGCCTGAAGAGCGACGAGGAGCTCGACCTCGCCGTCAGGCAGATCGTCTCGCGCGCCGTCTCGAGCGACGAGGTCGTCGACATCTTCGCCGTCGCGGGCCTCGAGCGCCCGGACATCTCGGTGCTCGACGATCGCTTTCTCGCCGAGGTGCGTGACATGCCGCGGCGCAACCTTGCCGTCGAGCTGCTGCAGAAGCTCCTGAACGACGAGATCAAGACGCGTTTGCGCCGCAACCTCGTCGAGTCGCGGCGCTTCTCGGAGATGCTGCAGAGCGCCGTGATCCAGTACCAGAACCGGGCCGTCACGTCGGCGCAGGTGATCGAGGAGCTCATCAGGCTCGCCAAGGAGCTGCGCGAGGCTCATCAGCGCGGGGAGGAGCTCGGCCTCAGCGAGGACGAGCTGGCCTTCTACGACGCGCTCGAGACGAACGACAGCGCCGTCGCGGTGCTCGGCGACGCGACACTCAAGCGCATCGCGCAGGAACTGGTCGAGACCGTGAAACGCAACGCGACCATCGACTGGAGCCTGCGCGAGAGCGCCCGCGCCAGGATGCGCGTGATGGTCAAGCGCCTGCTGCGGAAGTACGGCTACCCGCCGGACAAGCAGGAGCACGCGACGCAGCTGGTGCTGGCGCAGGCCGAGGTCGTGTGCGAGGGGTGGGCGGCCTGAGCCGGCTCTGCCGGTCCTCCGCCAAGCGCAGCGCCTGCTAGACTCAGTCGCGATGAGATCGATCCGCCCATCAGCGCGCCTGGAAGTCGCGTCGTGAGCCACGACGCCGAGGCGCTGCGCGCCCGGGCCATCGAGCTCGGGGCGAGCGACGCCGCCGTCCTCGCGCCTGACCAGGTGGTCACCGCCGAGTGGGTGCGCATGAAGTGCCTGTACGGCGGCTGCCACGTGGGTCGCTGCCTCACCTGCCCGCCGCACTCGCCCACGCCGGCGCAGACGCGCGTCTGGCTCGACGAGTACGCGACCATCCTGCTCCTCCGTTTCGACGTGCGGCCGGGGGGCCCGGAGCCGCTCGCCGCCAGTCGCTGGGTGGCCGGCGTCGCGCTGCGGCTCGAGCGCGAGCTCTTCCTGGCCGGCTACTACAAGGCGTTCGCCATCGCCGGCGGGCGCCCGTGCAGTCTCGAAGAGACCTGCGGGCGCCCCGAGACCTGCGACTGCCGGGCGGACCTGCGCCCGGGCCCGGCGGGCTGCGGCATCGATGTGTTCACCACCAGCCGCAACGCCGGCTGGCCGCTCGATGTGGTGAGCGGTCCGCAAGAGCCGTATCATCGCTTCGCCTTCGTGCTCGTCGAATGAGCCGAGGGCAGCGCGAGCCGCAGACCGGGGAACGAGCGGGGCAGCAGAGGATGATCACATGACGCCGATACGGAAGATCCAGCGGGACCACGGCATCGTGGGCCGTGACGAGGAACTGGGCACGGCCCTGGCGGTGCTGGACGCCGGACGTCATCTGCTCCTGGAGGGTCCGGTGGGAGTGGGCAAGACGACGGTCGCCCTTGCCGTGTGCGCCCATCTTGGCCGCAAGACCATCCGCGTGGACGGCGACGATCGCTACTCCGAGAGCAAGCTCACCGGCTGGTTCGACCCGCCGCTCGTGCTGCAGCAGGGCTACCGTGAGGAGTCCTTCTTCGCCGGACCCCTGGTGCAGGCGATGCGCGGCGGCTGCGTGCTGTTCATCAACGAGCTCAACCGCATGCCCGAGTCGGTGCAGAACGTGCTGTTGCCGGCGCTCGACGAGCGCCTCCTCCAGGTGCCGCACATCGGCGAGGTGCGGGCCGCCGAAGGGTTCCAGGTGGTGGCCACGCAGAACCCCGTGGAGTACGTGGCCACCGGGCACCTCTCGGAGGCGCTGCGCGACCGCTTCGAGCATCTCGCCCTCGCGTATCAGTCCGGCGCCGAGGAGGCGGACATCGTCGTCTCCGAGACGGCCTCCGACGATCTGGCCCTGGTGTGGACGGCGGTACGCCTGACGCGCGCCACGCGCCTGCATCCGCGCTTTCGCAAGGGGGCCTCGGTGCGCGGCGCCATCGCCACTGTGGCCATCGCCGAGCGGCTCTGGGCCGCCCGCGGCGACGTGTGCGGCGCCGTGGACCGCGCGACGTTGCGCCGCGCCGCCGAGGCGGCGCTCACGACGCGCGTCGATCTGCGCGACGACATCGACGCCGAGATGGGCGTCGCGCTCGACGAGCTCTTCGAGCTCGTCGTCGACCGCGGCGAGGACCCGGACGTCGCCCTGGCGCCGTCGCGCCCGGAGGGGATGCGCCCAAAAGTCTGAGCGCCCTTGGCGGGTCTCGTCTGGAGCACGGCGGGCGCGTCGAGGTGCGCGGGCTCCCTGACTTCTTCCCGGCCCGCGAGGCGCGGCCGCCCGACGACGCGGCGATGGCCGAGCTCGCGGCGCGCTATGAGCTGCCGGCGGACGATCTGGAGGGCTGGGCCGTCGCCGTCAACTACACGCGCAGCGGTTGCCGCATCATCGACCCGGGGTTGCGCCTGTGCGCCGAGCGGCTGGCGGCCGCGCGCCGTGCTGGCCCGCGCCGCCCGGCTCCTCGGGCCCCTGCGCGCCGCCACACATCTGGTACGCGAGCCGCTGCGCGAGCCCTTTGCCGGCGAGCTGGATGTGGAGGCGACCCTCGACAACGTGCTCGGCAAGCCGTTCGCGGAGCCCGGCGACTGGGTGATGCAGCGTCGGGTGGAGCGCCGCCACCAGGTGGTGCTCATGGCCGACGCCTCGCTCTCGATGTCGGGCGAGAACGCCGCCATCGCCGCGGTCGCGGCGGCGGTGCTGGCCATGAAGCTCAGGCCCGAGGACGTGTCGGTGGTGGTCTTCGCCGACACGGCCCGCGTCGTGACGCACCTGGGCGTCGCCGACCCGGTCGACGAGGTGGTGCGGCGCATGCTCGAGCAGCCGTATCGCGGCTACACCAACATCGCGGCCGCGCTCGAGGCGGGCGCGGCCGAGCTCGAGCGCGGCCACAACCCGCGGCGCAGCGGGCTGCTGATCACCGACGGCGTTGTCACGGCAGGCGGGGATCCGTTGCCGCAGGCGTATCGCTTCCCCCGGCTCTTCGTCCTGCTCACCGAGGACTACAAGATGAATCCGCAGCTCTGCCGCAGCCTGGCCGACGCCGGGCGCGGCGACGTGTTCCCGGTGCGCACGTACCGCGATCTGCCCTCGCGCCTCCTCACCGTGGCCAACCGCGTGCTGCGCTAGCCACGCGGCCGCGGCGGCCGAGCCCGGAGTGCCGCGCGGACGCCCTCAGGCGCGCGGCACGAAGCGCTCGCGGTCCCAGCCCTCGGCCAGACGCCTGACGACGCCGGCGGCGAGCAGCGCTCCGGCCTCGGCGTCGCTGGGCTGCATGACCTCCGCGGCCGAGTGCATGTTGCGCACGGGCAGGCTGAACGACAGCGTCGCCGCCTGCCCGCTCGACATGAACTCCTGCGCGTCGGTCGAGGTCGCGCCCGGCATCGCCTTGATCTGCACGGGGAGGCCCTCGGCGGCGGCGACGTCGCGCGCCAGTTCGACCAGCGCGTGGTTGCTGCCGGCGCCGCGATGGATCACCGGTCCGCCGCCGAGCTTGACCTCGCCGCCGAGCTTCTTGGCGTTCATGCCGGGGTCGTCGCTGGCGAAGTCCACGTCGACGACGATGATCACGTCCGGTTGCCAGCGCACGGCCATCGCCCGGGCGCCCATGAAGGTCGTCTCCTCATGCACGGTGGTGAGCGCCGTGAGGCGGGCGGCCGCGGGCGCGGCCGCGTAGTGCTCGAGGGCGCGTACGCACACGTAGACGCCGGCCCTGTTGTCGAAGGCCGGCGAGGCATAGCGCTCGTTGGCGAGCGGCACGAACTGGGCGGGGAAGGTGATGGGGTCGCCGACCTGCACGAGCGCCAGCGCTTCGTCGCGGGTGGCGGCGCCGACGTCCAGCCACTGCTCGTCGATGTCCGGCGCCTTGGCGCGCTCGTCCTTGCTCATCTTGTGCGAGGGCTTGCGTCCGACGACGCCGTTCACGCGGCCCTTGGCGCTGTGGATGATGAGGTGGCGCCCGGGGAGGAGTTGGGCGTCGATGCCGCCGATCCCGTCGAACGACACGTACCCGTGTTCATCCACGTAGGTGACGATGAGGCCGATCTGATCGCTGTGCGCGGTGACGACGACGTGCGGCGAGCCTTGAGCCGCGACGTCGCCCCAGACGTTCCCCAGCGGGTCGCCCTGGACTGCGGCGATCGGCGCGAGGCGTCGGCGCACGATCTCCTGGACCGGCGCCTCGAACCCGGTCGGGGCGGGTGCGGCACAGAGGTCGCGCAGCAGGTCGAAGTCGGTCGTCATTGAGTCCCTCCGCAGTCGTGGATCTGCATTCCTGCCGCCATCCTACCCGCTCCCGCACGGCGGGGCGGCTGCGTGCGGCGTCAACGGCCGATCGGGCGGCGCACGTGCGAGGTTCGGTGGCATGACGGTCACCGTCCCTGGTGCCGGGCGTGGGGCGCGCCGCCCGCGCCGCGCGGGCTTCGGCGGGATGTCCGTAGTATGGTTCACCCATCGAGACGCCCGCCCGCAACCCGCGGCGCCCCGACAGGCGCCCATCCGCGGAGCGCCGCCGCCAGTTGAGGCGGCGGCGGGGCATCGCTCTGCTCATCCTCCTGGTCGTTCTCGTGCTTGTCGTCTGGCGCGGCGTCGCCTGCGCCTGCGGCGGCAGCGAGAGCAGCGCGGCGGCTTATGCTGCGGTCGCGCCCGCCGCCAAGCCCACGCTCGAGGGTGACGGCGTCAAGGTCGGCACCTTCCTGGGTACCTACTCCCGTCGCTTCTACGGTCTCGGCCCGGCGCCGAAGAAGCTCGAGCTGCTGTGGAAGGTGCGGCTCGGCAGCGGCTGGAGTTCCGGCAAATACGACGACGATCCAGCCAGCGAGTGGAGCGGCAGCGGCTGGACGGGGCAGCCCAGCCTGGTCGTCGACGGCGGCAAGCCGTATGTCATCGCCAGCGGCTACGACTACAACCTGCGGAAGATCGACGCCATCTCGGGCGAGGTCGTCTGGAAGTACCAGTTCGACGACATCATCAAGAGCAGCGCCAGCGTCTTTGAGAACCCCAAGGCGACCGGCGAGGATGACAAGTACATCGTCCTCGCCGGTTCACGCCGCGGTTACCCGTACAAGCTCGCCGACCCCCAGGTCGCGCCGTACCGTGCCGTCACCTTCGGTAGCGGCAAAGAACTGTGGCGCCTGCCGGTGCCGCAGACGGCGTGCTACAGCCGCGACTGCGACGGCAGCGGCTTCTTCCTCGACGGCCGCCAGTACATCGGCGTCGAGAGCGGCCTCATGTACGCCCTCGACCCGTTCGCCACGGAGGCGTGGGGCGATCATCGCAAGCCGAAGATCGTCGCCCAGAGGGAGTTGCTCGGCGACGAGCGCGCCGAGAAGCACGACGGCAACCTCGTGCTGGAGGCGTCGGCGGCGGCCATGGGCGAGCGCATCTACATCTCCTCGGGCGCCGGGCACGTCTACGGCATGCGGCGCAGCGATCTGGCCGTGGAATGGGACTACTTCATCGGCTCGGACATCGACGGCACCGCCGTCCCGACGCGTCGCGGCAGGCTGCTGGCGGCGGTCGAGAAGCAGTACATCAAGGGCAAGGGCGGCATCCTCTGCCTCGACCCGTCCAAGCCGGCGGAGCAGGCCACCGAGTGGTTCTACCCCACCGGGAACCGCAAAGTGGGGGAGTGGCTCGGGGGCGTCATCGGCTCCTGCGCCGTCAACGACGAGTACAACCTCGACGGCAGCCGGCCGGCGCTGATCGCGGTCAATGCCCTTGACGGCTACCTGCACGTGATCTCGCAGGACACGCTTGCCGAGGAGACCGTGAAGGGCCCCAATCTGGAGCCCGGACTCAAGACGCCGGTGGAGGTGGGTCAGTACTGGAACGGCGGCGCCATCTCCACGCCGGCGCTGCTCGAGGACGCGATCGTCTGCGCGGGCTACGACGAACGCGTTCACGTGTACGGCATCAAGTACACGGCGGCGCAGGCCGGTGACGCCGGAGCGCTGCCCAGCGCCAACGGCGACGGCAAGTACTGGACGGTGAGCATCAGCGAAACGGCGCAGTTCCGCGCCGGCGGCGGCTTCGAGTCGACGCCGACCATCTGGGACGGGCGAGTCTACATCGGCTGCCGGGACGGCTGGTTCTACTGCCTCGGAGACGCACCCTGAAGCTCCCTCCAGTGGCGGCTGCCGGCGCTTTCTGTCACGCTTGTCGGGCCCAAGGGGCGACGCTGAAACGGAGGTACCCGTGGGTTCCGACACGGAGATTATGCGCTTGTTCGACGAGTGGAACGCGGCGCTGCAGGCAGGCGACCCCGGTCGTGTCGCCGCGCTGTACGCCGCCGACGCGATCCTGTTGCCCACCATCTCGAACAAGGTCCGTCACGACCTCGCCGAGATCCGCGACTACTTCGTGCAGCTTGTCGGCATGGTCTCCGGGGCCGTGATCGACGAGGCAAACGTGCGCGTCTTCGGCGACCTCGCCATCAACTCAGGGCTCTACACGTTCACCTTCGTCGACGGCAGCACGGTGCCGGCGCGCTTCACCTTCGTGTACCGCCGCTCCGGCAGCGGCTGGCAGATCATCGAGCATCATTCGTCGCGGATGCCCGAGTAGACGCGCCGCCGGCGGGGAAGAACTGCGGCATGAACGGTCTTCACGGCAGCGAGATGGGCGCGGCGCCTCGGCGCGAGAGTGGCTATGGGCGTCTCGCGGGTCTGCCGCTGGCGATCGAGGGCTACACGACGGAGCGTGCCGAACTGGACGTGTCGAGCGGTTTCCGGCGCGTCACGACGACGGTCGTGTTGCGCGGCGGCGGCTGCGAGGGCCGCGGCGAAGACGTGACGTACGCCGCCGAGGACCACGATCCGTATCCGCTCGATCTGCCGCTCGGCGGCACATGGACGCTGGACGCGTACTCGGTGCTCGTGGGCGGCCTCGATCTGTTCCCCGCAAGGCCGCCTCAGCAGGAATTCTTCCGTCCGTACCGGCGCTGGGCCTTCGAGAGCGCCGCGCTCGACCTTGCCCTGCGGCAGCAGGGCAAGACGCTGGGCGCGGTGCTCGAACGCCCCTACCGCCCGGTGCGCTTCGCCGTCTCCACGCGGCTCGACATCACTCCCTGGCTCGCGGTCGACCCCACGCTCGAGTTCAAGCTCGACCCGACACCGGAGTGGGATGCAGGCACCGTCGCGCGCATCGCCGCGACTGGCCGTGTGCGCGTGATCGATTTCAAGTCCTTCTACGAGGGATCGCCTGTGGACAACCCGCCGGACCCGGCTCAGTACCGTATGGTCGCGGCGGCGTTCCCCGACGCCGTGCTCGAGGACCCGGTGCTCTCCGGGCCGGCGCGCGACGCGCTGGACGGGGAAGAGGCGCGCTTCAGCTTCGACGCGCCGATCCACTCCTGGGCGGACGTGGAGGCTCTGCCGACGCTCCCCGGATTCCTCAACATCAAGCCGTCCCGCTTCGGCTCCGTGGGCGCGCTGCTCGACTGCGTCGCGCGCGCCCAGGCCGCCGGCATCGTCCTGTACGGCGGCGGCCAGTTCGAACTCGGCGTGGGCCGCGAGCATATCGAGGCGCTCGCAAGCCTGCTCTACCCGGACGGGCCTAACGACGTGGCGCCGCGCGAATACCATGGGGCGGCGCGCTCCGACGTTCCGCGGAGCCCGCTGGCGCCCCTGGCGCAGGCCCCCGGCTTCGCCTTCTCTTTCCGCCGCTGATCGCATCACGGCGCCACCCCGCGTGCAGAGACACCCCCGGGGGTATATGCTCGACGCGCGAGAACCCCTTCACCAAAGAGAGGGAAACCATGTCGGTCGAGCTGATCCAGGAGAAGTGCGGCATCATCGGTCGTGGGAGAGAGCTCCGCACGGCCTTGGCCATCCTCAACTCGGGGCGCCACCTGCTCCTGGAAGGCCCCGTGGGCGTTGGGAAGACGACGGTCGCCCTGTGCGTGTGTGGCCATCTGGGGCGCGGCGTCGTGCGCGTCGACGGCGACGACCGCTACTCGGAGAACAAACTCACGGGATGGTTCGACCCGCCGGTGGTGCTGCGGCAGGGCTATCGTGAGGAGTCGTTCTTCCCCGGCCCTCTCGTCCTGGCGATGCGCGAGGGTCGCGTGCTCTTCATCAACGAACTCAACCGCATGCCCGAGACCGTGCAGAACGTCTTGCTGCCGGCGCTGGACGAACGCATCTTGCAGGTGCCGCACATCGGTGAGGTGCGCGCCGCCCCCGGGTTCCAGGTCGTTGCCACTCAGAACCCCGTGGAGTACATCGCCACCGGCCATCTCTCGGAGGCCTTGCGCGACCGCTTCGAGCACCTCTCGCTCGAGTACCAGACGGCGACGGAGGAGGAGGCGATCGTCGCCGCGCGGACCGGCAGCGACGACATCGCGTTGCTCCGCACGGCGGTGCGTCTCACCCGGGCCACGCGTCTGCATCCGCTGTTTCGCAGGGGCGCCTCGGTGCGTGGCGCGATCGCGACCGTCGACCTCGCCGAGGAGCTGCGGACGGCCGACGGCGAAGCTCCAGGTGAAGTGAGCCGCGAGGCGCTGCGCAGCGCAGCCGAGGCCGCTCTGGCGACGCGCGTCAACCTCCGGGACGGCATGGACGCCGACTTCGCCACGTCTTTCGCGGAGGTCTTCGAGCTCGTCGTCGATCGCGGCCTGGACCCCGACGAGGTGCTCGCTCCGCCCGCGGTCTCCCCAAAAGTCTGAGCGCCCAGGCAAGGGCGCAGGACGAGGACGGCGACCCGGAGGACGAAGCCGCGTACCGCGATCTCGGGGTCTTCTCCGGGGAGCCTCCCGCGGAGTTCCTCCCACAGCCTGAGGAGCTCGGCGACGAGGAGTTCGTGACCTTCATCGCACGGCACACGCCGGGCAGCGAAGGCTTCGTGGACGCGAGTCCCCGGATCTACGCGGAACGCCCGAGTGTCGAGGAGGTGCTGGCCCGCGCCGCGGGCCTCGTCGGCCCCCTGCGAGGAGCGACCCAGATGGTGCGTGAGCCCATGCGCGAGCCGTATGCGGGCGAGCTCGACGTGGAGGCCACGGTCGACAACATCGTCGGCAAGGAGTTCCCCGATCCAGACGACTGGGTGGTGCAGCGCCGCGAGGAGCGGCGTCATCAGGTCGTGATGATGGTCGACGCCTCTCTCTCGATGGCCGGCGAGAACCTCGCCGTCGCCGCGGTCGCCGTCGCCGTCATGGCGTTGAAGCTGCGCCCTGAGGACCTGGCGGTCGTCGTCTTCGAGAACGACGCTCGTGTCGTCACGCGCCTCGAGGTCGCCGATCCCGTCGAAGAGGTCATCCGCAGCATGCTCGACGAGCCGGGTTTGGGCGTCACCGACATCGAGGCCGCGCTGAAGCTCGGCGCCGCCGAGCTGGAGCGCGGCCGCAACCCGCGACGCAGCGGCATCCTCATCACCGATGGAGTGGTCACCAAGGGCGCGGCCGATCCGTCCGGACTGGGGCGCAAGTTCCCGGGCCTGCACGTGCTCCTGACCGAGGACAAGTACATGGATGAGGCGCTCTGCCGCCTCATCGCCGACGCCGGTCACGGTGACGTCTTCCCGGTCGGGACCTTTGGCGACCTGCCTCTACGCTTGCTTGACGTGGCCAACCGCGTACTCAGGTAGACTGAGGGGCGTGATTCGTCGCGGCCGGTGGGTGCCAGGGATGCGCAGGGCTCGTCGACAGGGGGGAGACGTGGACGCTGCAGTTCTGATCGTCGTGAGTGGCCCATGAGCGGATGCCGCGGAGAGCGCCCATGGGCCTGATCGTCAGCTCGCTCGACGGCCTCGTCTTCTCGCGCATCGTGCGCTCCGGCGCGATGGCCGTCTTTCGTCGGCAGGAGGCGCTCGACCGCATCAACGTCTTCCCCGTGCGGGATGCGGACACCGGCGCCAATCTCACGGCCACGTTCAAGGCGGCCGCGGCCCGTCTCGGCAGCGGCGCTCCCGACGGGGTCGCCGCGGCCGCGCAGGCGGCCGCCGACGGCGCTCTCGATGGCGCTCGCGGCAACTCCGGCGCCATCGTCGCCCAGTTCCTGCACGGCTTGGCGGAAGGCATGGATGGTCGTCACCAAGTGGACGGTCCGCAGTTCGCCGCCGCCACGCGCGTGGGGATGGAGTCCGCCTATGCGGCGCTCGCCGACCCTCGCGAAGGCACCATCCTCTCGGTCCTGAAGGCCTGGTCGCACGAGCTCATGCGGCGCGCCCAAGCGGAGGACCTCACACGCATGATGATCGGCGGCCTTGAGGCTGCGCGGCGCGCCCTCGCCGAGACGCCGCGGCAACTCGAGGTCCTGGCGCGCAATCGCGTCGTGGACGCCGGGGGCCAGGGGTTCGTCTACTTCCTCGAGGGGATCCACGAGGCGCTGCACGGCGGAGACGTCGCCTGGGATCCCGTGGAGGCCGTCCCTCACAGTCTGCCGGCCGTCGCCGCCGATCACGAGATCGACGGCGCCTATCGGTTCTGCACGGAGGCGCTCATCTCGGCGCGCGACGGGTCTGCGTTGGCGCCCGACGTCGTGGCCGCGGCCGTCAAAGACCTCGGCGACTCGCTGGTCGTGGCCGGCGGGCGCCGGCGTCTGCGTGTCCATCTGCACACCAACGAGCCGCAGCGCTTCCTCGCGACGGTCGGCGCTCTCGGCGTGACCGAGCGCAGCAAGATCGACGACATGGTGCTGCAGCAGCTCGGGGGGCGCACCTCGACGATCGCCATCGTCACCGATTCGACGACCGATCTGCCCGAGGACGAGGCGTTCCGCCTCGGGGTCGTGTCGGTGCCGCTCACGCTCTCGCTGGGAGGACGGGACTACCTGGATGGGGTCGACATCACGCTGGACGAGTTCATCCGGCGCGTCGGCAGCAGCGACGCCGTGCCTCGCTCTTCGCAGCCGCCGGCGGCCGACTTCGCGCAGGTCTATCGCCGCCTGCTCGAGTATCGCGAAGGTGTCGTGTCGGTGCACATCGCCGGCGCGATGTCGGGCACGGTGCAGTCGGCGCGGCAGGCGGCCCGCGAGGTCGACCCGCGGCGCATCCGCGTCATCGACGCGTGCGCCGTGTCGGTCGGCACAGGGCTGCTGGTCGAGGCCATCGGCGCGGCCATCGCCGGTGGCGCCGGCCTCGACGAGATCGTCGATCTGGCGGAGCGCGTGAAGGCCGAGACGCGCACCTTCGGTACCGTCGACTCTCTCGACTTCGCGGTGCGCGGCGGGCGCGTGAACCCGCACCTTGCGCGCACGCTCGCCCTCCTTCACCTTGCCCCCATCATCGTGTTCGACGATGCGGGCAAGGCCCTGAAGGGTGGAGTGGCCCTCGGCTTCGACCGCGCCCTGAGCGCCTTGGTGAAGCGCACCCTGCGCTTCACCGCCGGAGCGCCCGCGCGGGCCATGGTCGTGCACACCGGCGATCAGGCGGGCGCGGACTTCGTCGCCGCCCGCCTGCGAGAGCGCCTCGGCGTCGAGGTCCCCGTCGTGCGCGCCGGCGCGGTGCCGACGTCACACGCCGGCATCGGGTCGGTGACGGTCTCGGTCAGGCGTCTGCCGACGACGGAAGAGAGGGTGGTGCGACATGCTGCAGATCCGCGATGAAGGGCGAGGTGGAGATGGGCGCTGACGCGATGGACGGCGACCGCTGGGTCGTCGGCGGCAAGGACGACGCCGTGGCCGTCGAGATGACGGGTGAGGGCCTGCTCGACGTGACGAAGAGGGTGCTCGTCTCGCCCGATGAGGGCTGGGACGGCTGGGTCATGCGGCTCTTCGACGTCGCTGCCGGCGGGCACACCCCGCGGCACTCTCACGCCTGGCCGCACATCAACTTCGTCGCCGCGGGCAGCGGCGAGCTCTTCCTCGGCGGCTTGCGGCATCGGCTGCAGCCCGGGTCCTACGCCTTCGTGCCCGGAGGGCACGAGCACCAGTTCAGAGCGGCGGCCGACGAGCCCCTTTCCTTCGTCTGTATCGTGCCGTCAGAGGGCGAGTACTGAGCCGCGCTCCCGTCCTCCTTGAAAAGGAACGGCGAAGAGGATTGACTAGCGGCTAGCCGAGCGCCTTTCTCGTGTGCGACACTCGGCCTCGCAACCTCTCGCACCCAGCAAGGAAGGTGTCATGACTGACCCCAGCGGCCCGTTCCGCGCGGACCTCGAACTGCGCTGCATCAACACCGTCAGGTTTCTCGCGGCCGACGCCGTCCAGAAGGCCAATTCGGGTCACCCCGGCCTGCCAATGGGTGCGGCTGCCATGGCGCACGCCCTGTTCACGCGCCACCTGCGCTTCGATCCCGCCGCTCCGGCTTGGCCTGATCGCGACCGCTTCGTGCTCTCCGCCGGCCACGGCAGCATGCTGCTCTATGCGCTTCTGCACCTCACGGGATACGACGTGAGTCTCGACGATCTCACGTCGTTCCGCCAGTGGGGCAGCAAGACGCCCGGTCATCCCGAATACGGGCACACGCCGGGCGTGGAGACCACCACTGGTCCGCTCGGCCAAGGCATCGCCACGGCCGTCGGCATGGCGATGGGCGAGCGCTTCCTGGCCGCCACCTTCAACGGCGACGGGCCCGAGGTGCAAGGCCACTTCACGTACGTCCTCGCCGGCGACGGCGACATGATGGAGGGCGTGAGCTCAGAAGCTGCCTCCTTCGCCGGGCATCAGGGTCTGGGCAGGCTCATCGTCCTCTATGACGACAATCACATCACCATCGACGGCGTGACCGATCTGGCCTTCACCGAGGACGTCTGCGCGCGCTTCGAGGCGTACGGCTGGCACGTGCAGGCGGTCGGCGACGGCAACGACGTGAACGCCGTCGACGCCGCCCTTGCGGCGGCGAAGGCCGCACAAGATCGCCCGTCGCTGGTCGCGGTTCGCACCCACATCGGCTTCGGTTCACCCAACCGGCAGGACACCTCCAAGGCCCACGGCGAGCCACTTGGCGTCGACGAGCTCGTCCTTGCCAAGGAACGCCTGGGCTGTCCCCTTGAGCCTTCGTTCTGCGTGCCAGAAGACGTGAAGTCCTTCTACGAGGCGGCCGGCGCGCGCGGCGCGGCCGCGCATGCGGCGTGGCGCGAGCGCCTCGCCGCCTGGAGCGCGGCCGATCCGGCGCGCGCCGCGGCCTGGGCCACGGCCTGGTCCGGCGATCTGCCCGAAGGCTGGGACGCCGACCTGCCGGCCTACCTGCCGGAAGACGGCGGCTTGGCGACGCGCGCCGCTTCAGGGCAGGTCATCAACGCCGTGGCGCCACATCTGCCTGGCCTCATCGGCGGCTCCGCCGACCTGGCGCCCTCCAACAACACCTGGATCCAGGGTGAGGAGGCCCAGCAGGCGGCGACGCCGGCGGGCCGCAACCTGCACTTCGGTGTGCGCGAGCACGCCATGGCCGCCATCGCCAACGGCCTTGTGTTGCACGGCGGCCTGCGGCCGTACATCGCCACGTTCTTCGTGTTCACAGACTACATGCGTCCGGCGATGCGGCTCGCGGCGCTCATGAATCAGCCGGTGATCTACGTGCTCACGCACGACAGCATCGGTCTCGGCGAGGACGGCCCCACGCATCAGCCCGTCGAGCATCTCGCTCAGCTGCGCGCCACTCCCGGGTGGACGGAGCTGCGTCCCGCCGACGCCAACGAGACGGTCGAGGCCTGGAAGGTGGCCTTGGGGAAGACCGATGGACCCGTCGGTCTCATCCTGACGCGGCAGAAGCTGCCGACCATGGACCGCGCCCGGTACGGCGCGGCGAGCGGCGTGGCGCGCGGGGCCTACGTGCTCGCCGAGGCGGCCGGCGCTCCGGGCGATCCCGCGGCGGGCGCCCCCGCGATCGTCCTCATCGCCAGCGGCAGCGAGGTGCAGCTGGCGCTCGCCGCGCACGAACGGCTGGCCGCCGAGGGCGTGCGCTCGCGCGTCGTCAATCTCGTCTCCTGGCGGCTCTTCCAGAACGAGACCGCCGCCTATCGGGAGAGCGTGCTGCCGGCCGCTTGCCGCTGTCGGCTCGCCGTTGAGGCCGCGGCCACGTTCGGCTGGGAGCGTTGGGTCGGCGACGAGGGCGAGGTCATCGGCATCGACCGTTTCGGAGCATCGGCTCCTGCGGATACTCTGTTCGAGCAGTTCGGCTTCACCGCCGACCACGTCTACGCACGGGCACACGCCTTGTTGGCGAAAGGAGCGTTGATCGCCGATGCAAGCCATTGAGAGTCGCCTCGCCCAGCTCCACAGATTCGGGCAGAGCCCCTGGTTCGACTACATCAGCCGCGAGCTGGTCTCTCGCGGCGGCCTCAAGAAGATGGTCGACAAGGATGGGCTGGGAGGAGTCACCAGCAATCCTTCGATCTTCGAGAAGGCGATCGGCGCCGGGAGCAGCTACGACAAGGATGTCCTCGAGCTCGCGCGCGGAGGTCTGACCGCCGCCGAGATCTTCGATCGCCTCGCCACCAGCGACGTGCGCGCCGCCTGTGACGTGCTCGCGCCCGTGTACATGAGCAGCGGCGGCCAGGACGGCTTCGTCTCCATCGAGGTCTCGCCGCACCTCGCCTACGACGCAGCGGCGACGGTCCACGAGGCGCAACGCATCTTCGCCGCCGTGGACAGGCCCAACGTCATGATCAAGATCCCGGGCACGCGGGAGTGCATCCCGGCCGTGTACGAGTGCCTGTGCGACGGTCTCAACATCAACATCACGCTGCTCTTCTCGATGTCCCAGTACGAAGCGGTCGCGGGAGCGTATCGCGATGCGCTCGAGTATCGCTTGCAGCACGATCGCACGATCAGGGCGACTTCGTCGGTGGCCAGCTTCTTCGTCTCGCGCGTCGACAGCATGGTCGATGCCATGCTCGTCGAGCTCGCGGCTGCCGCCGACGACGCTGAGCGGCAGCGCATCGAGGGCCTCAAGGGCATGGCGGCGATCGCCAACTGCAAGCTGGTCTACGAGCGCTTTCGCAGCTATCTGAGCGGGCGCGACTGGCAGCTCATCGCCGCTTCCGGCGCCAAGGTCCAGCGCCTTCTCTGGGCGAGCACCAGTACCAAGGACCCCGCCTATCCGGACACCATGTACGTCGACGAACTCATCGGCGAGCACACGGTGAACACCCTGCCGGAGGCCACATGGAAGGCGTTCAGGGAACATGGTACGCCGGCACGCACCGTGGACCGGCACGCCGAGGAGGCGCACCGCGTACTGCGCGAGCTCGGCCTGCTCGGTATCGACATGGAGGCCGTCGGCGCGCGCCTGCAGGCCAGCGGCATCGATCTGTTCGTCAAGTCGTACGACGGCGTGATCGAGATCGTCGACGCCAAGCGCCGCCAGGTGCTGGCGCAGGACGGGGGCTGAGGTGGCCGGCGAGCGCCTGCCGGTGGCGCTGGCGGAGGCGCTCGAAGAGCGTCTTCGGGAGTTCGCCGCCGATGATGTCGGCGGCCGGATCTGGGCCGCCGATCCGACCCTCTGGAAGCCCGGCGCCGCGGCTCATCAGCAGATCATCGCGAACGCGCTGGGCTGGGTCGGCGTCTGGGAGGACGTGCGCGACGAGATCGCCGAGCTGACGCAGTTCGTCGCGGACGTGCGCGCCGAGGGCTTCCGCTCCGCGGTGCTGCTCGGCATGGGCGGCTCGAGCCTCGCTCCGGAGGTCTTCAGCGCGATCCTGGGCGACGCCGAAGGGGCCCTCGAGCTGCATGTGCTGGACTCGACGGACCCGGCCGCCGTCCTCGCCGTCGAGGCGGCCGTCGACCTCGATCGCACCCTGTTCATCGTCGCGAGCAAGTCCGGGGGCACGACCGAGACGGCGAGCTTCCACGCTTACTTCTACGATCGTCTGCAGGCTCACTGTGCCGAGCATGCGGGCTCCCACTTCGTCGCGATCACCGACGAGGGCACGTCGCTCGAGCAGCTGGCGCTGGCGCAGGGCTTTCGCGCCATCTTCGTGAACCCCAGCGACATCGGCGGCCGGTACTCGGCCCTCAGCTTCTTCGGGCTGGTCCCGGCCGCCCTGCTCGGCGTCGACCTCGAGCGCTTGCTCGATGGGGTCGACGCCATGGCGGCGGCGTGCGGTCCCGATGTGCCCGCCGCGCAGAATCCCGCCCTGCGCCTGGGCGCGGCGATGGGTGAGCTCGCGCTCCACGGCCGCGACAAGCTCACCCTCATCTGCGAGGCGCCGCTGACCCCGCTCGGTGCCTGGATCGAGCAGTTGGTCGCCGAGAGCACCGGCAAAGAGGGCCTGGGTGTGCTGCCCGTCGACCTGGAGCCGCTCGGGTCTCTGGAACAATACGGTGACGATCGGGTGTTCTGCGGCCTGCGTCTTGCGGGCGCCGGCGGCGTTGCCGCGGGCCGGCTGGACGCACTCGCCGAGGCCGGGCATCCGCTCCTCGAACGCGAGCTCGCCGATGCGTACGGCGTCGGCGGCGAGATGCTCTGTTGGGAGCTGGCCACCGCCGCGGCGGGCGTCGTGTTGGGTATCGACCCCTTCGATCAGCCGAACGTCCAGGAGAGCAAGGATCGCACGAAGGCGCTCTTGGCCGCTTCGTCCGCCGCCGGCGCGCACCGGACGAGGACGAGGGCGGGGCGCAGATCGCCTACCCAGTCGGCGACCAGGGGCTGCCGGACGCCCTGCGCGCGTTCCTTGCGCAGGCCGTACCCGGCGACTACATCGCTCTCCAGGCGTATGTGGCGCCCGGAGCGGCCGTCTGGGAGCAGTTGCAGGCCCTGCGTCTGCAACTGCGCGACGGCCTGCGTCTGGCCACCACCCTGGGGTTTGGGCCGCGCTACCTGCACTCCACCGGGCAGTTCCACAAGGGAGGGCCGAACCGCGGCCTGTTCCTGCAGTTCGTGGGGCATGATCCTCGCGACGTGGAGATCCCGGGGCAGACGTATGGCTTCGGCGTGCTCAAGCGCGCTCAGGCGCGCGGCGACCTCGCCGCGTTGCGGGCACACGACTGCCGCGCGCTGCGTGTGTGTCTCGGCGACGACGTGCCGGCGGGCCTGACGCGCCTCGCCGCGATCATCGCCGCCGCGCTCAAGCAAGGGTAGGCGCCGCAAGAGCGCTCATCGGCAAGGAGGAGACCCTGATGGAGATCGCGATAGTGGGGCTCGGGCGTATGGGCGCCAACATGGCTCGCCGTCTGGCGCGCGGCGGGCATCGCGTGGTGGCCTGGAATCGCACCTACGCGAAAGCGGAGGAACTGGGCGCCGATGGAGTGGAACCAGTGCGCGAGCTTTCCGAGGTGGTCGAAAGGCTCGCGCAGCCGCGGGTCATCTGGCTGATGCTGCCCCACGGGGCGCCGACACAGGAGGTGATCGACGCGCTCGTACCGCTGCTCGCCGAGGGCGACATCCTCGTCGACGGCGGCAACTCACCCTTTCAGCTCGACATCGAGCGCGGCGCGGCGCTGGCGCCGCGTGGCATCCGCTACCTCGATGCGGGGACAAGCGGCGGCGTCTGGGGCCTGGACCTCGGGTACTGCCTCATGGTCGGCGGCGACCGCTCCGCCTACGACCACATTGAGCCTATCCTCGCGACGCTGGGACCTGCCGGCCACGGCTACGACTACATGGGCGGCCACGGCAGCGGCCATTTCGTGAAGATGGTCCACAACGGCATCGAGTATGGGCTCATGCAGGCCTATGCCGAAGGCTTCGAGCTGCTCGACGCGACGGAGTGGGATCTTGACCTGGCTGCCATCGCGGACCTCTGGAACAACGGCAGCGTCGTGCGCTCGTGGCTGCTTGAGCTTGCCGCCGACGCGTTTCGCAAAGACCCCGGTCTGGAGAGCATCAGCGGCTATGTCGAGGATACCGGCGAGGGGCGCTGGACGGTCGAGCAGGCGATCGCGCACAGCGTGCCGCTGCCTGTGATCGCCACGAGCCTCTTCATGCGCTTCCGCTCGCGCCAGGACGACACGTTCAGCGGCAAGGTGCTGGCCGCCCTGCGCAAGGAGTTCGGCGGCCACGCCGTCAAAGAGAAGGGCGCGTGAGCCTGATCCGCGCAGGGACGCCCTCGCCCTTTGGCGGCCCTCGACACCCGGACCCGTGCAGCCTGGTCATCTTCGGCGCGACGGGCGATCTCACGCACCGCAAGCTCATGCCCGCGCTCTACGACCTGCAGTGTCACGGCGATACTGCCCTGCGGTCTGACCATCGTCGGTTACGGCCGCAAGCCGCTGGACGACGAGTCGTTCCGCGCCCTGCTGCGCCGGGCGGTCGACGACCACTACGGCAAGCAGGTCGACGAGACGCTCTGCGAGTCGATCCTCGAGACGCCACGCTACGTGCAGGGTGAGTTCGACGACCTCGAGGGCTATCGTCGGCTGGCGGCCGTGCTCGACGAGCTCGACCGCAGCAACGGCTGCGCCGGTAACCGGCTGCTCTATCTGGCCACGCCGCCGGACCAGTTCCCGGTGATCGTCCGGCAACTGGCCGCTTCCGGGCTCTCCCGGCGCGGCGCCTCCGACGGGGAACACGCGAGCGGCGAGCCGGTCGCCGGCTGGACGCGCATCGTCGTCGAGAAGCCCTTCGGCAGCGATCTGCAGACCGCCGTGGAGCTTGACGGCATCTTGAACGACGCCTTCAGCGAGCGGCAGGTGTACCGCATCGATCACTACCTCGCCAAGGAGACGGTGCAGAATCTCCTGGTGCTGCGTTTCGCCAACGCCATCCTGGAGCCTGTCTGGAACCGCCGTTTCGTGGATCACGTGCAGATCACCGCCGCCGAGACGCTCGGCATCGAGGAGCGTGGTCCCTATTACGAGCAGTCGGGCGCGCTGCGCGACATGCTCACGCCGCATCTCATCCAGCTCTTCACGCTGGTGGCCATGGAGCCGCCGGTGGCCTTCGACGCCGACGCTGTGCGCGACGAGAAGCTCAAGGTGCTGCGTTCCGTGCGCCGGACGCCGAGCGACCGGGTCGCGGAGTGGGCCGTGCGCGGTCAGTACGCGCACGGCATGATGGACGGCAAGGCGGCGGTGGCCTATCGCGCGGAGAACCGCATCCCGCCGGATTCGTACACGGAGACGTATGCTGCGTTGAAGCTGCTGGTCGACAACTGGCGCTGGCAGGGTGTGCCCTTCTACCTGCGTACCGGCAAGCGCATGGCGGCGCGCCTGACCGAGATCGCCATCCAGTTCAAGCGGCCCCCGGTGACGATCTTCCAGGACGCGGGGGCTCTGGAGGGGCTTGAGCCCAACGTGCTCGTCTTGCGCGTGCAGCCGGCCGAGGGGTTCTCCCTGCACATCGAGTCCAAGGTGCCCGGCCACGGCATGGAGCTGCAGCCCGTGGCCATGGACTACTCGTACGGCGGGACGTTGTACGAGTTGCCGTTCCGGGCATACGAAACGGTACTGGTCGATGTGATGGAAGGCGACATGACGCTGTTCACGCGCGGGGATCAAGCCGAGGAGGCGTGGCGCGTCGTGGAGCCTGTACTGGATGCGTGGGGCCGGCGACCGGCGACCCCGATCCCCATGTACGAAGCCGGAAGCTGGGGCCCCGACGCGGCCGACGCGCTGCTCGCCGTCGACGGCCGGGCCTGGCGTCGTCCACACGTGGAGAGCGGCAGGGGTTAGCGGATGTGGGCGCTTGGTCTTCGATGAGCGTTTCCGCCGCGTGTAGTGCGAAGAGGGCATGTCGCGAAGCCCGTCGATGTCCGCGACACGGACGAGCCATCGCGAGGGTACGAGGAGGCACACATGAGCATCGAGATCCTGCCCGACGCCGAGACGCTGGCGTTGCGCGCCGCCGACCTGTTCGCCCTGGCGGCTCAGGAAGCGGCCGCGGCGCGCGGCCGCTTCGCCGTCGCGCTGAGCGGGGGTGAGACGCCGCGCGCCTTCTATGGCATGCTGGCTCGCCAGCAGTTCAGCCAGAAGGTGCCCTGGCGCCGCGTGCATCTGTATTGGGGTGACGAGCGCTGCGTGAGCGCGGACGACCCGGCGAGCAACTATGGCATGGCCAGAGAGGCCTTCATCAAGCACGTGTCGCTGCCCACCGTCAATATCCATCGCGTCCGTGGGGAAGAGCAGCCGGAGGTCGCGGCGGCGGACTATGCGCGGGAGCTGCAAGCCCTGGCCGCCCTCGAGCGGCCGAGGAGCGACTTGCCGGTCTTCGACCTCGTCCATCTCGGCCTCGGCCGTGACGGTCACGTCGCCTCGCTCTTCCCGCGCGGCGAGGCACTCGAGGAGGAGGACCGCCTGGCGGTGGTCTCGGAGGCGCCAGACGGCTCGCCGCGGGTGACGCTCACGTATCCGGCGATCAACGCGGCCCGCAATGTGTGGTTCATCGTCAGCGGCGCCGAGAAGGCCGGGATGGTGGCGGAAGTGATCGAGGGCCTGCGCGTGCCGAAGGCGGTGCCCGCGCAGGGCGTCTCGCCGGTCCACGGCAAACTGCTGTGGTTGCTGGACGAGGCCGCCGCGGCCGAGCTGAGCCCCGCCCTGCGGGGCTGAACCCTCGGCCGCCGAGCCGATCGTGAGTCCGTAGGACGCTTCGCCTATCGATGGCATTTGGGTAAGATGACCTCAGAAAGCGGAGGTCGCAATGGCTTCTGCCGTCATCTCGCCCAAGTTCCAGGTCGTCATTCCCAAGGAGATCCGCGACCGCGCCGGGCTCGCGGTCGGGCAGCGCGTGCAGTTCATCACGCGCGGAGCGCTCATCACGCTGGTGCCGGAGCGTCCGATCGCTGACCTGCGAGGCGTCGCCAAGGGGATGCCGACAGACGGTCTCCGCGACAAGACAGATCGTCTCGTCTGACCACGTGGCCGGGTTGTACGTCGTCGACTCGAGCGGTTGGGTCGAATACCTCACGGATGGGCCGCTCGCGGACCAGTACGGCCGCTATCTCGCTGATCTCAGCAAGCTCGTGACGCCCACGACCGTGCTGTTCGAGACGTACCGGATCCTGATGCGACGCTGGTCGCAGGACGTCGCGTATCTGGCAGTGGCGGAGATGGAGTACACGCGCGTGGTCTCAGTGGACAGCGCCATGGTCATCGCCGCCGCGGACTTGAGTCTCGAGCACGGACTGGCGACGGCCGATGCGTTCGTCTACGCGGCGGCACGGATGAACGGCTGCGGACTTGTGACGTCGGACGCCGACTTCCGCGGCTTGCCGGGCGTCACGCTGATCGAGGCCGGCGCGGGCGTGAACCCTGCGCAGGGGGCGTGAGGCTGCCCCGCATCGTCCCCACCTCGCCGCCGGCGGGATGTGTGCAGAGCGGCTATCGAGCGGTGGCGCCGGCCGCCTGAACGGGCGACGTCGCCCTATTCGTGGACGATCACCCAGCCGGCGGTCGCCTGCACGGGGTACGATTCGGCGACGGCCCCCGTGAACCGCACGTCGACGCGTTTCCCGATGAGCGCGGCGGGTGTCGGGGCCTCGATGGGTTCGACCTTGTCGCCGTCGGCGCGGTACCACGCCGTGTCGGCGGTGACGGCGACGGAGGCTTTGTCGTAGTCGCCGGTGCCCTGGTCTATGAGGAAGGCGCCGACCGCAGCGCCGCTGGTCCCCGCGGAGGCCGTCTTCACGACGCCGGTGATACTTGGGCTGCCGGAGGGCGCCGAGGGCGGCTCGTCGCCGCAGGCGACGAGCATGACCGGCGCCGCTACGACGAGGAGTACGGCCAGTGTCCGCAGCGCGACTGCTCGTCCTCCACCCATCGTCATCCTGGTCAGCATCCGCTTCATGGGCGCCTCCTTCATCGGTCGTCGGTCGTCGACGAGGGGACGTTTCGGCGAGGTGCAACGTTCGCGCGGAAGCGACTGCAACGATCTGGCCCTGGCGGCGGATGGTACACTGCATGGGCAAGCCAGGTGGCCGCGGCGGGGTCGCGTCGCGCGTCTCTTCGGAGCGTGCGAGGCTCCCCATCGAGGAAAGTCCGGACACCACAGAGCAGGGCGCTGGATAACGTCCAGCCGGGGAAACCCGAGGGAAAGCGCAACAGAGAGCAGACCGCCAGCGGCCTCTACGGAGGTGCGGGTAAGGGTGAAACGGTGAGGTAAGAGCTCACCAGCGGTCCTGGTGACAGGCCGGCTCGGCAAGCCCCGCCTGGTGCAAGACCAAATAGGGGAGCGTTTGAGGGTCGCTCGCCCGAGGCTCCCGGGTTTCGGTCGCACGAGGCGTTCGGTAACGGACGTCCCAGATGGATGGTCACCCACGACAGGATCCGGCTTACGGCTTGCTACCGGGAAGCCCCTCGTCCGCAAGGAGGAGGGGCTTCTCCATTGCCGGAGCCCCGAACGGTCTGGCGCCAATGCGACGCCGGCGGCGCCTCGCGCCGCAGGGCTGCCATGTCGTGCGCCGAGGCGACCCTGCGGGTATGCTCGGCGCATGAGACCGACCGCGACAGGACTCGCGCACACGCTGGGCCTGGCGCCGCATCCCGAGGGCGGGTTCTTCCGCGAGACATACCGGGCCGAGGAGGTCGTCGAGACGCCGCGCGGAAGACGCGCGGCGTGTACGGCCATCCTCTTTCTGGTCACGACCAAGGCCGTCAGTCGGCTACATCGGCTGGGCAGCGACGAGATATGGGTGTTCCAGGGCGGCCTGCCGCTGGAGGTCGTCACGCTGGCGCCAAGCGGAGAGCTGCGCCGGGTTCTGCTGGGCGATGCGGCGGAGCCGGACGGGCAGGAAGAGCAGAAGGCCGCGGCTCCGCAAGGTGTGCATCGGCAGGCGCTGGAGCCACAGGCGCTGGCGCCGGCTGGGCACTGGCAGGGCGCTCGCCTTGCCGGCGGCACGCATCTCCCGGCGGAACGTGCCTGGTGTCTCCTCAGCTGCGTGGTGACCCCCGGCTTCGAGTATGCGGACTTCGAGATGGGCGACCGCGCGGCGCTGCTCGCAGCCTATCCGCAGCATGCGGCGTTGGTCCGCGCGCTGACGTAGCGAGCGCGCGTCCGACGGGTCTGTCCGGCGCTCATGGTAGGCTGCCGTGAGATGACTGCCGGGCCGGAACAGGAGCGTGGGCGGCTGGTCACGGGCCGCTTCCCGGAGCTCGAGAGCGCGCTCGTGGCGCGCGTCGCCGAGCTCCGCGGCGGACGGCCACTGGCGCCGCTGACGATCGTCGTCGGCTCGGCGGCGTTGCGCGCCCGCGTCGACGATCTCCTCGTCCGCGGTCTCGGCGCCATCGCCAATGTCTCCACGGTCACGTTGTCAGGTGTGGCAACGGGATTCGTGACGAGGGCTACCAGAGAGCCGCCGCATCGCCTTGCTTCGCTGGCGCGGGAGCGTCTCGTACGTCGGTGCGTGAGGCAGCGCGACGCGCACGAGGGGCTGCGCTACTTCGGCCCGGTGAGCGAGCGCCCTCACTTCGCCCGCGCCGTGTCCGCGACCTTCGAGGATCTTCGGCAGGCCCGCCTGGAGCCGGGAGGGGCCTGGGCCGGCGGGGCTGCCCACAGCCAGTCTGCCGTCGACAAGGCCGCAGATCTCGAGGCGCTCTATGCCGCCTACTGGGCAGAGCTGGAACGGTTGGGATGCGTTGACGATGCCGGTGTCCACGCCGCCGCCGTCGCGGCTCTCACCGGCGCCGCGTCGAGGGCGAACGCCGTCGCGAAGACCATCCTCTACGGCATCTCCGATCTGAACGAGGCTCAGGAGTCTCTTGTCGGCGCCCTGTTGCTGGCGGGCACAGATCTCTTCGTGCCATGGCCTCGGGCCGGAGGCGACCAGGATGCCCCGGTCCTGCAGGCGGCGCGTGCGGCGGGGTTGACGGAGGAGAGGCTGGCGCCGCCGGAGGCGGCCTCCGACCTCGACCGGGTGGCCGCCGTCCTTGCGCCCGGGAGCGGCGGTACTGCCGGCGCCCTCAGAATCGACGGCGACGGCAGTCTCGCGGTCGTCTCGGTCTCCGACGGTCACAGCGAGGTGCGGGAGGCGGCGCGGGAAGTGCTGACCGCCGTCTCGTGCCTCGGCTCCGAGGTCCCGTCCTGGGACTGCGCTATCGTGGTGCCGCACGCCGACGACGTCGAGCGGTTCGCCGCGGGGCTTGAGAGCGCCGGTCTGCCGGTTGCCTGCCGCCGGCCAGACCGGTCGCCGGGGGTGCGTGTCCTTCAGCGTTTGCTCGACTGCCTGGCGCCCACTGCGGGCAAGCCGTTCTCGCGCCGCGCCGTACTCGATCTCTTCACCATCGCCGTGCCGCCGGGCGCCGCGGAGTCCGCGCCTCTTTCGGGGTCGGCGTTGTGGGCCGACGAGGCCCGCATGGCGGGAGTGGTGTCAGGCCTCGGCCAGTGGACCGAGCGCATGCGCCGTCGCCGGAGAGGGCTGGAGCAGCGGCTGACGGAGCTCACCATGGCCGGCGACCAGGCGGAGCTGGAGGACGCGGAGGGGGGCGAGAGGCTGGAGCACGCGCGACGGCGGCTGGCTGCGGCCCGTGGCCTGGAGGCGGCGGTCGTCGCCCTCGAGAGGGCGTGCGCAGGGCTTCCGGAGCACGCCGGATGGGGCCTCTGGGCGGAGTCGCTCGCGGCCGCGGCCGAGACGGCGTTTGCCGCGGAGATCGCCAAGGGGGTCGGCGACGCCGCCGGCCGCCTGTGGTCGCTCGACGTGGTGAGGGAGGAGGTGGGCGTCGCCGAGATGGCGGCGGCGCTGCGCGAGCAACTGGCCGCGGCTCGAGTGTCTTCCGGCCGCGTCGGTCGCGATGGTGTCGCCGTCCTGACGCCGCTTGAGCTGCGTGGCCTGCGCTTCCACACGATCGTCTTCACCGGCATGGCCGAGGGAGGTTTTCCGTCGCGCGGGCGTCCCGACCCGATCTTCGGAGATGGTCAGCGGCGTCGTCTCTCAGAGACGCAGGGCATACGCCTGCCGCTGGCGGAGATGCGTGACGCGGAGTCGCTCCTGCTGTTCGCGATCGCCTGCGAAGCGGCGCGAGAGCGGCTGGCGCTGCTCGCGCCGCGGAGCGACGCGGCGACGGGGCGCCCCCGGCTGCCGTCCCGGCTGCTGCTGCGCCTTGCGTCCAGTGCGGCCGGCCGGCCGGTCGGTCTCGACGAGTTTCTCAGTGGCGCGCCGCTCCATGGGGTATGGCGGCGCGTGTCCGGCGGGAGCCGCGACGCCGACGATCCAGGCGCCGTCTGGACCGCGCCGCAGGAGCGTGATGTCGCGGTCCTGACCGCCTTGAGTGCGACGAGCGCGAGCGCGGCTGCGGGGTACCTCGGCGCCGTGGTCGCCGATCCGCAAGCTGTCGATCGCCGCCTCGCGGCGTGGAACGCCTGGCGGGAGGAGACGCCAGGGGCCTGGGACGGCTTGTTCGGCGCGGCCGCCTGCGAGGCGCTCGCGGCGCTCGACCCGTTTGGCGTCGAGGTACCCCCCACGCGTCTGGAGCGCTACATCTCCTGCCCCTTCAGGTATCTGCTGCGCGACGTGCTGGGGTTGTTCGCTCCGGAGGAGCCCGAGGATAGCCTGGAGATCGCCCCCCTCGAGTTCGGCATCCTGGTCCACCGGATCCTGCAACGGGCGTACGGGGAGGTCATCTCAGGCGACCTGGGGCTCGCGGACGCGCTGACTGCGGTCGAGGGGGCTCACGCGGCCTTCTGCGCCGCGGCCGAGAGCCGCGGAGTGACCGGCGCTGCGCTGTCGTGGGAGGCGCGCCGTGGCGCCCTTCTTGAGGACCTGCAGGAAGCGGTGCGCCTGGACCCAGTGTTCCGCGGTGAAGGCGGTCGTCCGGCGTGTGTGGAGTGGAGCTTCGGCAAGGCCGCGGGCCGACCTGTCGCGATCGCCCTGCCCGGCGGGCGCGAGGTGCGCTTCGTCGGCCGCGTCGACCGCGTGGACCTCACGGATGACGGCGCCCGGGTCGTCGATTACAAGAGCGGCAAGGGCGAGACCGAGAAGCAGCGCGTCAAGGACGGGCTGAGCGTGCAGCTGCCCGTGTACGGCTTGGCGGTGCGCCACGCGGGCGACCTCGTCTCAGATGGGGACGCCGCAACCGTGACGTGTCTGTATCGCATGGTCACGCGCCGCGGCGCCTTCTGCGACGTGCCTCTCACCTCGTCCCGCGAGGAGGCGGAGGAGCGTCTGAGGATCCTCGTCGCGGGCGTTGTGAGGCTTGTCGAGGCGGGTGTCTTCGCGCGTTCCACGGGGGGCAGTTGCGACCACTGCGACGTGCGGTACGCCTGCGGCGCCACGGCGTGGACACGAGCGCGCAAGCGCCGTCACGAGATGCTGGCGCCGCTCGTGGCTCTGCAAAGCCGTCCGGACCAAGGCGCGGCCTTCAAGGCAGACGAGGCGGGCGCACATGATGAGGACTGAGCGCCCGCCCTGCGACCATGAGGTCCGTGAACGGGTCACGCGCGACCTCAACACGACCTTCCTTCTCGAGGCGAGCGCGGGTACCGGCAAGACCAAGGTGCTCGTGGACCGCTACGTGGCCTGCGTCCTGGACGCGGACCATGGCACCCAGGACGTGCGCAGGGTCGCGGCCATCACGTTCACCGAGAAGGCCGCGGGGGAGTTGCGCCAGCGCGTGCGCGAGCGCTTCGAGCAACTGGCCGGGGCGGCGCCGCAGGGCGCCGCCGAGGCGCCCATCATCGCCGCGGCCCTCGACGCCCTCGATGACGCGCCGATCAGCACGATCCACAGCTTCGCGGGGCGCCTGCTGCGCGAGTTCCCCGTGGAGGCCGGGATCGACCCCGCCTTCGAGCAGCTCGACCAGCTTGGCAGCGAGATCGAGCGCGCCCGCCTGTGGGAGGAATGGCTCACGGAGCTGGCCGCCGGTGGCCCCGGGCACGAGCGTCCCCGCGGCTGGCTCAAGAGGCTCCTCTGGGCGGGCATACGTCTCGACGTCGTGCGCGAACTGGCGATGGGCGCCAAGGGCCTCTTCGGGGAGCGCTACGACTTGGACCTCGCGCCAGAGCCTCCGCCCCCGCCTGACCTCAGCGGGGGCCTGCTCCAGCTCCTGGGTCCGCTCGATCGCCTGCGCGAGCACTGCGTGAACGCGTGCACCGATCGCTCCGACAACGGGTTCAAGGTCGCCATGGACCTGGTCACGGCTCTCGACCAGTGCGCCACGCTTGCCGGGGAGGAGACCTGCGACCTGGATCAGCTCGCCACCGCTCTCCTCGCCGCGCAGGTGAAGACCGGGACCACCGGTCCCGGCGGCAGAAAGGGCAACTGGGACGAGGCCCTCGGGGGCAAGGACGAGCTGCTGGCCTGCTATGGATGCGTGGCTGAGGGCATCGTCGCACTGCGCGATGAGTACGCCTTGCACGTCACCGGCCTCGCCATCGCCGTCGCCGACGCCTTCGCCCGCTGGGCGGGGGGCGTGCAGCTCGAACTCGGCCTGCTGGACTTCACCGATCTCCTCGGGCAACTGCGCGACCTGCTCGTGCGCGACCTCGCGGCGCGCCGCTCGCTGCAGGAGCGCTTCGGCTATCTCCTCGTGGACGAGTTCCAGGACACCGATCCGCTGCAGGCCGAATCCGTGGTGTTCCTCTGCGAGCGCGAGCCCATTGCGCGCGACTGGCGCGACGTCGTCCTCGCGCCCGGCAAGCTCTTCGTCGTCGGCGATCCCAAGCAGTCGATCTACCGCTTCCGCCGCGCCGACATCTCTCTCTACGACGAGGTCAAGGAACTGGTGAGGTCACAGCCGCAGAAGCAGGGTGAGGTCCTCGCCATCGCGCAGAACTTCCGCGCCACGCCGGCGCTGGTGGGGTGGGTCAACAACGTCTTCGGCGACATCTTCGACACCGAGCAGGAAGTGGGGCGTCAACCGGGCTACCAGTGGGTGGAGGCGTACCGGCCGTCGGCCCCAGGGGCGCGGGTGGCGGTGTTGCTCGGGCGGGAGTACGGGCGGCAGGCCGGAGAGAGCGACGCCGCGCGGCGGGACGAGGCGCGCGCTCTGGCCGGACTGCTTCTGGAGATCTGCGGGGGCGATCGCGGGGAGTGGACGGTCTGCGATCGCGCGCTCTCGACGCCTGGCGAGGAGGTCACGCGCTCCGCGCGTTGGGGCGACGTCGCCCTCCTCGTGCGCGCGACCACCGGGCTCGAGACCTACGAGCAGACGCTGCGCGAGGCGGGCGTCCCCTACCGGGTAGAGGGCGGCAAGACCTACTTTCAGCGGCGCGAGGTGACCGACGTGCTCCTGTGTCTGCGTGCGATCGACGATCCGAGCGACGGGCCTGCCGTCTACGGGGCGTTACACTCATCGCTCTTCGGATTCAGCGACGACGACTTGTTCCTCTTCTGGGCCGCGGGCGGACGGTTCGAGCGAGGCGTCGAGACGCAGCCGGAAGGGCAGGCCGCGGTGGCCGCGGCGCTCGGAGTACTGCGGGGCCTGCACGAGCGTCGCCGCGTGTGCGAGACCCACGAGCTCATCGAAGAGCTGCTGCGCGCCACGCGCGCCGAGGAACTCCAGGCGGCCACGGGCGCCGCCGGTCAGGCCCTTGCCAACCTCGAGAAGCTCATCGAGCGGGCGAGGGCGTTCACGGGCGCCGGCGGCGGCGGCCTCGGCGCGTTTCTGGCGTGGGCCGCCGAGGCCGGGGACGCCGCCGGCGAGCGAGAGTCGCAGGTCGACGACGAGGCCGACGTGGTGCACCTGCTGACCATCCACGGCGCCAAAGGTCTGGAGTGGCCGATCGTTGTGCTGGCAGGCGCCGCCATGGCGGGCTCCGGCGGCCACGGAGGGCCGGTGGAGCCCATCGTGGATCGGCGCCGGCGGAGGGTCGTGGTGAAGCTCAAGGCTGACCTTCCCGGCGCGACTCGCGATCTGATCCCACGCGCCTACGAGGAGCTGATCGAGTATGAGAAGGGTATGGCGCAGAGCGAGGCGCGGCGTCTTCTCTACGTGGCCCTGACACGCGCCCGCGACCGGCTTGTGGTGAGTTGCTTCGGGCGCCTGGAGAACGCGAAGGGCGAGGCGACGGCGGCGTTGCTCGGACCGCTGCACCAGCTGCTGCCGGCGCCGGGATCCGTGAGCGAACGCCATGAGCGGGAAGGTCTCCTTGTGCTCGTCCCGGAGGCGCCGCCGGCGAGGCAGGGACGAGCCGCGCAGCCCGATGTGCCGGCGCTGCTGGCGGCGCGCACGGCGTGGATGCGCGCCAGGGAGGAGCTGCTCGCGCGCGCGGCTCGCCCTGCTCAGGCGACGAGTCCGAGTGCTCTCGAACAGGTGGACGATGCAGTGCGCGTCGGCGGCGCTGGGGCGCCGCCCGGCCGTGCCCGGGCGCTCGCTCTGGGCGCCGCCGTCCATCGGGTCATGGAATTCTGCGACCTCAACGATGCGGCCTCACTCGACCCGTTGGCCGAGCACGCCGCCGCCGAGTTCGGCCACCCGGATCTCGCCGGCCGAGTGGCGGAGCTTGCCGCCGTCTGCTGGCACGCAACGCCAGTGCGGGCGGCCGCGCGCAGCGCCGATGTGTATCGCGAGCTTGTCGTCGGCGCGCTCGTGGGCGACACCATCATGAACGGGGCCGTCGATCTGCTGTATCGCGACGGCGAGGCTTGGGTCGTCGTGGACTACAAGACAGACCGCACGACGGATGCCGCGACGCTCCGCGCCCGTTACGCGCCGCAGGGGGCCGCCTACGCTCTGGCGGTCGAGGCGGCCACCGGAGAGCCGGTTCGTGAGGTCGTCTTCGTTGCCGCTGCGGCGGCGGGGCTGGAGATCGTCGTTCCGGTCAGCGACCAGTTGCGGGAGCGGGCGCGCCGCGACGTCGTCGCTGCCGGCGCGCACGGTGTCGCCGTGGCGAGAGACGAGCTGGGAGAAGAGGCGTAGCCCGGGCGGCTGCCGGGCACGGACGACGCGCCGCTACGCGTTCGGCTTTGCCCGAGATGTCTCGCGAGCGCGTTGTCTCAGGCGCTCCACGAAGGGGAGCTTGACCCCCAGGAGGGCCAAGCCGACGAAGATGAGCAACCATCCCGGGAGGATCGGCACCAGAAGGCCGATGAGACCGATGCCCAGCAGCACCACGCCGACAGCGCTGCGCGCCACGCGTCGTTGGCTGAAGCGCTGCCGACCTGAGGTCATCGACTGCAGGACGCGCCCGGTTCCGCTCTGGTCAGCCAACCCTCAGTCAGCGACCGTTACGGCGACGCGCGTCCCAGGTACTCCGTTGGGAGCGCTGCTCCATGTTTCCGAGCACCCAGTAGTCACGATCCAGGAACAATGAATCCTGCAGGCGGGCGAGAGCCTCACCACACTGTCCCCAGGTCGTACGCTCCTGGCCTCGACCCGCGTTCTGCGCCATCTTGATCCTCCTGAAGTGCTTGTGACAACTGGTACAATGTCGCTAGCATACAGGTTCGACGCGCGCCGCGCAACGCCTGCCAGGTTCCAGTCCGCCTGGACGGCGGAAGAGTGAGACTGGGTACGATCCAGAATTCGACGGGGGGAGGATGCCATGCCGGTGTACGAGTTCCGCTGCCTCGAGTGTGACGAGGACTTCGAGATCGAGTGCCATATGGACGAGCGCGACGCGAAGGCGGTGTGCCCTCACTGTGGCAGCAGCAAGCTGGAGGCCATCCTGACAGCGGCCTTCATCTCGCCGCGGCCGAGCTAGTACCAGCGACGGACGGCGCAGGGGCGGCGAGGCTGTGACGCCTGCGCCGCTCTCCGCGCGACGGCCGCCTCCCGGTTGAATCGCGACCTGATCGGGCCAACAATAGGCTCCGGGCACGGTCCAGCGCAGTCCGAGAGGAGGTCCTGCATGCCCACCTACCCGTACAAGTGCAACAGTTGTGGCACTGAGTTCGAGATCCTGAGCCGTTTTGACGAGCGCGAGGAGAAGGCTGTTTGTCCCGCCTGCGGCGCGCGCGACGTGGAGACGGTGATGACGTCGTTCGTCCCCATCAAGCGCAAGATCTGACTGCGGCGGAGGAGCGCGGGCGGCCGGCGACGTCGCCCGCGCCGCCCGCCGCTCTCTGATCGTCGTCTGCCGGTCTTCGGCGGCGCCAACGGCGCCGCCTCCCTGGCATTCCGTTGCGGTTCGGTTAGACTGCGCTTACGGGGTGTCTTCTTCGCGCCCCCTTTGAGCGTACGGGCCACGGCCCTTCTCTCGGCGAGGTGCGACGTGTCGGTTTGCTCGTCACAGGACCACCCGAGTTCCCCTCTCCGCGCCACGCGCACGCATGTGCACGGTCCTGTCTGCGGCGGCATCCACTGCGCCAGAGGAGCGGTCGTCGGTGTCACCGTTCGCTGAGAAGGAACATCTCTCGCCGTTCGCGGACGTGAGGCAGCCGACGTACGACGCGAAGGTCCTGCACATCGAGCAGTGTCGCGCCTGCCAATGCTGCATGCTGGCCTGCTCGTACCACCACCGCAGGGCGTTCTCTCCCGCCTTCTCCAGCATCTCGGTCACGCGCAACAACCAGAACGGCATCGTCCAGTGGTCCATCGACTCGACCTGCGACGATTGCGTGGGCGAGGATGAGCACCTCTGCGCCAAGTACTGCGCGTACGGAGTGCTGACGATCGCTGCGTCGCCGGCCGGGGCGCCCGGCGGGGAAGAGGCGCGATGACCTTCAGCGACGAGATGCTCGGCGATATCCAGGGCGCCATCACCGGCCGGATCCTGCGGGTCGACCTGTCCACTGGGACGATCACCAGCGACAGGACTGAGCAGTTCGCCAAGCGCTGGATCGGCGGACAGATGCTCAACAGCTGGTTGCTGCTCAGCGAGACGCCGCGGGGCACACGCTGGTCAGACCCCGGTGCGCCGCTCATCTTCGGTGCCGGTGCCCTGAGCGGCACGCTGGTCCCTTCGGCGTGCCGCACGTCCGTCGACACCATCAACGTCTTCAGTGGTGGCAAGGGCTCGGCCAACATGGGCGGCAACTTCGGGCCCATGCTCAAGTTCGCGGGGTTCGACCACATCGTCATCAAGGGCAAGGCCGCCGCTCCGACCTATCTCTGGGTCCACGGCGGCCGTGCCGAGTTGCGCGACGCCGCGTTCCTCTGGGGCAAGACGATCTCTGAGACGGAGTTGGCGCTGCGCAGCGAGCTGAGCTCGCGGACGCTCGCCGTCGCGGCCATCGGCCCGGCCGGCGAGCACAAGGTCAAGGGCGCCTGCATCGTCAACACCGGCGGCAAGGTGGCCGGAGGCTCCGGCGTAGGCTGCGTGATGGGCGACAAGAACCTCAAGGCGATCGTCGTCGACGGCGATGGGGTCGTCGAACTGGCCGATCCCGAGCGCTTCATGGCGGCAGTCGACGTCGCCCGCAGGAAGATCGACGCGTCGCCGTACTCCAACGCGATGCGCAACGAAGGTCTCGTCGTGCAGTGCTACCTGGCGGAGCACACCAAGGAGTACCCCGACGGCTTCGCCACGGTGCGCAACGCGCAAGAGGAGTGGTGGCCGCCGGAGAAACGCGAGGAGTTGTGCGGCCGGCGCGCCGGCGTGCCCTCGCACATGCAGAAGATCTTCGGCTGCATCTCCTGTCCGATCAGCTGCATGCCCTACATGAAGATCGATTCCGGCAAGTACGCCGGCATGCATGCTCAGGGGTACTGGTGCAATGCCGTGCTCTGGTCGCAGAAGACAGACGTGACCGATCCTGAGGCTTCGCTGGCCGGCGACCTGCTCTGCAACGATCTGGGCCTCGACGGCGACAACACGCACGTGCCGATCGCCTGGGCCTTCGAAGCCTACGAGAAGGGCCTGCTGACCAAGGCGGACACGGACGGGCTGGCGCTCGAGTGGGGCGACGGCGACGTCGTCGTCGAGCTCATCAAGAAGATCGCCTATCGCGACGGCTTCGGCGACTTCCTCGCCGACGGCGTCGTGGCGGCCGCCGCGAAGCTGGGCCACGGCTCGGAGAAGTTCGCCACCTCGCTGATGGGCCAGGACACGCTCGACCCCTTCCGCGTCGCCCCCGGGTGGGGGCTTGGCGTGGCCACGTCCCCGGTGGCGGGCCGGCATCTGCGCGGCGCCGTGTACCCGGCCTTCACCACCGGCCCGCACGACCAGGTCTGGGACGACTACGGCTACGACCCCGCCATCCCCGAGGCCGTGTTCTGGATGCTGCGCACCAAGCAGGTCGAGGACGCCCTGGGCGTCTGCAACTACACCTCATCGTATCTGGCCGCGTACGCCGTCGAGAACGCGGACCTGGCCGAGGAGTTGAGCGCCGCGATGGGCGTCGAGGTCACGGCGGAGGAACTGCTCTGGCGCGGACAGCGCGGCTACAACCTCGAGAAGGCTTTCAACACCATCCACACTGACTGGGAGAGGGCCGCGAACTACCCGCCGCCGCGCTTCTTCGACGAGCCCATCACGCAGGGTCCGTACGCGGGGCGTGCCTGCGACAGAGCGGAGTGGGACAAGATGCTCGATCGGTTCTACGAGTTGCACGGCTGGGACAAGGCGACGAGCCTGCAGACCCGCGAAGTGTTGTCGGCGCTGGCCATGGACGACGTCGCCGAGATGATCGCGGCGACGGGCAAGCTCAAGGAGGCGACGGGCGCGCGGGGAGGTGGGGCATGACGCCGGAGATCGCGGCGATCGTGCTGGAGGCGAAGATCGACGCCGCCGCAGGCACGGCGGTCAGCTTCGCCGATCTCTTCCCTTGGCGCGATTACGACGAGGTGCGCAAGGTCTTCGAGGTCCGCGTCGACGTGCGCCGCGGGATGCCGCTGACCATGGTCATCGAAGGGGTCTGGCAGCTCGAGGTCCTCGCCGACATGGACAAGAAGGTCGGCGAGAAGCCGCTCATCGGACCGTGGATGCTCTTCTCGATGGACGCTCTGCGGACGCCGATGGTGGTGCGCACAGGCGTGCAGACGGGGCAGATGCTGCGCGTATCGGTGGCCGGCGCCGACCCGACTTGAGGCGTCAGGCGGGCGTGCCCGCCGCGTAGGAGGCGTGCTTGCGCAGGGAGGTTCGCGCCGCCAAGGCGGTGCCTTCGCCGACCGCGATGCCGAGCAGAGCCCCGACGACCACGTCGCCGGGAAAGTGCACTCCGGTGTGGACTCGTGAGTAGGCCACGACCGCGGCGAGACCGCGGAGCGGCAGGCCGAGTCCCGGCCTGAAGCCGGCGACGGCGCCGGCGAACGCGAAGCCGGCGGCGGAGTGGCCGGAGGGGAACGAGGTCGACGTGGGCATGTGCACGTGTCGCGCGGTGGAGACATCCACGGTGCCGCGCACAGGCCGGGCGCGGCGGCTGAGGGCCTTCAAGGGCTGGTTCGCGAGGGCGGAGTTGAGGCCGATGGCGGCCACGCCGGTGAGGGCCGCTCGGCGCCCCGACCGGCCGCCGAAGGCGAAGAGCGCCGCAGCAAGCACGAACCAGAGCTTGGAGTGGTCGGCGAACCGCGAGATGCGGCGGAGCGGGGCGTCAAGGATGGGCGTGCGCGTGCGCTCGACGGCGCAGTAGACGGCCGCATCCACGCGCTTCAGCTCGCGAAGCACGTCCGCGCCTGGCCGGCGCCGCGCCGGGGGCGTTTCGGCGGCCTCCGCCCGCTCTGATCCGTCCGTGTGTGTCTCTGCTGTTTCGCTCACGCCCGGATGCTACCATCGCGGTCGCCACGAGACGAGGCGGCGTCGGCGGCAGGGGGAGCGTGCGCGCCGTCGCAAGTGGCCACAGAGGCCACATCATGAACATAATGGCGCATGTCGTTACGCAGCCGCTTCAGACGAAAGAGTGAGGGCGACGCCGCGTCCTGGGTGGACCAGCGTCGCCGGCGCCGTCGCGCCGTCTATCGCCTTGTCATCGCCGCGGCCATCGTCATCGTGGCCATCGTCGCGGTGCGGACGTTCATGCGGCTCTACGTCGACTGGCTGTGGTTCGGCGAAGTGGACTTGCGCGAGGTCTTCTGGCGGAGGGCCGGGTTCGGTCTGGTGCTTGGCCCGGTCTTTGGGGCTGTGTTCTTCGCGCTCATCTACGGCAACGTCGAGATCGCCCGTCGCTGTGCCCCGAAACACCAGGTCTTCGAGGGCATCGCCGATCTCGAGTACGTGCGCGCGGACATCGCGCACTGGGTGCGGCGCTTGGCTCTCGTGCTCACCTCTCTGGTCGCCATCGCCGTGGGTTTCGGCGCGGCGGGTGCATGGCTGACGTTTGCGCGAGCCCTGTACGCCACGCCCTTCGCCGCCCAGGATCCGGTGTTCCATCACGATCTAGGCTTCTACGTGTTCACCGTCCCGGCGTGGCAGTACGTGTACAGCTTCCTCTTCTCGACGCTCTTCGTGGCGCTGGTCGCGGCGGTCCTCGTGCACTTTCTGATGGGCAGCATCGAGCTGCAGATGCGCGAGGACGCAGTCCCGCAGGCGCCGGATGAGCAGGAAGGCACCCCACCCCTCTCCGTCGAGGCCGTCCGTCACATCCGGCGCATCAGCGGCATCCATCTGGAGCGATCCGCCGTCGCGCATCTCTCCGCGTTGCTCGGAGCGCTCTTCGTGCTCGCCGGGCTGGGCTATCTGCTGAAGGCCTGGAATCTGCTGCTGTCGAACTCCGGCGCCGCCTTCGGCGCCGGCTACACGGATGTCCACGTACGGCTGCCCATCATCCGCGTCCTCATGGTCTTGGCCTTGTGCCTCGGCGCCGCGCTGATCTACAACGCCGCGCGTCGGCGAAACGCGCGGTGGCTGCTCATCGCCGTGGGGTCATGGATCGTCGCATCCATCCTCTTCCTCGGCATCGTGCCGGCTGCCTATCAGGCCCTGATCGTCAGTCCCAATCAGCTCGAGAAGGAGCTGCCTTATGTCGCCGAGAACCTCAAGGCGACACGTTCCGCCTACGACCTCACCTCGATCAGCGAGGCCCCCTTCGCCCTGAAGGGAGACCTGAGTTCGGCCAAGCTGGCCGCCAACAGCGGCACCGTCGGGAACATCCGCCTCTGGGATCCCGAGGCGCTGCAGCGCAGCTACAAACAGCTGCAGCAGTTGCGCCCCTACTACAACTTCACGACCGTGAGCGTGGACCGCTACCGCGTGAACGGCGACGATCGCCAGACGATGCTGTCCCCGCGCGAGCTGAACGTCGATGGGTTGCCGGCGCAAGCACAGACGTGGGTCAACCAGCACATCACCTACACACATGGTTTCGGAGTCACGGTCTCCGCCGTGAACCAGGTGGCCTCGGACGGTTCGCCCGACTTCCTCGTGCAGGACGTGCCCGTGACCTCCGACGCGGCCATCCTGGAAGTGAAGCAGCCGCGCATCTACTACGGTCTGATGGGCACGGACTACCTCCTCGTCAAGACCACGAACCCCGAGTTCGACTACCCGGGGGAGGGCGGCGACGTCTACCGCAACTACGAGGGTGACGGTGGCATCCCCATCGACTCCTTCTTCAACCGGCTCGCTTTCTGCGTGCGCTTCGGCACGCTCAAGTTCCTCACCACGACCGTCATCAAGAGCGGCAGCCGCAGCATCATCTTGAACGATATCGAGGAGCGCGTCGCCAGGGCTGCGCCGTTCCTGGTCTACGACCGAAGCCCCTACATGGTCATCGCGCACGGACGTCTGTTCTGGATCGTCGACGCCTACACGACCAGCAGTCGCATCCCCTACTCGGAGCCGCTCGGCGGCCTCAACTACATCCGCAACTCAGTCAAGGTCGTCATCGACGCCTACAACGGGGGCATGAGCTTCTACGTATTCGATACGAGCGACCCGATCATCCGCGCGTACGAGAAGATGTTCCCAGGCATGCTGCAGCCGGCCGACGCCATGGACGAGACGCTGCGCCAGCACGTGCGCTACCCTCAGGATCGCTTCGCCGTCCAGGCCGAGATGTTCGCGACCTACCACGTGACCGACCCCGGCGTCCTCTACAACAAGGGCGACCAGTGGCAGATCCCGACGAACGTGTCGATCACGGGTGCCGGCCAGATGAGCCCCTACTACATGATCATGCGCCTGCCCGGCCAGCTTCGCGAGGAGTTCGTGCTCATCCTGCCGTTCACGCCGAACGAACGCAGCAACATGATCGGCTGGCTCGCGGCGGAGTCCGACCGGCCCAACTACGGCAAGGCTGTGAGCTTCCAGTTCCCCGCCAACCTGAGCGTGTACGGACCGGCGCAGGTCGAGGCGGCCGTGAACCAGGACCCGGTCATCTCGGCGCAGCGCACGCTGTGGGGCCAGGCCGGTTCGCGGGTCATCTTCGGCAACCTGATCGTGGTGCCCATCGAGGATGCGCTGCTCTATGTCCAGCCGCTCTACCTGGAATCGGAGAGCACGAGGCTGCCGCAGGTCCAGCGCGTGATCGTCTTCTATCGCTCGCCGTCGGCGACGCCCGACTTGCCCACAGGGCAGCAGCAGAACGTCGTCATGGCGCCGACGCTGGCCAACGCGCTCTCCCAGATCTTCGGGGGCGTGGCGCCGCCATTGAAGCCTTCGGCTTCCGGCGGCGCCACGGTCAGTCGCGAGTTCGCGCGCCTGGCGGCGCAGGCCAACACACAGTACGCGGCTGCTCAGGAGGCGCTGCGCACCGGCGATCTCGAGGAGTTCGGCCGCCAGATCAAGTTGCTGGGCAAGACGCTGGCGCAGCTCAAGACGCAGCGGTAGGTCAGAGCGAAGCAGCTTGCGTCGATCGACGCGGCGTCGGCGAAGCCAGTCTCGTATCAGTCTTCGTCGGCGGTCTTGTGACGCAGCCAGCGCCACGCCAGCCGGATCACGATCAGGAACGTCAGGATCAGCGAGACGACGAAGCCCAGCGGGGCGATGCGCGCCATCAGGTCCCACACGCCGCCGGTAAGCTCGATAGCGGCGATGCCATAGGCGGCGATGGCCGATCCGATGAGCATGCCGACCAGCATGATGGCGATCACGACCTGCCTGCCGAGGCGTGAGAGCTTGTCGACTTCCTTCGCGAGCTCCGAGGTGTCGATCGTCACCTCGAAGCGTCCCTTCTGGTACTGGTCGAGCCACTTGGCGGTCGCGTCGGTGAAGGTCGGAACGCGCTCGATGACGTCGCCGGCCAGCGTCATGAGGTGCTTCTTCGCCTCCCCGACGATCGCGTCGCCGGTGATCGCCTCCAGCGCCATCTCCCGCAGCATCGGGACGCCCTCTGAGATGAGGCTGTCGCCGGCGGAGAGCGCGTCGGCGACGCTCTCGGTCTGCACGAGCGCCTTCACGGCCAGGGTCAGGTTGGGATCCAGGCGCAGCCCGTGGGTGCGCAGCAGGTCGAACCCCTCATTGGCGATCTGCCCGAACGAGGCTTCCTGGCCGGACATGTAGCGTCCGATCCGGCGGTTGAAATCCCGGTAGTAAGCTTTGGTGTCGACGGCGCCGGCGAAGGGCGTGCTCAGCCCATAGAGCACGCGGGCCATGCCCTCCACGTTGTGCTGCTGCATGGCCAGCATGAGCTGCCCGATGCGCAGCCGTTGCCGCAGGTCCAGTTCGCCCAGCATGCCGAGATCGATGAACGTGATGGTGCCGGTGTCGAGGCTGACGAGGATGTTGCCCGGGTGCGGATCCGCGTGGAAGAAACCGTCGATGGTCAGCTGCTTGATGAGCGCGCGCAGGGCGTTGCGCGCCAGCTCCTCGCGGTCGAGGCCTGCTCGGTCGAGGGCCTCGACGTCGCTGATCTTGACGCCGCGGATGAACTCCTGCGTGATCACCTTCGACGTCGAGAACTCCGTGTAGACAGTGGGGACGTGCACGCCGGGCAGGTCCTTCATGTTCTCGGCCAGGCGCAGCGCGTTGTACGCCTCGCCGCGGTAATCGAGCTCATCAAGGACGCCTGTCCCGAACTGCTCGACCATGCCGCCGATGCCCATGGCGCGCACCGATGCCGAGCGGCGCGAGGCGACGCGCGCCGCATTCCCCATGATGCCGATGTCGGCGCGGATCATCCGCTCGATGTTGGGACGCTGGATCTTGACGGCGACCGCCGTGCCGTCGTCGAGCGTCGCGCGGTGCACCTGCGCCGTCGAGGCGGCGGCGAAGGGCTGCGGTTCGAACGACGCGTAGATCTCCTCGGGCGGGGCGCCGAGCTCCTCTATGATGCGCTCGCGGACCTGGTCGCCGGGAAACGGCGGGACATCGCTCTGCAGCTTCTCGAGTTCCCTCGTCCATTCGACCGGAAGGACAGAGGCCTGGCTCGAGACGATCTGGCCGACCTTCACGTAGGTGGGTCCGAGCTCCTCGAGCATGAGACGGAGCGTGACGGCGGTGCTCGGTCGCTCCCATCCCTTGGGAAGGCCCCACACCCAGGACTGCATCGAGTGACGAGCGCGCCCCAGCAACTCAGATTGATTCAGGGTCGCGTCATATCCGTAGCGCAGCAGGACGTTGTAGACCTGCTGCATGCGCAGGTGTTCCCGAAAGACGTCGACCGACGTGCGTCTCATGGCTCGACCGCCTTGGTGGAGCCCGTTGTCGAGCCCGGCCCGTGGACCTCGGTGACTGCGGATTCGCCTCCCTCCGCTGCGTCGGGAAGTGGCCCAGTTGCTGCGATCTCCGGCGTCTCCGGCGCCGCGGTGGCCGCCATGAGCTGGGTCTCGACGAGTCCGCGCTTGTGCCGCTGAATCTCCTCCACAAGAGCCTCCGGCTTGCCCTCGAAGATCGGGGGCGTCAGGCCGAGCAGGTTCTCGAGGAAGCCCGAGAGCAGGCCGAACACGATGCCGCCGAGCAGCGCCCAGAGAAGATGATCGACGATGAACCGCGTCGGGAAGATGACGTCCAGGATCCACAGCATGATGGCGTTGATAAGGACGACCACCAGGCCGTATGAGACGAACATGAAGGGCAGCATGACCACTTGGACGAGCGGTTTGATGAAGGCGTTGAGGAGCCCGAAGGCGGCGCTGACCAGGAGCCACGTGAGGATGCGGTAGTTGCCGGCGAAGAAGATGTGCGGCACGATGATGGCGGTGAGGGCAAGGCTCACGGCGTTCACGAGGAAGCGCAGCAGGAGCAGCCGCCACGCGAAGTGACGCGGCAGGAGTGTTGGGCGGCCCGCTTGGAGCAGTGGCCGCTTGGCCGGGATCGCCGCGGCCGTGGACGCGCTGCTTGAGGCGGGATGCGCGCCCGCAGCTTCGGGCCCTCTGAGTTCGCCAGTCGGCGGCGCCACGCTCATCGTCTCTCCTGCTTCCCTCGCGTGCGGTCGGCATGCGGGAGGTAGAGTGACCTCACGGTCACGGACTGTATCACAGCCCATTGCGGGGACGAGGCGCCCGGAGGACGAATACGTGCGCATCGCCAGGGAGTGGGTTACCATTGGGTGACGCCTCGGGCGAGAGCCCGAGGCGCAGACGGCCTACCGTGCGCTCGCCAAGTGCGCGCGGCCGGATTCGCTTGAACATCGGAGGTCATGGTGGCGCTGATCGAGTATCCAGAAGGTACAGCCTTCCCGGGGGTGATAGGTCGCACCACCGACGAGTCGAGCGAGGCGTGGCCGGCGCCGGTACGCGCCGTGAAGGGCACTCCCAACGTGCTCTTCGTCGTCCTCGACGACACGGGCTTCGGCCAGCTGGGCTGCTACGGCAGTCCCATCGAGACGCCGAACTTCGATGCCCTCGCCGCAGACGGTCTGCGCTTCAACAACATGCACACGACGGCGCTCTGCTCACCGAGCCGCGCCTGCGTCGTCACCGGGCGCAACCACCACAGCAACGGCATGGCCTGCATCACCGAGTTCGCCACCGGCTACCCCGGCTACAATGGCATCATGCCGTTCGAGAACGGCATGCTCTCCGAGATGCTCCTGGAGCACGGCTACAACACCTACATGGTCGGCAAGTGGCACCTGACGCCGAGCAATCAGGAGACCGCCGCGGGGCCCTACGACCGTTGGCCATTGGCCCGCGGTTTCGAGCGGTTCTACGGCTTCCTCGGCGGCGACACCAGCCAGTGGTATCCCGACCTCGTCTACGACAACCATCAGGTCGAGCCGCCGGCGACGCCGGAGGACGGCTACCACCTCACCCCCGACCTCATCGACAAGTCGATCGAGTTCATCGCCGACGCGCGGCAGATCGATCCCGACAAGCCCTTCTACCTGCACCTCTGCTTCGGCGCGACTCACGCGCCGCACCACGTGCCCAAGGAGTGGGCCGACAAGTACGCCGGCCAGTTCGACGACGGCTGGCAGGCCTACCGCGAGAAGACCCTTGCTCGGCAGAAGGAGCTGGGGATCGTTTCCGCAGCCACGGAGCTCTCGCGCCACGACCCCGACGTGCCCGACTGGGACTCCCTGCCCGCCGAGGCGCGCAGGCTCTACAGCCGCATGATGGAGGTGTTCGCCGGCTTCCTCAGCCACACCGATCACCACCTCGGGCGGCTGCTCGACTACCTGCGCGCCCAAGGCCTGCTCGACAACACCATCGTGATGGTGATCTCCGACAACGGCGCCAGCGCCGAGGGCGGCCCCACCGGGACGACCAACGAGGCGCAGTTCTTCAACAACGCGCAGGAGCCACTCGAGGAGAGCCTCGCAGTCATCGACGAGATAGGCGGCCCCAAGCACTTCAACCACTACCCTTGGGGCTGGACCAACGCCGGAAACACGCCCTTCCGGCGCTGGAAGCGCGAGACCTACCGCGGCGGCGCCTGCGACCCGTTCATCGTCTCCTGGCCGGCGGGTATCAAGGCCAAGGGCGAAGTCAGGAACCAGTACGCGCACATCATCGACATGGTGCCGACCGTGCTCGACCTGCTTGATCTGGAGCCGCCGGCGGCCATCCGGGGCGTCGCGCAAGCGCCGATCCAGGGCGTGAGCTTTGCGCACACGCTCGACGACGGCGCGGCCGAGACCAAGCATCACACGCAGTACTTCGAGATGCTCGGCCACCGCGCCATCTACCACGACGGCTGGCGCGCGGTCTGCCCTTGGCCTGGCCCGTCGTTCACCGAGGCCGGCGTTGGCTTCGGCCAGCCGATTTCGTCGGAGAAGCTCGCGGAGCTCGACGCGCACGGCTGGGAGCTCTACCACACCGACGAGGACTTCGCCGAGAACCACAACGTGGCCGAGGAGAACCGCGAGAAGCTGATCGCGCTCATCGCCACCTGGTACGTCGAGGCCGGCAAGTACGACGTCATGCCGGTCGACGGCAGTGGCTTGGCGCGCGTGATGGGCGAGAAGCCCCTGGTGGCTGTGCCCCGGGAGAGCTACACGTACCGTGTCGGGACGCAGTCGGTGCCGTTCTTCGCGGCGCCGCGCGTGCAGAACCGCCCGCACAGCATCACCGCGAGCGTCGAGATCCCGGAGGACGGCGCCGAGGGCGTGCTGCTCAGCCAAGGCTGTGCGGCGGGCGGCTACTCGCTGTACATGAAGGACCGCAAGCTCCACTACGTGCACAACTGGGTGGGCAGGGCGCTCTACTCCGTGACGTCGGAGGACGACGTGCCGGCCGGCAAGCACGAGCTGCGCTTCGAGTTCGAGCCGACGGGCGAGCCGGACCTGCCGCACGGCAAGGGTGCTCCCGGACGGCTGCAGCTCTACCTCGACGGGTCTCTGGTCGCCAACGCGGATGCGCCGACGACGACGCCGTTCATGCTCAACCCCGGGGCCCTGACCTGCGGCGCCAACCCGGGCTCCCCGGTCACGCCCGACTACCCGAGCCCGTTCAAGTTCACCGGGACGCTCCACGAGGTGACTGTCGACGTGAGCGGCGAGCTGGTCCACGACCCCGAGGCCGAGCTGCGCATGCACATGGCGCGGCAATAGGCGAGACTGTCCTGCGGACCGGGCATTTGGCAGCATGAGGGCGGGGTGGCAGCTGCCACCCCGCCCAGCTGTCGCGGCGATTGCCTGGCTCCCGCGAGTCCGCGTCAGCCGAACAGTTCCACTAGTTCGATGTCGGTGCGGGCGAAGCCGTTGCCGACCGCGAGCAAGGGCCCGCTCGCCACTTGGGCCAGCGCATACGAACAGCAGTCGAGGATGTTGAGAGCGGCGGGATGGCGGCCCTTGCCGAACCGCCGCCAAGCGTCGCCTGCCGCCGTCGCCTGGTCGGCAGTGAACGCAGAGGTCTCCACGCCGAACACGTCCAGCAGTCGCTCCAGTTCTGCCTGCCCCTCTGGGCCGAGCCTCGACTGCGTCACGATGGTCGCCTCAAGCAGGCAGCAGGAGGACAGCAGCGCATCGTCCGCCTCGGCCAGCGCGATGAGCACGGCATCGCGCAGTGGCTCTGCGAACAACGCGGCGAGCAGGGCGGAGGTGTCGACGACGAGGCCGCTCACGGAAGACCGCGCTCGTCGTACCCGAGGATCTCATCCGCAGACCTGCGGTCGAGGATCGGCAGGGCGTCGACGCGCCGTAGCACGCTGCGGGCAAGCGCGAGCTTGTCGGCGGGACTGCGCCGGCCTTCGACGCGCGCCAGCCGCTCCTCGAGTGCTCGCCGGATCGCCGTGGTCAACGACTCGCCCGTCTCGCGCGCCAACTCGCGGGCGAGGCGTTCTGTCTGCTCGTTCTTGATGGAGATGCCCATGCGAGCATTCTACCATTGATTGATGATTCTAGAACCCCGGAGCACGGCCCAAGAGCGCTGAGCGCCCCCTCTGGCATTCGTCGTCCCCGGGTGATAACATATGGTCGCCATGTGATTACACTTTGGGGTGACGAATGGTGCGCACGCAGATCCAGCTCAGCGAGGACGAGGTCGTGGCCGTGAAGCGGTTGGCGCGCGAACGCTCGATGTCGATGGCGGCCGTCATCCGCGATGCTGTCGACCAGTACGTCAGCCGTGAGTCCGGAGTCTCGCTCGACGAGCGCTGGCAGCGTTCATTGGCTGCTGTGGGCGGTTTCCATTCCGGAGGGGCGAACCTCTCGGCGACCCACGACGACGAGTTCGCTGCGGCAGCCTTGGAGTGAGCGTCTTCGTCGACACGTCGTTTTTCGTCGCGCTGCTCGACGAGGATGACATCAGGTACGCGGATGCCCTGCGCCTTTGGCGGAGGGTGGAGGCAGAGCGCCTGTCTGTACTCACCAGCAACTACGTGGTCCTCGAGACCTGCGCGGTGCTGCAGCGACGCTTGGGCGTTCCGGCCATGCGCCGGCTCGTGCGTCAGATCCTCGCACCAGTGGCTCTCGAGTGGGTGACGAGGGACGATCATGAGCGCGCCGTCGAGGCTCTGCTCGTCGCCGATCGGCGACGCCTGAGCCTGGTCGACTGCGTGAGCTTCGAAGTCATGCGTCGCCTGGACGTCCGCGAATGTCTCGCCTTCGATCCACATTTCGCCGAGCAAGGGTTCGTCGTCTCACAGGCGTGACCTCGGTGACAGTGCCGTGCGGTCCCCCCAAGGCCGACGTCTTGTCCTGAAGGGCGAAGTCAGGCCCGGCGCCGTAGGAGCGCCTTCGTCGTCAGGGCGGTGCTCTCGCCGATGGCGATGCCGACGAGAGAGCCGACGACCACGTCGCCGGGGTAGTGCACTCCGGTGTGGACGCGCGAGTAGGCAACGACTGCGGCGAGGCCGCGCAACGGCAGGCCGAGCTCCGGCATGAAGGCCGCGACGGCTGTGGCGAAGGCGAAGGCCGACGCAGAGTGCCCCGAGGGAAACGATCGTGACGTCGGCATGCGCACGTGCCGCGCCTCCATGCCGTTGTCAGTGTCACGCACGGGCCGGGCGCGGCGCGCCATGGCCTTCAGCGGGACGTTCACGACGAACGAGTTGACGCCGATGGCGACAGCGCCGCTGACCGCCGCCCTGCGCCCGGAGCGCCCGCCGACGGCGAACAGCGCGGCTGCGATGGCGAGCCAGAGCACGGAGTGGTTGGCGAGCCCGGACACGTGGCGCAGCGGTGCATCGATGATCGGGGTGCGCGTGCGCTCGACGGCGCGGTAGACGGCGTCGTCCATCCGCTTCAGTTCGTGGAGGACATCGGCGGGACGAACACCGCCCGTCGCCGCCGCTGCCGGAGTGGCTTCCGGCGGCGGGTCGGCGGTGCTCGCGCTCTGCAGAGGTGTCTCGCTCACGGTTGCATGTTACCATCCGGCAACCATAGGAGCGAGGGGCAGATGGCGGCGGAGGGGAACGAGGTTCATACTCGCGGGCTTGCCGGGTGGGTGCCCGGTATCGGCATGCTGAGGTCCTACCAGGCGTCGTGGCTGCGTTTCGACCTGGTGGCCGGCATCGTGCTGACGGCCATTCTCGTGCCGCAGGGGCTGGCGTACGCGGAGCTCGCCGGCTTGCCCCCCGTGACCGGCCTCTACACCACCATCGCCTGCCTCGTCGCCTACGCGCTGATGGGACCTTCGCGCGTTCTCGTCCTCGGGCCGGACTCATCGGTCTCGCCGCTGATCTTCGCGGCCATCGTCCCGCTGGCCGCCGGAGGGGATCCGGCGACGACGATCGCGCTGGCCGGGATGCTGGCCCTGATGGTCGGCGCCATCGAGATCGGCCTCGGCCTCGGCAAGCTCGGCTTCGTCGCCGACCTGCTCTCGAAGGAGGTCCAGGCGGGCTACATGAACGGGCTGGCCGTCACGATCATCGTCGGCCAGCTCCCCAAGCTGTTCGGGTTCTCCACCGACGCCGACGGCTTCATCCAGGAGGTCGGCGCTTTCTTCGCCGGCCTCGACGCCACGAACACGGTCACGTTGGCTGTCGGGCTGGCGACGCTGGCCGTCATGCTCGGTCTGCCGCGCCTGACGAAGAAGGTGCCGGCAGTGCTCGTGGCGGTCGGCGGCGCGACGATCGTGACGGCCGCCCTCGGTCTCGCCGACGAAGGCGTGAAGACGGTCGGGACGCTGCCCTCGGGTCTGCCCGTCCCGGCGCTCCCGTGGACGAGCGTGAGCGACCTCGCCATGCTGGCGGCGGCCGCGGTCGGTATCGTGCTGGTCTCACTCACCGACACGATCGCCACGTCGACGAGCTTCGCGGCGCGACGCGGCGACGAGGTCGACCCGAACCAGGAGATGATCGGCGTCGGTACGGCCAACGTCGCCGCCGGGCTCTTCCAGGGGTTCGCGGTCTCGGTGAGCGGGTCGCGCACCGCGGTCGCCGACCAGGCCGGGGCGAAGAGCCAGGTCACCGGCCTGGTCGGCGCCGGACTCGTCGTTCTGCTGCTCGTCTTCTTTCCCGCATTCCTCAAGGACCTGCCCCAGACGGCACTGGCAGCCGTCGTCATCGCGGCAGCGCTCTCACTCGCCGACTTCGGCGTCTTGCGTGTCTACTGGCGCGTGCGCAAGACGTCGCTCGCGCTCTCGCTCGTGGCGACGGTGGGCGTCATCCTGTTCGGCGTTCTGGAGGGTATCCTCGTCGCGGTCCTTCTGGCGATCATCCTCTTCTTCCGGCGGAGCTGGTGGCCGCCGGGCGAGGTCCTCGGCTATGAAGGTGACCTCGACGAGTGGCACGCGCTCGCGCGTCTTCCCGAAGGCAGGGAAGTCCCGGGGGTCGTGGTGTTCCGCTGGGAGGCGCAACTGTTCTTCGCCAACGCGGGCATCTTCCGTCAGCAGGTCCGCAGCTTGGCGCTGCGCCGCAAGCCGCGCTGGATCGTCCTCCAGTGCGAGGCGATCACCGACATCGACGTGACCGCCGCCGACATGCTCAAGGGGCTCGATATCGAGCTCAACGCGCAGGGGATCCACGTGGCCTTCGTGGAGCTGCGCAGCCGCCTGCAGGACCTGATCCTCCGCTACGGCCTCTACGAGACGCTCGACCGCGAGCACTTCTACTCGTCGATCCCGCAGGCCCTCGAGGCGATCGGCGATGCGGAGCCGGATCGCACGGTCGGGTAGCGGCGAGAGTCAGTCGCCGATCGAGACGGGCCGCCCAAGCGTGACGCGCCACAGATCGGCGAACATCTCCCCCAGGCGCTGGGACGTGGCGGCTGGGGAGTAGCCGATCGCCTGCCGCGGCAGCCTGATGCGGAGCACACCGGGCCGCGACGTGAAGACCAGGGGTGCGTCCATGGTCAGGGACTCGCCGTCGAGCCCCACGGCGATCGGCGACCCCGAGGTGATCTCGACGCGCGGCTCGCTCCACGAGCTGAACCCCTCGTAGCGTTCCGGATGCCCCAGGGCGAGCTGGGCGAGGAAGCGCGTGACGCCGAGGGCTTCGGGCGCCACGAGGGCGAAGACGCCGAGTTCGCCGGTGTCGAGACGCGGCCGTGTGGCCATCGTCGACAGCGTCCCGCCATAGGGGTTATTCGAGACCTGGATGACGTGGGCGCCGTCGTGGTGCACGCCGTCCCCGCTGGTGAAGCGCAGGTCGAACGGCTTGGTGTCCGGACCGAGCATCTGCGGTAGTGCTGCCAGCGTGGTCTCCATCTTGGCGTCGCGATACTCGGACGACTCGACGATGACCGCGTAGAGACCCATCGACACGTTGTTGACGAACACGCGCCCGTTGACGTCGCCGAGGTCGATCGTACGCTCCACCGCCGGCCCGTAGGCGTCCAGGGCACCGACGACGTCGTCCCGGTCGAGGCCGAGATCGAGGGCGAAGTGGTTGCGCGTGCCGGCGGGGATGACCACCATCGGCACGCCGCGCTCGGCGGCGATGCTGGCGACGAGCGCCTGAGAGCCGTCGCCGCCGGCCATGCCGATCACGTCCACCCCACGATCGATCGCGTCGTGGGCGAGCTGCGAGAGGTCGTCGCCCCACGTCTGGACGGTGGGCTCGACGCCGCGCGCGCGGCATTCCTCCGCGTCCTGGGCCAGCTGCTGGAGACCGTCACCCCACGCCAGGACGATCGGCTCGATGCCGCGCGCCCGGCACTCCTTGGGAAGCTCGAAGCGCTCCGCCTTCCCGCCGCCGGACTTGAGGTTCATGATGAGAGCGCTTCGCGCGGCGGCTGGTACCGGAGCGCCCGGGGTCTCGCTCCGCTGCAGGGTGCGCACGTCGCGGCTGAGGGCGTAGCGCGCCAGCCCGGCGGCCACCAGCAGCAGGACGATGCGCACGATCAGCGAGACGCCGACGCGGCCCTCTTTGGACAGCTCGAGGGCGAGAATGCCGACGACGGCGGCGATCGCGATGATCGCCGCCACCCAGCGCATCACCGCGGTCCGCGTCACCGCGACCCACGCGCCGGTCGCGAGGATCGCGAGCAGCAGGACCTGAGCGACCACGATCAGGGGGTCCTTGAGCACGATCACCACCGTGGCGATGATCACGCCGGCGACGAGGAGAAGCGCGGCGATCGCCGCGAGACGGCGCATCGGGGCTGGTCTGTCGGCTGTCTCGTTCATGGATGGATGACCCTCCTTCGTGGTCTCGCGCGGCGGGGCCGCGTCCTCACTTCAGTCTATATGCCTGGTGGTGAACGGTGTACGGAGTCCGTCCCAGAGCAGGGAATCGACCTCCAGCACGGCCTGTTCGTGGGTGAGCCCGGTGGCGCTCAGGACTCGCTCGCTGCGCGTCACGAATGAGATCCCTCTGAGCACCTCGGCGAGGAAGCGGATGTTCACGGGCCGGATCTCTCCGGCGTCTTCCGCAAGCTGGACCAGCTCGACGAACCGGTTGAGATACCGTTCTACCACGACAGTCCACCACGCGAGCCGCGTTGACTCGTAGCGTTCGATGTCAGCGTAGAACGCGAGGGAAAGGTGGCGGGTGCTAGCTGCTCCGGCGCGGAAGTATCTGCGTGCACTGTCCGAGGCGGTCGTGCCCTTTCGGGCACTGACCTCGAGTTCGCCAAGGGTGAGCTCGCCCCAGCGGGCGATGGCGAGCAGTACGAGGCTATCTTTGCTCGGGGCGATCTTGTAGAGCGTCGCGGCGGAGCATCGCAACTCGCGCGCTATCTCCGCGATGCGGACCTCCGAGAAGCCACGCGCCGCGATGATCCGCATCACTCCGTCAAGCAGCTCCGCATGGCGCGCGTCATCCAGTCGTCGTGGCACTGCCCTGCCCTCCAGCTCCGATCCGAGCGCTATCTTCGCACGATGCCGACTGATCGGCTCGTTCCGCGCCCTCCACTGCGATCATCCCGTGCGCCGTGGTAACCTTAGCAGTATTCCATTACTCTATCGCATGCCTGATGATGGCGCAGTCCGCAAAGGGAGGATGCCGTGTCAAAGACAGTCGCAGAGCTGGTCGCGGAGGCCAAGGCCCAGGTCGAGAGCGTGTCGCCGAAGGACGCCTCCGACGAGGTGGCCTCTGCTGGGGCGGTGTTCCTCGACGTCCGCGAGCCGGTGGAATGGGAGCACCACATCACCGGTGCGGTGCAGGTTCCCAGGGGACTGCTCGAGTTCGTGGCTGACCCAGCGAGCCCCAAGCATAGGCCGGAGCTCGACCCGGCCGGTCGCGTGATCGTGTACTGCCGCTCCGGCGCCCGCGCCGCACTCGCCTGCGCCACCCTCAAGGACATGGGCTTCGAGAACGTCGCCAACCTCGAGGGCGGCTTCGGCGCCTGGCAGGCAGCCGGCCTGCCGAGCGCCGAACATCACGACGGGATCTGACCTCATCCGCCATCTGAAAGGACTCAGCAATGGCCACAGAAGAGAAGAAGGTCGACCTCAGTACCGTGCCCCTCAAGTGGGACGAGGTCTACTACACGAACTGTCCGCTCGTCTCCGCCAGCAACGTCGACCAGGAGCTGGGCTGGACCCGCGAGGAGTACAAGAAGATCGGCGTCAAGTACGCCTTCCTGCGCTCCGTCCGTGAGAACAACTGGTACCCGCACTACATCCACAACCTCGACAACCTGTTCCGCTTCGGCGGTCTCTTCCCACCCGTCGCGGTGCACGCCGATCGGCGCAGGACCAGACTCCTCGGCGCGACGCATGCGCCACACGAAGGCGGCTGCATGCTGGTGCGCGCCCGGGACGACATCTACCGGATGTCCGAGCTCAAGGGCAAGAAGATCGGTCTCACGAAGAGCCTGAACACCATCAAGAACGACTGGTGGCGCATCCAGGAGGAGCAGGGCATCGAGCTGATGCTCCGCGTGAACGGCATGACCCGTGACGACGTCGAGATCGTGGAGTTCCCGTATCCGGACGACTGGTACGACAATCCCGCGATGCTGGAGCCCATGGAGAATCCGTCCGAGCTGTGGCTCAAGCGTGACCACAAGCACGACCTGGCATTCCGCCCGCTCGAGACCGCGCTGGAAAAGGGCGTCGTCGACGCCATCTACACGCAGACGGGTCCCTTCTCGCACCTCCAGGAGGCCACGGGCAAGTTCAAGGCGATCGAGGATCTCTCCCGGTATCCCGACTGGACCCTGCAGGTCGCCAATATCCCCGCGGTCATCACCTGCACCGACGTCATGGCCGAGGAGCATCCCGAGCTCGTGGTCACCTTCATGAAGGGCATGATCAAGGTCGGGCGCTGGGCCAATGAGCACAAGCGCGCCGCCGCGGCGATCCTCGACAAGCAGACCTTCTACCTCGACGTCGAGGACACCTACCAGGGCATCAAGCACATCGACATGGTGCCCAACCTGTCGCCGCAGAACATGGCCTCCATCGAGATCGGCAAGGACTTCATGCTGAGCCACGGCTACATCAAGAACGACTTCGACGTGCACGAGTGGGCTGCGCCGGAGTTCATCGAGAAGGCGGCGGAAGAACTGCTCCAGGAAGAGTGGAAGAAGCGGAGCCTGGCGAAGCTTCCTGAGGGGGACGAGCTGGAAGTGTCGACGCATCGGCTCGGGTAGCCGGGAGGACAGCCAGCTGGGCCGGCGGGGGTGAGGACATGGGTCCTCACCCCCGCCGGCCGCGTCTGGACACCGCGGACAGATAGCGTAGGATTGCGTACCGCTTGGTCACTCCGCACGGGGACCGACCGAAAGCCAGCCGCGAGGAGAGAGTTGGATGAGTACCGAGACTGCCTCAAAGGCTGGGAAGACAAGTGCGGCGGCGGCAGGGGCGGGGCTCATCCTCTTCACGCTCGCCGCCGGCCAGTTCCTCATGGCCCTCGACTCGTCGGTGATGAACGTGTCGATCGCCACGGTCGCCGAGGATCTCGGTACCACCGTCACCGGTGTGCAGACGGCCATCACCCTCTACACGCTGGTCATGGCCAGCTTCATGATCCTCGGCGGCAAGATCGGCGGCATCATCGGCCGCAAGCGCGCCTTCTCCATCGGCTGCATCATCTACGGCTGCGGATCGCTGACGACCGCGCTCGCCCCCAACCTGACGGTTCTGCTCATCGGCTGGTCGCTTCTCGAGGGCATCGGCGCCGTGCTCATCATGCCGGCGATCGTCGGGCTGGTGGCGGGCAACTTCCCGCCTGAAGGGCGGCCGCGGGCCTACGGGCTCATCGCCGCCGCGGCGGCCATCGCCATCGCCGTCGGCCCCGTCATCGGCGGCTTCATGACCACGTACTACTCATGGCGCTACGTCTTCGCCGGAGAAGTCATCATCGTCATCGCCATCTTCTTCCTGGCGCGCCGCGCTCAGGACGAGCCGGTCGGCCAGCGCTCGCACATCGATGGTATCGGCGCCGCGGTGTCGGCGGTGGGGCTTGCCCTCTTGGTCTTGGGCGTGCTCATGTCATCGACCTGGGGATGGATCCTGCCCAAAGAGGGCGCGACGTCGCTGCTCGGCCTCTCCCTCACAGTCTGGTTCATCATCGCCGGCCTCTTCCTGCTCTGGCTGTTCATGCGCTGGCAGCACAGGCTTGAACGCGCGGGCAAGGAGCCGCTCATCGCCCCGTCGCTGCTGCGCCACCAGCAGCTCACCGGGGGGCTCATCACCTTCCTGTTCCTGTTCCTGATCCAGGCGGGGGTGTTCTTCACCGTGCCGCTGTTCCTCTCGGTGGTGCTGGGACTCTCGCCCATGGAGACGGGTATGCGGCTGCTGCCGCTCTCGCTGTCGCTGTTGGTCGCCGCCACCGGCGTCCCGCGTCTCCTGCCGCACGCCTCGCCGCGCCGCATCGTGCGCTTTGGCCTTCTGGGGCTCATCGTCGGCGTCGTGGCGCTGATCGCGAGTCTCGAGGTGGGCGCCGATTCCTCGATCGTCTTCGGCCCTCTGCTCATCATCGGCTTCGGCATCGGCGCACTCGCCTCGCAGCTCGGCAACGTGACCGTCTCGGCGGTGCCCACCGAGAAGAGCTCCGAGGTCGGCGGTCTGCAGAACACCGCGACGCAGCTCGGCGCCTCGTTCGGCACCGCGCTGGCGGGCTCGATACTGATCGCCGCCCTCACCGCCTCGTTCCTGACCGGCATCGAGGCGAACCCGAATGTGCCGCAGTCGTTGAAGGATCAGGCCAACACGCAACTGGCCGCCGGCGTGCCGTTCATCTCCCAGGCGGACGCCGCGGCGGCATTGGCCGAGGCCGGCGTTCCCGAGGATGACGCCAACGAGATCCTCGCCCAGAACGAGGCGTCGCAGATCGACGGCCTGCGTGCCGCCCTCGCGGTGCTGGCCCTCATGGGCGTCATCGCCCTGTTCTTCACGGGACGTATCCCGAAGCAGCAGCCGGGTTCGGAGCCGGTCTAGGGTCGGTCGGACGCAGAAGAGGGACAGGACGCCCGACGCCGCGTCCTGTCCCTCTTCGTCTTCTTGTCCTACGAGGCCTCGCAGGTTGAGCCGTCAGCTCGGGGCAGCCGCAGGCTACTCCTGCTTCTTGGTCTCCTCGAGACCATCCTTGAGCTCGTCGGCGGTCTGCTTGTCGGCCTCTTTGATCGCCTTCCTCTCGGCCTTGGCCAGCTGCCGCTCGACCTCCGCGACCCAGATCTCCTCGAAGACCGCGACCACCGCGGACGTGCCCGGCGGGACCGCGTCCTCGATGTCCTTCTGGATGCCCTTCTCCTCATGGTGCTTGGCGAGCTTACCGGCGAGGCCGCCGATGACACCGCCGACGACCATCGCGCCGAGCAGCGGCGGCGCGAAGAGCCCAAGGACGAGGCCGCCGGCGACGCCCACGGTCGTGCCCTTGAGGACGTCGTGGTCGCCGGTCTCCTTGACGTGCAGCGAGCCGTCGGCGTCGCGGCTGACGAGGATCGCCCCGTCGATCATGACGATACCCTCGCGCTGCGCCTTCTTGAGCAACTCGAAATCGGCTTTGGCGGACTCGGGGTCGCCGTACCCGGCGATGTACAAGTCCAGTGGGACGTCGTTCATGGAACCTCCTCAGAGCGACTGTGGCCTCTGTCTGTCTGCCCAGCGAGGCCGGTTTGCTAACGGGTCAGAACTCGACGAGACCGTGCTTGATGGCGAAGTGGATCAGGTCGGCATTGGTGTGAATGCCCAGCGTCTCCATCATCTGGTACTTGTGGAATTCCACTGTTCGGGCCGAGATCGAGAGGCTCGCGGCGATCTGCTTGGCCGGACGCCCCTCCGCGAGAAGCTGAAGGACCTCTCGCTGCCGCGGCGTGAGGGCGCTGATCGGATCCGCGGTCCGCTCCGGCCCCTGTTTCATGGACTCCAGGACCTCCTCAGCGAGCTGCGGCGTGAGGTATGTCCTGCCCTCGAGCGCGGCGTGGAGGGCCGTGATCAGCTCGACCGACGCCGAATGCTTGAGCACGAACCCCGAGGCTCCGGCCTCGAGCGCGCGCCGCGCGAAGGTCGCGTCTCGATGCATGGTGAGGAACACCACAGGTACGTGATCGCCGGCTTGCCTCAACTGGACCAGGGCGTCGATGCCGTTGAGGTGGGGCATGGTGATGTCGGCGACGATCACGTCTGGCTGCAACCTCCCGGCCGCCTCGACCAGGGCGCGGCCGTCTTCGACGACGCCGACCAGATCGAACTCGGGCGTGAGCAGGCTCCTGATGGCCTCGGCGACGAGCAGATGGTCGTCGGCGAGGAGCACGCGTGGTGGGCGAAGAGGCCTCAGTGCGACCCTCCCTCCGCGGGCACCCACGCGAGGATCGTCGTGCCCCGCCCGGGCGCGGTCTCGATGTCAAGCGTGCCGTTCACCAGCCGCACACGCTCGCCCATGCTCGCGAGGCCGAGGTGCATCCTCTTCATGGGATTCCCTTGATCGAAGCCGATGCCGCCGTCCGAGACGGCGAGCAGCAATCCGCCGTCCATCTGCCGGAGCGTGACTCTGGCGGCGCGTACACCGGCGTGGCGGGCCACGTTGTTGAGCGCCTCCTGCGCGACGCGGAACACGCAGAGCGCCGCGTCCTTTCCGATGACGGCGGGCAGTGGATCGATGTCCGCCGAGAGGTCGAGGCGGCCCTGGCGCTCCCGTCGTTCGCACTCCGCCCGCAGAGCCTCGGCCAAGCCGAGCTCTTCCAGGATCGACGGGTGCAGTTGGTACGCCAGGGAGTGGATGTCCTCGCTGAGGCGCACGAGGCCAGCGCGGACCTCCTGCATCGCCGCTGCCTGTGCCTCGTCCGGCGACGCGAGCTCGACGCGGCCGACGTCGATCGCCAAGACGGCGAGTCGTTGACTCACGTCGTCGTGCAGTTCGCGCGCCAGCAGCGCCCGTTCGTCCTCGTGGGCTCCGATCAGGCGCCGGCTCAGATCGTGCAGTTCATCCTCGGCGCGTCTGCTTTCGGTGATATCCCGGAGAACGCCGTACGACCTGACCGTGCGTCCGGTGGCGTCGCGCGCCGCGACGCGGCCGATGTGCTGGAGCCACTTCTGCTGCTGGCCCGGCGGGAGGAAACGATACTCGAGGAAGAGCCGCTCCAGCTTCCCGTCGTGCAGCCGCTGCCGCGCCTCCAAGACGCGGGGGCGGTCGTCGGGATGCAGGTGTGCGATCCAGAACTCCAAGGTCTGAAGCCCCTGCTCCCGGTCCGGTGGGACGCCGCAGAGGTCGCGAAACCGGTCGTCGATGTAGACCGCGTCTGCGCCGAAGTCCACCTCGTAGAACGCGAGGCCGGCAAGCTCGACTCCCGCCTCCATGCGAGCCTCGCTCGTGCGATACGCCTGCTCGGCGCGCTTGCGCTCTGTGACGTCGACGGAGATGCCCATCAGGCGCTCGGGCTTGCCGGTGGACCTCGACTGAGGCCGACCACGGGACGAGATCCACCGCTCAAGACCCTTGCCCGGCAGGATCCGGTACTCCACGTCGACGGGCTCGCTCGCTTGCGCGGAGCGCTCGATGGCTCCCCGCACGAGATCCCAGTCGTCACGGTGGACGGAGGCCTCGAGACGTTCCATGGTGATGACTTCGTCCGGCGTGTACCCAAAGATGGCCCGGGCTCTGTCGGTGGCCCAGAAGGCGCCCGAGGCGTAGTCCAGGATCCAGAGCCCCGCCTCGGCGGAGTCCGCCGCCAGGGCGAGGCGCTCCTCGCTCTCCCGCAAGGCTTCGTCGGCGCGCTTTCGCGCCAGCGCATTGGCGAAGACCTGCGCGACCAGTTGCAGCCGTTTCACCAGCGCGTCCGGCCAGTCGCGCTGCGTCCGAGTGGTATTGAATCCCAGGGCGCCGACGGGTGACGAGCCCCCCACGGAGAGCGGAACGGTCAGATTCGATTTGATCCCGAAGAGGCGGAGGTTGTCGCGGTCGAGGGACGCCGCCTCCGGGAAATCCTCGAGCGAAGAAGCAGCAACGATGCGGCCGGCCAGCATCTCCTGCTGGAGCCAGGGGAAATACTCCTGAGCGCTCATCCCGCGCATAGGGGTCAGCAGATCTTCCTGCGAGCTGTAGAAGTGGGTGAGAGTGAGGGGGCTTCCGGCTCCAGTCGTCCCCTCCCAAAGCGCCGAGAGATCGATCCCGAGAACCTCACAGACGCGCCGCTGCACGGCTTCGATCTCCCGGTCCACATCGCCGGGAGGCAGGTTGATGAACCGCGAGGAGAGATCGGAGATCAACGTCTCGAACTCGAGACGCCACCCTTCGTGCTCGGGAGAGCGCAGCATATCGTCAGCTTCGGCCACGCGACCACGGTATACCATCGCCGACCGTCGGGGAATCGCCGCCAGCCTGAACCGTCTCCCAGCGCGGGCCTCGTAGTTTTCCGAGGTCACAGCCCTTCTGATCCCCGCTACTCTCCACTCGACGCCGGGACACGGTGTTCATCCGGACCTGATGTGGGCCACGTGGGAGGAACGAGCCATGCGATCAGTCTCAGAGCTCATCCATGAGGATTTGGAGGCGGAGACCGCCGGCAGGCACGCGGCGAGCATTGTGAGCGCTTTGGACCTGGCGGAAGAGTGCCTGGTCGGCGCAGGGCGTGGCGTCAGTTCGGACGAGGTGGACGGCGCGATCGAACAGGTGCAACACGCCGTTGAGGTCCTGGCTCATCTGCAGGAGCGCCTCGAGGCACTGCAGTGGGACAGGGAGTCGCAGGAGATGGACGCAGAGCTGTGCCGGCTCGGCTACGCGCGGACGGCGACAGATGAGTGGACGTCTCCTGTCGGCGAGAGCGGCCTGTCTCAGTTTCGGGCCCTGATGCAGGTGGACGATGGCTCCGCGGAATCCCGAGGTGACAGGTCTCTCGATTCCGACTAGTCTTGTGCGCGGCGGGTGACTCCGGAGCCACGTCGGCGGCCCGGCGCGAAGTCGGAGGGGAGGGCTGAGATGGGTACCACGGAGTGGATGGTCGTGGTTCTCGTCGTCGGTGCGCGCCTCTTCCTGCCGTTCACGATCCCCACCTACCCTCTGCTTGGCTCCATAGCCTGCATGCTCCTCGACTCGATCGACCAGTCGATCTTCCAGCAGTTCCCGGCGATCCCGCTGGAGGGCTACCAGTCGTACGACAAGTCGCTCGACATCTACTATCTGGCCATCATCTACACGGCGATGATGCGCAACTGGACCGTCCCGAGCGCCTTCAAGATGGGCTTCTTTCTGTACTACTACCGCCTCGTCGGCGTCGTCGCCTTCGAGCTCACCCAGGTGCGCGCCCTCCTGTTCATCTTTCCCAACACCTTCGAGTACTTCTACGACTTCATCGAGGCCGTGCGCCTGCGCTGGGACTGGAAGCGTGTGGGCAAGTGGACGGTGATCATCTCCACCGTCCTCATCTGGGTGTTCATCAAGCTGCCCCAGGAGTGGTGGATCCACATCGCCCAGCTCGACATGACCGACTTCATCAAGGAGACGCTGTTCGGTGTGAGCACCGATGCGACTTGGGCGGAGGCGGTCGCCAACAGGCCGTGGGTCCTCGTTCTCGCGATCGTCATTGCCGCCGCCCTGATCGGCATCGGCTACTGGATCGTCACTCGCAAGGCCCCGCCCGCGGACCATCGGCCGCGCTGGAAGGCCGATCCGCTGCCGCCACGGTGCCGGGGCAGCGAACTGTACCGCACCGTCAAGGCGACCGACAGGATCTTCGACCGCGCCCTGCTCGAGAAAGTGGTGCTGACCGGCCTGATGAGCGTCATCTTCGCCCAGTACCTGCTCCCCGAGAACGTGCGCAGCGTGGCCGTACTCGCCTTCGTGGCCCTCTTCGTGGTCGTCAACGCCGGCGTCAGCCAGGGGCTGGCGCGCCACGGCGCCTTCCGGAGATCGATGGCGATCGAAGCCGTCGGCATGTTCATCGTGAACTTCGGGATCGTGGCCGGCCTTCTGCTCTTCGATGAGGTGCTCGGTCTCGTCGACCGGGTCGCTCCCCTCCACACGACACTGTTCTTCGTCTTCCTCTTCACGGTCATCACCGTGTTCTTCGATCGCTACCACACGGTACTCCGCGCGCGCGGGCTGTTGGACAAGCGGGCGCGCGAAGCGACGTGACTTGGCGCGCCCGAAGTCGGTCGCGCCAAGTGATGCCTCAAGCCTCGTAGTTTTGCGAGGTCACAGCCCTCCACATCCCGGCTAGTCTCCACTCAAGATGCGGTGCCGACGGGCGGCGCGGCGAGCATGGTCGCGAGGAGGGACGCTCCAGTGTGCCAGAAGCCTCTCAGCTGCGTTCTGTTGGCGGACCGCCATCACGGTCTCACGGTAGGTGTTCGCGGCCTGCTCGAGACGGCGTTCGCGACGGTGGTCATGGTCGCCGACGAGGCGTCGCTGCTCGATGGAGCGAGTCGGTTGCGGCCCGATGTGGCGGTCGTGGATCTGTCGTTGGCCGAACACAGTGGCCTTGACTGGCTGGGCGCCCTCCGCGAGCGTCAGCCCGGGCTCAAGGTGATCGTCCTCAGCGTCCATGACGAGCAGAGCGTGCGTCGGGCGGCGCTGGCGGCCGGGGCCGACGCCTTCGTGCTCAAGCGCGCGATCGCGACCGACCTGCTGCCCGCCGTCGCGCTCGTTCGCGGAGAGCGAGGAGAGCAAACGTCGACGCATGAGGGGGCGCGTCGCGATTCGAAGGGGGATGCTGCGACCTGCACGCCGCCTTCGTCAAGACCGTGACGCTGGACGATCCCCTCGTCGGCTGACGAGGCGCCGGCGTCACTCTCATCTCACTAGGGGAGGGTTCATGTTCTGCTTCATCACGTCACTGTTCCTGTTTGGCCCGCGCGCCGCCATCGTCATCTGGTGGATCCTGCAGCCGGCGCGCTGGGACCTAGCCTTCAGCAGTTGGCTCTGGCCGGTGATCGGCTTCCTCGTCGCGCCGTGGACCACGATGATGTACGTGCTCGTGTCGCCCGGCGGAGTCGTCGGCCTCGACTGGCTCTGGATCGTGCTCGCCGTGTTGGCGGACATCGCGGTCTGGACCGGGGGCGCCTGGGGCAACCGCGACCGCATTCCTGGTTCATCGCCCGCGACGTGAGTCGCGACGCCGGAGTGCGACTGGATACGTCGGAAGAGGGTATGACCATTCCTCAGAGGTCGTGGCATCCTTGCCCGGCCGGCGCGGCGCCGCCGGCCGGGCCCTGACATGAAAGCGAGGTTCTGCATCAATGGACCCAATGAAGGTGAAGCACCCAAGCGTCGAGGAGCGCCGGGCGCGCGGCAAGCAGCTTAAGGCGACGACCCCTCGCTCCAGTCACGCCAAGTGGCAGCCTGCCGCCGATCGTCCTGACCCCGTCGCTCTGCTCGAGGAGCAGAACGCCGCCCGTGAGCCCGACCTCGTGCCGGTGCGTCACGGGCGCATGATGGCCTCGCCGTTCACGTTCTACCGGGGAGCCGCCAAGATCATGGCTGCCGACCTCAAGGACACGCCTCGGGCGGGCTTGAAGGTGCAGCTCTGCGGTGACGCGCACCTCTCCAACTTCGGCTTCTTCGCATCGCCCGAGCGCAAGCTCGTCTTCGACCTCAACGATTTCGACGAGACGCTGCCTGGCCCGTTCGAGTACGACGTCAAGCGCATGGCCGCGAGCTTCACGATCGCCGGGCGCAACAACGGCTTCAGTGAAGGCCGACGCGCGCGAGGCGACGCTCGCTTCGGTGCGGGCCTACCGCGAGTCCATGGCCCAGTTCGCGGAGATGCCCGTCATGGACATCTGGTACGCCCACCGCTCCGAAGAGGACATGATGGCGGGCGTCCGCGACCTCCAGGGAGCTCAGAAGGGCAAGGCGCAGAAGCTGGAAGCGCAGCGACGCATGAAGAAGGTGGAGGCAGGGTTCCAGAAGGCTCACGCGCGCGGCAGCCTGCAGGCGCTCGCCAAGCTCGGTGAGCTCGTCGACGGCAAGTACCGCATCATCAGCCAGCCGCCCGTCATCGTGCCGGCGCGCGATCTCTATGCCGCCTACGGCATGTCCCCCGACGAGCTCCAGCACAGTCTCCACGATCAGTTCCGAGCCTACCGCGCCACCCTGCAGGCCGACCGGCGCCACCTGCTCGAGCAGTTCCGCATGATCGACATGGCCCGCAAGGTCGTCGGCGTCGGCAGCGTCGGCACGCGCGCCTTCATCATCCTGCTCCAGGGGCGCGACGAGCACGACCCGCTGTTCCTGCAGGTCAAGGAGGCGACCGCCTCGGTGCTCGAGGATCATCTGCCGAAGAGCCGTTACAAGCAGCACGGCGAGCGTGTCGTGAATGGCCAGCGGATGATGCAGGCGGCCAGCGACATCTACCTGGGGTGGACGAAGGGCGTGCAGGAGAACCGCTGGCTGTACTGGCGCCAGTTGCGCGACATGAAGGCTTCCGTTGAGGTCGAGACGATGCTGCCGCTCGGCCTCTCCTTCTACGCCGGCCAGTGCGGCTGGACGTTGGCGCGGGCGCACGCGCGCTCGGGAGACCCGATCGCGATCGCCGCCTATCTGGGCAAGGGCGATGGGTTCGACCGGGCGATCGCCGACTTCTCGGAACGGTATGCGGATCAGAACGAGCGGGACTACGAGGCCTTCACCGAGGCGATCGGCTCCGGGCGGTTGAGCGCGATCGAGGGCGTCTGACGGCAGTGCTCGGCGGTCTCCAGCCGGAAGGCTCAACAGGTGTGGTGCAGATATTGATCCCCCACGCGCCCGCGGCGTCCCCCCACGTCGGCGCGGCGCTCGTCCGACGTGGCAGCCGGTCCGCAGGACCGGCTGCCACCCGGGCTCCACGGCAGCGCAGGATGGTCTGAGGTGACGGACGATAGAGAGAAGACACGGGATGCCACGACCATGGACACGACCGTCCTGCACTGGGAGTGGCGCACCTTCGGAGCGGAGTTCGGTGCGGCCGACGCTACGTTTGCCGCTCTCGAGCCCGAACTGGTCGAGGAGAGCGACGAGGTCTACCTGCTCTCTCCTGGCACGGACGCGGGCGTGAAGATACGCGCCGGTCGGATGGAGATCAAGGAGCTCGAGCGGGTCGATGAGGCTCGCCTCGAGCAATGGTGGCTCGCCATGAGCGAGCCGTTTCCGCTGCCGCTCGGCGCGGCCAACCAGGTCTGCGCGGCGCTGGGCGTGACGGCGCCGTCTCCCGGGAAAGGCGCGCTCTCGCTCGATGAGCTCCTGGCGGCGCTCGCCGCGCCGGAGCGCGGAGTGCGCGCTGTCGTGGTCCACAAGGTCCGCAGACACTACAGTGTCAATGGCTGCCGGTCGGAGGTCGCCGAGGTGGTCGCGGAGGGAGTGACGACGCGCACGCTGGCCATTGAGGCTACGGACGCGGCCAAGGTGAGCGCCACAGTCCAGGAGCTGGGGCTCGCCGGCCGTGAGAACATCTCGTACCCGCGCTGGTTGAAAGCCGTCGCGGGCATGAAGAGCTGAAGGGAGGTTGCGACAGATGGGCAAGAGCAAGAAGGCCAAGAAGGCGAAGAAGGCCAAGCAGCAGGCGGCGTCCGAGGTCGCAGTCGATGCGCGCTCCGAAGAGGGGTCGTCTGACGAAGCGCAAGGCGCGGCGCCAGCGGCCGTGAAGACGAAGATGAAGCGCAAGGAGTACGAGCGAGAGATGTGCCGCCTGCAGGGCGAGCTGGTGGCCATGCAGGAATGGGTCAAGGCCACGGGGGCGAAGGTCTGCATCGTGTTCGAGGGCCTGGACTCGGCGGGCAAGGGCGGCACGATCCGGCGGATCACCGAGCGGACGAGCCCGCGGGTGTTCAAGCACATCGCCCTGCCCGCCCCGACGGACCGCGAGAAGTCGCAGATGTACGTCCAGCGCTATATAGCCCACTTCCCGGCGGCCGGCGAGGTCGCCATCTTCGACCGCAGCTGGTACAACCGCGCCGGCGTCGAGCTGGTCATGGGCTACTGTACTCCGGAGCAGAGTGAGCGATTCCTCGCGATGGCGCCGGCAGTCGAGAAGGCGATGGTCGACAACGGGATCATCCTCATCAAGTACTGGCTCAACGTCAGCGTCGACGAACAGACCCGGCGGCTCGAGAACCGGATCGACGACCCGCGCAAGATCTGGAAGCTCTCCCCCACGGACCTGAAGTCCTACCGGCGCCACTTCGACTACTGCCGGGCCCGGGACGCGATGATCGCCGCCACCGACACCGAATGGGCGCCTTGGTACGTCGCGAACAACGAGATCAAGAAGCGCGGGCGGCTCAACATCATCTCTCATCTGCTCAGCCAGATCCCCTACGAGCCGCTGGCGCCCCCAGACGTGGAGATGCCCAAGCCGCCGAGCGCCGACGGGTACGTTGAGCCGGATCTGCCCTTGCACCACGTCCCCGAGAAGTTCTGAGGTTCGCCGCTCCCTGGGGAGCGGTACATGCGAATGGAGTAACGATGGCAGAGACAAGTCAGGTCGCGGCGAGCGCCGGCGGGGCGACCGAGAGGTGGTACGCGCTCGCCGCCGACGACGCCGCCAAGCGGCTCGGGGTCGACCCCGCCAAGGGCCTCTCCGCGGCGAAGGCCGCCGAGCTGCTCCAGAAGAACGGGCCCAACGCCCTTCCGGCCGAGAAACCGACGCCAGGGTGGCGGCGCTTCCTCGGCCAGTACCGCAGCTATATGCAGATCCTCCTGCTCATCGCCGGCGCAGCCTCGATCGCGATCGGTCAATGGAGCACGGGCGCCGTACTGATCCTGCTGACGGTGTTCAACGCGGTGGTCGGCCTTCGCCAGGCGGGCAAGGCCGAGAGCGCGATGAACGCCTTGAAATCGATGACGAAGCAGACTGCGCGCGTCCGCCGCGATGGTGTCGAGGCGGCGCTCCCGGCCGAGCAGGTCGTCGTCGGTGACACCGTGCTGATCAGCGCCGGCGACTACGTGGCCGCCGACGGCAGGATCATCCAGGCGAGTTCGCTCGACATCGACGAGTCCGCGCTGACAGGGGAGAGCACGCCGTCGTCGAAGGGGACGGACGCCCTCGCCGACGCGAAGGTGGGAGCCGGCGACCAGACGAACATGGCGTTCATGAACACGCCGGTCACGCACGGCAGCGGCATGATGCTCGTGACGGCGACGGGCGCCGACGCCGAGGTCGGCAAGATCGCCGGCATGCTGGCGACGACCGCCGTGGAGCAGACCCCGCTGACGAAGCAGCTGAACACCATGACCCTGTGGATCGGCGCCGCCGCGCTTGGGACGATGATCGTCATGTTCGTGCTGGGCCTCTCGAGGGGCGTGGCGGCCGAGACCCTGTTCATCACGGCCATCGCCTTGGCGATCGCGGCGATCCCGACGGCGCTGCCGACCGTCCTCCAGGTGATCCTCTCTGTCGGCGCCAAGGCGCTCGCCGCGCAGAAGGCCATCGTCAAGGACCTCGTGTCGGTGGAGACGCTCGGATCGGTGTCGGCGATCAACTCCGACAAGACCGGGACGTTGACGATGAACCAGATGACCGCCGTCGAGGTGCTCGACGCCGGCGATCGCTACACGATCTCCGGGATGGGCTACGGCCTCGAAGGCAAGGTCCATCACGCAGCCGGGACGTCGGCCTCGATCGACGACGCGGTGCTCCCCTACATCATCGCCAGCGACGCCAAGCTCGTGAACGGCAAGGTCGTCGGCGACCCGACCGAGGGCGCCCTGCTCGTCCTCGGCCACAAGGCGGGGCTGGACATCGACGCGAGCCGGGAGAAGCTCCCGCGACTGGCCACGCTGCCGTTCGACCCCACCTACAAGCTGATGGCGACCTTCAACTCCGCCACCGACGCGTCCGGCAAGAGTGTGGTGCGCTGCTTCGTGAAGGGGGCGGCGCCCGCCGTGATGGATCACACGACGAGCGCCCTCGCCGCGGGCGCCAGCGTGCCGTGGGACGAGGCGCTGAAGAAGAGGGCGGAGGACGCCGTCACGCGCATGGAGGGCGAGGGGCATCGCGTGATGGCAGCGGCCGTGCGTGATCTCGACCCTGCCACGTTCGATGCCGAAGGCGACCTGCTGAGCCACGTCACCGCGCTCCAGATGACGTCCCTCGTCGCCATGGTCGACCCACCGCGCGACGAGTCCAAGGCGGCCGTCCGCGATGCCCAGAGTGCCCACATCAGGGTGCGCATGGTCACCGGCGACGACGTGACCACCGGGGCTGCCATCGCCGAGCAACTCGGCATCCCGGGTACTGCGATGCTCGGGGCGGAGTTCGCCGCGCTGAGCGAAGAGGAGAGGCTGGCGCGCATCGACGACATCGGCGTGGTCGGGCGCGTCGCGCCCGAGCACAAGGTGCTCCTCGTCGAGACACTCAGGAAGAAGGGCCAAGTCGTCGCCATGACCGGTGACGGCGTCAACGACGCTCCGGCGATCAAGGCGGCCGACATCGGCATCGCCATGGGCACCGGCACAGCGGTGGCCAAGAACGCCGGCAACATGATCCTCTCGGATGACAACTTCGCGACGATCATGCGTGCCGTCGAGAAGGGTCGCGAGGTCTACGACAACCTCAACAAGTTCATCCGCTTCGTGATCCTCGAGCTCGTGGCGTACATCCTCACGTTCCTCGGGGCCAGCATCCTCAACATCGCCGCCGGGCAGCCGTTCTCGCCCTCCCAGATCCTCTACATCAACTTCCTGGTCAATGCGCCGCTCGGCGTCGCGCTCGGCATGGACAAGGCAGCTCCAGGCCTGATGAACCACAAGCCGCGGTCACGCGACGCGTCGATCATGACGAAGGGCCTTCTGGTCACCGCCGGGCTCGTGGGCCTGTTCATGGCGGTGTGCACGCTCGCGCTGATCAGCTACGGCACGTCCCACTACGACAGCCTCGCCATCGGCTCCTCGATGGGAGTGACGGCGTTCTCGCTGTTCCTCATCGCGGGCGCCTTCCAGGCCCGCAGCGTGACGGGCACGGCGCTCGCCGCCGAGACGTTCGACAATCGCAGCCTGAACCTGACGGCTCTCGCGGAGCTCGTGCTCGCTGTGCTCATCACCCAGATGGACGTGCTCCGTACGGTGTTCGGGACCGCGCAACTGACGGTGACGCAATGGGCCCTGGCGCTGGTGCCCGCCGTGGCGCTCTTCTTCCTCTGGGAGCTCGGCAAGCTGGTGGCACGTCGCGGGACGGAGAGTGCGCCGGCGGCGATGCCGGTCGAGGAGGCAGCGGCTGCGTGAAACGGGGAGTGCGTTCCGGGTGCGCCCGATCACTGAAGGCGCATGTCAGACCATGACAATGGAAGAAGGAGAACAAGATGGCCATCGGACCAGTCCAGCTTCTCGTGCTCGGCTTCGAGCACCCGGATTTCCACGGACAGATCATCGCGGAGCTCGAGCGGCTGCGCGAGAACGACGCGGTGCGCGTGATCGACGCCCTCGCCGTCCACAAGGACGCCGACGGCGACATCGAGGTGCTGCACCTCAGCAACCTCAGCAAGGACGAGGCCATCGAGCTGGGCAGCAAGGTGGCCGCCCTCATCGGCCTCGGCATCGAGGGTGAAGAGGGCATGGAGGCCGGCGCCCTCGTCGGCGCTGAGGCGGCCGCCGAGGAGGGCATCGAGGTGTTCACCGACGAGGACGCCTGGGACGTGCTCGAGGAGATCCCCAACGACTCCGCCGCCGCCCTGCTGCTCATCGAGCACCACTGGGCGGTGCCCCTGCGCGACGCCATCGCCAGCGCCGGCGGCTTCCGCATCAGCGACGGCTTCATCAGCCCCCTCGACCTCGTCGAGATCGGGCTCGCCAGCGCCGAGGAGGCGCGCCAGCTGCACGACTTCAATACCAAGGGCGCCGCGTGACGGTCTCGTTCGCGAACGCCCCGCTCGCACAGCGCGGAGAGGAGGTCTGAGATGATGGGTGCACGCAGAGTCGCCCGGCGGACGTCACGCCGTACCGCTCGTCGCCGCTAGGAGCTGGGCCAGGACTGAACCGCCCTCGGCCGGCCTGTGCAGTGCGGTGCCGGCCGAGGGCGTGCCCACGGTCGCGGCGGCCTCAGGACAGTCCCGCGATGCCCTTGCCGATCAGGGTCACGCCGAAGACCACGAAGAGCACGACCATCACGGTCGCGTTGTTGGCCACCAGCCAGGTCTTCCAGCCGCCGAGTATCGGGGCCGCTTTGTCGCCCATGGCGAAGTACACGCCGACCGGGGCGATGATGCCCAGGCTGCCGACGACGATGAGCAGCAACAGAACGACCGCCTGCTGGGGGCCGCTGAGACCCGACTGGGCGATACCGGCGGCTGCCGACGCGTTGAGGATGAGGTTCTTTGGCTTCAGGCCGGAGAGCAGCGCCGCGAACACCAGAGACCGGCCGGGCGTGAATCCATCCAGCGCCGTCATCCACTTCGGCAGGGGCGCCTCCTGACCCGGCTTGGGGCGCTTGTCGAGTTGGCGCCAGGCTAGGACCAGCAGCAGCAGGCCGAGCGCCAGCTTGATCGGCGCTCACGATCTGAGAGGGTTCGTTTGACGCGCCTGCGTACGGCGTCTGTCACGACGAGGACGATGACTCCGACCGCGGCCAGACCGAGCAGCCAGCCGCCGAGAAAGGCGAGTCCGTTGCTGCGTCCCTTCGGTGTCGTCAGTATCAGGATGACGGCGATGATCGGCAACGGGCTGATGGCGATGCCGATCGCCAGAGGGAGCATCTCGCCGATCGCAGCGCCCATGTGCCCTCCTGTCGCGGGGTGGGTGTCCGTAGTAGAGTCACCGCATGGTCACGGCATGATAGCCGATTCCGCCCTGAGAGAGGGGCATGGAGGATGCGCCGTGACCGACCCGAGGAGGGACGATGTCCGATCTTGAACTGCCACGCGACGAACTCGCGACGCTGGAGACCGCGGCCGCGCGTGGTCTCACGACGCCGCGTGCCGCCGGCATCGCGGGGATCGTCTTCGCCGTGCTCTTCGCGCTCGCGCTTCTCTTCCTGCGTCAGAGCCTGGGTCGCGCCCTCGACACGCAAACGGTGCTGCGCAACGTGACCGGCTCGGGATCGACGCTGGCGCTGGCCGGCCTCTACATGGTGCCGTTTGCCGGCATCGCCTTCCTCTGGTTCATCGCCGTGGTCCGCGACCGCATCGGTGAGCGCGAGGACAAGTTCTTCGCCACCGTCTTCCTCGGCAGCGGGCTGCTCTTCGTCGCCATGCTGTTCGCCGCCGCGGCTGTCCTCGGCGGTCTTGTCGCGGGCAATCGCTTCGGGACGGCGTCGCCGACCAACCTGGCGACCGTCGGCTTCGCGCGCTCGGTCGGCTACTCCTTCTTGTTCGTCTACGCGGCCAAAGTGGCCGGCGTCTTCACGCTGGCCACCTCCAACATCATGCGGCGCTCGGGCTGGCCGCGCTGGACATCCCTGAGCGGCTTCGCGACCGCGGCAGTGCTCATCCTCAGCATCACCTTCTTCGAGCCGATCGTGATGCTCTTCGCCGTGTGGGTCGCGGCCATCAGCGTGTACGTGCTGGTGACGGGGGGCAAGCAGGCGCCCGGAGGGACGGGGCTGTGAAGGCCAAGGACCATGGTGGCATTGACGCGATGTGGGTAGCTACAGGGACGACGTCTGGACGGTCGCGTGGGGGTATGCGCCGCAGCGGCGCATGGGGCACGAGAGGAGATGATTCGCATGGACGATGACGAGGGGCGCGAGCAGCCCGGGTCGCCCGAGGCTCAGGACGCGAGCCTCGAGGAGCAGAAGACGTCGGGTGACGACAGCGCCGCCCCGGAGGCTGAGGACGTCGCTTCCGGCACCGATCTCGCGGACGATGGCCCCACCGAACAGACGAGCATCACGCAAGTCGAACCCATCGTCCCCTCCGCCGAAGTGACCGCCGTCATCGCTGCCGAGCAGACCGCCGTCACGCAGGTCGCGCCCACGGCGGGCAGACCGCCGTCACGCAGGTCGTGCCCACGGCCGCCGCCGAGCCGATCGCCGTCACGGAGGTCGTGCCCGCCCCCGAGCCCGCGACGGAAGTCGTACTCGTGCGCAAGCACAATCGTCTGCGCAGCACGCTCGTCGGCGTGCTCGTCGTGCTGACGTGTCTCTCCCTCGTGGCCACGGGGGTCTCCTGGTGGGTGCACTACAGCATCTTCAACACCAACGGCTACATGAAGCTGGTCGGACCGGTGGGCAAGGACCCCGAGGCGATCAGAGCCCTCAGCGACTACATCGCCGGCCAGGTCATCACGGCCACCGACCTGCAGCAGCGCACGGCGACGGCCTTGCCGGAGAACGCCCAGTTCCTCGCCGGGCCCATCACCGGCGCCGTCAATCAGTTCATCGCCGACGGCACGGACAAGGTCCTTTCAACGCCGCAGGCGTACGACCTGTGGCTCAAGATCAACACGGTCGCGCACGACAAGATCGTCGCCCTCCTGCGCGGTGAGACCACCAACGCCTACATCCAGGGCGACGAGGTCAAGCTCGACACGCTCCCGCTCATCAGCCAGGTGCTCGTCTGGGTGGACGGTAAGCTCCCGGGAGGCCTGGGCGCGAAGTTCTCGCCCCCGGTCATCGCCCCCGGCACGCCGACCGACCAGGCCACCCAGCAGGTCTCCGCGTGGCTCGGCCGCCCGCTCCCGGCGGACTTCGGGCAGATCACGCTGCTGCAGAACGACTCGCTCGGCGCGGCTCAGCAGGCCGTCCGCTTGTTCGACGCGCTCATCTGGGTCCTCTTGGCCGTGACGATCGTCCTCACCGGCCTCACGATCTGGCTCTCGGGCCACCGCCGTCGCACGATCATCGAACTGGGCATCGGCGCCGCGATCGCCCTCATCCTCACGCGCGTGATCGTGAAACAGGCGTCGACCGCGCTCGTCGACAGCATCCGTGCAGGAAGCACGGTCGAGGTGTTGCGGGGGGTGGTCGATGCGGCGCTCGGGCCGCTCACCAACCTGACCATCTGGATCGTCGTCATCGGTCTCCTCGTGGCTGTGGCCGCCTGGTTCGCCGGACGCCGCGACCTGCAGGCGGCGGCCGTGAACGCAGGCAAGCGCGTCGTGCAGTCGCAGGACGAGGCGCTCGCCGCCGACTCGCCGTTCACCGACTGGCTCGAGCGTCACGCCCAGTGGGTGCGGCTCGCCGGCCTGATCGTCGGTCTGCCGCTCCTGCTGTGGGTCGCGTCGTCCTGGTGGTCGATCGTCCTGCTCATCGTGGTCGTGCTGCTGTACGAGGGCGCCATCAGTCTGCTCATCCGGCAGTGGCCGTTCGCGCGTCGCGAGAAGGCGGGCGGCGCTTCGGCCTGAGGGGCATCCGAGTTCAGCCGACCCCAGAAGAGCCGGGCGGCGGCCACAAGTGCTGTGGCCGCCGCCCGACACGTGCTGGTCGCCGCGCCTCGGCGCCGCCGTCGATGTCAGCTCAGCCGGCGGCCCCCTGGCCGACGGACTGGATCGCGTGGTGCTCGTGCAGGCTGATCAGGTCTTCGTGGCTCGTCGGCTTCAGGTCGAACGTCACCTTCTTCACGGTCCCGGTGAACGCGTAGGGGGCCCTGTCCTCGTAGGCGAGGTCGACGACGCCGCCGTTGTCGCGCCCCATGTCCATGCCGGCGTAGGTCGTGAAGATCAGTGAGATCGTCTTGTCCAGCCTGCCCTCGCCGATCTGCTTGTCGTTGGCCCAGAGCGTGACCTTGCCGCCCGCGCCCGGCTTGGGCTCGTCGGCCTCGAAGAGCATCTTGACCTTCACGTCGCCCGTCGGGATGGGCTCAGTCGACGTCTGCTTGTACGTCTCCACGCCCAGAAACTGGTAGGTGTGGTTGAGCAGGCCGTTCTCGTCCACCCACAGTGAGAACCCGCCGATGAAGTCGGCGAAGGCGCAGATGACGCCCTCGGCGCCACCCTCGGGCACCTTGAGCTCGCCCTCGATGGCGTACGAGCGCCCGATGATGCGCGGGATCATCGTCGTCTGGATGTTCTGGACGTCGCCGGCGTACTCGACCCGGGTCACCGTCGGCATCGGAGGAAGCATGCCGAAGAACACCGCGAAGCCGCCGAGCAGCGGCAGCACGCGGTTGCGCTCGGCCTCCTGCCAGAAGAGCTCCTTGAGCTCGGCGAGCTTGTCCGGGTTCTCGGCCGCGATGTCGTGCGCCTGGCTGAAATCTTCAGGCAGGTAGTAGAGCTGCCACGTATCCTGGTCGGGATCCCAGGTGCCCCCCGGGCCGAACTTCTGAAGCGTCGCCGGGGAGAAGTCCCACGGCAGCTTGTCGAGCTTGGCGCAGGCCCACCAGCCGTCCTTGTAGATGGCGCGACTGCCGTAGTTCTCGAAGTACTGGACGGTGTGCTGCTCGGGCGCCTGCGCTTCGTCGAGCGTGTACGCGAAGCTGGTGCCGTCCATGGGCTCCTGGTCGATACCGTCCACCTTCGTGGGCTCGGGGATGCCGGCCAGTTCGAGGATGGTCGGAACGACGTCGATGCAGTGGGTGAACTGGGAGCGCACGGCCTTGTCCGCTGCGATGCGGCCGGGCCAGGCCATGACCATCGGGTCGCGCGTGCCGCCCAGGTGGCTCGCCATCTGCTTGCCCCACGGGAAGGGCGTGTTGTTGGCGTGCGCCCAGGCGGCGGCGAAGTGCGGCGCGGTGTGGAAGCCGCCCAGCTCCTCCACGCCGCCGAACTTCTCGATGATCTCCATCTGCTCGTCGGCGTCGAGGACGACGCCGTTGAAGAACGTCGTCTCGTTGAACGAGCCGGTGAGGGTGCCCTCCATGCTGGCGCCGTTGTCGCCCCAGATGTAGATCACGAGCGTGTTCTCGAGCTCGCCCATCTCCTCGACGGCGTCGAGCAGGCGGCCGACGTTCCAGTCTGCGTTCTCGGAGAAGCCCGCGAACACCTCCATCTGGCGGGCGTACAGCTTCTTCTGCGCTTCCGAGAGGGAGTCCCATGCGGGGAAGAGGTCGGGCCGCTCGGACAGTTCGGTGTCGGCCGGCACGATGCCGAGCTTCTTCTGGCGCTCGAGGGTCTGCTCGCGGTAGGCGTCCCAGCCTTGGTCGAACTGGCCCTTGTACTTGTCGGCCCAGCCCTTGTCGACGTGGTGCGGGGCATGACTGCAGCCGGTCGAGTAGTAGACGAACCACGGCTTCTGTGGGTCGGCCGCGCGGACCGCGTGGAGCCACTCGACGGACTTGTCGGTGATGTCGTCCGGGAAGTAGTAGAGCTTGCCGTCCTCGCCCTCGGGGACGCCGAGGGTGGAGTTGTCCTGGGTGATGATCGGGTCATACTGGCCGGCTGCTCCCGTCAGGAAGCCCCACCAGTGGTCGAAGCCCCACCCTGTCGGCCAGTGGTCGAACGTGCCCGCCGCCCCCATCTCGCGGCCCGGCGTCATGTGCCACTTGCCGAACCCGCCGGTGACGTAGCCGTTCTCCTTGAGGATCCGCGGGAGGGCGGTGCAGCTGCGCGGGCGGGTGCCCGTGTACCCGGGGAACGGGCCGGGGAACTCGGCGATGGCGCCCATGCCGACGCGGTGGTGGTTGCGGCCGGTCAGCATCGCGGCTCGCGTCGGCGAGCAGACGGCGGTCACGTGGAACCGGTTGTAGGTGAGCCCCATCTCCCGCACACGGGTCAGGTTGGGGGTGGCGATGCCGCCGCCGAAGGTGTCGGGACCGCCGAAGCCGGCGTCGTCGATGAGGACGAGCAGCACGTTGGGGGCGCCTTCCGGAGCCTTGGGACCGGGGATGAAGGACCAGTCGGCCGCCGAGTCGGCGATCGTGCGGCCGGCGGCGCCGCCGAAAGTCTTGTCCGGGATCGGCAGTACCCTGCGGTCGGGGGTGAACTTGCCGGCGGCCTCGGCGAGCGCGTCCTTGAGCCCGCGCAGGCCGCCCTTGTCCATCGGGGCGACCGACTTGGCCGGCGACGCGGCGAGCGCCTGCTCGGCCTCGAAGAGATCGTCGTG
>CAVTKL010000012.1:0-51981 GCA_963735345.1 uncultured Thermoleophilia bacterium
CGATGACGTGCGCGACGCAGGGGAACTCTGGCTGCAGGCTCTGCACCATCGCCACGTGCTCGTGGCCGGCGAAGCTCCTGGTGGTGATGAAGACCTTCGGCTGGGTCTGTCTCATCACATGGCGCAGTTCGTACGTGCGGAACTGCATCGGCAGCGGGCTGAGGATGGCGCCGATGCGCGCGCACGCCAGGTAGACGACCACCAGTTCGACGATGTTCGGCAACTGCACCATGACGATGTCGTCCTTGCCGATGCCCGCCTCCAGGAGTGCATTGGCCAGGCGCTCCGTGGCCGTCTTGGTCTCGGCGTACGTCAGGCGCTGTGGTTCGCCCGGCGCCAAGGTGGCGCGATTGGGCGGGTCGACCAGCGCCAGCCTGTCCGGGGTCTGCGCGGCGTTTTCGAGGAACAGGTCGCTGAGCGTCCGTTCGCCCCACCATCCGCGTTCGGTGTACTCCTGGATCTGCTCGTCCGGGCTGAGGATCATCCCTTGCCTCTCATTCGTGTGGGGGAGTCGAGACGGACCTGGTACAGACGATGGTAGGGCGGTATTTGGGTATATCTGGCCAAACATGTCAAGCACCATCGGTGGGTGGGCGCCGGCCGGATGGGGTATTCCCCCCATGAGCGGGTGGTCCGCGCCGCGGAAACACGTCTCCGGCAGGAGGTAGGCAATGGGTCCACCTGAACAGATCACGCCACAGAAGCTGGGAGACTACCTGGAGGCGTTGAGCAAGGCGGTCTTCCAGGCCGGGATCTCGTGGCAGGTCATCGAGGCCAAATGGGACGGGTTCCGCGTCGCCTTCGCGGGGTTCGACCCCGAGATCGTCGCAGGGTTCACCGACGACGACGTCGAGCGGCTGATGGGCGACCAGGGGATCGTGCGCAACCGGCGCAAGATCGAGGCGACGATCCACAACGCGCAGGTCATGCTCGAGCTCGACCGGGAGTACAAGGGCTTCGGCCGCTACCTGCGTTCGCAGCCGGACTACGAGGCGCTGGTCGCCGACCTGCGCGGCGACTTCAAGTTCGTCGGCGACAGCGGCGCCTACTTCTTCCTCTACGTGGTCGGGGAACCCGTGCCGTCCCACGAGGAGTGGATGGCCGCGCATCCGCCCCGGGCGGCGCGGCGGACGAACGGAGCCTGAAGGAGGCGCGGTGGGGATCCCGGCCGGAGGGCCTCCCCGGACTCACGAGATCGCCCGTGGCGTGCACTGGCTGCCGCTGCGCGGCGCCAACGTCTACTTCGTACGCTCTCGGGATTCCTGGGTGCTGATCGATGCCGGCTTCCCCGGATCGGCGGGGATCATCGCCGACGCCGCCGAGGGAGTGTGCGGCGCCGCGGGCCGGCCGCGATCGATCCTCCTCACCCACGGCCATCCCGATCACGCCGGCAGCGCCGTCGGCCTGGCGGCGTCATGGAATGTGCCGATCCTGGCGCCGACGGCCGAGATGCCGTTCATCGACGGCACGTCCCTCTACCCCGAGCCTCTGGTCCTCTGGCTGGGCCGGGTACTGCCGCGACGGGCCATGGAGGCGCTGGCACGCGGCAGCGATCTCGGCGCTGCCGTCCGGCCGTTCGACCCCGGGGCCGGCGTGCCCGGCCTGCCAGATTGGACCGTCGTCCCCACGCCGGGCCACACGCCGGGCCACGTCGCCTTCTTCCGGCCCGGCGACAGGACCCTGATCGCCGGCGACGCCGTCCTGACGCTGGCCTGGTCGAGCCGCCTCGGCAGCGGCGGCGCCGGCTGGCTCTGGGACCTGGTACGCCGCAGGCCGCGGCTCTCCGGCCCGCCGACGGTGTTCACGTGCGATTGGCGGGACGCCGCCGCGTCGGTCGCCGCCCTTGCCGAACTCGATCCTTGGGTCCTGGCCACCGGCCACGGGAGGCCGCTCGCCGGCCGGCACGCGGCGCCGGCGCTGCGCGCCTTCGCGGCGCGCGTCGCGACCTCGCCGCCGAGCTGACCGAGGGCGCTCTCCGGCCCTCTCGATCGCTTGCATCAGACCGCCCCGCCGTGAGCATCGGCCGGGCACGCGGCGAGGCCCAGCAGCGCCGCACCCCACGCCATCGCCGCGGCGCGAGGGCCAGCCCCGCCAGAGCCTGACCCCTGCTCCTCGTGCCAGGCTGCCAAGACGCCGAGGGGCCGCAGGGGGAGCCGTCGAGCAGGCGCTCCGGAGGCACACCGTCGAACTCGGTGCGCAGCATGAGCGCGAGAGACGTGCGGCCTCCCGCGAGCGGCAGTCGCCTCTGCGGCGTCCACCAGACGTTCGTCGCGCAGGGACGTCGTCGATGTTCCTTCATGAAGCCGTGCAGCTAGGCCACGACACACTGGTCTGCGGTGAATGCCGCCCAAGCGACGCTGTAGTATGCCCAACGAGCGGGGGTGTGTCAGCGGGGACCGACGGCGAAGGGGAGTGCGTGAAGAAGCGGGTCTGGTACAAGGCGCAGGTCAAACCCCCGTCGCTCCCTGTCCGTGACTGGCTGCCGCACTACGAGCGAAGCTGGCTGCGGCCCGATCTCGTCGCAGCGGCGACCGTGTGGGCGGTGCTCGTGCCGGAGGGCATGGCCTACGCCTCGCTGGCCGGCATGCCGCCCGAGACCGGGCTCTTCGCCGCCCTGCTGCCGCTGCTGGCGTACGCCGTCCTCGGCACCTGCCGGCAACTCACCGTCGGTCCGAGCTCGGCGATCGCGGCGTACTCGGCGGCCGCGGTGGCGCCGCTGGCGGCCGGCGACAGCAGCCGTTTCATCGCCTTGTCGGCACTACTCGCCCTCCTCGTTGGCGTGCTGCTTCTGGCTGCAGGACTCGCCCGCGCCGGCTTCGTCGCCGACTTCTTCGCGCGGCCGGTGTTGACGGGCTTCGTCGCAGGGCTGGCGCTCGTCATCGGCGTGGGGCAACTGCCCAAGCTGTTCGGCGTGGAGGGCGGCGGCACCAGCTTCTTCGGCAAGCTCGAGGTGCTGTTGCAGCAGCTCGATTCCACCAACCTGGCAACGTTGGCCATCGGGGTCGCAGCCTTGGCCGTGCTCTTCACGCTGCGGGCCTTCGCGCCCAGAGTGCCGTCGGCGCTGGTCGTCGTCGTGCTCGGGATCATCGCCGTCTCCGCCTTCAGTCTCGTGGACCACGGCGTCGCCATCGTCGGCGAGATCCCCGATGGCCTGCCCAGCCTCACCTTCCCCAGCTTCAGCATCGCGGACATGACCGACCTGCTGCCCGACGCCGCGGCGCTCGCTCTGATCGCGTTCGCCGAGTCGGTGGCCGGCGCGCGGGCCTTCGCCGCCAAACACGGCTATGAGGTCGACGCGAACCAGGAGCTCATGGCACTTGGAGCGTCCAACCTGGGCGCCGGGATCCTGCAGGGCTTCGCGGTGGACGCCAGCCTCTCACGCTCTGCAGGGGCAGACGCGGCCGGCGTCAAGTCGCAGCTGTCCAACATCATCCTCTTCATCCTCCTGATCGTGACGATGCTGCTGCTCATGCCCCTGTTCCACGACCTGCCCGAAGCAGTTCTCGGAGCGATCGTGATCGCCGCCGTCTCCCACTTCATCGACATCAGGGCGCTGCGCCGTCTGCGACGCGTCGACAGCGGCGACTTCCTGCTGGCACTGGTCTGCCTCTCGAGCGTCCTCCTGTTCGGTATCCTCATCGGCCTGCTCATCGCCGTGGTCGTCTCCCTGCTGGCGCTGGTGTTCCGGGCATACCGGCCCAGCAGCGCCGTCCTGGGGAGGACTCCGGGGGCCATCGACGACGAGACCCTGCGCTACCGCGGCGTGGAGGATCATCCCGACTACGAGACCTTCCCCGGCCTGGTCATCCTGCGCGTCGACGGCGAACTGTTCTTCGCCAACGCGCGCTGGTTCTGCAAGACGGTGCGTTCCCTCGTGCAGGAGCAGACGCCGCCGGTGCGCGAGATACTCGTCCACGCCGGCGCCGTCCCCTACCTCGATACCACCGCGGGGACCATGCTCGAAGATCTGATCGCAGAGCTTGGCGACAGCGGGGTCGAACTGCACTTCGCCCGCGTCACGACCTCACTCTACGGAGACCTGGAGCGCAACGGCATCGTCGAGCTCGTGGGCGGCGACCATTTCCACGAGACGGTCGCCGCCGGCGTCGACGACTTCCTGGCGCGAGGCGCTGTCCGCTAGCACGTGATGTGGAGGACGGCGCGAGCGCGCTTCGTGTCGACCTTCTCGAGCAGACGCAGCGCCTCCTCGGTCGGCACAGCGACGATCTCGACCCCCCGCCGCTCGGCCTCCGCCCACACGTCCGGCATGATCGGCAGGCTGCCGAATTCGCCCGTGCCGATGATCAGCAGCTTGCCGCCCCACGGGATGCTCTCCTTTGCAGACAGCGGCGTATGGCCGAATCGGTCGCGGTAGCGCTTCGACGGCTTCTTGACTCGTTTGGTCACCCTGCCCCCGTCGATCACGACGTCGTCCGTGAAGCGCTCGCCCTCGACCTCGATCTCGCCGAACCCGATCCACCGTGCTCTCACTGTCTTCCCCCTCGAGGTCTGCCTTGGCCATGGAGACCGATAGTGCGGCCTGATGCTAGGACAGCTTCACCAGCGTCCCGGTCGGGCCCCCTCCGTTCGTGCCCTGATTCCCCAGCGTCAGCCACGCGTACCGCAAGTCGTGCTGCAGTTTGGCGTTCCTGAGCTCCTGCAGCGAAGGGAACGTCAAGGGCGCGACGACGATGCGGGGGATCCAGCCGCCGGGGTTCAGCACCCGGCACGCCCCGGCGGACTCGTCGACGCGATCCTCTGGTTCATGCGTGTGGCCCAACACCGCGACGCGCACCCCCCGCGACGCGGCCAGGTCGCGGATGCGCTGCCCGAGGCCGTGCTCGTCCGTCCCGCCCAGGAGGCCCCTGACGGTCTCGTCGGATCCGTCACAGAGCTCAGCTGGTTCATCGGTGGCCGGTAGGGACGCCACCACCTCGTCGATCACCGTCGCTCGCCGCTCGGCGCTCATGTCGAGACCGAGCTCCTGCATCATGGTCTCGACGTCGCTCCGCGTCGGCGTCACGCCACGCGCCTTGCCAGCGTCACCGGCGGCGAACGTCGCCTCGTCCGTGCCCGGCGCGCGCTCCCACAGCACGCGCCCGCCGTGCAGGACGAAGAACAGCACGAGTCGGGCCATCACCTTCGTCGATGCAGCGGGATCGTCCTGGACGGCACGCAGAATGATCAACGCCAGGGCCCACGGCGGACGCACCTTGTTGACGAACGGGTACGCCTGCTCGATGTCGTTGTAGACGAGGTCCATGAACAGGGTCCCCCATGGGCGCTCGATCCGCGGCTCACCGCCGGCCACGGAGCGCACGGGATCGGACCAGTGATCGAACCTGTTGTCGTACGTGTACTGGTTGCCGTGCTCGATGAAGACCCCCCGCTCCTCGATGGCGCCCTCCGCGACGAACGCGAAGCCGGGCTCGAGCTTGGTACCGACGCCCGCGCCGACCGCCTCGCGCACCGCTCCGAGCACGGTCGGGAAGTGCAGATCGATGTCGTGGTTCCCCGGGAGCAGGAGGACTTGATTGCCGGCCTCGAGGAAGCTGCCCAGCGCCGCGAACACGCGCGGATGGCCCTTGACGGCCTTGGCGACGCGCCGGAGCGATTGTGCCTCCGTGGTCCCGAGACGCTCTTCGGAGCTGGTCTCGCCAAGCTTCGGAAGGATCTGCGGAAAGTCGATGAAGTCACCATTGATGATGAGGGTCGCGAGCTCGCCGCCGGCGCGCTTCGGGATCTCGTCCCGCAGAAGGCCCGCGAACGCGTGGTCACAGCGGAAGTCCTCGAGCTGCGCGTTCTCGGGACTACCGACGTGCAGGTCGCCGATGACGGCGACGCAGGAGTGCTGGATACGAGGAGGCATCGAGGCTCCTTTCACGCTGTCTCAGCCTGGGCCAAGCTCAGGATGGCGCGAAGGACGCCGCTCCGCAACGGCTCCGCCGTTGGGCCCGGCGGCGCCCCGAAGAACAGACGCCGGATGTGTCGCTCAGGCCATGCCCTCGTGGCGCTCCGCGGAGCGCTGCGCAAGGCCCTCGGCGCCGAGCTCCCGGCAGACCTCGCCGAACTCAGCCGTCGGGCCGCGCCACTCGAGATCCGGGACGTTCTCCGCGAGCGGCACGTCGTCGCGGAGGGTCGCGAGGCTGCGGTAGAGGAGGGCCTCCTCGCGGTGGGCCGCGAGGCTCTCCACAAGCCGGGTCGCGCGCCCGAGCGGCAGGCCGAGACGGCCGGGATCCTCCGGGATGGCCTCGAGATGATCGAAGCGCGCGAGCACGGCGGCTGCCGACTTGGCGCCCCAGCCGGGGACGCCGGGAAGGCCGTCGGCGGCGTCCCCCACCAACGCCAGCCAATCGGGAATGGAGCGCGGATGGACGCCGAACTTGGCCAACACGCCCGCGTCGTCCAGGACGATGTCGCGGCGGCGATCCCAGCAGACGACCCGCGCGCCACGGACCGCCTGCGCCAGGTCTTTGTCCGGCGAGCAGATGACGACCTGGCCGACGCCCGCCGCATCCTTGAAGCGAGCCGCGCCCGACGCCAGCGCATCGTCTGCCTCGAACTCCACCATGGGCCAGACCACCATGCCAAGCGCGGCGACGGCGCGCTCCGCGAGGGGGAACTGATCCAGCAGTTCCTCATCGACGCCGGCGCTCGTCTTGTAGCCGGCGAAGAGGTCGTTGCGGAACGACTCGATGACGTGGTCGAAAGCGCAGGCGACGTGCGTCACGCCGGGCGTCGAGACGAGCATGAGGAGGCTCCTCAGCAGGCCCACCGTGGCGCCGACCGCGCGGCCGTCAGGGCTCTGGCGCGGCGGGGCGCCGAAGTGGCTGCGAAACAGCTCGTAGGTGCCGTCCACCAGATGGATCTTCGTGCTCATCATTTCTCTTCATCCCTCAGGAAGACCGCCCAGAGTGGAGTATAGTCGCGACGAGACGCGCGGCACCAGGCACACTGTACCGAGGGGGACGAATGGCGACCAAGGCGGACTTCACCGAGGCTGAGTGGCAGACCCTCGAGTGGGCGGTCAGCGACACGATGACCTACCTCTCGCTGGCCGATCCGGGGGTCTGGGACACGTTCAAGGAGGCCAAAGGGGCGGCCAAGTACATGGCCGAAGTCACGAAGACCGGCGAGAATGCGCTCGTCCGCGAGCTCGCGGGCGCGTGGAAGATGAAGCGCGACAAGGAGGTCTCGGGCACCATCGCCGACGTCTCCGCCGAAGTGATCGAACGCGTCAATGAAGCCGTCGAAGTGCTCTCCGGCAAGGCCCCAGAGGACCTCGACGCCTTCAAGGCGTTCATCATCGGCGTCGCCAGGGCCACCGCCGAGGCCGCCCACGGCACCGACGCGACCGAGGCCGACGCCATCGCGAAGCTCGAGGCAGCGCTGGGCTGATCCCTGCCCTTACGATGGAACTCGGGCAAGGAGCAGCGCCGCCGGCCACGACGTCCCGACTCCAGAGGAACGTGTTGACGAACGACAGGAGCGCACTCATGGCAATTCGTACTCGATCAGGACGGCCCATTGCGGCTTGGCTGCTCATGGCCGCCGTCGCTCTGACGGCGATGGTCCTGCTGGTCGCGCCGGCGTACGCGGCGACCGTCACCTTTGCCGACGCCAACCTCGAGGCTGCGGTACGCGCGGCATTGGTCAAGCCGAGCGGCGACATCACCGACGCCGACATGCTCACGCTGACGACGCTCGACGCTTCGCACCGCGACATCGTCCAGCTTGGCGGGCTCGAGTACGCCACCAACCTCGATCGCCTGGACCTCGGCACGAATCAGATCGCCTCGCTCACCCCGGTCGCGGGTCTGACGAAGCTGACGTACCTGAACCTCGGCGCGAATCAGATCACCGATATCACGCCCGTCGCGAACCTGACGAAGCTGATCAGCCTGCAACTCCCCGTCAACCAGGTCACCTCGGCCGCCCCGGTGGCGGGCCTGACGAAGCTGGGCAACCTGAACCTCGCCAGGAACCAGATCACCTCGATCACTCCTGTGGCGGGCCTGACGAACCTGGAGTACCTGCAGCTCGCCAGGAACCAGATCACCGACATTGCCCCGGTGGCAGGCCTGACGAAGCTGACGAGCCTGTTCCTCTGGGGCAACCAGATCGCCTCCATCACCCCCGTGGCCAGCCTGACGGAGTTGAAGAGTCTGGAGCTCAACCAGAACGAGATCGTCAGCATTGCCCCGCTGGCGAGCCTGACCAAGCTGACGAGTCTGCAGCTCGATTACAACCGGATCACGTCCATCTCCACACTGGCGGAGCTGACCGAGCTGGCGACCCTGAGCCTCGGTTACAACCAGATCAGCGATATCGCCCCGGTGACGGGGCTGACGAGCCTGACGTCCTTGCGCCTCAGGTACAACAACCTCGACCTGACCACCGGCTCGCCCGCCATGAACACGATCGCGACGGTCCAGGGACGCGGTGCGACTGTGGACTACGAGCCGCAGAATCCGACCAGCAAGAGTACGTATGGCTTCGCCGCCAACGCCACCAGCGGCTGGCACAAGGCCAATCAGACCGTGACGATCACGCTGAGCCGCGGCGGCCAGTGGGGGCGCACCATCCACTACAGCCTGGACGGCGGCGCGACCTGGGCGGCGGTCACCGCCGACAGCGCCGCCGTCAAGGTCACGACCGAGGGCTCGCACCACGTCATGTACTACGCCAGCGACTCGATGGTCACCGAGGCCACGCATGACGCCGGCTACGTCAACATCGACAAGACAGGGCCGATCACGACGGCGCTCGCGAAGGTGAGCGTGAAGAAGGGCAAGAGCGCCACCTTCCGCTTCAAGGTCAGCGACCGCACGCCGACCGCCCAGGTGACCATCAAGATCTACCAGGGCAAGAAGCTGAAGAAGAGCCTCGCCGTCGGCGCCAGGCCCTGCGGCAGCGCCCAGAGCTACGCCTGGAAGAAGTGCACGCTCGCCCCGGGCAAGTACACCTGGAAGGTCTACGCCACCGACGCGGCCGGCAACAAGCAGGTCAAGATAGGCAGCCAGACGCTCACGGTGAAGTAGGCAGCGGTGGCCGAGTGAGAGCGCGGCACGTTCGATCAGCTCTGCGCTGAGATCGGCCGCGCGCGACCTGCGTCAACGCGGCCGCCTGGGCGGCAACTGAACGCCGAAGCTGGTCGCGTTCGCGTTGGCGGCCAGTTCGGCCAGCTTGTCCAGCAGCTCGTCGGTGGTCGCCTCCGGATCGACGAAGCCGTAGTCGGCGACCATCAGGATGGCCGGGGCGTCGTAGGCGGCGATCGCCACTTCGTCGTCGGAGTTGTAGAGGCGGCGGATCTGACTCACGCGGGAGTCCTCGTCCGGGAGAGCCGCGACGTCCTCGGCCGCGCGCGCCAGCAGCTCGGCTGAGTGTGCGTGGCGGGGCCCGTCCGGATGCTCCGCGGCCTTCTTCGCCCGCCACCCAGCGCTCGCCTCGAGTTGCCGGACCAGGTCCTGTTTGTTGAAGTCCACTGCGCCCTCCGTGAGACCGTTCGTTGCGGCCATTGTCTCAGAATCGGGAGCGGACGGCAGCGCTCCGGCGAGGATGAGTCTGGTCGCACGGCGTTGCGCCTGGCTTTCGGGCGACGGAGAATAGCCGCTCCGCACGACCAACCGCAGCGAAGGTGCGCGCCATGACGACAGTCCCGGACGAACTCAGCGCGGCCCGGCAGCGTATCGCCGCCGCCTACGACCCCGGCCTTCTGGAAGACGCCGGGCGGCGGATGGCGGGTCTGCTGGCCGCCAACCTGGCGCGCGCCGAGAGGTCGGACGGCGCCGTGCTGCCGTGGGCCGAGCCAGCCGCAGCGGTTCGCGAGGCGCGGGCGTTCCTGCACGCGCACGACGTGGGCGGCGCCGCGTCCGGCGGGACGGCGCCGCGGACGGCGGCCGACGGCGCGGCGCCGCGGACTGCGTCCGACAGGGCGGCGCCGTTTACGGATGCCGCCCGCGACGAGGCCGCCGTCGCCGACCAGTTCGCCGAACTCGTGAACGTCATGCTCGAGCGCGGGCTCAATCTCCACGACCCGCGCTACATCGGCCATCAGGTGCCGGCGCCGGTGCCGCTCGCCGGCCTGTTCGACGCCGTCGGCTCAGTCACCAACCAGGTGATGGCCGTCTACGAGATGGGGCCGTGGGCGAGCGCCGTGGAGCTGGCCATGGTCCGGGAGTTGGGCGAAGCCATCGGTTGGGCACCAGACACCTTCGCCGGGACGATCACGCACGGCGGCTCCCTGGCGAACCTGACGGCCTTGCTGACGGCGCGCAACGTGGCCGTCGGCGACGCGTGGGACCAGGGGCTGGCCGGCGATGGACGCCGGCCCGTCCTCCTCGCCCACGCCGAGGCCCACTACAGCGTCGCGCGCGCCGCCGGCATCCTCGGCCTGGGCAGCCGCCAGACGGTGCGCGTCGGGCTCGACGAGCGCGGGCGCATGGATCCCCTGCAGCTGGACGAAGAGCTCATCCGGCTCCGCGCCGAGCACAGCCCCGTCGTGGCGGTGGTGGCCTGTGCCTGCGCCACGCCCATCGGGGCCTTCGACCCGCTCGTGGAGATCGCCGCAGTCTGCCGGCGCCACGGCGTGTGGCTGCACGTCGACGCCGCCCACGGCGGCGGCGCCCTGCTGAGCGACCGGCACGGGCACCTGCTGGCCGGCATCGAGCAGGCGGACAGCGTCGTCTGGGACGCCCACAAGATGCTGTTCATGCCCGGCCTCTGCGCCTTCGTCCTCTACCGCGACAAGCGACGCATCTTCGATGCTTTCCAGCAGGACGCGCCTTACCTCTTCGACCCGGCGGCCCCAGGCCTGGCCGACTACGACAGCGGCGTGAGGTCGGTGGAGTGCACCAAGCGGGCGGCGGCCTTCGGGCTCTGGGGCGTGTGGTCGCTGTTCGGGCGGCAGCTCTTCGCGGACATGGTCGACGTGACCTTCGCCCTGGGCCGCACCTTCCACGAGAAGCTCTCGGCCGCCGACGACTTCGTGCCGCTCCACGAGCCGCAGTGCAACATCGTCGTCTTCCGCCACCTCCCCGCCGAGCTGCGGAACGCACCCCCGGAGCGGGTCGGCGATTTCCAGCTCGAGCTGCGCCGCCGCGTGATCGAGTCCGGCGAGTTCTACATCGTCCCCGCCAAGCACGAGGGCGTGGGCGCCCTGCGCGTCGCGATCATGAACCCGCTCACAACGGCCGACCACCTGGACCAGTTGATGGACGCCCTCCGGCGCCAGGGGCGGGAGCTGCTGAGCGGGCAGGTGTAGCCCCGCGGGCGGCACCCCGGCGCATCAGAAGAGCCACGGCCCGCGACCTCGGCCTACTGCAGCGTCCCCCGCAGCGACTCGTGTGCCAGCACGATGAGGCGCTGCGTGGCGCGGGTCGCGCCGACGTAGAAGAGGTCGCGCTCGCGCGCCGTATCCAGGTGCTCGATGTCGGTGAGCACGACCGCGCGGGACTCGAGGCCCTTGAAGCGGTGCACGGTCGTGTAGCGGGTCTTGACGGAGTGGAGGTCGAAGACCGGACCGTGCGGTCCCGTGTGGGCAAGCGGCGTGAGGAGGTCGCGCCATGGCTGCTCGGTGAGCGAAGAGGCGACGCAGTCGGCGTCCTTGCGCGGGCTGAGCACGACGACCTGGGGACCTCCGAATCCGGCGGCGCGAAGCTGCTCGAGGACCGCGCGAAGCAGTTCCCGCTGGTGCGCGGCACCCTTCCAGTAACGCACCTCCGGACGGTCGTCCTCGTCCTGGCGCATCACCCTGACGTAGCCATCGGCGATGCCGCCGCCGGCGCACGCCAGCGCGGCCACAGCCGGCGAGTTGCGGCAGTTCTCGTCGAGCTCGAAGACGGCGCACGTGCGGCCTTGACCGGCGCAGAAGCCGTCCAGTTCCACAGAGTCGTCGTAGATCGCCTGATGGCGGAAGTCGCCGAAGACCCGCCAGAGGCCGTCGCGCAGACCGCCCGTCAGGCTGAACTCGAGGACATCGAGAAACTGCCCGCGGAGCACGTCCTGGGCTTCGTCGACGATGAGCTCGTCGTAGCCGGGCGGGCGCTCGATGAGACCCTCGCAGGCGAGCCGCGGCAGGTCCTCCCAGAACCCGTCGGCGGCGAACTGTAGCGAGCCAGCCGGGATGCCGGCGCTGCGGACCATGTGGTCGGAGATCGTCGTGGTCTCCGCAAGGCCGGCCGCCTGCTCGCGCAGCCACTCGGCGAGTGCGTGGTTGAAGCAGAGGAGCAGGACACGGCGCCCGGCGGAGTGGGCGCGGCGCGCAGCCTCGATCGCCAGCAGCGTCTTGCCGGTGCCCGCCGGGCCGTCGAACACGACGCGCGGCATGCGCCGCATCGCGTCCAGGGCGTCGAACTGCGACTCCGTGTAGTGGAGGATCTCCGCGTCGATGCGCTTGGCCCGGTCCTTGGGGCTCTCGAAGTACTCGAAGTCCGGGCGCAGGACGCGAACGATATCGTCGCACTGCGCCCTGGTCGGCTCCCCGGCGGATGGGTCGAACCAGGACTTGCCCAACCCGGCAACGTGCTCGCGCCCTTGGCGCAGAGCCGCGGCAACACAGTCGGCGATGGAACGCTGCCCCAGCCTGACCTTGTCGAGGACCTGCCAGGGGTGCCACTCTTCGCTCTCGTCGGTGAACTCGACGAACGGTAAGCAGACGGCGGACTGGAACAGGACGCCCTCGAGGTGCGGGCGGTGCCTGGCGACGCGCTCGCGAAGGCTGTGCATCGCCTCTGAGGCCTGTTTGAACGGACCGCGCGGATCGCCTGCGGCGTCCGCGCCGTAGTACCACAGCCCGTGCTCGCGCCGCAGCCTGTGGCACCCCTTGACCTCGAGCACGAGCACGCCCAGACCGGGCGCGACGACGACGAAGTCGGCCTCGCCCTCCATCTGCCTGACGTGGTGGGCGATGTCCTGGGAGTGGAGAGCGGTCCAGCCGTCGGCCGCCTCCCCCGCCGAGTCCTCGGCGAGCAGCTCAAAGACGAGCTTCTCGCCGTCGCTCGGCGTGTCCGGCGGGATGGTCGGCGGGATAACCTGCATCGTGCGTCCCTGTTCGGCGACGCGGCCCTGAGTACCTGCGGCCGCGCTCGCCGAGCGCTTCAGTCTTCTCGCACGACCAAGGGCCGAGGGGATTTGGCGCGGAGCAGGGTCAAGCCGGTTTCCATGGCCGCCGGCATCAGGACGCCCCGACGACGACCCGCACGGCCCTGACGATCGCCTCAAGGTCGGCCGTCGAAACCACTCCCATACACGAGACGAACCTCGTCTGCGAGACGGAACGGATCTGAAAGGCGTCCGCAGCCGAAGGCTTGTCCAGGTTGTTGTCCCCATCGGGTTCGACACGCACCAACCAGGGGGCGATCTCGTAGCGGTCCTTCCACTCAGTCAGGGGCACGACGACCCGCAGGGGGAGGATCCCGATCGCGTCTTCGCTCACGATCACCGCCGGGCGGGTCTTCCTGATCTCGGCGCCCACCGTCGGATCGAGATTGATGAGCCAGACCTCACCCCTGAGCATGAACGTCCTCAGCATCGAGAGCCGTGAAGGCCGACAGTTCGGGATCGTCCTTATAGTCGGCCAGCAACGCTGCGGCCGCCACAGCCAGACCACGCTTTCGACGCCCCTCGAGCTGCAGCCGCAGCATCTCCCGGACCAGGTCGGACAGGCTACGCTGCTCGCGCCCGGCGATCGCCGTCAATTCCGCGTGTTGCTCAGGCTCGAGCAGGATCTGGGTACGGTACATGTGTCATCTCCGTCACATCGTTACATCTTCTCTATGTGTCACAATGATACACCGTCATGCGGCGGCATGTCGAGGCGCATCTTCAGTCGGCGCGACTTGTCAGTCCCGACCTGGCTGTCGTCGTGAGCGATGTACTCGACCACGTCCTCGACCTGTCGATCGGCCAGCGGCGACCACACCACTCTCACTTGAGGAACTTGTCCCTGAGTCGCTGCTCGACGTCGTCGTGCGGAATGCCCATGCCGGCGTCGAGTTGTTGCTCGGCCGTGCGTACGTCGCGAAGCAAGGCGAGCTCGTCGATCAGGCTCTCGTAGACGTCGACGTCCAACAGCACCGCCGCGCTGCGGCCGTTCTGCGTCAGGATCACCGGCCGCTTGGTCGCGTGGACCTGGCTGAGAACGGCTGATGTGTTCGCGCGAAACTCAGTCACAGGCCGGACGTCGACCGAGGGGCGAAGCAGTGCCATGACAACCTCCATTCAATACGCTATTCGATACAGTATAGCGTATTGTCCAAGAGATCCGTGTCCGAGAGCCTCATCCATGATGTGGGAGAGCTTGTCGAAGGCCGCCGCGCAGCACAAGGATGACGATCGGCCGTGGTGGGTGACGCTTGCCGCGCACTGCGAAAGCGGCGTAGTCGGCGAGCAGGGCAAGCTCCATGTTGCAGGCCGGATGTGATGGCACCTCGCGTCGCTGTTCGGATGGTGGCGGCCGCGAGAGGGGTGGTCTGGTAGGGTCGCAGCATGACGACTCCCGGGCTCATCCTCCACAGCCCGCACAGCTCCACGGTGATCCCCGCCGGAGTGCGCGACCAGTTCGTTCTGGGCGACGCCGAGCTCGAGCATGAACTGCTGCTCATGACCGACCGCTACGTCGATGAGCTCTTCGCGCTGCCGGCTGCCGAGGCGGTCACGGTGCGCCATCGGGTCAGCCGACTGGTCTGCGACCCGGAGCGGTTCGAGCGCGACGAGGACGAGGAGATGGCCGGCATCGGCATGGGAGCGCTCTACACGCGCACTCACGAAGGCGACCCGGCGAAGCCGTTGCGCCGTGAGCTGAGCGCCGAGGAGCGCCGGACCCTCCTCGACGCTTACTACCGCCCGCACCACACGCGGTTCGAGCAGGCCACGAGCGACGCCCTCAGGGTCCACGGCCGCTGCCTCATCGTCGACGCCCACAGCTTCCCGCAACGACCTCTCCCCTACGAGCAGTCGATTCGCCCCGACGACCTGCGCTGGAAGCACCGTCCGGCGATCTGTCTCGGGACCGACGGCTTCCACACGCCACTGTGGCTGCAGGCCGCGGCGTTCGACGCTTTCGAGGCTCGCTTCGAGTCGGTCGCCTTCGATCGTCCGTTCGACGGCACGATCGTGCCGATGCGGTTCTACCGGCGCGATGCGCGCGTGTGCTCGATCATGATCGAGGTGCGGCGCGATCAGTACATGGACGAGCAGACCGGCAAGAAGCTGCCCGGTTTCGACGAGGTCGCCGCCCGGATCCAGACTGCGGTGCGCGAAGTGGCGGCCGCTGCCTCGCCACGGCGAAACACGACCTGACCGAACCGCACGACGAAGGCGGAATCAGGCGCCGCGCTCTGCCTTAGCTCTTCTCCAGCTCTCCCACGAGCAAGTCCAGTTCGTCCACGAGATAGTCCGGTGCCCCCGCGTCGCGGAAGGCGTCCACGAGAGCCCGGTGGTAGCGGAGCTGGTCCTCCTTGGTCGCATTGAAGCGTGCCCAGACCTTGTCGCCGAAGCGACGGTGGTCAAGGACGATGGATCGGGTGTTGTGGAGCTTGTCGGCCAAGGCCACCCGGCAGAGCGGATACCCCTCTGCGCGGATCCGCTCGACGTAGGCGTCCTTGCGCCCCTGCCACGGCGCCTTGGGACCTCCCTTGTAGTCGGGCGGCGTGTCCGTGCACGCCACGACAAGGGCCGCAACCGGGGCACCGAAGCGACGCGCCAGGTCGGACGCGGTCACGTCCTTGGGGCAATCCTCGAGCGTGTCGTGCAGCAGCGCGGCGATGGCCTCGTCCTCGTCTCCGCCGTCTTCGAGCACCAAGGCGCAGACGCTGAGCAGGTGGGAGACGTAGGGGATCTCCGTGCCCTTTCGCAGCTGGCCGTCATGAACCCTGACGGCGAGCATCAGAGCGTCCACGAACTTGAGTCCCAGTGTCGGCGGCGTCATTCTGCATTCCCCGTGTCATCCATCTCTTTCCCTTCGTTCCAAAGCGTCCCCGCGCGACGGAAGATGCTCGAGGTCGCCGCTACTGCTGGTCTGTCGAGGTCGACATCACCGTCTGCGTGAGCGCCCGGACGTCGTCACCGGGACGCCCCAAGGGGTGTGGTCGCGTCGACCCACTTGGTTTCGGAGAGACCGAAGCGGTCGGCATCTCCGCCCGACCCGAGCGAGCCGCCGCCGCTCCCAGTCATGGCTCCGGCTCCCCGGCTGGTCCGGCGTCCGCGGGCAGCAGCCTCTCAAGGAACGCGACAAAGTGCGCCATCTCGTCCATGTCGAACACCAGGTGCGGCCTGGCCAGGTAGCCAACCTCTACGGCCAAGGGGCCCTTCAGAGTGATGGGCTGCGCGGGCTCGAACATCCCGACAAACTGGTCGTCCTCGATCGCGTCCGGCGGATAGAACTGAACGACGAACCGCCGCCGCATGTCGTGGTACATGAGAGGCACGCCGAGGTACGCGGCGAACTCGCACTGCTCGCAGCGGAAGGCGTTGATGCGCTGGTCGAAGAGCTTGTCGCGGAGGGACGGGTCGAGAGAGACGTTGATGGAGCGCCAGACGGTGACGTCCTGGCGATTGCCGCACTCGGGACACTCGATCTGCTCTGTCGCTTCCGTGGTCATGCCGAGTCCCTCCAGTGGTCGCCCCCTCTGAGAGCACCGTCTCCGCGCGTCCGCGGCAACCGCGAGGAGTGGCCCCGGCGCCATTTGGCCGGCGTGGGCCGACCCTTCAACTCAAAGGTAGCACACAGGTCGGACGGCGCTACGTCAGCGCGGGAAGATGCCCTTGAGGCCAGCCTGGGCCTTGGTCACCAGTTGGTCCACGTTGTTGAACATGCCACAAGTGTGGTCCGTGAGGACTCGCGTGCGGAACTCCTGAAGCTTGGCGAATCGCTCCGGGTCACTCTCGACGGAGCCAACCTTGACGAAGGCCTCATCGCCCATCACATACATGAGGAGATCCTTCCCGCTCGTGCGGGCCTGACGGTACTCGAGCTCGGTCATCGAGAGGCCGGTAGCCTCGTCGAAGCTGCCGTAGCGCATGCCCAGAATGCCGACATAGACCTGCGCGCTGTCGACCTTGGCGCGAATGAAGTCCGCAGGCGCCTGTGCGCTCGGTGCGAACTCCTCGGTGCGTTACGGGGTGATACTCCGGGTGGCACCGGGACCGGGACCGTTTCCCGCATCCGCAAGCAGCTGGACGAGCTCAGGGCGCTCCGCACCGGCTACGAGGAGGAGCTCGAGCGAATCTCTCAGCCCGTGGCTCCGGCGGTCGGCGACTCAGTGTTCGTGAGCTCTACCGCAGTCGACCTCCAGGAGCATCGCGATGCCGTGCGGTCGGCGATCGACGAACTGCGCCTGAAGTTCGTCGGGATGGACGCGAAGGGAGCGGGCCTGGCGCGAGGATATCAGACGTCACGCGCGCCGAAGGCGTCGGAGTGGAGATGCCGTTGTGAGCAACAATTCGGCAAGGTGGGGTACCCGCGCAAACCCTACTGCCTGCCCAACGACGTCCAGTGGGAGATCACCAAGCGCAACATGACCTACAGGGTCAATCCTGAGGCGACGACCATGAACCTGGCCGTGAGGGGCCTCTGTCTCATCAGCAACCGCGTCGAACTCAGGGAGGATAATGGCCAGGCGGGGGCGAGACAAGCCTGGATGGCCGTCCTCGGCCACAACCGGCTCGACTGCAAGAACGCCCGCGAAACAGTGACGCGCGCAGCCCGCGAGTACGCGGCGTCCTGACCGACGACTGGAGACTGAATGGTGCTCATCGCTACGTTCGAGCCGACGACTCAATGGGTCGGCAAGACGATCACCCGCGAGGGCGACGTCTTCTACCTCGAAGACCACGGGCCGATCTCGCCCGCCGATGTGCTCCGCTACGACCTCAATGGGCAGATCTCGTGGGCCGACGAGGGTCTGAAGGAATCCATGCTCCAGTTGGCCGGCGCGAGCGCCGACGCGATCAGCATGGCGACGCATCGCTGGGCGGCAGGCGAGCGCGACGTGACTCTCGTGACCAGGGACGGTGGCGAGACCTGGATGCGCAACGAAGTGGGCACACGGGCTCTCATCGGCGTGGCCTTCAGCGACGCCAACCACGGCTGGGCGGTCGGTCCTCCCGGCGAGATCTTCGCAACCGAAGACGGCGGCGCTACCTGGAGCAGGCAGAGGACGAAGCTCCGGCGCTGGGTGAACGCCGTCGCCTTCATCGACCGCAACCACGGCTGGGCGGTCGACGAAGGCGGCGCCATCAGCGCCACGACGAACGGCGGTTACCACTGGGAGCCGCAGGCCTCGGGGACGGATCAGGGGCTCTACGGCGTCGCCTTCTGCGACGCCGCCCACGGCTGGGCGGTCGGCAGGGGCGGCACCATCCTCGCCACCACTGACGGCGGCGCCACCTGGAACGACCAGAGCCTGAAGAACGGGGGCTGGTTCATGTCCGTCGCCTGCAGCGACGCGGCCCACGCGTGGGCGGTGGGGGTCCCCGAGGCGAATGCCCCCATGGCCGCCATTTTCGCGACCTGTGACGGCGGCGCCAGCTGGAGTGAGCAGTACCGGCTGTCGCGGGAGAACGAACTCCTGGGCGTCGCCTTCTGCGACGCCGCCCACGGCTGGGCGGTAGGTGGCCACGCCCCCAGCCACCTCATCCCGAAGGACGGCCCGTGGACCCTCTACTCTTCTCAGAGCGGCATCATTCTCGCCACCACTGACGGCGGCGCCACCTGGACCTCGCAGTTCTCGTGGAGCACTGAGCGCCTCTACGCCGTCACCTTCATCGACGCCAGCCGCGGCTGGGCGGTGGGCAGCAAGGGCACCATCCTTGTGACCAGAGACGGCGGCGACACGTGGAGTGCCCAGGACTCGCAGTGCACCGAGTGCCTCTTCGGCGTCGCCTTCTGCGACGCCGCCCACGGCTGGGCGGTCGGCGGAGACGGCGCCATCCTCGCCACCACGGATGGCGGCGCGACATGGACTCCGAGCAGCACCCGGGAGTTCGCTCGGGCCTTCTGCGGCCGGGAGTACGGCTGGGCGGTCGGCGACTTCGGCGTCATGATCGCCACCACCGACGGCGGAGACACTTGGACTGCGCGGAGTGCGAGGCCGGCGCCCGCGGCGCCGCCGGCCGGGGCTGGACGGTAGACAGCGGCGGCCTGCCGCGGCGGACCGGCGGAGCCGGCCGGCTCCGCCTCGGACGGGCGGTGCCGACGCTCAGCCGCCAACGTCACCTGTGCACGGCCGTCGTCATCCTGTCGCCGCCGGCCTGCCGGCATCAGGATCAGCAAATGCCGGATCGCCCGTTCACCCTCGAGTTTTACAGGACGCCGGACGGCGACGAGCCCGTCCGGCGCTGGATGGAGAAGGCTCTCTCCTCTGACCAGGTACGCGCACTGGACGCAGCACTCACCCTGATCCTATCCGTCCACGGCGTCGGTGTGTGTGGCACCCCCTACGGTCGCCAGCTCGGACGGGGCCTCTTCGAGTTTCGCCTCGATGAAGACGAAGCGACCGTCTCGAGAAAGTGGTCCGCGGGCCCGTCTCCGCGGGGCAGCGTGATCGGTGCGCGCATCCTCCTCCGGGTCTTCTGCCACGCAACGGGCGACCGGATCGTTCTCTTGCTCGGCGGCTACGACAAAGGACGAGACCCCAGCCGCCGCCGGCAGCAACGGGAGATCGCCAGAGCTCGAGCACGGCTCGGCGAGTTCTTGCGGCATCCACGAGCGTGAGCCACAAGCGACGCGTTGACTGGGTATCGCTTATAGCCGATACTCAGTCTGGGAGGTGAACCTGTGACGACATATGAGGAGTTCCACGCCCGGGTGATCGCGCAGGCGGCGGCCGAAGGCCCCGAGGCGGTCGGGCACCTGAGGATGCTCGAGGACCGCTACCGCCTCGCCTCCGATCTCATCGGCCTGCGCCGAGCCCGCAGCATGACGCAGCAGCAGCTCGCCGCCGCCTCCGGCATCCGCCAGAGCGAGATCAGCCGCATCGAGAGCGGCAACGGCAACCCGACGCTGAAGACCATCGGAGCGCTCGCGCACGCGCTCGGCGCGGAGGTCCGGCTGGAGGCATCGTAGGGCGTCAAGGCCGCGCCCATCTCCGACCGCCTGCGCTGCAGCCTTCGCGCCTCGCGAGAGGTCGATCAAGACGAACCCCTCCGCCACCAACTCGGATCCGTCCGCCGTGATGACGTGCCGCTGGCCCGACCCCCCGCAGACCCGACACCAACTCTCGGAGATCAGCCGCGAGGTGGCGCCGGCGGACTCCAAGTCAAAGCTGAAGCCACCGTACATCCCCGGCACGGCGAACCACATGTGCGGCCGCTTGAGCTCGAGCAGCGGCTCGAGCTCGGGAAGCCGCAGTTCGTTCTCGCGCACCATGGCCGCTGCCCGGCCGCGGATCACCTCGTGGAAGTGCGCCTGGATCCGCCCCAACACAGACTCCGGCGCCTGGTGCTCGAACACCGGCTCAAGAAGCCCAAGCAGATGGGAATGGCCCTTGCGCGCGGCAATGTCGACCGGCCGTTCGCCGCGCGCGGTGCGCAGCGTCCGCCACGCGCCCAAGGCGACCAGCTGTTCAACGACCTCCACCGGAGCCCCTCCGTGCGCCGCCTGGTGCAGCGGCGCGTAGAGAGACGGGCCGTCGAGCCGTGTCGTATTGACCAGCTCGGGGCTCCCCGCGAGCACCTTCAGCAGGTGCTTCCACTGGTATGCCCTGGACGCGTCGGCGATCGCGTTGCGCTTCGTCACCCAATCAGCGTCCAGCGTCGCCGCCAGCCTCACGCCGTCCCAGACCACTTCCATCACTCGCTCCCCTCGTGTCCACGATGCCGCGATACGGAGTCTGGCACAGACCGCAGACGGCAGAGTGCACCGCGCCTGCCGAGGCGCCATCAGAAGGCGCTCCCCTCTACCTCCACCGCAGGCTATGATTCCCGGGAGTCGTGTCCGCCGTGGCGCACGCCAGCGCCCCCGCGACCACGACACGCCCACAAGACCACCGACGCGCAGGGAGGCAACATGGCAGTACTGGTAGAGGGCATCTCGGTGGTCGTGCGACGCGCCGCGATCGAGCTTCGCTACGCCGGCGGCGCGGACGCGTTCGTGGAAGCCGCCACCGGCCTCACGTTCTGCGCCGACGACGAGCTCGCCTGCGTCGGCTTCCTTGCCACCGTCGACGCCGAGTCGTTCTGCGAGGCCCTCGCGGCGGCAGGCCTGAGCTTCGGCGACGACGGCGCGGCCGCCGACGTCGCCGTCGTCGACCAGTTCGAGGGCGTGGTCACTGACGCCGATTGGCTCGAGTTCGCCCGCCTGGACTTCGACGACGCCGGAAACGAGGCCGCGGTCTGCTGGCTGTACGAGGGACCGCGCGTCGCCGGAGCGCTCCACATACTGTCTGACGATCTGGAGGTCGCCGTCCCCGACGGTTGGACTTACGCGACGTCGCTGAGCGCCACGGCCCGCTTCATCACCGACGACGAGATCGCCGAGCGGCTCGAGTTCGTGCGCCACGACGCGAGCGGCCGCGAAGTCTACCGCGACCGCACCACAGGCGAGGAGTTGTACGCGCAGGATGGTCCGGGCGCGCCGGAGGCGTGACCGGCCAGGCGTGACCGGCCGTCGCCGCAGCGCCTCGTCGACCCCGAGCATGGTCGCGGGCGCGAGCATGCCGAGTTGCTCTTCGAGCAAGCCGACGGGGATGGTGTTGATCGTCTCCCAGTGCACCCAGATCGCCCGATTCGCCAGACCCTGGGCAGACCCTGGAGAGGCCTTTGCGACGAGGCAGCCGGGACGACACTGAGCAAGAGAAAGCCCGCCGCGTGCCTGCAGTTCGCTGGCGGGCATCCCCTCCGGCTTCTCGGGGCCTTGGCCTCTGGAGAACGCGCCCCTGAGGGTCGCCGTTCCTCGCTGAGCGCCGAGAGGATCTCCGCCGCGCCCCACAGCGTGGCGACGGGCACTTCACACGGTAGCAAGACCGGCCGGCAAAGCAAGCGTTTTCCGCCTCGCCCTCACCCAGAGCTTGATGTCGGTCCTGAGGTCTCATCCAGTGGTCGAGGTTGCGGTGATCGATCCTCGTGGAGCGCCTGACCCGCGGGAGGAGGAGCCGCCGGCCCGCTTCATATGTCGCACGTCCCCGATTCGCATCACATGCAACTTACAGGTCCCAGCACGGGTGACGAGCGCGCCGCCCAGCCTCAGACTGCTGAATCGTGAACCGTGCCGACGTCTGGCCTTTGCACACATGAGGGCATCCTGGTCGCCGAAGGCGCGCCGGCGGTCGGAGGCCGGTGGCGGGCGCAGCGGCCGGCGAGGGCCGATACGCCCCCCACCGGCATCACCGCGTCGCGACCCTGTCGCCGCACCCTGTGGCCGCGATTTGGTGCCTGCCGGCGCAGCCAAGTGAGAGGCGATCCCGCCGAAGCGGACCCACCCGCGCCTCAACATCAACGCCGCGCGTGCGTGTTGCCTGCCGTCACCAGAACGCATGCATCTTGCAGGTCTCGCGCTCGTTGACGATCGCGTGCCTCATGCTCGTTTGCTGCGATTGTCATCGCAGCTGTCGCCTGCACTTTGCAGGTGATGAGGAACGGGGGGTGAGGACTATGTCGTGGCGGCCGAAGACCCGATGCGGCAGAAGATCCGATGAGGCCCATAAGGGTCCGATGCGATCGAGGGTCTGTGCGGACGAAGCCGAGCCGAGCAGACTGCTCATGACGTCGCCGGGCGGCGGACACCCGCGAGCGGGCGTCCTGCCTGTCGGTCAGGCCCCGGGGCTGGCGGGCATGCCCGGCCTGATCGGGCAGGCCCCCGGCCCGGCGGACACGCGTCCCGCCTGTCAGCCGCCGTCGGCGAAGCCGGCCGGCGGCGGCGCGCTCGTCTTCCTCGGCGGTGGCATCGATCACGTCAGGATCCCGACCGATCACCCGCCCTGCGCCGGCGCGTACGCCCTGTGCCGCGCGCTGGACCTGCGCGCCGGCCTTGCCGGTCACCTGACCGGTCACCCGGCGCGCGCCGCCCACCGCCTTCCCTGCCTGGTTCCGCGCGGCCGCGGCGCCCTGCCCCACCCTGTGCATCCCGCCCTGCGCCTGCGCGCCGGCCTTGCCGCCGGCCAGGCGCGCCTGCGCCACCATCACCATGGCCACCTCGCGGGCCTTGGCGGCCGCCTCAGTCGTGATGCGCTGGCGTTCGGCCTTCGTGAGCAGACCGGTCTCGTACCAGCGCGTCGCCGCGAGCCCCACGGCGTAGGTGCCGCCAAAGGCCACCGCGGTCTTCGGCACGATGCCGTAGCCGGGCACCAGCCCCGCCAGCGCCCCGGCGATCTGCCGCCACATCACGGCGCCGCCGATGACCGGCGTGATCTCGATCATGCGTCTGCGGAAGTCGGGCGGCGCCCCGCAGGCCAGCGCCAGACGGTAGACCATCAGCGCCTGATTCTTGGTGAGGACGACGGTGTCGGCGGCCGAGATAGGGATGCCGAGGAAGGGGACCAGCGAAGGCACGCCGGAGGCCAGCGCGAAGGCGGCGTTCGACGTCGCGACCTCGCCCGTAAGTCGCGCGGCGAACAGAGGCCTCAGGCCGGGGAGGCGACGCGCTGCCGCAAGATGAGCCTCCACCGGCAGCGTGTCGAGCACAGCCGCAGCGACTGCCATGGCCGCGGCGGGAGACCGCGGGTCCACCACGGCGGCCGCGCCCTTGTCCGTGCGGCCGAACCCACGCGTCAGGGCGCCGAGATCCTCGCCGAAGTACAGCTTGACTTGACGCGGCCGCGTCACCGCGGCCAGACGCTCGAGTTCGGCGAGCTCGGCGCCCTCGGCAGGTGCCGCCGCATCGAGCGCCAGGACGATCAGGTCGGCCGTGCGCAGCAGATCGGGGTAGGCGCTCGCTTCGGCCAAGGGCACGAGCGCCAGCCGGCCGGCGCCCAGCGGATACCGGCTGGGACCTTCGTGCAGGAGTTGGTCCACCACCACAGGGCCACCGGCTGCCCACGCAGACGATGCTGACGCATACTCGGACTCGCGCGGATGATTTGAAAGAGATTTTGATGATCCAGTGCACCAGATCGCCGATTCGCCAGACCCTGGGCAGACCCTGGAGAGGCCTTTGGGACGAGGCAGCCAGGACGACGCTGAGCAAGAGAAAGCCCGCCGCATGCCTGCAGTTCGCTGGCGGGCATCCCCTCCGGCTTCTCGAGGCCTTGGCCTCTGGAGAACGCGCCCTTGAGGGTCGCCGTTCCTCGCTGAGCGCCGAGAGGATCTCCGCCGCGCCCCACAGCGTGGCGACGGGCACTTCACACGGTAGCAAGACCGGCCGGCAAAGCAAGCGTTTTCCGCCTCGCCCTCACCCAGAGCTTGATGTCGGTCCTGAGGTCTCAACCAGTGGTCGAGGTTGCAGTGGTCGATCCTCGTGGAGCGCCTGACCCGCGGGAGGAGGAGCCGCCGGCCCGCGTCATGTGTCGCACACCCCCGATTCGCATCACATGCAACTTACAGGTCCCAGCACGGGTGACGAGCGCGCCGCCCAGCCTCAGACTGCTGAATCGTGAACCATGCCGACGTCTGGCCTTTGCACACATGAGGGCATCCTGGTCGCCGAAGGCGCGCCGGCGGTCGGAGGCCGGTGGCGGGCGCAGCGGCCGGCGAGGGCCGATACGCGCCCCACCGGCATCACCGCGTCGCGACCCTGTCGCCGCACCCTGTGGCCGCGATTTGGTGCCTGCCGGCGCAGCCAAGTGAGAGGCGATCCCGCCGAAGCGGACCCACCCGCGCCTCAACATCAACGCCGCGCGTGCGTGTCGCCTGCCGTCACCAGAACGCATGCATCTTGCAGGTCTCGCGCTCGTTGACGATCGCGTGCCTCATGCTCGTTTGCTGCGATTGTCATCGCAGCTGTCGCCTGCACTTTGCAGGTGATGAGGAACGGGGGGTGAGGACTATGTCGTGGCGGCCGAAGACCCGATGCGGCAGAAGATCCGATGAGGCCCATAAGGGTCCGATGCGATCGAGGGTCTGTGCGGACGAAGCCGAGCCGAGCAGACTGCTCATGACGTCGCCGGGCGGCGGACACCCGCGAGCGGGCGTCCTGCCTGTCGGTCAGGCCCCGGGGCTGGCGGGCATGCCCGGCCTGATCGGGCAGGCCCCCGGCCCGGCGGACACGCGTCCCGCCTGTCAGCCGCCGTCGGCGAAGCCGGCCGGCGGCGGCGCCTCGTCTTCCTCGGCGGTGGCATCGATCACGTCAGGATCCCGACCGATCACCCGCCCTGCGCCGGCGCGTACGCCCTGTGCCGCGCGCTGGACCTGCGCGCCGGCCTTGCCGGTCACCTGACCGGTCACCCGGCGCGCGCCGCCCACCGCCTTCCCTGCCTGGTTCCGCGCGGCCGCGGCGCCCTGCCCCACCCTGTGCATCCCACCCTGCGCCTGCGCGCCGGCCTTGCCGCCGGCCAGGCGCGCCTGCGCCACCATCACCATGGCCACCTCGCGGGCCTTGGCGGCCGCCTCAGTCGTGATGCGCTGGCGTTCGGCCTTCGTGAGCAGACCGGTCTCGTACCAGCGCGTCGCCGCGAGCCCCACGGCGTAGGTGCCGCCAAAGGCCACCGCGGTCTTCGGCACGATGCCGTAGCCGGGCACCAGCCCCGCCAGCGCCCCGGCGATCTGCCGCCACATCACGGCGCCGCCGATGACCGGCGTGATCTCGATCATGCGTCTGCGGAAGTCGGGCGGCGCCCCGCAGGCCAGCGCCAGACGGTAGACCATCAGCGCCTGATTCTTGGTGAGGACGACGGTGTCGGCGGCCGAGATAGGGATGCCGAGGAAGGGGACCAGCGAAGGCACGCCGGAGGCCAGCGCGAAGGCGGCGTTCGACGTCGCGACCTCGCCCGTAAGCCGCGCGGCGAACAGAGGCCTCAGGCCGGGGAGGCGACGCGCTGCCGCAAGATGGGCCTCCACCGGCAGCGTGTCGAGCACAGCCGCAGCGACTGCCATGGCCGCGGCGGGAGACCGCGGGTCCACCACGGCGGCCGCGCCCTTGTCCGTGCGGCCGAACCCACGCGTCAGGGCGCCGAGATCCTCGCCGAAGAACAGCTTGACTTGACGCGGCCGCGTCACCGCGGCCAGACGCTCGAGTTCGGCGAGCTCGGCGCCCTCGGCAGGCGCCGCCGCATCGAGCGCCAGGACGATCAGGTCGGCCGTGCGCAGCAGATCGGGGTAGGCGCTCGCTTCGGCCAAGGGCACGAGCGCCAGCCGGCCGGCGCCCAGCGGATACCGGCTGGGACCTTCGTGCAGGAGTTGGTCCACCCACCACAGGGCCACCGGCTGCCCCACGCAGACGATGCTGACGCCATACTCCGACTCGCGCCGGATGGCGCTGACGTCCACCTCGCGGATCGTCTTCCACATGGCGCCGAAATCGCCCCACTGGGGCTTGGGCATTGCGCGTCCCTTCACTCGAAGCCGTCGGCGGCGCTCAGGCGCCGCCACAAGGGGTCTACCCACTCGGTCGCACAATGAGGCGCGGCGGGGACCGCCCGAACGGCGAACACCCGAAACGCCCGAACGGCGTCCACCCCTCGCTGGGCGCCCCTCCGCGCAGTATGCTCCCACAAATGAGTGCCGGGGGCGCTGCGGCCCACCACCTTCGCCTGCGAAGGCTGCTTGGGCGCGGAACACAGACGGAGGAGTTCGATGACGATCTGGGTCGATAACGTGAAGTGACCTCGCGAGAAGGAGGCCTCAGCCATGCGCAAGATCGGGATCCGCCGCGAAGACAAAGACCGGTGGGAGGCGCGCGTCCCCCTGGTGCCCGACGACGTCGCGCTCCTCGCGAGCTCGGGCGTGGCCGCCTTCACGCTGCAGCCGTCGCCGCAGCGCGTGTTCCCCGGCGATGAGTACGTGGCGGCCGGGGCGCGCCTCGACGAAGACCTGAGCGGCTGCGACATTCTCCTGGCCGTCAAGGAGATCCCGCTGGCCCTCTTCGCGCCGGGCAAGACCTACGCCTTCTTCTCGCACACCATCAAGGGCCAGCCCTACAACATGGACATGCTGCGGCGTCTGATGGAGCTCAAGTGCCAGCTGATCGACTACGAGCGCATCACCGACGAGCGCGGGCGGCGCCTCATCTTCTTCTCGCGCTTCGCCGGCCTCGCCGGCGCCATCGACACGCTGTGGGCCCTCGGCCGGCGCCTGGAGTGGGAGGGCCTCACGCCCAATCCGTTCGCCGCGCTCAAGCAGACGTACGAGTACCCCTCGCTCGCGGCGGCGCTCGCCGCGATCCGCGAGGCCGGGGCCGCGATCGCCCGCGATGGCCTGCCCACTGAGCTCTGCCCGTTCGTCATCGGCATCAGCGGCTACGGCAACGTTTCGCTCGGCGTTCAGGAGGTCCTCGACGCGCTCGGAACGATCCCCACGGCGCCCGCCGACCTTGACGGCCTGTTCGTGCGCCCCGCCGATCGCCGCGCCGCGTACAAGGTCGTGTTCGCCGAACACGACACCGTGGTGCGGCGCGACTCCAGGGCGTGCTTCGCGCTTCAGGAGTTCGTGCAGGATCCGCAGCTGTACGAAGGCGTGTTCGAGCGCTGGCTGCCGCGCCTCACGGTGCTCGTCAACTGCGTCTTCTGGGACACGCAGTACCCGCGTCTGGTGACGAAGGCGGCGGCGCGCAGGCTCTACGGCGCCGCCGCCCCACCACTCCTCAGGGTCATCGGCGACGTGAGCCTCGACATCGGGGGCTCGATCGAGTTCACCCTCAAGGAGACGCACATCGACGATCCGGTCTACGTGTACGATCCCGAGACCGACACGATCGCCGACGGCGTAGCCGGCCGAGGACCGGTCGTGCTCGCCGTCGGCAACCTGCCCTGCGAGCTTCCCCGCGAGTCGTCCGAGGCGTTCAGCGCGGCGCTCACGCCGTTCATCCCCGCCTTGGCCGCCGCCGACTTCTCCCTGCCCTACGCCCAGCTGACCCTGCCGCCGGAGCTGCGCCGCGCCCTGATCCTGCACCACGGCGACTTCACGCCCGACTACGAGTACATGCGCCGCTTCGTCTGACGGGCGCGCGCCCTTTCACGGCTCCTCCCTCCTCTGCTGGCGCTTCTTCTCGATGATCACGTTGCTCATGAACGCCGCCGACGGCTTCGCGGACTCCACGTCGGCAAGGCTGAGACCGTCGAGTTCCGCACTCATCGCCATGGAGACCGGCATGTCCTTCTCGGCGAAGTACGCATCGGCCCCAGCCCGATGCCGTGCCGTGCGCAGCTCGGTGCGCTGCAGGTAGTAGTGCGAGATCATGTGGAAGACGTCTCCCTCGCCCCAGCGGAACCACACTGCCACCGGGGACTCGCCGTACTTCTCACCCAGCTCGCGGCTCGTGATGAGCACCTCGACGCGTGCTCTGTCGACGATGCTGATGGGGTACGAGGAGGCCTCGAGCCACCACTGCGGGTCGTCCTGGCCGTCGAGCACACCCTGCAGGTAGATGTTGTCGGCGTCGCGGACCTCGATGCGCACGACGTCGTCACGGGTCGGCGCCTCGTTGAAGGCGAGCACACCCGGGAACGCCGGCTCGAGCACGTGCTTGAGCGCCCAGTCGGTGGTGAACAGACTGCCGCCGGCCTCGACGAAGGCACGGATGCGCGTGATCGCCGCCGCCGAGACCTCACCGGGGCAGTTGACGATGAGCAGTTGCTCGGGCCGCAACTCAACGCGCCCCACGTCCCGCGCGCCGATCACGGTGTGCGGCACCTCGAGCGCCTCGAGCACCGACTCGACGTGGTCGTAGCGGCCCGCGACCACGACCACGTCGCTCCGCGAGACGGAGTCGAGGGCGCGCGCCCGCTCTGGCGCATCGCGCCTGAGCTGCTCGCGCGTGATGTGCGCCGCGGCTCTGTAGGCGCGGTCGCGCTTGTCCTGATCCATTGCGACTCCTTTCGTCAGTGCGACGCGCGTCGGCGAGCACGTTCGCGCGCGTCGGCGATGCCCCAGCGGGGCTGGCGATCCCGCGGCGCTTCGTCCGCGGAGCCGCAGGCGCCGCCGACGTCGAAGAAGGCGGCGTGGACGGCGCGCCCCCTGTACACGAGGGCCGAACCCAGCACGCCCTGACCCTCGAAGCGCACGTCCCAGCCGAGGCCGGGGCTCTTGAAGCGCTCGCCGACCAGCGCCGCGACCCGCTCGAGGAAGGCCTCGGCCACGTGCCGATCGCCGGGCTCGCCGCCACGCACCAGCGCCTCGAAGGCGTAGCTGCGCAGCAGTTTGTCGTGGAGCTCCGCGTACTGCGGCGCCCGCGAGACGAGATCGAGGCCGACCGCCCGCGAACCGTGCAGCACCAGGATGCCGCTCTGACCGTCGACCAGAGGGAAGGCGGCGAGCAACCCGTCGAGATCGCGCTTTCTGCCCTCGTAGGCATCGCGCATGGCGCCCGTGCCGGAGTGCGTGCCGTGCTTGCGGTGCAGCCCCTGGACCTCAGACCACACGGCGCCCTGGTCGGCGTGCGCGGGCGCGCCGCTGCGCATCGCCGCGTGGGTGCTGGTCCTCATCGAGAACCGGACTTGCCGCTCCGCCAGGATCTCGCCCTCGGCGAACTCCCGCGAGGCATAGGCCCAGCGGCCCTGCTCGGTGCAGCTCACGGGCACCACCAAGGTACTGTGCCCGTCGATGAGGATGGCCGTGTTGAGCACACGGTTCTGCTTGGCGCCACGCAGCTCCTCGCCGTCGAGCACGAGGATGCGCGCGTCGCCCGTGTTGACGACGCAGAGCTCCGGCACCGACCCGCCCTCGCTCACCTCGGTGATCACCGCCAGGCCCTCGCCGAGCGCCTGGCGCAGGGTGATGTAGCGCGGCGGACGCGGCGCGTCGTGTCCACCGGCGAGGGCTTCGACCTCGCGGGACGCGGCGCCGACCCCGCGGACGAAGATCGGGAACACCGCGAGTGGCCCTTCCACCTGGCGCTCCCCGAGGCGCAGCTCGCGCACCAGCTCACTCCCCCTGATGGCCTCGCGCAGATCAGGCATATCCCACCTCCGCTGTTTGGCGTGCCGGATCAGCCGGCGCGCCGTTCACCTTGTCCTGCCATGACGCGAGGCATGCACCTCATGCCGATTCACATCATGTGATACATTTGCGAGCGACCTAGTGATGTTACTATACCATACTCGCGGACGTCAAAACGCCTACACATGCAGGACTGCCCCATGCACTGGCGTACTGTGGTGCTGAGAGAGGAGCGGACGGGGGTGACGGAACTGATGCGCGAAGAACATCAGGAGAGCATCGGTCGCACGATCGCCCGACTGCGCGAGCAGCAGGGCTGGAGCCAGCGCCAGCTCGCGCAGTGGGTCGGTCTCGACCAGTCGGCCGTGAGCCGCATCGAGGCAGGGCGACGGCGCGTCTCGGCCGGGGAGCTGCAGCGTTTCGTCGACGCCTTCCGGGTCTCGGCCGATGCGCTGCTGCTCGGCACGGCCGGCGAAGACACGACGGCTTCGGCCCTGCCGTCACACTCGTTTCCTCACCTGGACAGCGCCCCTTGGCCCGAACCGTCCGGGTTCGCCTCCGAGACTCTCGACGCGGCGATCGACGAGATCGACGACCTCCCCGCGTGCGAACCCGGCGACATCCACGGGGCCGAACATGGGGGCATCGCCGAGCAGGACGACGCGGACGACGTTCTGTCTGCCCCCACCCCGCTGCAGCCGGCCTTTCGCATGACGTTGAGTGGCCGGCCTCGCGACCTGCCCGGCGGCCCGCCTCGCGACCCGTCCGGCAGCCCTCTCAGCGACCTGTCCCGCGACCTGCTGTTCCCGGCCGACCGGTTCGACGATCAGGCCGGCCCGAGATCGCCCAGGCCGGCCCCATCTCTTGTGCGCCTCGACGGCCTGCCGGCGGAGGTTGCGACGGTCGTACGCGACTGGTTCGAGCTGCGGCGGCTGGCCGGAGGCGACGAGCCGGCGCTCGCCTGGAGCACCGGCCACTCCGCCGAAGGCAGGCAGGCCAGCTTCGCCCACCCCGTACAACCTGCCGAGCGCGGCTCGCTCGGCGGCGACGTGCTCTCCGACCGCGTCGCCCGCTTCTGGCGCAGCGAACTGCACGTTGCCCCTGACGACGGCCCTCTGCCCGACCTCGTGCCGCTGCTCGAGGACGGCCTCGGCGCCCAGATCATCGTCGCCCGCATCGCCCGCCGCGTCACCGGCCGCGAGGCCGCGGGCCGTGAGGCGGCATCGTCAGCCGAGGCAGCCCCGACCGACGCCGCCTCGGAGAGCGGCGAGCGACCCGTGTGCGCCGCTTTCACGGCGAACGGCGTGCCGTTCCTCTTCGTCAGCGCAGCCCGTCCCGTGGTGCTGCAACGCTACGCCCTCGCGCACGCCTTCGCCCACCTGGTACTGGGCCACGGCGACGTCGTCGACCGGCGCATCCACTGGAGCCGCAACAATCCGCGCGAGGCGGCGGCCAACGACTTCGCCGAGGAGCTTCTGGCGCCGGTGCGCGCCGTGCACCGCTGGTACGAGCGACGCGCTGAGCCACGCCCCGAGATCGACACCCTGCTCGAGCTGGGCAACGCCTTCGGCATCAGCGCCTGGGCGGCGCTGTACCGCTCGCGCGCCGCGCGACGCCTGAATGCCAAGCAGTTCGCGAAGCTGAACCTGGAACTGCGTCGCGTGGAGTGGGAACTGCTGCCGTGGCAGGCGTTCCTGGGCGGCCTCCGCGACACCCTCACCCACCTCACCCCGGATGAATGCCTGCCGCCGGGCCGGTTCGGCCGGCCGGCAGTGCTGCGCGTGCCGTCCCCGATGCGCGCCTGGGCGCTCGCCGCCGCGCGCAGCGGCGGTCTCAGCGTCGAGCGGGCCGCAGCCTGCGCGCAGGTCGACGCGCGAGAGCTGGCTGCGCAGCTCGCGCGCTCCGGCCTGGAATAGGCGGCCCGGTCGTACACACCTCGGGGTCGCCAAGCCCTCCCGGGCGGCAGGCCGGCGGCGCCGATGAGATCGACCACGACATCGCACAGGCCGCGCGAGGATCTCCGTGGAACCGCCGGCCTCGGGCCGCCGCCGACCGGCGGTCCGTCAAGTCACTCGGCGCACGCGTACTCAGCCAGGACCGCCTGCACCTCGCAGATGTTCCCCCCCTGCTGAACTGCCGTGCCGTATCCTGCATGACACCTTCGACCTCGACCTTGGAGGCGTTGCCCATCAACCCGCTCGTCAAGCCCATGCGTCCTCCTCCAGCTTCACTTGACGGTCAGCTTCTTGGCAGCCGAGGCGGCGCCGACGTTGCCGCTGGGATCGGTCGCGGCGACCTGCCAGGAGTAGACGCCCTTGGCCAGCGTGCAGGTGAAGGAGGCCGTCAGATCACGGTTGGTCCTGGCCCCCGCGATCGTCAGGACCTTGACGATCTTGGCGGCCTTCTTGACGGTGAGCGTCACGCGGCACGTGGCCGCGGCATCGTTCACCCGGTAGCGCAGGACGGCCTTCCTGCCCTTCTTCACCGTGACGTTGGCGAGCGCTTTCGCCACCGGCTTGGTGGTGTCGTACCCCTTCTTGAACAGGCTGCCGTACCCGCAGCCCCAAGCCCTCGTCTCGCTGAGCAGGTCGAGCCCGAGGAACGTCGCGTACGGGCTGGTGACCCCTGTGCTCTTCTTCGTCCACGTCGCGCCGCCGTTGCTGGTCACGAGGTAGTGGTCGATGGGGCCGACGGCGCAGCCGTGATCGCGGTCGACGAAGTCGACCGCGTTGAGCTGCGCCGTCGTGCCCGAGGCCTGCTGGTTCCAGTGGGCACCACCGTCGGTGGTGGCCCAGATGCCGCCCCCACTGCCCACCGCCCAGCCGTTGAGCTGATCCACGAACTTGACGGCCGCGAAGTTGGGCCTGCCCGCCGCGACCGGGAGCTGGATCGTCCACGTGGCGCCGCCGTTGACCGTCGCCGCGATGACGCCGTAGTAGCCCACCACCCAGCCGCGCGAACTATCGACGAAGTCCACGGCGAGCAGGTTCACAGCGGCCTCGGGCGGCACGTTCTGGAACCCCCAGGAGACCCCGCCGTCACTCGTCGCCCAGATCGTACCGCCGGAGCCGACCACCCAGCCGTGCTGCGCGTCGGGGAAGGCGATATCCTCCAGGTTCGGCTTCATGGACCCGTCGTACACGACTTGCCGGGTCCAGTGCGCGCCGCCGTCTGTGGTGACCATCACGGTAAGGTCGTTGCCGGCCGCCCAGCCGGTCGAGGCGCTGACGAAGTCGACCCCGCGAAAGCCGGCCTGATAGCCGCCCGTCCATGGGTCTCTGAACTGCGTGGTCCAGGTCGTGCCGCCGTCCGCGGTGGCGAAGACGCTCCAGTACTCGCCGACCGCCCAGCCGTGCTGCGCGTCGGCGAAGATGACGTCGCGCAGTTCGCCGTTGAGCGGCGGCGTGACGTACGCCCAGTCGGCGGCGGCGGCCGGCGCCGCGGCGCAGAGCGCCGCGGCGAGCAGCGCCGCCGCCCCGGCCACGACAAAGCGCCGGGTGCGACACATGAAGTGAGCTGCGCGAGTCCAGACTGGCATCCCCGACCCCCCCGACAAGACCCTGGATCCCGGCTCCGCCACTCAGTCAGAGGCCCGCCGGGACGCTCCCCGGCAGCCTAGCATCGGACCAAGGAGACCACAATGCCAGAGCGGGTGAGCCAGGTGCGCCGGGTGACTCACCCTCGCGTACCTACCCAGTACGGACTCCAGCGGGACGGCGAGAACCGGCAGCGCTCGAGGCCGTGGCCCGGGCTCAGGTCGCCACACTCGGGAGGTCCGACCTTCAGTCCCTGAGACTGCGCGTAGTACCTGCGGCAGGTGGCGCAGACGCGCAAGCTTCCCAGCTCGCGGTCCTCGTCCTCGATGACGTGTTCGAGGTACTGCGCCTGCGCCTCACCGATGACCGCCTCACCGTTGTGTGGGCAGTCTTCGCAACGTGGCCTGACAGCAGTGTACGTCATGGCTCCACCTCCGCATCACGCGGGCGACAACTACTGCCGCTCGTGTCCCCAGGCATTCATCATCGAACGCGGTGTGCTCCGCGGGCTCCTCGCCCGTGCACATCCGGTCTGGCCGTCACACCCCGTATCGGCAGAAGAAGTACGACCTGCAAGCCTTCACCTCGTACGTACCGCGCAGGTCCGCCCTCTTCCCCACTCCCGTCATGGTACCTATAGGTGGGTACTACCCAAGGTCGGCCCACACGACGCCTGCCACACGTTTGGTCGCTGTCGGGCCTGCGCGTCGCCCGGCGCTCTCGCGGACTCCCCGCCGGCACGTCGAAGAGCGCCATGCCGGAGGCGTCCGCTATGCTTGGTGACGATGACGCCGCTTCCAGATGATCCTGACCTCAGAGCCTGGGCCGCCTTGGCCGCCGTCGTGGAGCCCGAGTGGTTCGCGCGTCCTTCCTCGTTGCACGGCGTCCGCCACACGCAGCGCGTGCACATCCATGTCCGCCGGCTGGCCCGCGAGCTGATCTGGAACGACGCCGATACGGAGCTCGCCCTCACGGCGGCGCTCTGGCACGACATCGGCCGCACCGACGACGGCTGGGACCCCGGACATGGCGAAAAGAGCGTGAGACGCGCCCGGGAGCTGCCCCTGCTCGAGGCGCTGCTCCCGACAGACGCGGCGCTCGTCGTCTTCGCCATACGCCTGCACTGCCTGCCGGACGAACTCGGAGAGGTGGAGGCGCGCCGGCAGGCGGAGCATGAGCGCGCCCTCCGCATCCTCTGGCTGCTCAAGGACGCCGACGCCCTCGACCGCGTGCGCCTCCGCGGCCGGGAGGGCCCTGACCCGGCGCAGCTCCGCCACCCGCAGACGGTCGCGTTGATCCCCTTCGCCGAGAGCCTGCTTCGGGCCGTCACGGACGCCGCTCACGACTGACCCACGGTTTGTGATGGCGCCGCGTTCGGAAGAACCGCCACAGTATGCTCGCAGCAGCTCGGGCATCGAGCCGCGACCAGGGGGTTCGTCATGTCAGTGCGTCAGCGCCTCTCACGTCCTCGCCGCCTCGCCGCTCCGATCGCCCTGACGGCGCTCGCGGCGCTGCTTCTCGCCGTCACCGCGGTCGCCGCCACGCCGGCCGCCGCAGCCCCGGGCGACACCGTCTGGAGCAAGCGCTTCTCAGCGAACGCCCGGGCCGACGTCTTCTCCAGCGTCGCCCGCGGCCCCGACGGCAGCGTCTACGCCGCGGGCATCACCAAGGCCACCGAAGAGTCGAGCACGCTCCTGTTGGCCAAGTACCGGGACGATGGCGCCACGACGACGCGTCTCTGGGTGCGCACCTATCGTTGGCCCGGGCGCTCGGGCTCCGAGGCCTTCGAGGTCGCCGTTGACAGATCGGGCAACGCGATCGTGGCGGGCAGCATCGGCGTGTCGCCGCTCTCGACGATCGAGGGGCGCGACATCCTTGTCCTCAAGTACGGGCCGGGTGGCTCACTCAAGTGGGCGCAACGTTACGACGGCCCTGCCGGCCGCGACGACTACTCCGCGGGTCTGGTGCTGGACGCGGCCGGCAACGCCTATGTCGTAGGCACCAGCCGGGGCGCAGGCACAGGCCGCGATTACGTGGCGCTCAAGTACCGCGCCGACGGTACGCGGCTCTGGACCCTCCGCTATGGGGGCACGAGCTGGGACGACGCCGGCGGCATCTCCATCGACGGCCATCGCAACACCTATATCACCGGGTCCAGCAAGGGGAGCGACGGCATCGCCGCCGCCACGCTCAAGATCAGCCCGTCGGGCGCGAGGCTGTGGGTGAAACGGGTGATGGCCGGCGTCGGCGTCACGCACGGCAACGCCATCGCCGTCACGAGCGCCGCGGGCGGCGGCGTCTACGTCGGCGGCAGCGACATCGGCGGCATGTCGACGGGGATGAACATGCTGATCGCCAAGCTCTCGCCGACAACGGGCGCCGTGAAGTGGGTCGAGACGGTCGGCGACACAGGCGATGAACAGGGCCTCGACCTCGCCGTTGACAGATCCGGCAACGCCGTCTGCGTCGGCGATACCACATCGCGTGACACCGGCGTCACCCACGGCCTCGTGGCTCGAGTCACCGCTGCGGGGGCCTCCTCCTGGACACGCGAGGTGTGGCTCGACGCGCCCGGCAACGAGGGGCATCTCCAGACGGTGGCCCTGGGCTGGCTCGGAGGTGTGTATGTGGGCGGCTTCGGCGAGCGCGCCGGGGGCGGCGACGACTTCCTTGTCCGGCGGTTCCTCGCCGACGGCTCGCCGACCTGGACGATGACGACCAACGGTTCCGCCTCAGCTGAGGACTGGTGCCGCGACCTTGCGCTCGCGAGAGGGACCGTGTACGCCGCCGGCCTGACCACCACGACCACAGGCGGCACCGATGCGCTGCTCGTCAAGATAAGGCGGTAGGAGTGGCGGCGGCGCGGGGCCGCCAGCGGGTCCGAAGCCCTACTCCGGCACCAGCGCCGTGAGCAGACAGTCGATGACGCGGTGCAGTTGCTCCTCCCCGGCGGCACGATCCCAGTCGTCAAGGCCGACCATCCGCACGAGCCAGTCGCCGGCGGTGACCCATCCGAGCGCGAGAGCAACGACGGCGGTGACCGCGAAGGCCGGCGCGACACCCGGGAACGGCGCAGGGCTTGCCACCCGGGCGGCTTGGGCCTGCGCAAGCCCGACAAGGCGCCGCGTCGCGGGAAACGAGCCCCGCACCGCCTCAACGGGTAGCCGATCCAGGACCACGCGCACGACCAGGCCCATGTAGGCCCGCCCAACGCGCTGGTCGTCCCTCAGCATGAGGAGGGCCGCCTCCTGGACCGAGGCAGCCCCGGACGCGGCCGCCACGAAGCGCTGCTCGTTGCTGAGGATGACGCGCGCCAGGATGTCGTCCTTCGACCCAAGGTAGCGATGCACCAAGGCGTGACTCACCCCGGCGCGCGCGGCGATGTCACGCACGCTCACGCGGTGCGGGCCGCGGGCGGTGAACAACTCTCCGGCGGCCTCGAGGACACGCGCCTTGACGACCTCGCCGCCGCCGCGCGGACCCCGACCTTGATCGACGACGCCGAAGACGGGGTCGTGCGCCGTCGATCCGGCCCCGGCGGGCGCAGGCGAAGCAGACGCGCCGAGATGGACCTGCGCAGGCGGCCGGCGTGGCTCCTCGTCCCAGGGAAGAGCGGCCAGCAGAAGGGCATCCATGGCTTGGATCAGCTCGTCGAGCGCATCGTCGGCGCTCATCTCGGCGAGCCCGGCGGCCTCCAGCAACACTTCGTCGAGCGCCGCCCAGCCCAGGTACAGGGCGCCCAGAGTCGCTATCAGGAAACGGGGGTCGATGCCCGGGTACCATGCGCCGCCGGAGCCTTGCGCCGCCTGCAGGGTCGCCAGACGGGCGAGCTCGCGCATACCGGGGAACTGGTCCCTCGAGATCTCGTAGGGAACGCCATCCATCACTGCCCGCACAATGAGCCGCAGGTATTGCCTCCGGTTGGTCAGCCCATCGCGCACCAGCCGCCCGGTCAGTCCGCGCAAGTCGCTGGAGCCAGCCCCCGCCTCCTGGATGAGACTCGCATGCCTGGCGAAGACGGCGGCGACGATGTCGTCCTTGCCCCCGAGGTAGCGATGGAGCAAGGCGTGAGAGACACCCGTGGCCGCCGCGATATCGCGCACGCTGACCTGCTGGGGGCCGCGCGCGGCGAAGAGCGTTTCCGCGGCTTCCAGCGCCCGCGCGACGACGGCCTCGCGGCCACCGGGAGCGGGAGCGGGGGTCTGCGGTGAAGTCTCAGGCTTGACGCCGGCCGTGCTCGCGCTGGCTGGACTGCCGGTGCGCCGCCCGGTTGGGTCGTCTCCAAGCATCTGTCACCTGCGGATATACCTGGCCATGGCCCATCTCGGCGGCATGGCCATGTTCGTGGGGATCGCCTCCAGATTACCACAAGCAGCGCTCCGGTATCCCACTGGTTACACGCGGATCCGGCGTCCTGCCGCCCGGGCAGCTCAAGGAGACGAAGAAGGTCGCGGGCGCGATCGACAGAGGCGAACTGACCCCGAAGGCCATCGCCGACGCCGACCGCAAGCTGCTGTAGACACCTCACGCTGATCGGCCGCGCACATGCGAAGGGGCCGGGGGCGGCGTTGCCGCCCCCGGCCCCTTCGCATGTGCGCCTCTGTGCTGCCGAACCGCTCGGTCTTACTGAGCCGCGCCGGCCTTCATCTGCTCCATCACCGTGATCGCGGTGTTGATCGGCACGGCGAAGCCGATGCCTTCGTTGCCGCCGGACTGCGAATCGATCTGCTCGTTGATGCCGATCACGTGCCCGGTGGCATCGATCAGCGGCCCGCCGGAGTTGCCGGGGTTGATGGCGGCGTCGGTCTGGATGCCGCCGCTGATGGTGGCGCCGTTGGGAGACTGCAACTCGCGATCGGTGGCCGAGACGACGCCCGACGAGAGCGAGAACTCGAGGCCCAGCGGGTTGCCGATGGCCACGACCTCTTCGCCCACGGCGACCTTCGCGGAGTCACCGAGCGGGATGGGCGTCAGTGCCGGCGCCGTGCTCGGGTCGATGCGGATCAAGGCGACATCCGTCGACTCATCGGCGCCCACGACCGTGCCCTGGACCTGGGTCCCCTCCGCGTCGCTCCCCTTGAAGATGACCGTGACCGTGCTCGCCATCTGGCCGCTCTGGCTGACGACATGAGCGTTCGTGAGGATGTCGCCGTCCTTGGAGACCACGAAGCCCGTGCCCAGCGCCTGCTGGTCTCCGGAGTACTGTCCCCATGCATCGTAGGTGCCGGGCAGCGTCACCTGGATCTCGACGACGCTGCCGACGTTCTTCTCGTAGATCTGCTGTGGCGTGAGGCCCGTCGTCTTGAAGGCGGCCGGAGCGCCCTTCACGGTGGCCGCCGTGCCCGTTCCCGTCCAGCCAATCAGTGTGGCCACGCCCAGGAGAAGGGCGGCGCCGATGAAACCGCCGACGACGGTCGTCAGGAATCCCTTGTTTCGCATGTCTCGCTACCTTCCACTGTGCGCCCCGCCGGCGACCCATTGTCGTCCGGTCGGCGTCGCGGTTCCGGTGCCGCCCCGTCCTTCGGGCGGGTGGCGATCCTCTGTGTCGTTTGTACCGCCGCAGTCTGAGAGTCTTCTGAGAAGTCGTTGTGCACCTGCTGTGACTCAACAGGGACTGCGTGCACAGCCACGCGCGCGACCGTCAGCCTGTCGATGACCATGTGGTAACGACGACCGAGAGAGGGGTATAGTCGTCGTCGAAGGCGAGTCGCCTTTCGCGACACAGTGACAACGACAGGAGGAGCACGATGCCACTCGGAAGAAGAAGGCCGCTACGGCGCGCCGCGGTCATCGGCGGCGTCGCCGCCGGCGCCCACCACATGGGCAAGAAGTCGGCGCAGAAGCAGCAGGCCGAAGCCGATCAGAACGCGCAGATCGCCGACCTGCAGGATCAGCAGGATCAGGCCGCGGCACCGGCGGCACCCGCTCCCGCCGCCGCCCGGCGGCCCCCGCCGGCGAGGGCATCGCCGACCAGCTCGCCAAGCTCAAGAGCCTGCTCGACTCGGGCGTGCTCACGCAGGCCGAGTTCGATGCCGCCAAGCAAGCCGTCATCCAGGGAGGCTGACCATGGGTCACTGTACAGATCCTGGTGATAGGCTATGGCGCCGATGCCAACTTCAAGGGCGCCGCTCTCGACTGAGCTCAAGCGCCTGCGTGAACAGGACATCGTGCGCGTCATCGACCTGCTCTTCGTGATGAAGGACGAAGACGGCGTTGTCGAGAAGATCGAGATCACCGACACCGAGGAGCTCGCCGAGTTGGGCGCCATCGCCGGCGCCCTCATGGGCTTCGGAGCGGCCGGCGAGGAAGGCGCCGAGCTGAGCGCGCTCGTCGGCGCCGAGGCGGCGCTCGAGCAGGGCTCGGCCTTCGACGAGGACGAGTTCTGGTGCATCGCCGACGCCATCCCTGAGGGCACGGCCGCGGCGATCGCCGTCATCGAGCACCGCTGGGCGATCCCCCTGCGCGACGCCATCCGCGAAGCGAGCAGCGTGCCCCTCGCCGACGAGTGGCTGCAGATGTCTTCTCCAGCGTCGCCCGCGGCCCCGACGAGCGTCTACGCGGCGGGCATCACCAAGGCCACCGAAGAGTCGAGCACGCTCCTGTTGGCCAAGTACCGGGACGATGGCGCCACGGCGACGCGTCTCTGGGTGCGCACCTATCGTTGGCCCGGGCGCTCGGGCTCCGAGGCCTTCGAGGTCGCCGTTGACAAGTCAGGCAACGCGATCGTGGCAGGGAGCATCGGCGTGTCGCCGCTCTCGACGATCGAGGGGCGCGACATCCTTGTCCTCAAGTACGGGCCGGGTGGCTCACTCAAGTGGGCGCAACGTTACGACGGCCCTGCCGGCCGCGACGACTACTCCGCGGGTCTGGTGCTGGACGCGGCCGGCAACGCCTATGTCGTAGGCACCAGCCGGGGCGCGGGCACAGGCCGCGATTACGTGGCGCTCAAGTACCGCGCCGACGGTACGCGGCTCTGGACCCTCCGCTATGGGGGCACGAGCTGGGACGACGCCGGCGGCATCTCCATCGACGGCCATCGCAACACCTATATCACCGGGTCCAGCAAGGGGAGCGACGGCATCGCCGCCGCCACGCTCAAGATCAGCCCGTCGGGCGCGAGGCTGTGGGTGAAACGGGTGATGGCCGGCGTCGGCGTCACGCACGGCAACGCCATCGCCGTCACGAGCGCCGCGGGCGGCGGCGTCTACGTCGGCGGCAGCGACATCGGCGGCATGTCGACGGGGATGAACATGCTGATCGCCAAGCTCTCGCCGACAACGGGCGCCGTGAAGTGGGTCGAGACGGTCGGCGACACAGGCGATGAACAGGGCCTCGACCTCGCCGTTGACAGATCCGGCAACGCCGTCTGCGTCGGCGATACCACATCGCGTGACACCGGCGTCACCCACGGCCTCGTGGCTCGAGTCACCGCTGCGGGGGCCTCCTCCTGGACACGCGAGGTGTGGCTCGACGCGCCCGGCAACGAGGGGCATCTCCAGACGGTGGCCCTGGGCTGGCTCGGAGGTGTGTATGTGGGCGGCTTCGGCGAGCGCGCCGGGGGCGGCGACGACTTCCTTGTCCGGCGGTTCCTCGCCGACGGCTCGCCGACCTGGACGATGACGACCAACGGTTCCGCCTCAGCTGAGGACTGGTGCCGCGACCTTGCGCTCGCGAGAGGGACCGTGTACGCCGCCGGCCTGACCACCACGACCACAGGCGGCACCGATGCGCTGCTCGTCAAGATAAGGCGGTAGGAGTGGCGGCGGCGCGGGGCCGCCAGCGGGTCCGAAGCCCTACTCCGGCACCAGCGCCGTGAGCAGACAGTCGATGACGCGGTGCAGTTGCTCCTCCCCGGCGGCACGATCCCAGTCGTCAAGGCCGACCATCCGCACGAGCCAGTCGCCGGCGGTGACCCATCCGAGCGCGAGAGCAACGACGGCGGTGACCGCGAAGGCCGGCGCGACACCCGGGAACGGCGCAGGGCTTGTCACCCGGGCGGCTTGGGCCTGCGCAAGCCCGACAAGGCGCCGCGTCGCGGGAAACGAGCCCCGCACCGCCTCAACGGGCAGCCGATCCAGGACCACGCGCACGACCAGGCCCATGTAGGCCCGCCCAACGCGCTGGTCGTCCCTCAGCATGAGGAGGGCCGCCTCCTGGACCGAGGCAGCCCCGGACGCGGCCGCCACGAAGCGCTGCTCGTTGCTGAGGATGACGCGCGCCAGGATGTCGTCCTTCGACCCAAGGTAGCGATGCACCAAGGCGTGACTCACCCCGGCGCGCGCGGCGATGTCACGCACGCTCACGCGGTGCGGGCCGCGGGTGGTGAACAACTCTCCGGCAGCCTCGAGGACACGCGCCTTGACGACCTCGCCGCCGCCGCGCGGACCCCGACCTTGATCGACGACGCCGAAGACAGGGTCCTGCGCCGTCGATCCGGCCCGGGCGGGCGCAAGCGAAGCAGACTCGCCGAGATGGACCTGCGCAGATGGCCGGCATGGCCCCTCGTCCCAGGGAAGAGCGGCCAGCAGAAGGGCATCCATGGCCTGGATCAGCTCGCCGAGGGCATCGCCGGCGCTCATCTCGGCGAGCCCGGCGGCCTCCAGCAACACTTCGTCGAGCGCCGCCCAGCCCAGGTACAGGGCGCCCAGAGTCGCTATCAGGAAACGGGGGTCGATGCCCGGGTACCATGCGCCGCCGGAGCCTTGCGCCGCCTGCAGGGTCGCCAGACGGGCGAGCTCGCGCATACCGGGGAACTGGTCCCTCGAGATCTCGTAGGGAACGCCATCCATCACTGCCCGCACAATGAGCCGCAGGTATTGCCTCCGGTTGGTCAGCCCATCGCGCACCAGCCGCCCGGTCAGTCCGCGCAAGTCGCTGGAGCCAGCCCCCGCCTCCTGGATGAGACTCGCATGCCTGGCGAAGACGGCGGCGACGATGTCGTCCTTGCCCCCGAGGTAGCGATGGAGCAAGGCGTGAGAGACACCCGTGGCCGCCGCGATATCGCGCACGCTGACCTGCTGGGGGCCGCGCGCGGCGAAGAGCGTTTCCGCGGCTTCCAGCGCCCGCGCGACGACGGCCTCGCGGCCACCGGGAGCGGGAGCGGGGGTCTGCGGTGAAGTCTCAGGCTTGACGCCGGCCGTGCTCGCGCTGGCTGGACTGCCGGTGCGCCGCCCGGTTGGGTCGTCTCCAAGCATCTGTCACCTGCGGATATGCCTGGCCATTGCCCATCTCGGCGGCATGGCCATGTTCGTGGGGATCGCCTCCAGATTACCACAAGCAGCGCTCCCGTATCCCACTGGTTACACGCGGATCCGGCGTCCTGCCGCCCGGGCAGCTCAAGGAGACGAAGAAGGTCGCGGGCGCGATCGACAGAGGCGAACTGACCCCGAAGGCCATCGCCGACGCCGATCGCAAGCTGCTGTAGACACCTCAGCCGATGGGCCGCGCACATGCGAGGGGCCGGGGGCGGCGTTGCCGCCCCCGGCCCCTTCACATGTGCGCCTCTGTGCTGCCGAACCGCTCGGTCTTACTGAGCCGCGCCGGCCTTCATCTGCTCCATCACCGTGATCGCGGTGTTGATCGGCACGGCGAAGCCGATGCCTTCGTTACCGCCGGACTGCGAATCGATCTGCTCGTTGATGCCGATCACGTGCCCGGTGGCATCGATCAGCGGCCCGCCGGAGTTGCCGGGATTGATGGCGGCGTCGGTCTGGATGCCGCCGCTGATGGTGGCGCCGTTGGGAGACTGCAACTCGCGATCGGTGGCCGAGACGACGCCCGACGAGAGCGAGAACTCGAGGCCCAGCGGGTTGCCGATGGCCACGACCTCTTCGCCCACGGCGACCTTCGCGGAGTCACCCAGCGGGATGGGCGTCAGTGCCGGCGCCGTGCTCGGGTCGATGCGGATCAAGGCGACATCCGTCGACTCATCGGCGCCCACGACCGTGCCCTGGACCTGGGTCCCCTCCGCGTCGCTCCCCTTGAAGATGACCGTGACCGTGCTCGCCATCTGGCCGCTCTGGCTGACGACATGAGCGTTCGTGAGGATGTCGCCGTCCTTGGAGACCACGAAGCCCGTGCCCAGCGCCTGCTGGTCTCCGGAGTACTGTCCCCATGCATCGTAGGTGCCGGGCAGCGTCACCTGGATCTCGACGACGCTGCCGACGTTCTTCTCGTAGATCTGCTGTGGCGTGAGGCCCGTCGTCTTGAAGGCGGCCGGAGCGCCCTTCACGGTGGCCGCCGTGCCCGTTCCCGTCCAGCCAACCAGTGTGGCCACGCCCAGGAGAAGGGCGGCGCCGATGAAACCGCCGACGACGGTCGTCAGGAATCCCTTGTTTCGCATGTCTCGCTACCTTCCACTGTGCGCCCCGCCGGCGACCCATTGTCGTCCGGTCGGCGTCGCGGTTCCGGTGCCGCCCCGTCCTTCGGGCGGGTGGCGATCCTCTGTGTCGTTTGTACCGCCGCAGTCTGAGAGTCTTCTGAGAAGTCGTTGTGCACCTGCTGTGACTCAACGGGGACTGCGTGCACAGCCACGCGCCCGACCGTCAGCCTGTCGATGACCCTGTGGTAACGACGACCGAGAGAGGGGTATAGTCGTCGTCGAAGGCGAGTCGCCTTTCGCGACACAGTGACAACGACAGGAGGAGCACGATGCCACTCGGAAGAAGAAGGCCGCTACGGCGCGCCGCGGTCATCGGCGGCGTCGCCGCCGGCGCCCACCACATGGGCAAGAAGTCGGCGCAGAAGCAGCAGGCCGAAGCCGATCAGAACGCGCAGATCGCCGACCTCCAGGATCAGCAGGATCAGGCCGCGGCACCGGCGGCACCCGCCCCCGCCGCCGCCCCGGCGGCCCCCACTGGCGAGGGCATCGCCGACCAACTCGCCAAGCTCAAGAGCCTGCTCGACTCGGGCGTACTCACGCCGGCCGAGTTCGAGGCAGCCAAACAAGCCGTCATCCAGGGAGGCTGACGATGGGTCCCGTACAGATCCTGGTGATCGGCTACGGCGCCGACGCCAACTTCAAGGGCGCCGCTCTCGACGAGCTCAAGCGCCTGCGTGAACAGGACATCGTGCGCGTCATCGACCTGCTCTTCGTCATGAAGGACGAAGACGGCGTGGTCGAGAAGATCGAGATCACCGACACCGAAGAGCTCGCCGAGTTGGGCGCCGTGGCCGGCGCCCTCATGGGCTTCGGGGCGGCCGGTGAGGAAGGCGCCGAGCTCGGCGCGCTCGTCGGCGCCGAGGCGGCCCTCGAGCAGGGCTCGGCCTTCGACGAGGAGGAGTTCTGGTCCATCGCCGACGCCATTCCCGAGGGCACGGCCGCAGCGGTCGCCGTCATCGAGCACCGTTGGGCGATCCCCCTGCGCGACGCCATCCGCGAAGCAGGCGGCGTGCCCCTCGCCGATGAGTGGCTGAGCCCCGAAGACCTGCTGGCGGCCGGCATGGAGATCGGCTGGGAGGCCGGTCTCTAGCAGCACCACAGCGCTGAAGCCCGGAGACGACGGCCGGCCGCAGAAGCGGCCGGCCGTCGCTCACGCCGGCGGCGCCGTTCCGACCGGCGCCGGGGAGGGAGTGTGACCGTTTCGTGAACCCCGAGCCACAGCAGAGCGCGATGACCGCAGCGCCCGCGGAGTCCCGACTGCTCTACGTGCATGTGATCGTCGTGTCGCTCGTCGGCGGCTTGGGCGTGCTGACGTGGTTCGTCGTGTACGAGTGGCTCAACAAGCTCATCTGGGACAACGCCTTCGTCGCCGGGCATGCCTGGATGTTCCCCGTCATCTGCCTTCCGTTTTCGCTGCTCGTCGGCTTCCTCGTGAAGTACGGCCAAGCGCCCAGCAACCTCGACGGTTCGATCCTTGACAGCCTCACGGGGGACGTCGCCCACCTGAAGTGGAAGAACCTCCCCGTGACGGTCGCGCAGTCGCTGGCCTCGCTGTTCTCGGGCGCGGTGCTCGGCCCCGAGGGCGCCATCGGCAACATCGCCAGCAAGATCGCGGCGATGTACTGCGACGCCTTCAGGATCCCGGCCGAGCAGCGCTCCAAGCTCGTCTTCGCCAGTGTGGCTTCCGGATACAACGGGCTCCTCGAGAACCCCGTCTTCGCCGCCGTCCTCGGCACCGAGGTCGCCGAGACCAGGCAGAAGGGCCTCTCCACGCTTCCAGCCGCCCTCATCGGCGGCGGCGTCGGCTACGGTGTGTTCCTTCTGCTGCACGAGACCGGCTTCGTCAACTTCCTGCACCTCCCGCCCGTGCAGAGCTTCCGCCTGCTTGACGCCTTCCTCATGGTCCCTCTGGCGCTCGTCGGTCTGATGCTCGCTCTGCTCACGGCCGCCTTCATGAAGGTCGCCCAGGCCTTCTTCGGCCGGCTGAAGGACCGGGTGGTCCTCCGGGCGCTGATCGCCGGCGCGATCTTCAGCGTCGTCGGTGTGCTGGCCCCGGTCGTCATGTTCTCCGGCGAGACACAGGTGCAGACCGTGATCAAGGGCGCCGCCGGGTACGGCGTCGCGCTGCTGCTGCTGATGGCCATCGCCAAGCTCGCGCTGCTCTCCGTGGGCTTCAAGAGCGGGTTCCTCGGCGGGCCGACCTTCCCGCTCATCTTCGCCTCAACGAGCGTGGCCCTCGCCCTCAACCTCGTGTTCCCGAGCATGCCGGTCGCGATCCTCGTCGCCGGCATCATGACCGGCGCGGTCTACGCACTGTTCCGCACGCCACTGATGGTCGTCCTGCTCACCGCGTTCATGCTCGACGCCGGCACCACGCTCACCGCCCTCATCGTGCTGGCGGTGTCCACCGTGATGATCGCCATGCCCCCGCTGCAGCGCCGCATGACCACACGACAGGAACGGCGAGCCGCGAACAGGGATCCGGCAACGGAGTCCCAAGACGCACCGGACCTGCCGCCGGAATCCGCCAAGCGGCAGTCGTCTCTGGGGGAGTGAAGACGCACAAACCGCCTGCAGGGTCAGCCATCAGCGCCGACTCTCATCCGACTCAAGGAGCGTACGTGTCCGACAAACCAGTGTTCCTCTACATCGGCGTCTACAGCGACCCCGCCATGGCCCAGGCCGACCTCGAGGTGGTCCGCGAACTGCGCGGCGCGAGGATCATCGGCACCTACGACGCGGCGGTCGCCGTCAAGGGAGCCGACGGCTCGATCAACATCAGCAAGGACGGGAAGCGCACGCATCACGGCGCCTGGACGGGCATCGCCGCCGGCGCCGTCGTCGGCCTCCTCTTCCCTCCCTCGATCATCGGCATGGCGGCCGTGGGCGGCGTCGCCGGCGGCCTCATCTCTCACTTCCGGAGCAGCATGTCCAGCAAGGACGTGGAGGAGCTCGGCGCACTGCTCGAGACGGGCCAGGCCGCCCTCATCGTCCTGAGCCGCGACAAGCTCGGCGAGCAGGTGCGGCAGGTCGGTCTCATGGCGGACAAGCAGGTCGAGAAGGAGCTCGACCTCGACGCCGAGGAGCTCGACGAGCAGCTCGTGGCGGCGGAGAAAGAGCTCCTCGAGGGCTGAGAGCAAAGCGTCTCGCTGGCCCTGCTGGGCCTCGTGATCGCCCGCGCCGTCAACGTCCTGGGTCAGGTCCAGACCGCATGGCGTCGGCGCCCGTGAGGTGGCGCCGCAGTCGCGGCATCTGCGCCGGCGTCGTCTCCTCCGCCTTCGGGTGAGCCGCGGCGTGGCTCTCGTACCAGCGGTGGTAGGCGCCCACCAGGGGCACCGAGGTCAGGCCGTGCAGCACGACGCTCAGGGCGACGGTCACAACGACCACCGTGATGACCGTCTGCGCCTCAGGCACGCCTCGCTCGAGCACCAGCAGGCCAAACACGATCGAGGCCAGGCCTCGAGGTCCGAACCAGCCGATGAAGGCCACTGTCGGCGCCCGGACTCCGCTTCCCGCCATGGCGATCGCCACCGGCAGCATGCGGACCAGCGTCAGGCTGAAGACCGCGTAGAGGACGACTTGCCAGGTGACGTGCGGGATGGCCCAGCTGAGAGCGACAGCGCCGAAGCCGATCCAGGTGACGGCGGCGAGCAGGCCCCCCGTCTCCTCGGTGAAGAGGGTCGCCCCTCGCCCGTGCTCCCCCGAGACGCGCCCGAAGGCCATGCCGCCGACGAAGGCGGCGATGAAGCCGCTGCCGCCCAGCGTCAGGGCGAGCGCATAGGCCAGGAGCGCCGCGGCCAGAGGGACGATCTGCCGCCACTCGCTGCCGATCCAGCCGCGGCGGTCGGCGGCGCGAAAGAGCAGCGCGCCGAAGAGACCTGCGGCCAGGCCGGCCGCCAGCCCCCAGCCGATCTGGATAGCGGCGTTGTTGACCACCGCCCACGTAATCCCCGTCGTGAGCTCGGCGTTGGCGAGGTCGAGCGCCACAAGGAAGAACGGCACGGCGAGGCCGTCGTTGAGCCCGCTCTCCACGTCGAGCGCCTGGCGCACGCGCGCCGGCACGGACGGGTCGGACACGACGCGCTGCCCGAGCGCCGCGTCCGTCGAGGCCAGCATCGTCGAGAGCAGGAAGACCGAGGCGAGCGCCATGCCCGGGAACAGCAGCACGCCGACGCCGATCCCGGCGATCATGGTCAGAGGAAGCCCGATGAGAAGGAGGCGCAGCGGCCACCCGAGCTCGGCGCGCAAGGCGTGAAGATCCAGTCGCGCCGCGTCGCTGAAGAGCAGCAGCACCAGCGCCACCTCGGTCACGCGCTCGGCCACGGAGCTCTCGAGGGAGATGTCGAGCCAGCCGAGCGCCGAGGCGCCTGCCACGAAGCCCGCTCCGGTGAAGACCATCGCCGAGGTGATGCCGCGCCGGTCCAGCGGTCTGGAGAACGCTCCCCAGACCACGACGATCACGGCGATCGTCGCCAGCGATATCACCGAGGTCTCCCCTCCCTTGGCTGCCCTGTACCTGGCTGTCCGCGGCCATACTACAGCCGCGCAGAGGTCGAGCCTGCCCGGCCACCCTCATGCCGGCCCGCCGCGACTCGGCTACACTTGCGAAGAGGGCGGACACGGGCGGCGCCGGCAAGCGAGGAGACCTGACATGAGCGAGACACAGGACGGGCTGGTCGGCGGCGGCAGCCCTGTCGCGCCTCCGGCCACGCCGCCGGCCTTCCACCTCCTGGCGAAGCCTACGGGCTCGGTCTGCAACCTCGACTGCGCCTACTGCTTCTTTCTGGAGAAGGAGAGGCTGTATCCGGGCGAGCGCCCGCGCATGAACGACGCGCTGCTGGAACGGTACATCCGGCAGCTCATCGAGGCGCATCGCGCGCCCGAGGTCACGATCGCCTGGCAGGGCGGCGAGCCTATGCTCATGGGTCTCGAGTTCTTCCGCCGGGCGGTCGAGCTGTCGCGTCGGTACGCCCGCCCGGGTATGACCGTCACCCACACGATCCAGACCAACGGCACCAAGATCAACGGCGACTGGGCGCGCTTCTTCAAGGAGCACGGCTTCCTCGTCGGCCTGAGCATCGACGGCCCCCGCGAACTGCACGACGCCTATCGTCGCGACAAGGCCGGCAGGCCGACCTTCGACAAGGTCATGCGCGGCCTCGCGGCGCTCCGCGAGCACGGCGTGGAGTGGAACGCGTTGACGACCGTGCACGCCGCCAACGCCGCGCACCCCGTCGAGGTCTACCGCTTCCTGCGCGACGAGTGCGGCGCCGGCTTCATCCAGTTCATCCCCATCGTCGAGCGGCCCAGCGTAGACGGCGTGCCGTATGGCGACACGGTCACCGAGCGCTCTGTGGCCGCCGACCAGTGGGGCTCCTTCCTCATCGGCGTCTTCGAAGACTGGGTACGGCGCGACGTCGGCGAGGTCTTCGTTCAGCTGTTCGACGTCGCCTTGGGCAACTGGTACGGCGAGCCTGCGAGCTTGTGCGTCCACTCCGCCACCTGCGGCACGGCCTTGGCGATGGAGTGGAACGGCGACGTCTACGCCTGCGACCACTTCGTCGAGCCGTCCTACCTGCGGGGGAACATCGGCGAGCGGCATCTCGCGGAACTCGTCGGCTCGCCGCAGCAGCGGCAGTTCGGTCGCGACAAGCTCGACACGCTACCCCGGTACTGCCTCGACTGCGACGTGCGCTTCGCCTGTCACGGCGGCTGCCCCAAGGATCGCTTCATCGCGACGCCCGCCTCCGCGACGCCGCCATGTGAGCCGGGGCTCAACTACCTCTGCCCCGGCTTCAAAGCGTTCTTCCACCACGTCGACGCGCCCATGCGTCGCATGTGCGAACTGCTGCGCGAGGACCGCGCGCCCTCGGAGATCGTCGCGGAGTACAGGGCTGAGGGGGACCGCGCCGTCGACCCGTAAGAACGCTGCCGCCGCAGAGTAGCTGCCTCCGTGGCGTCGCCGTTTGCCCGAAGGTAACCTAGGGCATCCACATGCAGACTCTGTTGACCAGCCCGAACATCTCGCCGGAGCGCAAGGAGTGATGCCATATGCGTGAACCTTTCAAGGGCGTCATCAACGTGGACATCCGCGATTCGACGCCCGACTGGGCACCCTTTGAGCCGCCGAAGGCGCCGGACGGGGCGCCCAACGTCGTCTATGTCGTGCTCGACGACGTCGGCTTCTCGGCGATGTCCTGCTACGGCGGCCCCATCCCGACGCCCAACATCGACCGCATCGCCGCCGACGGCGTGCGCTACACGCAGTGGCACACGACGGCGCTCTGTTCGCCCACGCGTTCGTGCCTGCTGACCGGACGCAACCACACGCGTAACAGCATGGCCTGCATCACCGAGGCCGCGATCGGTTTCCCCAACGCCAGTGGCACGATTCCACCGGAGAACGGAATGCTCTCCGAGATCCTCGGCGAGCTGGGCTGGAACACCTACATGGTCGGCAAGTGGCACCTCTGCCCCACCGACGAGATGAACCTGGCCGCGCCGCGCCGCAACTGGCCGTCCGGGCGCGGCTTCGAGCGCTGGTACGGATTCCTTGGCGCCGAGACCAACCAGTGGTATCCCGATCTGGTCTACGACAACCATCCGGTGGACCCGCCGAAGTCTCCGGAGGAGGGCTACCACTTCACCGACGACATCACCGACAAGGCGATGGAGTTCATCAAGGACGCCAAGGCGATCGCGCCCGGCAAGCCCTTCTTCCTCTACTACGCGCCGGGCGCCTGCCACGCGCCGCACCACGCGCCCAAGGAGTGGATCGACAGGTTCAAGGGCCAGTTCGACATGGGCTACGAGGCGATGCGCGAACAGACCCTGGCGCGCCAGAAGCAGATGGGCATCGTCCCCGCCGACACCGAACTGCCGCCGATCAACCCGATCGGCACGCCGGAGACGCGCACGGGGCCCGACGGCAAGCCGTTCCCGCTGATGGACACCACCAAGCCTTGGGACTCGCTCTCAGAGGGTGAGAAGAGGCTCTTCGCCCGCATGGCGGAGGTGTACGCAGGCTTCCTCGCGCACACCGACCACCACATCGGAAGGCTGCTCGACTACCTCGAGTTCACCGGCCAGCGCGAGAACACGCTGGTCATGCTCGTGTCGGACAACGGCGCCAGCGGCGAGGGCGGCCCCAACGGATCGGTCAACGAGAACCGGTTATTCAACGGCATGCCCGACGACCTCAAGTCCGCCCTCGCCATGATCGACGAGCTTGGCGGTCCCAAAACGTACAACCACTACGCGAACGGCTGGGCGATGGCCTTCAACACGCCGTTCAAGATGTGGAAACGCTACGAGTTCAACGGCGGCACCAGTGACCCGTGCATCGTCTCCTGGCCGGCCGGCATGAAGGCCAAGGGTGAGCTCAGGACCCAATACCACCACGCGATTGACCTTGTCCCGACGGTCCTCGACTGCCTCGGCGTCGAGAGCCCTCACGCGATCAAAGGGCACGTGCAGAGCGAGTTCGACGGCGTGAGCATGCGCTACAGCTTCGACGACGCCACGGCCGACGGAGCCCGCAAGACGCAGTTCTACTCGATGCTCGGCTCGCGGGGCATCTGGCACGAGGGCTGGAAGGCCGTGACGACCCATCCCACGATCGCCGGGTGGAGCAACTTCAACGACGACACGTGGGAGTTGTACCACGTCGACGTGGACCGGTCCGAGCTTCGCGATCTCGCCAAGGAGAACTGGGCCAAGCTCAGAGAGCTCCAGAGCCTGTGGTTCGCGGAGGCCGGCAGGAACGGCGCGTTCCCACTTGACGACCGCTCTGCGCTCGAGATCATCCTGACGCCGCGGCCCCTGCTTTCGCCGCCGCGGAACCGTTACACGTACTTCCCGGACACGGCGGACGTGCCGGAACAGCAAGCCGTCAACGTGCGCAACCGCTCCTTCGCGATCGGCGCCCTGGTCGATATCCCGGCGACCGGCGCGGAGGGTGTGCTGTTCGCCCATGGAGCGCGCTTCGGCGGGCACGCCCTGTACGTGAAGGACGATCGACTGCACTATGTCAACAGCTTCGTCGGCAAGTTCGAGCAGAAGGTCGACGCGACCGAGGACCTCCCGACCGGGGAGAACGTC
>CAVTKL010000013.1:0-534617 GCA_963735345.1 uncultured Thermoleophilia bacterium
ATGACCCACTTGCTGTCGCCCGTGTAGCCGTCCATCTGCCCCATCTGCAGGTTCAGCAGGCCGTTGGCGCAGGCGTAGATGCGGTTGTTCGTCACGGTCATGTTGGTGATGCCGTTGAGCTCGAGGCCGCTGCCCATGCCGCCGCTGCGCTGGACCGTGCCGCCGCCCTTGAGCGTGCAGCCGCTGATCGTCGAGTACCCGGATGCGGCCGTGCCGTCGTAGCTGACGATCTCCGAGCCCTGGGGCTCGAAGGTGCAGTTGATGAGGTTGATGTTGCGGTAGCCGCTGCTGCCGGAGCCGCGGCTGATGCACTCGAAGCCCATGCGCTTCGAGGAGCGGAAGGTGCAGTTCTCGAAGGTGATGTTGGAGATCGTGCCGCCCTGGTCGACGATGGTCACGCCGTTCACCGGCCCTGAGTCGATCACGCAATTGCGGAAGGTGATGTCGTGGCAGGGATTGGTGAGGGTGAGGACGCCGTTCCAGTCGGGCAGGCCGCCGGTGAACGTGCAGTCCTCATAGACGACGTTCTGCGTGCCGGTCGGCACGACGTAGGTGCGAAAGGTCCTTCCTGTGATCAGCGCCTTGAGTGTCGAACTGCCCGCAGTCGGTACGACCGGAGCTGGCTGATCCGCAAGCACCGGGGCGAAGATCGGCGCCGGTATCGTCCCGAGCGACGCACCCTGCGTCGGTGTGCTCGTCGAGACGCCGAACACCTCCGCTTCGACGATCCTTGGCGGCGACCATGACGCGGAGTCTGTGACCGTCACCATCACGTAGCGGTACACTCCGAAGAGGTCATGACTCATGAGCCCGTTGCCCTCACCGGCGAAGAGCTCTTCGTAGCGAGAGGCGTCGTTGCTGCCCGAGATCGTGTACGTGGGTTGTGCCCGCCGCGACCACTGGATCGTCATCGAATCCAGGGAGCTAGGAGCACCCAGGTCGACGCTCCACTCCTGAGGCAGCCAGAGGGAGTCGGCCTGCCAACTCGTCCAGGCGAGTCCGTCGTTGGCGTCGGTGCTAGGGTGGTCACTCTGAGCGGAGGACGCCCAAGCTGGTCTGCCCTGCGAGAGGAGAGACGAATCGGCCAGAGCCGTTGTCGTGAGAGCGAGACACGCGAGCGTCGCAAGCGCCGTCGTGGAGGCCAGTTTCTTCACGAGTTCCTTCAAGAGCTCCATCTCCTTGAGAGCTTCACAGTACCATATGCTGGTGGGGAGACTGCGTTCAGTTGGGGAGGATCGCCCGCCTTCCGCAGGTTCGGGGGCCGCCTCGGCCCCCTCGAAGGAAGAGACGAGGATGTCCCCGGAGAGCAAGCGGCGGCACCATCGGCGGCGACGCTCCCGTGCTGGTCTGACGTGAAGGATGTGCAGTGCAAGGCTTTCCCCTTCTGTTGTCGAGAAGGCCTGTGCCCACGGCGAAGCCCACCTCTATCGCCACATGGACTCTCGCCAGGACTGGCGGCCAACTCTGTTGCATGACCAGGCGACTCGGCCGGCAGGTAGATGCCAAGGCAGGGAGCCGCATGTGCGACACTGCCGACCGAACACCCGCCGCCACCCTATGCCATGCGAAGACAGAACGAGAAGTTTAGTAACAGCGCGCCATGGGCATAAAATTCAGGTTAAGCCACCGGGCGCCTCGTTGCGTTGAGATTGCGTTAAGCGTGCCGTGAAGCCCGGTAGGAGCCCGCCCAACCCGCTCCCCGGCATTCAGGCGAAGCCCCCGTTTGCAGCGGAAACCCATTCTCTCGTCGGCCGCTCCGCGACAAGCGGAGCGGGACTCGAGAGCTCTGTGCGAGCGCTCTGAACGGGCCTCTCGGCAGCTGATGCGCCCTGAATACTAAGGGATGTTAATCGAGCTGATCCGGTCGTCGATCGGGCCACGGCGACCGCCGAAAGGCGGATGCGTGATGGGGGGACCAGGGGACGATCGACGCCCGGGAGTGTCGCGACGCTCCTGGTAGGGGAAAGTCCCACGTGGCGATCTGGCCATGCCGCGACAGGCTGGGAGTTCCCCAATATACTGGCCGCTGCCACTCGACATGGCGCTCACTGCCGAGTCGGGCGCACGGCACTCCGGCAAGGGGCAGGTGAATGGGCGCGACCGAGATCGCCATCATCATCGTTGTCATCGGCCTGCGTCTGCTGCTGCCGCTCACCATCCCGTACTTCCCGCTCGTCGGCGTCGTCGCGTGCCTCGTGCTCGACGCCGTCGACCAGACCATCTTCCAACAGTTCCCGGCCATCCCGCTAGAGAACTACCAGTCCTACGACAAGGCCCTCGACATCTACTACCTGACGATCACCTACCTCTCGACCTTCCGCAACTGGACCAATCAGCCGGCCTTCAGGATCAACCAGTTCCTCTTCTACTACCGCTTGGTCGGCGTGGCCGCGTTCGAGCTCACGCAGACTCGCGCGCTCCTCCTCGTCTTCCCCAACACGTTCGAGTACTTCTTCATCTTCTACGAGCTCGTGCGCATGCGTTGGGATCCCGCGCGCATGAGCAGGAAGATGGCGATCGTCGCGGCGGCGCTCATCTGGGTGTTCATCAAGCTGCCGCAGGAGTGGTGGATCCACATCGCCCAGCTGGACACGACCGACTTCATCAAAGAGGAGCTCTTCGGCGTGGACCTCGATTCCTCGTGGGCCGCGGCGGTCGCGGCGGCGCCGCTGGTGCTGGTGGCCGCCGTGGCTGTCTTCGCAGCACTGGCGGCGGCTCTCTGGTGGGTCGTGACGCGCAAGGCCCCCCCTGCCGACCACGCGCCGCGGATCAAGGCCGATCCCCTGCCGCCGGAGCTGCGCGGCGCGGAGCCGTATCGCAGCGCCCGTGTCGGCTCTCGGATCCTCGACGGAGCGCTGGCCGAGAAGGCCATCCTCGCCGCGCTCGTCTGCATCATCTTCGCCAACATGCTGCCTGGCCTCGATGCGAGGCCCACCCACGTCGCCCTCTCAGTCGCTGTCTTCGTGGTCGCCAACGCCGCCGTGAGCCAGTGGCTGGCGCGCCGCGGCCGCAGCTGGACGACGGTAGCCGTCGAGCTTGGCGTGATGGCCGTCATCAACTTCGCGCTCGTCGTCGCCCTGGAGGCGGGTCAACGCTTCCTCGGGCTGCGCGACGCCCACATCGGCTTCGTGATGACGCTCTTCTTCGTCTTGCTGCTCACGGTGACCATCGTGCTCTTCGATCGGTACCATACCGTGTACGCGGCGCGGCGCCTGATGACCGGAGGCGCGCCGCCGCACAGTCCGCGCGGCGCGGCGATCGACCCCTGAGCTTCCTCGACCACTTCCTGCAGTACGCCCTGCACCTCGACGTATACCTCGCCGAGCTCGTCGCGCAGCTGGGGGCGTGGGTCTACATCGCGCTGTTCGCCACGATCTTCGCGGAGACCGGCCTCGTCGTCACGCCCTTCTTGCCGGGCGAGTCGCTGCTCCTGACGAGCGGCACACTGGCCGGTGGCGGGCTGCTCACCATCGGCGTCCTTGCGCCGCTGCTCTTCCTGGCCGCGTTCCTCGGCGATGTCTGCAACTACCTGATCGGACGCTTCCTCGGCCGCCACCTCCTGAGCAAGCCGCGGCGCTATCTGAAGCCGAAGCACGTGGCCGCAGCGCAGCGCTTCTACGAACGGCACGGCGGCTTGGCGATCGTCCTCGCACGATTCCTGCCGGTGGTGCGTACCCTGGCGCCGTTCGTCGCCGGCGCCGCAGGCATGCCGCTCCGGCGCCTGCTTTTTTTCGCGGCCGTGGCCTCCGCTCTATGGGTGACGGTGTTTCTGGGGGGCGGCTACTGGTTCGGCACCGTCCCGTGGGTCCAGGACCGCCTCGCCCTGGTCCTCGGCGGCCTGGCCATCGCCTCGATGGTGCCCGGTGTGGTGGCCTTTCTGGTGCGCCGTCTGCAGGCCGCGGCCAGACGCGTTTGACGCTTGCCGCCGTGGGCATCACTCATTCATCTCAGTCCAGACCGAGGGAGTCTCTGTGAGCGCCTTCTCGCCCGCGCGCGGCCGTCGCCACCATGGCGTCACACTACTGTTCGCCATCGGCATGGCGCTGTTCGGCGTCCTGCTGCTGACGCCCGTGGCCCTTGCGCAGAGTCCCTTCCGCGTCTCGTCCCAGATCGAGGATCGCGCCGGCGTGCTGGGCAGTCAGAAAGACTCGGCACAGGCGGCCATCGACGAGTTGCAGCGTGCCGAGCAGGTGCAGCTCTGGATGGTCTACGTCGACACGTTCTCTGGCATGAGCGCGCAAGACTGGGCGGACAAGACCGCGCAGATCAGCGACCTCGGCCTGCGCGACATCCTGATCGCCGTGGCGGTGGAGGATCGCGCCTACGCCTACTCTGTCGATCAGGACTTCCCGCTCACGAACGGCGAGCTCAACGACGTCATGACCTCAAGCGTGGAGCCGGCCCTCAGCGACAACGACTGGGCCGGGGCCGTGGTGGGCGCGGCCGAGGGTCTTCAGGTGGCGTTGAGCGGCGAACCTGTCGTGACCCCGGCCGACGGAACGGCGACCAGCAGCGGCGGGGGAAGTTTCCTCGTTGTCTGGTTCGTGGTCATCGTGATCCTCGTGATCGCGGCTTTCGTGGTGATCCGGAGCCTGAAGAAGAGCTCGCGGGCACGCGCGGCGGCGGGCGGCGCCTCTCCCGCCGGCGGCCAAGCCAAGGCCGTCGTGTCGCTCGACGAGCTGCGCAAGCAAGCCAACCAGCAGCTCGTCGAGACCGACGACGCCATCAAGACGAGCGAAGAGGAGCTGGGCTTCGCCACCGCCGAGTTCGGTGACGCGGCGGCGGCGCCGTTCGTGCAGGCGCTCAGCGAGGCGCGAACCGAGCTCGGAGCGGCCTTCAAGCTGCGCAGGGAACTCGACGACGCGGCGGATGAGCCGACCCAGCGGCGCCTGATGACCGCGATCCTGGAGCGCGCCGCAAGCGCCAACGAGCGCCTCGACGCGCAAGCCGAGCGCTTCGACAGACTGCGCGACCTCGAGAACAACGCGCCCCAGCTCATCGCGCGCCTCGAAGAACGGCTCACCGGGCTCGAGGCGCGCCTCCCGCAGGCGACGCAGACCCTGGAGGAACTGGCCGCGGTCTACGCCGCGGCGGCCGTCTCGTCGGCCTCTGCAAGCCCGGATGAGGCCAGAGCGCGCCTCGAGTTCGCCCGCCAACAGATCGCGGCCAGCCGCGAGGACCTGGACGCGGGGCGGCGCGGCGAGGCCGTGGTGACCGCCTTGGCAGCGGAAGAGGCGGCCGGGCAGGCACAGCTGCTGCTGGACGCCGTCGAGCGCCTGCGCGAGGATCTGGCCGCAGCCGCCGGGCGCATCGACGAGGCGGCCGCCGAGACGCAACGGGACATCGCCGAGGCGCAGGCCATCGGCGATCAGGCGCAGTTCGCCGCGCTCATCGCCACGGCGCGCGCGGCCGCCGATGCGGCTGCGGTCGCGGCCGCCCCCGAGGGCGGCCGCGACCCCCTCGCCGCGCTCCTCCGCCTGCGCGAGGCAGACGACGCCCTCGAGCGAGCGCTGCAACAGGTGCGCGACGCCCGTGCGCAGCGGGCCAGGGCGGCCGCCTCTCTCGAGCGCGCGCTGCTTGCGGCGCGCTCCGAGGTGTCGTCCGCCACCGACTACATCACGACGCACCGTGGCGCGATCGGCAGCGACCCCCGAGCGCGACTCGCTGCAGCCCAGCAGAACCTCGACCAGGCGCTCGCGATCGGCGAGACGGATCCCGTCACCGCGGCACAAGCTGCCGCGCAAGCCCAGCAACTCGCCGGGAGCGCCCTCGCCGGAGCGCAGGCGGAGGTCGGGGCGGCGGAGGCCGCGACCTCTTCTCAACAGATGGGCGGAGGCATGGGCGGAGGCATGGGCAACCTCGCCGGGGCCATCATCGGCGGCATCCTCGTGAACACGATGCTGGGCGGAGGGGGCGGTTTCGGAGGAGGTGGCGGAGGCGGACGCCGCGGCGGCTCCGGAGGGTTCGGCGGGTTCGGCCCCGCGAGTTTCGGTGGTGGAGGCACCCGGATGCGCCGCGGAGGCGGCGGACGGTTCTAGCGCAGGTACTGTCGGAAGACTGAAGGAGACACCCATGGCACAGCAATCCATCCTCGGGCGCATCGCACAGCTCACGCGCGCCAACATCAATGCGCTCATCGACTCCGCCGAGGACCCGGAGCGCATGCTCGATCAGATGATCCGCGACTACACCGCCAGCATCTCTGAGACCGAGGATGCCGTCGCGCAGAGCATCGGCAACTTGCGCATGATGGAGGACGACGAGCGCGAGGCGGTCGAGACAGCCGGCGAGTGGGGCGCGAAGGCTGCCGCGGCGGCGGCCAAGGCTCGGGAACTGCGGCCGACCTCGCCGGCCGAGGCCGACCGTTTCGAGAATCTGGCGCGCGTCGCCCTGAAGCGCCAGATCGACTTTGAGAACCAGGCCAAGGACCTGCAGCCGACCATCGCCCAGCAGACCGAGGTCGTCGGGAAGCTCAAGGACGGCATGGCGTCCATGAGAGGCAAGCTGGAGGAGCTCAGGACGAAGCGCGACGAGCTGGTCTCGCGGGCGAAGATCGCCCAAGCCCAGTCACAGGTACATGACGCCTTGAGAAGCGTCGACATGACCGACCCGACCAGCGAGATCGGCCGCTTCGAAGACAAGATCCGCCGCGAGGAAGCCAAGGTGGCCGGTCAGTCGGAGTTGGCGGCCTCGTCGCTCGACGCGCAGTTCGAGAGCCTGGACGACGTCGCCGAGGACGCCGAGGTCGAGGCGCGTCTCGCCGCGCTCAACAAGCCGAGCGGCGGATCCTGACGGCGCACCTCACCAGCGCTCCTCCCTGACCAACTCGGCGAGCGGCCGCCGTTCGGGGCTGCGCGCCGGCTGGTCGGGGTAGCCCAGCGGCGTGAAGGCGACGGGCTCGACGTCCTCGGGCAGACCGAGCACCTCGCGCGCCGCGTCCGGATCGAAGGCCGCCACCCAGCAGGTCCCCAGACCCAGCGCGGTGGCGGCCAAGACCAGATGATCCATGGCGATGGTGGCGTCCACGTCGGCGTAGGACTTGCCGTCGGACCGCCGCCAAGCCTCGCCGGGCACGGCGACGACCGCCAGCACCAGCGGCGCCTGCGTGAACCAGGGGCGTCCGTACACGCGCGCCAGTTCCTCTTCCCTGCCGTGCGTGTGCATGACCACGATCCGGAACGGCTGGCGGTTGGCGGCGGTCGGCGCCTGCCGCGCCGCCTCGAGCACGCGTCTCAGCGTGTCGTCGTCCACCGGGTCTGGCTTGTAGGCGCGCACGCTGTCGCGGCTGGCGATCGTCTCGAAGAAGTCCATGGTGCCTCCTTCTCTCGAAGCCCAGACGGCGACGGGGCGGCCTTGCGGCCGCCCCGTCGCCTCGTACTCCTGCGCCGCGCCTCTTACTTCTCGTGCTTGTCGGCGCCGAAGGCCTCCTTGAGCTCGGCCTCCTGCTCGTGGGAGAGGTTGGTGCGCACGACCTTGGCGTTCGTGCCCGCGATCGACTCGAGGAACTTGTCCTCCGTCATCTTCTCGATGAGCAGGAACCAGCCGGCCTTGCCCGGCGGCACGGCGTCGCCCATCTGCTCGAGCACCGCCTTGTCCATGCCGGTCTTGCCGAGCTTGCCGCCGAGGGCGCCGAAGGCGGCGCCGATGGCGAGGCCCAGGAAGGGTACGAAGAAGAGCAGGCCGAAGAGCATGCCCCAGAAGGCGCCGCCGAGAGCGCCGGCGCCGACCAGACCATGGCCGTGCTTGACGTGCGGCTTGCCGTCCTCGTCGCGCACGACCATTGCGGCGTCCTGCAACTGGACGATCATGTCCTTCTGCATCTCCGCCAGCTTCACGCCGAATTCGTCGGCGGCGGCTTCGTTCTCGAAGCCCAGGACGATCATCTCGCTCATGCAGCCTCCTTCGTTTGTCACGCGAGTGACCGCGCCGCAGGCGCGGCCTTACCCGACGATGCTATCAGAGAGCCAACGCCAGTTCCTTGCCGACGTGGCCACATGGTAACATCCGCACGACCGGCGACAATCGCAATCAGGAGCCCCAATGATCACCGCGGTATCCGCACTCGCTTCCCTACCGTCCCTGCTCATCGCGGTCGAGCCGGGCACCATCATCTCGCTGGTCGTCTACGCGCTGATCATCGTCGCCATCGGCGGCGTCGTCATCGCCCTGATCACCGACGATCGCGACCCGAGCACCGTGCTCGCCTGGCTGTTCGTCATCATGCTGCTGCCGGTGCTCGGCGTCATCATCTACTTCCTCATCGGCCGCAACTTCCGCCGCGACAATCCCGCCCGGGTGAGAGTGCGCCACGAGATGGCCAGCCTGGTCGAGGAGTCTCTGGCCCCGGTCCTGGAGGCCAACAAGGCGTTCACCGACGCCGCCATCGCCGACCTCGCCGGTACTCCCGGCGGGAGGATCGAGACGGCGGGCCAACGCGAGAGCCGCTTCGTACCCGTGCCTGCGGACACCGTGGAGGTCTATGTCGCCGGCGCGCAGAAGTTCCCCGCCCTGCTGGCGGACCTGGCGAGGGCGGAACGCTACATCCACCTCATGTACCTGATCTGGGAACAGGACGAGCTGACGGCGAAGGTCACGGACGTGCTGCTCGACCGCCTCGCCGCCGGCGTGGAGATCCACATCATCTACGACTGGCTGTCGTGCGTCACGTACAAGAAGGATGAGCTCAAGCGTCTGGCCGCCGCCGGCGCCACCGTCGTCCCGTGTTTCAAGAAGATCTCCCACATGAACTACCGCAACCACATGAAGATGGCGATCGTCGACGGCGATGTGGTGTACACGGGCGGCATGAACATGGGCCAGGAGTACATCGACGGAGGCAAGCGCTTCCCGGTCTGGCGTGACACGCACCTGCGCATGACGGGCCCCATCGTGGCGCCCTACATCACCCTGTTCGCCACCACATGGTTGCTCAACGGCGGCCACGAAGACCTGGCGACCGGCTACATCAATGAGCCTGTGGCGCACCAGCCCGGCGAAGGCACCCCCGTGCAGATGCTCCATTCGAGCGTCTCGACGGCGCATAAGTCCATCCGCGACGTGTTCATCATCGCGCTCACCAACGCGCGTCACCGGATCTGGATCCAGTCGCCGTACTTCGTGCCGGACGAACCGCTGCTCACGGCGATGTGCGTCGCCGCCGCCAGCGGCGTCGACGTGCGCTTCATGATGACCGGCATGCCCGACAAGAAGGTCCCCTACTACGCCGCCCAGGCGTACTACAAGCAACTCCTCGAGGCGGGCGTCAAGGTCTACCAGTACAAGGCCGGCTTCCTGCACGCCAAGACGGTGACGGTCGACGACCAGCTCTCGATCGTCGGCACGTGCAACTGGGACATCCGCAGCATCATCCTGCACGACGAGGTCGTCTCGGTGATGTACGACAAGGACATCGCCACGAACTACGCCGCGCAGTACGAGCGCGACATCGAGGAGTGCGCCCAGATCACCCTTGTGGAACTCCTGGGGATGAGTGGGTGGCCCAAGTTCCGCAACTCGATCTGTCGGTTGTTCTCGCGCCTCCTGTAGGCCGGGGGGCGGCCCTGAGGCGGGTCAGATCCCAATCTCGGCGCTGACCCGCCCGCTGTCGGCCGCCGCGCGCAGGGCCTCATAGTCGCGCAGGTTCTGCTCGGCGTACGCCTCGGCGAAGTCGGCGATCGCCCGGTCGAGAGCGTCGCCGGCGCCGACGTAGGCGGCGATGGCCAGACGATCGCCGGAGCGCGCGTGCCCGCGGGCAAGAACACCGGCGCACAGCGTGGCGTAGCCCGGCCACGCGCCACGGTCCAGCTTGTCGACGGTGAACGACCCTTTGCCGTCCCAGAGCTGGCGCATGTAGAAATCGTGCTCGTTGCCGTCGAAGCCGACCACGCGATACCAGCCGAGGAGGATGTCGCCGGTGGCCTGCATGAGCTTCTGTCCCACCACCACACGCTGGCCGGCATTGGCGTACTGACTGCGTCCCACGAACCGCTCCAGAACCGAGGCGCCGGCCTGTTTGGACTGCAGGACCAGCGGGTCTTCGGCGTCGCGACCGAGGAAGAGAAGCACCCAGGCCCGCGTACCCACACTGCCGACGCCGACCACCTTGCGCGCCATGTCCTGGTAGCGGTAGAAATCGTAGAGCACCTGGCGCTCCTGGGAGAGACTGGACCGATAGCTCTCCAGGGCGCTCGCGATCGCGACCGGGGAACGCGCGAGGGCCTCCCCGCTCAGGAGTTCGTCGACGGGGACCAGCAGAGGAGGAGCGCTCACGAACCGCGGCTTCCCGTCGACCACCCGCGAGAGGCGCGAGAGCGCCCGGATGCTGTCTTTCCTGCCGGCGCTCGACAGGTCCCGATCGATCTGCCGGACAGCCTTCTTGTTGAGGGCGGCGCTCTCGGCGCGGATCAACTCGCTGTCGAGACGCAAGTACCAGACGTCAAGGATACGCATCTCCGCCATCCGCGCCATGGCCTCGCGATAGTCACGCACGCACCCCATGACGATGGCGCGCCTGGTCGCAGCGTCGAACCCGCGGGCGCGCCCCGCCACCTCGAAGCTCACGGCGAGCCGCTTGAGATCCCACTCCCACGGCCCGGGCAGCGTCTCGTCGAAGTCGTTGATGTCGAAGACGAGCCGCCGGTCCGCCGAGGAGAAGAAGCCGAAGTTCATGAGGTGCGCGTCGCCGCAGAGTTGCGCCGTGAAGCCCGAGACAGGTGTCGCCGCCAGGTCTGAGGCCATGATCGCCGCGCCGCCGCGGTAGAAGGCGAACGGCGAGGCGAGCATGCGCCCGTAGCGGATCGGGATGAGCTCCGGAGCACGCTGCGCCGCCTGCTGTTCCAGCAGATCGACCGGATCGGGACGGTCTGCCGCCGGTTCATAGAAGGCGTGGCTCGAACGCGGCGCCCGCTTGCGGGCGCCCTTGCCTCTCGCCACCCGCTCTGAGCGGGTGCCCCACTGGCCGACGACGAGCATCGACAGGCAGTCCGCCTCCGTGCGCGGAGCGTCGCGGCTTGGGGGCGGAGCGTCCACGAGCATCGACCTCCCTCTCTCAGAAGTTCTCGGCGTAGATCTCCTGGTAGGCCTGCGGATGATCGCACGCCGGGCATACCTTGAGCGCCCTGGGGCCTTCATGGACGAACCCGCACTTGCGGCAGATCCACTTGACCGGCTCCGGCCGGGCGAACACAAGGTCCTTCTCGAGATTGTCGAGCAGCTTGCGGTAGCGCGCCTCGTGCCATGCCTCGACCTTGGCGATCTGGCGGAACGACTTCGCCGCCGCCGGGAAGCCCTCGGATTCGGCCATGTCGGCGAAGGCGGGATAGAGGTCGGTCCACTCCTCGTTCTCGCCCTCGGCCGCCGCCAGCAGGTTCTCGGCCGTCGTGGCGATCATGCCGGCCGGGTACGTGGCGGTGATCTCCACGGGCCCGCCCTCGAGGTGCCTGAAGTACATCTTGGCGTGCTGACCCTCGTTCTCGGCGGTCTCGAGGAAGAGGGCGGCGATCTGCTCGTAGCCCTCCTTCGCCGCCTGCTTGGCGAAGAACGTGTAGCGGTTGCGCGCCTGGCTCTCGCCGGCGAACGCCTTGAGGAGGTTCTTCTCGGTCTGGGTGCCCTTGAGGCTCGGCATGTCGGCTCCTTTGACGGGGGTTTGCGCAGCGTCAGTCTACCTTCCCAGAGCCGTCGGGAGCACGCCGCGGGGTCGGGGATCGTCGCTCACGCTCGGTCCCGCGGTTGCGCTCCGGGTTGCATCTCATCGCGCCGTGCGCTTCACTGTGGGGGAATCTCCACCCATCAGAGCGCCCCTCCGCGCCCATCCGCTGCAGATTCGCCTCCCCCGATCACACCCTCCGGCGAAGCCGTGCGGCGCAGCGCGGACCACGGCGCGACACGCCCGCCGGGCACAGGTCGTTCCGCTGCCCGGCCGGGACATCCCGTCGAAAGGACACCGTGCACCGCAGACTCATTCTCATCACGATCGCGCTGACCCTGGTCGCAATGGCGGCCCTCGCCCCCCCCGCCTCCGCCTACCATGTCTCCGATGGCCAGCTCAAGGCGCAGCTGCGGAACGCCAAGCAGCAACTGGCCACGGCGCGCGAGCGCGCCCAGAAGGCCGACGCCGACCTTGCCGCTGCGCTTGACCTGCGGGCACAGCTCGGCGGCGAACCCGGCGTCACACCCCCCGCCGCCATCACGCCGCCGCCCGGCATGGACGCGGCGCTCGCCGGCCTGCTTCTCGCCGACGGCGTGGTCAGCGACGAGGAGATCGTCGCCTTGAGGACGCGCGTGGCACAGGCTGGACGGCTTGTCGTCTACCGGGCGGACAAGGCGCGGCGCCTCGCGAAGCGCGTCCAGCGCCGCGCACAGATCGCCACATGGGCACGGCGCCACGACTGGCGGCCGCTCATCGAGATCGCCGGCCGCAAGTACGGCGTCAGCCCGGCCGGCCTCTACCGCATGATGATCCTCGAGTCCAGCGGTCAGCCCACCGTCGTGAGCGGCCCCTACAAGGGCCTCTTCCAGTTCACGACGAGCGAATGGGCGCGCCACTGGAACCCCTGGCGCCACGAGAGCATCTTCAACGGCTGGGCGCAGATCCGCGCCTGCGCCCTCGCGCTGAGCAAGGGGATGGGCCCGGGCCAATGGCCCAACACCTACCCGATGGCCTTCTGACCGACGGCGGGACGGGCGGCCATCAGTTCTTCGTGGCCGCCCGTCCCGCCGTCGCGTCCGTGCGCTAGGACGCCTCCTCGAGCGCCCCCTCGAACTGGCTCGCGTACAGATCGTAGTAGAAGCCACGGGCGGCCATCAGTTCTTCGTGGCCGCCCTGCTCGATGATGTGGCCGCGATCCATCACGAGGATCGTGTCGGCGCCGCGGATCGTCGAGAGGCGGTGGGCGATCACGAAGCTGGTCCTGTCTTTCATCAGTTCCGCCATGGCCTCCTGGATCAACACCTCGGTGCGCGTGTCCACGGAGCTCGTGGCCTCGTCGAGAATGAGCACGTCCGGATCGGCGAGGAAGGCCCGCGCGATGGTGAGCAACTGCTTCTCGCCCGCCGACACGCTGGTGGCGTCGTCATCGAGCAGGGTGTCGTAGCCGTCGGGGAGCGTGCGCACGAAGTGGTCCACGCGGGCCGCCTTGGCGGCCGCCAGGATCTCCTCCTGAGTCGCGCCCTCGCGGCCGTACGCGATGTTGTCGCGGATGGTGCCCGTGAACAGCCAGGCATCCTGCAGCACCATACCGAACAGGCGGCGCAGATCGCTGCGCGTCATCTGGCGAGCATCCACGCCGTCGACGAGGATGCGCCCGTGGTCGATCTCGTAGAAGCGCAGCATCAGGTTGACAAGCGTGGTCTTGCCGGCGCCCGTGGGGCCGACGATGGCGACCGTCTCGCCGCACCGCACGTCCAGATCGAGGTCCTCGATGAGCGGCGCGTCGGGCACGTAGCGGAACGACACGTCCTCGAAGGTGATGTGGCCGCAGGTGTGGCCCAGCGCGACCGGCACGTCCGCGTCGGGCTCTTCCTCGGCCTCGTCGAGGAGCTCGAAGACCCGCTCGGCCGAGGCGGCTGTGCTCTGCAGCACGTTCATGATGCTGGCCGTCTGCGTGATCGGCATCGTGAACATGCGGGAGTACTGGATGAACGCCTGCACGTCGCCCAGCGAGATGCGGCCGTTGGCCACCATGAGCCCGCCGACCACGGCGATGGCCACGTAGTTGAGGTTGGTCACGAAGGTCATGACCGGCATGATCATCCCCGAGATGAACTGCGCCTTGAAGCTGGCGTCGTAGAGCTTCTCGTTCTCCTCGTCGAACTTCTCGATGGCATGCTGCTGGCGGCCGAAGACCTTGACCACGTTGTGGCCGGTGAACATCTCCTCCACGTGCCCGTTGAGCTCGCCGGTGCGCTCCCACTGGGCGGCGAACTGCTTCTGCGAGCGCTTGGCGATGATCACCGTGAGGAGCACCGAGAGCGGCACCGCGAGCAGCGAGATCAGAGCCAGGATCCAGCTGATCGAGAGCATCATGATGAGCACGCCGATGATGGTGAGCACCGCCGTGATGAGCTGCGTGAGGCTCTGCTGCAACGACTGCGAGATGTTGTCCATGTCGTTGGTCACGCGGCTCAGCACGTCGCCGCGCGGGTGGTCGTCGAAGTAGCGCAGCGGCAGGCGGGCGAGCTTCTCGTCCGCCGCCTGCCGCAGCCGGTAGACCGTGCGCTGCGCGACGCCCGCCATGATGTACTGCTGCATCCAGGCGAAGATGGCGCTCAACACGTAGACGGCGACGAGCAGGAGCAGGGTCCGCTCGAGCGCCGCGAAGTCGACCCCCTCGCCCGGGTTGATGGTCATGCTGGCGAGCATGTCGGCCTGCGTGTCCTGGCCCTTGGCCCTGAGCGCGGCGACGGCCTGCTCCTGGGTCACGCCGGCGGGGATCTGCGTGCTCACGACGCCGTCGAAGAGGATGTTGGTGGCGTCACCGAGGATCTTGGGACCCATGATCATGAAGGTCACGCTGACAACAGCAAGGACGATGACGACGACGATGCGCAGGCGTTCCACCCTGAGCCGGCCACCGAGGCGCCGCAGGGCGCCGTTGAGGTCCTTGGCCTTCGCCGTCGGCATGACGAGCGCGTGACCGCCGGGACCGCCGGGGCCGGGGCCCCCGGGGCCGCGCGGCCCGCCCGGCGGCATCGCGGGCTTCTGCTCGCTCATGCCACCTCCCCCTCGCCGAACTGGGAGGCCACGATCTCGCGATAGGTCGCGCTGGTCTGCATGAGCTCGTCGTGCGTGCCCATGCCGGCGATGGAGCCGTCCTCGAGCACGATGATGCGGTCGGCGTGCATGATCGTCCCGACGCGCTGCGCGACGATGATCACTGTGGCGGCAGCGGTCTCGCGCTTGAGCGCGGCGCGCAGGCGCGCGTCTGTAGTGAAGTCGAGCGCCGAGAAGCTGTCGTCGAAGATGTGGATCTGCGCGCGCTTGGCCAGCGCCCGGGCGATGGCCAGCCGCTGGCGCTGGCCGCCGGAGACGCTGGCGCCGCCCTGGGAGACGGGCGCCTCGAGTTTCTCCGGCATCTCGGCGACGAACTCCCGGCCTTGGGCGGTCTCAAGGTAGCGCCAGAGGTCCGCGTCGGAGGCCTGCTCGTCGCCGTCGCGGAGGTTGCTCGCCACCGTGCCGCTGAACAGGAAGGCTTTCTGCGGCACGAGTCCGATGCGGCTCCAGAGGTCCTGCTGCGCCATGTCGCGCACGTCGACGCCGTCGACGAGCACGCGGCCGCCGGTGACGTCGTAGAACCGCGGGATGAGGCTGATCAGCGTGGTCTTGCCGCTGCCGGTGCTGCCGACGATCGCCGTGACCTCGCCGGGACGAGCGCTGAAGGTGATGCCGCAGAGTACCGGATCCTCAGCGCCGGGGTAGCGGAACTCCACGTCCTGGAACTCGACGAGGCCGCGCATGGGCACGTCGACGGCGGGCTCCGCCGGATCGACGACCGAGGGTCGCGCGTCCAGCACCTGCTGGATGCGCTCCGCCGAGGCAGCCGCGCGCGGCACCATCACGAACATGATGGTCGCCATGAGCACGGCCATGAGGATCTGCACGATGTAGGTGAGGAAGGCGGTGAGGTCGCCGATGGGCATGCCGTTGTCGGCGACCTGGATGCTCCCGAACCACATGATGGCGACGGTCGAGAGGTTGAGGATCAGCGTGAGCGTCGGGAGCATCAACGCGAACAGCCGGTTGACCTTGAGCGTCGTCGCCGTCAGGTCGTCGTTGGCAGTGTCGAAGCGCTGCTCCTCGTAGCGCGTGCGGTCGAACGCGCGAATCACGCGCACGCCGCTCAGCATCTCGCGCGTGACCTGGTTGATGCGGTCGATCTTCTTCTGCATCGACTTGAACAGCGGCAGGGCGGAGCGCAGCACGAGGCCGATGAAGACGGCCATCACGGGGATGGCGACGACGATCACCCCACTGAGCGGCACATTGAGGCGCAGCGCCATGATGATGCCGCCGATGGCCATGATGGGCGCCGAGATCACGACGTTGAGCATCATCAGCACCACCATCTGCACCTGCTGCACGTCGTTGGTGGTGCGCGTGATCAGCGAGGGCGTGCCGAAGTGGTTGACCTCGGCTTGCGAGAAGCTCTCGACGCGACGGAAGAGGGCGCCGCGCACGTCGCGGCCGAAGCCCATGGCGACCTTGGAACCCCAGTACACGCCGATGATGGCGGCGATCACGAAGACCAGCGTCACGACGAGCATGACGGCGCCCGCCTTGAGGATGTAGGCGGTGTCGCCGGTCACCACGCCGTTGTTGATGATGTCGGCGTTGAGCGTCGGCAGATAGAGGTTGGCGATGGCCTGCACCAGCAGAAGCACCATCACCAGGATGATCTGCCGCCAGTACGGCCGCAGGCGCTGCCGCAGAAGACGGATCAAGGCGCGCCCTCGACGTCGTCAGGCGCCTGCGCGGGCCCCGCGTGCGCGTCGATGGCGCACGCCATGCTCGTGCCGAGGTCTTCGAGCAGCCGCGCCAGCTCCACCCGATCGCGTTCGGGCAGGCTGCCGATCGTCTCGCCGACGTGAGCGGCCGCGACGGACCTCAGCTCCCTGGCCAAGTCGCGCCCGGCGGGCGTGAGATGGACATGGGTCAGCCGCTGGTCGCGCGCGTCCGGGCTGCGGTCCACAAGGCCTGCAGCTTCCATCCCGCGCAGCATCCGGCTGACCGTGGGGCGTGCCAGATGCAGGGCCTCGGCCAAGTCACGCTGGGTGATGCCTTCGTTGGCCTCGAGCAGGTGCAGGCACATCGCCTGACCGGGATGCGCCCCATGCTCGGCCATCATCCTCATCATGAGCTGACGGTGCAGGCGCAAGGTGCGCATGAAGGCGCGAAAGACGCGCGACGACTGCTCGTCCACTCCTTCCAGCTCGAAGGGGACGATGCAGGATCCGCGCGAGTGATCGTGTCTCATAGGGACGCACCTCCTTTCTCGGCCGAAAAACGTTAGCATGCCAACGATTGTCATGCAAACGACTTTCTGCGGCGAGTCATCGGCAGCGCCAACCCCCGGGACTCGTAGACGGCTCCCAGTCCTCTCTCAGGATACGCACAGCAACGGGGGCGAGACTAGCTCCATGACGAATCTCGCCCCCGCGGTGGTCCCGACTTCCCCATTGAGCCCCACGGCGACACGCCAGAACCCGTGCACCCCGGGGGCGAGGCCGTCATTCTGCATGCGGGCGCGCCGCACAGCCCTTCGACGCCAAAGGCCCCCTCAGCCCTGACGCGGCGTCGAGCGGGCTCGAACGTGCGGCGCGCCCGTCCTCCTCCTCCCCCAAGCGCAACCGTCGGGCAGCCACGGCCTTCCGTCACGCCATGGGCACGTCGACCCCCGGGCCCGCGGGACCGCTGGTCCAGCTCGCCCCCGCGGCGGCAGCCATGACGGCGCCGATAGCCACGATCTCCAGCGCATTCAATCGCTGCCCGAGCACCACGAAGCCGGCCAGCGCCGCCAGCGCCGGCTCGATGCTCAAGAGGACCCCATACGTGGCCGCGCGCACGCGCCGCAGCGCGATCAGTTCGAGCAGGAAGGGCAGCGCCGAGGAGAGGACCGCGACGACGATGCCCAGCAGAACGGCGCTCCTGTGGCCGGCGATATGCATCCCGCTCACCAAGAGCAGCGGCGTGAGCAGGAGCGCGGAGCCAGCCGTCATGAGAAGGGTGACGGTGAGCGGGTCGAGGCCGGTGACGGCGCGCTTGGCGAAGATGAGGTACGCCGCCCAGCACGCCCCGGCGAACAAGGCCAGGGCCACACCGAGACCGCTCACTGAGCTGGTCGGACCGGCGAGCAAGGCCACGCCCGCGCCGGCCAGCCCGATCCACACCCAGTCCACGCGACGGCGCATGCCCATGACCGCCACGGCGAGCGGACCGAGGAACTCAATCGCGACGACGATGCCGACAGGGGCGCGGCTGATGGCGCCGTAGAACGACAGGTTCATGCCCAGCAGGGCGAGCACCAGACCGACGAAGGCGAGCCGCTCGCCGCGCGGCGGAAGACGCAGCGCGCTCCGCCGCAGCGCCAGGACGCCGGCCAGGAGGATGAGGGCGGCGAAGGCTGTGCGCAGCCACGCCGCCCCGACGACGCCGACGGAGCTGATGACGTTGACCGCCAGCGCCGAGCCGATCTGTACCGAGACGGCGAGGAGCACGACGAGGAGGGCCGCCGATCCGGCGGCGCGGCGGCCCTCCTCGTCACGTCCCGGGTGATGGCCTGAGTCCATGTCGCGAGTCTATGCCAACCGCGTGGGCGGCTCCGCTTGCGGGAGGCGGTAGACTGCGGATCGCAGGATCAGCGAAGAAGGGGGCGGGCAGCATGCTGTGCGAGATCGCACGCAAACTGAGTGCCGACGAACTCAGCCGGATCGAGGCGCTCGAACGGGACCTGGGGTTGATCATCGTGGCCTTCTCGTGCCGGACGCTGGACCCCGAGCGCGAGGAACGACTGCGCCGGATCATGGAGGAATTGGGCCCACCGCTGCGCGTCGCGCCGGCGGAGACCGATGAAGCCCAGCTGAGCACCATACGCGAGACGGAGGCGACGCTCGGCGTGGCCCTGGTGGCAGTACAGGCGGACCTCAAGCCCGTATGATTGGCACACACTTCCGCCCGATGGGGCGCAACGAGAGAAGAGGGGGGTCGGTTGATGAGTACGCTTGACGAGCTCGTCCTGGCGGTACAGGACGGAGACGCCGCGCAAGCCGGGGAACTGGCCGGCGCGGCGCTCGAGGAGGGCGCCGAGGTGACGGCCATCGTGGACCGCCTCAGCGCCGGCATGCGCGAGGTCGGCGACCAGTTCGCCACCGGCGACATCTTCCTGCCCGAGCTGATGCTCGCGGCGCGCGCCATGCAGAGCGCCATGAGCGTGCTCCAGCCGCGCCTCCTCGAGTCGGCCGCGGCCACCGTGAAGCGCGGCGTCATCGTCGTCGGCACCGTCAAGGGCGACGTCCACGAGATCGGCAAGGACATCGCCATCACCATGCTCAGAGCGGCCGGGTTCGAGGTCCACGACCTCGGCAGAGACGTGAACGCCCTGGACTTCGTGCGGCGCGCCGAGGACCTGCGCGCCGACGTCATCGGCGCCTCGGCGCTGATGACCACCACCATGCCCGCCCAGAAGGAGCTCGTCGACATCCTCGTGGCCAAGGGCCTGCGCGAGAAGTACCACGTGATCCTCGGCGGCGCCCCCGTCACCCCTGAGTGGGTCGCCGAAGCCGGCGCCGACAGCTGGGGCGAAGACGCCGGCACGGCCGTGAAGGTCCTGGAACGGGCGATGGCAGACAAAGCCGCAAGCGCGGAGGGCTGACGAGATGTCGCACCTGAAGATGTGGGAGATCATGGAGCGGGCCGCTGAGGGGCCCTACTGCGAAGACGACACGTTCCTCTACGACTTCTTCCTCCCGAAGATGAAGGAGGTCGTGCGCAAGTACGACATCAAGTTCGACCCCAGCTCGCCCGTCCCGGCGGACGACGATCTCGCGGACCGCATCTGGCAGGCCGCCGTCGAGTTCTTCCTCGCGGTCGGCGTCCACAACGTCGACACGCATCGGCGCATCGTCATCAGTGAGGCGGAGCTGAACGAGGCGCTCTACCTGGCGCCGGAGCAGCACATCGTCGGCGCCGGCCACGAGACGCGCTTCTGGCGGCCGCGGCAGGTCGAAGACAGACGGCCGCCGTTCTGCATCTTCAGCCCGGACATCACGTACGACGAGGACATCTTCCTGCAGGCCTCGATGGCCTACGTGCAGGAGCCGCTGGCCGACGGCGTCTGCGGCCCCATCCTCGAGGAGAGCATCGGCAGGAACATCACCTCCGGGACGCCCTCGGAGATGGCCGGCGTCATGGAGCACGCCATGCAGTTGCGCACGGCCACCAAGCTCGTCGGCCGGCCGGGGCTCTTCCTCGTCGCCGTCGGCACCGCGCAGTCAGACACCGGCCAGGTCTCGGTCAGCAACAACGAATGGGGCGTGCGCTCCAGCGACGGCCGCCTCATCGGCGTGGTCACCGAGATGAAGACCGACAACGAGCTGCTGAACAAGGTGGCGCACTGCAAGCAGTTCGGCTGCGCCATCGGCTGCCTCACGGGCGCCATCTACGGCGGCTACGCCGGCGGCGCCGAAGGCACGGCCGTGCTCGAGGTCGCCCATCACCTCGTCGGGCTCACGGTCTACCAGCACAACTTCAACAACAGCTTCCCGTTCCATATCCAGCACACCACGAACAGCGGCCGGGAGATGCTCTGGCTGGTGAGTCTCGTCCACCAGGCGCTGGCCCGCAACAGCCGCATCCTCTCGACCAGCAACGGCTTCTTCAACGCGGGTCCCGGCACGGACATGCTCTTCCGCGAGGCCGCCGCGCACGCCATCGCCAGCGTCACCTCGGGCGGCGACCTGTGGACGGCCGCGCCGCGCCACAACAAGCACCGTAACTACGCGACGCCACTCGAGGCGCGCCTCGCCTGCGAGGTCGGCCACGCCGTCGCGCGCCAGGGAATGCCCCGCAGCCAGGCCAACGAGATCGTCGGCAAGCTGCTCGCCATGTACGAGGATCAGATCGCCACGGCGCCCGAGGGCAAGCCCTTCCAGGAGTGCTACGAGGTCATGCAGATACGCCCGCAAGGCTGGTACCTGGACATGTACAAGACGGCCAAGGAAGAGCTGCACGGGCTGGGCGTGGAGTTCCCGTACTGACGCGGTAGAGAGGGAGGCATGGACGACGGCATCGGCGAGCGGTTCTTTCGCGAGACCAGACACCGGCGCGACCATCTCGTCGGCGGCAGGATGGACTGGTCTGCCCAGCCGGAGTGGTCCACCAGCTTTCCAGACGCACCCCGCAGAGCGTTGCCCGCGATCCTGAGCGGCGGCGAGCCCGGCCTCTTCGAGGTCATGGCTCGCCGCCGCTCAGTGCGCCGGTACGGCGGCGCGCCCACGACCCTCGAAGAACTGGCGCGGCTGCTCTGGGCGGCCGCCGGGGTCACGCGCCTCGACAGGGGCGCCGCCTTCCGCACGGCTCCGTCCGCCGGGGCCCTCTACCCCATAGAGACCTACGTCGTGATCAACCGCGTCGGCGACCTCGAGCCCGGCCTGTATCACTACGCCGGTCTGGAACATGCCCTGGAGCAACTGCGGACGGGCGACCTGCGCCACGCGGCCGCGCAGGCTGCCCTTGACCAGCAGATGGTCGCCAGGGCCGACGTCGTGTTCGTCTGGACGGCGGTGTTCGAGCGCTGCCGCTGGAAGTACGGGCCGCGCGCCTACCGCTACATCTGGCTCGACGTCGGCCACATCGCCCAGAACGTGGCCTTGGCTGCCGTTGCTTTGGGTCTCGGCAGCTGCCAGATCGCCGCAATCTACGACGAGGAGGCGGACGCGCTCCTCAGCCTCGACTCCGAGCGCGAAGGCGTGCTGTATATGACGACAGTCGGCCGCACGCCCTAGTTGTCGCGGCTGGTCTCTTGGGTAGGCTCGTCACGCCGACCGGCGGCCCATCGCTGCGCGCGCAACCCGACCAGCATCGCGACGAACGTCACCAGGTACACCTGGCCCACCACTGCCTCGCTGTCAGCTACCAGCCGCGCCAGCGGCGTGGTGGCGACAAGATCGCCGTAGCCGACCGTGGTGAGGGTGCTGAGGCTGAAGTGCATGTATGACGTGGTCGGCTCCACCTGCCCGAAGAACGGCGTCGACTGGAAGGTGTCGATGGCGATGAACGCATAGCAGAAGGCGATGGGGATCAGCAGGAAGGCGGAAATGGCGCCCAGCAGGGTCCCGGTCGTCACTCTGCGGTGCTGCAGCAGCCTCCGCACCACGACCACCGGCGCGAGCGCCGACAAGACAAGTAGAGACAAGGGGTGCGTCCCACTCTCCGCCGGAGCCAGAGGCAGGTCCATCACAAAATCGGCGATGATGACCAGGACGATTACGACGACGACGAGGCCGATCATCGCGTCGGCGAGTCGCAGCCACTTCCGCGCAAGACCGGATGCTCGGAGCGCCAGAAGCAGGGTGCCGCCGACGATCACAGTGGTCACTACGGATGCGGCTACCCCGGCCGCCGTGCCGAAGGGTTTGTCGAGGTCGACCAAAGCCAGCGCCACGATCGCCAGCGCCGTGAGCGTCAGCAACAACCCGAACCGGTCGATGTGAGCGGATCTGTCGTCGAACCAGATCACCTTTGGTTGCCTCGGCATGACGCCTCCTCGTTCGCTGGACGATGGATCCGGGTCCAATGAGTATTCGTCGCCAAGGGGGCAGCGCCCGCTTGAGGGACCGTCGTAGTCGGTCTTGACAGGCCACCTGAGGGCGAGACATGCTCCCCAAAGTCGGTGGTCGGTGCCTCGCGCCGCCACCACGACCTTGGACACACGGCGCCGCCGGCCGCGCCTTCGCCGGGGACGACCAGCGGATGGGCACAACGGAGTGGGCGGTCGTCGTCATCGTCGTCGGTCTGCGCCTCCTTCTGCCCCTCACCATCCCGTACTATCCGCTCATCGGCGTCGTGTCGTGCCTCATCCTCGACTCGGCCGACCAGAGCATCTTCCAGCAGTTCCCGGCGATCCCGCTGGACGGCTACCAGTCCTACGACAAAGCCCTCGTACTACCTGGCGATCGCGTACATGTCCACGATGCGCAACTGGACCAACCGCCCCGCCTGTCTCATGGCCAAGTTCCTCTTCTACTATCGCCTCGTCGGAGATCTGCTCTTCGAGCTGACGGGGATCCGCGCCCTGCTGATCATCTTCCCCAACACGTTCGAATACTTCTTCATCTTCTACGAAGCCGTGCGCACGCGCTGGAACACGGCGCGAGTGGGAAAATGGACGGTCATCATCTCCACCGTGCTCATCTGGGTGTTCATCCAGCTGCCGCAGGAGTGGTGGATCCACATCGCCAAGCTCGACATGACCGACTTCATCAAGGAGAGCTTGTTCGGCGTGAGCGCCGACGCGACCTGGGGAGAGGCGGTGAGCACCGCGCCGTGGCTGCTGGCGGCGATGATCGCCGGCCTCGCCCTGCTGGTCTTCGTAGTCCTGGTGGATGGTGAGGCGCTGGGCGCCGCCCGTCGACCACCGCATCCTGCTGAAGGCCGACCGGTTGCCGGCTGAGTTCCGCAGCGCCGAGTTCCACCGCGACATGGAGGCGACCGAGAAGGTCTTCTCCCGGTCGCTGTTTGAGAAGTTCGCGCTCACCGGCCTCGTCAGCGTGGTCTTCGCGCAGATGCTCGACGTCAGCGACTTCAGGCTTGCGTTCGTCGGCATCTTCATCGTCCTCAACGCCATCGCCAGCCAGTGGCTCGCGCGTCGCGGCCGCACCTGGAGGTCGGTGGCCGTCGAGATGGTCGGGATGGGGTTCATCAACGCGGGCATCATCCTCAGCCTCGAGATCGGCGAGCGACTCCTGGGCCTCGGCGAAGGAGGAGCGCCTCTCGGCAAGACGCTGTTCTTCGTCTTCCTGCTCACCGTGCTGACGGTGCTCTCCGACCGGTATCAGGCCGTGCTCAAGGTACGCGGCGTGCTGCGGCGTGCTGCCGACGCGACGGACGACGGTCGCACGCCGGAGCCGGCCTGACGGAGGACGATCCGACGCCGAGCGGCGGGCGCGACGCCCTCCGCTCGGCGCGCCGGCGGCGCGCCGCGGCGCCGGGTCAACCGGCGCCGAACCCGCCGCCGCCTCCACCGCCTCCGCCGCCGCCGGAGAAACCGCCTCCGCCGCCCGACCCCGAGGACGAGGACGAGGTGGCCACCGACACCGCGTCGCTGAAGCTCTCGTGCAGCTCGCTGAACGCGGTCATCCCGCCGCCGTCTCCGGGGACCCCGAACCAGAGCAGGTAGCTCGGCGCGAAGGCCGGATCGCTGACGACCTCGGGCACCTTCACGCTCATCGCCTTGACCACCTCGTCGGCGATCCCGAAGACGACCGCATACACCAGGAAATGCTCCCAGAGCACCACGGCATCCGGCGGTTTCTCCTGCAGGCGGCCGAAATGCTTGAGGTAGCGCTCGAGCGCGGCGTACTGGGCGTGCAGTTCGGCCGCCTCAGGCGAGCGCCGCTTGATCGCGCGGGCCATGAAGAGAAGGACGAGACACGCGGGCACGCCCACGAGGAACCACAGCCAGCCGCTGAAGATGGTCGCCGCGCCGGCCGCCAGCACGCCGGCGACGGCAACGGCGGCGGCGGCCCAGGCCATGTGGGTCGACCGCACCACGAGGAAGCCGCGTCGCTCGCCCTCGTTCTTGGCCATCGTCATCCAGTCGCTGTAGCCCTTGGCGAACTCGGCGCGCTTGTCCTTGGCCAGCTGCTTGAGCTCGGCCAGCACCAGCGTCGGGCCCTCGGCGATCTGGTGGAAGAGGAACTTGAGCAGATCGCGCTCGTAGGGCAGCAGCTCCGCGAGCCGCTCGTCGTGCAGGGTGAGCCGGTAGCTGACCGTGTCGTCCTTGCCCAGCAAGCGCGGCTTGTGGACCGTGACCCGCTCGATGTCGACGACCTCGCGATTGACCATGTCGAGCAGCGTGGCGCTCACGTCGTCGCGGACGATGCTTCCCATGCGCCAGACGTAACCCACCAAGGCTGGCGGCAGCGCCGGCTGGGGCAGATCGCGAAGGTACTCTGCCTGGAAGCGCGCCCTGGGCTCGCGTCCATACTTGACGTAGAACCAGACGACGAGCACGAGCGCCAGCAGCGGCACGCCGAACCCGACGAAGCCCCAAGCGATGACCCTGAGACGTGCCCAGCGCCGGGCGCTGTTGGCCTCGTCGGCGAGCGTCTGCTCCTCGGCCAGGACAGCCTGCTCGCGGGCGCCGCCGGCGAGAGGGGCCTTGGCGAGGGCCGCCGCAGGGAACAGGATGCGGCCCTCGACGAATGTCGACGCCGGCAGCGGGCTCACGGTCATCACGACGGAGGCATCGGGAGCGATGGTCACGTCCCCCCACAGCGGGCCGTGCGCCCAGGCGCGCACCTGCTCGCGGCTGACGCCGTCCGGCAGGTGCACGGTGATGCGCACGTCGTCGCTGGGGATCTGCGCCTGGTCGCCGACGAACTGCCAGTACAGCTCGGCGATGTCCTCATACCGCTTGGCGGCGGCGCGCGCCACGTAGTCGACCTCGAACTGCGCCGACGTGTCGGCGACGCTGAAGTGGAGCTCGACGCGCACGCTGCCGCCCGAGTCCGTCACCGAGTACGTGCCGGGCGCCCTGGAGTAGGGGTCCTCGGTCAGCTCGTATGGCACGAGCCCGGCGCCGTTTGCGTCGGGGCCACGGGCGGCGGTGACCTTGATGCCCTCCGAGCCCTTGGTGCCGAGGTCCCAGTACACGAACGAGAACTGACCGGAGAAGACGAGGACGCGCGTCTCGTGGACACGCAGGTCGCCATTGGGGCGTACCTGGGCGTCGATGACGACGCTGGGGATGCTGAAGTCCTTGGCCGCGGCGGGGCCGGCCCAGAGGCCGGCCAGACCGGCGGCCAGCGCCGCGACAGCCATGAACAGCACGAGACGCGTGACCCTGCGCATGTGTCCTCCAGACATCGCCGCCTCCGGCGCGCGCCGCGCCACGAGAACTGTGCCGCGACTCTACCACCGCCCGCGACAGGCGGATGCTAGAGTACAGAGCGACCTCGACATCGAGAGGAGTGGAGGCGCGGCCACACCGTGGACCCATCGACGTCATCCTCATCGCTTGCGGCGACCCACGGTCCCAGCGCCGCCGCTTCTGTCGCAGGTGCCCACACCGCGGCCGGGATCGACCGGACCGTGCTGATCCTGCAGCACACGGCGCTCAGCCGGCCGGCGACGATCCTCGTGGCGCTCGCCGGCCTGGGGCTGTCAGTCGATGTCCGCCCGCTCCACGACGGCGCGCTGCTACCGACCGACGAGCAGTTGAGTGCATTCACCGCGCTCATCTCCCTCGGCGGCGCCATGAATACAGACGATGCGGCTTTTCCGTTCCTGATCGCCGAGCGCGCCCTGCTGGCGGAGGCCGTGCGCCGCGACCTGCCCGTGCTCGGCATCTGTCTCGGGGGGCAGCAGCTGGCACGGGCGCTCGGCGGCTCCGTCTACCAGCGTCAGATCCCGGAGGTGGGCTGGCTGCCGCTGCGTGTGCTCGCGAGCGACGGCCTCTTCGCCGGCATTGCATCACCCTTCGAGGCCCTCGAATGGCACGCACAATCGTTCTGCGTTCCTCCCGGCGCCGCGGTGCTCGCGGTGCGTGAGGGCGACGATGGCGCGCAGGCGTTCCGCGTGAGGCGTCGCGCGTGGGGTCTCCAGTTCCACCCGGAGGTGGACGAGGCCATGCTCGACAGCTGGCTCGAACACGACAACAAGGGCTTGCGTCAACGCGACCCGGCCCTGTTGCAGACGATGGTCCGGCAACGCGACACGATCGTGGACCGGTCGCGCACGCTCTGCCGGCGGCTCATCGCCAACTTCGCCGACTCGTTCTGACCGCACGGCGCCGGCCGCCCCGCGCCGGCCCACTCCGACCCGACGCAGCGTGAACTTGTGCGCCCGCGCACATTAGGCTACCCTAATGCCCTCTGTCAGTGCCATCTATCATTCGAAGGAAGGGGGCATGAAGTGCTCACATCACTCTTCATCACACTGAGAGAGGGTCTGGAGGCGGCGCTCATCGTCGCCGTCGTGCTGGCCTACCTGCGCCAGGTCGATGCCTCCGCGTCGGCGCGACCTGTCTGGCTCGGCGTCGCCGCCGCCTCCGGCGTGAGTCTCGTCGCCGGCGGCGTGCTCTTCCTCACCGGCAGCGAGCTGACGGGCTCGGCCGAGGCGTTGTTCGAGATCTCCGTCATGATCGCCGCGGTGGTCGTCCTCACCTTCATGATGCTCTGGATGCAGCGTCAGGCGGCGACGCAAGGAGCTCGCCTCCGTCGAGACGTCCATACAGCGCTCGCTCTGGGCGGCGGGGCCCTCTTCTGGCTCGCGTTCCTCGCCGTGGTGCGCGAGGGCTTCGAGAGCGCGCTCTTCCTCTTCGCCGCGGCCGGCGACGCCAGCCCGCTCGCGACGCTCGCCGGCGGACTCGCCGGCCTGCTGCTCGCCTTCCTGGCGGGGTACGCGGTGTACCGCGGCAGCGCCAAGCTGCCGCTGCGGACCTTCTTCACCCTGACCAACGTGGTGCTGGTGGGCTTCGCGATCTACCTCGTCTGGAGCGCGGTCGGGGAACTCGGCGAGTTGCTCGGCGGTGAAGCTTTCGAGCTCCTGGGTCCTGTGGCGGCAGCGGTCTATGGCGTGCTGATGACGCTCGGCCTGCGCAGGACGAAGCGGGCCGCGCAGCGCGCGACCCCGCCTGCCGTAGCGACCCGCGAGAATCGCGCGGCTTGAGCGACATCGTTCCTTTCACGACGCGACGCGACGCTCCTCCTGGACGCCGCCTTGACGGAGCCTCGTCGCGAACCTAGACTGCCGGGCATGCAAGCGGGCCGCCCGCAGCGGAATGCTGACGCGGTGGCAGGGGCGCTGGACGCTCCACCGCACCACACATAAGGAGGCACGTTGAAGAAGAGTCGCGTGAGATTCATCCCCGTCTCCATCGTCGTCCTGGTCGTCGCCTTGGGCTTGGCCGTGCTCGCGGGCTGCGGCGGCGACAGCGGATCGACCGACCCAAGCGCGTCGGCGGCGGCGGGCACCCCGTTCAAGGTAGGCGTGGCCGGCCCGATGACCGGTCAGTACGCCACCTACGGCGCGTCCCACAAGGCGGGCGCCGAGATCGCCATGGCTGAGCTCAACGCCGCCGGCGGCGTCAACGGCGGCGAGGTCTCTCTCGCCATCGGCGACGACCTCGGCGATCCCCAGCAGGCCGTGCTCGTGGCGCAGAAGTACATCGACGACAGCGAGCTCGTGGTCGTCGACGGCCACCAGTTCTCCGGCGCCACCATCGCCGCCGCCGGCAAGTACCAGGCCGCCGGCCTGACCATGATCTCCCCGTCGGCCACCAACCCCGACATCACCGCGCTCGGCGACTTCATCTGGCGCATCTGCATGACCGATGCCGTGCAGGGTGAAGGACTCGCCAAGTACAGCGTCGACGTGCTGGGCAAGTCGAAGATCGCCATCATGTACGACAACTCCGACTACGGTCGCGGCCTCGCCGACGCCTATGAGGCCGGCGTCACTGCCGCGGGCGGCAAGATCGTGGGCAAGGAGCAGTACGCTGCGGGCGACACCGACTTCAAGGCTCAGCTCACCAAGCTCAAGGCGGCCGGCCCCGATCTGCTGTTCCTCTCCGGCTACTATCCTGAAGGCGCGAAGATCGCGCAGCAGGCCAAGGAACTCGGTCTCGACATCCAGATGCTCGGCTCCGACGGATATGCGTCGGACGAGCTGCCCAAGCTCGGCAAAGCCGCCGTCGAGGGCATGCTGGTGTCGACCTTCTTCGACTACTCCAGCAGCGACCCGGCCGTCCAGAAGTTCGTGGAGGCATACAAGGCGCAGTTCGAAGGCGGCAACCCCGACTGGTTCGCGGCCAACGCCTACGACGTCATGATGCTGGCCGCCCAAGCGGCCAAGAACGCCGGCTCCAACGACCGCGCGGCCATCAACAAGGCCCTCGCCGAGATCGGCACCTACCAGGGCATCTCCGGCCCCATCACGTTCGACGAGAACGGCGACGTCATCAAGCCGATCACCATCGTCGTGGTGAAGGACGGCGCCCTCGCCACTGCTCCGCAACAGGCTGTGGCGGCGGAATAGCCACCTGTTTCACGACCGGGGGGCGAGAGGCGCTACGCCGCTCGCCCCCCGTTGACTCTGCAAAACCGGACACCGCAGACCAGAGGGCCTCGTGAGTGAACTCGCCCAACAACTCGTCAACGGCCTCATGATCGGCTGTCTTTACGCCCTTATCGCCGTTGCCTACACGATGGTCTACGGCATCATCGAACTGATCAATTTCGCCTTCGGCGAGCTCTTCATGTTCGGCGCCTTCATCACCATCATGATGATGTCCCCCGAACTCTCCATCTTCGGCCAGACCGTGGGCATGCCGGGACTGAACTTCTTCCTGGCGATCCTCATCGCCATGGCCGTCGTCGGCGCCATGGGCGTGCTCATCGAGCGCCTGGCGTACCGGCCCTTGCGCAACGCGCCGCGCCTGGCGGCGCTCATCTCCGCGATCGGCGTGTCCATCCTGCTCCAGAACGTGGCCCAGTCGATCTTCGGATCCAGCCAGGTCCCGTTCCCGGACATCCCGCTGTTCACGACCGCTGCCGGAGCGCCCAAGGCCTTCGTGCTCGGCAACGTGCAGATCACCTACTTCCAGGTGTTCGTGGTCGTCGTCACCGTCGCCGTCATGCTGCTCCTCAACCTGTACGTGGGGCGCACGCGCATGGGGCGCGCGATGCGCGCCTCCGCCCAGGACAAGACGACCTCGGCGCTCATGGGCGTCAATGTGAACAAGGTGATCGCCCTCACGTTCCTCATCGGCTCCGCCATGGGGGCGCTGGCCGGGGGTCTGTACGGAGGCGTCTACCACTCCGCCTGGCCACTGATGGGGTTCAACCCCGGTCTCAAGGCCTTCATCGCCGCCGTCCTGGGCGGTATCGGCAACATCCCCGGGGCCTTCCTCGGCGGGCTGCTGCTGGGCGTCATCGAGGCGCTGGGCTCGGCCTACCTGCCTCTGGGCTCGCAGTACCGCGACGCGTTCGCGTTCGTCATCTTGATCCTGATCCTCTCGTTCCGGCCCTCCGGCCTGCTCGGGTCCACCGTCGGGCAGAAGGCCTGACATGGGCGACCAGAAGGACACCAAAGGAGTGGACGGGCAGGCCGGCGGCGGACTGCGCACGAAGCTCAACCCGATCGCCGCCGCCCTCGCGAAAGACGGATCCAGCCGGCCGCAGAAGATCCTCCTGGCCGTGCTCCTGGCGATCGCGGTGATCCTGCCGCTCGTGATCGGGTCCAACCGCTGGATCACGCTGATGACTGTGGTCGTGATCTACGTGGTGCTCGCCTCGGGTCTGAACATCGTCGTCGGTTTCACCGGGCTCCTCGACCTCGGATACGTGGCCTTCTACGCCATCGGCGCCTACTACACCGCGATCATCTTCAACCAAGTACTGAAGGTGAAGTACGGAGTCGACATCGACGCCTACTGGTGGCTGACGTGGGTCAATCTCCTGGTCGGCGGGCTCCTGGCCGCCCTCGCCGGGGTGCTCATCGGCTATCCGACGCTGCGCGTGCGCGGCGACTACCTCGCCATCATGACGCTCGGCTTCGGCGAGATCATCCGTATCGTGGCCAACAACTGGGTGGGGCTCACGCGCGGGCCGTCGGGCATCTCCGGCATCCCCAAGCCCGCCTTCTTCGGCTTCCAGTTCAGCACGCAGCAGAGCCTCTACTACCTCGGTCTCGGCTTGGCGCTCATCTCGTTGTGGACGATCTCGCGGATCGTGCGCTCGCGCATCGGCCGCGTCTGGACGGCCATCCGCGAGGACGAGATCGCGGCCGAGGCGATGGGCATCCACACCTCGCGCTACAAGCTGCTGTCGTACGCCACGGGGGCTTTCTTCGCCGGCGTCATGGGCGTCTTCTTCGGGCACTACCTCAACTACATCTCGCCGAGCAGCTTCATGCTCATGGAGTCGTTCCTCATCCTGAGCCTGGTGGTCCTCGGCGGCATGGGCAACATCGTCGGACCGGTCCTCGGCGCGGTCATCTGGATCGGGCTGCAGGAGTGGCTGCGCGATTTCCCCTTCGTGCAGGCTCACCCAGAGGTCCGCGGGATCGCCTTGGGGCTGATCCTCGTGCTTCTCATGGTCTTCCGTCCGCAGGGTCTGCTCGGCTCCGTGCGCGTGGCGCTGGAGATGCGGCCGGGGAGCCGGAGCGAGGGAGAGCACGAACGGCAGGAGTGGTCCGATGCCGCCCATTAGCGCCGTGCCCGGCTCGCCAGACCCCACGGCGCCCATCCGCGTCCTTGAGGTCGCACAGCTCACCAAGGCGTTTGGCGGCCTGATCGCCGTCAACGGCGTGGACTTCCACGCCGACGCCAACGAGATCGTGGGGTTGATCGGTCCTAACGGCGCCGGCAAGACCACGCTCTTCAACACCATCACCGGCGTCTACGCGCCCACTTCAGGCTCCATCCGCTTCATGGACCACGACATCGCCGGGATGCTCCCGTCGAAGATCACCAAGCTCGGCGTCGCCCGCACCTTCCAGAACATCCGCTTGTTCAACGAGATGACGGCGCTCGAGAACGTGATGGTGGGACAGCACTGCCGCACGCAGGGCAGCCTGCTCGGCGTGGTGGCCCGCACGCGTCGCGCCGTCCAGCAGGAGAAGGCCGTGCGCGACAAGAGCCTCGCGTTGTTGGAGTACGTGGGCCTGCGAGGGCGTGGCAACGAACTCGCCAAGAGCCTGCCCTATGGATCGCAGCGACGGCTGGAGATCGCCCGGGCGCTGGCCACCGAGCCCAACCTGCTGTTCCTCGACGAGCCGGCCGCCGGCATGAACCCCCAGGAGACCGCCTCCCTGATGGCGCTCATCCGTCAGATCCGCGACGAAGGCATGACCATCATCCTCATCGAGCACGACATGAAGGTCGTCATGGGAGGCTCGGATCGCATCGTCGTGCTGGACCACGGCGAGAAGATCGCCGATGGCTCGCCGAGCGTCGTGCGCAACGACCCCAAGGTCATCGAGGCGTACTTGGGGAAGAGCGCCTAGATGGACGCCGCCACGCCGACCGTCGGCGCGACCGGCGAGGTCATGCTCGACGTCCACGACATCCACGTGTTCTACGGCAACATCGAGGCGCTCAAGGGTGTCTCTCTGCAGATCCGGACCGGGGAGATCGTCACCTTGATCGGCGCCAACGGCGCCGGTAAGAGCACCACGCTCAACGCCATCTCGGGACTCCTGCGGCCGCGCTCCGGCACGGTCGTCTACCAAGGCCGCGACATCACGGCCGTGCCTGCCTACGAGGTCGTGACACTGGGACTCTCGCAATCCCCGGAAGGGCGCCGGATCTTCCCGCGCATGTCCATCAAGGAGAACCTCGAGATGGGCGCCTTCTCGCGCTCGCGCCAGGATCTCAAGGCGGACTTCGAACGGGTCTACGACCTGTTCCCCCTCCTGCGCGAGCGGCGCGCGCAGGCGGGCGGCACGCTCTCGGGCGGCGAGCAGCAGATGCTGGCCATGGGGCGCGCGCTGATGGCTGCGCCCAAGCTGCTGATGCTGGACGAGCCCTCGATGGGCCTGGCCCCCATGCTCGTCGAGAAGATCTTCGAGATCATCAAGGAGATCAACGCCCAGGGCACGACGATCCTCCTGGTGGAGCAGAACGCCAATGTGGCGCTGGAGACCTCCGACCGAGGCTACGTCCTCGAGACCGGCAAGGTGACGCTCACCGGCGTCGCCGCGGACCTCCTCAAGGACCCCCACGTGCAGGAAGCCTACTTGGGAGCATAGAAGAGCCAGACACGGCCGGGACGACCACGAAGGGACGCGATGGGCATGGACTCCTCCTCTGCAACCAGATCGCCGCAACCGACCGAAGCGTCGCCGCCTGGGGTCGGCGCGGGCGTCATGGCGCCGTTGCCGCCCATCCAGCAGCACCGCAAACTCACGCCTGCCGAGCGCGCGGCAGAGGGAAAGGCGGCGCGCAAGCGCGTACCGCGCAGAAGCCACGCCGCCTGGCAACCTGCCGCCGACCGTCCCGACCCCATCGAGCTTCTCGAACAGCAAGCTGCGGAGCGCTCCCAGGATCTCGTGCCCATCAGGTACGGCCGCATGGCCGCCTCCCCCTTCGCCTTCTATCGCGGCGGCGCCCTGCTCATGGCCTCGGACCTCGCGTCCACTCCCGACTCGGGGCTGGTGGCTCAACTCTGCGGCGATGCCCATCTCATGAACTTCGGCCTCTTCGAGTCGCCCGAGCGACGACTGGTCTTCGATATCAACGACTTCGACGAGACCCTCCCGGGGCCGTGGGAGTGGGATGTCAAACGCTTGGCGACGAGCTTCGAGGTGGGAGGGCGGGACCGCGGGTTCGACGCGACCGTCCGACGCCGGATCGTGATGGATTGCGTGCTCCACTACCGCGTGGCCATGATCGAGATGGCCGCACTGAGGGCCATCGACGTCTGGTACGCGCGGCTCGACGCCGACCTCATCAGGGAACAGAGCAAGACACTCGGCGGGAGCGACTCGCGGCAGGTCGCCAAGGACCTCTCCAGCGCGAGCGGCAAAGACAGCCTGCGTGCCTTCTCGCGGCTCACCCAGATCGTCGATGGGGAGCGGCGCTTCAGGAGCGATCCACCTCTGCTCGTCCCGGCCGAGGAGCTTCTCACCGGAGAAGAGCGCGAGAGATACGAGACCGCCATCGAGATGGCGCTCCGCACCTACCGCGCAAGTCTGCCCCACGATCGGCAGCCTCTCTTCGATCTCTACCGCTACCAAGGGATCGCGCGCAAGGTCGTGGGCGTCGGCAGCGTCGGCACGCGTGCCTGGGTGATGCTGTTCTACGGCCGCGATGCCGACGACCCCGTGTTCCTGCAAGCCAAGATGGCGCAGGCCTCCGTCCTTGAACGCTTCGTCGGGAAGAGCCGCTACGGGAACTCCGGGCGCCGCGTCGTGGAAGGACAGAAGATCATGCAGTCCTCCGGCGACATCCTCCTCGGCTGGTACCACGTCATCGGTTTCGACGGGCTTCCCCACGACTTCTACATGCGGCAGTTGTGGGACGGCAAAGGCGCCTTCCGCATCGAGACGATGGGCGAACGGGCTTGGTCCAGCTATGCGCGGATGTGCGCCTGGACGCTGGCTCGCGCTCACGCGCGAACGGGCGACCGCATCGCCATCGCCTCGTATCTCGGCGCGGGCGATACCTTCGATCGTGCCGTCGCCGACTTCGCCGTCGCCTACGCCGAGCAGAACGAGCGCGACTACACTGCCCTGCGGGACGCCATCGACGACGGCCGAGTGCAAGCCATCAGCGGAGTGTGACCGGCGCCCGCGCGCATCATGTCGAGACCCGCGCGAGAGCCCATGTCGGCGTTGACGACACGCCTGCTGTCATGGCGCCTCCCGGCCGCGCGCGCCTGTGGTCGCCGACCGTCATCGAGATCGGCCGGGTCGGCGACACGATGCCCGGCTCCATGTACGGGCTGCCGCTCGATCGCGGGCGCGCGCTCTTCGCCTCCACGCGCGACAAGCTCAGCGGTCACTTCCCGGTGAGATGATGACTGAGCGCACGGTGCCCCGCCCCGAGATCCCCGAGCGCAGACGTCGCGACGCCCGGCGGCGACGTCAGGCCCGCCGCCGCTCGCTCCTGCTGGTCGCCGGCGTCATCGTCGTCGCCGCCGCAGCCGCCGTATGGTCCTTCGCCGACGGGGGCGACGGCGACACGTCCGCCGACAGCACGTCCGCCGGACAGCCGACGGCGAGCCCAACGCCGGCCCAGCCGCCCAAGGTGTGGGTGGCCGCGAAAGCGCATCCGGCACGGGTCTGGGTCGGCGGCGACTCCTTGGGCGGCGAGTTGGGGCTCTCCCTCGGTCCGCTGCTCAAGGAGACGGTGGTGTACAAGCCCACAGCGTTCTACAAGGAGTCGTCGGGCATCTGCCGCTACGACTTCTTCGACTGGGGCGCGAAGATCAAGACGGTGTCGCGCACGACCCGCCCCGACGCCGCCGTCATCATGATGGGCACCAACGACACGCAGTCCATTTGGGTCGACGGCACGTGGATCTCCTACGGCAAGACAGCCTGGAAGGACGCCTACGAGAAGCGCGTCGGCGCGCTCATCGACAGGCTGCTCGCGGGCGGCACGAGGCGGGTCTACTGGGTCGGCATGCCGATCATGGGCGAGAGCTGGCGCAACTCACGCATGCAGCTCATCAACCGGATCTTCGAGAAGCAGTCGGCGCTGCGCCCCGGCGCCGAGTACGTCGACATCTGGGATCTGTTCAGCGAGGACGGGGAGTACGTGTCCTCGTGGCGACTCAGCGACGGCGTGCACTTCACGCTCGCGGGGCAGGAGCGTCTCGCCGACCACGTCCTCGCGGCGATCGAGAGGGACTGGCGGCCCTCCACGGCGCCCCAGTGACGCCGCAGAGGGGAGAGGCATGATCCTGGCGATGGATGCTCTCGGCGAAGGTCTCCTGGGGCCCGGTCGCGCGGCGGTCGCGGCCTTCACGCTCGGCCTGCTCCTCACGTTCCTCGGAGTGCGCCTCAACACGCGCCTCATCAGGGCCAATGTGAAGTGGTGGTTCCACGACATCGAGTCCGAAGGCGGCCTGCACGTGCACCACATGGTGATCGGCGTCGTTGTCATGGTCGTCGTGGGACTCTGCCTCATCGCCTTTCTCCCTCACGGTCTCCTGCTGCAGCTCGCGGCCTTCGCGTTCGGGGCGGGCGTGGCGCTGACGCTCGACGAGTTCGCCCTCATCCTGCGCCTCAAGGACGTCTACTGGACCACCGAAGGACGCCTCTCGGTGGACGCGGTCATCGTCGCGGTCTGCGCCGGCACGCTGCTCGTCCTCGGGATACGACCGTTCGGCATCGCCAGTTCCTCGGGGGTCACAGGCATCGCCGCCGGCGTGATCATCGCAGTGACGATCCTCTCCAATCTGTTCTGGGCCGTGCTCTGCCTGCTCAAGGGCAAACTCTGGACCGGGTTCTTCGCCCTCTTCATCCCGATCATCGGCATCGTGGGCGCGATCCGCGTGGCGCGCCCGGGATCGCCCTGGGCGCACCGGCGCTATGGCGACAAGCCCGAGAGACTTGCCAAGGCGCAGCGCCGTGAGGACCACGTCAACGCCACATGGCGCTCGTGGCGCGAAGCGTTCTTCGACCTCATCGCCGGCAAGCCGCACCTGCCGAGCGTGACGACGCGCCAGGCTGGCGAGGGCGCGGAGACAGGCGCGGGGCCGAGTGCGGCGGCGGAGCCGGGGGCGGGGGCTGAGACGGATCGTCGCGCGAGGCCGGGCTCGGAGGCGGGGGCTCGCGAAGCGCCAGACGCGGCGTCAGGCGAAGCGCCGCCGACCCCCCGTTGATATGATCGGCAGGCGATGAGTGACCACTCCTTCAGCGAAAAGGGACCGGACGACGCACGGCGGCCCCCGCGAAGGATGCGCCGCCGTGACCAGATCATCGCGCTGTGCATCCTCACGGCCGCCGTCGTCACGATCGTCGCGGGCGTCGCGCTCGCGACGGGCAGGAGCCCCGGGGCGGACTCCAGTGCCGCAGGAGCCTCGCCACCGGCCATGGCCGCGGCGTCTTCGGCCTCGGCCGAACCGTCCGCGAGCCCGTCCGCATCACCCAGCCAGTCGGCATCCCCAAGCCCTACGCCCTCGCCCAGCCCTACGCCTTCGCCTAGCGCCACCAAGCCGCCGCTGAGGAAGCCCACCAAGGAACACCCTCTGCGCGTGTATTTCGGCGGCGACTCGCTGGCCGGCTTGCCCGGCATCCTGTTCGCGCGGCGCGGATCCCGCACCGGCTTGATGAAGGTGCGCACCGACTACCAGGTCTCCTCGCGCCTCACGTACCCACAGCCCATCAACTGGCCCGCTCATCTGCGAGCTCGCGTGAAGGCACAGCACCCCAACGTCGGCATCTTCATGATCGGCGCCAACGACCCCGGCATGCCGATGACCGTCAAGGGCAAGTTCACCATGTACCCTCAGAAGGCGTGGCTGGACGAGTACCAGCGCCGCGCCGAGACCCTGATGCGCGTGATGCTCAGCCACGGCGTGACGCGCGTGTACTGGGTGGGACTGCCCGTCATGCCGAACAGGAACGCGACGAACCAGGCGAAGCGCCTCAACACCCAGTTCAAGGCCGCGGCCGCCAAGCACTCCGAAGTCGTGTACGTCGACGCTTTCCGCCTGCTCGCGACCAAGAAGGGCGGTTTCATCGCCTCCCTGCGCAGTGGCGACGGCGTCCACTTCACCAGTGAAGGTGCATGGCGCATCGCCAACGCCGTCTGGGCGGCGATGAAGCGGGACTGGAGCCCGGCGCCGTAGAAAGGGAAGGGAGCCGGGCGATGCCCATGGATCGCAACACGCGTTTCCGCCGCCGCCGGCAAGCGCGCCGCCGCGGCTTGATCGCGCTTGCTGTCATCGCCACCGTCGCCATCGTGGCCGGCGTCGCCGTGGTCCGAGCGCTCGCGGGCCGCGACGCGGCGCCCTCCGGCGCCCGGAGCGACTCAGGCCAGACCGCGACGCATGCGGGCTCGGGCAAGGCCGGCGGCTCGGCCGCCACAGGCGGATCGCCGACGGCCGCCGCGCCGGCGCCGGTCCGTGTGGTCTCCGGCGGCGACGTCATGACCGACCGCGTGGTCAAGAGCTACATCAACGCGAACGGCGCCGGCGCCGTGCTGAGTGGTATCGCCCCGCAACTCCAGAAGGGCGACGTCGCCTGGGTCAATCTCGAGTCGCCGCTCTCCAACCTCGGCAGCCCTGAACCAGGCAAGGACTACGTCTTCGAGGGCCCACCGAGTATGGTCCCGGCGCTGGCCGCCGCCGGCATCAATCTGGTGACCCTCGGCAACAATCACACCGTCGACTACGGGCAGGCCGCCCTCGCGGATACCATCAAGCGGCTCGAGAAGGCCGGCGTGCAGGTCGTCGGCGCCGGCCTCAACGACAAGGACGCCTGGACCGCCGCCATCGTGAAGACGTCCGGCGGCGCCACCATCGGCTTCCTCGCCTGGAGCGACGTGCTGTGGCCCGGCTATCGGGCGACGAACAAGCCGGGTGTGGCCGAGGGCCGCACCGACATCCCGCGCATGAAGCGGTCCATCCGCGCCTTGGCCAAGGAAGTGGACTACGTCGTCGTGGGCTACCACTGGGGCATCGAGTACGAGCACTACCCCTGGGGGCCGCAGATCAGCGAGGCGCACGCCGCCATCGACGCCGGCGCCGACCTGGTCATCGGCCACCACCCGCATGTGCTGCAGGGGTTCGAGACGTACAAGGGTCGCCTGATCGCCTACAGCCTAGGCGACCTGGTCTTCGACCACTACAGCATCGCCACCGGCCAGACCGTGCTGGTCGATGCCGTGCTCACCCCGGACGGGGTCACCGCCACCCTCATCCCCGTCTATGTGTCCAGCAGCGGGATCCCGGCCGTGCAGCACGACGCGGCCGGAAGAACGATCCTCAAGCTGGTCAAGCAGTACTCCGCTCCGCTCGATACCGCGGTCGTGATCAAGGGCGATACGGCGACCGTGCGCGCGGGCAAGAACTAGAACCTTGCTCTTCCCCACGATCACCTTCGCGGTCTTCTTCCTCCTCGTCTTCATCGGAAACTGGCTGCTCATGCCCCGACCGGGGCTGTGGAAGCCCTACATCCTGCTGGCCAGCCTCGTCTTCTACGGCTGGTGGGAGTGGCGCTTCCTGCTGCTGCTGGTGCTCAGCGCCGTCGCCAACCAGCTCTTCGCCAGGGCCATCGAGCGGACGGCGACGGCCGCGACCCGCAAGTGGCTTCTGGTCGCGGCCGTCGCCGTCAACCTCGGGGTCCTCGGCTGGTTCAAGTACTACGGATTCTTCGTCACCTCCGTCGTCAACCTCCTGGGAGTGTTCCATCTCAACGCCGACCTGCCGCTGCTGCGCATCGTGCTGCCCGTGGGCGTGTCCTTCCTCACCTTTCGCGTCCTCAGCTACGTGGTCGACGTGTATCGCGGCACACTGCGCACCTCGTCCCTGCTCGACTTCGGCATCTACGTCACCTTCTTCCCCTACATCATGGCCGGGCCCATCGCCCGGGCGAACGAGTTCCTGCCGCAGCTCGCCACGCCCCGCGACCCCCGGCAGGTGGACACGTCGCGCGCCTTCTTCCTGATCCTCGGAGGCCTGGCCAAAAAGATGCTCATCGCCGACTATCTCGCCACGAACCTCGTCAACGGGGTCTTCACGACGCCGGGTGAGTTCACCTCGCTGGAGGTGCTGCTCGGCATCATCGGATACTCGGTGCAGATCTACTGCGACTTCAGCGCCTACTCGGACATCGCCATCGGCGTCTCACTGCTGCTTGGCTTTCAGCTTCCAGACAACTTCAACGCCCCCTACACGGCGATCTCCGTGCAGGATTTCTGGCGGCGCTGGCACATCACGCTGTCACGCTGGCTGCGCGACTACGTGTACATCCCGCTCGGCGGCAACCGCAAGGGCAAGACCCGCACCTCCGTGAACATCATGCTGACGATGCTCCTGGGAGGCCTCTGGCACGGCGCCGGCTGGCCGTTCATCTTCTGGGGCGCGCTGCACGGAAGCGCCCAGGTCTTCGAGCATCGCCGTCTGGACGCACGCAAGGCCCGCGCGCAGCGGCAGCGACGAGCGGCGGCCGCGAGCGGCGGCGAGGTCGGCGAGGTCGCGATCGACGCGCGGCCCTGGGGCGGAGGCATCTGGCCGCGCCTCGGCGTGTTCGCCTTCGTCACGTTCGCCTGGGTGTTCTTCCGCTCCACCACATTGGCGGCGGCGTTCGACGTCCTCGCACAGCTGTTCCGCGGCTGGGGCAGCCTCGGTGAAGCCGTGACGCCGGTCCTCCTGCTGGTGATCGCTCTGGGGATCGGCATCCAGTACGTGCCGCGCGCCGCGTACGAGAGAGTCGAGGCCAGGTTCTCGACGTTCAATCCCGTGCTGCAGGGCGTCGGTCTCGCGATCGGCTTCCTGCTGCTCGACATCCTCGGACCCTCCGGCCCCGCGACCTTCCTCTACTTCCGCTTCTGATGAGCGACCGTCACCGCGAGAAGCGACCGCTCCAGCGCCGACGGCGGACAGCCGCCAGTGCGCTGGTCGCCATTCTCGTGGCGTTCGCTCTCGGCGTGCTCCTCAACGCTCCCGCGATGAAGAAGTCGGCCATGGAACTGCCCTTCGGCGGCGAACGCAGCTTCCGGCTGGCGCTGGTCGGGCCTCTGGCCACGGTCAGCCACTGGGTGTTCCTTGACAGGCCAGGCAGGCTCGTAGCCGAGGCGCTCGGCAAGCCGGACCCCGGGCCCGTGGCCGTCGTGGTGATCACGCCGCGGCCTGCCCCCACGACGACCTCCGGCAAACTGCAGCGGAACCTCGTGGACAAGCCGCTGCCCAAGCCGTATGCCGGGCACCCGATGCGCCTGTACATCGCCGGCGACTCTATGGCCGGCATCCCCGGGATGGCGCTCGTCAACCTGTCCAAACGCACGCACCTCATCAAGCCGCTGCTCGACTACCGCATCTCGACGGGGCTGGTGCGCCCGGACTTCTTCAACTGGCCGGCGCAACTGCAGCGGCAGACCAGGGACTTCAGACCAGGCGCCGCCGTGGTCATGTGGGGCGCCAACGACAACCAGGGCATCCAGACGGCCTCGGGCAAGGTCCACCAATTCGGCACGAGCGGCTGGGAGAAGGAGTACCGGCAGCGCATCAGAGACGCCCTCGCGATCCTCTTCGACGGCAGAGTGCGCCGCGTCTACTGGGTCGGCCAGCCCGTCATGCCCGAGGCCTCGTTCGACAGGCAGATCCGCCAGATCAACGACGTCTTCCGCAGCGAGGCCGAGAAACACCCCGGCGTCACGTACATCGACGCCCACGCGGCGCTGAGCAAGGGCGGCCGCTTCTCGCAGTACCTCGACGACGAACGCGGCAACACGCAGGCGGTCCGCGAGGCCGACGGCGAGCACCTCACGTACGCCGGCGGGATGATCCTGGCCAAGGCCGTCATGACCGCGATCAAGGCCGAATGGTTCACCAAGGCGAAGCCGAAGGTAACGACGCCTTGATCGTGAATGGCGAGGGCGCCGTCCGCGGCTGCCGGCGCCCTCGACGCGCTCAGCTTCTGGGTCCGGGGACCGTCAGGCGGCGCAACTCTGTGAGTACTCGACCGCTTCAGCTTCGCGCACCCTCATGAGGACCGGCTGGGTCTCGACCCCGGCGCGCTGCATGTTCACCGCGAGCTCCGGGTCCGCGAGAAACGCGTCGGCCGACTCGCGAGACGGGAAGCGCAGCTGGATCGTCAGGTCATTAGCGTCGTCGTAGCCTCGATAGAGCGCGTGACCGAAGGCGCCGTACTTCGCCCGCAGCGGCTCACCGGCATCAAACACGAGCTTCCACGCGTCGTAGTCTTGCACTGTATGTCGCATGATCAGGATCATGATGACCTCTCAGTGAGGGGAGGCGCCGCTCTCGGATAAAAGCGACCTCCTTTACCTATGATAGTGGTTTGTGCCGCAGTCGCGCCGACGACAAACACCCGGAACGGGAGGCGACGCTGCGAACCGCTGCCGTGCGCCACACGTCTCCCGAGCATCCGTCTGAGTCGGTGAGCGCGGCACTGTGGAGGTGACGATCGTGAGAAGGAGCGGACACTGCGTTTCGCTGCCGGCAGCGCTCGCCCTCGCATGAGCCCCGCCTCGCGCAGCGCCGCGCAGACGCTATGCTTGCCCGATGGACGAGCAGCATCAGGATCGCGCCGCGAGGCCCGGCGCAAACTGGTTCGACGAGGAGCCCGCCGGGGAAGTCCGCGCGCGGCCGCCCCGGACTGACGCCTCGCCGCCGCGGCACGCGCCGTCGACGGCGGATGAGCCAGAGATCCGGCAGCCGCCCCCAGGGCCGGGCTCCCGCGGCCTCGTCAAGCGCATCCTCTTTCTCGCGGTGGCGCTCGTGGGCCTCTACTTCGTGTGGCCCCAGCTCGTGCAGTTCTTCGACGCAGTCCCCGGCCTGCGCACCATCAGGTGGTTCTGGTTCGCGCTCATGGTGCTGCTGGAGGTCGCCAGCCTTGCCTGCTACTGGGGGATGATGCGGGTGACGGTCCACGAGCCGCGCTGGTTCGTGGTCGCGACCACGCAGATGGCGAGCGCCGCCTTCAGCCGCATCGTGCCTGGGGGAGCCGCCTCGGGCGGCGCCGTCAGCTATCAGATGCTGACTAGGGCGGGACACCCGACGGCACGCACGGTCACCGGTCTCACGGCGACGACCCTGCTCTCGACCGCCGTGCTGTTCACGCTGCCCATCCTCTCGGTGCCAGCCATACTGGGCGGCGCCCCAGTCGACCGGAGCCTGGTCCACACCTTGGAGATCGGCGTCGCCATCGCCGTCCTCATCGTGGGGGCCGGCGCCTTGATGCTCTTCACCGACCGGCCCCTGCGCTGGATCGGCGGCCTCGTGCAGCGCGTGCTCGTCCGCGTGCGCAAGGCGAAGGCGCCGCGCCCCGGGCTGCCCGATCGCCTCGTCGCGGAGCGCGACCTCATCAAGGACACGCTGGGCGACAAGTGGTGGGTAGCCCTCCCCTGCTCCGCGGGCAACTGGCTCTTTGACTTCGCGGCGCTGCTGGCGGCGCTGGCGGCGGTGGGCGCCACGCCGCGTCCGTCTCTCGTGCTGCTCGGCTACGTGGTCGCCGCCCTGCTCGGCGTGATCCCGCTCACGCCCGGCGGACTGGGCTTCGTCGAGGTCGGCCTGGCGGCGACCCTGGGTCTCGCGGGAGTCGGCGTCGCCGAGGCCACGGCGGCGGTGCTGGCCTACCGCTTGGTCTCCTTCTGGCTGCCGATGCCCGCCGGCCTGCTCGCCTTTCTGCTGTTTCGCAGGAAGTTCGGAGACGGGCTCAGGCGTTCAGCTTCCTGAGCGTCCAGGCCATGTTGCGACCGAGGCTCTTCATGGTCGCGACGCCTTCGGCATCGCCTTCGACGTCGCCGATATCGCGGCCGATGCCGATGTTCCAGTAGCTCGAGCCGATGACGATCATCTCGCTGATCTGGAACCAGTGGTTGATACTGTCGAAGGCATGGATGGCGCCGCCGCGCCGCACTGCGACCACGGCGGCGCCGACTTTGCGCGCCAGCGGGTTCCCGCTCTGCCGCGTCGCGTAGCCGGAGCGCTCCATGAGCGCCTGGGTCGTCGCCGTGCAGTTGGCGTAGTAGGTGGGCGAGGCGATGATGATGCCGTCGGCGGCGAGCATCTTCTCGATGCAGGCGTTGAGGCCGTCGTCCTTGAGTCCGGAGCAGCGATTGTCGAGCGTCTCCGCGCACTTGCGGCAGGCGCTGCAGCCGCTGAAGCGCTTGTGCGCCAGCTGCACGATCTCGGTCTCGATACCCTCGGCCTCGAGCTCGGCCAGCACGTGGCGCACCAAGATGGCCGTGTTGCCGTCCTTGCGCGAACTGCCGTTGAACGCCACCACTCTCATCGTGCCTCCCAGATCACCCATTTGCCTGCTTACGCGGTCGACGTTCGCCGCCCGCTAGTGCGCCACCCGCACCTCCAGCGGAGGACCCATCACTCCCGACTCGAAGCGGATGGTCTTCAGCTTGGCGTTCTTGGGCACGCTGATGACTACCTTGCCGCTGACCTTGCCGCCGGGGCGGAGGTTCTTGATCGGCAGCTGTTCGGAGTCGTCGAGGCCCAGGGCGCTGCGGTTGAAGCTGCCCCAGCGCGTGCCCTTGCCGTCGACGATGGCCACCGCGAGGGGATCGACCTTGTAGGACGGCGTGCGGCCCAGATTCTTCACCGTCACGTCGAGCAGGACGAGCTTGTCGCCCGACTTGGGCGTGGTGGTCCACATGCCGTGCGTCAGTGAGGAGGGGGAGGTCATGGAGTGGACGGTGAAGGCCAAGCCGCCGCCCTTGGCCGTCTGTCCCACTTTGGGCGGCTTCTTGACGGCCGGCGCCGCGACCTTCATGCCGTCAAGGCTGATCTCGATGTCGGGGTCGGCCACATAGGTCACGCTCTTGAGTTCCGTGCCGATGGGCACACCGTGACCCACCATGCCGCGCACCTGCTTGCCGGGGCCGAGAGTGCGCGCCGTGAGCGCCTTGAACTCGTCGGGGAAGTCCGCGACGAACTGGCCGCCGTCGCCCGACCAGTACTTGCCGTCGGCGGTCACCAGACGGATGTTCTCCGGGTCGACCTGATGCGCTGCCTCCTGCAGATTGCGGATGGTCATGTCGACGACCACGTACACATCTTTGGGCGACTTCATGGTGAGCACGTCGCCGTCCTCGGTGGTGATCTGCGTGTAGGTCTTGACGGAGTTCACCGTCACCGCGACCTTGTCGTTGGAAGCCTTCTCGCCGATCGCCGCCGAGCCGCCGCTCCCGCCGCAGCCGGCGAGGAGTGCGGTACTGAACACCAGAAGGACAAGGGCAGAAACGAGCCCTGCCGCGGGCGCCCTGCGCGTTCGCGCCCGCCTGAACAGCCTGCGTGAAGCCCCCACGATCCACCCCCCGTTCCGCCCGTCGGCGGCGTCCCCGCCACGCCAAGTGTACCGCCGCCCAACGATGAAGGCGAGGGAGGACATCCATGCTGAACTCGCCTCGGGACAGATCCCTGCGCTCACAAGGTCGGTGAGTTGAGCGTCGCATGAAGCGCTCCGCGCTCATCCGGTCCCGAGTCGACGGGGTGCGTGCTTATCCGTCACGGCGGTAGCCACGACTGGTATCAGAACCCGTCGACCAGAGTCAGCCAGCCAGTGCCACGGCACAGAGAGACCGTTCGTTCTTCCTGGGGCTTTGACCGCGCACTACTGCTTCTCGAACAACCCTGACTCCCAAGTGGGACCACCTACCGCAGAGGCGGATCCGACGGCGCCGCGACAGACACCGGCGCCAAGCCGCGCGCAAGGATGTCGAGCGCGCTGGCCCCAGGGATCGGGAAGGCATCCGGCACCGGGAACTCCCCCGTCGTCCATGGATGCTCGCTGAGAGCGCGCTCCATCCCTGCGGCGAAGGGCACCGAGACAACGACCGCGGCAGCCTCCGTCGCGTCCACGTCGCTCCTGATCCTGCCGAGTTCCTGCTCCGCCCGGATGTACTCGGCCACCATCGACACAGGCCCAGGCGGCACGAACCCATCCGGGGAGAGTTCCCGCGCTCGGGCGTTGACGTTCTTCGCCAACTCGGGGTCCGCCCACATCGACGCCATGAGCGACGACAGCTGCTCCTGCATGCCTCCGACCAGCGTGAACAGATGCTCCAGGTTGTCGCGGACGGTCTCGTGGCCGGCTCGCTCGCGGAACCGCAGGAGCTCTTCCGCGGCCTCCCCCATCAGGGAGACGAACACGTCATGAAACAGCGCGTACTTGTCGGCGAAGTGCCGGTAGATCGTCCCCTCGGCCACTCCGGCCGTATGAGCGATCTCCCGCGTGGTTGCGCGCGCGAAGCCGCGTTCCAGGAAGACCTGCAATGCCGCTTCGAGCAGTGCCTGACGCGTGTCGGTCTTGCGGGGTGGCTCAGTACTCATCGGCCCTCCTGAACGCGTGCCGCAGTTGTCACGCCGTGACGTCGCGGCGAGACACGATGACCGAGGCCGCGAGCGCCGCCCCAGCATACCCGGCGGCGATGATCAGCGCCGTGCCGTAGGTCATGTCGGCGCTCCCTCCCGAGGCGATCACGCCGAACACCTCTCCGGGCAGCCACCTGGCCGAGCTTTCGAGCAGCATGCCGGCTAGTTGCTCGATCAACATGAGGTAGCCGATCCCGATGCCGATCGCGATACCGCTGCTCTTCGTGACCATGCCGACGAACAGGCCGACGACGCCCCACAGGAGCACAGACAGGGTCAGCCGGAGGTAGCCCGAGACCACGGCGCCGAGCATGCCGGAGCTCCAGGCGTCAGTGGAGACGCCGGTCATGTCGGCGATGACGGGCGCCGCAGGCACGACGACCAAGACCGTCACGAGCATCGACACGCAGGTGAACGCGGTCAGCGCCACGACCTTGCCGAGGAGCAGGCGCCAGCGACTGGGCTCGGCCTGGACGAGCAGACGGATGAGCCCGCTCGAGTAGTCGGTGGTGGCGCCCATCGCCCAGACCACGAGCGTGATGACGCCCAGCATGCCGACGAAGTTCTGCATGCCGGCGAACATGCCGTCAGAGGCCTCGAGCGCGGCCAATGTGATCCCGCCCATGTTGGGAAGGGCGTTGGAGCCGCCGCCCACGGTGTAGAAGAGGATGGTGGTCGAGAGGAGGCCGAAGAAGACCATCAGCCCCACGCCGCCGAGGATGAGGGCCGGGTTCCTCAGCCGGGTGAGCTCGCTGCGTATCGCGCGGATCATGACCGGACCTCCGGCTTCTGAGTGTCGAGAGCGTCTGCGGGACGGCCGTTGTCGCCCGAGTCGTCACCGGTCATGCGCAGAAAGACCTCCTCGAGGCTGGCTGCGTGCGGGCGCAGGGAGCTCAGTGTGATGCCGGCCTCGGCGGCCGCGCGATTGACGTCCGCCGCCGCAGAGGCCGGCGCGCTCACACGCAGGTCTTCGTCGTGGACGGTGGTCTTCCAGCCCTTTGACGCGAGAAGCTCACCGAGACGGCCGATGTCGCTCGGATACTCGGGGACGGTCTCGATGCACTCGCCGGCCTGGGCGACCAAGTCGTTCAGCGGCCCTGAGTACAGGAGATCGCCGTAGCGGATCATGGCCAGCGTGTCGCAGGCCGCCTCGATCTCGCTCAGGAGGTGTGACGAGACGACGACCGTGCGTCCCCGATCGCCCAGAGACCGGAGCAGCTGGCGGATTTCGACGACGCCGGCGGGGTCGAGACCGTTGGTGGGCTCATCGAGAATGAGGAGCTCCGGATCGGGCAGCAGCGCCGCGGCGATGCCGAGTCGCTGCTTCATCCCGAGCGAGAAACGCTTCGCCGGCTCCTTGCTGCGATCGCGCAGCCCGACGATCTCCAACACCTCGTCGACCCGCGTGTTGGCGATACCGCGCAGGCGGGCGAGCGAGCGCAGGTTGGTGCGCGCCGTGAGCGACGGTACGAAGGCCGGGCTCTCGATCAGCGCGCCGATGCGCGAGGCGTAGACACGCGGGTGCGAGATTGACGAATCGAAGACCTGGGCCGTGCCGCTGGTCGGCTTGATCAGGCCCAGGAGGAGGCGGATGAGCGTGGATTTGCCGGAGCCGTTGGGTCCGACGAGGCCGACCACCCCCCCGCCGGCGATCTCGAGATCGAGGTCACGCACCGCCACGATGTCGCCGAAGCGACGGGTGAGCTTGTCGGTGCGGATGACGGACATAGGTACCTCCAGACGGATGTGAGTGAGCGCTCACCCACGGTACATGAGTGAGCGCTCACTCGTCAACCGTCGTCGTTTGCTGACGGCCCTACCCCGGCCGGCGACCTCCTTGACACATCATCGAGCCGCTCGGTCCAGCTGGGCAGCGAGTTCGGCCGGGGTGAGCGCCGGGCGTTGAGCAGCGACGGCCTCGCGCAAACGGCGGTCCCCAGTCACGAGCGCGGCCCGGGGTTCCGCCTCCAGCAGGGCAGGCACGTGCTCGTCGCCGGGGACGATGGGCGGAGGTGGAAGCGCCGGTGGAGCGTCTTGGGAAGCCGCCGGCTCGCGCCAGCCCGCATTCGCGACGATGCCCTCGAGGACCACATCGACCTCCGTCTCGGTCAGCCCGTGCCGGGCTGCGATCGCAGGTCGCAGAAGCACGGCCCTGTACTCAGCGAGGAGTTCGTCGGAAAGGATGAAGTGGAGCTTGCCGGCAGCCATCGCGTCGAGGATGCGCGCGGTGGGCGAGTCGTCGCGGGCAGCCAGCAGGCCGCTGACGATGACGTTGGTGTCGACCAGGGCAACGAGCGTCAAGGACGCGGCGCGCGTTCAGCGGCTGTCTCACGCAACGCCAGGTCCATGGCGTCAGTGTCGCTCATCCGCGCGTTGGCGCGGGCGCGGGCGACGAGCTCAGATGTGCTCTCGGCCGTACGAATGCCGGCGAGCTCGAGGCTTTGGTCGATGAGCGCGGTGATCGTGACGCCGCGTCGCGCCGCCGCCTCCTTCACGGCACGCCGACGCTCGTCGCTCAAGGTGATCGTGAGACGTGGCACGACGCTCCTCTCCGGCGATGAGACACAAGGTGCATTGGTGCATACACACCTTGGCACCTCATGCATCCGCCAGCAAGGGGGCATCGGGCGCGGAGCCACTCGGCTGCTCCTCGGCGGTACCTCCTGATCAGCAGGATATTGACTTGTGATGCGGGTCGGCGCCAGGGGACGAAACGTGCCCGTGGGGGACGATTCGCGGGGCCGGCAGTGCGACGCGAGTATGGAGTCCTTGTTGCGTCGCAGTGGCGGAGGATTGTGCTGCTGGGCCGTGCGGCCAGTAGACTTGCGGTGCGGAGGACCGAAGGGAGCTTGGGCCGATGAGATCGGATGCGCGCGCGTCGTGGTTGGGCCCCGAGGCTCGCAGGCGTGCCCTGGAACGATTGGCCACCGAGACCTTCGACGTCCTTGTGATCGGCGGCGGGGTGACCGGCTGCGGCGTCGCGCTGGACGCGGCCAGCCGGGGCCTCACGGTCGCGCTCATCGAGAAGCGCGACTTCGCCGCCGGCACGTCGAGCCGCTCGAGCAAGCTCATCCACGGAGGCTTGCGCTACCTCGAGCACCTCGACGTGAAGCTCGTCCGCGAGGCGCTGCACGAACGCCGCCTGCTGCTCGAGACCCTCGCCCCACATCTCGTGCGGGCGACGCCCTTTCTCTTCCCCCTGCAGCGTCCCGCGTGGGACCGCTTCGTCATGGGGTCGGGCCTCTTCATCTACGACGCGCTGGCCGGGCCGCACGCGACGGTGCCGCGCCACCACCATCTCTCGCGAGCGTCGTGCCTGCGCGTCGCGCCGGCGCTGCGTCCTGACTCACTCTGCGGCGGCATCCGCTACTTCGACGCGCAGGTGGACGACTCACGTTTCGCGGTCGCTCTGGCGCGCACCGCGGCGGCGCACGGCGCCGTGTGCGCCGCTGGCGTGCGCGCCGCCGCCATGCGCCGGGACGGCGCACGCATCAGCGGCGCGCTCGTGCGGGACGAGGAGTCGGGACGCGAATTCGCAGTGCAGGCGCGCGTCGTCATCAACGCGACGGGCATCTGGACCACCGAGACGGAGCGTCTCGCGGGCATCAGGGAGCCCCTGATGGTGCGGCCGTCCAAGGGCATCCACCTGGTCGTGCCCAAGGATCGCATCCAATCCGCCTACGCCCTGATCCTGCCCACGGAGAAGAGCGTGCTGTTCGTGCTGCCGTGGGGAGAGCACTGGATCATCGGCACCACGGATACCGAGTGGAAGCTCCACCTGGACCATCCGGCCGCCGACCGCGCGGACATCGACTATCTCCTCGACCAGGTCAATGGCGTGCTCGCCCGGCCCTTGACGCACGCCGATGTCGTCGGTGTGTACGCCGGCCTGCGCCCCCTGGCGAGCGCCGGCGGCAGGGACACGACCCGGGTCTCGCGCGAACACGAGGTGCGGCGCAGCGCCCCCGGATTGATCAGCGCGGTCGGCGGCAAGTACACGACCTATCGCATCATGGCGCGCGACGCCGTCGATGCGGCCGTCCGCGACCTGGGGTTCAAGGTGGACGCCAGTCAGACCGCTCGCCTGCCCCTGCTTGGCGCGGCATGGCTGTCGGCGGCCAGCCGGCGCGCCGCCGCGCACCCCGGCGCCGCCGGCCTCGCGACCGCGCAGGTCCAGCGTCTGGTCGAGCGCTGGGGGTCGCTGGCCCTTGAGGTGCTCGACGTGATCGCCGCCGAGCCGACCTTGGGCGCGCCGCTGCCGGGAGCCGAGGCATATCTGGCCGCCGACGTCCGTTACGCAGCCTCGCATGAAGGCGCCCTGCACGTCGACGACGTCCTCACGCGGCGCACGCACATCTCCTTCGAGACGCCAGACCGCGGGGGCCGGGCGGTCGCAGCCGTGGCCCGGCTGATGGCGCCCGTCCTGGGGTGGGACGAGGCGACGATCGCGCGCGAGGTGACCCACTACCGGGCGCGCCTCGTTGCGGAGCGCGAAGCAGAGTCGATGCCGGACGACGCCGGCGCGGACGCGGTGCGCGCCGCCGTGCGGGACCTGCGCCTGGACTGATTCATCGCCGGCAGGTCTCGCGCGCGGGCGCGATATGCTACTGCCCAGAGAGCGGAAACGTCGTACCGACCGAAGGGGACGCCTTGGAGTCCATGCTCGCGCTCGTGAAGAACCACCGCGGCCCCGGCTTGGCGCTCGAGAGCGTCCCCGTCCCCAGCGCCGGCCCCGGCGAAGTGGTGATACGCATTCTCAAGACCGCCATCTGCGGCACGGACGTGCACATTTACGAGTGGGACGAGTGGGCGCAGCGCACGCTGCCTGTGCCGCTGATCGCCGGCCACGAGTTCGTGGGCAGGATCGTCGCGCTGGGCGACGGCGTGCGCGGCCTCCAGGTCGGGGAACTGGCGACCGGCGAGGGACACATCGTCTGCGGTCACTGCCGCAACTGCCGCGCCGGTCGCCGTCACCTTTGCGCCAACAGCCTGGGCATCGGGGTGACCGCCCCCGGCGCCTTCGCCGAGTATTTGGCGCTCCCGGCGGTCAATGTGTGGCCGGCGGCCGAGCGGATCCCGCTCGACACCTTGGCCATCTTCGACCCGCTGGGCAACGCCGTTCATACGGCGCTGTCGTTCGACCTGGTCGGCGAAGACGTGCTGATCACCGGCGCAGGGCCCATCGGCTGCCTGGCGGCGGCCGTCGTACGCCACGCCGGGGCGCGGCACGTGGTGATCACCGACGTGAATCCCGCGCGTCTGAGCATCGCTGAGAAGATGGGTGTGTCGCTCGCCGTGGACGTGCGCACCTCCGACCTGGCCGAGGCGATGGCCACCCTCGGCATGCGCGAGGGCTTCGACGTCGGCCTCGAGATGTCGGGCAACAAAGACGCTCTGCGCGGCCTGATCGCCGCCATGGCGCACGGCGGCCACGTGGGGCTGCTCGGCTTTCTGGAGGGCGAGACTCCCGTCGAGATGGAGCGCGTGATCTTCGGCGGGCTCACGCTCAAGGGCATCTACGGACGCGAGATGTTCGAGACCTGGTACAAGATGACGGCGATGGTCAAGAGCGGACTCGACGTCACCCCCGTCATCACGCATCACTTCCCCATCGCCGAGTACGAGAAGGCCTTCGCCGTCGCGCGCTCCGGCCACTCCGGCAAGGTCATCCTGGAGTGGCCCGACGCGCTCGGCGACGAGTCCCGCCACCATCCCCAGCCCGGAGGACGGTCATGATCGCCGACGACTTCAGAGACCGGCTGCTGCGCGAACTGCAGAGTACCCGCGATCAGGGCCTCTTCAAGGTCGAACACCCGATCGCCGGGCCGCAGGGCGCCTGGGTGCAACTCGCCGACGGACGCCGCGTGCTCAACATGTGCGCCAACAACTACCTCAACCTGTCGGCGCACCCGGACGTGGTGGCGGCGGCCGGCGACGCCCTCGAGGAGTGGGGCTACGGCATGTCGTCCGTACGCTTCATCTGCGGCGCCCAGTCGGTCCACGCGCGCCTCGAGGAGACCATCGCGGGCTTCCTCGGCATGGAGGCCGCGATCCTCTACTCTTCCTGCTTCGACGCCAACGGCGGCCTCTTCGAGACGCTCCTCGGGCCGGAGGACGCGATCGTCAGCGACGCCCTCAACCACGCCAGCATCATCGACGGGATCCGCCTCTGCAAGGCGCAGCGCTACCGCTACCGCAACTGCGACATGGCGGACCTCGAGGAGAAGCTCAAGGAAGCGCGCGGAGCGCGCACCACTCTCATCGTGACGGACGGCGTGTTCTCCATGGACGGCGTCATCGCGCCACTCGCCGACATCTGTGATCTCGCCGAGCGCTACGACGCCCTCGTCATGGTCGACGATTCGCACGCCCTCGGCGTGCTCGGCGAGCACGGGCGCGGCACGCCGGAGCACCACGGCGTGGGCGACCGCGTCGACATCGTCACCGGTACGCTGGGCAAGGCGCTCGGCGGCGCCAGCGGTGGGTTCACGTGCAGTTCCCGCGAGGTCATCGAGATGCTCCGCCAGCGCTCGCGCCCCTACCTCTTCTCGAACAGCCTGGCGCCGATGATCGCGGCGGCCTCGATCACCGCCCTCGAGGTCGTGCAGGGCTCGCCGGACCTGCGTGCGCGGCTGCGGCGCAACGCGCAGCACTTCCGCGCGGCCGTCGAGGCGGCGGGCTTCGCCACGCGCGGCGCCGGCCACCCGATCATCCCCGTGATGGTCGGCGAGGCGGCCGACGCCCAGCAGATCGCCGCCGGCCTGCTCGAGCGCGGCGTCTACGCCGTCGGCTTCTTCTACCCGGTGGTGCCGCGCGGCGAGGCGCGCATCCGCATACAGGTCTCGGCACTGCACGAGATCGCCGACCTCGACTTCGCCGTGGAACAGTTCGCCGCCGTCCGCGACGGCATTGCGGCGAGCCGCTCGTGATCTCGCTCCCCCGCTCCACGGCTGTGGGGTGCCTCGGCGCCCAGCCCCGAGCTACCGCGACGAGGCGCTTCGTACCCGGTTCATCTCGAGCAGGAGCGCGAGCACCTCGTCGGCGTCGAGCGGGAACGCCCACCCATACGGCGCGTGCACTGCCCGATCCAGGCGCTCGTGCGCCTGGGCAAGCCAGGTAGGGCGCGCGTTGTAGAGGTTGGTGAGCGTCCGTTTCGCCAGATCGCCGGGCGACATCCCCGGCGGATCCAGCCAGCCCACGCGCAAGTCGTTGAGTTGCCGGGCCGACGCCTCGATGTCGTTCACCGACTCCGCCGACGGGCCCTCGGGAAATGGGAACGTCTCGAACGTCGACGTGGGCGTGTAGCGGAAGCAGCTCTCCACCTCGCGCACCTGCGTCCCAAGGCCGCGCGCCCACAGTTCGTGTGGCGTCGAGTGCAGGACGCCGAAGAAGAGGTCATGGTCGCGGGCGAACGCGATGACAGCGCTGTCTGGCAGGAGGATGGGGTTGCGCAGGTACGCGAAGCCGTTGGCGATCATCCACTGGATCTCGCCGATCCAGATGACCACGCGGGCCAGCTCCGCCGCGTAGGAGTTAAGCTCAATGCCGAGCACTGCCTGAGGGCCAACCTCGGGGAACTGCATCGGGGTGTTCATCGTCAGCGACGCCCAGAGGATCGCCTCACGTTCCAGGTCCTTCAGCGCCTGCAAGGCGAGGTACAGGAAGTTGCCAGAGCCACATGCGGGATCGAGAACGCGAACGGCACGCAGGCGGTCCAGAAAGGCGTTGAAGACCGCCACTGGGTTCTTGTCCGCCGGGGTGCGCGCCGTGATCGCCTTGCTCTCAGCGACGAGCGCCTCGACCCGCGCCTGTGTCGCCTCAAGGTCGCGGCGCAGCGGCGTCAGCAAGACCGGCTCGATGAGCCGCATGATGGAGGCGCGATCGGTGTAGTGCGCGCCAAGCTGGGTGCGCTTGCTCGGGTCGAGCCCACGCTCGAAGAGCGTACCGAAGATGGCCGGCTCAACCTGGGACCAATCGAGCCGTGACGCCCGATCGACCATGGCGATCTCGCCCACCGTCAGCGGCAGCACCGCGCCGCTGTCGAAGAGCCCGCCGTTGAACCACTCGATGCGTTCGAAGCCGAACAGGCCCCCTTGGTCGGACATCTTTGAGAACAGGTCGCTCAGGCCGTCGGTGAATACCAAGGGGTCGTTGGAAGCAACTGCGGCAAGGCGACGCAGCAGCCTTGTCGGAAGAAGGGCTGCATCCTCGGCGAACATGCAGAAGAGGAGCTTGTTGAGGAAGTGGGCGACGTCGTGCGGATCGTGCCCGCGTCCCTTGAGGCGCTCGGCGAGAGAGGCAAACGGCTTGGCTGCCTCGGCGGTCAGTTCATCTCGGGTCTTGCCTGGTCTCAACTCCTCCGGAGCCTGCATGACGGCGCGCAGCAACCGCAAGGGTTCCGAAGGATCAGTGACGAGACGTTCCAGATCGAACGCGTGGACGATCGCCGGCGTGTTCGTGAAGTTGGTGTGGATCTCGAAGCGGTCGAGGTCGCAGACGACCAGCAGCGGCGGGTTCTCGAGAGCCTCCCGGTACTACAGAAGCTGCTGATAGGCCGCCTTGAGATCCTTGTGCTTGCCCTTGTACTCCCAGGCGAAGTGGCCACGCTTCCACACGTCAGCGAAGCCGTCGCCGCCGGCGGTCTTGCCCGCGCTCTTCTCGAAGGCGTATTCGCTACCCGTGGGGTCAGCTTCGTTCGGCGTCGGCACGCCCAGCATGCGGCACAGGTCGATGAAGTGCTCCTGCGAGGCGGCGCGTTCCGTGCGCGCGTTGCCGTCCCACGTCTTGGCGAACTCCGCTGGGGTGAGATACGCGCTCATAGCCCTCCTCGCCCGCATTCTGCCGCAGACATGGCGGAACGGGATCGTCCACCTCGGAGGATGCTACATCATCACTCTTCCGCGAGCAGGGGCTCACGCCCACACCGTGGCTGCGCCGTGGGTCGGGTTACCGACGCCCGTCGCCCGACCCGCTGGTCACGGCTGCGGCTTCTTCTCCAGGCGATAGCCCATACGGCGGACACTCGTGATCGCGTCGGGTCCGAGCTTCTTGCGCAGATAGCCGACGTAGACGTCGACGATGTTCGAGCCCGGGTCGAAGTCATAGCCCCACACGTTGTTGAGGATCTGCTCACGGCTCAGCACCTGGCCGGGGTGCCGAAAGAACAGCTCGGCGAGAGCGAACTCCCGGGCACTCAGCTCGACGTCTCTCTCTCCGACGCGCACGCAGCGCGTGCGGAGGTCGAGGGCGACGTCGGCGACGCGCAGTACTGCCTCCTCGGGGACCCGGTCGGAGTCTCCAAGGCGCGCCCGCACGCGCGCCAGCAGTTCGTCGAACTTGAACGGCTTCGTGACGTAGTCGTTGGCGCCCCCGTCGAACCCCGCGACCGTGTCGGCCACATTGTCGCGGGCGGTGAGGATCACCACCGGGAGCCGCGTGTCGTGCTTTCGCAGCTCGGCCAGCACCGAGAACCCATCCCGGTCGGGCAGGCCGATGTCGAGGAGCATGAGGCTGAAGTCGCCACTGCGCGCCCGTGAGAGCCCTTCGTCGCCCGTCATCGCCACCTCCGTGGCGAAGCCCTGCGCGCGAAGGCCCTTCACGAGGAAAGATGCGATCCGCTCTTCGTCCTCGACGATCAGGATGCGCGTCATGTCGCCTTCCTCCTCGAGTGGGGTGGCCCGTCGACAGGCACCACGATGGTGAACAGCGCGCCCTCGCCGAGCTCGCTGCGCAGCTCGACCCGGCCGCCGTGAGCCTCGGCGATGGCGCTCACGATGGAGAGACCCAAGCCGTATCCGCCCTCTGATCGCCTGGGCCCGCGACGTTCGAAGCGTTCGAAGATCGTGGCATGATCGGCCGGCGCGATCCCCGACCCCGTGTCGCGCACCCAGAAGCGCGCCTCGTCTCCGCCCACGGAGCAGCCAAGTGCGATCTCGTCGCCCTCCACGGTGTGCTCGGCGGCGTTCTGGGCGAGCTGCATGAGTGCCTCCGTGAGCCGCTGGCGATCTGCGAAGATGGTACCCTCAGCCTCGCTGTCGACCATCCAGGCACGCGGCGCCAACGCACTCGCCTTCGTCAGCAGTTCGCCGGTGAGAGGCGCCACGTCGACCGTCGCAAGCTGCAGAAAGTCGGGGCGCTCGGCCTTGGCGAGCAGGATGAGCTCATTGACCATGCGGCTCATGCGGTCGAGCTCGTCGAGCACGAGCGCCTGGGTCGTCCCCCGCTCCTCCGGGTCGTCCTCAAGCAGTTCGAGGTGCCCGCGGATGATCGTGATGGGCGTGCGCAGCTCATGCCCCGCGTCGTCGAGAAAACGACGCTGGCTCGAGAGAGTCCGCTCCAGCCGATCGAGCATGGCGTTGAAAGTCACGGCGAGACCGGCGAGCTCGTCGTGGCCGCGCACCTCGATCCGCTGCGTCAGGTCTGTCTCGGAGATGGCGCGCGCCGTCTGCGTGAGCGACCTGACCGGCCGCAGGACGCTGTCGGCCATGCGCCACGCGAGCAGGGAGCCGATGAGGAGCACCGCCAAGCCCACCAACCCGGTCGCGAGGACCGCCTCGTCATACGGGTGCTGGAGCACGTCGGTGAAACTGGCGACGACGAAGCTGCCGAGCAAGCGACCGTCCCCGCTCAGGGGAACGGAGAGGTACTCGACGCGCCCGGCGGGCGTGTCGATACTGCCGCGTTCCGGATTCCTGAGACCCTTCAAGCGCGTAGCGAGCTGAGCATCGTGATCGAGCCGGTACGAGGCGTGGACAGCGCGGCTGCGAAGAAACGGGCTTCCATCGACGAACGTAAGCACTGTCTCGCCCTCGGACGGCGAACTCTGGTCGAAGTAGACCCGGAAGATCCTGCCCACGTTGTTGCCGAAGGGTCGCCCAGTGGCGGGATCGTTGCCGACCGCGATCCTCCGCAGTTCAGTGACCTCCTGAGCAAGGTCGGCGTCGATGCGTTCGTGGAGTCTCGACTGGAGCACCTCGCGGGCGACGACGACCGACGCCACAGTGGAGACCGCGAGCATCACGACGAACCCGACGAGGATGCGCGTACGAATACTGGTCAAAGCCAAACGGGAGGGCAGACGCAGGAACGACGAGCGCCCGGATCCCGGCTTGACCACGTCCTCAGGCGCGTCTGCTCGGTCTGTGGTGTCCATGATGGTGACTATGGCCCCTCTTCCGTGAGACTCCAACCGTTCGCGTCGTCGTGGCGAGACGCTGCGGGGCAGCCTCCGAACAAGGCCCTTGTCCCCTCCCTCGGCCGCCGGTCCTCACTTGCCTCGGGCGCGACCGCTGCCGCGCCATGTCATCGTCCGGTCAGTCATCATCGGAGTCGTCCGAGTCATCAGCACCGTCGGGTTCGTCGGGCTCATCCGCATCGTCCGAGTCATCGTCGGCTTCGACGGGCTGCGGGTGCACGACGGTGAACGACTTGCCGCTGTGGTTGCCGCCGCTGCCCGCTGCCGCACCGCCGCCGTCCTTGGCGCCGTCCGCGGCGTTGTCGGCGCCGTGTTTGTCGCGCGCGGACTTGTCGTCGTCGATGGGGGCCTCGTCGAGCACGATCGCCGGCCCCGGGTCTTGGTCCCGGGCGCCCGAGAAGGCAGCGCCCAAGCCGCCCAAGACCAGCGCCACGGCGGCGGCGACGATCAGTATCCGGATCATTCTGGTGCCTCCCGTTCCCGACCCGGCGAGATCCCCGTGACTCCCGCTGTAGCGCAGAAGGCGACGCCTTCATCGTCCATTCTGCCTCTGGTCGCTGAGCTGGCCATGAGACTCACATGAGAGTCCTCTCATGTCTCAAGGCTACCCCCCACGCGACGAAGCCGCAGGAAGGCCGCCGAGAGGGCGCCCTTCCTGCGGCTTGCCTCCGAGAGTCTGGCCCGTTGGCCTTAGTCTGCACTCGGCGCGCTTGGAGTGCTGGCAGTGCTCGGAGTACTGGGAGCGCTCGGTGCGCTGGGAGTACTGGCGGCACTGGGAGCACTTGCCGCGCTGGGAGCGCTGACAATCGAATCGTCATGGTGGCCCTGCGTGTCGTCGACATCGTCTGACCTGACGTCGACGGCGTCGACCTCAGACTCGATGTCGTCATGGCGAGCGTTCTTGTTGACGAACTTCTTCACAGTGTCGGGAGCCTTCGCGGGGTCGGGCGTCTGGGCGGGGCCAGGCGCAGTCGCGGGGACGGGCTCGGTCGCCTGTGCCTGCACCAACGCGGCGCCCACTCCACCGAGGACCAGCGCCAACACCGTCAGGATGAGGATCAATCGGACTATCATCATGCCTCCTTCGACTTCGATTCCAGGTCACTGCCAGTATCCCCGTCGCATATGGACCGGCCATGAGACGGCGGTGAGAAAGCTCTCACCGTCGCGCCTTCGTACCCACACGGAAGCGGCCGAGCCGCGGGCGCGGGAGCGCCGCCTCGAGTGGCTCCATCTCAGCCGCCATCTGCGCTGCCGTCGGGCGGTCCGCCGGCTGTGGCGCGAGCGCCGCCCAGATGAGCTCGGTGAGCGCCGGCGGTGCGTCGGCGGGGACCGGCGAGGGCGGGTGCACGAGCTGCGGATAGCGCTCCTCCAGCGCCGCGCTCTCCCCCGACTCCGGCCGGGGGAACGGCGAGCCCGTCGCCAGCGCCCAGTAGAGCGTCACGCCGATGCCCCACACGTCACTGGCGGTCCCGATCTCGTGGAAACGGGCGGGGTCACACTGCTCGGGGGCCATGTACGTGGGTGTGCCGATCGGCGACGAGACGCCCGCAAGCTCGCAGGTCTGGAGCGCGAGGCTCAAGTCGATGAGCCGCGGCGGCCCGGCCATGATCACGTTGCGTGGCTTGATGTCCATGTGGACGACGCCCCGCGTCCCCATGTAGTGCACCGCCGAACACAGTTGCAGCCCGAGCGCCAGCGTCTGCTCGATCGAGACGACTGACGACCGCAGCAGAGTGGAGAGGTGCGGGCCCTCGAGGAACTCCAGCACGATGTGCGGCCGGGCTCCGTCCACGACTGCATCGAAGGAGCGCAGGATCGCGGGGTGCCGCAGGAGTTCCAGCATGCGCGCTTCCACGGCGATGGCCGCAAGGGCGGCCGGGTCGTCCACCTGATCGGGGCGCAGTATCTTGATGACGACGAGGGCAAGGAGCTGATCGTCCCAGGCAAGATAGGCTTCGTAGCGGCTCCCGCCGCCCAGGAGCCGGACGGCGTGGCGCCCCGCGACGATCTCATCACCCTCGTGGAAGCCCCAAGAGACGTACGACGCCTCGGTGTGAGGATCGGCGAGCGCGGCGGATGGTCTCAGCCAGCTCATGGTGCCCCTCTCACGTCGGCCGCGCCAGTCGCAGCGTACGCCGGCAACGATAGCGGGCCAGCCTAAGGCGGCCGTGAGGCCTGGATGAGAATCCTCTTACCTCTGCAAGGGGCCCAGCGGTCGGCCGCCGGTCGCTTCGCTTCCGCCGCAGTCTAGCCGCCGAAGGAGCCCGCTCGTCGGCACGAGATTGCAGGCGACCGACATCGCTGCCGATGACTGGAGCTGATCCTGCAGCGCGAGTGAAGAGGGGTTTGGTGAAACCGTCAGACGCGAGTCATCCGCGCGCTACCGATGTACCGACAACGCTCCAGCAGACGATCGTGCCGGACCCCATCCCCGCGGACGCGGAGACGCTGCTTCCCTATGAACTGACCAAGTACGAGCCGAACGGCTACGGCAAGTGGAGCTACGGTCCGGGTCTCGCCGCCGAGAAGCGGCTTGACCTCATGGCGGCGGGCTATGACGGCGCGTCGGCGACCGCCGCCGCGCGCCTCCTGCGCTTCTTCGCCTTCACCGACATCCACATCACCGACGTGCAGTCCCCGGCGCAGGCGATCCTCTTCGGCTACAAGGGCTTCCTTTCTTCGGCCTATTCGGGCGTCATGATGTACACGCATCACGTCCTCGACGCCGCCGTGCAGACGGTCAACGCCATGCACAAGGAGGAGCCCATCGACTTCGGCATCTCCCTGGGCGACACGTGCAACAGCACCCAGTACAACGAGCTGCGCTGGTACATCGACGTCCTTGACGGCAAGCGCATCAATCCGGATTCCGGCGTCAAGACAGACCCACCCGGCGCCCGCGCGGCATTCCTCGACGCCTACGAGGCGACTGGGCTGGACGCGTCGATCCCGTGGTACCAGACGCGCGGCAACCACGACCACTTCTGGACGGGATTCCTGCGGGTCAACGACTACCTGCGCAAGACCTACGTCGGTGAGGAGATCCTCGACCTCGGCAACGTCTTCGAGGATCCCCTCGGCCCGGACAGCCGCGGCTTCTACATGGGCTGTCTCGACGGGCGCACCCCGAACGGGGACATCTTCGGCATGGGGCCCGTCGCGAGCTTCCCGGCCCCTCCGAAGGTGCTCGCCGCCGACCCGGACCGCCGCTCACTCACGAAGAGCGAGTGGATGAGCGAGTTCTTCACGACATCCTCGCACCCCAAAGGGCATGGCTTCGACGAGGCCGACGTCGCCACCGGGTTCGCCTGCTACACCTTCGAGCCGAAGGCCGACGTGCCGATCCGGGTCCTCGTGCTGGACGACACCCAGCGCGACGACGATCCCTACGACAACGGCTACGGGCACGTCTCACTGGACAAGGAGCGGTACGACTGGCTCGTGGCCGAACTCGACAGGGGCCAAGCCGACGGCAAGCTCATGATCATCGCGGCGCACTGCCCGATCGGCGTCGAAGAGGCTGGCTCCCCGATGGCCTGGTCCTCAGCCGCCCACGGGTCCGAGGAGGAGCTGATCGCCAAGCTCCACAGCTACCCGAACCTGATTCTGTGGATCGCGGGGCATCGTCATCGCAATCAGGTCACCGCGTTCACGTCACCGGACGCCAGCCAGCCGGAGCTCGGCTTCTGGGAGATCGAGACCTCATCACTGAGGGACTTCCCCCAGCAGTTCCGCACGTTCGACATCGTGCGCAACAGCGACGCTACGGTCTCGATTCTCACGACCGACGTAGATCCCGTGGCCAAGGACGGGTCGCCGGCCGCGAACTCCCGCACGTATGCGGTCGCGGCTCAGCAGATCTTCAACAACGAGGTAGGCCTGCTGCCGACGGCCGCGTACAACGCCGAGCTCGTGGTGCAACTGAGCCCTGAGATGCAGGCGGGACTGGAGCGATAGCGCGCCGCCGGGCCGCTGGCTCACTGCTGCTGCCAGCTCACGCCACCGTCGACGGTCTTGAAGACCTCGCTTCCGCCACCCAGGGCGAAGCCGACCTTGGCGGTGAGCATCTCGACGTCGCCGATCCCCGGAGCGGGCGCGCCACTCTTCGTATGGAAGGTCATCCAGCTCCAGGAGCCGCCGCTGCCGACGATGCCGGCGGCCCTCGCCGGCATGATGCCCCACGCTGTGCCGACTGCGCACACGGTCGCCCCGACACACTCGATGTCGCTCAACCCGAAGACGCCGGGAGCGATGTCTGAGGTCGCCGGCTGCCAAGTGGCGCCGCCGTCGCCGCTCCGGTACACGGTCCCGTCGCCACGGCCAAGCCACACCGTGGACGTACTGCTCGAGCAGACCGCCACCAGCTCCGCCCATCCGTAGTACCACAGATCGCTCAGGACAGGCTGCCAGGTGGCGCCGTCGGCCGTGACGAGGACGCCTCTGCCGTAGACGTCGGAGACCGAGTCGATCGGCAGCCATGCGTTCTTCGAGCCGTTGCAGGCGATCGCGCCGACGCCATCGACTCCCGATCTCGCACGGAGTTGCCGCGTCCAGGTCCTGCCTGCGTCCGTACTCTTGGCGATATCGCCATCCGACGAGCTGAGCCAGACCACCTGACTGCCGGCCGTGGCCACGCTGGACCAGGAGTTCATCACCAAGGGCGTCGGCCGCAGCGTCCTGGCGACCCTGCTCCACGTCTTGCCACCGTCCGTGGTCTTGTAGATGCCGAAAGTGCCGACGGCCCAGCACACCTTGGCCGATACCGCGGCCACGGAGGTGAAGCTCCCCAGGTCGGGCGACAGGCTCTTCGCCTGACGCACCCAGTGGCGACCGCCGTCGGTGGTCTTCGCGATGGTCGCGCGCGCGCCGACCCCCCATCCCACGCTGGTGCTGAAGAAGGAGATGCGCCACAGACTGAGGGGGATGCTCTGCGCGTCGACGGGCGTCGCCGAGGCGGGCCGCACGCGAGCATCCGTCCCAGGGACCGCAAGGAGCCCTACGGCGGCGACGGCTAGGGCTATTCCGATGGCCTGAATAGACCTGGCGCGTGAACGGTGCATGCGTCCCCTTCCTCAGACGATCCCGGCCCTCTGCAGAGGACGGGGCCGGGTGATCTCGCGCGAGCGCCCGCGCACCGCGCCTTCACACAGCATACCGCCGCGAATGGCGGCTTCGTCTCCGCGATGCCCCAGCCGAAAGAGCCGCCCGGCGATGCGTTGAGTCCGCCGCCGCGGTTGCTCCTTAGTGGTGGAACCCGCCGGGTGCTTTGCCATAGACCGGCGCCTTCAGCTTCTTGAGCATCTTGACCTTCTTGCGCAGGTCGTCGAGCAGCATGTCGGCCATGTCCAGGGTGAAGCCGCGGCGCACCACCACGCGAAGCGCCGCCAGATCCTCGCTGTTCTTGGGGAACGTGTAGGCCGGCACCTGCCAGCCACGCTCGCGCAGCGCCGCGGAGACGTCGAACACCGTGAAGTTCGACGACGTCGTCCTTGAGCTTGAAGGCGAACACCGGCAACTCGTCGCCCTTCGTGAGCAGTTCGAACGGCCCCATCTTGGCGATCGCCGCCGACGTGTACAGCGCCACTCGGCGCGCATACCCCTGCTCGCGCTGGTAGCCATCGAAGCCGAGGCGCAGGAAGTTGTAGTACTGCGCCACCACCTGCGAGCCGGGCCGCGAGAAGTTGAGGGCGAAGGTCGGCATGTTGTCGCCCAGGTAGTTCACCCAGAAGATGAGGTCCTCGGGCAGGGCGGCGGCGTCGCGCCAGATCGCCCAGCCGACGCCGGGGTACACCAGTCCGTACTTGTGCCCGGAGACGTTGATCGACTGCACGCGCGGCACGCGGAAATCCCACTCCAGGTCGGGGTCGAGAAACGGCGCGACGAAGCCGCCGGAGGCGCCGTCCACGTGGATGGGGATGTCGAGGCCGGTGCGCTCCTGCAGATCGTCGAGCAGCTCAGACATGTGCTTCACGTCCTCGTAGCTGCCATCGAAGGTCGAGCCCATGACCACCACCACCCCGATGGTGTTCTCGTCACAGAGCTTCACGGCCTCCTCGGGCGACAGGTGATACCGCTCGCCCTCCATGGGCACCAGGCGCATCTCCACGTCCCAGTAGTTGGCGAACTTGTCCCAGCACACCTGGACGTTGATGCCGGTGACGAGATTGGGTGTGTCGGCGGGCTTGCCCTCGGCCTTGCGCCGCTTCTGCCAGCGGCGCTTGAGGGCGAGGCCGCCGAGCATGGCCGCCTCACTCGACCCCGTCGTCGAACAGCCGACGGCTTCCTTTGGATCGGGAGCGTTGTAGAGGCGGCTCAGCATGTTGACGCAGCGCATCTCCATGGCCGCCGTCTGCGGATACTCGTCCTTGTCGATCATATTCTTGTCGAAGGTCTCGGCCATGAGCTTGTCGGCATGCGGGTCCATGTAGGTGGTGACGAACGTCGCCAGATTGAGACGCGCGTTGCCGTCCAGCATGAGCTCGTCATGCACGATCTGGTAGGCGACCTCGGCGGGCATTTCGCCGGCGGGCAGCGCGCGCCGCGGCACGCGCGCGGTCTCGGACGTGAAGACCTCATCGAACTGCGCGAGGTGGCGGGCGGACGGCCCTTTCGGATGCTGCAGCGCCACGGTCTTAACCTCCTGAGTGCCGGGACTGGTCGGGAGCTTCCTACCCGGCGGGGCGAGCGCGGAACCGTCGCGCCCTTGAGAGCAGATCAGCGCCCACCTACTTGGCCGCGGTCACCTCACCGCTCATCATGTCGACGGAGAACACCACGGCGTCCGCCAAGTCGGTGCCCGACGCGAACGTGACCGTCCAGATGCCGGTCTTGATGCCGGATTCCACGCCGCCCGGCGTCTCCGCGAACGTGCCGCTCACCATGACGTTCTTGGGCACGGTCCCTGACTTCTCGCCGAACTCCCGCGCCAGGGTGACCGCCTTGGCTGCTCCCACGTTGATCGATTCGATGTCGATCACCGCTCGCGCCTCCATATCGGTCTTCCCCTCGCCCATGTCGAAGGCAGGCTGCGGCTTGCCGTCCTCGACCAGGACCATGTACGTGCGGTTCGTGCGAGGAGAGAAGTACGTATAGCTCCACGACTCCGGGACATCGGCAAGAGCCAGACCGCCGGTGCTGACGGACAGCAGGACGGCATCGTCGGCGACTTCCTTGACGGCCTCCTGGGCCTGGGGCCAAGCTTGAAGGACACGGTCGGACTGGGCCTGCCCCGACGGCGACGCGCTCGCGGACGACCCGGCGGTGTCGCTCCCGCCACACGCCGCCACCGCGAACGCGAGCGCGAGCAGGACAGCCAGACTGATCAGGCGTAATGCGCCACGCACCATGACAACCACCTTCCCTTGGATCGCCGCTCGGCTCGGTCTCGGCGGCCGATCACACGGCATGTTCTCGTATCTTTGCCTGTCATGCGGGTCAGGGCAAGCCAAGGACCATCCGCCCGCAGGGCCGCCGCTCGCGCAACGGCGTACCCGCTCACAGCGCCTGGCCGGCAGCTAGCGCACCGAGATCCGGGTCGCGGCGGGCGACTGTTCCCGGTTCCCGCCACGATCGACCGCCGCGTACGTCACGATGTAGACACCGGGAGCGGGCGGTCTCCATGTCCAGCTGGTCGCCTGGCCGGTCGCCACCCAGCCACGCGACGCCGCCACCACGGTGGCTCCAGCGGCGTCGATGATCGCGTACGAGAGCTCGACCTTGGCGCTGTACGGATCCTGTGCCGTGCAGGTCAGCTGCGCCGTCTCGCCCAGGGCAACGCTCAGATCCGTCGGCGCCGAGAGCCTCGGGGGGTAGAGATCGACGACCAGCTCGCGCGAGGCCGACGTGGTCCCCAGCGGCGACTTCGCCGTGACCGTGAAGGTCGGGCGCCCGCTGTCCAGTGGCTTCCCGGCGCCATCCGCTCCGTCCCACACCACATCGTGGGATCCAGCGCCCAGCGACCCGAGGTCGAATACGCGGACCGTCTTGCCGCCGACCTTGACGGCGATGCGCACGATCGCGCTGCGCGTGAGCGTGAAGCCGAGTGTCATGAAGTCGTTGGCGCCATCGCCGTTTGGCGAGAACGTCCCCGGCGACGCCGTCGGGAACCCCAGAGTGAGGTCGAGCGCGACTTTGGCGAACTTGCGCGACGTGTTCCCGGCGGCGTCGCGACACTCGATGAGGAACCGGTGGTCGCCCTCGGCGGCGGTGACGAGCTTGCCGCCCTCGGTCACCCGTCCGTCCCAGGTCACGGAGTGCGCCGCCGTGCTCTGGCTGCGCCAATCGCTGAGCCGCCGCCGCACCTTGCCGTCGGCGTCGACGATCGCCACGCGTATCGCGCAGGCCTCCGCCGGGACGTAGCGGACGGCGGCCGATGTCGCCGGACCCGTCTCCGTTGGGGCTGAACGCGGCGGGATTGACGCCGGCGCCGGGCAACCCCGGCGCCAGCGTGTCGACGACGATCTTCACGGTCCTGGACTGTGCCTTGCCGAGCGGCGAGGCGGCGGTGATGACTGCCCTGTACACGCCGTCGGCGTACCTGTGCCCATCGGCGTCCAAGCCGCGCCACGTCATCTCCGCGAAGGCCCCCTCCCCGCTATCGCCGCCCACCCGCTTGCCGGCGGCGTTGCGCAGCGTGACGCTCCACCTGGCCTTCTTCGTCAGGGACAGGCTCAGCATCGTCTGGTCGAGTACGCCGTCGCCGTTCGGGCTGAAGCGTGCGGGCGTGGCCCTGGACAGCGCGATGATCGGCGCCTGCGGCCGTCCGGACGCCTCCAGCCTGACCGTCGGCCAGCAGAGGATAGAAGACGTTGCCCGGGCACTCCGTGTTGTTGGCGTCGCGATGGCCGGCGACGACCGGGAAGGTCACCTTGGCGCCCCTCGCGAACTTGGCCGAGGCGTCGCACCGCAGCCTGGCCGTTCCCCGCGGATCGAGGTGGTGGATCTTGAGCTTCCAGGCGAGAAGCTTCCTGAGCGAATCCAGGACAGCGGCCGGCGGCGCATCGCCGGCGAAGTTGCCGATGACGGAGATGCCGGTGCTCCCCTTGTTGAAACCGAGCACCTGGGCGCCTACGACACCCCTCTTCATGCCGCCGTAGCGCCCTTCGTAGATGGTCCCAAAGCGGTCGATGAGGAAGTTGTAGCCGATGTCGCTCCAGCCCAGACTCCTGGTGTGGTAGGCATAGATGCCGCGCACGACGGCTGGCGCTTCCGCCGCGGTGTAGGTGTTGCCGCTCGCCGTGTGGTGGATGAAGGCCATCTTGACGGCGGCGTAGTCTGGCCGCCCGCCGCGCAACGACTCGTCGGCGCCCCACTGACGCCGGGTGACGATCTTTGGCGCGGAGGCGATTTCGGCCGGCGCACCGAAGCTGGCGCCGGCCACCGCCGAGGGCGCGACGAACAAGCCCTGCGGAATCGGCGAGGCCGCGCCGTCCGCGCTCGGGTCGAGCGTCACCAGGCGCACGCCGGTGAGCGCCGCGCCGGCGGCGACGGCCTGCACCTGCAGATAGCGCGCCGCCCCGGTCCAGACCGGCTCGGTGAACGCCCGGGGCGGACCTCCGGCCTCGGCCGCAAGCTCAAGGGGCGCCTCATTCCAGGGACCCCACGTGTTGCCGTCCAGACTCGTGCGCAGCCGCAACGAGGTTGCCCCCGGCGCGGAGGGCGCCGCGCAGATCACGCCGGCCATGGTGAACCGTCTACCGGCGTCGAGAGCGACCGCTGCGGGCGCGACCGGCAGTCCCGCGGGAACGCGGAGTACGTGCATGGGCACCGGCGCAAGCTGCACGCGCCCGGCCGCCGCGGCGTCGGCGCGCGGCGCCGACCATACGGCGGCCGATCCCCAGGTCACGGCGAGGACGATGCAGATGAACGCCTTCTTCATGAAGCTCCAGACAGCCGGGACCTCACTTCTTCTACGGCGGCGCTTGCCTCCCTCGGTCCGACGAGACACGCGAAGGACGAGGGCATCCCTGATCCTGCTGCAGTCGCGTCCCCCTCCCCCGACCCGACCGGCCCCGGAAAGAGGATGGGCCGCGCCGACTGTGGGTCAGTCGTCGCGGCCCATGAGGGGCCTTCGGCTCCCGGGCGCAGGAGGTACATCGCCCGGGCACATGGGACACAGACTCGGTGGGGGGGCACCGTTATCAGTCACGTCCCGACGACCGGGGGGGCAGTCGTCATTGCCGTCGTATGGCTTGACGGCATTCTCGCACCCGATTATGGATTCTGTGTTGCGTCGGGATTGCGGAAGATGTTGCCGCGTTTCCGATAGACGGCCAAGAGCTGTACCGTGATGCGAGCGCGTCGGGGCAGCCAGATCGGGGGCACCGAGACGGTCCGCCGGCGCCTGACGCCGCGTTGTGGCGTCCATCCGCCCGACGAAAGGGGCTCGTCATGCGTTACCGCTTCTTCACGTGCGACGTCTTCACCGACACCCGCTTCGGCGGCAATCAGCTTGCCGTCTTGCCTGAAGCGGACGGTCTGCGCGATGCCCAGATGCAGCAGATCGCCCGCGAGTTCAACTTCTCGGAGACCGCCTTCGTCCTGCGGGCCGAGGCGGGGCACACGCGCGGAGTCCGCATCTTCACGCCGGCAAACGAGGTGCCGTTCGCCGGACACCCCAATATCGGGACGGCCTTCGTGCTGGCGAGCATGGGCGCGTTCGGCCCACTCGAGGCGCCGACCTCCGTCACGTTCGAAGAGAAGGCGGGCTTGGTCACGATCTCCGTCGAGAAGACGCAGGCAGGCAGCATCCGCTGTGAGCTCGCGGCTCCTCAGCGCCTGTCACTCGGCGCCGCCGTCTCGGCGCATTCCGTGGCCGCGGCCGTTTCCCTCAGCGCGGACGACATCGTCACAACGTCGCACGCCCCCCGGGTGGCTTCGGTCGGCCTGCCGTTTCTGTTCGCGGAACTGACGGACCGGGATGCGCTGGCGCGAGCCCGGCCCGACATCTCCGCGGTGGAGAGCCTGATCGCCGAGGGCGTCGCGTCACCGGACGTGCACCTCTACGTCCGCACGTCCGACGCCTTTGACCTGCGGGCGCGGATGTTCGCGCCGATGGACGGGGTCCCCGAGGACCCGGCCACCGGCAGCGCCAACTGCGCCCTCGTGGCGTTGCTGACGCACCTCGATCAGGCGGCGGACGGCGCCTTCACCTGGCGTATCGCGCAGGGCGTCGAGATGGGGCGCCCGAGCGTGCTGGAGGCGCGCACCGAGAAGAAGGACGGTGCGGTCGTCAACGTATGGATCGGCGGGGAGTGCGTGCTGTTCAGCGAAGGGTCCATCGAGGTGTAGGGACACACGAGGCGAGCCGGCCGAGACGCCGCCCGGCCAGACTTCCGCCGCCGTGCCGAAGCCGCCCATTCTGGGTATCTGCTGTTCGACAGGGAGGTGGACACCGTGTGCAGGAACATCATGACGCTCTACAATCTCGAGCCGCCCGCGAGCGAAGACGAGATACGGGCGGCGGCAACCCAGTACGTGAGGAAGGTCAGCGGATTCCCCAGACCGTCGGTGGCGAACAGGGATGTGTTCGATCGGGCGGTCGCGGACGTCACCGCCGCCACTTCGGCTCTGCTGGCGAACCTTGTGACGTCCGCTGCCGCCAGAGACCGCCAGGTCGCGGCCGCCAAAGCCCGCGATCGCGCAGCTCGCAGGTTCAGCGCACCCCGGGCCATGCTCGATCCGCCTCAGAGGGAAGGAACAGCGTGAAGACGCAGCAACAACACCGGCTCACGCGATCCCGGAGGCGCCTGATCGGCGGCGTCTGCGGAGGGATCGCAGACTACTTGGGATGGTCGCGCACGCTCGTCCGCGTCCTCTACGTCATCGGGTCCGCCGCCTCCGCGGCCTTCCCGGGCATCCTCGTCTATATCGTGCTGTGGATCGTGATGCCCGGACCGGATGCGGACGCACTCGACCGATGAGGTCTCGCGTGAACAGGTCTCCTTGGCAACCGGACACCCCGCCGACCGAGGCGGAGATCGAGGCGACGGCCGCAGCCGTCACGAAGGTCGCCGCTGCCGGCATCCACGGCGACCGCATGCCGGCGATCTACTTGGGCCACGGCGCGCCGCCGCTCGTGGACGACCGCCTGTGGGTCGCCCAACTGGCGGCGTGGGCGCGCGCCCTGCCCAAGCCGCGCGCCATCCTCATGGTGTCCGCGCACTGGGAGTCGGCGCCGCTGACGCTGGGCGCGACACGCGACGGCGTCCCCCTCGTCTACGACTTCTATGGGTTCCCCGAGCGGTACTATCAGGCCACCTATCCGGCGCCTGCTGCGCCGGACCTCGCCGGCCGCGTGCGCGAGCTGCTGGCGCCCGCCGAGATGGTCGCCGAGCGACCCGAGCGCGGCCTCGACCACGGCGCCTACGTGCCGCTGCTGGTCATGTATCCCGCGGCGGATGTCCCTGTGCTCCAGATGTCCATGCCGTCGCTCGACCCACGGCGGTTGCTGGCCATCGGCGCGCGTCTGCGCCCGCTGCGCGACGAAGGCGTGCTGATCATCGGCAGCGGGTTCCTCACCCACGGCCTGCCCTTTCTCTCCGACTTCCGCAGCGATGCGCCGCCACCGGCATGGTCGGTGGAGTTCGACCACTGGGCGGAGGAGACTCTGGCGTGCGGCGATCGCGATGGACTCGCCGACTTCCGCAGCGTTCCGTCGGCCCGCTACGCCCACCCCAGCACGGAGCACTTCGCGCCGCTGTTCGTCACCATGGGCGCAGGCGAGCCCGGAGCTATCCCGGTGACGCCCATCACGGGGTACTTCCTGGGTCTCTCGAAACGGTCGATCCAGCTCGCGTAGCCGGGAAGCCCCCCGAGTTGCCGGCTCAGTCGTGCAGCGGCAGCGTCATCGAGTCGTAGTACAGGGCAAGACGGACCACTTTGCCGCCGCGGATCTCCATGACCGTTGCGCCCGGCACCGTGACGCCGGGCCTGTCGGCACCAGCGCCGGTCGCGGTCCAGCGCGAGACCGCCCAGCCGGGACCGGCGATCACGGAGGCGGCAGGTATGCTTTGGAACGCGACTGGCTTCATGGTGCCCCACCAGTTCATGACGGGCGCCTGGCCGCGCTGCTCATGCTTCAGTGCCGTGTCGTAGAAGAGAACGTCCTTGGACAGCAGGGCCTGGATCGCCGCGGTGTCGTGGGTGTCGATGGCCTGGATGTACGCAGCCGCGGTCTTCCTGGTCTGGGCCAGAGTATCGGCCGACGATGGCGGGGTCGCCCAGTGCCTTGCAGGCACGGCCTCGGCACTCGATGGACGGTCGAGGAAGACCTCTTCGTGGACGATCTTGCCGCCCGTGACGGCCAGGAGATCCAAGGCCGCCGAGCTGAACCCCGTCTGCAGGAATTGGCCCTCATAGGCCACCACGCCCGGGCCGACGAGGACACTGCCAGCCTGCCAGGCGCCCAGCGCCGCCTCCTCCTCATACAGCTTGCGCACCGCTTTGACGCCGACCGCATGCTCGTCCCCGGCCCACATGTCGAAGGTCGTGTCCTTGGCCCAGACACTGGACTCCGCGAAATCCTCCGACTGCAGTGCACTGGTGAATCCCTTGGCCACAGCTGCGGTCTGGGTCTGCGAGTCGGTGCCAGGCTGCCACAACCCGAGGATCTGTGTCGGCGACGGCATGGCGGCGGACGGCGTGGCCACGGCGGACGGCGTCGCGCTCTTCGGCCTGGCGTTGGGGCTTACGCCTCCACAGGAGGCCAAGAAGAGCGCCGGCAGGAGCGCCAGCCCCGCCGCCAAGCAGGCCAGCACGGCGAACGATCGGAGTCGGCGATCCTCACTCATGGCTTTGTCCTCCCCGCGCAGCCCCCCGTTTCCGAGGGGCCCGGCTGCAGCCGGGCCCCTCTGTATGCGGGGACCGCCTAAGCGCCGGCGCTGAGTCGGGTCATGGGGTCACGCTGTCGAGAGCGGACGTGACCTTCTCGCTCAACCCGGAGATCTGCGTCTTCAGGCTCTCCATCTGCGACTGGATGGCGGCCACCTTGGTGGCCGACGTCACGACGCCTTTGTTCAGGGCGTCGGCCGTCTTGGTGAGCGCCGCCTGCGCGTCTTGGATAGCCTTGACCGCGGTCGCCTGCACGGGCGCGAGGGCGGACGGTGGGGTGAGCGCCGCGAGACTGTCGGCCTCACTGCCAAGCTCGGTCGCGATCACCGTGAGGTTGGCCGCGGCCGCCGTCCACGTGCTGTCCGGCCGCGTGTTCAGACCCTTCACCGCGGCCGGCAGACGAGGTCGCCGTGGCGGTGAGCTGCGTGACGATCGGCTGCACTTGAGCCTTGTAGGCCTTCAGAGCGGCAAGTCGGCTGGCGAGGCTGCTTTCGGAAGGCGACGGCGAGGGCGATGGGCGTGGTCGCAGTGGAGCCCCCGCAGCCGGCCACGGTGAGCACGACCATGACTGCCACGAACATCCCTGCGACGACAGACCCTCTGCGTCTGATCCTGGTCTTCTTCTCCACGCTGCGCTCCTTCGTTTGCGTTCAGATCGCCACCATGAGCCCGTACGGCCGACGGCCACAATCGATGCGGATGCCACCACCATAGCCCAGATCAGCCGGTCCCCAAACCATCGCGGACCTCATGACCGAGTCCGCCATCGCCGCACTACCACCGGCGACGTAGAATGGAGCCGACATCGCCCCTGCATGGGCCCTCACAAGGCCCCGTCGACACGGAGGTTCCACCGTGAGCCGCATCTCCTCTCGCTTCGTCCTGATGATCGCCGGCGTCGGGGTCATCGCCCTGGCGGTCCTCGTCAGTTCCGGGTGCTCCTCAGGCGGCTCGGGCGGCACCACCGCCGACGACAGCAAGGCGCTCGAGGGCAAGGTCTGGAAGGCGACCGAGATCGCAGGAGTGACGACGGTCCTCACCGCGAAGGGGACCGAAGTCACGGCCGCGTTCGCCGCCGGCGAACTCTCCGGTTCCGGCGGCGTGAACCGGTACAACGCGACCTACGAGACCAAGTCCGGGAACCTCATCACGATCGCACAGCCGGCAGCGACGATGATGGCGGGCCCGGAGGATGCGATGGCGCAGGAACAGGCATACTTCGCGGCGCTGACGAAGGCGGCGGAGTATACCGTGACCGCCGACGCGCTGACGCTCCTGGACGACCAGGGCGGCACGCTCGTCCGCTACGCGGCCGTCCAGCCCACCGCCCTCGAGGGCACCGAGTGGGACGCACTCGCGTACAACAACGGCAAGGGCGCCTTGCAGTCGCTGGCGGCGTCGAGCACCATCACCGCGACGTTCGGGACCGACGGCAGCCTGGCCGGCAACGCGAGCATCAACCAGTACTCGACGTCCTACACGACCTCGGGCGACGCGATGTCGATCGCCGCGGAGATCGTCTCGACGAAGATGGCCGGGCCAGAGGATCTGATGAAGCAGGAGGCCGCGTATCTGGCGGCGCTCCCCAAGACCGCCACGTACACGATCGAAGGCGACGAGCTCTGGCTGCGGGACGCGACAGGCGCGGCGCTGGCCCACTACGCCGCCAAGTAAGGGGCGGTCTCTCCCCGTCCGGCGCGGGTAGTCAGACGGGGAGGACGAACGAGAACGTCGTGCCACGGCCGCGCGCCGTCTCGACACTGACGCTGCCGGCGTGCGCCTCGACGACTGCTTTGACGATCGCCAAGCCGAGACCGCTGCCCCCCGTGGCTCGGCTGCGCGAGGCCTCGCCTCGGTAGAAGCGCTCGAAGACCCTGGGGAGATCGGCGTCGGCGATCCCGGGGCCCGTGTCGCTCACGCTCACGGACAAGCCGCCGGGCGTGCCGGCGCTTCGCAGAACGACTTCGCCGCCGGGGGGCGTGTAGCGCAGGGCGTTCTCCACGAGATTGGCGAGCGCTCGCTCGATGGAACGCGCATCGAAGATCGCGACGTCGACAGTGGCGTCGGGCTCGCCGCGCAACGTGACCTCCTGCTGCTCGGCGCGCACGGAGAACGACTGCAGGGTGTCCGAGATCAGATCGGTCATCGAGTTCGGCTGCCGCTCCAGTTCCACGCCCCCCGAATCCAGCTGCGCCAGCATGAAGAGATCGTCCACGAGGTGCGAGAGAGCGTTGAGGTGCCCCTGGGCGGTGCGCAGGTATCGCGCCACCGTCTCGGGATCGTCGACGACGCCGTCCGCGAGCGCCTCGACGATGACGCGCACCGACGCCAGCGGGGTGCGCAGATCGTGACCGACCGCGGCCAGGAGATCGCGACGCGCGGCCTCGACCTCAAGGCGCGTCCGCTCGGCCTCCCGCAGCCGGCTGGTCATCTCGTTGAAGCTCGCCGCGAGAGCGGCGACCTCGTCGGAGCCCTCCACAGGGACCTCGACGTCGAGATCGCCGCCGGCCACCTCTCGTGCCGCCCGGTTCAGCCTGGCGATCGCCGCGACGACGCTGCCGGAGAGCAGATAGCCGAGCGCGGCGGCGATGATGGCGGCGAACACGAGCAGCACGGTGGCGAGAAGGAGGTCGTGACGGCTCAGGAACATGAGACGGGCCGTCACGAGGACGTTCAGAAACGTGAGGACCCCGGCGAGCAGGTAGCCCGCCATGAGCGTCCAGACGAGCTTGGGCGAACGGCGCATCCACCCAAGACGAAAGGCCGCAACGCCCACACCGATCGAGATGAACGCGGTGATCCCCAGGAACCCCGCCATGGCGACGAAGTCGTTCTGAGGCGGGTGCATGACCAGCGAGAAGACCAGCAGGCCGGCGGCGACCGCGACCAGCGCGCCCGCGACAAAGACGATGAGCCGCGGCGATGAGGGCTCGCTGCGGCGCCGCGACCGCGGCCCGTTCACGGCTCGAACCGGTAACCCACGCCCCAGACTGTCGTGATGTGCCGTGGCTGGGAAGGGTCGTCCTCGATCTTGGCGCGCACGCGCCGCACGTGCACCGTGACCGTGCTCGGATCGATGTAGTCCGCCGACCCCCACACACGTTCCAGCAAGGTGTCGCGGTTGAGCACTGCGCGCGGGCGCCTGGCCAGGGCAAGGAGAAGGTCGAACTCCCTGGCCGTCAGCGCACGCTCGTCACCGCGGACCGTGACCGTGTGCGCCACGGGATCGATGACCAGATCGCCGAAATCGAGGGGGATCTCGTCGGCGTCGCTCGTCGCCGCGCCGCTCGCGCGCCGCAGCACGGCGCGCACGCGGCTCACCAGTTCCTGGGCGCTGAAGGGCTTGACGACATAGTCGTCAGCGCCCATCTCGAGTCCTGCGATCCGGTCGACCTCGCTCTTGCGCGCCGTGAGCATGATGATCGGCGTATCGCCGCGGGCGCGGACCCGGCGCGTGACCTCATGGCCGCCGAGCTTGGGCAGCATCAGATCGAGAATGATCAGATCGGGCTGGCGACGCTCCAGCTCGGCGAGCGCCGCGAGCCCGTCGCCGACGACGCGCACCTCGTACCCGGCGCGGCGGAGGTAGACGCTGACGACCTCGGCGATGCTCGGTTCGTCCTCCACGATGAGGATGGACTGTGCCACGTGACACCCCTTGGAAGTGGCGCGATGAAGTCGCTTCAACAGTACCATGGGGCCTGCTCGGCGAACCCTTCAGAATGACGTCGGAAAGCGACGTTCCTCATTTCGTAAGGGTCGCGCAAGCCGCAGGCCACATCGCGCGGGTACCGTCTCAGCGTCAGGAGAGCGCGGGCGGACCGATCGATCCGGCCGAACGCTCTCAAGCGAGTCTGTTGTCGGCGCTCGCCTGATCGGGGAGGACGGCAGCAGAGCCCAGAGGGAAGGTGCCGCCATGCGTCCGTATACCATTGTCAGATCCACGTTCGCCCTGCTGCTGCTGCTCGCGGTGTTCCTGCTGTCGGCGGCCGCCGCCTCGGCCGGGGGCAACGCGGCCATGTACCAGGTCAAGATCGAGAATCTCACCGCACACCAGATCCTGTCGCCGCCTGTCTTCATCTCCCACAACGAGGACTACCGCCTGTTCCGCACACAACGGTACGCCAGCGAGGAGCTGCGCATGATCGCCGAAGACGGCAACAACGGCCCCGCAGTGATGCGCGCCACGTACTCGCGCAATGTGTTCGACGTGCAGACCGCCGGCCCGATCCTGCCCGGAGCCTCCGTCACCGTCACCGTCCGCTCGCCGCGCGATTCGCGTCTGTCCTTGGCCACCATGCTTGTGCAGACGAACGACGGTTTCGCGGGCGTGAACAGCGTGCTCCTCAGCGGGTTGAGCGCGCGGACCCACGACCTCATGGCGCGCGACGCCGGCACCGAGGCCAACAACGAGATGGCCGCCTACGTTCCGGGCCCGCCCTTCGGCGGCATGATGCGTGATGCGACCCACCAGCGTATCCGCAACCACATGGGCATCCAGGGCGGTGCGGACATCGACCCGGCCATGTACGGCTGGAGTGGCCCCGTCGCGAGGCTGACGATCACGCCGCTCCTGCCCTGACCGGCGACTGACCGGCACCTCGCCGGGCGCCGCCGACAGGCTCGGCCCGCCCTCTCGGCCGCGACGCATCATGTGGGCCACGGGCACGGGGGGCCGGCGACTTCATCGCCGGCCCTCGTGTCCGTGCCGGCTGGGGGGATCGGCCCAGAGCCCCAGGGAGTCACGGCTCGTTCTCAGGCATCCAGATCGGGGATGCGCCGCGTGAGCTCCGCCCAGTCGTCGCCGACCGCCTGCCGGACGAGGCCCTTGGCTCCCGCGAACACTTCTGCGGGCATCACCATCTGCCAGATGCGGACCATGTTCTCGCGGTCGTCGTCGCCTATCAACGGGAACATCCATGCGATCACTTCGGGGAATCGCTCCTGTGGGACCGTGCCGGACATGAGACCGAGCGCCTTGCCTTGGTCGGGCAGGGAGACGCGCTCCCTGACGATGCGGTACAGGTGCGTGTCCTCCTTGAACAGGTGAATGTCGAGATGAAACTTGAAGGCAGCGCTGGCGCGCGCCGTCTGCAGGACGTCGCCGGCGACCACCGCGTCGTTCAAGGCGTCGAAAGCGGCGTCCAGGCCACGGTGGTCCTTCTCGTAGGCTTCGGCCACCAAAGGCGCCACCTCTTCCACGGCCGGGAAGATGGCCAATTCCTCCCCGCGGGCGTGCCACACCAGTACTTCGTTGAGGAAGCGGAAGCGCTCCACCGTCGCGGAGAGCCCTGGCGCGCCGCGCGCCGCGGCGAGCGCCGCGTCGTCGATGCCGGCCATGTCCTGTCGGAAGGCATTGTGGCACGCTATCACCGCGTCGATCGGACCCGTCATGATCGCCGTCCTCCTTCGCTCTGTCCCAGCCAGAAACGTGCGCTTGCGCGCCGTGACGCAGATATGTCGCGCGCCGGCGGGCCACAAACCGTTGGGCGACGAGACGGGCGGAGGCGCGCACATCGTCAGCGTCGCGGGGAACCATCACGACGATGTGACGAGAAGGCTGGTTGAGGGAATCCTCGTCTTGACTGCCTGGTCGTTGCCTCAGAGGGAGGTTGTGCCATGAATCCAGGTCCGAGGGTCGTCGCACTGGTCGGCAGCCCGCGCCGCACCGGCAACACCGTGTTCGCGGTCGGTGTGGCCACACAGGAGCTCGAGCGTCGCGGCGTGAGCAGCGAGACCATCCTGATCTGCGACCTGCCCATCAGCCTCAATGCGCCCGAGGCAGGCCAGCAGACGCGTACCAGCGCAGAGGAACAACTGGAGGCGGTGCTCGACAGAGTGTGGGCTGCCGATGCCCTCATCCTTGGCCACGCCCATCCATTTCTCCAACGTGAGCGCGCAGATGAAGGCGTTCATGGACGCCACCAACGATCGCTACATGACCGAGAGGTGGCTCACCCCGAGGACCGTCGGTCTCATGGTCATCGGGGCGCACGTGTTCACCTCGACCGTCGATGCCATGCGCCGCTACGTCGACCTTATTGCGCCCGGCCACCCGCCCGTCTTCGTGGCCACCGGCCATGCCGACGCCGTCGGAGAAGCGCAGCAGTCCGAGGAGGTCCGCACGTCGGCCTCTGACCATGGCCGGACGCATGGCGGACGTCCTGCTGGGCTGATCACTCGAGGCTCTCCAGGATGAAGGTGGATGCGACGGGGACGCCTGCTTGCAGCGTGCTGAGGACGACGCAGTAGCGCTCGGCGCTGCGCAGCAGCCTCTGGGCGCGTTCCTCACGCTCGTCCCCGCGCACGACCACATGCGTGTGGACGCGTACGGCGGTGATGCCGATGGGGAACTCCTTGCCCATGGCCAGCGTGCCCCGCGGGTCCCAGTCTCCCTCGACCGAGATCTCCAGCTTCTCGAGGTCGATGCCCATGTTCGCCGCGACCATGCGCAGGGTGGTCTCCTGACAGGCCGCCAGGGCGGCGAGCAGCAGCTCGCCGGAACAGGGCACGTCGCCGTCGCCGCCGACGGCGGGGTGCGCCCCGGCGCGAAGCAGGGCCTCGGGCGCCGATTCCGGCGTGACGACACAATGCAGTGGGTCGGCGAGATCGCTGCTGCTGCCGTGGACACGCAGCACTTCAACGGCGCCCGCGGGGTCGTCCCGATAGTGCTGCCGGATCGGCTCCTGTCGCGCCCGGATGTCGACCTTCGACGTCGGCATGTGGCCACTCCTTTCGCGGATCGATGGACAAGACTTCGAGGACGCCCTGGTCGGCGGCGAATAGCGGCAGCCGCCGCCGACCCTGATATTCTGTACGTGTCCGAGGTTCGCCGCAAGGAGACATCCATGGCTGAGGAACTCTCCCCGAGGACCACGGCAACGGACGACCACGCGACCGACTGGGAGAGCCCCCGATGAGCATCTGTATCGCCCCGAGCCTTCTGTCCGCGGACTTCGCACGTCTCGGTGAAGAGGTGCACGCGGTGCAGGAGGCCGGCGCCGACCTCCTGCACTTCGACGTGATGGACAACCATTACGTCCCGGCGCTCACCGTGGGTCCGCTGGTGTGCGCAGCGCTCAAGCCGCACGCGCGCGTGCCGATCGACGTCCACCTGATGGTCAAGCCCGTCGACTCCCTCATCTGCGCGTTCGCCGAGGCGGGTGCCGGCTGGATCAGTTTCCACCCCGAGGCCAGCGAGCACGTCGACCGCTCGCTCGCGCTCGTGCGCGAACGTGGCGCCAGGGCCGGCCTGGCGCTCAACCCGGCAACCTCGCTGGCGTGGCTCGACCACGTCCTCGACCGCCTCGACTTCGTGCTGCTCATGTCGGTCAACCCCGGCTTCGGCGGCCAGAGCTTCATCGAATCCGCCCTGCCCAAGATCCGCGCCTGTCGCGCGCTGCTCGACCGCTTCGCGGCCGAGACCGGCCGCCACATCGACTTGGAGATCGACGGCGGGGTCAAGCCCGACAACGTCGCCGCGATCGCGGAAGCCGGCGCCGAGGTGTTCGTCGCAGGCAGCGCCGTGTTCTCCCAGAGCGACTACGCCGCCGCCATCGCGGCCATCCGCGCGGGCGCCGAGGCGGGCGCCGTGGGCCGCGGCGGCGCGGGCCGCTAGCCAGGGACCGGCGAACAGAGGAGGAGACCATCGCACTCGTCACCGTGAGACAGCTGCTCGACCACGCCGCGGAGAACGGCTACGGCATCCCCGGGTTCAACGTGAACAACATGGAGCAGATCCAGGCGATCATGGAGGCGGCCGCGGCCACCGACAGCCCGGTCATCCTCCAGGGGTCCGCGGGCGCGCGCAAGTACGCCGGGGACGCCTTCTTGCGCGGACTCTTCGCCGCGGCGGTCGAGACCTGGCCGAGCCTTCCGGTCGCCGTCCATCTCGACCACGGCTCGAGCCCGTCTGTCTGTCAGTCGGCGATCGAATCGGGGTTCACGAGCGTCATGATGGACGGCTCGCTCATGGAGGACGCCAAGACGCCCGCGAGCTTCGCCTACAACGTGGCGACGACACGGGCAGTCGTGGACCGGGCGCATGCGGTCGGCGTCAGCGTGGAGGGCGAGCTCGGCGTCCTGGGATCGCTGGAGACCGGAGAAGCCGGCGAGGAGGACGGCGTCGGCGCCGAGGGCAGACTGACCCGCGAACAGATGCTGACCGATCCCGACCAGGCGGCGGAGTTCGTCGCCGCCACCGGCGTGGACGCGCTCGCCGTGGCGATCGGCACGAGCCATGGCGCGTACAAGTTCACCACGCGCCCGACCAGCGAAGTGCTCGCCATCGACCGGATCAAGGAGATCCACGCGAAGCTGCCCGACACGCACCTCGTGATGCACGGCTCGTCGAGCGTGCCCCAGGAACTGCTCGCGATCATCCGCCAATACGGCGGCGAGATGAAGGAGACGTATGGCGTGCCGGTGGAGGAGATCCAGGAGGGGATCCGGCACGGCGTGCGCAAGGTCAACATCGACACAGACATCCGACTCGCCATGGCGGGAGCGATGCGCCGCGCCATGGCGACCGCGCCCTCGACATTCGATCCCCGCGTCTTCCTGAAGGAGGCGCGCCTGGCGGCGAGGGACCTCTGCGTCGAGCGCTACCAGCAGTTCGGCGCTGCCGGCCAGGCATCGCACATCGTCGCCACGCCGCTCAGGGAGATGGCGAGGCGCTACGCACAGAGCAAGGAGGTCACGACATGACCCAGGAGCATCTCCCCAAGGTGTACGTCGGATTCCGTGCCACCTTCCCCGACGTCGCTGCCGCGCTGGACGGCCTCGGTGAGGCCGCAGACGGCGCGGGGCCACTCGACGAGCGCACCATGCGGCTCGTGAAGCTCGGGATGGCGATCGGCTCCTCCTCCGAAGGCGCGGTGCGCTCCAACGCCAGGAAGGCGCTGGCCGCCGGCGCCTCGCCCGAGGAGATCCGCCACGTCGCCATCCTGGCCTTCACGACCTGCGGCTTCCCCACCGGCATCGCCGGACTCGGCTGGATCGACCGGGTTCTCGACGCCGAGGTGTAGCGCCTGAGGCGTCGCCGGGAGGCGCAACGGTGACCGGCGTCAGTGGAGCGGCCCCACGGCAGCCTCGACGGCCTCGAGGATCTCGCCGGAGGCGACCAGCGCCATCATCGCGTTGTGGTCCGGGTACAGCGGACGGTCGATGTCGAGATGGTCGACGTGGCGACGGATCACCTCGTGCGCCGCGCGCACGCCCTTGCCAGGCGTGAACTCGCGAAAGTCGAGCGCTTGGGCGGCGGCCATGAACTCGATGCCGAGGACGCCGTTGCCGTTGTCGAGGATCTGACGGTTCTTGAGGGCGGTGTTCATGCCCATGGACACGAAGTCCTCCTGGTCGGCCGCCGCCGGGATGGACATCGTGGACGCCGGCGCCGAGAGGAGCCGCTGTTCCACGATGAGCGAGTCGGCGGCGTACTGGCTGAGCATGAGGCCAGAGTAGAAGCCAGGGTTGGGCGTGAGGAAGTCGGGGAGACCCTGGCTGAGCGCCGGGTTCTCCAGCCGGTTGAGGCGGCGCTCGGAAAGCACGCTGACCATGGTCACGGACTGCCCCACGAGCTCCATAGGCAGGCTGACGGGCGTGCCCTGGAAGTTCGCGCCCGTCAGCGTCAGCCTCTCCTCAGGGACGAAGATCGGGTTGTCGCCGACGCCGTTAAGCTCGATCTCGACCTGCGAGCGCGCGAACGCCAACGCGTCGTGGGCCGCGCCGATGACCTGCGGAGAAGACCGCATGGAGTACGCGTCCTGGACCTTCGTCTTGATCTTGCCGGTCGCGAGATCGCTCTCGGCGATGCACTTCGAGATGGCCGCGGCGCTGCGGATCGCGCCGGCGAAGCCGCGCAGCTCGTGGAGCTTGGCGCTGTAAGGCTTGAGATTGGCGAGCAGCGCCTCGAGGGACATGGCGCAGGCGATCTCGGCCTGCCGCAGCCAACGATCCACGTCGTGACAGAGCAGCGCGCTCATGGCCGTGAGCACATTGGACCCGTTGATGGTGGCGAGCCCGTCGCGCGCTTGCAGCCCCGGGACGGGGATGCCGGCGCGCTCGAGCGCCACACGCCCCGGAAGACGCTCACCTTGATAGAAGGCCTCGCCCTCGCCCATCAGCACAAGGGCCATCTGGGCCATGGGGGCGAGGTCGCCGGAAGCGCCCACCGAGCCCTTCTGGCACATGATCGGCGTGACGCCGCGGTTGAGCATCTCGACGAGCGTCAGGGTGATCTCCGGCCGGTTGCCGGAGTTGCCGTGGGCGTGGACGTTGATGCGTCCGGCCATGGCGGCGCGGACCGTCTCGATGGGCGCCGGTTCGCCGATGCCGGCTGAGTGGTTGTAGACCAGGTAGCGCTGAAACTGCTGCACCTGCTCGTCGTCGAGCACCATCTCGCTGAACTCGCCGATGCCCGTGTTCGTGCCGTACATGATCTCGCGCGCCTTGATCTTGTCTTCGAGCATCTCGCGGCAGACACGGATGCGCTCGACTGCCGCGGCGGCGAGTTCCACCTTTTCGCCAGTCCGCGCGATGCGCACCAGCTTGTCGACCGTCAGGGACCCGCCGTCAAGAATGATCGTCACGTGCCTCTCCTTTTCCGCTGTGGACGGGGAGCGGCGGGCGGCGGGCGCGAACGATGGCGGCCACCGGCCGTGGTTCCTCTCAGTGCACCCTAGACCAGACCGTCGGCGATGCAAGCGCCGCCAGAGGCTGTCTCACATTGAAGACGCAACGTGTGGATCCGACGGCGCCGGCGCCTACGACGTCTCCCGCGTCCGCGGCTTCTGACCCTCTCTCCGGACCGCGACCTTCTTGCCCTTGATGGTGGTCCCTCGGAGGGCGGCGATGACTTCGTCGGCCGCCGCGGAGGGGACCTCAACCAGGGTGAAGCGTTCGGCGATCTCGATGGACCCGACGTCGCGTCCGCTCAGACGCGACTCCCCGGTGATCGCGCCGACGATGTCCTCGGGCCGGACCCGCGCCGTCCGGCCGGCGCCGATGAACACCCGCGTCATCGGCACCCCGGTCGCGCGATTGCCGCGCCGCGGCGGCATGGCGCCTTTGCCGCGATCCTCGCGCATCGGCTGGATCTCCGGGATCTCCTCCTCGTCGGCCACGACCCCATTGGCCTCGTGGGCGAGCTTGACCGCGGCAAGCGCGATCTCCATGAGGTCGAACTCCTCGGAGAGAGACTCCACCACGACGCGCATGTGATCGAGCTCGTCCTCGAGGATGCTCTCGCGCAGCGCGTCGGCGAGCAGCCCCAGTCGGCGCGCGCGCAGATCCGCGACCGACGGCACCTTCTCGATGAGGATGCGCTGCTTGGTGGCGCGCTCGATGGTCTTGAGCATGCGGTGCTCCCGAGGATGCATGAGGGTCACCGCCACTCCGCCGCGCCCGGCCCGACCGACGCGACCGATGCGATGGACGTACGCGTCGGGAGACGCGGGCATGTCGTAGTTCACCACGTGCGTGAGCGGGCCGATGTCGAGCCCTCGCGCGGCGACATCGGTCGCCACGATGAGATCGGCCGCGCCACTGCGCAGCCGCGCCATGACGCGATCGCGCTGCTGCTGGTTCATGCCCCCGTGCAGTGCCTCCGCGCGGTAGCCGCGCCCGTTGAGCGTCTCCGTGAGCTCGTCGACCTCCACCCGCCGGCGGCAGAAGACCAGGGCGGCCTCAGGCGCCTCCACATCCAGCACGCGCCCCAGGGCGGCGGCCTTGTGCGGCGGCTGGACCACGTAGGCCACCTGCCGCACCAGCGGCGCGTCGCCGGCGGCGGCGATCTCGAGCCCGATCTGGATCCGCACCGGCTCACGCAGGTGGCTGCGCATCATGTGCGCGATACGCGCGGGGATGGTCGCCGAGAAGAGCACCGTCTGACGCACCTCGGGGACGGCGCCGAGGATGCCTTCGAGGTCCTCCGCGAATCCCATGTCGAGCATCTCGTCCGCTTCATCGAGGACCACCATCCCGACATCACTCAGGTCGAGCGTCCCGCGGGAAAGGTGGTCGAGAGCCCGGCCGGGCGTCGCGACGACGACATCTGTGCCGCGCTGGAGCGCCGACAGCTGACGGCCGATCGGCTGTCCTCCGTAGATGGGCAGAACGCGCGCCCCAAGGTCACGGCCATACCGGTGGATGGCCTCCGAGACCTGGATCGCCAGTTCGCGCGTGGGCACCAGCACCAAGGCCGCCGGACCACGACTCCCGCGGCCTTCCGGCAGACGCTGCAGAAGAGGCAGGGCGAAGGCGGCGGTCTTCCCCGTCCCGGTCGGAGCCTGGCCGAGCAGGTCTCGCCCTTGGAGCAGCGGCGGGATCGCCTCGCGCTGAACGGGAGTCGGCTCTTCGTAGCCCAGCTTGGACAGCGCGTTCACAAGTTCGGGTCGCAGGCCCAGATCGACGAAGCTCATCGCGTCGTCGTTGGCGTCAGTAATCATTTCCCCTCCATTTCGGGGGGTCGAGGTCGGAGTCACGTCGCCGGCCGGCTTGTTCGAATCGAACTCAGGAGGGCAGCCGACAGGCTGACGACAGCGGCTCGAAGAGCCGCGGGTGTCACGCTCTTGCCTTCGCCAAGCGCAGCCCCACAGTATCGAAGTAATCGTCGCCGGTCGAGATGACGCCGGCAACCGGCTCTGCGTCCGGCTGATCCGAACACACGGGAGTTGCGGCAGGACGGGATCACAGGAGCGCGCGGCAGGCGGTCCCAAGCACGTCCATTGTAGACTGGACCGCGTCCAGGCGACGGGCCGCTGCGTGCCCGGCGTCCGGCACGCTGTTCGTCGCCTGCTGTGCACGCTCCACGGCGTCCGCGACCCCACCGGAGGCGTTGTGCTGAGAGCGCTCAACTACCCCGTGCGGCTCATCCCGCTCGCGTTCGTGACGGCGGCGATCATCGGCACGCTGTTGCTGCTCACCCCCTGGGCGCGCGCCGTTCCGGGCCAGTCCGCCCCGCTGCTCACGGCCGCCTTCACCGCCGTGTCCGCGACCTGCATCACGGGGCTCACGGTCGTCGACACGCCGACCTACTGGAGCCCATTCGGCCACGTCGTGATCCTCCTGCTGGTGCAGATCGGCGGCTTCGGGATCATGACGCTCGCCACGCTCATGGCGGTGCTCGTCACCGGCCGCATCGGGCTGCGCAGCTCGCTCGTGGTGCAGACGGAGTCGCACGCTCTCAACGTCGGCGCGATCAAGGGCGTCATCAAGACGATCGCCGTCACGATGCTGGCGCTGGAGGCCGTCATGGCGGTGGTGCTCGGAGTCCGGTTCTACACCACGTACGATTACGAGCTGGGCAGCGCCGTCTGGTATGGGGTCTTCCACAGCGTGTCGGCGTTCAACAACTCGGGGTTCGCGCTCTTCAGCGACAGCCTCGTCGGGTTCGCCGGCGACTTCGTGGTGCTCACGCCGATGATGCTGCTCATCGTCGCGGGCGGCGTGGGCTTCCCGGTGTTCCATGAGGTCAGCCGCCACTGGCGTCGCCCCGGCGGGTGGTCGATGCACACCAGAGTGACGATGTTCGGCTACGTGCTCCTCCTCGTCCTCGGGACGATCGGCGTCGCGCTCCTCGAGTGGAGCAATCCCGGCACGCTCGGCCCGATGTCGCTGGGAGACAAGCTGGGCAACTCTCTGTTCGGCGGCATCACCGTGCGCACGGCCGGGTTCAGTACGTTCGACTACGCATTGGCCACGCATGAGACCTGGGCGATGTACGACGTCCTGATGTTCATTGGCGGCGGCAGCGCCGGCACATCGGGGGGGCTCAAGGTCGGCACCTTCATCGTGCTCGCCGCCGTCCTCTGGTCTGAGGTGCGGGGCGAGCGCGAGGTCGCCATCGGCCGCCGCGCCTTGCCCGTCGACACGCAGCGCCAGGCCGTCACCGTCGCGCTGCTCGCCCTCGGCGCGGTGGCGATCGGCACCATGGTCCTGCTGCTGGTCACCGACTACTCTCTGGATCTGATCCTTTTCCAGGTGCTTTCGGCCTTCGGTACGACGGGCCTCAGCCCCGGGATCACCCATGAGCTGCCGCCCGCCGGCCAAGTGGTGGTGATGGGGTTGATGTTCCTCGGCCGCGTGGGTACCGTCACGATGGCGTCGGCGCTGGCCCTGCGGTACCGGCACCGCGCGTATCGTCTTCCGGAGGAGCGACCGATCATTGGATAGGCACTTGCTCAAGCGCAGACACGCCAGTTCGGCGGTCCTCGTCATCGGCTTGGGCCGTTTCGGATCGGCGGTCGCGTCGTCGCTCATCCGCCAGGGCCGTGAGGTGCTTGCGGTCGACGCCGACCCGATCCTCGTGCAGCGATACGCCGACGAGTTCACCTATGTCGTCCAGGCCGACGCCACGGATGACGAGGTGCTCGAGCAGCTCGGCGTCCGCGATTTCGAGCACGCCGTCGTGGCCATCGGGCAGGATATCGAGGCGAGCGTCCTGACCACGCTCTCACTGGCGGAGGCCAGGGTGGGGATCATCTGGGCCAAGGCCATCAGCCGCAAGCACGGTGAGATCCTCGAGAGAGTCGGCGCGCATCGCGTCTTCTATCCTGAGGCGTCGGTGGGGGAGCAGGTGGCTCACCTGATCGTCGGCGGCATGACGCAGTACCTGGAGTTCGAGGGCGGCTTCGCCATCGCGCGCACGACTGCGCCTCGCGAGACGTGGAGCAAGACGCTTGAGGACTCCGGTGTGCGCACGAAGTACGGCATCACCGTCGTGGGGGTCAAGCGCGCCGGGCAGGATTTCATGTACGCGCAGCCAGGCACGGTCGTCGAGCCGAGGGACGATCTTGTCGTGGCTGGCGAGACCCGCAGGGTCGAGGCGTTCTGCGCCCTCACCATCGACTGACCGGGGCCCGGCGATCGCCAGGCCGGCTCTCAGCGGTCGCCACCGTGGACGCGGGAGTCGCCGGGCCTCCGTGGCGTGCGCTCGTGTGTGTACCGCGGCCGATCATCTCGTAGACTCCCGCCAAGACCTCGGACGGGAGCTGGTCGACCGATGGACGCGCCCCGCACAGAGTACATCGCCCGCATCAACCGGGTGATGGACCACATCGACGAGAACCTGGGCGGCTCCCTCACGCTTCCCGAGCTTGCCGGGGTCGCCGGGTTCTCGCCGTTCCACTTCCACCGCATCTTCAGCGCCATGGTCGGGGAGACGCTCAGCTACTACGTCCGCAGGCTTCGTGTGGAACGCGCCGCTCTTCAGTTGGTCGCCGATCCCCGGAGGCCGATCACGGCGATCGCCCTGGAGTGCGGGTTCTCCGGGTCGGCTCCCTTCGCCCGCGCCTTCAGAGACACCTTCGGCGTGAGCGCCAGCGAGTGGCGGCGGTCGAGGGCGGCACGGGGGCCCGGCGGGGACCTGGAGCACGCGCAAGACGGCAAGGATCGTCAATCGGCGCGCAAGATACGCAAAGCATGGGAGGTCTCCCCGGTCTACGCTGACGGCGCACGTCATCCACGGACCTGGAGGGTCATCATGGCAGAGCAAGGCAAGCTCGAGGCACAGATAGAGGTCCGGGAGGAGCCGGCGTTCACCGTGGCGTACATCCGTCACACAGGTCCGTATCAGGGTGACGGGGAACTCTTCGGCGCGCTTTTCGGCAGGCTCATGCAGTGGGCCGGTCCGCGCGGGCTGCTGGGGCCGGCGACGAAGATGGTCACCGTCTATCACGACGACCCCGCCGTGACCGACGCCGACAAGCTCCGGATCAGCGTCGGTGTCAGCGTGCCGGACGACACGAGGGTGGACGGGGAGATCGGCAAGATGACCATCGCCAGCGGCACCTACGCCTTCGCCCGGTTCGAGTTGGACGTCGAGCAGTACGGCGACGCCTGGGACGCCGTGTTCAGTGGCTGGCTGCCGGACAGCGGCTACCAGCCAGCCGACGGCGTCTGCTACGAGCAGTATCACAACGATGCGAACGAGCACCCGGAGCACACGTGCATCGTGAGCATCTGCGTGCCCGTCAGGCCGCTGTAGGCGCCGACATGAGGATCGCCCGGAGCCTCCCTGTCAGGCGACGTCCTCCTTGTGCGACAATGCCGCCAGGCGAATGAAGGAGGAGGATCGTGGGCACGAGGTCGACGTTTGTACGTCTGGCGGCCATCGCCGTCGCGTGTCTCGTCGCGGGTGCCGCGGGCGTGGTCTCGGCGGCCGGCCCGGCGAGCGCCGCGGAACCCGAGCCGACCCCCTCGGCGACGCCTGCGTTGGTGTTGACTGTCGACCCGGACACGGTGACCTTCGGCCGGCCGGCGCGACTGACCGCGCGCCTCGGCATTCCCGGGGCAGCGCTGCAACTCAGCCGCGGAGTCGCCGGGATCGCCGGCTTCACTGCGGTGGCCTCTCTGGTGACGGAGGCGACGGGCGCGGTCACATATCAAGTGTCTCCGCGCGCGACGACCATCTATCGGGTCGAGTTCTTCGGCGACGCGCAATGGCTCCCGGCGTCAGCTGAGGCCACGGTGTCGGTGCGACCGCGCATCAGCTTCTCTGCCACCGGGGCGGTCTACAGGGGTGGGCTCGCGCGCTTCGAGGTGAAGGTCGAACCGGCGCACCCCGGCGCCACGGCGTCGATCGAGATGCGGCGTGAGGGCGCTTGGGTCGAGTGGCGGTCTGTGAGACTGAATGCCGACTCGCGCGCGACGCCGCGTTGGCGCGCGGATCGCCTTGGTCCCCAGTCCTTCCGCGTCATCATGGCGGCTGACGAAGGGCACACCGCCGGCGCCTCCGGCGTGCGGCGCGTCAGTGTCCGCCCGCCGAACCCGTACAACGTGCCGGTCGGCGCCAAGCGCATCGTCGTCGTCGACAAGTCGCAATACCGGCTCTACTTCTTCTCGTACGGCCGTGAGGTGAAGTCCTTCCCCTGCGTCATCGGCCGGCCGTCGCTGCCCACGCCCACGGGCCACTTCCGCATCTACGCCAAGGGCATGTGGCCGGGCGGCCCGTACGGGGCGCGCATCATGTCATACCATTCGCCGTACGCCATCCACGGCACCAACGAACCGCACCTGCTCAGCCGCTTCCCGCGCAACTTCTCGCACGGCTGCACGCGCCTGGCCAACGTCAGTGCCATCTGGCTGTACGATCACGCACCGGTCGGCACGCCCGTGTGGAACGTGCCGTGAATCGTTCCGACGAGGAGGAGTGTCGGTCGTCCGCCGCTGCCGGCGCCCGGGCTGGTCCGGCTTGACGGGCGTCGGAACCGGACTCTAGAGTCTGTACGGTCGCGACACTCCCGCCGCGACACTCGTCCGTCGATCGTTCCAAGGAGGCTTCCCTATGCCAGAGCTGGACACCTCCGCCAAGACGAAGGAGTACCACCTCGACACCCCCCAGCAGAACTGCGGCTACTTCCTCAAAGGGTCGGGCAGCTACGACTGGGGGATGAAGAACCGCCTCGCGCGCATCTTCGACCCCACCAGCGGCAAGACCGTGATGCTCGCCTTCGATCACGGCTACTTCCAGGGGCCGACCACGGGTCTCGAGCGCATCGACGTGACCATCAGCCCGCTGGCGCCCTTCGCCGACGCGCTCATGTGTACCCGGGGCGTGCTGCGCACGCTCATCAACCCCGAGTCCCCCAACGCGGTGGTCCTGCGCGCCTCGGGCGGACCCTCCATCCTCAAGGATCTCTCCGACGAGCGCATCGCCGTGGACGTGGAGGATGCCCTGCGACTCAACGTGAGCGCCGTCGCGGTGCAGGTCTTCATCGGGGGGACCTGCGAGACCCAATCCGTCATCAACCTGACCAGCATGGTCGACGCCTGCAACCGCTACGGCATCCCTGTCCTCGGGGTGACGGCGGTCGGCACGGAGCTCACGCGCGATGCCCGCTACATCGGCCTCGCCTCGCGCATCCTCGCCGAGCTGGGGGCGGCCGTCGTCAAGACCTACTACGTGGATGACTTCGAGAAGGTCACGGCCGCCTGCCCGGTGCCCATCGTCATCGCCGGCGGCAAGAAGCTCGACGAGCTGGCCGCGCTGCAGATGGCCCGCGACGCCATCGACCGCGGCGCATCCGGCGTGGACATGGGGCGTAACGTCTTTCAGTCGGACGCCCCGGTGGCCATGATCCAGGCCGTGCGCAAGGTCGTGCACGAGAATATGGCGGCCGAGGAGGCCTACGAGCTCTACCAGGATCTCAAAGGTTCATGAAAGTAGGGATGTACTACAGCAACCTCGACGTGCGCGTCGAGGAGCAGGCCATCCCCGAGGTGGGGCGCGGCGACGTGCTCATCAAGGTCAGGGCCAGCGGCATCTGCGGCTCCGACCTCATGGAGTGGTACCGCATCAAGCGCGCCCCCCTGGTCCTCGGCCACGAGGTCACCGGGGACATCGTCGAGGCGGGCGAGGATGTCACGTGGCTGGAGGTCGGCGACCGAGTGGTCGCCACCCACCACGTCCCGTGCGGGGAGTGCCTTCCCTGTCTGCGCGGCCACGAGACCGCCTGTCGCACGTTCCAGGAGGTCAACAACTTCGCTCCGGGGGGCTTCTCGCAGTTTCTCCGGGTCACGGGCAGGAGCGTGCGCACGGGGATCCTCAAGCTCCCCGACGAGGTCTCCTACGAGACGGGGACCTTCGTCGAACCCCTGGCCACGGTCGTGCGCGCCTTGCGCACCATTGGCCTCGCGCCGGGAGAGAGCGTGCTCGTCTACGGCGCGGGGCTGGCCGGCATCCTGTTCGTGAAGCTGGCCAAGGCCCTGGGGGCGGGCACGGTCGCGATCTCCGACGTGGACGATCACCGGCTCGCGATGGCGCGGGCGGCGGGCGCGGACCTCGTGGTCCCCGCCGCCCAAGACGTGCCGAGCCGCTTCATGGAGCACGACGGCCGCCTGGCCGACAAAGTGGTCATCTGCACCGGCGCGGCCGGCGCGGCCGCGGCGGCCCTGCGCAGCGTCGACCGCGGCGGAACCGTGCTCTTCTTCGCCGTCGGCCAGCCGGGCGAGACGATCGCCGTGGACTTCAACCCCTTCTGGCGCAACGACGTGAGCCTGCGGACCTGCTACGGCGCCGCGCCGCTGGACAGCCGGCAGGCCCTGGAACTGCTCCGCCGGGGCACAGTGCAGGTGCAGGACATGATCACGCACCGCTACGGGCTCGAGGAGATCGGCGAGGCCTTCAGCACGGCAGCTTGCCCGGGCGACTGCCTGAAGGTGCTCATCGAACCTAACCGATGAGCGGCCGTCGGCTCGCCACGGATGGCGCGACGCCTCGGGTGGTCGATCGCGTGACCGACTCGTTGAAGCGTCTCACCGTTCGTCCGACCCGGGGAGATACTCACGTCCTTGAATGAGATGTGTTCGGAGACCCGCACCACAGGAGACAGGCTATGATCGAGGTCGTGATCTGGTCCGACATCGTGTGACCATGGTGCCATGTCGGCGCGGAGCGCTGGCGAGCAGCACTGAAGGAGTTGGGCGCGGAGGCCGCCGAGGTGACCTGGCGCTACGGCGCCTTTGAGCTCGATCCCACCATTCCGCCCGAAGGCGTGGACGCGCGCGCGTACCTCGAGGCCAAGTACGACGCGGCGTCGGTGGCGGCGATCCACGTGCGACTGGTCGAGGTGTTCGCCGCCGAAGGCCTGGCGCTTCGCGACCTTGTTGAGCCGGGACTGCGGCCCAATACCTTCGCGGCGCACAGGCTCTTGACCGCGGCGCTCGCGGAGGGCGCGGTCGTCCAGCAGGTTCTGGCCGACGGCCTGTTCCGCGCCTACTGGGCGGACGGCGCGGACATCGGCGACCACGAAGTCCTCATCGCGCTGGCGGGCGACGCGGGGATGGCGAGGGATCGCGCCCGTCAGGCTCTCGTGAGCGACCAGGTCGCCATGGCCGTGCGCGCGGAGGAGCGGCAGGCACACGAGGCCGGTATTCGCGCCGTGCCCGCCTTCGTCATCGACGGACGCTCAGTCATCACGGGCGCGCAGCCTCCTGCGGCTCTCGCGCAGGCGGTCCGGCAGGCGCTTGCCGCCGCTGAAGCCTGAGCAGGTCCACGTCAATCCCATCTGGCTGTACGATCACGCGCCGGTCGGCACGCCCGTGTGGAACGTGCCGTGACGCCTACTCCCAGCCCTTCGCCAGACGGACGTGCAGGAGCTTGGCGACGACCCACATGGCGATGAGGGTCGCGGCAGCCCCCGCTGTGACCGCCGCGAGTGCAGAGACGCCGGCCTGCATGATCACCGACGCGACCACCATGCCGGCCACGACTGCGGAGATGATGAGGAGCCGCTTCCACAGGGGAGTCTTCATTGACGCTGCCATTCAGCCTCCGATCGACGGGAACGATGGGCGAGTGCGCGATCCACACCCATGCTCGGCACACAACCGGACTTCCTTCACATGGTGGTGCTTGAGGACCCTCGGGGTCAGGTAGGGCAAACAGGACTACTTCTCCGCAATACGGGTATGGGCCGAGCATAGGTGATTTCCGATATTGGTGACGCTTCATGCGGGAAGCTGCGATCCGTCGAACGTGCCACTGCGGCCACCGCAGTCCGGCGGGGAGCTACTGGTGAGACCGGCCCGAGCGCCGGTCTTCGTGTTTCTTGGGCCGGCGTCCGGGTGGACTCGAGGAGGAGGGCCTATGGCAGAGCCGACACGGAGGCGCTTGCTGCCGAGAGGCGGGCCGGCGTCTCACCCGCGCGTCTCAGTTCCACCCGCGCCAAGAGAGGGATCCTAGGGTGTTCTTCGGCTCGGGTGTTACGAAGCTGAGAGGGGGTGGCACCATGAGCCAGACGATCATCCATAGACATGGACCGCATCTGCACCTTCCGCTGGCACTGGTCTTGGCGGTGTTTGCGCTGGTCATCGTGGGTGCGGCAGGGCTCGTGATCATCAACCAGCCGAACACCACCACCACGACGCCCGCAACCACGGAAGGCGCCGCGACGGCAGCGCAGTTCGTCGGAGCGCCACTGCCGGTGACGGTCACCGACCGGGCGGCCGCGATGACCTACTTCAAGCGGAACTACAACCCCAACGTGCAGTTTGTCCCAGCAGCGGTGCGGTCCGCCGGAATGGGGCCCGCGGTCACGTACGCCGAGCCGGCAGCCGGGCTGACCTACTTCAAGCGGAACTACAGCCCCAACGTCCAGTTCGTCGCGGCAGCGCAGTTCGGCAACGGCACTCCGGTGGTGACGTTCCACAAGCCGACAGCCGGACTGACCCACTACAAACGGACCTACAACCCTACTCGTTAGCTGACGCTGGCGATCGCCACCGCTGAGTGGTGGCGGAATCGGGCGCGGACGTCGCATGTGCATCGCGACACCCGCGCCTGTGTCGGTCCGTATGGTCTGCGCGTGGGGGGTGATGCAGGCTCCCTTACGGTTCGCGGATAGATCGACGTCGAATAGGGGTATGTCCTCCGCGGAGGTCGGATCCCTCACGGCGTGGCGAGACGAATGGACAAGACACGGGAGGAACTCATGGGTGTGGTCGACAACATCAAGAAGGCCGGCGGCAGCGTTTCAAAGGGGGCGGGCAAGTTCACGCAGGTCCAGCTTCAGCAGCGCAAGTTGAGGTCGTTGCAGGGTGATGTGGGCAGGGCGGAGCAGGAGATGGGCGGGCTCGTCTTCGATCTCGTCGAGCGCGGTGATCTCGTCAATCCCGCGCTCGACGCGCCGCAGGCCAAGATCCGGGAGGCCTCGGCGCTGGTCGCCGAGAAGGAAGCCGAGATCGCCAAGCTCAAGACGGAGCCCGAGGGCGACGAAGCCGGGAGCGCCCGAGACGCCTACATCGAGCGGCTCAAGACGCAGCTTGGTGGGTGGAGCGCCGACATCGAGATGCTGAAGGCGAGGGCGGGCAAGATCTCCACCGACGCCAAGGCCGAGTACGAGGCGCAGCTCGCAGGACTCCGTGAGCAGCGCGACGCTTTGGCGGCCAGGGTCAGCGATCTGCAGCACGCGAGCGACGAGGCTTGGGACGGGCTCAAGCAGGGCGTCCAAGACGCACTGGACCGTGCCAAGGACAGCTTCCAGAAGGCCGTGTCGCGCTTCGGGCGGGACGGCAGCGCCTGAGACATGCTCGCGGGCGATTCCGGCGATGCAAATGGGGGGCGGCGGCCCAAGCCGCTCCCCTGTTCCCAAACGCTTGACCTCAGCGCTGCCCCGGCGTACACCGTCATCATGTGAGACTCCTGTGAAGTGCGTCTCTGCAACGGGAGGCTGTGACGCGCCGGACGCACCACGATGGTCACGATCGTTCGGCGGCGAGCCACGGGTGAGATTGGCCCATTCTGGAGTTGGTGGGCCATGGGAAAAGGAGCAGGTCATGCACTGGTCCGGAGGATCCCGATCACGCGCGTGCGTCCTTGTCGCGCTCTCATCGTTTGTCGCGGTAGCGGCGCTCATGCTCGTCGCCTGCGGCGGCGCGAGCACGTCGGACGGCTCGCCCGAGGACACGGCGCCGGGTGCGCAGGCCCAGACGGACAGTGCCCTCTTGGCGTGGCCGGAAGCCGAAGAGGCCATGATGAAGGTGGCCGACGACGCCGTCCTCACGTCCGTGGGCACCGGCGGCCTTGCTCTCGCCGACGTCCCGCATTCGTGGAGCTTCGCGTTCTTCTCGGCGAGCAAGAACGCCTTGTACCTGGTCTCGGTCGAGGACGGCATAGCGCAGCCTCCGAGGAAATGGCTGGAGGCGAAGGCCAGCACCAAAGTGCGTACGGTGGTCGACATCGATGAGGTCCTAGTGGGAGCCGCCGAGGCTGTCCTGCTGGCCCGGGAGTTCGGTGAGAAGTCGGGGGTCGTGCCCAAGAACGTCGTGGTGAGCGGCGCGTTCGCCGAAGTCGAGGCACCCGGCGGATCCGACCCAGGCATGGAGCCCGGCGTGTGGACCGTCACGTTCGCCTCGGGCACCGATCTGGCCGACGCGGTGAAATTCCAGGTCGACATGATGACCGGGGCCGTCACAGCCGTCGAGAAGTAGGTGTGGACCAACACCACGCCGCGCGGCATGCTCGGGCGGTGCCGGTTGACCGTGGTGCACGTGGTCGGCGGTCGGGCGGCGGAGATCGCGGCGCGCGTGGCCGGCGCCTCTGCGAAGGATGGCGGAGCGCCATCGGGAGACCACCCCCACTCGGACGTCGACGTTGGCGTGCAGTCGACGCGCGGCACGCGGCTTGCGGCCGAGCAACGCGTGCGGCTCACCATCGAGCTCGAGGGTCTGTTCGCCGTCGCACGGGTCGATCTCGTCGTGCTGTCGGAGGCCAACCCCCGCTCGCCGCCGTAGTGGTGTGAGGCGAGCTTCTGCTGTGCGCCGACCCGGCGAGGAGGCCGAAAGCCAGTTCTACTGTCTGTAGGGGGTCGATGCAGCCCCAGTGCTACCCTTGCCCCATGGACCCCAAGCCGCGGCCGAACCACCAGCTCTACCTCGCGGAGCTCCGCCGGCTGACGCCGGAGCAGCGCCTGCTCAAGGCCTTCGAGCTCACCGAGCTGTCGCGCGAGCTCTTCCGCGCCGGGCTGCGGCAGCGCTTCCCCGAATGCGACGAGGCGGAGCCGCAGCGCATCTACCTGAAGCGGCTGGAGAGATGCCACAACAGGCCCTCCTGAAGCGTATCGTCGAGGCCCTGGACGGCGCCGGCAGCCCCTACATGCTGACGGGGTCATTGGCCTCGAGTCTCCAAGGCGAGCCGCGCGCATCCCACGATATCGACTTGGTCATCAGCGAATCGGCGCAGATCGGCCGAAGCGCCGGGTGGCTCAGGCCGGAGCGGCGAACGGCTGCATGGCGATGGCCTCGGCTGGGCAGCCGGTGGAGCACAGGCCGCAGCCGCGGCATTCGGCGGCCTCGACCAGCGGCCGGCTCTCAAGGCTTATCGTGAGGGCGTCGAACGGGCAGCGTAGGGCGCAGGCGCCGCACTGCGTGCACTCGTCACGAGATACGACGGCAAGGTGCCGGCGGCGCGGCCACACGCTCTCGGCGTCCAGCAGCGCCGCTGCCCGATGTGGAAAGCAGCAGTCGGTGCAGCAGTTACAGATAGCGTGTGAGTCGCCGGCGCCACGTCCGAGGTAGTCGGTATGCGTGAGACCGGCGGCGTCCGTCTCGCGAAGGATCTCCAGCGCCCGTTGATGTGAGATCTCTCGGCCGAGCCCGCGTGCGTTGTCGAAGCGCAGGCACGCGTCGACCGGCTTGTCACAGGCTCCGACGATGGCCCGGCAGTCGCAGGGCCACAGGTACACGTGCTCCTCGGCGGCGATGACGGCCTCCGCCTCGGGGAGTAGCAGATACGTGTAGTCGATCTCTCGAGAGCCGCCGGGAGCACCCGACTTCAGCGCCTCCAGGTCGGCGCGCACCGAGGCGATGTAGTCATCGGTCGCCCAGTCGGCCAGGCGCCGGCGCACATCGTCGGGGATGTCCCGCCACCCCTCGAACATCGCGCAGACGTCGAGACGCTCGGCGAAGGAGGCCGGCGCGTAGGCGCCGGCCTCATCGCGGTCCAGGACGGCGCGACGCACGGCGCGCTCGAGGCGCCCCGGCTCGACGCTCGCGAGGCCGGCCGGTCCGCCGGCCGCAATCAAGACCGCGACATCGTCCCCGTCATAGATGCGATCGAGCCAAGGGAGGACGTACCCAGGGGCGCCGACGACGGCAGCGACTGCCACCGTCGTCGGCGTCACGGCATCACCCTGTCGTCGTTCATCGCGGTCCACTGCAGCGCCTTCCCAGGGTCGTGTTCGGGCGGCTCACGATCATGCTATGCCATCCCGCGCTCGGCATGCTCGCGAGATGGATCCGGGCGCGGCTGCGGACGTGGGGGTGTCGAGGAGGACCGCACGGTGGCAGGATATGCTCGTGGATACCCAGATCCTCGTCAGTATTGTGGCCGGACTCCTCTTGGCCATCGCCGCGATCGGGACGGTCTATCCGGTGTTGCCCGGAAGCGCGCTGGCCATCGTCACGCTGATCGCGTGGGCCTGGATCATGGGCTCACCCGCCGCGTGGACGGCCGCGCTGATCGGTGCGCTTCTGGCGGGCGCGGGGTGGTCGGCCGGCGTGGTGCTGACCGGGCGCAAGCTGAAGCAGCACCAGATCCCCAAGCGGTCCATCGCCGTGGCCATGGTGGCGGCCGTGGCTGGCATGTTCCTGATCCCGGTGGTCGGTCTGTTCATCGGCTTCGGCGGCGGCCTGCTGGTGAGCGAGTACGTGCGCCGCCGCGACGTTCGCGCCGCTCTCACGTCCAGCGTGGCGACGCTCAAGGCGACCGGCATCGGCATCCTGGTGGAGTTCGGCATGGTGTGCCTCGCCGGCTCGGTGTGGATGATCGGCGTGACCACGCACTTCATGACTCGCTAGGCGCTCGCCGCCACGTCACTCCTCGATCCAGCGCGTGAGTTTCCACCCGAGCCACAGACCCGCCAGGCAGCCGAGGAAGCCGCAGACGAGGCTCGCCCAGGAGAAGGTGCTCACGTGGAACAGAACGACGGGCAGGTAGCTGCCGATCATGCCACCGAGCGTCAGTCCGATGGCGATCGTCAGCTTTTCCATGGTCGTCCTTCCGCCCAGCTCGATCGTCTTGCTGGGACCGCCTGCCGAGTCCGTCCGAGGGGGAGTGGATCGGGCGGCGGGTTCCGCAGTGCTCAACCCGGCCCCGATGGGGGCTCAGATCTCGCGGCAGAGACCCTTCAGGACCATGTCGGTGTGGCTGACGATACCGATGATCTCACCATTCTCGACGACAGGAGCGCGGCTCAGGTCGAAGTGGTCGAACATGCGCGCGCAGTAGCGGATGTCCATGTCGGGGTCGGCGGAAAGCACCGGCTTGGACATGATCTCGTAGACGTGGATGCGTTCAGGGGAGCGGTTCTTGGCGAGGACTTCTTTGGCGATGTCGGAGATGAGGACGATGCCGTACTCGTCGTCGTCGTGACGCTTGTGGACAAGCAGGCACTTGGTCTCGACGTGCTTCATCTGCCTCAGGGCATCGGCCACGCTGGTCAATCCGTCGACGATGTCGACCTGGTGCTTCATGACGTCCCGGACACGGATTATCTGTCGCGGCTCGCTCACAGCTCCCCCTCCACGCGGTCCTCCAGCATATGCATCTGGGCGATGACGCCGACGGCGTCCTCCACGTCGATCTGAAAGGCTATCCCGGCGCCGGGTTTGCGATCGAACCTGCCGACTTCCCCGACCGTTTCGAGGATGTGCCGGCTCAAGTGTTCCTCGACGAGGAGCAGGATCACGTCTCGCTGGCTCTCCAGTTCCAGTCCGAAGAAGGTCCTGGCCGGCGTGAGTCCTTCGCCGCGCGCCTGGTTGAGCACCGTTGCGCCGGTGGCGCCGGCCTTCCTGCTCGCGCGGACGATGGCGTCGGTGTCCGAGTCCTCGGAGATGACGACGATCAGCTTGAAGTGCACGTTACTCCTCCTGCATCCGCCTGCGGGTCCTGCGTTGCGCGCGCCAGTGGCCGATCTGAGCGTACCCCATGACCGTCATCATCGGAAACAGGCTCGCGAAGGCGATGAGACCGAAGCCGTCGATGAGCGGGCTACGGCCGGGGACAGCGCTGGCCAGGCCCAGTCCGAGGGCGGCGACAAGGGGGACGGTCACGGTGGACGTGGTGACGCCCCCTGTGTCGAAGGCCAGCGCGATGATGCTCCGCGGTGCGCGCAACGCCTGGAGGGCGACGAGGACGTAGCCGGTGATGATGTAGAACGGCAGCGGGCCCCCGGTGACGATGCGGAAGCAGCCCAGAGCGATGCCGATGGCCACCCCGGTGGCCACGGCGATGCGCAGGCCCTGGGAGCTGAGGGTGTCACCGGAGACGTCGCGGGCCTTCATGGCCACGGCGATCAGGGCCGGTTCGGCGATGGTGGTCGCGAATCCGATGGCAGCTCCGAAGAGGTACACGAGGTAGTAGTCGCGCCAGTGCGGTTCGCTGTTCGCGACCAGGTCACCCATCACCGTGGGGTGGGTCAGCTGTTCGGCCATGACGCGACCGAGGGGGAAGAGCGCCTCCTGGAGTCCGGCGAGGAACAGAACCAGGCCCGCGACCAGGAGCCCGAAACCGGCGAGGACCCGGCCCACGTTCGGGATCGGTCGGCGGAGCACGACCACATGGAAGCCGAACAGGAGAATGGCGATGGGGAGGATGGCAACGAGGATCTCGCGGGCTGTCCCGACGAGCAGCGTCAGGAGGGCGCTCACGCGAGGATCCCGTAGACCATGACGAACACCATCGGCGTCAGCGACGCGAACGCGATCAGCCCGAAGCCGTCGATCATTGGGTTTCGGCCGCGGATCGATGAGGCCAGCCCCACCCCGAGAGCAGCGACCAGAGGGACGGTGACCGTGGACGTGGTGACGCCGCCGGAGTCGTAGGCGATCCCGATGATCTCCGGGGGCGCGAACACCGTCACGATCAGCACGCAGACGTAGCCGCCGATGATGAACCACAAGATGGGCCAGCCCTTGATGATGCGGATCACGCCCACCACGATGGCTGCGCCGACCGCCAGCGCGACGGTAAGCCGCAGGCCGAAGGCGTAGCCAGACCGGGCTCGCTGGGTGTCGTCGATCACTCCCCCGTCGGCCGCGACCCGGGCTGCCTCGCCGGCGATGACGATCAGCGCCGGTTCAGCCACGGTCGTGCTGAAGCCCAGCGCGAATGCGAACACGGCCAGCCAGGCGAGGCTGCCCTTCCGGGCGAAGGCCACAGCCATGGCCTCCCCCAGCGGGAACGGTCCCATCTCCAAGCCGCGCATGAACAGCGCGAGACCCAAGACGACCGCGACAGAACCGACGATGATCCGGTCAAGCCCGGGCAGCGGCTGCTCTAGCACCGCCAGCTGGAAGAAGCCCACCACGGCCACGATGGGCAACAGGTTGCGAATGCTCTCGAGGATGTCACGCGCGAAGGCAGACAGCAGCTTCTTCACTGCGCCCGCCCCGCAGCCCGCTCATCGACGAGTCGTGTGAGACAAGGCCGACCTCCCGTCCGCCCAGCACCCAGCGAAGCCCAAAGCAGGTTTCCATCGGTGAGGCGCTCCGGCCGAGGTGGGAGCGAGCCGACGATGACGTTGGCGACAGTGGCCAGCGCGGAGCCGCGCCACCGCCTGCCATCCTGATGCATCACCCCGTCGCTCAGCATCTCACGGCCCCCGAGTGCATTGCTGTTCCTGATGGTACCTCTCACTGCCGATTCCTACTCGCCACTATCTCCGCACGCGGCGCCGCACCGCACAATGGACCTCCGCATCCGCACCTGAGACCACGCGCCGCGACGTCCGCATGAACCACCGCGCGGACGGGTACTCTACGCGTCTATCCCGCTGGCCTGAACATCGAGGAGACGATCGTGCTCGACGCCACACCCACGAACCTCACCATCAAGGTCGGCGACATCGTCGCCGCCGACTACCGGACGGCCGCGGTCTTCGAGAAGCACGGCATCGACTTCTGTTGCGGCGGATCCGTGACCCTTTCCGCCGCCTGCGCCGAGAAGGCCATCGATCCGTCCACCCTGACCCGCGAGCTCGAGGCAGCCACGAGCGCGCCCGAGCGCCGCGACCAGGACTACGCGAGCTGGACCCTGACGCGCCTCATCGGTCACATCACGGCCGTCCACCACGCCTTTCTCAAGGCGAACACCGCCCAGAACGCCGCCTACGCCCGCAAGATCGCCGACGTCCATGGCGATCATCATCCCGAGCTCGTGCGCATCGCGGCCGTGCTCGACAAGATGGCGACCGAGCTGATGGACCACCTCAAGGAGGAGGAAGAGGTCGTCTTCCCTGCCATCAGGCGAGTTGAGGCCGGCAGCGAGGCCGGCACGGCTGCCGAGGCGGCGGATGCCGAGATCGTCGCGCGAGGCGTGGAGACGCTTGCCCGCGAGCACGAGGAAGTAGGCGCCGCCCTGCACGACATCCGCGCTCTGTCCATGGGCTACGCGCTGCCCCCTGACGCCTGCGCCACCTACACACTCACCTATCAGCGCCTGCAGGCGTTCGAGACAGACCTGCACAAGCACGTCCACCTCGAGAACAACATCCTCTTCCCGGGTGCGACCGAGCGTTGCGCGCCGTCCGTCTGAGCGCCGCGGAACGTATGCACGTCCCCTTCTCGACGAGGCTGACCTGGCCCGCCCCCGAGAACGCCCTCTCGGTCCTCCGCGCCGAACTCCAAGCAAATGGGGCGCCGATCCTGGACTTCTCCGAGAGCAACCCGACGCGCGTGGGTCTTGGGATGTCGCCGGACAAGCTCGGCTTCCTCCTCGACCCCGCGAACGCGAGCTACGCGCCCGACCCCCGAGGCCTGCCGCGGGCCAGGGAGGCGCTCGCCGAGGACTGCCGGATGCGCGCCGGGCGGCAAGGAAGCGTGGATCCCCACGGCATCTTCCTGTGCGCTTCGACCTCAGAGGCCTACGGCTGGCTGTTCAAGCTGCTCTGCGATCCGGGTGACGCGGTCCTGGTGCCCAAGCCCGGCTATCCGCTCTTCGACCATCTCGCCGGCCTCGAGGCCGTCGAGGCGCGTCCCTACAGACTGGAGTACGCGCATCCCGCCGGATGGAGCATCGATCTCGATGCGGTCGAGACGGCGATGAAGGAGGGCCGGGCGCGCGCCCTCGTCCTCATCAATCCCAACAACCCCACGGGCTCCTATGTGGGAGGCCGTGAGCGCGAGGCCCTCGTCGAGCTCTGCGCGCGCCATGGTTGCGCGCTCATCGTCGACGAGGTCTTCAATGACTTCCCGGTGGAGGCCGACGCGGATCCGCGGGCGGCAGGCGGCCGCTCTTCGTTCGTGGGTGAGGATCGGGTGCTCTGCTTCGTCCTCGACGGCCTCTCCAAGCGCCTCTGCATGCCCCAGATGAAGCTCGGCTGGATCGTTGCAGCGGGCCCCGGGCGCGAGCTGCGCGAGGCCGAGGGCAGGCTCGAGATCCTCGCCGACGCCTACCTCTCGGCAGGCACGCCGATCATGAACGCCCTGCCCGGCCTCCTCGCCACGGCGGAGGACTATGCCGGCCCTTGCCGCCGGCGCCTCGCGGCGAATATCGCGCGGCTCCGCCTCATCCTCGAGGGCGGGGACTCGCCCCACCGCGTGCTGAGCTGCCACGGCGGCTGGACCGCCATCATCGAGTCGCCGAGGCTCCACTCCGAGGAGGACCTTGCCCTCGGACTCCTGCGCGAAGCAGGTCTCTGGAGTCAGCCCGGCTACTTCTTCGATATGGAGCGCGAGGCCTTCTTCACCGCGGGGCTCATCCTCGATCCCGAGGCGCTCGAGCGGGGAGCGCGCGCCTATGCGGCCTACTTCGCGCGGCTGATGCGGGGCTGATGCGGGATCGACTCGCCGTCGTCGTCGCCAAGTCGAACGCCAGGCGTCACGACGATGCATTCGTCACTTCCGTGAGCCGTCACGAAGGGCAGAGACGGTCGCAGCGTTGGACGTCTTCTGGTGCGACCGCGTCTTGGGCATGCCCACGGAGGAATCGCCCAGGACATCTGCAAGACGCACCCGCAGGAATGGCGGGTGGCTTGGGCGATGAGCCGATTCGCTCGCCTCATCTCTGGGTAGACACTGTCGAGGCTAGCCATCCCTGTCAGCGGCCAATGCGCTGCCAAGATGAGTGGAGAGTCCAGGCACCCAGACGCGGGCGAGCGTGCCAAGTTTCCGCGGGCTCTTGATGAACTCAGGACACTGCTCCAGGGGCGCCGGTGCCGGCGCGGGCTGAGAGAGCCGTGGACGACAAGCGGAAGGGAGCGGCGATGAATATCGCACCGCGGATCAGCGTCATCACTCTCGGCGTCGCAAACGTGCCCAGGGCGAGGAGTTTCTACAAGGCGCTCGGCTGGCCGCTGAGTGGTGAACCTGAGGACGAAGTCGCGTTCTTCCGCACAGCCGGTTCGCGGTTGGCGCTGTACTCCCTGGAGGGTCTCGCCCGGGAGGCAGGACAGACGGCGGCATCTCCGGGCTCGATCAGGGCGACTCTGGCGATGAACGTCGAGAGCAGGGATCTCGTCGATGCAGCCCTCGAGATCGTCGTGCGCGCCGGGGGCACGCTTCTGAAGCCTGCCCAAGAGCGCTTCTGGGGCGGATACTCGGGCTACTTCTCCGACCCGGATGGTCACGCCTGGGAGGTCGCCTACAACCCATACTGGCCGATCGGAGAGGACGGGTTGCCCGAACTCCCCTGAGAGCATCCAGGGAACGAGGGCGGCGGACTCGGCCCCGGATGTGCCGACCCCCTGCCGCCCTACTTCACGATGATGTAGCTCTCGGCGACTTGATCCTGGGGATTGCCGGCGTAGTCGGTCGCGTACACGGAGTAGGAGTACCTCCCCCGTTTCAGGTTCCCCGGAGAGAACCTGGCTGTCCAGACGCTGTTGACAGACTGCCATATCTTCCCGCCAAGGGTCTTCACCACTTTGCCGGTGCTGCTTCTCACTTTGATGGTCGTCATGGCTTTGTCGCTCGACGGCAGGGGGTCGTGCACCACGTACTTGAGTACGCACTGCCCGAAACGCTTGGCGGTGGGGTGATTGAGGGCAACCGGTGTCGGCCGTCGACTGTCGATCCTGAACGTCTTCTCTTGTGCGTCTTCGAGGTTGCCTGCCCTGTCCGTCGCAAAGAAATGGAGCGTGTTCGTTCCCTCGCGGCTCAGGGAGAAGGGGCCTTCGTACTCGGCGAACACGGTCGCTGTGTCTTCAGTGACGCCGTAGTCCAGGCGGTCGATGCCTGTCCCGCTCAGATCGTGGCCCACGAGCTCGACGCGCACGGACGAGTTGTACCAGCCATGCTCGCCGATGGGATCGGCGGTCTCAGCGGTCGTGAAGGGCTCGCGCATGAGGCGGAAGTGCACAAAGGCCGCGCTTCCCTCTCCCCCGGAGCCCTGCGTTTCGATCAGGCTCGCCGGCAGCCAATCCATGGGGCCTGACCACATCCAGCTGCGCGGCGCACCAGGGAAGATGTCGCAGAGCTCGTCGTCCGTCACGTCGGCGTCCCAGAGGGCGTACGTGAGCGAGACGGCGGAGCCCGGGTCCAGCGGAACCCACGTCTTCCAGTTGGCTGGGCTGAAATCGTCCTGGTTGCCCATGATGTCGGTCACATAGTCGACGCCGTTCACCTCGAGCACGGCGAAGAAGTCAGGGGCGGTACCCGCGTCGATCGCGTTGCCCTGGCCGTGGAGCTCGCCGACGAGCAGAGTGTCGATCGCCATCCACACCGGGCGAGTGACCGGACTCGGGAGCGTCGGGGGAAGCGGCTTGCCATTCGGGTCGTCATTGATGATGGGACAGTAGTGCTTCCAGGCGAGAAGGTAGGAGTCCTGAGTCTGCGGTGTCGACCACGGCGACCACAGACCGACGTGATAGGAGCGGTAGGCCAGCGCGGCGTCAGTCAGCTCGGTGGTATCACCACTGCCGGGCCCCTTCCAGGAACCGTCGGCGGCGTACATGGCCAGGCGTTCGAGGAGTTGCGCCTCCTGCGCGACCGAGTGGTCGCTATAGGCGGCCGCCTCCTCCCAGAGGGGCGCGCCGGCCCACGCGCGCACCATCTCGACCCACTCCCGACTGGCGAGGAAGGCCTCGTGATATGCCCTGTCGAAATGCGGCCTGCCCGCCCAGTCCTTGTGCATCAGGTCGTGTGGGCCGCTGCGGAGCGCCAAATCCCCTCTCCTGCGGTCGCTCACGTCGAACCAGGTCTCGTCGCGAATGGTGTTCGCGGGGTGGGACCAGTCTGGGTAGGCGATGAAGTGAGCCCAGTTCGAGTGAGCGTAGAAGTCCTGCACCTGATGAAGCGATTGGCCGAGAACGGCGAGGAGACTGACGGCTCTCGTCTCCTTCGGACGCTGCTTCACATCTTGCACGGCGGCCCAGGTGCCCACCAGCAAGCGGTCCCAGGCCGCCGCGAGCGCGGCGTTGTCGGGATAGTCGTCGAAGTGCTGGTAGTCATCCGATATGTCGCGCAGTTCCTCCGGGCCGTAGATGGCATCCCACGCTTCATGGAGGGCGGCGGCCCTGTCGTCCCGCAGGACCTCCTTCGCCGACTGGAACATGTCGTCGTAGCAGTTGGTGACCTGGACCACCTGGACGGCGGAGGCGTCGAAACCCTCCCTTGCGAGCGTGTCTTTGGACAGGTCGTAGTGGTAGCCGACGTCGAAGGCGGCGGCGCTGCCCGGCAAGGCCGCGCATGCCCCGTAGAGCGCGCCGGACACAAGGAGGAGGAGGACCGCCCGGCGGAAGGAAGTGGCCCCGGGGGCCCTTGCGAGAGCGGTCCAGAGACGTCCAGCACCTGTTCCCAAGTCCATGATCCCCCCAAACATCTTGGACCTGTGGCTCGCCGCCTGACTGCGGTAGCCGCAGAAGCACGTCCAGCGGATCGACGCCCGCCATGAGCGGCGCTCATACCAACAGGCTCGTATGAGGTCGGCGTACCCGTCCAGATCAATACTAGTCCCGTTTTGAACGCGCGGACCGTTCGCAGGCCATTGCAGACACCAGGTGACGGCGGGTCCTGGCTCCCGGAGAGGCGGCCGGCGACATGGCCGTGGGCTGAGCCGCGCGGGCGCCTCGAGCGCCGGCTTCCTCAGCGAACCTCCAGGAAGCCGGCGGCCTCACAGGCGTCCAGCATCATGCGGATGTCGTCATAGTCTGACGGGCCTACCGGCACGAACCGCTTGACCAGACCAAGGCTCAGACGCTCGCGCACGTCACGGTCCTCATGCAGCGCCACGAGGACGCTCAGGATCCGGCGACGCAGTTCGAGCGGCACTCGCTTCGACACGGCGATCGGCTGGATCGTCGAGGGGCCCAGACTGTCGATGATGCGGAGCGATCGGGCCAGCAACGGATCGTCACGCAGCGCGACCCCGAGCACCTGGGAGTCGATGGCGGAGGCGTCGACTTCGCGGTCCGCCACCATGCGGATCGATTCCTCGTGAAAGCCGGCGGCGATGACGCTGCCGAAGAATCCGTGCGTCTCCCCCAACTCGACGAGGTGGTAGCGCGTGATGCCGTAGCCGGACTGTGAATGTGGCTCGTTGTACGCCCAGGATCGACCGCGCAGGTCCAGAAACGAGCTGAACAGGCTGTCTCGGTGGACGATGACGTCCGAGAAGTAGATGGGCTTGTCGCCGTAGCGCTCACCCTCCAGCACCGGCGCCGCGATCGGCACGGCCGGCGATACGCCCTGGCGCTCGAACTCCACGTAGGGAAGGCTGCACACGAAGCAGACTTCGTTCCTGTCTTGCGCGCAGCTCTCGTAGTCGGTCTCGACCACGAGCTCCGTCTCGATCTCCAGGCGACGCCCCACCTCATCGGCGATCGCCTGGTACACGGACAGCATGTTCGGCGCGAGATAGGTGCCGAAGCGCAGTCGGTTCATGACTGGAGGAGGTCCACGACACTCACCCTCACCTTTCGACCGACGGGTCCACGTACGCCTCCGCCGGAGGCTCAGGCGAGCTTCTCGCCGGCATGCGGGCCGGGCCCCATGTCCCACACCGTATCGACCGCGATGCGTACCACGTACTTCATGGGCGGCAGATGCAGCTGCTCGCTGATGGCCCTGAGCTTCTCATTGACGGAGTCGAACACCTCGCCGTGGTCGATGAGCTCGGCGCGGCCCTTCACCTGCATGGCGATCTTGCGCTCCGGGTCGTGGATTCCCACCGCCACCCTAGGGTCGTGCTCCAGATTCGCGCGCGTCTTGCGGCTGAACATGTCGGAGAAGTAGAGGTGCTCGTCGTCGAGCAGCGCGCCGCTGCCCTTGATGGAGACGTTGGGCGCGCCGTCTGGGCCGACAGTGGCGACCCAGACGTTGTGGCCGCCCGCGAGCAGGTCGTGAAGCTCCTTGGGGATGGTGGCCATGCGTGGTCCTCCTCGCGTCCGATGGTGGTCTGCTCCCGTTCGACGGCGCAAGCGTCCTGGCGATCATTCCGAGGATCGCTTGTGCCCCCCCGAGTCGTGGTGCCGCTACTTGGCCGCCCGTGCGATCGCCGCCTTGCCGAACTCAACAAGGTCGGCGACCTTCTGCACTGGCGTGATCTTGAAGTCCTGCATGAGGGCGATCGAATTCAGATAGCGTCCGATCGCACCTACACTCTCTGCCTCGAGCACCGCAAAGGCGACATGGTCGGGTGCGCCCCACAACAGCGAATGCGCTGTGACATTCGTTTGCTTGCCGACCTCGTCCAGTCTCTCCATCGAAGCGAGGAGCTCCGGCATCCTCTCCGTGTGATAGGCGGGACAATGGTCCGGGGTGTGCGTCATGGTGACATGGAACAGCATGGCTCTTCCTTCCGGGTTCGACACATGACGGTCCGATTTCCTTCGACGCTTGGCTCCTCTTCCGTTCTCTTTCCCCCTCTCTCTGCGCATTCTCCCTGTTCGCGATACCCACGAGCCATCTGCAGTAATCGAGACGAGTGTTGACGCACGACAGATTGATGCTCCCGCGAAGTACCGTTCCTGACTTGACGCCAGGTCCTTGAGAAGAGAGCCCGCCCACCGGCTCACTGCGGTAGATGTCGATCTCCCGTCACTTCGTTCGCGCAGGGTCCACCCGCGGTCTGCGCGCAGCAGCGCACAGCTGACAGCCGGCACGCCAGTCGCCTCGCCCGGCGTCGGCTACGAACGGAGGCCCGGTTCCGGGGACGATGGTTGGGGAACAACCTAGACGCGCCGTTGCCAAACGGCCGGCTGCGGTCAGATACAGGAGAAGCCCAGGGTCTCGGGACCCCGCCCAGGAGGCAGCGCATGTCACAGTCACTACTCGCCTTCCCTGTACTTCCAGGGAAGACCGACGACGACGCCAAGCTCAGCGCCAACGAGTTCCGGGCCAAGCCCCGCGAGTACGAAGCCTCGCGCCGGCGTGCCGGCATCACGCTCGAACGAGCCTACTTGCAGAAGACCCCCATGGGCGATTTCGTGGTCGCCTACATCGAGGCCAGCCTCGACTTCGCCGCCACGGTTCGGCTGATGGCGGAGTCCGACCTCGCGATCGACGGCTTCTTCGCGCGGACGAGCAGAGAGGTCCACGGTATCGACATGTCGCGGGTGCTTCAGGGCCCGCTGCCGGAGACGGTCGGGGTCTGGTTCAACCCGCACGTCACGAGCAGGGGCAGGGGCTTGGCCTTCTGCGCGCCGCTAATCCCTGACGCAGTGGCGACGGCGAAGGCCATGCTCGCGCAGGAGCCCACCTGGAAGGAGTTCGGTCAATCCCGGCGAGCGAATGACCAGAACATCGAGGTGGCGGGTCTGCTGACCACGCCGCAGGGCCCCATTGGCACCTTCTATCTCGAGGGCGCCGACCCTGTGGAAGCCATTCGGCGTTTCGCCCTGTCCGAGCGTCCCTACGATCTGAGGTTCAAGGGCTTGTTGAAGAAGATCTTCCTGCCGATCGGCGACTTCTCGCAGGCCCTCGCGGGCATCGAGGAGATCTTCGACTCGACGCAAGTCGCCGCGCTCACGTGAGGGCCAGGGACCGCGGCCGTCAGCGGGGAGGAGACTGCTTCACCCGGACGATCCCCTCCGCGACCAGCGCCGCATCCTCTCCCACCCCGCAGAGCAGCGACGACTTGCGTTTGCGCAAGAAGTGGACGCCGACGAAGGAGAGCCCAGGTATCACGGTGCTCGCGCCGTCTCGCTGCAGGGGAAAGCCGAGGTCGTCGAACGCGGCCGGCCATGGCACCCACGAGCGGTAGTCGGGGCGGAAGCCATTGGCGAAGATGACTGCGCCGAAACCCGCGAGGTCGAGGCGCTCCGGCGCTCGAGCGTCAAACGGACCCGGCTCGCCCGTCTCCAGGGGCTCGAGGCCGCGTTCCTCCGCCAGCTCCCGGAAGGCGGCCATGAATTCGCGATTGCGTGCGTCTCCCCAAGCCAGGCTCTCTGCAAGGTCCGGCGCGAACATCGCTCGGCGTCCGGTCGCGCCCAAGAAGTGCCCGGTGAGCGTGACGCCAAGCGCCTGCAGCGTGCGCAGATGGAGGTCATGACCGCCGCCATGGCCGGTCGCCAAGGGGTTCGAGACGAATCTGGCGGCCGGCGACGCCAGCGACTCGAAGGATTGATCGAAGATTCCCGACTCCATGAGCCACCACACGATGTCGTGACCGCCGAGCCGACGCGGGACCCACGGCGCCCGACCACAGGACAGATAGACATCACGACCGGCTTCGTGAAGCTCTTCCGCGACCTGTGCACCCGACTGGCCGCTGCCGATGATGAGTACCTTCCCCGGAGGCAGCGCGGCCGGATTGCGGAAGTCCCAGACGTCTATCTGGAAGAGGTCGGCAGGAAGCGTCGTCGCGCCGGCGGGCCGGTGGGGTCGCTGAAAGGCTCCTGTGGCAAGCACCAGGGACGCGGTCTGCAGGATCCCGGATGACGTCTCGAGGATGAACCCGCCTCCGTCTCGCGATCGTATCGACTGGACCGCCACGCCCTCCCGTACCGGCGCTGCGAAGTGGTGCGCGTAGCGCTCCAGGTAGGCGACGATCTCGTCGCGGGCCATGAAGCCATTCGGATCGGTTCCGTCGTAGGGGTAGCCCGGGAGACGGACAGACCAATTCGGCGTGACCAAGCAGAAGCTGTCCCAGAGACGCCGCCACGTCTCACCGATCTGACCGCGTTCCACAATCACGTGCTCGATCCCCGCTACGCTCAGCTCGTGACCTACGGCCAGACCGGCCTGCCCACCGCCCACGATCACTGCTTCCAGGCGATCCATGCGCATGCCCCCTGCGATCCAAGAGATGCCCGGTCCTCGGGCTGTACGTCGGCTATTCCCCTGCGCGGGAGAAAGGATGTCCGTTGCCGGCGTTTGCCGAAGAGGCCTGGCATCAACCAGTACCGTCATGTCGGAGGGAGAACACGCTCTCCCGGACCTGGACCACTCGTGGCGCGACGGCGATCCTCATCATCGCCGAGGCCCGGCTTCCCGATGCGCTCCCACGCGGTGCCTTCTGCCGAGCGCCAGATCTCGCCGCCGACCATGTCGCTCCCCGAGTACGCCTCGCTGGCGGGGCTGGCGACCGTGCTGAGGTAGAGGTGGTCCCTGAAGCGCGCGCAGGACGGGGCGTACGTGTTGTTCGGATCGGTCAGGCCCGCCCGTGACGACGCGCGTCCAGTCCTCGGTCTTGCCGGCCGCGGACGCTCCGCCGGCGGTGGCGCCGGCAGCGATGAGGAGGAGGCACGCGAGCCCAAGCGCCGCGGCGAGCGAGCGCTGCACGCGGACCTGCGCTCTGGGATGGTCCTGCGCGCGAGTATCGACGGACCCCGACATGCCTGCCCCCATCGCCGCGTGTCGTTGCGCTCATCCTGGGCCTTCGCGGCCCGCTTCGCCAGGCAGCATGACTGGCGGTGCCCAAAGGGCTCGACCAGAGCGGGCGTCACGTCGCACCAGCTGCTAGACTCGGATGATGGGATGGATTCGTCATAACCTGCCGAACCTCCTCACCGTCGCCCGACTGTGCTCACTGCCGCTCATCGTCTGGACCTACGGACTCTACGCCCCAGACGCAGCATGGCCGACCGCTGCCATCGTCCTGATCGCAGCGCTCAGCGACGTGGCCGACGGCCTCATCGCGCGCCGTCTGCATGTCACCAGCCGATTCGGACGCTGGGCCGATCCGATCGTGGACAGGGTGTTCTTCTTCACGATCATCGCGACCCTCTGGTACTACGGGACGCTGCCCTGGATCGCCGTCCTCCCACTGCTCATTCGTGACGCCCTGATGCTCGCCCTGGCGGTGCCTTTGAACCGGCGCACGGCGGCAGAGCCGCGCCCCTCGCTTCTCGGCAAAGCGGCGAACTTCATTCTCATCTGCGCGCTGCAATGGTTCATCATCGACGTGCGCGGCATCGGGTGGGCGTTCTTCCTCGTCGGCGCGACGCTCTACGTCGTCACGGGACTCCAGTACGGGTATCAAGCCATCTCGTCCGTGAGGACCGCGCGCGAGAGTGGATCAGCCTCCTGACGTCGGACGGCAATGACGGGTCGACCTCGTCCCACAGGGCGTCCTCCAGGCGCTACCTTCTTCGGCGGGGCGTCAACCCGCGGGCGGCGAAGCGATCATCGAGGGCTCGAAGACCGCCGGGAGCGAGTGCCGCGGCAGATACGCGTTCAGGACCACACGATCAGCTCTGTACTGCATGGTCAGGTGCTCTATCGGTACTCCCGACAGAGTGTAGGTGAGTCGATCGACCTGCAGTACGGGGTCTCCCGTCGTGATGTTCAGCAGGCCGGCCATGTGTCTGCTCGCGGCGGCGGCGGAGACGCGCTGCCGAGCCGCGCCCAGGGGTAGTCCCGCCTGCGTCTCGAGTACCTCGTACGTCGAGTTCGTGAGCAGCCGCTCCACCGCCACGTGATCGGAGACCCAGGCCGGCATGGAGAGGCAGTCGGTGGCAACCGGCTCATCGTCGCAGAGGTGGACCCGTTCGATCCGCACCACTTTCTGGCCCAGTTCGAGTCCCAGCTGTTCGCGCACCTCATCGGGGGGCAGCGAGAGCTCCCAGTGTACGGGCTTGAGTGACACCACGAAGCCTTGCGCTGCCATTGCCTCCGGGAAACTACGGAGATCGCTCAGGTCCTGCTCGAACTCGCGATGCGTGACGAAGGTCCCTTTGCCCGAACGCCGAGTGAGGCGACCCTCCTGCTCGAGCAGGGCAAGTGCAGCTCTGACTGTCGAGCGGCTCACCCCATACTCACGCATGAACTCCGGTTCCGTCGGCAGTCTCCGGCCGGCTTTGAAGCCACCCGCCATGATCTGCGCTCGCAGTTGGTCGGCGATCTGCACGTAGATCGGTCTCACGGTGTCTCTCTCGATGTGGGTCATCTTGTCCTCACGCGACGGGCGCTCCGATTCTCTTCCGCTGTCCCGAGCCGGCCGGTGACGCCGATTGACCGCGCCGGTACCGCGATATAGCGTACTATAACGTATGCAAAGGACTGCAATCGTATAGGAGCGTGGCTGCCATGTCTTCTGTTCGCGTCGTTCTCTTCGGCCTTGGTCCCATCGGCAAGGCCGTTGGCAAGCTGGTCCTCTCTCGCGGCAACCTTGATCTGGTGGGCGGCATCGACGTGGCCCCCGAGTTGAATGGAGTCGATCTCGGGGAGTGCCTGGGCGCACAGTCGACCCCCGGCCTTCGAGTCAGCGCCGACGCGGAGGGACTCCTGGCGGACGCGAGGCCGGACGTCGTCCTCCACTGCACGCAGTCTGCGGTCGCGCAAGTCGCTCCACAGCTCAAGACGATCATCGCTTCCGGCGCCAACGTCGTCTCCACCTGCGAGGAGTTGGCGTTTCCCTGGCACTCCGACGGTGCTCTCGTCGCTGATCTCGACAAGTTGGCTCGCGAGAGAGGCGTCTCCGTGCTCGGCACAGGCGTCAACCCCGGGTACGCGATGGATGTCTTGCCGCTCGTCCTCAGCGCCGCCAGCCAGCGTGTCGATCACGTCAGCGTCGAACGCGTCCAGGATGCGGGACGGCGACGCCTGCCGCTGATGCTCAAGGTGGGGGTGGGCATCTCGACAGAAGAGTTCGAGAGTCGCCGGGCCACCATCGGCCACATCGGCTTGCCGGAGTCGATGTACCTCGTGGCCGAAGGCCTCGGCTGGAAGCTCGACCACACTGAGAGGACGCTCGAGCCGGTGATCGCCAGGAAGCCAGCGCAGTTCGGTGGGATCTGCGTCGATACTGGTAAGGTACTCGGCGTCCACGAGACCGTGCGAGCCTTCGTCGACCACACAGAGCGCATCGTCCTCGATCTGCGCATGTACGCCGGCGCGGCCGATCCGCACGATGCCGTGGCGATCACGGGTCTGCCCGATCTGCGCCTGCGCGTCGACGGGCTGCACGGCGACATCGTGACGGCAGCGGTAGCCGTCAATGCCGTCACCGCCGTGCTGCGCGCCGGACCTGGCCTGCTGACCATGCGTGACGTGCCCCTCGTTTCCGCGTGTGTGGGAGTCTCGCGGAGCAGTCGAGTAGACCGCGAAACGGTCTAAACTAACTTCAGCGACTGAGCCATCGAGATGAGTCGGGCCACCTGGGAGAGCGCATGAGGGTCTTCGTTTCAGCCGATATGGAGGGTGTCTCGTCGGTTGCCGGCTGGCCCGACGTCACCCCTGGCTCACCGGACTACGAGAGAGCGCGCCACTGGATGACCCAGGACGTCAATGCCGCTATCCAGGGAGCGCTCGAGGCGAACGCAGAACGCATTCTCGTCAATGACGGCCACATGCACGGCCGCAACATCCTGCCGGAAGAACTCGATGTCCATGCCGAGCTGATCAGGGGCTACGTCAAGCCGCTGGGCATGATGGAAGGCATTGACCAAGGCTGGGATGCCGCCCTCTTCATCGGCTATCACACGCGCTTCGGAGTACGGGACGGACTCCTGGGCCATACCCTCTCGCACGAGTGTTTTCGTGACGTTCGACTCAACGGCCGGCCGGTCACGGAGGCGGAATTGAATGCCGCGACGGCGGGGTCGTACGGTGTCCCTGCGGTGTTGTTCTCTGGTGACAGCGCCCTCGAAAGAGAGGTCAAGGCGTTCTTGCCGGCCGCTCGAACGATCGTGGTCAAGACCGGGCTTGAGTATGAGACCGCTGTCCTGCTCCATCCACAGCGTGCGCGGCAACGCATAAGGGAGGCTGCTCGTGCCGCCGTGCAAGGAGCAGCCGAAGTCGAGCCTTACCGGGTGCACACTCCCTGTGTGGTGGAGGCCGAGTTTCAGAGGGTCGGCGTGGCCACACTGGCCTCATCCGTGCCGACGGTGTGCCGCACTGGCGACCTCACAGTCCGCTTCGAAACGGCAGGGGTGCCCGAGGCCGCGAGGTTGCTGAAGGTCCTGCTGAAACTGGGAGCCTGACACGAGCTTCCATCTCAAGAGGTGCTGCGGATCGGAGCGGAACAGGTGCACGTGAGGGTCGCTCGGCTCAGCGATGACGAGAAGAGGCTGATCTACGAAGAGGCGCTCGCCTTGCTCGAAAGCGTCGGGATCCGCATGTCCGGATCGAACTCACTCGGGCTTCTCGCTGAGGCGGGCGCGCGAGTCGAGACTCGGACCGGCGTCGTCCGCTTCCCCCCCAGTCTCATCGATGAGCTGGTTCGCCTGTGCCCGCGCGAGATCACCTTGGCGGGAGCCCGACCAGAACACGATGTGGTCTTGGCAGAAGGGGCGCCGCCGCGCTTCTCGCCCTCCGGCTGCGCTGCGTTCACCATCGACTATCTGACGGGTGAACGTCGTCCGTCGACGCTCGACGACCTGCACAAGGCTACGGTCCTGCTGGATGAGTCCCCAGAGGTGGACATCGTCTGGACGACGGTGTCGGCAACCGATATGCCTCTCGAACGGCGCGAGTTGCTTGAGTACTACACCGTTCTGACACAGTCGCAGAAGCACGTCACGCTGGTCAACTGCGCCAGCTCCGCCGGCCCACTGCTTCGCATTCTCGAAGTGCTGTGCGGCGACCTCGACCGCTTTCGCAGCCGCCCGCGTGTCTCCACGCTGTTCACGGTCGCTTCGCCCTTCCAGCTCGATGGACGCCTGCTGGATCTTCACGCCGAGCTGGCAAGGCACGGAGTGCCGGTCGAGATCTACACGGTCCCGCTGGCCGGCGCCACAGCGCCGGTGACGCTCGCCGGAACGGTGACCCAAGGCGTGGCCGAGTTCCTTGGCGCTGCTGCGGCGATGCAAGCACTGGCTCCTGGAGCTCGTCTCATAATGGGCGCCGGTTCGACCGTGCTCGACATGCACACGGGACAGCTGTGCTACGGCACGCTCGAGACGGGCCTCATGAGCGCCATGTACACCGAGGTCATGCATCAGCTCAGGATCCCATTAGGTTGCCCAAGCCTCGCCACGGACGCCCGGTACCTCGGGCCGCAGAACAGCTTCGAGAAAGCCCTCAAGTGCTTCGTGACAACGCTTGCGGGGGCAGACCTGCAAAGCGGCATCGGCGCCCTGGATTCGACGAACTCCCTGTACCTTCCTCAGATCGTGGTTGACACTGAGATCGTCACGATGGTGCGACGTTTGGTGGGAGCCGTGGACGTATCTCCCGAGACGATCATGCGTGAGATCATCGAGCGCGTCGGCATCGGTGGGAACTTCCTGGGCGAGAAGGAGACGAGGTCGCGCGTCAAGGACGGGGTGCACTTCGCGCCGACCATCGCCACGCACTTGCCATACGGTGCGTGGAAGGCCCAACGCAAGGATGATGCCGGCGTGGCCGTTGAACGAGTGGAGCGAATGCTCGCCGGCGGCGCCGCACGCGAGCCCTATCTGAGCCGCGAGCAGCGACTCGAGCTGGAGGCGATCTGTGTACGCTGACTCGAAGAGGAGATCCGCCTGCAGCAGCGTCGCTGCGGACACGCCCAAGAGGAGGAGAGAGTGAGACGGAACGTGCATGCCGGCCGCTTGCGCAGCGGCGGGCTCAGTCTGAATGTCCTCACGCAGGACGAGATAGAGGACATCCATCTCGCGACGCTCGAAGTGCTGGAGCACACCGGCGTCTTCATGGAGGACGAAGAGGCGCGGGGACTCCTCGCGGCTGCCGGCTGCCGGGTAGATGCGGAGCGAGGGATAGTCAAGATCCCGCCCCACATGGTTGAAGAGGCCGCCCGCAGTGCCCCCTCCAAGTTGGTGCTCTGCGGTCGCTCGCCGGACAATGACTTCGTCATGGAGGACGGACGCGTGGGCTTCACGAGCTTCGGCGAAGGCCTGCGAGTAGTCGACCCCTATACCGCGGAACTCCGCGACTCGACCAAGAAAGACGTCGCGGACTGCACGAGGATCATCGATGCACTCTCGGACATCGACGTCGTCGAGCGTCCGGTGGGGGCACACGATGTGCCGCAGGAGGCCGTGCCTCTGCACAACGCAGAGGCGATCTTCGCGAACACCACCAAGCACGCCTTCATCGCCCCTCTCACCGGCTACTTGGCGAGGCGAATGCGAGACATGGCGGTCGCCGTTGCCGGTGGCTCCGACAACCTGCGCGAGCGGCCGATTCTGTCGTACGTGGTCGCGACCATCAGCCCCCTGAAGATCACGCGGGACGTTTGCCAGATCATCATCGAGGGCGCACGGTCGGGTGTGCCGGTGCTCGTGTGTCCCAACGCCATGGCCGGCGCCACCTCTCCAGTCACCTTGGCCGGCACACTCGTGACCCACAACGCTGAGACGCTCGCCGGCATCACGCTTTCGCAAATCGCCAAGAAGGGCGCTCCGGTGATCTATGGCTCGTCCACGACCGCCATGGATCTAAGGCTCGCTTCCGCATCCATGGGCACACCGGAATGCGCCCTCCTGAGCGCCAGCGCCGTCCATCTCGCTCGCCGCTACCTGCTCCCCAGTTGGGTCGCCGGTACGTAGGCTGACTCCAAAGTGGGCGATGTCCAGTGCGGGCATGAGAAGACGCTCACAGGCCTGTTGGCTGCGTTGGCAGGTGCCAACCTGATCTACGGCCTGGGGATGCTCGAGTCGGGTATCACGATGGATTTCGGCCAGCTCGTGCTCGACAACGAGATCGCTCGCCTCATCAAGTTCACGGTGGCAGGCATCTCCATCAACGACGAGACCCTTGCGGTGGAGGACATCGCCCGGGTCGGCTCGTTCGGAGACTTCCTCTCGCTGGACTCCACCTACAAGCACATGCGCGAGCAAAGCATGCCAAAGCTGATGGACCGTCGGGTGCGAGAGGACTGGGCCTCAGCCGGCTCGACGGACGCTCACACGCGCGCCACGGCCGAGGCCCGACGCATACTGGAGACGCACCAGCCCGAGCCGCTGCCCGAGACCGTGCTCGAGGAGTTGCGTGCGATCATCCACGAGGCTGAGTTCGAACTCGGCGCGGCGGGCGCCTGACAGCAGGGGGACACGACATGCCAGGCCGGACGAGGCGTACGTCGCCGCTGGGCTCATCCTCGAGCCCGAGGTCCTCGAGCGGGGCGCGCGCCTCTGCGGCCTGCTTCGAACGGCTGCAAAGGGGTGCCTCAGGACATAGCTGACTCTCAACGAAGTCTCAATCCGCTTGAGAGTCGACATCTCCACTGAGGGGCGCATACGCGAAGTTCTCCGCGAACCTCTTGCACCAGATGACCACTGCATGGTAGGCGTTGGGATCGAGATCGGACGGCAGCGAGTACGTTTGATCGCCGCCGCTGCCCTTCAGCGCCCCGGCATCAAGATAGGCCGCCTCCTCCTGATCGTCCCAAGGAACCGAGGCGCGCACCGTGGGTCGGCCGGACTTGGGAGCGGAGGTGAGAGTCATCCGCGAGCGCGACCATAAGGCGAGGTCATCCTCGCCAAGTGAAGTGGGCCTTCGAGCGACAACACCGGGAGCCCGAAAGGGATTCACTCAAACAGAGGGAACCCGATGTCAAGGAGGCAGACCGTCATGAACCTGGGCCTTCGCGATCTCAAGAACGATGACCTTTCGCTGATCGAGCGGTGGCTACACGCGGATCATGTATGCAGTACGTGGGGAGACCCCGAAGCGAACCTCCAGTCGCTCCGCGACGCACCGCCCGATGGGAGTCGGCGGGCCATCATCGAGGCGGACGGCCTCGAGGTCGGACTCGTTCTGTGGCAGCACCCGACGCGCCGGGAACTCGATGAGGCCGGCCTCTGCGACATCCCGGAGAGCGTCATCGACATCGACATCATGATCGGCGAGTTCGAGGCCGTGGGGTTGGGGCTGGGGTCGACCGCCATACGCCTCGTCGCCGAGACAGCGTTGTCCGACCCGACGGTGCCGTTTCTGATGGCGTGTGCCCGGCTGGACAACCTGGCCTCCCAGCGGGCATTCGCCAAGGCAGGCTTCCGCAAGGATAGAGAATTCGACGACGTCCCGAACGGGCGCTATGTACTCATGGTGCGTCACCGTCAGGAGGAGCAGATCGCATGAACCAGCCTGGCCCCCGCTTCTGGGAGATCTTCTTCGAGCTCTACGAAAGCCTGCCCAGGCAGGGGCCCGGCAATCGCGCCTGCGCCGCCAGGGCCCTTGGCCTCTGCCGTGACCTACCACGATCCCCCGCGATCCTCGATCTGGGGTGCGGAGTCGGCGGGCAGACCCTGCAACTCGCCGAGCTTCTACCGTCGAGTTCCATCGTGGCGATCGACAGTCATGCACCGAGCATCGAACGGCTGCAGGCGGCTGTCGCCGAGCGCGGGCTCACGCAGCGCGTCAGCGCGCTCGTCGGAGACATGGCCCACCCGCGACAGCCGCCCGGGAGTTTCGACCTCATCTGGTCTGAAGGCGCGCTCTACAGCGTCGGGCTGCGGACCGCGCTGCGCGTCTGTCACGACCTGCTGCGCCCCGGCGGCCACCTCGCGTTCACCGATGGGGTCTGGCTCAAGGAGGACCCGCCTCTCTCGATCAGAACCAGCTTCGACCTGGACTACCCGACCATGGGACGGCCGGAGGACGACGCGGCGGCGATACGAGACTGCGGACTCGATCTGGTGGGGCAGTTCACCCTGCCCGATGCAGCGTGGTGGGACGACTTCTACACTCCCATGGAGACGCGCATCGCTGAGTTGCGTGGCAGATACGCCGACGATGCCAAAGCCTTGGCCGTACTGGACCAACTCGCCGAGGAGCCCGAGATGCACCGCCGCCATTCCGACTTCTACGCCTATGAGTTCTTCGTGGCACGCCGCCCGCATCCCAGTGGCGCACCGACTTGAACGGGGGATCAGTGAGTCCACTTGCCGGCGACTTGGCAGAGTTGCGCGAGCAACTCGGCAAGGGCTCCGTGCAGAGAGCCTACGCAGCGATCGTCGGCTACATGTCGCGGCTTCGCGCGCACTTCGCAAGCAGAGAGGGTGAGCGGGCGGTCTCCGGCCTGTATCAGGGATACCTCGACATGACCTACTTCGCGCTGTTCCCGCCCGCGCTCAGGTCACGCGACCTCAAGATCGCCATCGTGTTCGACTACGAGGCTTTCGCGTTCGAGGTATGGCTGGCCGCCCGCAACCGCAAGGTGCAGCGGCGCTACTGGGAGCTTTTCCGTGACAGCGGCTGGTCGGGGTACCACGTCGTCGAACCGGCCGCCGGCGTCGACGCGATCGTCGAGCATCCCGCTGGAAGCGGGTTCGAACTCGACGACCCTCGGGCGCTCACCGCGAAGATCGAGGCGACGACAGCGGCGTTCCTCGTCGAACTCGAGCGCTTCCTCGAGGCTCACGACCCGAGCCAGGCGGTCTGACACGCGCATTCTGAGTCCGCCGCAGAGCCGACGGTCTCGTCGGCGACCGTCGCGCTTGCAGGCTATCCGCGGAGCGTTCGCATGAGGAGAGGAGGAGCATGGACCCGGACATCCGAGGGCGGGCACTGGGCTGTTGCATGGCGGGTCTCTTCATCCTGATGACGGCCGGTTGTGGGCAAGGCAGACCGGAATGGGACGACGCGTCGGGCGTGATCATGCGCCCGTCGGTGCATGCGAGCATCCCTGAGGCGATCGAAGCGGCCGAGTCTGCGATCCCTCCCCGGGCCATGCAGGGCAGCGGCCTTGCAGGCGCGATGGGCGGCGTTCACCTCAAAGGGCAGCAGGCCGGTTCGTACGGTGTACGCCTTCCTCTGCCCCAGATGGTCGACGGGCAGACGCCGGTCTGCTACGCCGTGAACGCCACGCCGGAGACGGCCCTGACGGAGTGCCGGCTGCACGCGCCGGCGCATGGCAACGCATTCATCACGCTGACGCCGGACGTGAAGGGCGAGCAGGAGGTCCGCATCGACTGGTCGTGCGTCGTGTTGATCGCCGCGAAGTCGCCGGCAGGGACCGGCGCGAGTCCGGAGCCCTACCGCGCGGCCACCGCGTGTGTTCAGAGCGAGCACCGTCAGATCAAGGAACTGGCGGAGCGGCTCTGGCCGGCCACGGACAGCGCGCGCGACTACGCCGCCGCCATCCAGGAGTTCATCCGGGACATGGAGCGCAAAGAGCAGCCGGCAAGCCTCGATGCGTTGGGTATCCTCGAGAGTGGTCAGAACACGATCTGCACGGCCAACGCCAATCTGGCCTGTGCGCTCATGCGGGCGAGACAGACACCGTGCCGATCCATCGCGACCTTGCCGACCACAGCGCGCCGCCTCGAGATGCATCGCATCGTGGAGTACGCGGACAACGGCGCGTGGATCCCGTTCGATCCGAGCGGTGTCTCCGCGGACATCCCCCTGAAGCCCTGGCAGAACATCATCATGGCCAAGACCACCCCTCAAGATGAGCAGGCGACGATGAAGCCGCGAGCAGGCGCGATGGTCGGCTGCCCGCTGGGGCATGAGGTCGAGTTCTCACGGCCGGGCCTGAACCTGTTCGGCAGCGACTTCTTCTGGACGATCGGCGCGCCGCTGGCGGAGTTCGAGGTGACCGACGAAGCCGTCACACTCACGGCAGACGAGTGGCGACGGTTCCTGGCGGACGGCGTGCTCAGCGCCGGCCAGTTCAAAGCCGCCTCCGCGCGCGATCCCGACGAGTACCTGGAAGCGCTGGACCCCAGGTGATGGGAACCAGAGACTCCACGTCACGGCTCGCGACGCCGCCGCGCCTGACCCCCGCGCAGCTCGACACCCGGAGGTCGGCCGGACGCCGGACCGGCGTCCGTGGTCGTCGGCCGGCCGGACCGACACGGGATCATGGATGCTGCCCGGCTACGTCATAGCACCCGCCGCGCCTCACCACCTTGCGACGCTTGCCTCCGTCGAGTTGAGCGCCGCAGCCCGGTTTCGCGGATGGGACGTTCCGGCCGCGGTGTTCGAAGAGGCGACGCCGATCTCGGTCCTCGAGGCCGCGCAGGCCTCAGGCCACCTCTGGGTCGCGCTCTCTCCGGCCGGCGATTGCGTCGGCTTCGGCCTTGTCGAGCCATCCGGCGAGCGTCTTCATCTCCAGGAGCTTGATGTCCTGCCGGAGCACGGCGGCGGCGGCCTGGGCAGAGCGCTGGTGAGCAGGATCGAACGCTGGGCCGTCGAGAGCGGCTTCGCCGAGATCACCCTGACGACGTACCGCGACGTCCCATGGAACGCGCCCTTCTACGTACGTCTCGGCTTCGAGATCCTCGAGTGCGCAGACCTCGACTCCTACCTGTCGGCGCGCCTTGCGGCCGAAGCCGAGCGCGGCCTGAGCTCGATGCCGCGCGTCGCCCTGCGCAAACCGATGGGCCGCCGCGCAAGCGCATCGACCTGACTCGCCCAGCGTTCTCGCGGCAGCCTCAGACCGTACCGAGCTGATCAACCAGCGCTCCGCCCAGCCAGACCCCCGGTGATCGTCTCGGGCCACTGCGCCCGGACTCTCGGTGAAGCGTCCCAGGCAGAAGGCCATTCGAACGGCGTGTAATTCTCTCTCGATGCGAGCACGGCGACGTCAGGCGTCGATCGTGCTGATGGAACTGCGCGCCGCGGCGGTCACCGCCGCGGCGGGGTCACTCAGGCGATACGTTCACGATCACGGGAAGCTTGCCTCGCCACGCCGCCCACACCCCAGGGTCCGTCGCCAGCTCGCACATGAAGCGGGCGACGTTGGCCCTGTTGGTCTCGCCGGGGCGGAACAGGCCGTCCACGAGACCCTCGTGCAGCGCGTACTCCGTGACGTCACCGTCCTTGAGCGTATCGGGACGGACGACCACCCACTGCGCGCACGGATCGGCAGCCTCGATGACGTCATGGAGGAAATCGGCGGCGCGCTGATTGTCCCTCCCGGGAGGGACGAGGCCGCGCTGCATCCAGAGGACGGCCCGCTCGAAGCGCCCGCGCCGCGTATCCAGGCATCCGGGGCGATTCACCGAGACACTGCTCATGAGGATGAGCTTCACGGGCTGGGCGGGCTGCAGCTCCCGTGTGGCCCGGTACACCCTCGCGATCGACCGGGCGACGAGGTCGCGCGGGGGCCCCAGGATGCCCCCCAAGCTGATCGTGTGACCGAGGCACGAGACGACGGCGTCGCAGCCCTCGACCTGCTCCCTGAGCTGTGCATCGCTCAGGGAGAGCAGGTCCGCCTCGACGACCGTCAGCCGCGGGTCGTCCGCGACGCCGGCCGGGAGCCGCTCGGCCGACCGGACCACGGCGCGTACGCTGACACCACGGCCCAGGAGTTGCTGCAGGACGCGGCCACCCGTGCGCCCGCTGCCGCCCAGGAGCAGAACAGTCATGACTTCACCTCCGGGTACTGGAACACGTCATCGAGCGGGACTCCGAACACCCGCGCGATCTGAAAGGCCATCTCGAGCGACGGCGAGTAGCGGCCCTGCTCGATGGCGATGATGGTCTGGCGGGTCACGCCGACGCGATCCGCCAGGTCCGCCTGCGTCATCTCGCCAGCCCCGAAGCGGAGCCCGCGAATGCGGTTGGTGACTCTGGTCGGCTTGCCCATCGTCAGAATCCCCTGCGGTAGGCGACGAGCTTGACCACCGACCCGACCAGCGTCCCGACCACGAACGACAGGTAGAGCGCGCTGGCGATCCAGAAGTACTCGTACTCCAGCATCGTGAGCGCGAGTACACCGACCATGCCGACGGAGGAGACGGAGAAGCCGATCCGGTCGCCGCGGCGGCTGATCTGCTTGTCCCGCTCGTCCGTGCCGAGGTCGCCGGAGGCGGACCTGCCGCGCAGCTCGGCGGAGATGCCGCTGCCGATCCCCGCCAGGATCGAGCCGACGATGGTCAGGACGACCGACGCCACGATGGCGACGATGAGCGGCCACTGGTAGGAGATGTCGGCCGCCGACACATCGCCGAGCCGGCCCAGCATGATCACGAAGTACGCCACGGGGACCACCACCGTGACCGCCAAGTTGACCCACGTCACTTTTTCTTCGAACGGCACAGCTGCCTCCTTGCCTTGACCCGACGATGTCAGGAATGTTTGACATCTCGTACTGTAAAGGGAAGCAGACACCGTGTCAAGTATTGTTTACTCCGGTTCCGCGATCGGCCTGATGAGCTCCCCGCGTCTACCTGGTTCACGCGATCCGTGTCAGCCAGCGCCGGGGGCGCTCGGAACACGTCCAGCCGTGCTACGTTCGACGGATCCCGGCTTCCCGTTGTGAGCGTCGCCCATATCAGGAGCCTCGTATGACGGCGGCGCCGTCCTCATCTTGAGCAGCACCCTTCTATCTGCCTGCCTCGTACCTTGTCCCGAGCGGCATCTCGTCCATCGGCATAGACTGGCAACGGACTTGGGGTCGTCGCGGCACGACGCAGAGGAGGAATCGGAGTCCATGCCCGCCGCACTGCTCGCTCTGGGCGCGAGTCTGGCCTACGGCACCTCCGACTTCCTCGCCGGTGTCGAGTCCCGGCGCCGGTCCGTCTGGTCGGTCACGGCCGTGAGTCAGCCGACCGCTCTGCTCGTCGCCGGGGTGTTCGTCCTCCTGAACTGGAGATCGCCCGGCGGTCTGGACTCCTTCCTGGTTCCGTTCCTCGGGGGCATCGCGGGAGGGTGCGCCATCGTCGTGTACTACCTGGCGCTCGCACAGGGCACGATGGGCGTCGTGGCGCCGATCGTCTCCGCGTGCGCGATCGTTCCCGTCGTGGTGGGACTTGCGGGCGGCGAGCGCGCGAGCCCGGTGCAATACGCCGGTATGGCACTTGCTCTCGGCGGCATCGTGCTCTGCTCGCGCTCCGAGGCCCGCGGCAACGGCGGTGTCGGTCTCCGCAGCGTCCTCTTCGCCGTGCTCGCCGCCGTCGGCTTCGGGGCGATGATGGTCGGTCTGAGTGCGACCGCCCACCAGGACGTGTCCTGGACGGTGTTTGCCGGGCGCCTCGGCTCTGCGACGGCCGTCTACTCTTATCTTGTCGTCCGCCGGCCGCTCCTCGACGTGCCCCTCCGCGCCGTTCCCACACTGGCCGCCGTGGGCGTGCTCGGCGTAGTCGCCAATGCCCTCTTCACACTCGCCACCACCGTCGGCTATCTGAGCACGGTCGCCGTACTCGCCACCCTCTCTCCCGTCGTGATCGCTGTCTACGCCCGGCTCTTCGCCGGCGAGCGGCTTACGCGGGCGCAACTCGTCGCAGCCCTCGTCGTGCTTGCGGGCGTCATCTGCCTGACCGTCTGAGCTCATGTGCCTCGCCCCGCAGCGAATGGCCCCGGCCACGCCGTCTGGGTCTTCTCCGAGCGCGATCGCGCAGGCGCGGATCAGTTCAGCGTGGCCTCGAGCGTCGCCGATGGCCTCAGCATCGTTCGGGCCGGTGCCGAGGTGGCCGCGGCCAAGGGCGCGTGGGAGGGGAGCGGCGAGACAGTCGCAGACAACCACGGCGCGACGTCGTCGAACGTGATCGGTCTGCGCATCAACTGAGTCCCTCGACCTGGCGGGCAGCGCGCACGGCGCCGCGGATCAGCCTCAGGTGCCGCCGATGATGGTGAAGGTGCGGGTCACCTTCTTCACCTGGCCGTGCCAGCGCGCCGTGACCACGACCTTGACCTCGAAGTCGCCGGCCGAGCCGCAGTCCGTGACGCGACTGGCGGAGGCGAGGCCGTCGGCGTTGGTGGTTCGCCCCTGCGTGCGCGTGCCCTCCGGCAAGTACCACTTGAAGGTGACTCCGACGCCCTTGATGGCCCTGCCCATCTGGTCCTTGGCGCGGCATCGCATGGTGACCGTGTCGCCGCTGGTCGCCGTGCCTGGCGTGTTCACGCCGATGCGCATGGTGCGCTCCATCGGTGTCTGCGCGGCGGCAGGTCGCACCGCCACAGCACTGAGGAGCAACGCACAGGCGACGGCGACGACGCAGAGCGCACCGGTGCGGCTGAGCGAGGCAGGATGTGCGATGGATCGTGCAGCCATGATCCCCTCCGATGGACATGGGCGTCAGCCCGCCGATAGGTTCGCCCCAGCTTAGGCGCAATCGCAGGGCGTGTCACCTGTAGTCGGCGTGCTCAACGCGCCGCAGGGCTCCGCCCGCGCGACAGGCCCCCTTGCCGTGTCTCTGGCACTATCATAGAACACGGTGCGCGATTGGAGCGGCTCACGATCAGGAGGACGACCCGGATTGTCAACGAGTGACGCAGACGGTTTCGTGGGGCAACCGGTCGTCGAGATCCGCGGCCTGAGTAAGCGCTTCGGGCAGGTCGTCGCCCTGGATGGGTTCGACTTGACGCTGCCGCGAGCCGCGGTCGGTCTGCTCGGCGCCAACGGAGCCGGCAAGACGACGTTGCTGCGGATCTTGCTCGGACTGACGAACGCCACCGCAGGCACGGCCAGTGTGCTCGGTCTCGACACCCGATCGCAGGGCGTCAAGATCCGCGAGCATGTCGGGTACATGCCGGAATCCGATGTCCTGCCGACGAGCACGACGGCCGCCGATTTCGTGGGTCACATGGCGGAGATGAGCGGCTTGCCCGCCCGTGCGGCTCGCCAGCGGGCTGCAGACGTGCTCTATCAAGTTGGGCTGGACGAAGAGCGCTACCGCTTGATCAAGGGTCTGTCCACCGGAATGAAGCAGCGCGTCAAGCTCGCGCAGGCCATCGTGCACGACCCCGGTCTCGTCTGCCTCGATGAACCGACCAACGGCATGGACCCGCAGGGCCGAGACGACATGCTCGATCTGATCAAGCGGATCCACAGGATGCTCGGCGTCTCGCTGATCGTCTCATCGCACATCCTTGAAGACATCGAACGCGTCTGCGACTACGTGGTGATCCTCAGCGAGGGCAAGCTCATGCTCGCGCAACCGATCGAAGGCATCGGGACCGAGCAAGGCGATCTGCTCGTGCGCATCGACGGCGATGTCGACGCCTTCATCCGGCGACTCGCCGGCGCCGGGGTGCACGCGGCTAGGGGCGCAAGCGCCGAACTGACCGCGCGCGACGAGTTGGTGATCCGCTACGACGGCGACCACGTGTACGACGCGGTGCGCGATGCCGCAGCCGATCTCGGGGTCGCCCTGCGCTCGCTGCGGAAGCCGATGCAGTCGCTCGAAGACACGTACATCGGCGAGGTCGAACGACCTGTCGAGGCGAGAGGCGCCGATGGCGGCTCCTGACCCGGCGATGAACCAACCTGCCGCCTTCGGAGAGGTATACGACCGGGGCTACGGGCACTACGAGGGAGACCGCCTCGGTCGCCCCCAGGCCTTCCGCGCCCTGATCCGCTACTCGATCAGCAGATCGCTCGGGATCAGGAAGCGCTGGACCGCGAAGGTCCTGCCGATCATTCTCTACACGGTCGCTGCCGGGACCGTGCTCGTCGTGATCGGGGTCGAAGCGTTCCTCGCACGCGTGACCGACGAAGTGCTGATGTCGTACGGCGACTTCTTCGGCTTCATCTTCGTGATCGAAGGGATCTTCGTCGCGACGATCGCGCCGGAGATGCTCTGTCCCGACCGGCGCCAGGATGTCTTGACGCTCTACTTCTCCAGGCCGATCACCCGGCTCGACTACGTTCTGGCCAAACTCACGGCGGCGGCGATCCTCACGCTGACGTTGTCGTTCGTCCCGGCGGCGTTCCTCTGGCTCTTCCGCAATCTGCTCGCGGACGCGCCGCTGGTCGCGCTCGCCGACAACGCCGGCGACCTCGCGAGGATCGCCCTCGCCGGCGGGCTCATCTCGCTCTATCTCGGGGCGATCGGACTGGCGATCTCCTCGTTCACCGGACGGAAGATGATCGCCGTTCCCGTGATCGTCGTCGGCTACCTGGTGACGGAGGGCCTGGTCAACACGATCGCCTACGCGCTCGGAGAGAACCGGATCGCCGACTGGATCACCTTCCTCAGTCCGGCGACGATCTCGAACAACCTCGCCTCCTCGCTCTTCCCACCGCAAACCGGCATCGACGGCATTCCGTTCCAGTGGTGGGCGTATGCGGCAGGTATGGCCGTGACGATCATCATCGCCTGCGCCGTGATGATCTGGCGCTACGTGCCGGAGGATTGAGATGAGAGGCAAACCCCCCTCCCCACTCTCCGGCGGAGCGGCGAAACCGGTCCTTCTCCCCGGCGTCGTGGCGGGGACCAAGCCGACGATCCTCGTTGAAGGCGTCTCCAGATGGTACGGCGACATCGTCGCCGTCTCCGATGTCTCCTTCGGGATCGCGCCGGGCGTCACCGCCCTGCTGGGGCCCAACGGCGCGGGGAAGTCGACCATCCTGAAGATGATGGCCGGCCTGCTGCGCCCCTCGAGTGGGACGATCCGAATCCAGGGTCACCCTGCACGAGGCAGTGTCGACCTGTACCGTCACTTCGGCCTCGTGCATGAATCGGAGACGGTCTATCCGTTCCTGACGGGTCGCGAGTTCGTGCGCTTCAACGCGACCCTCCAGAAGCTGACGAACGCCGACCAGGCGACCGACAGGGCGCTTGCGACCGTCGAGATGACCGCCGCGGCGGATCGCAGAGTCGGCGGGTACTCGAAAGGCATGCGGCAGCGGATCAAGGTCGCGGGGGCGCTGGTGCACGATCCGGATGTCCTGCTCATGGACGAGCCACTGAACGGCATGGACCCCGCCCAGCGCGCTCAGATGATAGATCTGATCCGCGCCCTCGGGCGCACGAAGACGATCCTGGTCTCCTCTCACGTCCTGGCCGAGGTCGAGCGCTTCGCCGACAACATCATCGTCATCGTGAACGGCAAGCTCGCCGCCGCCGGGGACTACCGCGTCATTCGCGACAAGATCGACGGGCACGATCACACCGTCCGGATCCGTTCGGACGACCCGCGCCGGCTCGCGGCCACGCTCATCGGGCACCCCGCCACGCGTTCGGTCAAGGTCGAGCGCGAATGCCGCATCCTGGCGGAGACGAGCGACGCCCGCGCCTTCTACAAGGCCCTGCCCGGCTTGGCGCAACAGGCGAACGTCCGCCTCTACGAGGTCCAGGCCGGCGACGAGTCACTGCAGTCGGTGTTCGCGTATCTGGTGGAGAGATAGCGGGCGGTGAGACCCATGAACGTCATCCGGCAGCACTTCCCCGTCATCTGGCTCACGATCAGGCAGTTCCTGGGGGGCAAGGCCATACGCGTCGTCATCGGGCTCGCGCTGATCCCGGTCGTCTTCGGTCTGATCTACCTCATTCAGCCGAATCGGGAGCGACCCGTCCTCTTCCTGGGCAACACGGTCTTCCTCGAGTTGATGATCCCGACGCTCCTGCCGCTCACCGTCCTGGTGCTGGCGACGAGTGCCTTCGGCAACGATATCGAGGACCGCACACTCCCCTACCTCACCCTCAAGCCGGTCAGCCGGTCCCGGATCGTGATTGAGAAGCTGGCCGGCAGCGTGCTGGTCTCGGGGCCGATCGTCGTGCTCGGCCTCACCATGACCTACCTGGTGGTGATGCGCGGTGACTCCGGCGCGCATCTGCAACTGCTCTGGGCGATGATCGTCGCTTCGCTCGTCACCACGATCACCTACTCCGCGATCTTCATGCTCGTCAGTCTGCTGATCTCCCGCGCGCTGGTGGCCGCCCTCATCTACCTCTTCGTGTGGGAGTCGATCCTGGGACGCTTCGTGCCCGGCCTGCGGTACGTCAGCATCCGGCACTTCGTCGCCTCGATCTTCGCTGCCGTCGCGGACGATCCCCGCTTCCCGCTCAACGACGCGACGGGTCTGGCCGCCGCGGTCGCGACCTTGACGATCGCCTCGGTCATCGCGGTCGCCCTCGCGGTCTGGCGCCTGCGGACGATGAATCTGAGCTAACCACAGGGCCGACTGCCTGAGCAGTTCCATGAGGAACGCGACACCTACGAGAAGGCCGAGGATCGCGCCCTGGCGCCGTGCGCGCGACGCCTTCGCGGGGACGACGATCAGGAAGAACAGCAGGCCTGCGACCGCGGCCGGCACGAAGACGGTCATCAAGGCCAGAACCACCTCCGCCGTCTTGGCGGTGTCCTTGATGTTGAACCCCAGGGCCTCAAGCAGACGCAGTGTCGTCTGCAGGCCGAAGATCACGACGCGCCCGGGCAGGATACGAACCAGCAACTCGAAGAGCGCGAACGCAGCGTTCGACAGGCCGATGAGCGCACCGAGCGCGAGGAGTCCGAGCAGGGCCGCCGCAAGCAGGGCGCCCGCGGCGAGGCCGGTGAGGCTACGGCTGGCCGCGCCTGACTTCATCACGGCATTGGGTTCGCAGCCTACTGGGGCAGTCGTGCCAGATGCGTCGCCAGCGAGGGGCCGTGAGGCTTGAGCCGTAGCTTGCGCCGCAAGTTCTTTCTGTGGAAGGCGACTGTCGTCGCCGAGATGCACAACGCCGCAGCTATCTCACCCGAGCTCTTGCCCGCCCTGATCAGATTGGCGATCTCACGTTCTCTCAGGGTGAGCTGTACCTCAGGGCCGGCCAGAGCGTCCAGAGACTGGGTGAAAGGACGGATGAGCTCTCGCAGGTTCTGCAGCGCCGCGTCCGCGTAGATTGCCTCAGGAGCGGCGGCCAGCTGCCGCCGCAGCCGTTCCAGGAGGGGTACGATCATCGTCTCCGCATTGGCCACGATGGTACGCTCGAGCTCGACGCGATCGTGGTTGCGCTGGTTGAGGATGACCCTTAAAGCCGTGTTGACGTCCTCGAGCGCCGCCGCCTGGTGACGAAGCGACTCCTCGGAGGCCTCAAGAGCTCTCTGCAGGGTCTTGTGCTCGGTGAGATCGGTGCCGAGGGCAAAGCACGTACGCTGTCCTCGGAAGACGCAGGCGAGGAGCGTCACGGTCATGGCCTTGAGCGAGTCGCCGATCAGCAGTTCCAGGTCGAGAGTCTTGACGGACGCGCCGCTCGCCAGGGCCGACCTGACGCCCGCTGCTGCATCCTTTCCCCATACCGCCGCCACATTCTGGCCGAGTAGCCTCGCCCTGCTGGTCGTCAGGAGTCTGAGCCCGGCGGAGTTGGCGTCCAGGAAGCGACCGTTCTCGGCGATGTGGTACGCGGGGTTCACCGCCTGCGCGAACAGTGCGTGATACAGCTCTGCGGCTTCGTGCTGCGCCCGTTCGGTCTCTTGCTCGTGGGTGATGTCGCGAATGGCGCCGACCATATGCGCGGGGCGTCCCTCCTCATCTCTGAGAGTGACGCCGCGATCGCGAACCAGAATGTAGCTGCCATCGCCGCGACGCATGCGATAGTCGCCCTCGTAGACTCCGCCCTTGAGGGCGGCACGCTGGTTGCTCAGGAGGACCTTCTCGCCGTCTTCCGGATGCAGGCGTTCCAACCAGCCGTCGAAGGTCCTGGGCAGCTCGCCGGGTCTCAGCCTCAGCAGCACATCCATCTGGGCAGACATCTCCATGCGGCCGGTCAGAAAGTGCCAGTCGTAGTATGCGTCGAACACGGCGTCGACGAAGGCCCGCAGGCGCATGTCGCTGAAGGCCAGATCAGGCTGATCGCGCATGATGCCCTCTCTCTCTGCCGTAGCGGAGGGAATCGCCCACTCCTCAGCACTGAGTGGCATTAACTCTCTTTGCGCCCTCATTATACTCTTCTTCCCGTCGTCGAGGTCTGTGCTTCAATGCATGTTGAGGAAGAGACGGACCGGGGAGTGCGCGGTCGTCCTGGCCGTGACACGAGCGTGTTCGTCTGCGGCAGGTATGGGCAGATCGGATTTGTCCTTTGAACCGGGGAGGCATGTGGCTACGAAGACGAAGCTCCAGGATGGGGGGTGTCTCTGCCATCTGGATCAGTCTGCCCCGCGTGGGCGCGTCATCGAATCGCGCGTCACCGGCCCACAGTCACCCATCATGTTCGCGGTCGGCGACATCCTGGGTGTGGGTCATCGCGACCGCCAGTGGACCACGTACGTGTGGGTCACAGATCAGAGCGGACACGCCGGCTGGGTGCCAGATACCTACCTCGTCATGACGGGCGAGCATGAGGCGGTGGCGATCCGCGACTACGACGCCACCGAACTCACGATCATCAAGGACGAACTCGTGGACATGCTCGAGGAGGCGGGTGGGTGGACGCGCTGCCGGAACGCCCACGGCATCGACGGCTGGGTGCCGAGCGAGAACATCAGAATCCTGGTCTGAAGAAGCAGACAGGCAACGAGCGAAACCCAACCAAGGAGGTACTACATGGCGAAGACACTCGAATCTATGAAGAGCGTTTCCATCGAGGACATCGACAAGTATTTCGCTACGGCGAAGATCATCAAGGACTTCATGCTGAAGGACGGCTACAAGCCGACCTTCTTCCAGAACAACCAGGTCCTTGCCACCGTGTGGGAGCGTCCCTCGCTGCGCACCCGCGTCTCCTTCGAGACCGGCTTCCAGGCGCTCGGCGGCGGCGTCATCACCCTGAAGGCGTATCCGGCGAATGCCGCGGATATCATCTTCAAGGAAGACGTCCGCGACCAGGCCAACGTGCTCGAGAGCATGTGCGACCTCGTCATGGCGCGCACCTACAGCCACGACACCATCACCAAGCTCGGCGCCGCGATGAGCATCCCGCTGATCAACGGCATGAGCGACATGGCTCACCCCGTCCAGCAGCTCACCGACCTGTTCACGACTCTCGAGCAGAAGGGCAAGCTCAAGGGCCTCAAGGTCGCCTACATGGGCGAGGGCACCGGCAACACCGCGCAGGACTGGCTCATCGCCGCCGCGAGCTGCGGCATGAACTTCACGATGGCGACCCCGGACTACTCCAAGCACAAGCTGCTCCAGGACCTGCATTTCGGCATGCCGGATCAGACCTGGGTAGACGAGGCCAAGAAGCGCGCCGCCATCACCGGCGCGACGATCACCTTCACCAACGATCCCGTCGCGGCCGCCAAGGACGCGGATGTCATCTACACCGACAGCTGGATCGCCTACGACGTGCCGGAAGAGAAGGCTCAGGCCAACGAGATCCGCGAGATCTTCCTGCCGTACCAGGTCAACGCTGAGCTCCTCAAGTTGGCCCCGAACGCGATCGTCATGCACTGCCAGCCGATGTACCGCGGCTTCGAGATCACCGAAGAGGTCACCTCGAGCCCGCAGTGCGTCGTGTCCGCGCAGGCCGAGAACCGCTACCATCTGCAGAAGGGCGTGATGGTCGAGCTTCTCAAGCCGGGCGTCTGACAACACTGACCAGTCAACGGAATCGGAGGACGAATACGTGAAACTAGTCGTAGCTCTTGGCGGCAACGCCATCAAGCAGGCCCACGAGGCGGGCACCGCGGAAGAGCAGTTCGCGAACTGCGAGGTCACCGCGGAAGCGCTCGCCAAGATCGTCAGCGAGTTCAAGGACGGCGACTGGCTCGCCATCACGCACGGCAACGGTCCGCAGTCGGGTAACCTCGACGTGCAGCAGGTCGCCGGCAAGGAGAAGGTCCCGGCGCAGCCGCTCGACGTCGTCGGCGCCATGACCCAGGGCCAGATCGGCTACATGTTCATGAACACGATGGAGAAGCACCTCAAGGCGCACGGCGTCGACAAGGACGTCATCGCCGTCGTCAACCAGGTCATCGTGGACCCGGCCGATCCCGAGTTCGTGGGCGAGAACGCCTCCAAGCCGGTCGGCAACTTCTTCAGCGAAGAAGAGGCCAAGGCTCTGAAGGCCGCGCACCCCGACTACGTGGTCAAGCACGTCAAGCCGAGTGCGGAGAAGGGTTGGCGCCGTACGGTGCCGTCCCCGCTTCCGGCGGCCAACGCCGAGGCGCGCGCCCTCAAGAAGATCCTCGACGCCGGCATCATCGTCATCGCCTCCGGCGGCGGCGGCATCCCGGTCATGGAAGATGCGGAAGGCAACTACCAGGGCCTCGAAGCCGTCATCGACAAGGACCGCGCGGGTGAGGTCATGGCCATCACCCTCGGCGCCGACACCTTCATGGTGCTCACCGACGTCGAGAACGCGATCCTCAACTTCGGCAAGGACAACGCCACGCCGGTCGGCAACGTGTCCGTCGCGGACATGAAGAAGCACGCCGCTGAGGGTCATTTCATGGCCGGCAGCATGGGCCCGAAGGTCGCCTCGGCAATGAAGTTCATCGAGGACGGCGGCCAGCGGGCCATCATCACCTCGCTGAGCAAGTCCGTGGACGCGCTGGCGGGCAAGTGCGGGACCATCATCACCAAGTAAGAGCGTGAATCAGGAGGTGAGGGGGGGCGTCCGCCCCCCCGATCCTCCGCCCCAAGGCCACCCGAAGGGGAAGGCCGCGAGAGGGGCGAGTTCATCGCGTCGCGCATCTCCGCTCCCACGGTTGTGACCTCCTTCCGGAGGGCGGCGGCTCTTCATGGCGGCACAACCCGGCTCACACCAGCACCCAGAGCTGCCCAGAGGGTGCCCTGTCGTCGTGGTGTCGGAGCACTGCGATCTGCCGATGAAGGCGCTCCCATGCGACTCGTCTGGCGGCGGCTCATGGGCGACCGCCGCCTGCCAACGCCTTGATCGCGGAGAACTCCAGATCAAGCCGGAGCCATAGATGCTCCTCGACAAGGCCGACGCCGCCCGGCCCATCTAGTCCGCCCCGATGTACGAGCGGCCCTGAGAGTCGCTTCCCTCGTGCACTCGCCGTCCGGCAGGCGCGCCGGGGCGTGAACCGCGAGGGCGAGGGAAGCTTCTGAGGCGCGACGCGCTTTCGTCGTCGACGGCGAGCACGCGACGTGGCGTGAGTCCAGCCGACGGATCGAGCAGACGGGCCCGACCGGTATGATGGACCGTGGAGCACTGCGGGCCGACAGCTGATGCATGGGCGGCACGCTCAGAAGGGCCCGACAGCCGGGTCTCGCCTCATTCGTGGCGCTCCCGCACCGTCGTCGAGCTGAGGAATCCCGTGTCGATGATCCACTCCTTCCAGCGCTCCTCGATCAGAGGGACCACCCTCCGCCGGGTCTCGCCGCCGGATTGACCGGCGCCTGCAGATGTCCGTCACCGACTTCCTGATCATCCTGCTCGCCGGCATGGGCGCCGGGACCGTCAACACCGTCGTCGGCTCCGGCTCGCTCATCACGTTCCCCACGCTCATAGCGCTCGGCTACCCGCCCCTGCTGGCCAACGTGTCCAACAACGTCGGCCTCGTGCCCGGCTCGATGTCGGGTGTCCACGGCTACCGCCGCGAGTTGATCGGCCAACGGACGCGCTTGCGGCGGCTGGCGCCCGCGTCGACTCTCGGTGCGCTGACCGGAGCGGCGCTCTTGCTGGTGCTGCCGAGCAGCTTGTTCGACAAGGTCGTCATCGTCCTCATCAGCATCGCGCTCGTGCTCGTCGTGGTGCAACCGACACTGTCGCGGCGGATCGCCGCCCGGCGAGCAGCACGTCCCGGCAGCCACCACGACGCAACGCTGGGCGTGCAGGTGCTGGTGGCGCTGGCCGGCGTGTACGGCGGCTACTTCGGCGCCGCGCAAGGCATCCTCCTCATCTCGATCCTCGGGATCATGATCGACGACCACCTCCAGCGCCTCAACGCCTGCAAGAACGTGCTGGCCGGCACCGTCAACGCGGTGGCCGCGGTCGTCTTCATCTTCGCCACCGACGTCGACTGGAAGGTGGTCGCAGCCATCGCCGTGGGCTCCACCATCGGGGGCCAGATCGGCGCACGGTACGGCCGCCGGCTCAATCCCGTGGCGCTGCGCGGCCTCATCGTGGTCGTCGGCCTCATCGCGGTCATCCGCCTGCTCTGACGCGTTGGTGGGGCGCGACCCGTCTGCGAGACGCTGGCCGGAGGGTCCTTGGCGACCCCCCGCGGCCGCGAACGATATGATGTGGCCAGGATGCGCCCCGACGAGTCCAGCACCATCATCCTGAACAGCCGGCTCCGCTCCCCTGGGCCGATGCCCAGCCGCCGCGAGCGCCTCGTCTTCGCCTTGGCCGTCGGGATCATCGCGCTGCATGTGTTCATCGACGCCTTTGTCGCTATGGAGCCGGGCGTCGCGCGCTCAGATCACATCATCACTTCAGCCCTTCCGATAGCCGTCTGCGCCTTCGCGATCTGGCTCTATCCGCGGCTACGGGCGGGAGCGCGCGCGACCATGGCGATCGTCCTCGGCATCCTGGCGCTGTTCGGCGCTGAGGTATCCGTCGGCCACGCGCTCGCCGCGGGCCCGACGGGCGACGATTGGACCGGCCTGCTGCTCTCGCCCGCGGGACTCGTGCTGGGCGGTCTCGGAGTCCTGCTGCTCTGGCGCTCCCGCAAGTCAAATGGCCGCAGGCTTCGCCGTCGCGTATTCATCGCCGTCCTCTCGGTGGTGGTCGCCTTCGAACTGGTCCTTCCGGTCGGCGTCGCGATCATCGCCACGCACCGGGCGCGTGTCCCGGTCGACGTCGTGGACTTTGACCGGCCCTCGGAGGAGATCACCCTTACAGACAAGGATGGCCTCAAACTGGCCGCCACCTACGTGCCGTCTGCGAACGGCGCCGTCGTCGTCACCTTCCCGCGAGAATGGACGGCGCGCCAGGCGCAGATGCTCGCCCGCCGCGGCTTCGGGGTGCTCATGCTGGACCCGCGTGGCTACGGAGCCAGTGAGGGCGACCCCAACGCTTTCGGCTGGGGCTCCACGCAGGACCTCGATGCCGCCGTGGCCTATCTTCAGACCCGCGCCGACGTGAAGGACGGGCGCATCGGTGGTCTCGGCCTTTCTGTGGGTGGAGAGCAGATGATCGAGGCTGCGGCGACGAACGACGGTCTCCGGGCCGTGGTCTCCGAGGGTGCGGGCGAGCGATCCGTGCGAGAGACCCTGCTCTACGGGTGGCGCGGACTGCCGTCCCTGCCAAACGCCGCCGTGCAGACGGCGGCGGTCGCCGCCTTGAGCGGCCACGCACCTCCACCGTCTCTGCCTGCTCTTGTATCAGAGATCGCGCCGCGACCCATCCTGCTCATCTACGCCGGCAGAGGCGGCGGAGGCGAGGAGCTGCAGCCCGAGTTCTTCGCCGCCGCCGCACAGCCCAAGACCCTCTGGTCGATCCCCGAGGCAAGCCACACGGCGGGCATCGCCGTCCGCCCCGAGGAGTACGAGCAGCGCGTCATTGGCTTCTTCGAGGATGCGCTCCTCCGGTAGTCCCGAGAAGGCGGCGTAGCCCTCGGTGATCGCCATTCCTACCTGGGGCTGCTCTCTAGCCTGTGACGGGGCCGGGCCCCACGAAACGGCAACTGAGCGACATGAGCGTGCATCACCTCATCCGTGCCTACGGTCGCGGCGGGGAGGATCGACGCGCGACTCAGAAGAGCATCGACGGGCTAGACTCCGGCACGTCGCCGCCCGACGGCGAAGTACGCAATCGGCCCAACAATGTTGACGAATGCCAGTGCGGTCCACATGCGCTTGGATCCGTTGATCTGATCCGCTGATCGACGCTTGATGTCGATGAGCGTCGCCACCAGGAGCGCGCCCTCAACAGCTCCGGTGACAACGATCAGCCTACGGCTACACCTGCTCAGCTCGCTCCATTTCCTCTTGGCCACCATGACAACTCCGTGTGTCGCATGACAGGGATCCCCACCGGCCTCCACTCTACATCAGCGGACCTCCAGGATCCGACCCCTGGAAGTGACGCGCGGCCGTCGTGCAGGGCAGCGAGCACGAGGGACACTGCTCCGCTGCTGCCGGTCCGAAGGCGCCGCCCGCCAACGCCCCCACATCGCTACCGATCGAGCTTCTCGATTCGCGCTTCGTGCCGCCCCCCGTCGAACGCGGTGGACAACCAGACTTCGACGATCGCCAGCGCTTCCTGCTCCGAGAGGAGGCGCTGGCCGAGCGAGATCATGTTCGCGTCGTTATGAGCGCGAGCGAGTCTCGCGGACTCCTGGTTCCAGACCACGGCGCAGCGTACCCCGCGCAGGCGGTTGGCCGCCATGGCTTCGCCGTTGCCGGAACCTCCGAACACGATCCCTCGTTCGCACTCCCCGCGCGTGACCGCGAGCGCCGCGGGACGCACGAAGTCGGGGTAGTCGACCGGCTCCTCGGAGTCGGTGCCGAAATCGACCGCATCGTGACCTATCTGACGAAGGTACTGCGCCACTGCTGACTTGTAGCGAAAGCCTGCGTGGTCGGAGGCAAGGGCGATGCGCATCACGTCACTCCATGGTCGCCGAGCATCACCGTGGTCGCTCGCCGTGTCCGGGAGCGGGCCGTGCGCCTCAGGAATCCTTGGGACCCTACTGCCGCTGCAGCCATTTGGCGACAGCGACACCGGCTCTCGCCCCATCCCCGGCGGCGATGATCACCTGCTTGCCGAGTTGGTCCGTCACATCGCCGGCGGCGAACACGCCCGGGTACCCCGTCATGAGATTGCGGTCGACCTCTATCTCCCCTGTTCCGTTCACTGGTACAAGACCGCCGGTGAGGTCTTTGGCCGGGATCGAGCCGGTCTCGATGAACACCGCATCGACCGGCACAGTCACCTCTCGATCGGCGCCGTCCCGCAGCACGACGGCGGTGACGCGCTCTTCTCCTTCGATGCTTGTCACGTGAGACTCCATGCGCAACTCCACATGGGCGTCGTCGGCAAGCTTGGCGAGCAGCGTCGGCGACGCTCTCAGCCGTTGCTGCTCGCTGACCAGGACGACGTCAGCGTCGAGCGCGGCGAGCTGAAGCGCGGCCTCGGCCGCGGACTCACCGGGGCCGACGACGGCGACCGGCCGGCCGCGGAAGAACGCCGCGTCACAGGTGGCGCAGTAGCTGACGCCGCGGCCGAGCAGTTCCTTCTCGCCGAGCACGGCCAGACGCGCCGGAGCACGCCCCGTAGCGATGATCACCGCGCGTCCAGTCGCCTGGAGCCCCTCGCGTGTGTGGACCTCGAAGCGCTCGCCGCCGGGCACAAGGGCGTCGGCATGCCTGCCTGGGAAGACATCGATGTCGAAGTTGTCCACGTGACTTCCGAAGTGATGTGCCAACTCGCGCCCGGAGATGAGTCCGAATCCGAGGTAGTTGTCGATCTGGCTGGCCCATTGCGCCTGGCCGCCGACCTCGCCCGTGATCACTGCCGTGGTCAGGCCTTGACGCGCGGTGTAGACGGCGGCCGCCAGTCCGGCCGGGCCGCCTCCGATGATGACCACGTCGTAGAGATCCCTTGGTTGCTTCTCCGCCATCAGTTTCCTTCGCCACGTCGAGTGCGGAACTGCGCACACCGGCAGGATGCCCGCAGGGATGACGCAGTACACCTGCGTACGCGAGTGCGTGGCCGGGAATACTCGTGGCTACGCCAACGATCCGGGAGAGACCATGACACTCACCGTCACATCCGCGTCCTTTGCCGACGGGAGCTCGATCCCGAGAACGTACACCTGTGAGGGCGACGACGTCTCGCCGCCCCTGAGTTGGGACGGGGTCCCGGACGATGCGCGCAGCTTGGTCCTCATCGTCGACGACCCCGACTCACCCGACCCGGAGGCCCCCAGGCGGACGTGGGCGCATTGGGTCCTCTACAACATCCCGGTGGCCACGACGGGCCTGCCCGAGGCCGTACAGCCGAAGATGCTGCCCGCCGGCGCGGAGGAGGGGCTCAACGATTGGAGACGCACAGGCTATGGCGGGCCCTGCCCGGCCATCGGCCGCCACCGCTACGTCCACAAGCTCTACGCTCTCGACACGGAACTCGCAGGACTACGGGAGCCCACGAAGGCCGAGGTCGAGGCCGCGATGGACGGCCATGTCCTTGCACAGGCGCAACTCATTGGGACGTATCGGAAGATCAGCTAGCCCGGAGTGTGGGGCCACTGAGCTCACGCCCCCCGCGCAGACCTCGCCTCAACAGCACCCGTTGGCTGATTCAGAACCGCGCCGGGCCTTGTGTCGAGCATCACGGCCGTCGGCTCTCGCAGGGCCCAGGGATTCTGCGTCGTCGCCCGCTCTCCCCAAATGATCGCGTCGGCGACGAGGCGGCCCGGCAGATGCCGGCAGATACAGCGGATGGTAGGTGGCGGCCGGCAGGCCGGCCACAGCGTAGCGGCCATGGCTCGGCAACACCTACGCCGAGATCCTCGCCCAGACGGTGAGCGCTTCATCGCAGTACGGTCCGGAGATCCTCCTGAGGTTCCTGAGCGGGACTCAACGCACGGCAGGCCCCTGCAACTGAACACGAGGAAGCTGGCTTGGCGGAATCCCTTGAGGATCTGTTTGCGGCCGTCTCGTCGGACAGGTCGCTTCGGTCGCTCCCAGAGCACAGCGCGACAGGGCCGCCAAGAGGGAGCGCAGGCCATCTCGACGCCGGAGACCGCCGAGAGCCCGGCGCCGTGTGGCGTTGCCGGCCTACTCTTGAGTCGCCCCTTCTTTGCCCCTCAGTCGCTTCGTCACAAACGGGAAGGGATACAGGACGACGACGACGGCGATGAGGACGCCGACGATGTTGTAGACGAGGCGCATGAAGGCCAGTTCCTTGCCGCTGTCCAGATCGTTCAGGCTGTAGAGGATCAGAATGGTCGCGGTATAGAACAGCGGCATCTGGCCGATCCTCGCCTTCTTGTACAGGCCGTTGAGCACCGCAAAGAGAACGCCAATGAGCACCAGTGCTGTGATCGATTCGATTCTCACCAGCAGGAAGCCCGCGATGAGCGCTCCCCCGACGGTACCGATCGCTCGGGCCCAAGCTCGTCCCTTGGACATCGTCGGATCAAAACGAACGATGCTGCCGACGGCACTCACTGCCCAGCCTATCTTCGCGAACTCGAAGATGAAGGAGACGGCCAGGGCAAGGGATGTGCCGATGCCCATGCGAAACCCCTGTTCGGCAAGCTCCGCATTCGTGGGATCGTGCTTGGGCTTTGGAGGCATCATCGGCTTCCAGACCGGCAGCATGGACACGAGCGTCGCCCACGCCATGACCAGGGCGAAGGCCAAGAAGTTCGCGGCCGCCTTCTCCGGGCTGCCGGTGTTGAGACCCGCCGTGTAGATCATGACGATCGACAGCGCGAGGGGGCCGCCGATACGCCAGCTGGTCAGGAAGCTCAGGTTGAGGGCGGCGAAGAACGTGAAGACGACGGCGAGCCAGGGTATCGGCGCGACGGTGCCGCCCATCAGGTAGAACCCCATCCCCAGCGCGATCAGGATCGAGCCCATGATGAGCCGGCCGCTGATCCGATTCGGCAACAAGAGGGAGCTGAAGAAGAAGCCGCCCTGACCGAGGGCGACGATGTAGGTCATCTGGCCGATCAGCACGGCGACGAGCATCGGCAGCATGCAGAGCAGCGCCCGCAGGCCTTCTGACCAGCTCAGGTTTGACGTCACACGTGAAACGAGTCCGGGTTTGTCCATACTCCCAAGTGGTAGGGTCCCTGCGGGACCTGACGGAGTCCAGCCGCTCGAAGGGGCTCCAACCTATGTGCATGCGCGCACTCGGTCAAGCGCAAATGGGCCTGCAAAGAGCGTGACCGCGATCCTGCCGGCTTCGCCGTGCTCCTTCTCGGCCCGCTCGGCGTAGCAGGAGATGGCACCTCCCGACTCCCTCGCGGCCCGTGGTCCTATCGAACGGCCAGGCCGCCCTGGCCGGTCTTACTCTGCGTATTGCCGGCCAGGTCCGCGGCGTAGACCTTCCACGTGTAGCTGCCGCGGGGCAGGGTGCAGAGGTAGCGATAGCTGATGTTCGCGTTGGTGTTCCGGAGACCCAGCGCGAGCGTCCTCTTCAACGCGGCGCCCTTGTAGATCTTGACGGTCACCCTCGCCTGCGGGGAGATGGTGTCCGCGACGCGCAGGCGCAACGTGGCCGTCTTGCCTCTCTGCACGACGGCGTCGGCCAGCACCTTCGTCGTAGGCCGCGTGCCGTCGATGCGCACGGTCACGGTCCGGGTCGACTCGGTGTTGCCGACCACGTCGGACGAGCGGACCTCATAGACAGAGGCGCCCGGACGACTGACCTGGAACGGGCTCATGTAGCTCGACCAGTCCGAGGCGCCGGCGAGCCTGTACCGCGTCCACGCGACGCCGGAGTACGCGTCGGTCGCGCGCAGCGTGAGGGTGACCGCGGTCTTGTTCCAGCCGGCGGCATTGGGCGCCGGAGAGACCGTCGATCCCGTGACGGGCGCGCCGACGTCGTACGCGTAGGCCGCACCTTGGAAAGCCGCGGCTCCGACGGTCTCGAAGGGCGCCCCCACCAGCGCCGTGTCGCCGTCGAGCGCCACGCACCACGCGAACCCGTCGTTCCGGAGATCGGTCGTGATCTCGCGCTGGAAGAGCCAGTCTCCCCCGGCGCGCGCGAAGATGTAGGCCGCGCCGTATGCCCAGTCGCTCGTCTTCCTGCCGCTGGTCGCCGCAATGACGGCCGTCCCTCCGTCGAGAGCGACGCAGCTCCCGAAGAAGTCCTGCGGTCGGCCCTCTGGAGAGACCATCTTCGCCTCCTGTGCCCATACCGTTCCGGAGCGCGCGAACACGTAGGCGGAGCCGAGCTGATACCCCCCTCCCCCGTCGGCGCCGATGAGCGCCGCGTCGCCGTCGAGCGCGACTGAGGCGCCGAAACGGTCGACGGCGGCGCCGTCCGCGGCGATCAGATGAGCCTGTTCGCTCCAGGCGCCTCCCGCCCGGCTGAAGACATAGGCAGATCCCTGGGCGACGTTGCTCCCGACGGTATCGCTGGAGGCTCCGAGGAGCGCCGTGTCGCCCTCGATCGCCAGCGAAGAACCGAATCGGTCGCCGACGACCTGATCGGAGGCCAGGAGCCGCGCCTGCTGCTGCCAGCTGCCACCGCTCCGAATGAAGACGTAGGCGGGATTGCGGCGCGTCTCGCCCATCAGCGGGTAGAACGTCCCGACGAGCGCCGTGTCGCCGTCGACCGCCACCCTCTCTCCGAAGCGATCCGCAGGGGCGCCGTCCGCGGCGCTCAGCTTGGCCTGTTGCGTCCAGCTACCGCCGGAGCGCACGAAGACGTAGGCGGCGCCCTGCTCGGCGTTGGCGCCGCTGGCGCCGACGACGGCCATGTCGCCATCGAGACTCACCGACCGTCCCGAACCAGTCGCTCGGCATACCGTCGGCGGCCGTCAGCTTCGCCTGCTGCGTCCAGCCGCCGCCCGCGCGCGACGAAGACGTACACCGCTCCCCGGCCCTCGTCCGACGCCGGCGGCGCCGAGGATGGCGGTCGTCCCGTCGACGTCGAGTGAGCTGCCGAAGGTGTCCTGGGCCATCCCCTCGGCCGCGGTCAATCGTGCCTGTGCGGACGGCGACGGCGCCAGGACTCCCCGGAGGACCTGGCCGGATTCGTCTCGCGCGGCGGCCGAGGCGACCCGGACGGAGGTCCCTGCGGCCAACAGGAACGCCAGCAGCAGCAGGGTGGCAGGGATGATACGCACGGCTCTCATGACGCCCTCCTCGCACGCGCCGCCCAGTCTGGGCGGCCATGACTGTGTATCCCAGAATAGTCCGCGAACTTTCGGACGACAACGGTCTGAAGGCACAAGGCGCACCCGTCCCGATCCCCTCCTTCACCTCGCGTGCCCTACGGCACCCGGACCGACAAGCGCCCCTGACCGAGGTCCGCGACGAGCCTCCCGTCATCCGACCAGGCCACACCGGTGATCATTCCGGCGGAGACACGGGACAGGTCCGCATCGCCCATCAACGTTGTAGGATGTCGACCGTCTCCGTGTCGATGCCGGTCGTGCCGGCAGGGAACGCCGGGTTTGCGTCTGTCGTCTGCAGGCTTCCCTGGCCGTCGTAGGCGCGCACCGCGAACACATGTCGGCCTTCCTGCCAGGGCCACTCGTAGCGCCAGATCACCCAGGTCAGCTGCGAGAGTGGCTGGCGCAGTTGGGCCGGTTCCCACGGTCCGCCATCCACCTGCACCTCGACTTTCGAGATGCCGCGCGACCCTGCGTCGGCGATGCCGCCGACGGGCACGTACGTGCGCCCGTCTCGGGCGATGAGGGCGGCCGTGTCCACCGTATCGATCACCGAGGTCGTGCGCACTTGAGCCCGCTCGTCCCAGCCGCGCCCGACCCAATAGCCGGGGGTGAAGTCCGCCACAAGGGCGATCTCCGTGATCCACTTGGGCTGCTTCATCCCGTACGTGTCCGGGACGTACACGCGCAGCGGAAAGCCGTGGGCCGGGGTCAGCGGCCGGCCATTCCAGGAGTGCGCCAGAATGATGCGCGGATCGGATCGGATCGCGGCAAGTTCGATGGTCTCGTCGTAGCCGTCATCGGACAGCACGCGCACGGAGCGTGCCGCGGGCAGAGGCTGCGCAGCGGCGAGGACGTCTCGCAGGGAGGGGCCGCTCCACAGCGTCGTGCCGATGAGCGGCCCCCCGATCGGGTTCTCGACACATGCCAGCGTGACGAACTGATCGCGGGAGACGAAGCGCTGCGTGAGGTCGTTGTACGCGAGAGCCATTGGCTGCGCGACCAGCCCGCTGATCCGCAGTCGCCATGTGTCGCCATCGATCTGTCTCGGCGTCAGGTTGATGTCCACACGGAAGTGATCAAGTACGGGTGTGTACTCGGAGCGTGTGCCGGGAACGGGCTTCACGGGTGACGCGGCGTTAGGGAAGGGGATCGGTGCCTTGACCACTGGGGACACGCGTGGACCGCCCTCGACGCGCAGGACCTGGGCCACTTCGGCGCCTATCACCACCAGCGTCGCGACGAGACCGCCCATGCGGATGATGAAATGGCGGCGGTCGAGTCGCACGACGTCGACCTTCTGCTCGGCGCCTTGCGTCGCCGGGGCTTCCGGGATGCGTGCTGCGCTATCAGACGCGCCGGCCGGGCAGGAAGGCGCCGGCGCGGACACAGGATAGGCAGCCACATACAGCCGGCCCAGCGCCCATCCCCACGCCACGCAGACGCCGAGGATCCAGACCGCACCCACGATGACCCAGACAGCGCCCCCTGCGGCGGTCGGGGAGACCTGACGGCCCTCCAAGCTCACCACGATGAGGAACGCGACACCTACGAGAAGGCCGAGGATCGCGCCCTGGCGCCGTGCGCGCGACGCCTTCGCGGGGACGACGATCAGGAAGAACAGCAGGCCTGCGACCGCGGCTGGCACGAAGACGCTCATCAGGGCCAGAGCCACCTCCGCCGTCTTGGCGGTGTCCTTGATGTTGAACCCCAGGACCTCAAGCAGACGCAGTGTCGTCTGCAGGCCGAAGATCACGACGCGCCCGGGCAGGACACGCACCAGCAACTCGAAGAGCGCGAACGCAGCGTTCGGCAGGCCGATGAGCGCACCGAGCAGGAGGAGTCCGAGCAGGGCCGCCGCAAGCAGGGCGCCCGCGGCGAGGCCGGTGAGGCTACGGCTGGCTGCGCCTGTCTTGGTCACCACCACAGGCCGCTGACGACGCACCAAGCTGGGGCGGTTGCCAGCACGGCGATGATCACGCCGATGATGAGCAGCGCCACCGCCCGACGCAATGTGGGACGCAACTGCAGCACAGCAGTCCTCCAAGTAGGCGACAGCAGCAGGATACCCCACCGAGCGCGCACTCTATCGGTCGGGACGCCAGCGCTCGTCTTGAGGTGCGGACGTCGCCGGAGGAATCGACGAGGCTCCATCCCAGAACGAACTCGCGCTCTGGATGAAGCAGACGAGAGCTCCGACGAAGCCGAGTCCGGTCTTCTCTCCTCGCCTCCCTGGTTCGTCACGCTACGCGCAGTACACTCGCACGGTGTCGCCGTTCTCGGTATCCACGTTGACCTCTGTCTCGCGCAGCGCCCCGATGAGCTCGTCGATGTCCTCAGGCTTGAAGTTGTTGAAGTCGACGGACATGCCGTGCTGGGTCATCGTCTCGTTGATCTTGTCCATCGCCAGCGGAGGGATGAGCGACGTGAGCTTGAGCCCTGAGCGCACGAGCACGATGGGGATCTTCACGTTCACGTTGTCGCGGTTCGCCGCGAGCACCTTGACGTAGAGGTACTTCGGAAGCGCCGCGATCAGGGGTTCGGGGTCGCCCTTGATGGCCGACTCGGCTGATCCCGCGGCGGAACCCTTGCGCGCGTCGAGTGCGTCGAGCAGGCGCTCGGCCTCCTCGGCGGTGATCTTGCCTGCAGCGAGCAGATCCAAGATCCGGCTGCGGTCTTCACTCATCGTGGACACCCCCTCATTGGACCGTCAGGTCGACGGCCGTCTTCTGGTTGCTGAAGCGGATGACCATCCCGCGCGTCTCGCCGATCGCCTCGAACGAGCGGACCAGCAGGACGGTGTAGTGGTGGTAGCGTCGGCCGAGAAGGAGCAGCACGGCATCGACGACGATCGTCGGCACGAGCGCCAGAAGACCGAGCGCGAGGGCGAAGGGCCACAGGAGGAACACCGGCAGCCAGAGGTGGACCGGTCGACGCGACGACGCGACGGTGAGATCGACGATCATCGGCGGGACCCTCATCGCCTGAGCCTCGCGGCCGCCTCGTCCGCAGTGATCTCGCCGCGCTCGAGCAGACCGAGGGCGTCGTCGCCCTCCGAGGAGGTGACCTCGACCAGCTGCAGCTGCTCGACGATGCGATTGAGCCGGTTCTTGACCGTCGGGTAGCTGACGCCAAACGCCCTCTCCATGTCCTTGATCGAGCCGTGGCTGCGGACGAACTCGCTCACGAACACCTGGTCGTTGTAGCGCAACCGGGCCAGAGGCGGCAGCTCGAACTCCCCTTCGATGGAGATGCCGGAGTCCATCCGTACCCTGGTCACCACGAAGTGACGGTGTTCGGTAAGGTCGGTGAGCTCGTGCCAGTCATTCGTCATGAAGTACTCCGTGTCATTGATTCTCATGACGTATACTAGGTCACCATGTAAAGAAAGTCAAGATTCTCATTACAAAACTCAATCCACGCCCGAGGACACTCTGAGGCCTCCGCACGCTGACCGACAGGCCCGACGGGTATGATGGACCGTGGAGCATTGCGGGTCGGTAGCTGAGGCACGGGGCGGCACGCGCAGAGGAGCCGCCCAGGCAAGACTCGTCTCGTCCGTGTTGCCCCGCCGTCGGCGAGCCGAGGAGGTCCCGTGTCGACGATCCACTGCGTCCAGCTGCAAGCGGGGCCATCACCCAAACGAGAGGGCCTGAGGGCAGAGGAGTGAGCAACTTGGGCGATGCAGACTGGCCGTCGGAGCGGGAGTTGAAGGTCACTGCGGTCCTCTACGCGCGCCTCGGCGCCGGCGCGCACTTGAGAGAGACCGGCCGACTCGCGGACAGGATCGGCGGGATGCACAACTCCATTCCCATGAACCTGGTCCTTCGAGAGCGCGGAACCGACCCGACGCTGACCGCGGAGGAGCGACTGGTGTACGACGCCATCGTTCGGGAGCATCGTCTGCCCGGCGGTGCCGTCCGCCTCATCGGCGAATCCTCGCCGGATGAGGTGCCCGACGCGCCCCAGGTCGGCGAGGAGTTCCCCGCCGAACTGCGGACCTTCGTGGATGAGGAGACGTGGACGGTCGCCAAGATGATGCCCGAGTGGCCGCACGAGTACCTCGTCAGGGACCGTGTTGACGAGGGGCTGTTCGGCACGATCGCCCACCAGATCGCGTCGCCGCCGGTGGTGATGTTCGCCCCCGCCACTCTGCTCTCGGTCTGCACCACCAGCACGCTGGCCACCGATATCACGGTCATGGCCAAGACCAGGGTGACGAACCCGGCGTACTGGCCGCGGTTGGCCAGCACGTCCTTCGCGAGTCCGCCTTGGCCCTCGCTCCTGAACAGGCGCAGGACACGGGTCAAGCGGCTGAGACGGGCGAGCCGCAGCAGCGCCGTGATGCTGAGTACGCGAAAGCTTGGGATCGAGCCGAGCAGATCGAGCCAGCCGCGTCCGTGAAAGAAGTAGGCGCCGGGCGATGAGGCGCGCTTCATGCGCAGCCCGAAGTCGAAGAGGAACACCAGGCAGATGACGAAGTCGTAGATCTCGAGCAGCGTAACGGTAGCCGGCGCCATCCACGGCAGGAGCAGCGCTACCATGTTGAGCAACGACAGCACGGTGAGCAGCAGGATGAACAGCTCATAGGAGTTGCTCAACTCGACGCTCCCAAGAAAGACGATCTCGCTGTCGGACGCCCAGGTTGGATGCCCACCTTGGCTGGCCACCTGCCTGAGTCCCGTGCCGTCCGCGTTGACCACCGAGAAACCGTCGCCGTTTGGCTCCGCGAAAGCAATCTGGGTGCCGTCGGGTGACCATGCTGGCTGGACGCCGCGAACCGAACCCCTGGTCAGTTGCACCTTCCCGGAGCCATCCGCGTTCATCACCCATATCTTCGGGTCAATCGCGCCGCCGCGGGGCAACGGCGTCGCGACGCAGGGCATGACGCGGCCGACGACCCAGGCGATCTTGCTTCCATCGGGCGACCAGGAGGGGTGCTCCTCCCAGCCGGGGTCGTCAGTCAAGCGCCTGAGGCCGGTGCCGTCGGTGTTGACAACGTAGATGTCGGAGTCAAGCACGTGGCCCCACCACTCGCTCGAACGCGATGGTGCCCGTCATGGTCGGGGTCGGCAGGGGTGCTGTCGCCTTGGACGACCCGCTGCTGCCACACGCGGCGAGGGCAAGCGTCGCGAGCGGGATGAACAGTGCGACGGCGAGCGCAGTGAGAGGTGAAGGTAGTCCACAAGTGCCCATCGCCGGTCCTTCCAGATAGCCCCGGCCCCCGAGAGCCCCATCCCAGACAGTGCGTGCCGCCGCACCGCTCAGGAGTCTCGTATGAGGTTTTCGTGCCCGCCGGGCGAGGAAGCAAACCGTTCATGCCGCCTGGTGCCGGCATGCCCCAGCCGGTCCCATCCTGACGCACAAACCTGGGTCGCAGAATGGCTGCAGACGGCCGATTCGGGGGTCTCGTGGAAGGCTCGCAGGCCACGATTCACCTTCGAATCCAGTCCGGAGGGCTCGAGAACAGAGACACGCGGTCTGAGCAAGACGCCCAAGGGACGATGAGTCGTTGCAGTTCTTCACGGCCCGTTCTCGCGGGGTGCTCGTGGCGACCGGCCGCAGAGCCTCCTGAATATACTTGACAGTTACAGTGGCACTGTCTATACTGGGGACCGACATGTTCGCCAGGGGAGTCGACGATGACGGGTGCGTACTACAGCCTTGCGGAGTTGAGCGAACGCGCTGAGGTTCCTGAGCGGACCGTGCGCTACTACATCCAGAAGAAGCTCATCCCGGGGCCCCTCGGCAGGGGCCGCAAGAGCCGCTACAGCGATGACCACCTGGAACGGCTCCGCGAGATCCGGCAGTTGCGGGCTCTCGGCATTCCGCTGGACATCATCGAAGTACACATGGAGGAGTACGAACCGGAAGCGCCGATGGCACAGGCCTCCGGTGGGACGCCGTCGGACCGTCTCTCGGATGCGCCACCACCCCCCGGTGACCGAGGCCCCTCCGAACTGACTCCGCAACGCGACGTCATCGCCGGCCCCATGCCGGCCTGCGAGCTAGAAGGACCGTCACGCGCGAGCGCCGCCCTCGACTACATCGCCAGGGTGCGGGCGGCCACCGCGTCTGCCGCCCGCACAGCCCTCCTCACCGCGTCCCGGACGCAGCTCCCGGACGCGGCCGTCGCACGACGCGATCAGCACTCCCAGCTGGGAGCGCATAAGCATCACCCCGGACATCGAGCTTCACGTCAGGAGCTCTGTGCCACGAAGCCAGAGGCGCGCCCTCGAGCAGTTGCTCGAGAAAGCGAAGGAACTGTTCGCGGAGGAGTCACCATGAGTCTTGAATTCAGAGCCGATCGTAGCCTCATCCGCGCTCACGGCGAGAGCACGCGCTACCTGCTGGCGCGCATCGAAGCGCCGGCCTCGCCGCAGCGTTCGGCAAGGCTGCCGGTCAGCATCGCCTTCGTCCTCGACCGCTCAGGCTCCATGGACGGCGAGAAGATCCACCTGGCGCGTGAGGCCGTCCTTGCTGCCATCCGCGGCCTGCGCGACCATGACCGCTTCAGCGTCGTCGTCTACGACAACGAGGTAGATCTCCTCGTGCCGTCGACCGCGGCGACCCCCGCGGCCCGGCGTGAGGCCGAGACCATTGTGCGCCGGGTCGAAGCCCGCGGCATGACCGACCTCGCCGGAGGCTGGTTCGCCGGCTGTGAACAGCTCGCCGAGGGGCTCCACGCCGACACCGTAGGACGCTGCCTGCTGCTCACGGACGGACTCGCCAACGTCGGTATCACCGACCACGACGAGCTCGTGGGCCACGCGCGCGAGCTGGCGGCGCGCGGCATCGCCACGACGACCTTCGGCGTCGGGCGCGACTTCGACGAACGCCTGCTTGCAGACATGGCACGCGCCGGGCGAGGCAACTACTACTACATCGAGAGCGCCACGCAGATCCCCGACTTCATCGCCAGCGAGGTCGGCGAGGCCATGGAGGTCGTCGCCCGCGACGTGCGCCTCGACGTCGAGGCTCCGGCGGACGTGCGGGTCAACCCGCTGAACGACCTGGAGACGACGCGTGACGGCCATCGAGTCACGATCGACATCGGCACCCTCGTCTCCCGACAGGTGCTCGACGTCGTCCTCAAGGTCGATTTCCCGCGCGGATTGGAGGGCGCGGAGCAGTTCCTGGCCGGCGCTCTCCACGACCTTGACGGCGTGCTTGCGGGTGCCGCGGCGAATTCGGTGTTCGCCTACGCCTCCCATGCGCGGAACGGTGCGCAAGGGCGCGACCCGGTAGTCGACCGCGAAGTCGCCGCGCTGTATGCGGCGAGAGCCCGAGCCCAAGCCTTGGACCTCAATGCCGAGGGCCGCTACGTAGAGGCGCAGGCGGTCCTCCAGGCGACGGCCCGTCGCATCGCTGCGTACGCCGCCGGTGATGCCGTCCTGCAGGGAATCGTCAGGGAACTCGAGAGCGTGGGTGAGAGCTACGGCGGCCTGATGTCCCCGGATGTGAGGAAGACGCAGCACATGGAATGGAACAGTGCGATGCGCAGCCGCGATCTGAGTGGCAAGGCGAAGCGGGGCCATCGACCCAAACGAGAGGGCCTGAGGGCAGAGGAGTGAGCAACTTGGGCGATGCGGACTGGCCGTCGGAGCGGGAGTTGAAGGTCACTGCGGTCCTCTACGTGCGCCTCGGCGCCGTCGCGCACTTGAGAGAGACCGGTCGACTCGCGGACAGGATCGGCGGGATGCACAACTGCATTCCCATGAACCTGGTCCTTCGCGAGCGCGGCACCGACCCGACGCTGACCGCGGAGGAGCGACTGGTGTACGACGCCATCGTCCGGGAGCATCGTCTGCCCGGCGGCGCCGTCCGCCTCGTCGGCGAATCCCCGCCGGATGAGGTGCCCGACGCGCCCCAGGTCGGCGAGGTGTTCCCCGCCGAACTGCGGACCTTCGTGGATGAGGAGACGTGGACGTTCGCCAGGACGATGCCCGAATGGCCGCACGAGTACATCGTCAGGGACCATGTCGACGAGGAGCTGTTCGAGTGCCTGGTCGAGCACATCCGCGCCCACGGCTACGAGGGGCGCTTCTACCAGAGGGTCATCACCTACTACGAAGAGGCGGGTCTGGTGTACTGGACGATGGGCGCGCCGCTTCCCGAGACCATCATCATCAACCGGTGCAGGAAAGAAGACACCTACGAAGAGCGTCTGAAGCGTGGCACGCTTCCGGAGTCGCGGGTGAGAACGCGCCGCGACGTGGCAGACACCGTGGGAGACGACCTGGCACTTCTTCTGAGGGCCGCGAGCTTCTCGGCCGAGCGGCATCGGCACCAGAAGCGCAAGGGCCATGATCCGCCGCCCTACATCAACCATCCGCTCGAAGTGGCCAGCCTCCTCGCCAACGTCGGGGGCATCTCGGACGTGACGACCCTCGTCGCGGCACTTCTGCACGACACGGTCGAGGACACGTCCGCGACGGCCGAGGAACTGGAGCGCGACTTCGGACGCGAAGTCCGGCTGCTCGTCGAGGAGGTGACGGACGACAAGCAGCTGGAGAGGGCCGAGCGCAAGCGCCTGCAGATCGAACATACTCCGGCCCTGTCCATCGCCGCCAAGCAGATCAAGCTCGGCGACAAGATCTGCAACACTGCAGGATGTCGTCGAGCATCCGCCGACCGACTGGTCGCTCCAGCGCCGGTGTGACTACCTCGACTGGGCTGAGCTTGTCGTCGCCGGCTGCCGCGGTGCGAACGGAGCCCTCGAACGGCATTTCGACGACGTGCTGTCCAAGGGACGCGAGACCCTGGCACGCGAGGCCTGGCGTCTGGACATTGATGCCGAAGTGGATCGGCTCTTCGACGATTCCTCTCTTCCCGCCGACGGACAGCCGGTCGCGGTCATCATCTCGGGCGGCGTCTGCGCAGGCAAGACCACCGTCCGCAAGGAGAGGCTTCTCGACCGGCTACGTGCTCATCGACGCCGCCGACATCTTCCTCAGCCTGAGCAGTGGTGAGATCCTTCCGTTTCCGGAAGCATTCCGGGAGCCGATGGATCTCATCGGAGGGCTGGTCGCCAAGCGCGCCCTCGCCGAACGACGCAACATCGTCACGGAGATCATCGGGGCTGAGGCCGAGCCGGTCCAGCAGCTTATCGACGCACTGCGGAGCATCGGCTACCGCGTCCAAGGTGTGGTCGTCGACTGTGACGTCGAGGAAGCGGTGCGGCGCAACGCCTCGCGCGACGACGACGACATATCCGCCTACCACGCCCAGCCGTTTCAGCGCGTCTGGATCATCGACGCCTGCACCGAGCTGGCGGACGCCGACGGATAGGCGCGCAAGCATGTCGACGCTCTGACTCCTCGTCCATGTCCAGCTTGGCAGCGGCCGATCCCCGGGCTCACCTTGTCAACGAACTGGCAGCCCCTACATGAAGGCCGGGTCCGTCAATGGATCGCCTTCGTCGCTTCGATCGCAGTCGGGCACCTACTTCTTGAGCGCAAGCGCTGCGCCGCAGCAGGAGAGCGGCTCCGAGCACGAGCAGGCACCCTCTGCGCTCTCCGCGCAAGACTTGAGCACCTGGATCTCGAACCCGCAGGCTGCGCAGACATAGACCTCGCCGCTCTTCGTGTCATTACACGCTGGCATCTCCCACACGTCCTTTCCGGCGCTCCCGCGATACCCGGCCGAGCGGCCGGCACCCGGTTGATTCCCGCGATGGCGAAGGGTCAAGCGGGACAGCCATCACGCGCGGCCGGTGCCGCATCAGTGACGCGGCCAGTCGGCCGCAGCTGCCAGTCGCACCAGCCGAACGCTCGGCCATTCCGGCGGCTACTGAGCGGGTCTTGGAGCACCCAACATCCCTGCATATGCGCGTAGGGAGCTGGCGGGCAGGAGGCCGCCCGCGCAGGTGAGCGCGACGGCCTCACCGGCAAGCCAGACGCCGACGTGGTAGGCGCCCGTTGGATCGACCTGCTACCCCGACGACTGCAGTTCAGGGCCCAAGAGGGCTGCTCGAGGGCAAGGAGCAAGCACTCCTTTGAGTTCTCCAGGAGACTGGCGACGGAGGAAGCACCGGCCGCCCGCACGAGGGCAGGAGATGCCCTGCTCGGTCGGATCGCCGAGAGACTGCCGCTCTTCAGTTCATCTGAGGCTGAACGGCGGGTAGCGGTCCGTGACCAGCAGGAACGCATAGGCCTCCACCCTAAGCGCCCATCTGCCGACCCCGACCACATAGTCGAAAAGCGGGCGCGGATAATGCCCGGTGAAGAGGATGGCGAACCAGGCAATGACGACCGCCAAGACCGCGATGAGCCCAAGCACTACGAGCACAATGTAGTGCGGGATCGCCAAGAGCCATTTCACCAACGGCAGCCAGCGGTTGAGGCCCCGCTCGGCGTCGGGGTAGTCGATCTCGAGATGCACCGACTGCTCGTCGACGGTCGAGGGATAGCGATCGGTGAGCAAGACGAGGTAGGCAAGGACCCGCGCCCCGAAGCGCGCGAATTCTCGTGCAAAATCAAACCACCAGCGCGGGTAGCGCTGGCGAAACAGGATCATGAGCATCGTCGCGCCAAAGAGACCAGCGGCGATCCCGCCGCTGGTCCTCGTGACCTCGGACACCGTTTGGCCCGTCTGCGTCACGACCCTCACGGTAGAGGTCGAGGTCGCCGAGAGCAGCGACAGAATGAAGTAGATCGGGATGATCCAGACCAGCCGGAAGAACGTCGTGAGCCGGTCGAGCTTCTCGGGGTAGTCGATGGCCAGGCGCGCTGCGTAGGGCTCATGCGGCGGTGGCTCGGATGGCGGCCGGGACCCCGGTGGTGGTGGTTGCTCCGGCGGTGGAGACGACTGGATCGGTTCATCCGGCGCGGACATGTCGTCCCCCTCTCATGATCCGGCGCGCCTCTCGCCCCGCGGACGCCGCCGTGACTCTGTGCCTAGGGTTAGAGTTGCCCCTTCCGTTCGAATCCGAATCGGCGCCCAGGCCTCGACATCATGTTGCCGTTAGCTCCACGCATATGTTTCCCAACGGCACAGGTTCGTGTGACCAGTGTGTAGGCCGCTCAGCCCTTGCTGGCGTCCTGGATCTCCCCGACCGTCTCCTCGCTGGGCAGGCCGCTCGACAAGGTCACGACCATGACTGTTGGCCCGAACGACCTCGCTGCGTCAAACGCCGCTCGCGCGGCGGCGAAGACCGCGTCCTCCTCCCCCGGCGCGAAGGTGCTGAGGCGGCCGACCGTGACCTCGACGCCTTCCTTGGCGGCGGCTTGCACGGCTGCTTCGATCGCAGGGTGCAGGTGCTCTTGGCGCAGGGGGTAGACGGAGAACTGCAGGCCGACCTGGCTCTCGCTTGCCGACTTGTGCGCGATCATCGTTCGGCTCGGCGCGAAGTCATCCGCAGGGGTTCCATCTCGTTCATCCTCTCCCCTCGGCGCCGAAGGTCTTGCCGAGCGAGTAGGCGCGGCCGACCAGCGCGCCGAGGACGAAGTACGCCCCGGTCTCGGGTGCGAAGGCGAGCGGATCGAGCTTGCCCACGTCGATGTGCCCATCCTCATCGAGGCAGGCCTCGTCGATCTTGACGTCCTTGACCTCGCCGATGAACTGGGTGTGCAGGCCGAGCTCGTGCACCGCAACGACCGCGCACTCGACGACGAGCGGGAACTCCGCCACGTAGGGGGCATCGACGAGCTCGGAGCTCACCGGAGTGAGTCCCGTCACGGCGAACTTGTCCGCCTTGCGCCCCGAGACCAGACCGAAGTAGTCGGCGGCGGCGGCCTGCTCGCCACTCGGCAGGCTGATCGTGAAAGCCTTGCGCGCGATGATGTTGCCGTGCGTCGCGGTCGCAGCCCGCAAGGACACGGAGACGCAGGGCGGCTTCGAGCAGGCGATACCGCCCCAGGCTGCGGTCATCACGTTGGGCCGCCCGTCTGCGTGGTAGCTGCCGACGACGAGCACTGGGGTCGGGTAGAGCAGGGTCTTGGCGCCAAGCGACTGCTTCACGTCGGCTCCTCTCTGACTGACTCTCATTCCAAGGCGAACGCCTGCCATGCTCCGGTGTTCACGACGGCGGGTCAACTCAAGCTCCAGAACATTGCAGGTGGTGTGTGCACGATCTGGCCACGATTGGGGTCGAGCGGGTGCCGGGGTCATCTGACCTCCCGCGATCGCTCGGCCTTCTTGTGGGTCGTCTCTCGAGCGAGGACTGGCGCCGGCTGAGGACCTCAGCGGTGTAACACGGCTGCCGGAGCCACAGTGGAAAGGATGCACCGGGAACCGCGCGCGCGGTCCAGAGCTTCTGGACGTGCAATGGGCGCAGCTCGGCCAAGCTCAGACCGCCGTGCTCCAGGATGAGATGGCATCTGGAAGCAGAACATGCTGGTGGACCGCACCAGGATCGAACTGGTGACCTCCGTTGTGCATCGCGCCAACTAACGTGTTAGCAGGTGCCAGCCAGTGCCGCTAGGTGGTTTCCTGAGCGCGGAGAACAAGGCCGGAGTGTCACAAAGTGGCTCCGAGGACCGCGCAGTGACACTGCGCTCGTTTGCCGCTCTCTCTGGCGCGGTCGAGCACGGGCCGCGCAGGTCATCCGTTGCGACTGGTCGCTTATGCGGATCGCCGTCAAGGCCGATGAAGACCGCAGCGTCTCGCTTCTGCAGATGAACGGCGTGAAGGAGGGAATCGATGGACTGTCCGAAGTGCGCCCAGGCGATGGAGAGCGGCTGGTTGGCGATGTACAACCCGACGCCGGTGGTCAACTACGTCGCGTGGCAAGAGACCAAGCCCGGCTACGTTCGCATGACACGACCGGAAGGATCGGAGAAGGTGATCGTGCCGAAGGCCGGCGGACATGGCTGTCCCCAGGCTCAGCTGTGTCGCAGCTGCAAGACCGTGGTCTTCTCGTACGCCGAGGATCAGCTCGACTAGACAGGATCAGACGAGACAGGGCGGGTGCGTCTCAGAAGCTCCGCAGGCCTTCCGGCGCCCCGCGGGCGACAGCGACATGCCCTCCTACCTCGCCGAGCCTTCGTGAAGCGGGCGCTTTCGCGGTGGCGACCTTCTGCGGGGTCTCGCTTCAGCGTTGAGCGTGCCACGTATCAGCTGCATCTCCATGTCTACTGCCTTGACCCCCACCCAGGAATCGAGAGCGAGGATCACGCAGGCATAGAGGAGGAAGCCGACCCCGATCAGCGTGAGGACGATGGGCGCCCATGCGGAGTGAGGGAGCCACACTGCGACGACAGCGAAGAACACGCTCGACAGGACGAGCATGACGATGGCGAAGAAGAGGGAAGACAGAGCCCGCTGGAGCAGGCGCGAGCGTCGCGTTGCACGGGCGACATCCTCGACCAGCAGCGCCAGCTCGCCCTGTCGGTCGGCGGGCTGGCACTCCCCACCCAGCCTGGACATCGCGGCAGCGATATCTCGCGTGCGCTCGATCACATTGGCCAGCAGGGTGGATGTGGCCCCAACCAGGCCAGAGCAGGCCAAGATGAGGATCGCAGGAGCAATCAGTGCGGAGAGCACGCGCAGAGCGCTGTGCAGATTCGGTATGTCTTCCAGCAACACGCACAACCCCGATTCGTTGGCGCCCTTGTCGGTGCCCTTCTTCCGCTCCACCGGCCGAGCACCGACCAAGCCGAGTTTCCACCACCGGGAGACGAACGACGACGTGTGGCGAGACACGTCACATGCGCAGTCTGGCTGTGTTCCCTGTTAAGAACCTGAGCGCCGCCTGAAGTCCTGCGAGGAATCCGCTCCGTCTCGGTCAGCGGCACAGGGGCCAAACCATCATTCGGCGGACAGGAAGAATGCCAATCCGGCGGTCACCGCAGGTCGCCACCGTCCATCTGGTCCCATCCGACCCCGTCCCGTCCCATCCAGACACACCGATTCGGGTCGAGGGACGTGACACCCCGTTCGTTTGCAGAATGTTTGCACGAGGCCATCTCGGCGACTTCCCTGGAATTCTCAGAACGCACAAAACCCCTGCACGTAAGCGTACAATGGCTGGTGGACCGCACCAGGATCGAACTGGTGACCTCCGTCCGTGCAAAGGCGTCCACTAACGTGTTAGCAGGCACCGCGACGTGCCGCTGAGTGCCATCCTAAGCGTGGAATTCAGGGCCGGAGTATCGGCGAGTGATAATGAGGACCGCGGAGTGACGCTGCGTTCGTTTGCCGGACGTTGGCCGAGGGGCCGGACTCGCTCAGGCCGCCCTCTGGCCGCACGCCTACCGCGGCCGCCGCGTCCGATGGCGCAACAGCGCCCCGATGATCATGCCCAAGACCAGCCCGAGGATGGCGGAGCCCATCACCAGCCACACCAGAGAGACGGACGAACTGCCGAACACCCAGCCGACCGTGACGGCGCCGGTGTTGGCGACAACCAGCGCGATTAGGATGACAAGGAGGATGACCGCCACCGCGACGTAGGCATAGAGCAGCGTCCGATGCGCTCCCCGGGCGAAGCGCTGACCGCCCGATTCCGCGTCGTCGCGGACGACGTAGGTTTGAGGCGCCGCTTGCGCAGAGCCCGGCTCTTCAGGCTGCCGTTCGCTGGGATCCATGAGGGCGTCGGCCTCCGTTGCGGTAAGCGAGTGTGCGTTGGTTGCAGTGTCGTATGCCCATGGCTCGATGGCGCGAACCCTCAACAAGCGAGCATCGTACCAATCGTTCGAGGTCAGCTGAACTAGGAACGGTTCGCACCGAGTCCATACAGAGCGCAACGGGGATACGAGGACGGTGCCGGTGGCCTCTCGGTGGTCAGCGGGATTCGGCGTCGCCAGTCATGCGATGAGGAGCACCGGAGAGGGCCCTGAAGGAAGCCGACGGTCCTTGCCCGGCAGTCTGACGCGATCCTCGGGATCGCCCGGCGCGTGGCCTTCTACTTCCCCGTGAGCTTGTCCTTGGCCTTGTCGATCGCATCCTTGGCCTTGCCGGCCGCCTCGTCGATCTTGCCTTCGCGCTTCAGTTTGTCATCGTCGGTCAGGTCGCCGACGGCCTGCTTCACCTTGCCTTTGGCCCTATCTGCTTTGCCGTCCACGTGGGCTCCTCTCGCGCGGAGAGTAGATACGGATGCGCAGCCAAACTCGAGCGCGTCCTGTGTGGAGACGATTTCGTCCTCGATGCCCCGACGCCCGACCCCGGAGGGGAGATACGCCCCCTACGCGAGCATCCTCCACACCACTACTGCAAGGATGATGATCACCAGAACCATCAGAATCGTCCGGAGCATCGCAGCACCCTTCGATTGACATGACTCCGCATCAGAGCGCGAAGATGATGTGAACTGGTTCTCTCCCACGGTCTCTCGTGGCAAACCTCAACGGTGGTGGACCGCACCAGGATCGAACTGGTGACCTCCGCCGTGCAAAGGCGGCGCTCTCCCATCTGAGCTAGCGGCCCACGGGGGAGTCAGTATACCGCGTCGCGGCGGGCGTGACCCCGGACCCGCGATGCTGGCGCGTCACGGCGGCGTCAGATGCCTCACATCGCGCCGGCGTCGCTCTTTTCGGCCGCCGTCTTGGCGCGCCACGGCAAGCGGCCGTAGATCTCGATCTCCAGCGAGAAGCTGAGGAACGTCCGGATGAGGACGATCACGCCGAGCACAGCCACGTTCTCCAGGGTCGGATCGACCGCCACAGTGCGGATGAGGTCGGCGGCGACCAGGACCTCGAGGCCGAGGAGGATGCTCTGGCCGAAGTGCTTGCGCACCATCGCGTAGACGCCTCTGCTCTGGCCGCGCAGCGTGTCGCGCAAGGCGCGTGCAAAGCCGACGAAGAACCCGACGATGATGATGGTGACCCCCACGACCTCCAGGCCGCGTGAGGCGTAGTCCATGAGTTGCCTGAAATCCATGCCCCACTCATTCGGCGGCACGCTGCGGGAACCTGTCTGACGACGGACTTCGTAGACAACCGGCGCCCGCTCGGATAGCGTTTGTTCCGCCATGCACATTCCCGCCCTCTACGTCTTCCTTGCCCTGTTCCTCGTCTACTGGCTCGGCCTCATCGTGCTGCTCATCGGCGACGAGCGCGAACCCTCGCTCACGCTCGTCTGGTTGCTCGTCCTCGTCTTCCTGCCGGTCGTCGGCGTGGTCCTGTACATCCTCGGGGGTCGCGACTGGCGCGTCGTCGCCAAGCGCAAGGGCTGGACGCAAGCGCTGCACGCCCAGCGCGTCGAGGGGATGCGGGTGGTGTACGAGCGCAACGAGGCCGCCTCCGAGCGCTTCGCGCGCGAGTGGCGCGGCACGACCGCCGACAAGGTCAAGCGCGCCATTAGCGCCAAGGAAGTCGCCAAGGTCCTGCCGGCGAGTTCCCTCGAGCTGTTCGTGACAGGCGCCGACAAGTTCGCCAGCCTGAAGAAGGATCTGAGAGAGGCACAGCGCTTCATCCATCTGCAGTACTTCATCTGGGAGCAGGACACGCTCACCGCCGAGATCACGGCCATCCTCCTGGAGAGACTCGCGGCCGGCGTCGAGGTGCGCATCACCTACGACTGGATCGGTTCCATCAGGTTCGGCAAGCGCGAGTTGAAGCAGCTCGCCGGCGCCGGGGCCCAGGTGCACGCCGACCTCGCCGACATCCTGCGCGCCAACTACCGCAACCACCGCAAGATCGTCGTCATCGACGGCGACGTGGGCTACACGGGCGGCATGAACATGGCCCAGGAGTACATCGATGGCGCCCCCCGCTTCGCCGCCTGGCGCGACACCCACGTGCGCATCACTGGGCAGGCAGTCGCCGATCTGCAGAAGCTGTTCGCCTCGCGCTGGTACGAGTACCGGCGCCTCCCCGAGAGCCTCTTCGATGAGAGCGTTCATGCCGGCACCGGATCCCTGCTGCATCGAGGAGGGAGTGCTCGTCGAGATTGCCTCGCAGGGCGTCGAGGACTACTGGGACATGGCGCGGCGCGCCCACCTCGTGGCCATCGCGCAGGCCGAGCGCACCGTCTACATCCAGTCGCCCTACTTCGTGCCCGACTACAGCGTCTACGACGAGCTCCTCAACGCGGCCCTCTCGGGCATCGAGGTGCGCCTCATGATCACCGGCGTGGTGGACAGGCGCATCCCGTTCTGGGCGGCGCACACCTATTTCAAGAGGCTCCTGGAAGCCGGCGGCCACATCCACCTCTACATGGACGGCTTCTTCCACCCCAAGACCATCGTCATCGACGGCGACCTCGCGGCGGTCGGCACCATGAACATGGACAACCGCAGCCTCAAGCTGCACAAGGAGCTCATGCTCTGGGTCTTCGACAAGCCGTTCGCGCAGCAGGTCCAGGACTCGTTCCTCGTCGACCTCGAGCACTGCCGGGAGCTGACGATCGATGACGTGCGGGAGATAGGCCGCCTGACGCGCTTCCGCAATCAGGCGGCCCGGCTGCTTTCAGAGGCGCTCTAGCGGCGGCCGTCGCCTCAGCGGCGCGCCGCCAGCACCGGGTGCGCCCGCAACATGCGCGGGCCGCTGTAGCGCATCACCACGCGCACCCGCTCGCGCATCTCCGGCGCGTAGCAGTGCGTCGGGCACTGCACGCAGGTCGGCTTCTCGTGGCCGTAGCGACACTGCGCGAGGCGCAGGCGCGCGTAGGCGAGCAGCGCGGCGCAGTCTGGGCAGAGCCCATCCTCGCCGCGCTCCGACTCGACGTGATGGTCGCGGCAGTACATGCCGACCATCACGGCAATGGTCCGCTCTTCGCGCGCAAGACGCCTTGGGGGTCGGTCGCTGCTCATGGCACGCTCACGGTACCCGATACCCGCCGTCTGACTCCAGACGACGGCGTCCGCGCAACGCTGCCCCCAGCCGCCTCCGGGGTACAGTTGCCCTCATGAGCGGCGAATGGCGCAGCGAGCGCGACAGCATGGGACCGGTCGACGTCCCCGCGGAGCACTACTGGGGGGCGCAGACGCAGCGCGCCCTCGAGCACTTCCCCGCCGGCGGCGAGAGGTTCCGCTGGGGACGGCCGGTCATCCGCGCCTGCGGCATCCTCAAGCTGGCGGCGGCGCGCGCCAACGAGGAGCTCGGGCGACTGCCGCACGAGAGCGCCGAGCTCATCGCCCGCGCCGCACGGGAGGTCATGGACGGCGCGCTCGACGCCGAGTTCCCCCTCCTGGTGTTCCAGACGGGCTCCGGCACGCAGACCAACATGAACGCCAACGAAGTGATCGCCAACCGCGCCAACGAACTGGCCGGCTCGTCGCGCGGCGCCAACGCCCCCATCCACCCCAACGACTCCGTCAACCTGGGGCAGTCGAGCAACGACACCTTCCCCGCGGTCATGCACATCGCCGCGGTCGAGCAGATCGAGGACGTGCTCATACCCGCCGTCGTCGCGCTGCGCGACACGCTGAGCGGCAAGGCGAACGAGTACCGGGACGTCGTGATGCTCGGCCGCACCCATTTGCAGGACGCGACACCTGTGACCCTCGGTCAGGTGATCGGCGGCTGGGTCGCGCAGCTCGATCAGGCGCTCAAGACCGTGCAAGGGCACGCTGCCGCCGCTGTACGAGCTGGCGCTCGGCGGCACCGCCGTCGGCACCGGCCTCAACACGCACGTGCGCTTCGCCGCGGTGGCGGCGCGGCACATCGGGGAGCTCACGGGCAAGCCGTTTCGCCCGGCCCCCGACTTCTTCGCCGCGCTCTCCGCGCACGACGCGATCGTCAACGCGAGCGCCGCCCTTCGCACGCTGAGCGGCGCCCTCATGAAGATCGCCAACGACGTGCGCTGGTACGCCTCCGGGCCGCGCGGCGGCATCGGCGAGCTGCTCATCCCCGCGAACGAGCCGGGATCGTCGATCATGCCCGGCAAGGTCAACCCCACGCAGGCCGAGGCCCTTACCCAGGTCGCCGTGCAGGTCTTCGGCAACGACGCCAGCGTGGCGTTCGCCGGCACCCAGGGCAACTTCCAGCTCAACGTCTACAAGCCGGTCATGCTGCACAACCTGCTCGAGTCGGCGGCCCTGCTCAGCGGCGCCGTGGCCGCCTTCGACCGCTACTGCGCGAGCGGCATCGAGCCGAACCTGCCGGTGATCCGGGAGCACCTCGAGGCCTCGCTCATGCTCGTGACCGCCCTCACGCCGCACATCGGCTACGAGCGTGCGGCGCGCCTCGCCCAGCAGGCCCATCGCGAGGGCATCTCGCTCAGAGAAGCGGCGCTCGGCCCCGACGGCGTGACCGCCGAGCAGTTCGACGCCTGGGTGCGTCCCGAGGACATGACGCACCCCACCGGCGGGTAGCGACCTCGGCCGCGCGACGAACGGCCGCTCAGCCGGCGCCCCTACAGGTTCGTCAGACTCTGCGACACGGACTGCTCGAGCACGGCGCGGGCCGCGAGATGCAGCTCACGCTCGTGCTCGCGGCCCACCGAGAACACACGGTAGAGGTGCGCCTTGGCCGGCACGAACTCGAGGATCCCACTGAGCAGCTGCTCCTCGATCTCGCGGCTCACCGGGTCGTAGACGGCGATGCGCTTGGGGCCCGTCAGGGGGTTCAGCGGCCGCGGGTCCTGCGAAGCGATGTCGACGACGAACTCGATGTCCTTGAGCCCGGCCGGCAGCCGTTCGATGATGGCGGCGCGGAACTCGTCCTTGGTGACGTCCCGCGTCGCCGGCAACGGTTGCTGCCGTTCCACGTGATGCTCGTAGACCATGCTGTACTTCACGTGGCGATGGATGATGGACTGCCACTGTTCGGCCAGCGCGCGCTTCTCACTGGTCAGCGGCTCCCCGAGCCAGTCCTCCACGGTGCTGAAGAGCGACCACTCGCTGAGCCGCCGATACGCCGCGGGATCGTCTACCGGGCTTTGGGGCAAGCACCAGCTCCAGGGTCGGCCGGAAGATCTCGCGCAGGTGCAGGTCGATGGCGTGGCCGACGCGGTGGAAGTAGACGTTCTCGTACATGTAGAAGCGCGCGTTGAGAAAGGCGCGCAGGGTGCTCAGGGCGCGCTTGTGGAACGTGAGGCCTTCGTCGGTGCAGAAGGTGTAGTAGATGAGCCGGTCGATGTCCACAGGGCCGATGGAGACGCCGCACATGTAGGCGTCGCGACGCACGTAGTCCATGTTGTCGACCGTGACCGCGCCGGAGAGGGCGCGGTGCAGCAGGCGCACCCAGCGCGGGATGGGGCTGCTCGAGGCCGTGCCGCGGCGGGCAGCCTGCGCCCCGCCGTCCGCCGCGCCTCTCCCGTCCGCCGCGCCCCCCTCCTCGGCGCGCACCAGGAAGGCGACGTGCCAGGGGTCCACGGCCTCGCCCGCGGCGAACGGGCCGGAGGGACTCCGGCCCAGCTCCGTCAGGAGGCCGCCCAGCTCGTTGACGATGAGGTACTGCGAGATCTGCTCGTGATCGAGGCCAAAGACGGGCTGGAGGTACTCCTCGTCGCAGAAGTGGCTGAAGGGGCCGTGGCCGAGGTCGTGTAGCAGGCCGGCGAGGCGCAGCGTCTCCTCGACCAGCGGCAGCGACGGCGTGCCCGGCTCGGCCTCGGCCAGCGTGGGGTACATCTGGCGGGCGAGCTTCCCGGCCAGATGCATGGTGCCGAGACTGTGGGCGAAGCGGCTGTGCTCGGCCGCCGGGAAGACCCACCAGGAGCTTTGCAGCTGGTGAATGCGCTTGAGGCGCTGCACCCAGGGGCTGTCGATGACGTCGGCCTCCGCGATCTCGCCGGCCCGCGAGAGCGTGATCTGCAGATAGCCGTAGAGCGGGTCGGCGATGAGGTGGACGTCGTCGTAGGGGAGTCTCATGCCTTGAACCCTAACGCCCGCCCCGGACGGCGGCAAGGCGCCCACGAGCGGAGGGCGGTGGGAGCGCGGGCGATGGGGAGGCGGCGAGACGCCGACGGTGTGTCCCTCCGCGCCGCCTCGGGTAGATTGCCGGCATGATCGACCTGCACACGCACACCACCTTCTCGGACGGCACGTTCACTCCGGCGCAGCTCGTGGCGGCGGCCGTGGCGATGGGCCTGTCGGCCGTCGCCGTCACCGATCACGACACGGTGGACGGGCTGCCGGAGGCGCTGGCCGCAGGCGAGCGCCTGGGCTTCAGGGTCGTCCCGGGCGTCGAGATCAATCTCGAGCACGAGCGCGTGACGATGGACATGCTCGGCTACTTCCTCGGCGGCCCGCCGAGCGCCGCGCTCGAGGAGCAGCTCGCGGAGCTGCGCGGCTACCGCGACGAGCGCAACGCGCGCATGGTCGAGCGGCTGGCCGGACTCGGCTTGCCGCTCGACCCAGACGATTTGGCGGAGGCGGCCGGTGACGGCGCCGTCGGCCGCCCGCACATCGGCCTCGCCCTGATGCGCCGCGGCTATGTGGACTCCGTCGCGGAGGCCTTTCGCCTCTACCTGCGCCGCGGCGCTCCCGCCTGGGTGGACAGGCGCCGGCTCTCGCTGCACGCCGCCGTGCGCCTGCTCAGCGACTGCGGCGGCCTGGCGGTGCTGGCCCATCCCGGCCTCATCCGCGTCGACCTCGGCGGCGCCGGCAGCCTCGCCGGGCTCGTCCGCGAGGCGGCCGCGGCGGGCATCGCCGGCCTCGAGTGCTACCACCCCTCGCACGACGAGGAGACCATCGCGACCTGTCTCGCGCTGGCGGCGCGACACGACCTCGTGGTCACCGGGGGCTCCGACTTCCACGGCGCGATCAAGCCCGACGTCCATCTCGGTGTCGGCCCGGGAGGCATGGCCTTCCCCGACGAGATGCTCGCCGCGCTCACGGCGCGAGCCGGCCCCTGCGGCGCTCCGCGCTGATCGCCACTGGCGCGTTGCGCCGGCTCTTGCCGGTACATCCCCCCGGGGGTATATAATCGGCCGATGGAGCATCTCCCCCAGGAAGACGCCGCGCGTCTCATCAACCGTCTACGCCGCGTCGAAGGCCAGTCCCGGGGTCTGCAGCGCATGATCGAGGAAGGCCGCTCGTGCGACGAGGTCTTCACGCAGCTGGCGGCCACCAAGGCCGCCCTCGACCGCGTCGGCGTCCTGCTCATCTCATTGAAGATGCGCGAGTGCATGGTGGACGATGCTCGCCTTGCGAGCGCCACCCAAGAAGCCGTGGAGAAGGCGCTCGACGCGTTCCTCAAATACTCCCGATGCGTGAGGTAGCCCCCGATGGCTGAGAAGTTCGATGCAAAGCATGCTGCCAAGCTCGAGGACCCGGACCGTTTGGTAGAGATGCCGCCGGCCCGGCTGATCGAGCTGCTCGAGCTCACCGGCGCCGAGACCGTCGTCGACTTCGGCGCCGGCACGGGCATGTACTCGCTCCCCATCGCCGAGGCGCTGCCGAACGGCGAGCTCATCGCCGTCGACGAGCAGGAGGTGCTGCTCGACCTTCTGCGCGACAAGCTGGCGGCCCATCCTGCGGCGGGCCGCCTGCGCCTCGTCGTCACCGCCGACGGGCGCGTGCCGCTGCCCGACGGCGTCGCCGACCGCCTCATCACGATCAACGTCCTTCACCACATCAACGACGATCCGGCCGCCATGGCCGAGATGCTCCGCCTGATCGCCCCGGGCGGACTTGTCGTCTGCGCCGAGTTCGCGCGCATGGAGCGCCCCGTCGGGCCGCCCAACGATCATCTGCTGGCGCTCGACGACCTGCGCGCCACGCTCACCGGCCTGGGGCTGCGCGAGCGCGCCGTCTACGCGCCAGGCGAGGTGGCCTTGTACCACAACGTGGTGGTCGCGGAGAAGCCTCCGGCATGAGTGATGTGCCACGGGCCACGCGCCACGGCGGCCCCGCGCTCGTCAGCCACGTCCGTGCCGTCCACGGCCCTGGTCTGGCCGCCAGCCTTGAGCGCCTCGTCGAGCCTTTCGGCGGCTGGGCGGCCATCGTGGCCCCCGGCCAGCGCGTCGCCGTCAAGGTGAACCTCCTGCGCGGCGCACCTCCCGAGGCCGCCGTGTGCACCCACCCGGAGACCCTGCGCTGCGTGCTGCGCGCGCTCAAGGCGCAGGGCGCAGTCCCCTTTGTCGCCGACAGCCCCGGCGGTCTCAACGGACCGGCCAAGGTCGCGCGCGCCTACAAGCTCAGCGGCATGACCGACGTGTGCCTCGAGGAACAGGTGCCCATCGTCGACATCGAGGACGACCGCACGGTGCTCATGGTGCCGAGCGGGCGGCTGTTCCGCAGCTTCCCGCTCGGACGCGCCTTCGCCGACGCCGACGCCATCATCCAGGTCGGCGTGCTCAAGACGCATCAGCTCATGCGCCTCACGGGCGGCGTCAAGCTGACGTACGGCTGCATCCCCGGCCTGGCCAAGGCCCAGCTCCATGTCCGCGCCCAGCGCCGCGAGGACTTCGCCGACATGCTGCTCGACCTGCACCTCGCCGTGCGCCCGCGCTTCACGGTGATCGACGGCATCGTCGCCATGGAGGGGCAGGGACCCAGCAGCGGCAAACCCCGCGCGTTGGGTTCCCTGTTCGCCGCGGAGGACTGCAACGCCCTCGACGCGGCCCTCGCCGATCGCACCGCCCATCCGCGGCACTCGGTCTACACGCTGGCGGCCGCCGAGCGCCGCGGCGTGATCGACCTGGAGCATCCCTACAGCTTGGCCGGCGACCCGATCCGCCGAGAAGCCGGGTTCAAGCCGGCCGGCCGCGATCTGCAGGGGCTCTTCCCACCCTCCCTGCATCGCGCCACCCGCAACGTGGTCACGGCGCGCCCTCGTCTCGTCGACTCAGCTGCCTGCATCGAGTGCGGCGAGTGCGCCGCGATCTGCGGCGCCGAGGCCATCCAGCTCGACCCCAAGCCCGTGTTCGACGACGCTCTCTGCGTGCGCTGTTACGCCTGCGCGGAGGTCTGCCCCACCCGCGCCCTCGACGCCGTGTCGCCGCCTCTGGTCCGCCTGTTCGCGGGTCGCCACTGAGGCACTCTCAGCCGGTGGCCTCCACATGGAAGACCACGATCTCGGGCCGGCAGAAAGCGCGGAAGGGGAGGAAGCTCGTGCCCACTCCCCTGGTGATGTAGAGGGGCCGGCCGCCGTCTTCGTGGAAGCCCTCGACGAAACGGGCGCCGAGGTCGCTGAGCGGGACGCTGCCACCCGGGAACGGCATGCGGATCTGCCCGCCGTGCGTATCGCCGGCGAACGCCATGTGGAAGTCGCCGGGCGCCGCCTGCAGGGCCACCTCGGCATGATGCGTGAGCAGCAGACGCAGCACGTTGGGCCGGCGATCGAGTCCCGCGAGTACAGCCGGCAGATCGTCGTGACCGCCGCTGCTGTCGTCGACCCCGCCGATCTGGATGCGCGCCGCAGCGTGATCGACGTTCGCTACCTCATTGACGAGGAGCCGCACGCCGCACTCCGTGACGACGGCCGGGTCGATGGCGCGCACGAGCGGCGCCTTGCTGTCGCCGTGGTCGTGGTTCCCCAGCACGGCGAAGACGCCGAGCGGCGCCCGCAGACGCCGGAGCTCATGCTGGAGCGCGGCCGTGCCGAAGAGCCCACCGGAGAAATCGCCCGTGATGAGGATGAGATCCGGGGCGGCCGCCACCGTGAGATCGACCGCCTTGCGCATGGCGCGCACGTTGAGGCTCGGAGCGAAGCCGGCGTGGAAGTCCGAGAGCTGCACGATGGTGAGGCCATCGAGGTCCGCCGCGCCGGCCGGCGCCCGCAGGCGCCGGTCCACGCGGCGGACCCACTGCGCCTCGTGCAGAAGATACGCGGTGCCGACAGCGGCGGCCGCGCCGAGCGCGGCCGCCCCCAGACGGATGCTCCGGGCTCGGTTCAGACCGGCGCGGAGGAGTCGCTCGGCGCCTCGTCGGCCGTGGCGTCGGAGACCACATCGGCCACGGCGTCGGAGACCTGATCGGCCGTGTCCTCGGAGGCCAGATCGTCCGCCTCGTCCATCTGATGCTTCAGCCGCGCCCGCGTCTCCTCGATCTTGCGCTTCAGAGCCGCCGACTGGTCGGCCGCCTTGCTCTTGCCCGTGCCGTACGCGCCCTTGAGGCGGTCCGTCTGGGGGCCCAGATTGTCCTTGGCGCCGTAGACCTGCGCGCGAGTCTCCTTGCCGCTGCGCGGCGCCAGCAGGAGCGCGGCGAGAGCGCCGGTGATCGCGCCCAGAATGAAGCCTCCACGCAGTCCGCTCTTCTTGGTCATGCTCACTGTCGTACCTCCACTTGATGAAATGACGTCCTCTGACAACACACTTGGCGCCGCGGCGTCCGCGGCTAGAGCAATCGCGTTCCGTTGATCACCAGTCCGAACGAGCAGCCGAGGAACTCGGCCGCCCGACGACACATGACCATGCGCTCGAGGAAGATCTCGAAGTAGTGCATCAGCCGGATGATCGTCGTATCGATCTCGAGCTCCAGCGTGATGGATTTCACCTCCCCGTCGACGTGCAAGAAAGAGCGCGTGGTCGCCGTGTTGACGCGGTCGTGCATGTCGGTGGTATCGGGCTCGATGCGCCGCACGCGGCTGCGATGCACATCCGACTTGTCGCCGAGGATGACGGCCGCAGCCATGGCGCTCACCGCCTGGCCGTACTCCTCCTCGTGGTTGCCGATCGCGCACATGACCTCGGCGAACTCCTCGGGCGGCATGCCCAGACGATCAAGGATGTGCCGCGCGTTGAGGGCGGCGGCGATGCCGTGGTCGAGGCGGCTGATGCCGTTGCCGATGTCGTGAAGGTAGCCGGCGATGGCCGCCAGCTCGGCGTCACGCTGTGCGTAGCCCAGCCGCAGCAACACGTTGGAGGCCGTGGCCGCGACCAGAGCAGCATGACGGGTGCCGTGCTCGGTGTAGCCGAGGACGGCAAGGTTGTCGTTCGCCTTGGCGATGAAGACCTGCACCTCGTGATCGCGGCGCACGTCATCCAGCGTCACGGCCATCATCTCACCTCGAAACCGACGAGAGAGCGGTCCGGTGCGGCGTCGCACACCACGACCCGGTCGACGATGGCCGCCGACGGGCCCACGCTGCACCAGTCGAGCAGGGCGTCGACAACGGCCGCGTCGCCCTCTATGTGCAGCGCGACGGTGCCGTCGGCCCTGTTCCCGACCCAGCCGCGCAGGCCCAGGCGCAAGCCCTCGGCGCGCGCCATGGCGCGGTAGTACACGCCCTGCACACGACCGCTGACGCGCGCCTCCACGGCCTTCGTCGCAGCCGCCTCACCGCCGGCGCCCCCGGACTCGAGCGGAGCGCTCTCGCGGGACGCCGGTCCGCCGCTGCCGGAGCCGGGCTCCGCGCTCGCCAGAAGAGGCACGAAACGGCAGGCGACGCCGGGCTGGCGGGTGATGCTGTCCGCCTTGCGCTCGAAGACCGTCAGCGTCTGCTCGAGGTGGGTCTGCCCGATGGGGATCACCAAGCGGCCTCCGTCGGCCAGCTGCTCGATCAACGCCGGCGGGGCCTTCTCGGCGGCGGCCGCGACGAGGATGCGGTCGAAGGGCGCCTCCTGCGACCAGCCGCGCGTGCCGTCGCCGATGGCGATGTGGATGTTGTCGTAGGCCAGGCGGGCGAGCACCGCGCGAGCTCGCTCCGCCAGCGGAGCAAGCCGCTCGATCGCGTAGATCTCGCCCGCCAGCTCGGCGAGCACGGCCGTCTGGTACCCGCTCCCGCAGCCGATCTCCAGCACGCGACTGCGCACGTTGACGCGCAGCAGTTCGGTCATCAGGGCGACCATGTAGGGCTGCGAGATGGTCTGCCCGTACCCGATGGACAGCGGCGCATCGACGTAGGCCTTGTCCTCCAGCGCATCGGGCACGAAGAGATGGCGCGGCGCCGAGCGCAAGGCGTCGAGCACATCGCCGTCGCGGATGCCGCGCGCGGCGATCTGATCGTCCACCATGCGCGCCCGTCGCGCCGCTTGATCGTCGGCCATCTGCGTCACCCTTCGTCTCGCGGCGTCTCCACGGCCGGCCTCTTTCCCAAGACGCTCCTGCGCTGCATCCTACGGTACTTGGCGCGCCGCAGGTAGCGTGTACGCCAGTAGACCGCGGTCGTGAAGGCCGCCGCGAGGTAACCGAAGGGCGAGAACACCAGCGTCAGCATGGTGGTCGCGAACGACGCGAGATCCTCCCACGTGCTCATCAGGACCAGCGCCGCATCGCTGGCGACGGTCTTGGGCCGCGAGCCCTGCTTGGTGTAGAGCGCGAACCACGCCAGAGCCGCGGCCGCGGCCCCGCCAATGGCGATACCCCACCAGCCGAAGGGGATGGTCGAGGCGCCGGCGATGCCCCCCATGACGACGCGATACGGTATCGTGAGGCGACCCTGGACACGCTCGAAGGTGGGGATCTTGTCGAGCCCTGATTCGACGATCGCCAGCACGATGAAGATGACGATGACCTGCCAGTAGCCGAGGAAGGCGAAGACGGGGTTGAGCGTCGTCCCCGCATGCAGGTGATGCATCATCCCGATCACGGCGAGGGTGAGCGACGGGCGTATGCCGGCGGAGGTGCCTAATCCGGCGACACGTCCCCCGGCGAACAGGAGCTCGATCACGGCACTCCCTTCGTTTCGGGGATTCTACCCGGCGTGCCCGCGCCGTCGCCAGAGCTCAGCGAACACCCTCGTAGGCCGCGCGGCCCTGCTCGTACAGGTCGCCGCCGTAGCAGTCGTTCACGACGACCGCCGGGAACTCGCTGACCTCCAGACGAGCCAGTGCCTCGGCCCCCAGCTCGGGATAGGCGATCACCTCGTGAGCGACGACGTGCGTCGCCAGGAGGGCGCCGGCGCCGCCGGTCGCTGCAAAGTAGACGGCGGTGTGCTCGCGCAGCGCGTCCTTGACCGCCTGGCTGCGCGCGCCCTTGCCGATCATGCCCCGCAGACCACAGCCCAGGAGCTGCGGCGTGTACGCATCCATGCGGCCGCTGGTCGTGGGCCCGGCCGAGCCGATCACCTGGCCGGGCCGGGTCGGGCTCGGCCCCATGTAGTAGATGATCGCTCCGCGCAGATCGAAGGGCAGGGGCTCGCCGTTCTCTAGGAGCGCGGCGAGCCTCTTATGAGCGGCGTCGCGCGCCTGGTAGAGCACGCCGCTGATGCGGACGTGGTCGCCGGCCCTCAGCGCCTTGACGGCGTCCGCGCTCAGCGGCGTCGTGATCGTCACAGCCATCCTGCCGCCTCCCTAGAGCACCACGGTCTTGTGCCGTTGCGCATGGCACTGCATGTTGACGGCCACCGGCAGACTGGCGATATGGCAGGGCATCTCCTCGATGAAGACCGCCAGGGCGGTGGTCCTGCCGCCAAGGCCCTGCGGGCCGATGCCGAGGCAGTTCACGGCCGCGAGCAGCTCGTCCTCGAGGGCCGCGAGGCGCTCGTCCGCATGCCGCGACCCGATCTCGCGCAGCAGCGCCTTCTTGGCCAGCAGCGTCACCATCTCGATGGTGCCGCCGAGGCCGACCCCGACGATGACCGGCGGACACGGATTGGAGCCGGCCCTGCTGACGGTGTCGACCACCGTCTGCGCGACGCCGTCCCAGCCCTGCGAAGGCGTCAGCATGGTGAGACTGCTCATGTTCTCGGCGCCGCCACCCTTGGCCATCAGCGTCAGGCGCACCGCGCTTCCCGGCACGATGCTGATGTGGAGGATGGCGGGGGTGTTGTCGCCGGTGTTGCGACGGGCATGCGCCGGCTCCGCCACGACGGACTTACGCAGGTAGCCGTCGCGGTAGCCGCGGCGCACGCCCTCATCCACGGCGTCCGCGAAGCCGCCGCCGCGGAGATGCACGTCCTGGCCGACTTCGGCGAAGACCACCGCGAAGCCGGTGTCCTGGCAGATCGGCACCTGCCGCGCGGCGGCGATGTCGGCGTTCTCGAGGAGTTGCGCGAGGACCTCCCGTCCGGCCGAGCTCTCTTCCGCTTGACGCGCCGCTCTCAGCGCCGCGGAGACGTCGTCAGGCAGCTCGCAGCTGGCGGCGACGCACAGCGCGGCCACCGCCTCCGTGATCGCGCCGACGTCCAGTTCGCGGACTGCCGGCGTCATGTGTTCTTGCGATCACCCAGGCGCCTGATCGCCTCGGCCACCTTGCCGACCGCTATCTGCGCGGCGTCCGCCGCCTTCTGTGCGGCCGGGCCGACGGCGTCGACCGCCTTGTCGGCCAGCTCACCGGCGTAATCCCCGGCGCTCCGGCTCACCGCCTTCATCGCCGTCTTGGTCGGCAGCGGCGCGGAGCTCTCCTCGGGCATCTTGATGTAGCCGAAAGCCATGGCGTCTTGCACCATGCCCCGGGCGCGGGCGATGATCGCCGTCGCCTCGGCGACCTCTTGATCGAAGGTCAGATCGGTGCGCAGGGCGACGCCTTGCTCGATGGCCTTCATGGCCACGGCCGCGGCCTCGCGCGGGAAGACCTCCCAGTCGTCCATGGTCGGCATGATGTACTCGGCGCTGAGGCCTTTGTCCTCGGCGACCCTGGCCAGCTCGAGCGCCGCCGCGATGCACATCTCGTCGGTGATCGTCTTCGCGCGCACGTCCAGGGTGCCGCGGAAGATGCCGGGGAAGCCGACCGAGTTGTTGACCTGATTGGGGAAGTCCGAGCGGCCGGTGGCCACCACAGCGGCGCCGGCCGCTTTGGCGTCCCAGGGCCACATCTCGGGGATGGGGTTGGCGCAGACGAAGACGATGGGGTCGGGCGCCATGGCCCGGATCCACTCCTTCTGGATCGTATCCGGGCCTTGCTTGCTGAGCGCGATGCACACGTCGGCGCCCTTGAGCGCCTCGGCGATGCCGCCCCTCCTGCCCTCGGTGTTGGTGATCTGGCAGTACTTCCACTTGTCCGACCCACTCGTCCCGTACACCCTGGATATCGGTGCGGTGCCGGTGGAGGATGCCCTTGCTGTCGACGACCATGCATCTGCCAGGGTCGGCGCCCTGGGCGAAGATCAGCCGGCTGATCGCCACGTTGGCGGCGCCGGCGCCGATGAAGGCGATCTTCACGTCGCCGATATCGCGACCGACCACCTTGAGGGCGTTCACCAGACCGGCGAGCGTGACGCACGCCGTGCCCTGCTGGTCGTCGTGCCATACGGGGATCTCGCACTCCTCGCGCAACGTGTCGAGGATGCGGAAGCACTTGGGCTGGGCGATGTCTTCGAGGTTCACGCCACCCAACCCCGGCTGCACGAGCTTGACGAACTCGATGAACTTGTCCGGGTCCCTGGTGTCGACCATGAGCGGGAAGCTGTCGACGCCGCCGAGGTACTTGTACAGCAGGCTCTTGCCCTCCATCACCGGCAGGCCGGCCTTGGGCCCGATGTCGCCCATGCCCAACACGCGCGTGCCGTCGCTGATCACCGCCACCGTGTTGCCCTTGTTGGTGTGCTCGTAGACCTTCTCGGGGTCGTCCTTGATGTCGAGGCACGGCTTGCTGACGCCGGGCGTGTACCAGATGCCGAAGTCCTGGAAGTCGCGCACGCAGCACTTGAGGGTGGTCTCGATCTTGCCGCGATAGAACGGATGCAGCCGCATGGCGTCTTCCATGGGCTGATACGCCTTGGCCTTGAGCTCCTCGGCGGTCGGCTCGTGGGTTTGATCCTGCCGGGTGTCGTCGGTCATTGGCCCTCCTTGTGGGCCGGCGGCGGCCCTTCCGCCACGGTCAGAGACATGGTACCAGCAGGCCTGAAGGATGGCATCACGAGCGGGAGGGCCGCTCGGCGGTCGCGCCGGGACTGAGCCCTTCGGCCAGGCGGCGCACGACCTCGGCGACCCGGCGCGCTCGCGTCGGCGGCCGCTTTGCCGCGAGGATCCAGGAGACGTACATGCGGCGGTGGGACGCCGCCAGAGCGCGCCAGCGGGCGGCCGCCGCCGGCTCCGCCGCCAGCGCCTCCTCCAGGTCCGGCGGCGTCACCTCAAGCCTGCCTGAGGCCGCCTCGTCCCACGTGCCGCGGCGCTTGGCCTCGTCGACGAGCGCCTGCCCGGCGGGGGTCATCCGGCCCTCTGCGATCATCTTCCCGACGCGGACGATGTTGCTCTCGCTCCAGACGCTGCCGGGCCTCCGCGGCGTGAAGCGTACCGCGTAGCTGCGCTCGTCCCAGCGGTTCGTGAGGCCGTCGATCCAGCCCCAGCACAGGGCTTCTTCGACGGCCTCGTCGTAGCTCACGCTCGGCTCGGCGACGTGCTTCTTGTGGATGAGGAGCCAGACGAAGGGCGCCGAGCCATGGTGCGCGGCCAGCCACGCCCGCCAGGCATCGCGATGCGGGGCGAAGAACGTGTCGGTCTCGGCGATGACGGCCATACGGCCTACGTACCCACGCGCGGGCGATCGCGAGCGCGAACGCGCCCGCCTAGCGGCGGAAGGCGGAGAGGTCGGCGGCCAGCCCGAGCTCGGCGTAGCGCCGCGAGCGCTCCACGTAGAACGCGCACAGCCGTGCCGTCCCCTCAAGATCCGCATCCGTGACCTCGCGCACCACCCTCGCCGGCGAACCGACGATGAGACTGCGCGCCGGGAACCTCTTGCCCTCAGTGACCAGCGAGTTCGCGCCGATGACACAGTCGTCGCCGATCTCGCAGCCGTTGAGCAGCGTACTCCCCATGCCCACGAGACAGCGGGCGCCGACGGTCGCGCCGTGCAGGATCACCCCGTGCCCCACCACGCAATCCTGCCCGACCACCAGCGGGTACCCCAAGTCGGTGTGGGCGACGCAGTTATCTTGCAGGCTGCTGTGGGCGCCGAGGGTGATGCGTTCCAGATCGCCGCGCAAGACGGCGCCCGGCCAGACATTGGCGCCGTCCTCCAGCACGACGTCGCCGATGACCGTCGCGTCGGGATGCACGAAGGCATCGCGGCCGAAAATGGGAAGACTGTCGCCAAACGCCGTGATTGACATGGCTTGAGTATAGCGGAGGTCCCCATGAAGTTCGTGCACGTCGCCACACGCACCAAGGATCTGGGTCAGGCGCTCGTCTTCTACGAGGCGCTCGGCCTGAAGATGCAGCGCACCACAGAGCTGAGCAAGGGCAGGGCGACCCTCGCCTTCATCACGCCTCCGGAGGAGAACTTCGCCATCGAACTCGTCTACAACTGGGGGAAGGACGACGCCTACGAGGGCGGGGAGCGCTTCGGCCACTTCGCCTTCGAGGTCGAGAGCATCGACGCCCTGCTGCCCGCTCTGACGACGGCCGGCGGCACGGTGCTGCGCGAGCCTTACCTCCTCGAGGGCACGGGCCCGAAGATCGCGTTCGTCGCCGATCCCGACGGCAACCAGGTCGAGCTCATAGAGCGCTGAGCTCGCCGTTCGAGCGCCCGACCGCCGTCAGGCGTAGCGCGGCATCCCGTGGCGGCTCCACCCCATGCGCCCCGCCGAGAACGCTCGCGGCGCGGTGAGCAGAGCGAGGACGCCCAGGAGGATGTAGTAGCTCAGGTTCAGGTTGCCCGCCGTGCCGATCGTCGCGGTCGCGAGGTTGTAGATGCACCCCGCGGCGGCGAGCGCGGACACCAGACCCCAGGCCACGCGATGCGCGCCGTGGCCGAACTCGAGGACCAGCGCCGCGGCAAAGAGCGCCGGCGGAAACAACAGGATCGGCAGCGCCGTGAGGTCGCCGGCGTCGAACCCGCCGAGTCCGACCGACGGCGACCTGGCCGCGATGACGCCTTCGTAGACCTGCCAGGCAAGACCCGCGAGCAGGAAAAGGATGAAGCTCAGCCGGCCGATGAACTGGCGGTCATGCCGCGTCATCGACGGCAGGCGCCTGTTCCAGCTGCGCGACCGGCGCCACGCCCTGACGACGATGACCAGTGCCGCGATGACGAACACCGGGGCAAGCACCCAGGGGCGACTGGTGAACCAGGGGATCCAGGAGAACGGAGGCCACGTCTCTTCGAGCAGCCGATACTGCGTCTCTCCCGCGAGCGGGAGGATCTGCAGCACGCGTCCCTGATCCAGGACGTCCACGCGCAGCGCCGTGAGATCGTCGATGCGCAGGCGATGCTCCACCGTTTCGAAGGGCGGAGCAGGCACCCCTGTGCTGTCTGTCTTCAGCAGGGGCCAGATCGCCGCGACGCTGCCCGCCTCCGCGGCCTTCCACGTGAAGACGACCGTCGTCCCCGCGGAGTCGCCCTCACCCCAGGTGCTGCCGTCCACGATGTAGGTCTTGCCGGCGAGCACGGTGGCCACCCGCGGGTCTGCCAGCGCCGTCTGCACCGCTTCGCTGGACGCCTCCACTGCAGACTGCGTCGCCGCGCCCGCAGGCGCGACGTCCACGCACGCGGCCGTTGCGCCGATGGTGCACAGCAGTGCGAGCGCCGCAGCTGCCGCGCAAGCCCGGCGGCTCACCGCGCGAGCGCCGCTCCGGCGCATGCGCTCGCGCCGCCGGCAGCCCATTGATCGCGCGCGATGCGCGCCATGCCGTTCGTCCTCGTGATGCGATCGTGCCCGGCGACGCTCCGCCGCATGAATACCTCCGTGTGGCCGGTGGCCGGCACGGGAAGCATACCAGCCCCGGCGGGTTTGCCGCGGCGACCGCGTATGCTACCCTTGTGCGCCGCTGTTGTGAGGCATCGATCGGCAGCGGCCTACATGCGTGGCGCATTCGTCTAGGGGCCAAGGACGCCGCCCTCTCACGGCGGTAACACGGGTTCGAATCCCGTATGCGCTACCAACTCCGCCTCAGGGTCTCCCGGCCCTCTCGCCTTCTCCCTCGCGAGGAGACAGCGGAGCCGTTCGAAGAGAACGTGACGTGCAGCGCCGGCGTGACCGCGGGCGTACGCGACGTCAACGCGGCGCGGGCCCTCTTGCATGAACCGCGCTCCCGTCCCTGCCCAGCCACGCCTCGTCCAGCGCGGTGACCGCCGCCTCGGCTCGCGTCTCATGGTGCTCACGGCGGTAACACGGGTTCGAATCCCGTATGCGCTACCAACTTGCAGGCATTCCTCGTTGCCGGCGCTGTTGCCGTGAGTCGCTGGCCGCCTTCTGCCGGGTGCGGGACGAACTGTCCGTCCTGATCGACGATTTCTCCGCCACCCGCCAGCGCAGGCCGGGTCGCGTGCATCACTCCGGCATCTGCGGTGTCCGCTGGATCCCTCTGTTGGCCATGCCGGCGGCGGCCAAGGCCAGGACCTCTCGTATCGCCTCGACAACGACGACCGGCTCGCTCATCTGCGGGAAGTGACCACTCCTGCCGGCGATGACCTGCCGTCCCAAGGGCGACAACGCGACCAAGCCGGTCTGGTGGTCGGCGCGAGCCACGCGGACCGCTCGCGGAGTCGTCCTCGACGGCTTGCCGCCAGTGACCACCACAAGCGGCACGGGCGGAAAGGGACCTGCCTGCCTGATGAGGTCCACGGTGTCCGACACGTACTCGGCCTCGCCCAGCTCGTCGCTTCCGAGCAGCGCGTCCAGGAGGCGTTGGGCCGCACGCTGGATCGCGGTGCTGTACTCGCTCACCAGACCGGCGTCTTCGGGCGCCGCGGCATCGAGCAGGACCACGCCAGTCACTTCATCGGGAAACGAACGAGCGTACAGATTGACGTAGAGACCGCCGAGCGAGTGGCCGACCAGCACGTACGGTGGGGACAGGCGCAGATGCCCGAGCAGCCCACGAAGCGACCGCACGATCACATCGCCGGTCTGTGGCTCGACCGGCTTCGCGCTGCGCCCCACACCGGGGCGGTTGTACGCCAGAACCGCGCCCAGGCGCTCGAGGTGTGGAAGGAGCTTGTGCCAACCCTCAAGGGGGCCACCGGCGCCGTTGACGAGCACGATCGCGGGGGAGCCCATGCCGGAGGTCGCGTACTCGATCTTCAGTTTGTCGATGACGACTGTTCGCTTTTCGGTGAACATCGCACCCACTACGCCATCTGACAGCCGAAAGCGACGGACTGCCTGTTTCGCACCAGGACGGGGCCACCAGGGAGAGGAGGGGAGAAGATGGCTGGCGAGGAAGGATTCGAACCTTCAATCCCCTGATCCAGAGTCAGGTGCCTTACCATTGGGCCACTCGCCAGCGATGCCCGTGGGCCGGCCAAGTCTACCGCGCGACGGCACGCGCCTCAAGCGCGGCGTCAGAAGAAGCCGCGCTCAAGCCGGGGGGCGTTCAGAAGCGCCGGGCGCCGCCGGCCCTCACGGTCAGGCCGTATCCTGCCGTCCCTGCGCCTGCAGTTTCGCCCAAGTGTCCTTGAGGGTGAGCGTGCGATTGAACACGAGCGCGCCGGGCGCCGACTCGGGATCGAGGCAGAAGTAGCCGAGCCGCTCGAACTGCACGGTCTCGCCGGCCGGCAGGCCGGCGAGCGACGGTTCCACGAGGCAACCCCGGAGCACGGTCTCGGAGTCCGGGGCCAGATCCTCGAAGAGGTCACGGCCGTCGGCCCCGGGGTACGGACTCTGGAAGAGGTGGTCGTAGAGCCGGACCTCTGCGGGCACGGCGTGCGCGGCCGACACCCAGTGCAGGGTCGCCTTCGGGCGGCGGCCGTCGGCAGCGCTGCCGCCGCGCGTGGCAGGGTCGTACGTGCAGCGCAGCTCCACGACCCGGCCATCCGCGTCCTTGACGACCTCCGTGCAGGTGACGAAGTACGCGGACCGCAGTCGCACCTCGCGGCCGGGGGCCAGGCGGAAGAACTTCCGTACGGGCTCCTCCATGAAGTCGTCGCGCTCGATCCAGAGCTCGCGCGTGAACGGCACCCGGCGGCTCCCGGCAGACGGGTCCTCCGGGTTGTTGACGACCTCCATCTCCTCGACCTGCCCCTCGGGGTAGTTCTCGATGACCACCTTGAGGGGGTCCAGCACGGCGAAGCGGCGGGACGCCGTGCGGTTGAGGACGTCGCGCACGGCGTGCTCCAGCATGCCCACCTCGACGACGCTGTCGGCCTTGGCCACGCCGATCATCGCGGCGAAGTCGCGGATGCCCTCGGCGGGGAAGCCGCGCCGGCGGAGCCCCGAGATGGTGGGCATCCGGGGATCGTCCCAGCCGCGCACGTGGCCCTCGTTGACGAGGCGCAGGAGGACGCGCTTCGAGAGGACCGTGTGGGTGAGGTTGAGCCGGGCGAACTCGTACTGGCGCGGACGCGAGGGCACCGGCAGGTTGTCGATGAGCCAGTCGTAGAGCGGCCGGTGGTCCTCGAACTCCAGCGTGCAGATGGAGTGCGTGATCCCCTCGATCGCGTCGGATTGCCCGTGGGCGAAGTCGTAGGTCGGGTAGATGCACCACGCGTCACCGGTCCGCGGATGCTCCGCGTGGAGGATCCGGTACAGGACCGGGTCGCGCATGGTGATGTTGGCGGAGGCCATGTCGATGCGCGCGCGCAGCACGCGCGCGCCGTTGGGGAACTCGCCGGCGCGCATGCGCGCGAAGAGGTCGAGGCTTTCGTCCGCCGGCCGGTCCCGCCAGGGACTCTCGCGGCCGGGCTCGGTGAACGTGCCGCGATGCTCGCGGATCTCGTCGGCGGTGAGGTCGTCCACGTAGGCCTTGCCGGTCCGCACGAGGTGGACGGCCCATTCGTAGAGCTGCGCGAAGTAGTCCGACGACTGGTAGAGGTGCTCGCCCCAGTCGAACCCCAGCCAGCGGACGTCGACCTCGATGGCGTCGATGTACTCCTGCTCTTCCTTGGTGGGGTTCGTGTCGTCGAAGCGCAGGTGGCAGCGCCCGCCGAACTCCTGGGCGATACCGAAGTTGAGACAGATCGACTTGGCGTGACCGATGTGGAGGTAGCCGTTGGGCTCGGGGGGGAAGCGGGTGACGACGCTCTGCCGCCGGCCCTCGCGAAGGTCGGCGGCGACGATCTCGCGGATGAAGTCGCCGCGCTCGGGCGAGGATGGTGTCTGGGTACTCACGGGGGCGAGGATAGCACAGGGACCGTCGTCAGCGTGGCCGGCGGCCCGTGAGGCCCAGCAGGCGGTCCTGCAGCGGCGCGGTCTCGGAGCACGACGACGGCCGGGCCGAACACGCCCATCTGGCGCCACTCCTCGGCCGTAGGAGCGATCTCGTCCCAGAGGCCCTGCACGAGATCGCCCGGCAATGATGTGTCTGCCCCGATGAACTTCGCGATGTCGTAGGCGCGCAGGCCGCGGAAGCTTGTGATGTGCTTGAGGTACTCGCGCGCCGAGTAGTCGCCGTAGGAGAGATGCACGATCCTGTCCGGATCGTCGAGATAACGCACGGCCGTCACCGCGGTCTCGACGATGCCGGCGAAGCTCAGCTTCGGGTGGTCGCCGAGCAGGTCGCCGTCGTGCTTCTTGCCGACCTCCTCGATGGACTTGCCGGCGAGCACGTCTGGCACCCAGGCGTCGTCGTAGGCGTGGTAGTCGATGATCCGGCGCAACGTCAGGCCGGGCTGACGGGGCGACATGTCGTCCGGCACGCGGCTCTCCCATTGGTCGTCGCGGATCTGGTCGACCACCTTCCTCAAGGCCTCGTCGGCCAGGATGAAGACATCCTGCTCGTTCACGGTCTCCTCCTTCGTTTGCTCATCGGTACCCGAAAGGACTGTCGAGGAATCGCCGCGGACCGCCCCGTGCACAGAGGCTGTGTTATTATGCGCCGAACCATCACGCGGCTGATCTGGCGGGCCGATCACAGTGACGACGCAGGGGGCTTGCGCCGGTCACGGCACGCCTGCCGCCGTCCCGCGTGTCACCACGGCAGCCGGGGCGGGACTGCGCCGCCTCCGGGTTCGCGCACGACGCGTGCGAGGAGAGGCGGTGCGACCTGTGAACGTCCAGCAGTTGAGCATCTTCATCGAGAACAAGGCGGGCCGCCTGACCCAGGTGAGCGAGGTAGTGGCGGCGGCGGGTGTCAACATCCGCGGCTTCTCGGTCTCAGACACCGCCGGCTTCGGCATCGTCAGGCTCATCGTCGATGACCCCAGGCAGGGCCGCGCGGCGCTGATGGACGCGGGCTTCACCGTCAAGACGTCCGACGTGCTGTGCATCGATCTGCCAGACGATCCCGGCGGACTCGCCAGCGTCCTCAGGATCGTCTCCGACGCGGGTGTCAACATCGAGTATGTGTACTCCCTGATCGCGACCTATGTGGTCATCAATGTCGCCGACATCGACCAGGCGGTCTGTCTCCTCGAGGGCCAGCCAGTCGTGCTCGTCAGTCAAGAGGAGATCGCGCGTATCTGAGACAGTCGGAGTGCGCGCACAACCCAAACGGAGGTAGACACGATGCGTGGACGTACATTACGGCTCTCGATGGCGGTACTGGCCGCGGCCCTGGCAGCAGCGATGGCCATCATGACGGCCGGGTGCGGGGGCAGCACCACAACGACTGAGAGCGCCACGCCGGCTGCCGGCGACACGATCAAGATCGGCGCGATCATCTCCCTGACGGGCACCTACGCCGGCCTCGGCCAGCCCGAGAAGAACGCGCTCGAGATGGAAGTGGCGCGCATCAACGAAGCAGGCGGCGTCAACGGCAGGTCGATCGAAGTGATCTACGAAGACGACGCCACCGACGAGGCCAAGGCCGTCGCGGCGGCCAGCAAGCTGATCGAGCAGGACAAGGTCGTCGCCATCATCGGCGCGACCGGGACCGGACAGACCATGGCGGTCCGCGGGGACGTCCAGCGCGCGGCGATCCCGCAGGTCTCCATGGCCGGCGGCACGGTCATCACCAACCCGGTCGATCCTCTCGTGTTCGCGACCCCTTGGTCCAACACCATCGTCGTGCCCTTCACGCTGGACTATCTCAAGGCGCAGGGCATCACCAAGATCGGCCTCATCACCGATAGCGGCGGATTCGGCAAGGACGGCGCCGCCGTCATGGCGGCCGAGGCCCCCAAGGCGGGCGTGACGATCGTCGCCAACGAGACCTTCAACCCCGGCGACACCGACATGACCGCCCAACTCACCAAGATCAAGAACTCCGACGCCCAAGCCGTCGTGATGTGGACTGCGGGCAGCGAGGCCGCGATCATCGCCAAGAACGCCAAGGATCTCGGCATCGACCTGCCGATCTACGGCAGCCACGGCATCGCGCGTCAGGAGTTCATCACCGGCGCGGGTGACGCCGCCGAGAACGTGAAGTTCGCCGCCGGCAAGATCCTCATGCCGGAGTTGTACGGTGAGGGCACCGAGGGATTCAAGGTGGCCACCGATTTCGTGGACCGCTACAAGGCGGCCTACGGCGAGGCCCCGAGCACCTTCGCGGGTCACGCCTACGATGCCCTGTACCTCATCTCCGAGGCAGCGCAGCGGGTCCAAGGGGATCTGACCCCTGCCGCGCTCCGCGACGAGATCGAGAAGACGGCCGGCTTCATCGGTATCGGCGGCACGTTCGACATGTCGGCCACGAACCATAACGGCCTGGGCAAGGAAGACCTCAGCATGTACGTGATCACAGACGGCGCCTGGCAGCAGGCGAAGTAGGCGGACCACAGCGCCCCGCCGGGGCCCGTGCCGGGCCCCGGCGGGGCGAGTGCCCAATCAAAGGACGGAATGCACAATGGGTGGAATGCGCAGACTCATGCTGCTGGCGATCGTCGCTGCTTTGGCGCTCTCGGTCACGGCATGCGGCTCATCCTCAGGCAGTAGCGATACCAGCAAGACCCCAGCGGCGGGTGACCCTTACAAGATCGGAGCAGTGCTCTCGCTGACGGGCACGTACGCCGCCTTGGGATCAGGCCGAGAAGCAGGCCATCGAACTCGAGGTGGCGCGCATCAACGACGCAGGCGGCATCAACGGGCGACAGCTTGAAGTCCTCATCGAAGACGACGCCACCGACGAGGCGAAAGCCGTCGCGGCAGCCGCCAAGCTGATCGAGCAGGAGAACGTGATCGCCCTGCTCGGCGCGACCGGCACGGGCCAGACCATGGCGATGCGGGGCGACATCCAGCGCGCCGGTATCCCGCAGGTCTCGATGGCCGGCGGCACGGTCGTGACCGGGCAGTTCGACCCACTGGTGTTCCAGACCCCGTGGTCCAACACGCTCGTGGTGCCGTTCGTGCTCGCCGCCATCAAGGACGCCGGCTACACGAAGATCGCGGTGCTCAGCGACACAGGCGGCTACGGCAAGGACGGGCTTGTGGTGATCAAGGAGCAGGCGCCCAAGTTCGGTATCGCGATCGTCGCCGACGAGACCTTCAATCCCGGCGACTCCGATATGACGGCGCAGCTCACCAAGATCAAGACGACCGACGCCGAAACTGTGCTCCTCTGGACCGCCGGCAAGGAAGGCGCGATCGCGGTCAAGAACGCGGGCGACTTGGGCATCACGCTGCCGTTCTTCGGCGGGTCGGGCCAGGCCCGCACCGAGTTCGTCGAAGGCGCCGGCGCCGCGGCTGAGGGCTTCGTCTTCGGCACCGGCAAGAGTCTCATGCCCGAGAACTGGGGCAAGGACACCGAGGAGTACAAGGTCGTCTCCGACTTCGCCACGCGCTACGAGAAGGCCTACGGCGAGGCGCCGGACATCTTCGCGGGGCACGCTTTTGACGCCGTCACGCTCGTCGCGGACGCGCTCAAGCGGGCCGGCGACGCGCCGGACGCGGCGGCCCTGCGCGATGCTCTCGAGAAGACCGACGGCGTCGTCGGCTTCGGCGGCACCTTCACGTTCTCCGCGGACGACCACAACGGACTCACGGAAGAGGACCTGGCGCTCTACAAGATCCAGGACGGCAAGTGGGTCCTGGCCCAATGACGAAGCGCTCTGTGCGGGACTGCGCGCCACTGCTCAGCCGGTCGTAGCCGGACACCTTGGACGCGTTCCTGCAGTTCATCATCGCGGGCCTGAAGAACGGCTCGATCTACGCGCTCGTGGCGCTTGGCTTCACGATCGTGTACGCGGCCACCGGCGCGATCAACTTCGCGCAGGGCGAGTTCTTCATGCTCGGCGGCATGCTCGGGGCGTTCTTCTCGAGCCTCGGTCTGCCGCTGCCCGTGGCGGCGGTGACGGCGATCGCCGCCACCGCCGCCATCGGCGCGGTCTTCGAACTCCTCGCCGTGCGCCCCGTCGGCGGCGATCCCCTGCGCATCATCATGGTCACGATCGGCGGCGCTGTGATTCTCCGGCAGTTGGCCCTGCACTTCTTCGGACCAGACGAACGTCCCCTCGCGGCGTTCACGCAGGGGCTCTCGATCAGGGCCTTCGGCGCCGCCGTCGAGCGGCAGACAGTGTGGATCTGGGGGCTCACCGCGCTGACCGTCATCGTGCTGGCGCTGATCTACCGCAAGACGACGTTCGGGCGGGCGATGCGCGCCACCTCCATCCGTCGTGACGCGGCGCGCCTCGTGGGTATCGACGCGAGGGCGATGGTCACGGCCTCGTTCGCCCTGGCCGCGGCCCTGGGCGCCCTGGGCGGGCTCGCCGTCGCGCCGCTCACCCAGACCGCCTTCAACGTCGGCGCCGGCGTCGGCGTGAAGGGCTTCGCGGCGGCCATCCTCGGCGGCATGGGGAATCCCGTCGCGGCCGTGGCGGGCGGGCTCATCCTCGGACTGCTCGAGAGCCTCACGGCGGGATACCTGGACCCGGTCTACAAGGACGCCGTGGCGCTCGTGGTCCTGCTTGTCGTGCTGTTCGTGCGCCCGCAGGGCCTGTTCGGCGGGTCGGGGCGGGTGAAGGTATGATGCGGGGCCGGACGGTCAGAGTGCTGGCCCCGCTCGTGGCGCTGGTGATCGTCGCGGTCGTGCCGCTGCTCGTCACCGACCGCTTCCTTCTCAAGATCTTCACCTTCGCGGGCATCAACGCCCTGGTGGTCACCGGCCTCGCGCTGCTGTTCGGGTACGCCGGCCAGGTGTCGCTGGGCCACGCCGCCTTCGTCGGACTGGGCGCCTACACGTGCGCCTTCTGCACGGTGCGGCTTGAGTGGCCGTGGCTGCTCGCCTTCGTCGCCGCCGGCGCGCTGGCTGCCGTCGGCGGGCTGGTGCTTGCGCTCCCCAGTCTGCGCCTCAAAGGACACTACCTGGCCATGGCGACGCTCAGCTTCGGCCTGCTCATGACGCTCGCCTTCGTGGAAGCCGAGCCGATCACGGGCGGGGTCGACGGCTTTGGCGGCATACCCTTCCCCGCTCTCGGCCCCATCGAGGTCCGCGAGGCCTCGTCGCTGTACTGGCTCGTCTGGGCGATCGTGGGCACTGCGCTCCTGGCCATCTTCAACGTGACGTCTCTACGGCCGGGTCGCGCCATGAGGGCGCTGCACGGCAGCGAGCTGGGCGCTCAGGCATGCGGCGTCGACATCGTGGGGGTGAAAGTCAGGACCTTCGTCGTGAGCGCGTTGCTCGCCGGGCTCGCGGGCGCGCTCTACGCGAGCGTCGTGGGGTTCGTCTCCCCGAGCGTCTTCACGCTCACGGCATCCATCGCCTTCCTCGCCATGGCCGTGCTGGGCGGCACCGGTTCACTCGCGGGACCGCTTGTGGCGGCGGTGCTGCTGACGCTCATCCAGTACCTGGACGCGCTCATCCCCGGCATCCCGCGCGCCACGGCGCAGACCCTCCAGTCATACCAGGAGGACATCTACGGCCTGGCCATCGTCCTCGTGGTGGTGTTCGCGCCGGGCGGACTCGCCAGCATGTGGCGACGCCGCGCTCGGGGAGGTCACGCTTCGTGACCCTGCTCCAGGTGCGCAATATCACCAAGCGCTTCAGCGGGCTCACCGCCGTCGACGACGTCTCGTTCGACGTGTTCGAGGGCACGATCAAGGCGCTCATCGGTCCCAACGGCGCCGGCAAGTCCACCCTCTTCAACGCCCTCACGGGGTTCGATCGGCCCGACCACGGATCAGTGCTCTTCGACGGCGCCGAACTGGTCGGTCGCCGCCCGCGCGACACGGTCAGGGCGGGAGTGGCGCGCACCTTCCAGAACACGCAGCTTTTCGACGAGATGACCGCCGGCGAGAACGTCATGGTCGGCCGGCAGGCGCACCAGCGCCGCGGCTTCACGAGCGCGATGCTGAGACTGCCCGTGGCGCTCGCCGAGGACCACGAAGCCCGCGACGAGGCAGGCCGTCTGCTGCGTCTGATCGGCATCGAAGAGTGGCTCGACACGCCGGCTGCCGATCTGCCCGCGGGCATCCGCCGTCTCGTCGAGATCGCGCGCGCGCTGGCCACGAAGCCACGCCTGCTGCTTCTCGACGAACCGGCGGCGGGGCTCAACACCACCGAGACCCGGGAGCTCGTGCAGACGCTGTTCCGCGTGAGAGACACCGGGATCACCGTGGGCATCGTGGAGCACGACATGGGGCTCGTCATGGACGTCTCCGACGAGATCGTCGTGCTCGACCGCGGTCGCAAGATCGCGGAGGGACCGCCGCGGATGATCCAGAAGGACCCCGCGGTGATCGCCGCCTATCTCGGCGAGGAGGCGGACGAGGATGGCTGACTCCCCCATGCTGCTCGAGCTCAGCGGCGTGAAGGCGGGCTACGGACGCGCCGAGGTGCTGCACGGCATCGACCTCGCGGTCGTCGAGGGTGAACTCATCACCGTCATCGGCGCCAACGGCGCCGGCAAGTCCACCCTGCTCAAGGCCATCGTGGGGCTGGTGGCCGTGCGTGCGGGGACGGTGACCTACCGCGGCGCCCGCGTGAGCGCGGCGCGACCCGAACGTCTCGTGCGCAATGGCCTCGCCCTGGTGCCCGAGGGCAGGATGCTCTTCGGCCCGATGAGCGTGCGCGAGAACCTGGAGCTCGGCGCCTACGGCGCGGGGCGCGACCGGCGCGCGGCGGTCGTGGAGGGCCTGGAGAGAGTCCACGCGCTCTTCCCGCTGCTCGCCGAGCGCTCGGGCCAGCCGGCGGAGACGCTCTCCGGAGGTGAGCAACAGATGCTGGCCGTCGGGCGCGCGCTCATGTCCCGGCCGCGCCTGCTGCTGCTCGACGAGCCGTCTCTCGGCTTGGCGCCCAAGGTCATCGCCGAGATCTTCGCGGTGCTCGGCGAGTTGCGCGCTCAAGGCGTCACCATCCTGCTCGTCGAGCAGGACGCCCGTCTGGCGCTGAAGCACGCTGACCGCGGCTACGTCATGAGGACCGGCCGCGTGGTGCTGGAGGGGTCGGCCGCCGATCTGCTCGCGGACGAGTCTGTGCGGACCATCTATCTTGGCGCGTGGCGCGGCGAAGGGAAGGAACCATGATCTGGAACCCCGAGTACGAGTGCATGGACCGCGCGGCGCTGCACGAACTGCAGTTGCGCCGCCTCCAGATGACGACGTCGTGGGCGTACGAGCGCGTCTCGCACTATCGCGCCCAGATGGACGAGAGGGGCGTGCGGCCGCGCGACATCCGCACGCTCGAAGATGTGCGTCGTCTGCCGTTCACCGACAAGGATGCGTTGCGCGACACCTATCCGTTCGGCATGTTCGCCCTGCCGCTCGACGAGGTGGTGCGCATCCACTCCTCATCCGGCACCACCGGCAAGCCCATCGTCGTCGGCTACTCTCGCGGCGACATCAACACCTGGACCGACATGACCGCCCGGGTCGCGGCCGCCGCCGGGGTGCATCGCGGCGACCTCGTCCAGATGGCGTTCCTCTATGGCATGTTCACCGGAGGATGGGGCATGCACTACGGCATCGAGCGCATCGGCGCGACCATCATCCCCGCCGGCGCCGGGCAGACCGAACGCCACCTCCTCATGATGCAGGACTTCGGCACGACGGTGCTCGTCTCCACGCCCTCCTACGCCCTCTACCTCGCCGAGCAGGGCGAGGCGCTGGGCGTCGACTTCACGTCGCTCAAGCTCCGCCTGGGGCTGTTCGGCGGCGAGCCCTGCTCCGCCCGGATGATCGCCGAGATCGAGGCGCGGCTCGGCATCCGCGCCACCGACAACTACGGCCTCTCCGAGGTCATGGGTCCCGGCGTCGCCGGCGAGTGTGAGTGCACCTGCGGCCTGCACGTCAACGAGGACCACCTGCTCCTCGAGGTCATCGACCCGGTGACCGAGGAGCCGCTCGACTACGGCGAGCAGGGCGAACTCGTCATCACGACGCTCACCAAGGAGGCCTTCCCGGTCATGCGCTACCGCACGCACGACCTGACCACGCTCGACCCTTCGCGCTGCGAGTGCGGGCGCACGCTGGCGCGCATGAGCAAGGTGCGCCAGCGCACCGACGACATGCTCATCATCCGCGGCGTCAACGTGTTCCCCAGCCAGATCGAGGACGTGCTCTTCCAGATCGAAGGCGTGCGCCCGCACTACCTCATCGTCGTCGACCGTCAGAAGAACCTCGACGACCTCGAGATACGCCTTGAGGTGGAGGGGAACGTCTTCTCAGACAGCATGGCCGACATGGTGGGGTTCCAGCGCCTCGTCGCGGACAAGCTGCAGTCGGTCCTCGGCCTGCGAGCGCGCATCATGCTCGTGGAGCCCGGCGCGATCGAGCGCAGCGCCGGCAAGACCCAGCGGGTCCTGGATCTGCGCGTGGACGCCTAGAGCAGGACCTCGATCGTCTCGATGCCGGTCGCCCGCCCACCCTCGACCGTGACGAGGACGGCGTTGAGGCGCACGACCCCCTCGGCCACTTCGAACTGGGCAGGCAACTCCGTGAGGAAGCGCTGGACGATGATGTCGGTGCGCACGCCGATCACGGACTCGAGCGCGCCGGTCATGCCGACGTCGGTGATGTAGGCCGTGCCTCCCGGCAGCACGCGGGCGTCGGACGTCTGCACATGCGTGTGCGTGCCCAGCACGGCCGTCACACGGCCGTCGAGGTAGTGGCCCATGGCGACCTTCTCGCTGGTCGCCTCGGCGTGCAGATCGACGACGACGACGTCGGCGGCCTTCCGCGCCTCTTCCACCAGCCGGTCGACGATGCGGAACGGCGACATGCCCATGGTCATGAACAGCTCGCCCGACAGATTGATGACCGCCACGTCGTGGCCGTCGGCCGTTGGGCGCACGGTCAGGCCGCGGCCGGGAGCGCCCGCGGGGTAATTGGCCGGCCGCACGATGCGCTCGTCGACGTTGAGGAAGCTGTACACCTCCTTCTGCCGGTACACGTGATTGCCCGTGGTGATCACGTCCACACCGCCGGCCAGCAGCCTGAGGGCGAGCTTCGACGTGATGCCGGCGCCGTTGGCCACGTTCTCGCCGTTGACGATCACGAAGTCGACGGCGCGCGCCTCCTTGAAGCCCGGGAGCCAGCGCAGCAGCGCGTCCCTCCCGGGCTGCCCGAACACGTCACCGATGAAGAGGATCCGCATCGCCCCAGTGTACCAGCGACGCGCCTGTCGAGGGCCCGCCTCGTGAGATATGCTACCGTCTGTCTCGCGCCCTCGGCCCGAGACGGGGATATCTCTGGGGCTTGAGACATCCACTGCAACGATCACCGTGACCGTCGGTGATGGACGCATGAAACGTCTCCATTCTCGCGAGGAGGGGGGCCCGTGTGACCAGCGTTTGCATTGCGTTCGCCCTCGGCTGCCCGCGCGCCGAGGTCGATACGGCACGCCTCTACGACTACGTCCTTGCCAATGGCTGGTCGATCGCCGAGGCCGTGGAAGAGGCCGATCTCGTCCTCGTGACCACGTGCGGCTACAGCACCGACTACGAGGAACGGAGCATCAGGCTATTGGAGTCGGCGGAGCGGCGGATGAAGGCGGGCGCCAAACTCGTCATCGTCGGCTGCCTCGCAGGCATCAGCGAGCCTCGGCTCCGCGAGACCTTCGACGCCGAGCTGGTGCCGCCGAAGCGCTGCTCCGATCTGGACGACATCCTCGGCGCGACCGTCCGCCTCGAGGATGTCCCTGACCCTGCCGAGATCGAGCCGTACATCGACCGGACTTCGAGGCACTTCGACGATGCGGAGCGGCACCCTGGCGACAGCCACACGATGGCGCGCGTGCGCAGAGCGCTCGTGCGCTCCGGCATGCGGGAAAGACTGCTGCGCAAGCGGGGCAGGAACGATCAGAGCTACCTCGCGCCGACGGAGCGCGTCTGCAGCATACGCGTGGCGTTCGGATGCATGGGTGAATGCACGTTCTGCGCGATCAGGTTCGGCGCGGGCCCTTTGCACTCCAAGCCGCTGCCGGCCGTTCTCGCCGAGTTCGACGCCGGCCTGGCTCGCGGATACACGGAATTCAAGCTCATCGCCGGAGACCTTGGCTCCTACGGCCAGGATCTGGACACGAACGTGGCGGAGTTGCTGAGCGCGATGATGGAGCGCTCCGGGCACTTCAGGCTCACCCTGCTCGACTTCGACCTGAAGTACTTCATCGAACACGCCGACACCCTCGTGGACCTGCTGGCGAGACACAGCGCACGCGTGCGCTCCGTCTCGCTGCCCATGCAGTCTGGCAGCGAGAGGATGCTGCAGAAGATGCGGCGCGGGCATTCCGCCGCGGATGCCGAACGCGCGCTCCGCGCGCTCCGGGCTGCGTGTCCCGAGATGTCGCTGGGGACTCAGGTCCTCGTGGGCTTTCCCGGAGAGACGGAGAGCGACTTCGAGGACACGCTGCGCATCTTGCGGGTAGCCCGATTCAACAGCGTGGGCATCTACGACTACCAGGACCGGCCACGCACCGAGGCCTCCCGCATGCCCGACAAGGTGCCGATGGCCACGATCAGATCACGCAGCCTGCGCGCCCATCGCGAGTTCGGCGGCCGCTGGGATGGCCTCCAGTACCGCGCCAAGGAATGGGGACTACGCTAAGCGGACCGGGGCCGGGCGTCACCCGCCGAGGATGAAGCGCACGGCCTCCTCGGCGGAGTCCAGCAGCGGCCCCGGGAAGATGCCGAGCACCAGCACGCCGACCGCCGCCAGAGTGACCGCCACGATGACGCCGCGCTGGGACGGCTGGGGTTCGGCCGAGACGGCGGTGGCGAGCTCGCCCGTCGGCTCCGCGGCGAGGCCCGCCGCGGCACCCTCAGACGCCTCCCTGAAGTACATGTACCAGACCACGCGCAGGTAGTAGTAGGCGGAGACTGTGCTCATGAGCGCGGCGACGATGGCGAGCCACGTGGAGCCGCCCTGCACGATCGCTGTGAAGAGGTAGAACTTGCCCCAGAAGCCGATCGTCGGCGGGATGCCCGTGAGCGACACCATGAAGACCGCCATGAAGAGCGCCGGCCACGGCATGCTGCGCGCCAGCCCGCCCATCTCTTCGAGCGTGTAGGCGAACGCACGCCGGTTGCGGATCCAGATGAGCACGCCGAAGGCGCCGAGGTTCATGAACGCGTAGGCCGCCAGGTAGAAGAGGATTGCGGACACGCCGAGCGGCTCCTCGGCCCCGCCCGCGGCGATCAGGCCCAGAGTGATGTAGCCGGCGTGCGCGATGCTCGAGTACGCCAGCATGCGCTTGAGATTGCGCTGAGGCAGCGCGAGGACGTTGCCGACGATCATCGTCAGCACGGCCAGGATGGTCAGCGCGTCCACCCAGGTGGCCCACTCGAGGTCGAGCGCCACGACGAAGAACTTGGCGAACGCGGCGAACGCGGCGGCCTTCACGCCCACCGACATGAACGCCGTGACCGGCGTTGGGGCGCCTTCGTACACGTCCGGCGCCCATCCGTGGAAGGGCACGGCCGAGATCTTGAAGGCGAAGCCGGCCACGACGAGGACGAGCGCCACGACGAGCAGCCCGTGCGCGTCGAAGCCCGCCAGGCCGTTCAGGCCCTCGGCGATGGCGGCGTAGTTCGTTTGGCCCGTCGCCCCGTACACCAGCGCCAGGCCGAACGCCAGGATGGCGGATGAGAAGGCGCCGGTGATGAAGTACTTGAGCGACGCCTCACCGGAGAGCTCGTCACGCCACAGGTAGCCGGCGAGGACGTACGTGGGCAGCGACATCAACTCGAACGAGACGAAGAAGGAGATGATGTCGGTGCTCATGACCATGCCGATCATGCCCGTGATGACGAGCAGCAGCAGCCCGTAGAACTCGCCGCGCGCAGCCCTGCGCCGCGCCAGATACGAGTCGGACAGCATGATCGTGAACACGCCCACAGCGGCGAAGAGCACGATGCAGTACACGGCGTACTTGTCGAGCGCGACCATGCCGGCGAAGCCGGCCTCCGGGTCGCGCCCGCCGCCTTCCGCGCCGGCCGAGAGCGCCGACCATTGGCTCACGGCGAGCGCCGCCGCGGCGATCAGCCCGGCGCTCGCCACCCACGCCAGCACGCCTTTTCTGCTCGTGACCAGGTCGATGGCGAAGACGACGAGCGCTGCCAGCGCCACGACGACCCCCGGCAGGATGATGACCAGCGAGTTGTTGGCGTCCATCAGAAGAGCCCCTTCGTCCCGGCGAAGAGCTGGGCCAGCCCGCCCGCTCTGGCGTTCTCGAGCGACGGCAGGACCTTGTCGAGGATCTCCTGGACCGGCACGTGCAGAAAGTCGAGGAAGGTGTTCGGGTACACGCCCACCCAGACGGCGAGCACGACCAGGGGCAGCAACGAGACGATCTCGCGAGCGTTGAGGTCACTGAGCGCGAACGAGGGCTTCACCGCGTCGACGCCGCGGTCGTTGAACATCACGCGCTGGAACATCCACAGGAGGTAGGCGGCGGCGAGGATCACGCCGAGGGCGGCGATCGCCGTAAGCCAGGGCGAATAGAGGAAGAGTCCGAGGAGACTGAGGAACTCGCCCACGAAGCCGCTCAGCCCGGGCAGGCCGAGCGAGCCGAGGGCGAAGAACAACAGGAAGCCGGCGGTCACGGGCAGCGGCGTGGCCAGCATCGCCATGTCGGCGATCTGCCGCGTGTGCGTGCGCTCGTAGAGGAAGCCGACCAGCAGGAAGAGGGCGCCGGTGAGGACGCCGTGGCTGAACATCACGAGGACGGCGCCTTCCATGCCGATGGCGTTCCCGGCGACGGCGATGGAGGCGAAGATGCCCGCCGTCACAAAGCCCATGTGGCTGACGCTCGAGTAGGCCACGAGCTTCTTCAGGTCCTTCTGAACGAGCGACACCAGCGCGCCATAGATGATGGCGATCACCGAGAGCGCGATGACGAACGGGGCGAACGTCACGGCCGCGTCGGGGAAGTACGGCAGGCAGAAGCGCAGCATGCCGTAGCCGCCCATCTTCAGGAGCACGCCGGCGAGGATCACCGAGCCCGCCATGGGCGCCTCGACGTGGGCGTCGGGGAGCCACGTGTGGAGCGGGAACATCGGCACCTTGATGGCAAAGGCGAGGAAGAAGGCGAGAAACGCCCAGACCTGCAGATGATCCGGGTAGACCTGCCGGCTCAGCTCCTGGATATTGAAGGTGAGCCCGACCGTCGTGTTGTCCTTGACGTAGTACACGACCACGATGATGGCGATGAGCATGAGCAGGCTGCCGACCAACGTGAACAGGAAGAACTTGATGGCCGCGTAGATGCGTCGCGGCCCGCCCCAGATGCCGATGATGAAGTACATCGGCACGAGCATGGCCTCCCAGAACACGTAGAAGAGGAAGAGGTCGGTGGCGCAGAACACCCCCGTCATGCCGACCTGCAGCAGCAGCAGGGAGATGAAGAAGCCCACCTCGCGCTGCTTGGCATAGTTCCAGCTGGCGATGATGACGATGACGCCGAGCAGCGCCGTGAGGAGGAGGAGCAGGGCGGCGATGCCGTCGATGCCCATGCTGTAGTGGATGTTGAACGTCGCGATCCAGGGGACGTCCTCGACGAACTGCATGCCGGGCGCCCTGGTGTCGAAGACGAACAGCATGACGATGGCGAGCGCCAGCGCGGCCGCCGTGACGATCAGCGAGATGACCTTGGAGACGGCCGGCCGGCCGCGGCCGACGAGCAGTATGAGCAGTACGCCGGCCAGGGGCAGGAACGTCAGGACGCTGAGGATCGGGAAGCCGATCTGGTCGCCCCAGGTCACGTCACGACCCCCAGACCCAGGCGAGGACGACGACCAGGACGAGCATGCCCGCGAAGATGGAGAAGGCATAGTTCTGGACGCGCCCGGTCTGCCACGGCCGCAGGCGCTCGCCGAAGATCTCCCAGAGGCGCGCGAGCCCATTGACGGCGCCGTCGATCACCTTGACGTCCACGACGGCCCAGAGCCAGGTCGCGAAGGCGACGGTGCTGCGGATCGGCACGACCTCGTAGACCTGGTCCATGTACATCTTGTTGAACGACGCTTTGTAGGCGAAGGGCAGGCGCGCCGCGAGGCGGCCGGGCAACTCGGTGCGGCGCCTGTACAACACGTACGCGATGTACACGCCCAGCAGGGCGACGGCGAGGGACAGGAGCATGAGCAGGCCTCCCTCGCCGAGCCAGTGGAACGACTCGTGCTCGACGTCGAAGAACACCGGCTCGAGGAAGTCGTGGATCCAGCCGCCCTCGGGCGGCAGGCCCACGACCAGGCCGAGCAGGGCGGCGGGGACCGCGAGGATCACCAACGGCGCGGTCATGACCAGCGGCGACTCGTGGATATGCGCCTGGACGTGAGCGTCGGCGCGGCTCTCGCCCCAGAAGGTGAGGAACATGAGGCGGAACATGTAGATGGCGGTGAGCAGCACCGTGATCATGGCGACGGCCCAGACCACGTAGTCGCCACCCACGAACGTCGCGCCGATGATCTCGTCCTTGGCCCAGAAGCCGGCGAAGGGGATGACCCCCACCATCGCCAGAGCGCCGACGAGCATCGTCCAGAAGGTCACGGGGATCTTCCTGCGCAGACCGCCCATCTTGCGCATGTCCTGCTCGCCGTTCATGGCGTGGATCACCGAGCCGGAGCAGAGGAACAGCAGCCCCTTGAAGAAGCCGTGCGCGAACAGGTAGAAGATGCCGGCCACCCACGCCCCGGCGCCCAGCGCCATGAACATGAAGCCGAGCGAGGAGATCGTCGAGTAGGCGATGACCTTCTTGATGTCGTTCTGCGTGATGGCGATGCAGGCGGCGTAGATAGCGGTGAAGGTGCCGACGATCATGACCACGAGCAGCGCCGTCTCGGTGTGGACGAACAGCGGGTAGGAGCGCGCCACCATGTAGACGCCGGCGTTGACCATCGTGGCGGCGTGGATGAGCGCGCTCACCGGCGTCGGGCCCTCCATGGCGTCCGGCAGCCAGACGTGCAGCGGGAACTGCGCGCTCTTGCCCACGGCCCCGACGAAGAGGAGCAGGCAGATCCAGGTCAGCGTGCCGGCGGCGATATCGCCGGCGTCGGCGGCCGCGAAGACGCCGGTGAACTGCAGCGTGCCGGTGGTCACGAAGGCGAGGAACATGCCCAGCGTGAAGCCGAAGTCGCCCACCCGGTTGACGAGGAACGCCTTCTTGCCGGCTTGGCTGGCGCTCTTCTTGGGGTACCAGAAGGCGATGAGGAGGTACGAGCACAGGCCGACCCCTTCCCAGCCGAGGAACATCACCAGGTAGTTGTCGGCGAGGACGAGCACGAACATCGCGAACATGAAGAGGTTCAGGTAGGCGAAGAACCGGTAGTAGCCGGGGTCTTCGCGCATGTAGCCGATCGAGTAGTAGTGCACGAGCATGCCGATCAGGCCGACGACCAGCAGCATCACGCCGGTCAGACTGTCGACCTGGAGGCCCCACTGAACGTCGAAGGTACCGGCCGTGATCCATGTGAACGGCCGGTAGAGAAAGACCTCGCCTTCGTGTTCCAGGACCCAGACGAAGGCGGCCACGCAGAGCGCCGCGGAGGCCGTGACGAGCGCCACGGGGAGCAGGTGCGCCTGCAGTCTCAGGCGGCGGCCGAGGAGCAGCGTGAAGAGGAAGCCCGCGAGCGGCAGCAACGGGATGAACGCGACCACCCATCTCATGGTTTCCGCACTCGGGCTCATGCCGTCAGCCCTTCAGCTCGTCGTACCGGTCGGTCTGGACCGTGCGGCGATGCCGATAGTTGGCGATCACGATCGCCATGCCGACGGTGACTTCGGCGGCGGCCAGAGCCATGATGAACAGCGCGAAGACGGTGCCGCCGCCGGGGACGCCCGCGCGGAACGAGGCGATCGCGACAAGCGCGATGTTGACGGCGCTGAGCATGATCTCGAGGCTCATCACGACGACGATCACATTGCGCCGCGCCAGCACGCCGTAGGCGCCGATGCAGAACAGCAGCGCCGCAAGGACGAGCCACCACTCGAGCGGATTCATCGGCGCTCCTCCTCCTTGCGCGCCAGCACGATCGCGCCGATCATGGCCGCGAGCAGCACCAGCGAGACGAGCTCGAACGGCAACACGTACCGGTTGAACAAGAGAGAAGAGAGCTCCCTGACGCCCGGATTGAGCGTCTTCTCGCCGATCGGGCCGATGTCCGCCGCGACGATCGTCACGCTGATCGCGGCGGCGGCGAGCGCGGCCAAGACGGCGGCGGCGATGGCTTGCCGGTTGAAGAACTGCCGATACTCGCCGTCCTGCACCTCGGTGAGCATGATCGCGAAGAGGATGACGATCGAGATGGCCCCGACGTACACGAGGATCTGCATGATGGCGATCAGCTCGGCGTGCAGCAGCGCATAGGCGAAAGCCACGCCGAGGAAGCACAGCACCATCGACACGGCGGAGTACATGACCTTCTTGGAGGCGACGACGCCGAGCGCGCACACGAGCACCCACGCGGCGACGATGACGAACAGCCAAGGATGGAAGTCGCCGCCCGGCATCAGTCTCCTTCGCCGTCAAGGTCGACCGGATCGCCCTTGATCGGCTCCCAGACGAAGCCGAGACCGAGCTGGGCCTCAAGGACGTGGGGGACCAGGTCGGTGACCGTCTCGCGCAGCACGTCGACGGGCTGTGGCTTCCGCACGTAGAGCGACTCGCCCGCCAGGGCCGTACGGCTGAATCCGGCGAGCTCGAAGAGGCTGGTCTGCTCCAAGGCGTTGTACGGGCAGACCTCGACGCACTCCCCGCAGAACATGCAGCGGCTCTCGTCGAGCCCATAGCGCTCGAGCTGCCGTGGATTGGTGACGATCGCCCCCGTCGGACACGTCTCGGCGCACTTGCCGCACGACACGCAGCCGACCATCTGCAGAGGCAGGTTGTCGGCCGTACTGACGATCATGTCGAAGCCACGGCCCATGTTGTCGTAGCAGCTCGCGCCCACCTCGCTCCGGCAGACGCGGACGCAGCGTCCGCAGTCGATGCAGCGGTTGGGCTCGCGCATGATGAAATCGTGACGGAAGTCGGCGGCGTAGTCGTGGGCGTCGCCGCCGTGGAAGCGGTTGCGGAACACCTCGTACTCGATGCCGTGCCGCTGCAGCCAGCAGCTTCCGTTGCTGGGGCAGTAGCAGTCGAGACAGCGCGCCGCACCCTCCACGGCGCTCGCTTCGCTGAAGCCGAGCTCGACTTGGGCGAAGGTCCCGCGCCGCTCCTCAGGGGCAAGCTTGGGCATCTCCGACGGCGGGCACGGCTTGCTCACGTCGGTGGTCATGTCGATGAACACCGGGGGGATCTCCGCCATGCGCGCGATGCGCGGGTCGATGTCGCCCTTGGCGGTCAGGGCGTCGACGAACGGCGTCGCCCGCAGACGCGCGAGCTGCTCGGAGACGGCCGCCATGTCGGCGCCACGCAGGAAGGCGTCGATGCTCCAGGCCGCCTTCTTGCCCTGCGCCACCGCCTGGATCACGGTCTGCGCGCCGAGCACCGCGTCACCGCCGGCGAAGACGCGCGGATCGGCGGTCTGATAGGTCCAGTCGTCCACCTTGATGGTGCGCCACTTGGTGCGCTTCACGCCCTGCGCCTCGCTGGTGCCGTCGAGGGCGGGGTAGTGGCCGATGGCGGCGATGACTTGATCGCAGGCGACGATGAACTCGGAGCCCTCCACGGGCACCGGACGGCGCCGCCCGGAGGCGTCTGGCTCGCCCAGCGCCATGCGCTGCATCTCGATGCCGGTCACTCTGTCCGCGGCATGGCGGTGAAGACGGTCGGTGATGATCCTCACGGGTGCGCACAGCAGCTCAAGCTTGACGCCCTCTTCCTCGGCCTCGTCGACCTCGCTTTCGTGGGCGGGCATCTCCTTGCGCGACCTGCGGTACAGACAGATCACCTCCCTGGCGCCCCTGCGCACTGCGGTGCGACAGGCGTCCATGGCGGTGAAGCCGCCGCCGATGACGACGACCCTCTCGCCCACGTGCACATCGCCATCGCGCTCCAGGTCCCCGAGGAGACCAGCAGCGGAGACGACCCCGTCCGCGTCCTCGCCTGGGATGCCCAACGCGTTGCTGCCGCAGGCGCCCAACGCCAGGAAGACGGCGTCGTGGTCCTCGAGCAGGCTCTCGAGCTCATAGTCGACGCCGAGCCGGATGCCCGCCTGCAGCTTGACGCCCATGCGCCACAGGACATTGATCTCCTTGTCGAGGATCTCGCGCGGCAGACGATAGCTGGGGATGCCGTAGCGCAACATGCCGCCCGGTTTGGGCATCGCCTCGAAGATCGTGACTGCATGTCCCTCGAGCCGGGCGTAGAAGGCAGCGGCGAGGCCAGACGGCCCGCCGCCCACGATCGCCAGGCGCTTGCCTGAATCCGGCTTGGGATCGACCGGCAGCAGCAGCTCGCCGTCCTGCTCCTCATCGAGGCACTGGTCGGCCATGAAGCGGTGGAGCTGGCAGATCGTGATGGACTGGTCGACCAGCTGACGGCGACACGGTCCTTCGCAGGGCCGCGGGCAGACGCGCCCGAGGATGGCCGGGAAAGGCAGGTCCTCGCGCAGCTTGCGCACACCGTTCTTGTAGTCTTGGTGCGCCACGAAGTCGAGGAACTGCGGGATCTTGATGTGCGTCGGGCAGGCGTCGCGGCAGGGTGGCGTGCAGAACGAGTTGTGGCTGCTGAGGAGCAGTTCGAGGTACAGATGGCGCATGGCGCGCACTTTGTCGGTGTTGGTGCGCACGACCATGCCCGCCGCGACGGCGGTCGTGCAGCTCGTCATGACCTTGCGCGCGCCCTCGACCTCGACGATACACAGGCGGCAGGCGCCCGAGGCGGGAAGCCGCGGCTCGTAGCACAGGGTCGGGATGTGGATGCCGACGCGGCGCGCCGCCTCGAGGACGGTCTCGCCGGGACTGCAGACCACGTCCTGATCGTCGATCGTCACCACGATCTCGGTGGATCGGGACTGACTGCGCACGGTCGTGTCGGTGGGAGCGGCCATGATCGTCTACTCGCCAGGGCCGGCGATCGCCGCCGCCTGCTCGCTGCCGGTCCAGACCTTGACCGCGCCGAACTTGCACACCTGCCGGCAGGTGTCGCACTTGATGCAGGCGCTGGTGTCGATGACGTGCGGCAGCTTCTTCTCGCCGGCGATGCAGGAGGTTGGGCATTTGCGGGCGCAGAGCGTGCAGCCGGTACAGGCGTCGGCGTCGATGTAGTACGTGATGAGCGCCTTGCAGCGACCGGCCGGGCAGCGCTTCTCGTTGATATGCGCCTCCAGCTCATCGTGGAAGTAGCGCAGCGTGGTGAGCACCGGGTTGGGCGCCGTGCCGCCGAGCGCGCACAGCGAGCCCTCGATGACGTACGCGGAAAGCTCCTCGAGCAGTTCGATGTCTCCCTCGCGCCCGTCGCCGGCGGTGATACGCATGAGCGTCTCGAGCATGCGCTTGGTGCCCAGACGGCAGGGCACGCACTTGCCGCACGATTCGTCCTGCGTGAACTGCAGGAAGTAGCGTGCCAGGTCGACCATGCAGGTGGTGTCGTCGACCACGACCAGGCCGCCGGATCCGACGATCGCGCCCGAGGCGGCCAGCACCTCGTAGTCGACCTGCGTGTCGAGCATCTCGCCGGGCAGGCAACCGCCCGAGGGCCCGCCGAGCTGCACGGCCTTGAAGGAGCGGCCCGGCAGCATGCCCCCACCGATGTCGAAGATGATGTGCCGCAGCGTGGCGCCCATCGGCACCTCCACCAGGCCGCCGTTGGCCACCTTGCCGGTGAGCGAGAAGATCTTGGTGCCGCGCGAGTCGCCCATGCCCATCTCGGCGAAGGCCTCGGCGCCGTGCCGCACGATCCAGGGAATGTTGGCGAACGTCTCGACGTTGTTGATGTTGGTCGGCCGACCCCACAAGCCCGACACGGCCGGGAACGGCGGACGCGTGCGCGGCATGCCGCGCTTGCCCTCGATGCTGGCGATCAGGGCTGTCTCCTCGCCGCAGACGAACGCGCCGGCGCCCTCGCTGATGAACACGTCGAAGGCGAAGCCCGAGCCGAGGATGTCGGCGCCCAGCAGACCGCGCTCGCGCGCCTGGACGATGGCGGCGCCCAGGCGCTCGACGGCGAAGGGGTACTCGGCGCGCACGTAAACGTAGCCTTCGTGTGCGCCGATCGCGTACGCCGCGATCGTCATGCCCTCGAGGATCACATGTGGGTTGCCTTCGAGGACCGACCGGTCCATGAAGGCGCCCGGGTCGCCCTCGTCGGCGTTGCAGATGACGTACTTGATGTCGCCCTTGGCCTTGCGCGCGAAGTCCCACTTCGTCCCGGTGGAGAATCCCGCGCCACCGCGTCCGCGCAGGCCCGAACGCGCGACCACGGCGATGACTGCCTCGGGATCGTCGTCGGCGAGCGTCTCGGCCAGAGCGGCGTACCCGCCGTTCACGAGATAGTCGTCGATCGAGTAGGGATCGATCTTGCCGTTGAGCGCCAGCACGAGGCGACGCTGCCCTTTGTAGAAGGGTATGTCGGCCTCGTTGGCCAGCGCCTCGCCGCTCACGGGATCACGGTAGAGGATCTTGTCGGCCGCGCCCTCGACGCCTTGCACGCCCGCCGCGATGATGGCGGGCACGTCCTGCGGGCGCACGTGCGGGTAGAAGAGACCCTTGGGATGGACGACGACGATGGGGCCTTGCTCGCAGAAGCCGTGACAGCCCGTCTCGACGATGGGGACGGCATCGGTGAGGCCCAGGGCAGCCAGCTCCGTTTTGATCGCCTCACGCACCGCCAGGCGCCCCGAGGCGTGGCAGGCGGTGCCGGCGCAGATGCGCAGCTCGAGGGCGCCCTCGTGCGCCACGACGCTCTCGGGTCGCAGAGCCCGGCACAGGGCTTCGTCCACAGCCGCGGCCCGTGGCGTGACGGGGCTCACTCGACGCCCTCCCGCCGACGCAGGTCGATGACTGTCTTGCGCGCCTTGTCCGGGGTCATGCGGCCGAGCGTCTCGCTCTCACCCACGCGCACCACCGGCGCCAGCGCGCAGGCGCCGACGCAGCTCACGGCCTCCAGGGTGAAGAGGCCGTCCTTGGAGGTCTTGCCGACCTCCACGCCGATCACCTCCGAGAAGGCCGCGGTGATGAGCGGCGCCCCCGCCACGTGACAGGCCGTGCCCTGGCAGACAGTGATGATGTGCTTGCCCACAGCCGAGAGGCGGAACTGATTGTAGAAGCTGACGACGCCGTAGATCTGCGAGAGCGACATCCCGGTCTGCAGGGCGATCTCGTGGATGGCCACGCGCGGCAGGAAGCCGTACACGTCCTGCGTGTTCTGCAGGATGGCGATGAGGCCGGTGCCGCGCTCGTAGTAGTCGTCGAGCACCGGGCGCAGCAACTGGAGGTCGATGCCGGGCTGCGCGTCCAGACGGGCGCGCGAGATGCGCGCCACGTTGGGCGCCGGGAGATGGTACTTGCTGGAGTGCTCGACGCGGATCACCTGCACGGGGCAGTTGGTCTCGCACAGCGTGCACGAGCGACAGCGCGGCGCGCCGGTCTGCGGGTCGACGACGACGCTGAAGAGGCCGCGGCTGCGCTCGGGCAGCGTCTCGCGCTGCTCGGGATACTGCACGGTGAGCTTCTTGGTCGGCAGGTGGCGCAGCGTCGTGCGCATGGCTTTGAGCATGCCGAGCATCAGGCGCTCATGACCGACACGCGGGACCGCTGCCGGCGCAGCCGCCACTTGAGGACGGGATCGAGCAGCAGGACGAACGCCAGGAGCGCGAGCCAACTGAAGACGGCCAAGCCGTACTTCCACTGCGGCACCCAGAGCATGACGGCGCCGGTGGCCAGGATGTTGAGCAGGCCGAGGGGGATGAGGATCTTCCAGGCGAAGGCCATGAGCTGGTCGACCTGCAGCCGCGGGAGAGAGAGCCTGATCCAGACCAGCATGAACACCAGGACGTACGTCTTGACGAGGAACCAGACGAGCGGCATCCAGGAGACGCCCCAGAAGCTGACCGCGTCCTCGAAGGGGCCGTGCCACCCGCCGAAGAACAGCGTCACGGTCACCATCGACATGATCGTCAGGCCCGCGTACTCGTTGAGGAAGAACATACCGAAGCGCATGCCTGAGTACTCCGTGCCGTAGCCGGCGACGAGCTCGGATTCGGACTCCGGCAGGTCGAACGGGCCACGGTTCAGCTCGGCGATCGAGGCGACGTAGAAGATGAAGAACGTGAACGGCGCATAGAAGGCGATCCACTGGTAACCGGCCTGCGCCGCGACGACGTCGTCGAGGCGCAGCGAGCCGACGACCATGGCGACGACCAGCAGGGCGAGGATCATCGGGATCTCGTAGCTGATCATCTGCGCGGCGCCGCGCAGGGCGCCGACCAGTGAGTACTTGTTGTTCGACGACCAGCCGCCGAGCAGGATCGCCAGTGTCGTGAATCCGGTGATGGCGACGATGAAGATGAGGCCGACGTCGAGGTCGGTGGCCACCAGGCCCTTCGCGTAAGGCACGACACTCTGGATCGCCACGGCGCCGACCATGACCATGATCGGCGCCAGGGTGAAGAGGTAGGGGTCGGCCAGCGTGGGGCGGAAGTCCTCCTTGCCCATCATCTTGATGGCGTCGGCGACACTCTGCAGCATGCCCTGGGGCCCGGTACGGTTGGGGCCCAGACGATCCTGCATGAGGGCCAGGACGCGGCGCTCGTAGACGATGTTGACGAGCGCCGACACCATCACGACCGTATAGGCGATGAGCACGAAGAGGACGGCGCGCAGGACGCCCATGAGGAGGTCGCTCATCGGTCGATGCCCCCGAGGACGAGGTCCATGCTGCCCGATATCGCCACGGCGTCGGCGATCTTGTTGCCGCGCAGGAGCTTGGGGAAGATCTGCAGGTTCATGAAGCAGGGGTCGCGGAACTTGAGGCGGTACGGGTAGCGCGACCCGTCGCTGATGATGTAGGTGCCGTACTCGCCGCGCGGGTTCTCCTGCGCCGTGTAGCACTCGCCGGGGGGCGGCGTGATGGCGTAGGGGGCGCGCAACGAGCCGTTCTGGACCGCCCCCTTGGGCAACATGTCGAGCGCCTGCTCCACGATCTTCACGGACTGGCGCATCTCGTCCATGCGCACCTGGTAGCGATCGTAGACGTCGCCGTGCCGGCCCAGCGGCAGCTCGAAGTCGAGCTCCGGGTAGACGGAGTACGGGCGCGTGCGGCGCAGGTCGTGAGCGACCCCCGAGGCGCGCGCGTTGGGCCCGGTGATGGCGTAGTCGACCACGTCCTGCTGGGTGATGACGCCCTTGCCCATGCAGCGCTGCAGAAAGATCGCGTTGCGCTGCACCAGGGCCTCGTACTCGTCGATGAGTCTGGGCATCTTGCGCATGACCTCGCGGCAGTCCTCGACCCAGCCGTCCGGCAGGTCGTAGCGGACCCCGCCGAAGCGGAAGTAGTTGAACATCATGCGCGCGCCGCTCACCTCCTCGAGCAGATCGAGGATGGGCTCGCGATCACGGAACATGTAGAAGAGCATGGCCGTCCCCAGCGGCGCCAGATCGGCGGTGAACGTGCCGACGGCGACCAGATGGCTGGCGATGCGGTTGAGCTCGGCCATGATCACGCGGATGAACTCCGCCCGCCGCGTCGGCCGTATTCCGGCCAGCCTCTCGACGGTCATGACGTAGCCCCACTCGCAGTTCATCCCCGCCAGGTACTCCGTGCGATCGACGATGGGGATGTACTGGTAGTAGGTGCGCTTCTCGGCGATCTTCTCTTTGCAGCGGTGGAGATAGCCGACCACCGGGATCACGTCCTTGACGAGCTCTCCGTCAAGGGTGACGACGAGCCGCAGGACTCCGTGCGTCGAGGGATGCTGCGGCCCCATGTTGACGATGACCTCGTTGAACGTGAGGCCCTCCAGGTTCGAGCCCTCGCCGAGGGCGTACGCCTCGTCGATGCGCCGCTGCGCGAGCTTGACGGCCTCGTCGGGAAGGGCTGTGGCGAACTGGTCAGACATGCGGGTGGTTCTCGATGAGGTCGACGTAGTCCTTGCGCAGCGGATACCCGACGAAGTCGTCCTTGAGCAGGATGCGGCGCAGGTCGGGATGATCCGTGAAGCGGATGCCGAACATGTCCCACGCCTCGCGTTCGAGCCACTCGGCGGCCGGCCACACGTCGCAGACGGTCACCACCTCGGCGTCCGTGGACGGCAGCTCCACGTACAGCTGGAAGTACGTGTTGGTCTTCCAGCTGTAGAGGTGGTACACGCTTTCGAGACGCGTGACCCGGTCGACCCCGGCGATCCAATTGAGCGTCTCATAGCCGATCTCGGCTTCAGCCTTGAGCCGGCGCGCCACGTCCTTGAGCTTCGCCTTGTCGCAACGCGCCACGACCGTGTCCGGTTCCTGCACGCGCACGTCCTCGAGGTCGCCGGCGAAAGCGGCCGCCAGACGCTCGGCGATCGCATCCATCGCCATGAGGTTCGCGCCGATCTCCAGCGCCATGCGCGTCAGCCCCTTTCGGCGTCGGTCGCCGACGGCAGGATCGGCACGAAGGAGTGCCGCTCGATCTTCTTCTGCAGTTCGAGAAGGCCCTGGAACAGGGCCTCAGGGCGGGGCGGGCAGCCGGGGATGTAGACATCGACCGGTACCACCTTGTCGACCCCGTTGACCACGTTGTAGCCATCGTAGAACGGGCCCCCGCTGTTGGCGCAGGCGCCCATGCTCATGACCCACTTGGGCTCGGACATCTGATCGTAGAGCCGCTTGAGCACGGGAGCCATCTTCTCGTTGAGCGTACCGGCGACGATCATCAGGTCGCACTGGCGCGGGGTCGGCCGGAAGATCTCCATGCCGAAGCGCGCGATGTCGTAGCGGGCGAACCCGGAGCTGAGCATCTCGATGGCGCAACAGGCGAGCCCGTACTGAAACGGGAAGACGGAGTGCGACCGCGCCCAGCTGAAGATGAGATCGGTGGTCGTGGTGATGACGTTGGGCTGCTGGAAGTGCTCGAGCTTGGGGTAGCGGATCCGGGCTTGACGGGAGCTGTCGGCGCTCATGCCCACTCGAGGGCACCCTTGCGCCACGCATAGACCAGGCCGAAGCCCAGCACGGCGACGAAGATCACCATCTCGACGAACCCCGCCGTCCCCAGGCCGCGGAACACGAGCGTCCACGGGAAGAGAAACACGGCTTCGACGTCGAACACGAGAAAGAGCAAGCCGAACACGAAGTAGCGCACGGCGAACGGCGACCAAGGGCGCCCGACCGGGGGGATCCCGCACTCGTAGGACGCGAGCTTCTCAGGCGTGAGGTGCTCCGGGTTCACCAGCTTCGAGAACAGAAGGATGAGCACGACGAGGGCACCGCCCGCAGCGATGAAGAGCCCGATGTACACCCAATTGATGAGGTATGCGTCAGTCATCCGAACCCGCCACGAGAAAAGTCAAGGACCCGCACACCGGAAGGAACCCGGGGCGAGTCGCTGGAGCGTCAATATACCAAAAGCGGCTTCGGCCACGCAAATTAACCGGCTCCGCGGAGACCGCCGACGCCGCATGAGTGACTTGCAGGTGTTTTCCAGCACCGCCCCGCCGCGGCGACGCCGCGTTGACCGCCCCTTCCGCCCCGCCTAAGATGGGTTGACTCATTCCCGGCGCAAGGAACCACCCCGTGAACATCGGCCCCATGGAGATCGCGATCGTGCTCATCCTCGCGCTCCTCGTCTTCGGCCCCAAGCGCCTGCCACAGGCGGGCCGCAGTTTGGGCCAGGCGCTGCGTGAGCTCAAGAAGGCGACGTCATCGGCGCGCTCCGAGCTCGGTCTCGACGACGTCGCCGCGGATGTCAAGGATCTCAAGTCCAGCCTCACCATCGACCTCAAGGCGACCGACGCGCCCGCACCGCCGCGGCCCGTCGACAGCCCCGCCGGAATGGCCGCTGCCGCTACGACCGCGGCCGTCGTCGACGTGCTGCCCGCCGCCGCGGCCCCGCCGGAGGCGGAGGCCGCGACCGCTGAGGCACCGGACGAGACCGAGCCCGCCACCCCGGACACGGCCGAGCTCGTCGCCCCGGAGGAGACCGAGCCCGTCGCCCCGGACACGGCAGCCGCGCCCGCCGAGGCCCCCGAAGCCGTGGTGGGACCGGAGGCGGAGGCGACCCTCGCCACGGAGACCGCGCCGCCGGAGCCCGAAGACGCATCTACGACACCCTCCGGGCAAAGCGCGCTCTGAGGCGCTCTGTGGCGGCCTCCCCCGAAGACACCTTCACCGTCCTCGAACACCTGGACGAACTGCGCAAGCGCATGTTCTGGGTGATCGTGGTGCTGATCGCCGGCGTCATCGGGGCGGCCATCTTCAACGACCGCCTCTTCGATCTGCTGCTCTATCCGCTCAATCAGGTGTCGGGCCTCGATGTCGACTCATACAAGATCATCACGCTGAGCCCGACTGAGCCATTCATGGTCAGCCTCAAGGTCTGGGTCGTGGCGAGCCTGCTCATCACCTCTCCGTTCCTCATCTGGCAACTCTGGGCGTTCGTCGGGCCGGCGTTCACGAGCACCGAGAAGCGCTATTTCTATCCCGTGGTGCTGGCGACCATCGCCCTGTTTCTCGGCGGGGTGGCCTTCGGCTACCTCATCGTGCTTCCCAAGGGCCTCTCGTTCCTGCTCAACTTCGGCGGTTCGACCTTCAACGTGCAGAACCGCGCCTCGGAGTACTTCACCTTCGTGGCTCTCTTCATCCTCGCCTTCGGCGCCATCTTCGAGCTGCCGGTCATCCTCGTGCTGCTTGCCAAGGTCGGGGTGATCGACGACAAGTTCCTGCGCAAGAACCGCCGCTATGCGATCGTCATCAGCGCCCTCGTGGCGGCCATCCTCACCCCGGGCCAGGATGCGTTCTCGATGGTCGCGATGCTCGTCCCTCTCCTGGTCCTCTACGAGGTCTCGATTCCTATCGCGCGTCTCGTGCAGCCCAAGCCGGAGGGATCAGCAGGCGCGAAAGACGCGGACGACCTCGCCGCGGGGGCGACCTGACCCTTCGCGACGTTCTGCCGCGGCGCGTGGCCGGGATGCGTCTCGCGCCGGCGAAGCGAACGCCGGCGGACGCTCGCGCGTCTCATGAAGGACCGGCGTTCGAGCGCCGCACGCAGGTGCGCGCCGCCACATCGAGTACAATGAGGATACATGGCTGATCAGGAGCGACATCGCGACACCCCTGAAGAGCTCCGGCGCCAGCATCGGCAGCGCGAACGACGCCGGCCCAAGCCGCGCAAGCGGGTGTGGCTCAGGGTCATCTTCCTTGTGTTCGCGCTACTCGTCATCGCCGCGATCGGGATGGGCGCCGGCGGCATCTTCGCCCTCTCGCGCAACTTGCCGTCCCTCGAGAATCTCGAGCGCCGACCGAACGCCGTCAACACGACGATCTACGACCGCAACGGCGTGAAGTTCGCCGAACTGCACGGCGCCGAGAACCGTGTCATCGTCGCGAGCACCAAGATCCCCGACGCGATGAAGCAGGCGACGGTCGCCACCGAGGACGCGCGCTTCTACACCCATCACGGCGTCGACATGCAGGGCATCGCCCGCGCCCTCGTCGAGAACCTGCGGGCCGGCGGCATCGTCCAGGGCGGTTCGACCATCACCGAGCAGTACGTCAAGAACGCCTATGTGGGCAACGAGCGCACGTACACACGCAAGCTGCGCGAGGCGGTGCTCGCGTGGGAACTGGAAGACAAGTGGTCGAAAGACAAGATCCTCACCGAGTACCTCAACACCGTCTACTACGGCGCCGGCGCCTACGGCGTCGAGGCGGCGGCGCGCACCTACTTCCACAAGCGCGCCTCACAGCTCACGCTGGAGGAGTCGGCCCTGCTCGCGGCGCTGCCGAAGTTCCCGACCCGCTACTCTCCGACGACCGACCCCAAAGAGGCCAAGAAACGCCGCAACATCGTCCTCGACCTCATGGCCACGCACGGCTACATCACCGCCGAGAAGGCGGCCTCCGCCAAGAAGCGCAAGCTGGGCGTCTACAAGCACCCGCCCTCGCTGAACAACAGTCTGGCCGACTACTTCACCGACTACGTGACGCGCGTGCTCACCAAGCGCTACGGCACGCGCCAGGTGTTCGAGGGCGGTCTCAAGGTCTATACCAGCATCGACTTGAAGTGGCAGCAGGAAGCTATCGACATCATCAAGGGCACCACCGACCCACTGAACTTCGGATTCAAGCCTTCAGCGGCACTGGTGGCGATCGACCCCAAGAACGGCTACATCCGCACGATGGTCGGCGGTCTCGACTACAAGAAGCAGAAGTTCAACCTGGCCTGGCAAGCCAAGCGCCAACCGGGGTCGTCGATGAAGCCCTTCGTGCTCACCGCCGCCGTGCTCCAGGGTATGAACCCTGACACCACGTACTACTCGTCACAGAGCCCGATCGTCATCCCGATGGGGTACGCGGCGCCGTGGATCGTGAACGGTGACGGCCCCGGCGGGCCGGAGACCGTGTCGCAGGCCACGACCATCTCCGACAACGTCGTCTACGCTCAACTCTCAGTCGATGTCGGCCCTGCGAACACGGCCGCGATCGCCCGCAAGATGGGCATCACCAGCAAGCTCGATGAGGTACCCTCCATCACGCTCGGAACCTCCGTCGTGAGCCCGCTCGAGATGGCCGACGCCTACGCCACGCTGGCGAGCGGCGGCATCCATCACCCACCGCAGGCGATCGTCAAGGTCGTGCTGCCCAACGGCCGCGTCGACTGGAGGCCCAAGACGAAGGGCAAGCGCGTTCTTCCGGCCGGCGTCGCCTCAGTCGTCACACAGTGCCTCGAGCGCGCCGCCACGAGCGGTACCGGCGCGCCCTCCGGGGCGTACTACCCGTACCCGCGCGCCGGCAAGACCGGCACCACCGAGAACGGCTGGGACGTCTGGTTCTGCGGCTACACGCCACAACTCGCCGCCGCGGTCTGGATGGGCGACTCGGAGAAGAACTCGCCCATGGACGGTGCTTACGGCGGAACGTACTGCGCGCCGATGTGGGCCAAGTTCTTCGCCAACGCGTTCGCAAACCAGGCGCACCCGGGGTTCACATACACACCCTGGTCCTTCAGCCCTTGGGACGGGGCATACTCCAAGATGTCGCCGTCCGCCTCACCGTCACCGTCGGGGAGTGGCGCGCCGACGCCGACGCCGACACCGACCAAGACGATCAAGCCGACACCGACCAAGACCCCGACGCCGACACCGACGCCGACACCGACCAAGACCCCCACGCCGACCCCGACGCCGACCCTCTCCGCGCCGGCGCGCGGCGAGGGCAAGGCCATCGCCGTCGAGTCGCGGACGGGTGACGGCTCGACCGGGATCACGGGAGCCTTCGCCGGCTGGCTCTCGAGCCTCTTCGGCTTCTGACGCAGAGACGGCGACGGGCCGGGCAGTACTCAGCCCGGCCCGTCGCCGTCCATTCGCGCCTGTCGAGCTACGTCTGTCAGAGAGCCGTGCGCCGGTCGACGACGCGCACGGCTTTGCCCTCAGAACGCTGGATCGTGCGCGGCTCCTTCAGCTTGACCGCCACCTGGATGTTGAGCACGCTGAAGATCCGCGACTGCACCTTTCTCTGGAAGCGTTCGAGGTCCCCCATGGTCTCCGGGAAGACGCCCTCGCCCACTTCCACCCAGACCTCGATGACGTCCAGGAAGCCCTCGCGATCGACCACGATCTGATAGTGCGGCTCGATCTCCGGTATGCTCATCAGGACTTCCTCGATCTGACTCGGGAAGACGTTGACGCCTCTGATGATGAGCATGTCGTCGCTGCGCCCGATGGGCTTGCTCATGCGCAGGGACGTGCGCCCGCAGGCACACGGGCTCGAGTCCAGACTGCAGAGGTCGCGCGTACGGTAGCGGATGAGCGGCTGCGCCTGACGCGAGAGGGTCGTGAAGACGAGCTCGCCGACCGTTCCCTCGGGCAGAGGCTGCAGCGTCTCGGGGTCGATGATCTCGGCAAGGTAGTGGTCTTCGTTCACGTGCATGCCGGCCTTGCAGAGGCATTCGAAGGCCACGCCCGGGCCGCCCATCTCAGAGAGACCGTAGATATCGAGAGCATCGATGCCGAGCGCGGCCTCGATGAGCGTACGCATCTCGTTGGTCCAGGGCTCGGCGCCGTGGAAGCCCACGCGGATCGGCAGATCCTCCGGCCGCAGGCCGCGGTCGCGGGCGGCGTCGCCCAGATACATCGCGTACGACGGCGTGCAGCTGAGCGCCGTGGCGCCGAAGTCGCGCATGATCTTGAGTTGACGCTCGGTGTTGCCCCCCGAGATCGGCACCACCGTGCAGCCCAGCCTCTCGGCGCCGAAGTGGAGGCCGAGGCCGCCCGTGAAGAGCCCATAACCGTAGGCGTTCTGAAGCAGATCGCCCGGCTGGATCCCTCCGGCGGCCAGCGTACGCGCGATCAGATCACCCCACGTGTCGATGTCGGCGCGAGTGTACCCGACGGTGGTCGGGTTCCCGGTCGTGCCCGATGAGGCGTGTACTCGCACGATCTGCGCGCGCGGCCGGGCGAACATGCCGAACGGGTAGTGGTCGCGCAGGTCGGTCTTGGTGGTGAAGGGCAGACGCGAGACATCGGCGCGCGAGGCCACGTAGTCGGGGGCGATCCCGGCCTGCTCCAGGCTCTTGCGATAGAACGGTACGTTCGCGCGGGCGTTCTCGAGGACGGCCCGCAGACGCTCCATCTGCACCTCGGCGAGCGCCTCACGCGGCAGTGTCTCGGCCTCCGGCTCCCACATCAAGCCGCCGCAGAGGTCGGGGAGGAGATGCTCGTCGTGAGCGCTCACAGCGCGCGCACCTCCTCGTCGCTCAGCAGTGTCACCTTGCCGCGCAGCAAGTCGATGGCGCGGTCGATGTCGTGCACCGCGAAGCAGATGTTCTGGAAGGAGATGCTGTAGAGATAGTCGATGGAGACGCCGGCGGCGGCAAGCGTGTCGAGCACCTCCGCGAGGCCGCCCGGCTGGTCAGGCACGCGCACGCACAGCACCTGCGAGAAGTGGGTCGTGAAGCCGGCATCGTGCAGGAGCGCCCGCGCGGTTGCGGGATCGGTCACGATGAGCCGCAGAATGCCGTACTCGGCGGCTTCCGTGGTGGAGAACCCGCGGATGTTGATGCCCGCCTTCCCCAGAAGGTCGGCCACCTCAGCGAGACGGCCACTTCGATTCTCGAGAAACAGGGTGAGCTGTGTGACCTTCACTGGCTGACCTCCTCGCTGCCGAAGGCGCGCCCAAGAGCGAACGCCCGCTGATTGACGGTCAGGATCTTCGCCGGGACGGCGGCCGCGAGGCCGCGCTGCCAGGACTCCTCGCTGAAGGGCAGCACAGCGCTGGCCGCCCCAAGAAGTGCGACATTGGCGGCCTTCTCCGTGCCGGCCTGCCGCGCCAGGTCCGTGGCGTCGACCGCGATGACGCGCACGCCGCGTTGCTCGGCGGCCGCGGCGAGATCCTCTGGGTACTCGGCCTCGCGCCGCAGGACGCAGCCCGGAGCGATGCGGGTGGTCACGGCGCAGACGAGCGTCCCGTGCGGCCCCAGGAGGTCGAGACCGCGATGCCCCTCCAGCAACTCGACACCGATGACCACGTCGGCGTGACGCGAGACGGGCGACCACACATGATCGCCGAAACGCACGGAGCTGAGCACGCTGCCGCCGCGCTGCGACATGCCCTTGACCTCGCTGGCCTTCACGTCGAAGCCCTCGGCGGCCGCGGCCGCGGCAAGGACGGCGGAAGCCAGGAGGATACCCTGCCCGCCGACGCCGACCAGCGAGACCGTCGTGACCCCGCTCATCCCAGGCCTTCGTCGCCATCTACGGACCCGGCGACGAAGCTCAGAGAGCCGCGCCGGCAGACCTCGACGCAGAGCGCGCAACCTGTGCACGCCGCGGAGATGGAGATCGACGTCTCACCGGGGACGAGCGCCGGACAACCCAGCTTGAGGCAGACGCCGCAGAGGTTGCAGCGATCCTCGTCGACGAGGATCGCGCCGCGCTTCTCGCGCACCGCGAGCACGCACGGCGCCAGCGCCACGATGACCCCCAGCCCGGGCGCGTCGATCGCGTCTCTGATGGCGCGCTCGAGCGCCGTGTAGTCGTTGGCGTCGACGGTCTCGCAGCGGACGCCGATGCCCTCGCACAACCGCTGGATATCCGTCGCCGGACCGTACGTTCCCTGCGCCTGCAGACCGGTGCCGGGGTGACCCTGGTGACCAGTCATGGCCGTCGTGCGGTTATCGAGCACCATGACCAGGCCCTCGGCTTGGTTGTAGAGCGCGTCGATGAGGGCGGTGATGCCGGAGTGGAAGAAGGTCGAGTCGCCGATGACCCCCACGGCCGCCTTGCGGCCCAACGCCTTGTTGAACCCGGCCATCATCCCGATGCTGGCGCCCATGCACAGGCAGGTGTCGAGCGCCAGGACGGGCGGCAGCGCGCCCAGGGTGTAGCAGCCGATGTCGCCCATGGAAGCGAGCTTGTGACGGCGCAGCGCGGTATAGACGGAGCGATGAGAGCACCCCGGGCACAAGACGGGTGGACGGACGGGAAGAGCCGCCGGCGGCGGCGCGGCCGATACCCTCGGCGGTGCCGGCAGCTGCACGCGGCGGCGGCGCGGCGGGCGGCGCAGCAGGAAAGGCTCCAGGGCGTTGAACACGATCTCCTGATCCAGCTCTCCGTCGGCGGGGATGGCCTGCTTGCCGACCACGGGCAGGTTGAGAGCCCGCACCTGATCTTCGATGAACGGGTCCAGCTCCTCGACCACAGCCACGCGTGACACATGCTGATACAGGTCTGCGACCTTCCTGTAGGGCAGCGGGTGCGACATCCCCAGCTTCAGGAACCACGCCTGTGGGAAGGCCTCCCGGCAGTAAGCGTAGGCGATGCCGGAGGCGATGATGCCGAGGTCGGCGCTGCCGGCCTCGAGGACGTTCAGCGGCGATTCCTCGGAGCGCGCGCGAAGCCTCTCGAGGCGCTCCAGGACGACCCGGTTGCGCGCCCGGGCATGCGCCGGGATCATCACGTACTTGCCGCCGTCGCGCTCGTAGTCGCGCGGCTCCAGATCGATCGGCACGCGCGGCAGAACACGGCCACGGCCGTGGGAGATCCGCGTGGTCGTACGCAGCAGGACCGGGGTGTCGAACTCCTCGGAGAGAGCGAAGGCCTCCGCGAGGAAGTCGTACGCCTCCTGGCTGTCTGACGGTTCCAGCATCGGCACTCTGGCGAACTTGGCGTAGGCCCGATTGTCCTGCTCGTTCTGCGAGGAGTGCATGCCCGGATCGTCGGCGTTGACGATGACGAGGCCGGCGTTCACTCCGGTGAGCGACAGGGTCATGAGCGGATCGGCGGCGACATTGAGCCCGACATGCTTCATCGTGACGAGGCTGCGAACCCCGGCCAAGGAAGCGCCCACCGCCGTCTCAAGCGCGACCTTCTCGTTGATGCACCACTGCGCGTGGATGCCGTCTATCTTGGCGGCCGTCTCGATGATCTCGGTCGACGGCGTGCCCGGGTAACCGCAAGCGAAACCCGCCCCGGCGCGCACGGCTCCGTAGGCGATGGCTTCGTTACCGGAATAGAAAAGGGCTCTCTCCACGGGGCACCTATTATAGCGAGCGGTCATTCGGCTGCCAGCCGGCCGACGCCGACCCGCCTTCCCAGCCCGTCCTTTGAAGGGGATGACGCGGCGCGCCAGAACTCTTCTGCATGCACTGCGCCTCCTCCAGCCAAAGCCCGATCCGCACGGTCGCGCGTTGAGTCGCCCTCCGCGCCGACGCCGCAGCCAGGCGCTTCTGCGCAGCCGCTTCCGTACGTTCTTCTTCCCGTTGCTCGCCGTCCTCGCCTGCGCCGTCGGCCATCCGGCGGCGGCGGCGCCGGCGGTTCTCGGCGTCCTCATCGGCCTTCTTTCCGGCGCCGTCGCCCGTCGCCAAGGGCAACGCCTCGCGCTCAGCTTCGCCGTGCTCGACTGGCTCCTGCTGGGCTGCGTCCTGGCACTGGCAGGAGGCGTCCACAGCTGGCTGCTGGGGGCCGTGCCCATCCTGACGGCGGGTCAACTGGGGGTTTCCCCTCACCATGACTGGCCGTATCTCCTCGCCCCAGCGTCCCTCCTGGTCATCGTCCTCGCCATCGCCGACCCCAGCCTCGGCGGCAACAAGATGGTCAGCGTCGCGGTGTTTCTCCTTCTCGTGATTGGTGGCGTGGCCGCGGCGTACCGCATCGACCCGACTCGCGCGCGGCGCGCGCGGACGGCCCGCACCGACGCGGTCACCGGCTTCCATACCGCACGGCGCCTGAAGGAGATGGCGGCGCCGCGCCTGCAGGTCGCCGCGGCCGAACAACAGCCTCTCAGCCTCGTCTACGTTCAGCTCGAGCATTTCGAGGGCGGCCGTGGCTTCCTCGGCGCCCGCGGCGGCGAGGCTCTCATCAAGGGCGTGGCCCAGCGCCTGCGCAGCCAGCTCGGGCCCGATGACCTCGCATTCCGGCTGGCCCCGGACGCGTTCGCGCTCGTCTTGCCTGGACGCTCGCTGTCCGAGGCCCGCGCCCTCGCCGCAGCCGCGGCACACGAGGTCTCCGGCGGCCTGATCGCGGGCCGCCGGCAGACCTTGGCGACCGGCGCCGCAGCCTTCCCCGCGGTGGGCTCCGTCGACGGATTGCTGTCCGCCGCGCGCAGTGCAACGCGACGCGCAGCGCTCGATGAGCAGTCGAGTCCGCAGGTCGCCAAGCTGGCCGCTGCGCAGTGAGGCAACGGCCCCCCGAGGGCCCCGTCTTGCCAGCTCTCACGCGCCTCGCTACTCTTCGTGATGTGGAGATTGACATCGCCAAAGAGCCGCTCCATCACGGAGTGACGGTTCGCGTGCAGGTCAGGCTCACGGGACGCGAGTCCAGCCGCCTCTTCCTGGCCGGCGACTCACTCATCCAGCTGCCGCTGGACGGCGCCTTGGCGGAGACCGAGCGGGCGCCGCTGCCGCGCGCAAGCATCTACCTCAGCGAGCTGGTGGGCACGCGCCAGGGCCTCACGCGTGCCTTCAGCGACGAGGCGTCGGCCGATAGCTTCGCCGCAGCCGTGCGCGCCCACCTCGAGACTGCCTTGGAGGAGTCGTGACCGATCAAGTCGACACCCTGGCTCGCACCCTGGCTTCCTACCGGCAGACGCCCGGGATGGTCGCCGCCCTCCTCGTTTCGCGCGACGGGTTCGTGATCGCCGCCGACGCCGATCCGGGGTTTGACGTCGCCGCCTTCGCCGCCCAAGCGGGCGGAGTCATCAGCTATGTGGCGACCCTGGGCGCCGAGCTTGGCGAACACGCCGCCAAGTACGTCTCGGTCGAGTTCGAGGGGGTGACCATGGTCCTGGCGCCGTTCGGCGACGAGCTCCTGCTCGCACTGCTGGGACATCCCTCGGCCCTCATCTGTCAGTACCGGCTCAACAACACCGTCGCATGACAGCGCCGGCCTCGCCGCAGCGCGGCCTTGCCGGCACCTCAAACAGAAGGGACCCATGATGGAAGACGCAGCCGAACAGCTCGACAAGCTGGCGCTGAGCGTCGGTGAGTGCGTCCGATGCCAGGAGCTCGTCGCTCAGCGCCTGCGTGCCGTCCCCGGAGGAGGTCACCCGCACTGCACCGTGATGGTCGTCTCCCTGGATCCCGACCCCGCCGACGAAGCAGAGGGGAAGCGAGCCGGCGCGACCCGCGTCGAGCAGCTCTCCGAGTTCATGCCGGCGCTTACCGACGCCGGCGACAAGGTCTACGTGACGACGCTGCTCAAGTGCGTCGCGCGCAGCGCCGACGGAGCGCGATCGCCCGAGACTGAGGAGCTCGACAGTTGCTTCCCGTACCTCTCGAAGGAGCTCTCCATCACCACGCCGCACTACATCCTCACTGTGGGGGAGCAAGCCACGCGCTACATGCTGCATCGGCTGTTCAAGGATCAGCCCTACCGGGAAGGCGATTCGCTGGAGCTCCGCGTCTTCGACAACCCGGCCTTCAGGATCGTCCCCGTCGCCGACCCGGATGAACTGCGGGCGCGCAGCGCCGACGAGCGCAAGGAGTACGGCGATCGTCTCAAGACACTCGCGCAACTGATGGGCATCTAGGGTCTTACGGAACCACGACGAGCAACGCGCGAGGCACGATCCCGCAGCTGAGGGGGAGACGACCGGCAGCCTCGCCGTCCACCTGCACCGGGACTTCTCTGCTCTCGTCCAGGCAGGTGACCGTGGCATGCTCCGTGCGGAAGTACTCGACCTTCGGGTGTTTCATATGCGCGCTGAGTAGCGCCGCGCTCCAGAACGTGGCGGTGCTGAAGAACGACTTGTCCTTGAGCACGCAGACGTCGAGCAAGCCGTCGCGCATGTCGGCCAGCGGCGTGATGCCGAAGGCGCCGGCGTAGTTCGGCGAGTTGCCGAAGACCACGAAGTAGCCCTCGACCGTGCGCTCCTCCGCGACGACGCGGAGGCGCGGGTCGTTCGAGCCGATGACGTGCGCCACCCCCTGCAGGGCGAAGGCCGCCTCCTTGAACGCTCGCTTCATGGTGGGATGCGGTGAGGCGACGACGGCAGCGTCCATGCCCACGCCGGCCATGAGGCCGAAGTAGCGATCGTTCGCCAGGCCGAGATCGATGGACGTGATGTTCCCAGCCTCGAGCAGCCGCACCGCATCCGGCGGGTCGAGAGGGATGCCGAGTTCCATGGCGAGCACATTGACGGTGCCGGTGGGAATGATGGCAAGCGGCACGTCACTGCCGACCAGACCGTTGAGCACCTCGTTGACGGTGCCGTCGCCACCGATCGCGCAGACGACGTTGAAGCCCTCGCCGGCGGCCTCCCGCGAGAGTGCTGTCGCGTGCCCGACCGCCTCGGTCTCGCGCTCCTCGACCTCGTAGCCGAGCCCGCGAAGAGCGTCGATGATGAGCGGGAGGTCGCGCCTGTACCCGCCTCCGGAGGCGTGCGGGTTGTGGATCACCATCAGACGTCGGCCGGCACCTATCATGGCAGCATCTCCACCATGCCGCTGGAGAGACGCAGGACGCCGGCGTAGCCGCACTCTCGCGCCAGCGTCGCGGCCCGGGCGAAGTCGGCGCCGACATCGGCCGGATGATGGGCATCGGAGCCGAAGGCGAGCGGGATGCCCAGCGCAGCGGCCTGAGCCAGCAGATCCGGCGCCGGGTAGGCTTCGCCGACCGGCTTGCGCCAGCCGGCGGTGTTGAGCTCGATGGCGACACCGGCCGCCTTGATCGCCCTCAGGGTCGCGGCCGCCGCGGCGGCGACACCCTCCGTATCGACCGGCCGATGGCCGTGCTTCTTGGCGAGGTCGAGATGCCCGATGATGTGGAACAGGCCGGTCGCGGCGGCCTTGGCGGCGAGCTCGTAGCTGGCCCGATACACGCTGTCGATGCCGTAGCGCCCGAACTGATCGCGGCTCCTGGGATGATCGTAGGCGAAGCCGTCTCCGACGAAGTGCACGGACCCGATCGCATAGACGAAGGGGTACTCGGCGAGGAGCGCCGCATCCTTCTCCACGGACTGCTCGAAGAAGTCGACCTCCGCGCCGAGAAGGACACGGATCTGCGGCGCGTACTCTCTGGCCAAGGCCTGCACGGTCGTGACGTATCCCTCGACCTCGTCGCGGCGCATCGCGTACCCCGGCTGCTCGTACATGGAGAGCGGCAGGTGATCGGCGAAGCCCATCTCGGTGATGCCGAGCTCGATGGCGCGCTCGACATACTCGCGTGGCTCACCGTCGGCGTGCCCACAGAGGGCTGTGTGAATGTGATAGTCGGCGATCATGGATGGAGTGGATACTACCTCCCGCGCCGTATGGTTACACCTCAGCTGCGCCCACCCGGTCGGCATCATGCGCGTGCCGGGCGGCCACTTGCCCCATGCACGTTACTACGGTAGCATGACGTTTCGGTATCCGAAGTAAGGTGATTCGTGGCACACCCACTGCAGAACCAGGAACGCCCGGCCGACAGCGTCATGGAGCTCGTGCGCATGCTGCCCGACTTGGCCGTGACCCTCTATCAGGCCGTTCCGCACGACCATCACGGGCTGCCCGCCGCGGCGGCGCTCACGAGCGGGCAGATGAGGGCCGTCGTCCACCTCGCTCATCACGGCAGAATGACGATGGGCCAGTTTGCCGGCGGCCTTGCGATCAGTCCGGCCGCCGCCACCGAGCTCATCGCGCGGCTCTCCGAGAAAGGCTTCGTGCGCCGCGAGCACGACGACGCCGACCGGCGCATCGTCTTCGTAAGCCTCGCCGGCCGCGCCGAAGGATACGCCGACACGATGCTCGCGGAGTGGCGAGAGAACGTGGAGGCGACCTTGAGGGGTTTCCCGGAGATAGACGCCGCGACCTTGGTCGCCTTCCTCAGCGCCCTCGTGCTGCGCTGGAAGACCGCGGCGGGAGCATGAGCGCCCGCCACGCCAGCACCCGCGCCGCCGGCGGCGAGCGAAGCCCCTGGGCGATCCTCGCCGTGCTCTGCATCGGTCTCTTCATGATCCTGCTGGACGGCACGATCGTGAACATCGCCATCCCGCACATCATGACGTCGCTCGACACAGGCCTGAGCGGTGTCGAGTGGGTCATGAACGCGTACATCCTCGCCTTCGCGGTCACGCTGGTGACCTTCGGGCGGCTCGGCGACTTGTACGGGCGGCGCAGGCTCTACGTGACCGGCATGGCGCTGTTCACGCTCGCCTCGCTGGCCTGCGGTCTGGCGCCGAGCATCTCTTGGCTCATCGTCTTCCGCGTGGTACAGGGGCTTGGTGGAGCCGCGATGATGCCGGCCACGCTCAGCATCGTGGCCGCAGTGTTCCCCCCCGGCAGACGCGGCGCCGCTATGGGCGTCTGGGGAGGCGTCTCCGGGCTGGCAACGGCCATTGGGCCAAGCCTCGGGGGCCTTATCGTCGACAGCGCGAGCTGGCGCTGGATCTTCCTCATCAACATCCCCATCGGCATGCTGGGCGTGCTCCTCGCCCTGCGTATCGTGCCCGAGAGCAAGAACCGTGGCGCCGTGGAGACCCTCGATCTTCCCGGAGTGGGTCTCTTCTCCGTCGCCCTCTTCTGTCTGACCTTCGCGCTGATCGAGGGCCAGAACTACGGGTGGACCTCGCTCACCATCCTCGGCTTGTTCGCGGCAGCGCTCGTCGGACTCTTGCTCTTCTACCTGCAGGAGCGCCGTGTGCGCCAGCCTCTCATCGACTTCTCGCTGTTTCGCAAGATCGACTTTCTCGCCGGCAACATCACCGGCCTGCTGCTGAGCGCCAGCATGATGGGCGTGTTCTTCATGATCCCGATCTTCCTGCAGACGGTGCTCGGCTTCAGCGCCCTCAAGGCAGGCCTCGTGATGAGCCCCATGTCCGTGGTCATCATCTTCGCGGCGCCCCTCGCCGGCATGATGTCCGACAGAGTCGGCAGCAAGTGGATCGTCGCCCTCGGCATGCTGTTGCTCGCCTTCGGCATCGCGTGGATGGCCGGCCTCACACCGTGGCACGAGCAACTCAACCCCGACACCACGCCGATGATGCTGCTCTTTCCCTTCATCGTCGCCGGCATCGGCATCGGTTTCGCGGTCGCCCCAGTCACCTCGGCGGTCATGGCCACGGCGCCTCCTGAGCGTGTCGGCAACGCCTCGGGTGTGCTCAGCACCATGCGCCAGGTGGGCAGTCTGATGGGGATCGCCATCCTTGGGGCGGTGCTGCAGAACCGCATCACCGCCAACGTCACGGCGGGCCTTGAGACAGTGAAGGGGCTTCCCGAAGCTCTCAAGCAGACCATTCTCGATGGTCTCTCCGCGGGCGGCATGCAGATGGGCATGCCCGGCGCGGATACCGCGCCGGGCGCCGTGCAGCAGGTGATGGCGACGCTGTTCAAGACCTGGTTCACGGACGCCATTAACACGACGTTCATCGTCGGCGTGGCGTTCGCCCTCGGCGGCGCTTTCTGCGCGCTGCTGCTGCGCGGACAGCCGCAAAGGGCGTCGCAGAACACGAGCTCGGCGGAGACGCAGGGCGCAGCCTCACCTCCCAGCACGGAGAGTGCGCCCGTTGTCATGCCTGACCACACTTGATGGCCCGCTGAGGCCCCTCCCAAGGAGATCCAGCCGTCTGCGGCGAATCCCGCCGTATGCGCGGTGCTAATCTGATGATGTGTCAGAGGAGGTGGGACATGTCCGCGACGACACAGAGCGCCCAGACCCGAACACTGGTGATCCCGTGTCAGCTTGAGGAGTTCTTCTACGAGCGTCTGACGCGGCGTTTCGCGGGGCGCGACGACGTGCGCGTGATCGTCGATCGTCGCGCCGGACAGCGGCGGCGTCAGCGCTGGATCAGCGGTCACGGCCCTCTCACCGACCGCCGCCGCCATGAGCGGCGCGAGGCCGGCCCCAGCTGGAGACTCGCCGACATGCCGGTCGCGACGTCCTGAGCGCGCCCGCGCCTACCACGTGACGATGGTGACCGCCACAGGGATGTCGTACACGTAGTAGGCGGTCGTGAAGCCCGTGTAGGTGACCGTCAGCAGGACGTGCGGACGGTAGGTCTGACCGACGACCCATCCGGTGCCGCTCGCCCTCATGCGGATGTTGGCCTGACGCTGAAGGCTGCGGGCGACCGCCAGCGGGTTGCTGCCGCCGGTGGTCGTGGTGGCGCTGAAGCGCACATCGTAGATCGGCTGCTTGCCCGTTGCCGCGTCGGCGACGTACGTCGCCGTGATCGTGACTTGAGTCACGGCAGCGTCGGGGAAGGCGGCCGGAGTCCGGACCGTGAAGGCGCGGTTGAACGTGTACGTCGTGGTACCGACCTTGATGCCCCCCATGGCGAGCGCCAGCGTCTCGTCCAAGCCGGTGGCGCACAGCGGGGCGACCCCGGACTGCACACGCTGCGTCGCGTATGCGGTCGTCCCGGCGGGATCGGTGGACTGCGAGTACAGGCGCAGCCAGCTGTGCACGTGGGCCGCGGTGGCGGCGATCTGTGTCTGGCTGGTCGTCGTGAAGGACGCCCCGGAGAAGCCGGTCAACCCCACAGCGAGTGCGGTGAGGGCGAGAGCGAGCAGCAACAGGAGGCGTCGGTTCACGCCTGACTCCCAGCATCGTCCGGATCGGCCTCGAATTCCCGCCTCGCCAGCTCGTCACCAGCCTGACTCCACAACGACCAGAGCATCGAGATGGCGATGACGAGCGCGGGCAGACCGATGAGCACGATGCGCACTTCACGGATGGCCAGAGCGGCCAGGGCGTAACCGACGTAAGGGATGTGCAACACGTAGCGCGCCTGCTGGGGCTCGACGAGATGGACGCTCCACGGATCGGCGGCCTCGTTGAAGTCTCCCTTGGTGCGATAGACGGACCTGCCGTCCTGGCCTGGGACGATGTCGATGATGCGGTGCGTCAGCGTCGATTCGTACCCTGGCGGACGGAACGTGATGATGTCGCCCACCCGGAGCTGGTCTGTCGGCGTGCGATCGCAGTAGATGACCGAGCCTTTGGCGATGGTCCCGGTCATCGACCCGCCCGTGATCACGTAGCGCTGCATGCCCAGCAGCGCCGGCACGACGATGACCACAACGACGATCGCCAGCGCGACGCCATAGAGCACAGTGACGAGCGCCCTGAAGACGCGCCTCACGGCGTCATTCCCCTGAACTGAAGCTGGACGGACATGCTCGCGCCCTGCAGGCTCCGAGTCGCCGAGGCAGCCGGGAACGTCAGGGTGAAGCGGTACTGCCGCGTGGCGCCTGGGGCGATGCTGCCCAGGCTGACCGTGGCGAAGGCCGCGACCGTCCCGCTGAACAGCGTCGCGGGCGTGCCCGTCGTGTCTTCGATCAGCAGCGTGAGCGTGTTGGAGAGGCCCGGTGAGGCCGGCGCATCGACCACGGCGGCCTTCGACAGCGTGTATGCCCCAGCGACGTCCCCGCCGCCGGCGAGCGATAGCGTCCCCTGCGAGCTCTGGCCGGGCCGCAGATCGGCGGCGCTGATCACGAAGGCGCCGCTCTTGCTGTTGACGTGCGTGAGGGTGCCGGCCGCGAATGCGTTGACGGGGTTCCCCCTCGCGACCGTGAAGCTGGCGCCCGAGAACACGAGTGACTGGAGCACGACGGCGAGCAGAGCGAGCACGAGCAGTGTCAGAAGGGCCTTCTTCGCCTTTGTCCGCGCTGTCGTCCTACTCGTCACGTGCCACCCCTCCCCGGAGGACCGGGGGCGGACCACAGGTGCGGTCCGCCCCCATCGCAGTTTCCCGTCAGGAGGGTCAGTTGATCGTGCTGTTGGCGATCGCCGTCCAGTCGAAGCGATAGGTGCAGGCCTTGCCCATGAGGGCGGTGTCGGCGGCGTCGCTGGTCGGGGGGTCGTTCGGCCAAGTGACCGTGAACGTATACGTGTGACTGCCTGCCGGCTGCCAGATGCCCAGGCCTTGCGTCCCCATCGCACTCAGTTTGCCGCTGTAGATCGTCGTCGACCCCTCCTTGACTGCAAGGTCAAGAGCCGCGCCGAGATTGTCCGGGTCGGAGGTGGCCGTCTTGGAGAGCGAGAACTGGCCGGGGACATCACCTGTGTTCGAGAGCGTGACGGTGCCGCTCGAGACGTCTCCGGGACGCATCTTTGAGGGTGTACTGAGGAAGATCGCGCCTGGGGCGGCACTGTTGCTCATACTGAGCGCGCCGGCGGTGAACGCGTTGCCGGCGTTGGCCGAAGTGGCCGTGAAGTTGGCTCCGGATCCGATGGTCACGCCTGCCGCGACGAGCAACCCCGCCAAGGCGACCAACGTATGCAGGCGGCGTGGTCCGAACAGGATCTTCATGCGCTTCATTCTTGCCTCCGCTGTGCCCCGCTCTCGCTACCCGGGCCCTTCCGGGGGCTTCCCATGCCCCGTTGACCCCCGCTCGAGCGTCACCTTTCCTCCCGCGCTCGGCGTTTCCCGCCGGCGCCGGAGCATGACCAGGCCGATCTGCATCGACCCCGTGCACCGCTGATCTGCCCCCTCGTCCCGTGGACGACCCGAAGCAGATGGAGGGCGGAAGGCGACAAGACGTCTCCACCCCTGACAACGACGCCTGAAGGGTATCGGCCCCCCTGCTCGCAACTTGAGCAGAAAAGGTCCGCATTAGCGAAGGGACCAGATGCCCGCGCGACGCGAGGGCAAGGAGGCAGCAGATCAGCAGGCCGGTCCACCGCGCCGCCGAACGGCCGCTTCGCCCGCGCGGCGGCAAGCGTGCGCATGGTCGCTCCCCGCCTCCTTCAGCCGCGCGGCGGGACCCCGTCGGCAGGCTTCCCGCCGCGCGGCGGAGCAGCGCTACCGTGCCGCCGCCGCGACCCCGGAGACATCCCGCCGCGGCGGGGCTGGCACGCTGGGCAGTAGTGGGTGCCGCGACCGCCCACCTCGAGTCTCAGGATCGTCGCGCCGCACACCCGGCACGGCTCGCCTGTCCGTTGGTAGACGTTGAGGATCTCCTGGAAGCTGCCGCGCATCCCGGCGGGGTCGACGAAGCTCTCGATCGACGAGCCCTCGTGGTCGATGCTGGCCTGCAGAGTCTCAAGCAGGGCCGCGTGCAGCCGCTGCGCCTGCAGCGGCCTAACGCTCCCGGCGGCGCGCAACGGGTGCAGACGCGCCCGGAAGAGCGCCTCGTCGGCGTAGATGTTGCCGACGCCGGCGAGGCGCCGCTGATCGAGGAGGAACGACTTGAGCGGCGCCGTCCGCCCGCGCAGTTCCTCGATCAGATACGCGACAGTGAACTCAGCGCCGAATGGCTCGGGCCCCATGCGCGCGAAGAAGTCGTCCTCGGCCGCCGGCCGCAGAGCCCACAGGCGACCGAAGCGTCTGACGTCCTGGAAGTGCAGATACGCTTGCGGCTCGAGGCGCCAGACGAAGCGCGGCGGCCGCTCCGCCGGCCCCGGATCGAACAGCAGCTGACCAGTCATGCGCAGGTGGATGATCGCCATGGAGGGGCCGACGGACAGTTCGTCTGCCGCGCGGCTTGCGGCACTCGATTCCGCGGCGCTCAGATCGACGATCAGGTACTTGCCGCGGCGACGCAAGCCCAAGATCCGCCGATCGACGAGCAAGGCGCGTAGCTGCGCCTCGTCCTGCGCGCTGACGCTCGCATCGTTGACGACGACGTCGCGCAGCACCCGCCCGGTCAGGCAAGCGACCAGCCTGCGGCGCACCGTCTCGACTTCCGGCAACTCAGGCATCAGATGTCCTCACTCACGGATCGGCGTCGCTCGAGTGCGCCAACCGCCATTCGCGCAGGAAGACCCGTGCCTCGGTGGCCGTCGTGATCTCGCCCGCCCCGACCTCCTCTTCGAGGGCATGGAGGGCGGCGCCGACGGCGGGGCCCGGCGGCAGATCGAGCAGCTCCATCACGTCCTCACCGCTGAGGAGCCTCGGCACTGGCGCCTTGCTCACCGTCGTCCACATCGAGCGCGCCAGCCGATAGTGACGCGCGATCGAGACGCGCGATGTCTTGTCCCCCCGTGTGGCCAGGCGGTCGCAGAGCGACACCACGACGGATTCGAGCACCCACGGGCTGACGTCGCGCTGATACCGGGTCACGGCGCGCTGCGTCAGGGGCTGCTCGCGCACGAGGAACCCGAGGCGCAGATGCTGGCGCACGAGTGTACTCAGATAGGAGGCGAACCGGCTGCTCATGCGCAAGCGCCGCGCGAGGGCGCCGACCATACGGCTGCCGATCTCATCGTGATACCAGAACCCGATCCGTCCGTCGGCGCCGACCGCCCGCGCCGTCGGCTTGCCGATGTCGTGGAGCAGCACGGCCCAGGAGAGTGGCACGAGCGGCCCGACGCCGGGCAGGCCGGCCTCCACTGGGGAGGCAAGGTGCTCCCGGCCGCCAAGCTGCTCCACCACGCCGCGCACGTACCCAAGTGCCTCAAGCGTGTGCTCGAACACGTCCCGATGATGGTACTCGTTCTGACCCACTCCCTTGAGCCCGTCGACCTCGGGGAGAACGACGGCCAGCGCACCCCAGTCGGCCAGATCGCGCAGCGCGGAGGCGCCGTCCTTGAGGGCAAGCAGCAACGACAGTTCCTCGCGCAGCCGCTCGCCGCTGACCCGCGCCAAGCCGGGAGCGGCGCCGGACGCAGCGGCGAGCGCCGCCTCCTCCGGCGCCAGGCCATGCCCACGAGCCAGGCGCGCCAGGCGCAGGATGCGCAGCGGATCGTCGTCCAAGGCGTCCGGCGAGCACAGGCGCAGGCGGTGGGCGCGCAGATCGTCGCAGCCGCCGAGCGGGTCGATGAGGGTGCCGCCGGCGAGCGGCCGCGCCATCGCATTGACGGTGAAGTCCCGCCCCAGGAGGTCGCCGGTGAGACGCTCGTCGGGTCCGCCGCCTCGACCTGCATCCGCGACGGGCCTCAGCGCCGCCACGTCCACGTGCAGTTCGCCGACGACGACACGCCAGGCGCCGAACGCGTCTGACGCCATGTAGGCGCTGCCGCCGAGCCGGTCCGCGAGTGTCCGCGAGAACCCCTCAGCGTCACGTTCGACGACGACGTCGATATCGCGTACGGGGAGACCCAGCGCCTCGTCGCGCAGGCAACCGCCGACGAGCCAGGCGGCGGCGCCGGGCGGCAGGGACGCGCGCGCCGCCGTGAGGAGGTCGTGCGACGACGGCAGTCTGTTGCTCTGCCGGCGAGTACTCATGATGGCGCTAGGATCTCGACCGATCGGTGGGCGCGCCTGACGCCACGCCGCGATAGCGACGCACGACGCGCGGCGCCACGTGGCAGACGACCTCGTAGTTGATCGTCTCCAGCAGTCGCGCCGTCTCCTCGCAGAGGATGCGCGGCGCGGCAGAATCCAGGTCTCCGGCGGGGACGTCGCCGGACGGACCGAAGAACACGACCTCGTCGCCGGCCCTCCCCCAGTCGGCGGGCAGACGCACGGTGAGCTGATCCATGCTGATGGTGCCGGCGATGCGACAGCGACGTCCCGCGACCAGCACATCGCCACGGTTCGTGAGAAGCCGGTTCACGCCGTCGGCGTACCCGATCGGCACGATGCCGACTCTCGTCGGCTCGTCGGCCACGAAGCGCCGACCATACCCTACGGACTCCCCGGGGGCCACGACGCGCACCCCGGCGATGTACGAGCTGAGCTTCATCGCCGGCCGCAGTCCATGTCGGGACGGATCGTCGTTGGCCGGCGCCAGCCCGTACATGGCGATGCCGGTACGCACCATGCCGAAGTGAGAGCGCGGCCCACGCAGCGTCGCCGCGCTGTTCGCCGTGTGGCAGAGGAGATCCGGGTAGGTCCCCGCCAGATCCCCGGCAAGCGCCCCGAAGCGCCCAAGCTGGTACTCGAAGAACGCGGTGTCCTCTTCGTCGGCCGTCGCGAAGTGACTCATGAGGCCGCTGAGGAGCCCGCCCGCCGCCGCCCGCGCGCACAGCGCGCGCGCCTCCGCCTCAGTGACGCCAAGGCGGCCCATCCCCGAGTCGAACTTGATGTGCATGCGGGCGCCGAGCTGCAGCGCGGCATCCAGGAAGGATGCCGACCACACGACGACCTCGGCGCCGGCCGCGACCGCGCGCCCCAGTTCCACGCCGGTCATGGGGCCGAAGATCAGGATCGGCGCCGCAAACCCGGCCGCGCGCAACTCCTCGGCCTCTCCGGGAGTCGCGACACCCAGCCATGTGGATCCGGCCGCGAGGGCGGCGCCGGCGACCGGCACCGCGCCGTGTCCATAGCCGTTGGCCTTCACGACGGCGCAATGCACGGCCCCATCCGGCAGGTCGCGCATGAGCCGGCGCACGTTCGCACGGACGGCCTCGAGATCGACCTCGGCCAGCGCGCGCTCGCGGCCGGCCAGCATCTCAGAGCTCCAGGAGCTTGATGATGTCGTGCCGCGAGACGACGCCCACCACCTTACCGTCGTCCTCGACGGGGACGCGATCGAACCCATGCCTCGACATCAGCGTCGCCGCCGCGCGCGCCGGATCGTCCGGCTTCACCGTGAGCGGCGCCGGCGTCATGAGGTCCGCCACGGTCGCGGCGACGGCCTTCTGCAGGTGCTCCTTGAACTTCTTCTGGCTGCCCAGATAGATGATGCTGTCGAAGAGCTCGAAGTAGTGGGGCATCGGCACGTCTGAGTCCAGCGCCATCAGGTCGCCTTCGGTCACGATGCCGACCAACTCATCTTTCGCGTTGACGACGGGGACGCCGCCCACGCGATGCTCCCGGAACACGGCGACGAGCTCCTTGACGCTCAACTCGGGGTGAACGGTGATGGCCGGCGTGGTCATGATATCGCGGGCCAGGACCTCGCCCGGACCAGGTTTGTCAGTGGTGGACATGTGCCTCCTCCTGTGGGCCGGCCTTGAGCCGCTCGACGGCGGCCGGCAGGAACTGGAACAGATCGCTGGCGATCATGCCTTCGGTGCCCACCGCGTTCTCGGCGGCGAGGTCGGCGGCGAGCCCGTGCAGGTACGCTCCGAGGCAGGCCGCGTCGGTCGCGGCAAGCCCCTTGGCCAGCTGCGCGGTGATGACCCCGCTGAGCACGTCGCCCGTACCGGGCGTCGCCAGGCCGGGGTTGCCGGTCGGGACGACGAAGGCCCGTCCCGACGGATCCGCGACGATCGTCCCCTCGCCCTTGAGGACCACCGTCGCGCCACTGCGCTGCGCCGCCGATCGGGCACACGTGAGGCGCTGGGCCGAGACATCATCGGCGGGCAGACCCAGCAGGCGGCCCAGTTCGCCCTCGTGCGGCGTGAGCACCGTGGGCGCCGTACGGTCCGCCAGCAGCTCCGGCCGGTCGCCCAGCGCGTACAGCGCGTCGGCGTCGAGCAGCAGCGGACGCTCGACGGCGACGAGCTCCCGGACCAGCAGTTGCGCCGCGTCGGCCCGGCCCAGGCCGGGGCCCATGGCCACGGCCTGCAGCCCCGCCGTCTCGGCGAACAGCGCGCTCCGCCCGGCCATCGCGAACTGCCCGTCGGCGCCGGGCACCTCGACGGTGATGACCTCCGGGTAAGGCTTCTCGCCGCCCGCCCCCTGCGGGCAACGCGACGTGCACGAGGCCGGCGCCGCTGCGCAACGCCGCCATGGCGGTCATGTGGGCGGCGCCGGTCATGCCGCGCGAGCCGCCCACCACGAGCACCGTGCCGACCGAGCGCTTGTGGTCCAGCGCGCCCTTCGGCACGATCAGGTCCTCGAGCCCGTCCTCCGTGAGCAGCAGGACCTCGGCGTCGCGGTCGCAGCACGACGGGATGCCGATGGACACGACCATCACTTCCCCGCTGAAGATACCGCCCGGCGTCACGAAGTGGCCGATCTTGGCGGCGTGCAGCGCCACCGTGAGATCGGCGATGACGGCCGGCCCGTGCACGGTGCCGGAGCCGGCCCCCACGCCGCTGGCGATGTCGATGCTCACGACCGTGCCCGGCGCCTCGTTGATGAGCTCGATGGCCGCCGCCGCCGTCCCCTTGGCGGCGCCGGTGAAGCCGGTGCCGAAGAGCGCGTCGACGACCACGTCGGCGCTGAGAAGAGCCTCGAGGGCCTCAGGGGCCAAAGCGCACTCGGCGTCGAAGCACGCGAGGACGTCGACGCCGATCGCGTCGAGGATCTCGCGGTTCAGCCGCGCGTCGCCGCTCAAAGCGCCGGCGTCCGGCAGCGTCAGAACGCTGACGTCCACGCCGGCCTCATGCAACTCCCGGGCGACGACGAAGCCGTCGCCGCCGTTGTTGCCCTTGCCGGCCACGACGACCGCAGCCTCCGGCTCGTAGCGCTCGAGGATCTCGCGGGCCACCGCCATCCCGGCGCGCTCCATGAGGTGGCCGCCGGGGATGCCCACCCCTTGGATGGCGGCAGTGTCGATCTGTCGCATGGCGTCGGCGGTGTGCAGGCCGATCAGCAACGACTCATCCATTGGCGCTCTCCTTCAGAGCGGCGGCCACGGCGTACGCCATGCCGCCGGTATGGCTCAGCGAGACCTCGACGCGCGTGACGCCCAAGCGGCGCGCCACCTCGGCGACATCTCCGTGCAGCGCGATCCGCGGCTTACCTCCCGAGAGGACCTCGATGTCGCGCCACACAAAACCGATGATACCGATTCCCAGGGCTTTGCCGACAGCTTCCTTCGCGGCAAACCGCGCCGCGTAGCGGGGGAACGGATCGGCGAACCCGTCCGCGTAAGCGCGCTCCTGCTCGCTGAAGAGCCTCTCGTAGGCTCTGGGCAGACGCTGCAGCAGGCGAGCGATGCGCGCAGCCTCCACAACATCGATGCCGAGTCCCAGCAGCAGGCCCCCGGGTGGGATGACTGGAACGAACGAACGCCTCGCGTCAGCGCCGCTCACGCCGCATCACTCGACCGTGACTGTCTTGGCGAGGTTGCGCGGCTGATCCACGTTGAGCCCCTTGATGACGGCGATGTGATAGGCGAGCAGCTGCAGGGGCACCACCGTGAGAATCGGCGCCAGATGGTAGTCGCTCTTCGGCACCCAGAGGACGTCGCGCGAGAGCTCGGCGATGGTCTCGTTGCCGTCGCTGGCAACCGCGATGATGTCGGCGCCACGCGCCCGCACCTCTTCGATGTTGCTCACCAGCTTCGCGAACACGGGGCTGTCGTCGGCGACCACGACCACCGGCGACTCCTCGTCCAGGAGGGCGATCGGTCCGTGCTTCATCTCACCCGCCGCGTAGGCCTCCGTGGGGATGTAGCTGATCTCCTTGAGCTTCAGGGCGCCCTCGAGGCACACGGCGAACCCCATGCCGCGCCCCAGGTAGAGGAAGAAGCGTTCGTCGTGGTAGCGCTGCGCCACCGCGGTCACCGCGCTGTCACGCTCGAGGAGTTGCGCCACCTTGTTGGGGATGGAGCGGAGCTCACGGCCGAGACGCTTGAGCTCGGCCTCGGGCTGCATGCCGCGAGCCCACGCGAGGCGCAGGGCCAGGAGCAGCATGGCGGCGACCTGTGCGGTATGCGTCTTGGTCGCCGCCACCCCGATCTCGAGCCCGGCGCGGGTGTACAGCACGTAGTCGGCGTCGCGCGACGCCTGGCTGCCCATCACATTGGTGAGAGCCAGCACGGGCGAGCCCGCCTGCCGGGCGAGCCGCATCGCCGCCAGCGTGTCCGCGGTCTCTCCCGATTGCGTGATGCCGATCACCAGCGTCTCGGGGTCGAACACCGGCTCGCGGTAGCGGAACTCGCTGGCCACGTCGATCTGGACCGGCACGCGGGCGAGCTGTTCGATGGCGTAGCTGACGATCAGACCGGCGTGATAGGACGTGCCGCAGGCGACGATGAAGACGCGCCGCAGGCGACGCAGCATCTCGTCGCTGATCCCCACCTCGCCGAGGTCGACCGTGCCGTCGGCGAGAAGGCGGCCGGCAAGCGTCTCCTGCAGAGCCGCCGGCTGCTCGTGGATCTCCTTGAGCATGAAGGTCTCGAAGCCGCCCTTCTCGGCGGCGGCTTCGTCCCAGTCCACGACCGAGTGCGGGCGCTCCAGCGGTTGGCCGGCGACGTCACAGATGGCGACGCCGTCGGCGTCGATGGTGGCGACGTCGCCGTCATCCAGGATGACGATGGTCCGCGTGTGCGCCATGAAGGCGGGGATCGCCGACGCGAAGAACATCTCATGGTCGCCCACGCCCACGACGAGCGGAGCCTGCTTGCGCGTACCGACGATGATGTCGGGCTCGTCGGCGGAGACCGCACAGAACGCGTAGTAGCCTTCGAGCCTCCCCAGGATCACCCGCACGGCGGCTGTAAGACCGTCCGCAAGATTCTCCTCGATGAGGTGCGCGATGACCTCGGCGTCGGTCTCGCTGTGGAGCGTGTGGCCACGCCCGCGGAGCTCGGCGCGCAGCTCCTTGTAGTTCTCGACGATGCCGTTGACGACGATCGACACACGCCCAGTGCAGTCCTCGTGGGGATGGGCGTTCTCTTCACTGGGTCGGCCGTGTGTCGCCCAGCGCGTATGGCCGAGACCCGTGGTGGCCTGCGAGCCGTTCGGGCCCGCTGCCGCGAAGAGCGCGTCGAGGTTGCCCACGGCGCGCACCGCGTCGAGACCCTCATGGTCGACCAGCACAAGGCCCGCGGAGTCATAGCCGCGGTACTCGAGCCGACGCAGTCCGTCGAGGAGGATTGGCTTGCTCGGGCGCCGCCCGGCGTAGCCTACGATGCCGCACATACGTGCTCCCTTCCCTGGGTGCGAACGCAGGCAGACGCGTCGCGGACGGCACCTTCGAGCCTTTTTGTGCCGCCGTTACCGGCGGGTTTTGTGGGCTCGATCACGACCGTGCCGGGCCGGGAGGCATCCGCCGAACTCTTCGATGAACCTCCACCTCGTCGCCCAGATGTGGTCCTGGGCCTGGCGCTCGGGTTGCCTGCGGGTGTCCGCTCCGCCGCTCTGCGTGTGTGCGGCTATAGTACAGGTTCGGCGGGTCAGCCGAGGTGCTCGTCGACGAGCTCGGCGAGACGTCCGCAGACGTCCTCGACCTCGGCGTCGGTAGGCGCCTCCACCATGACCCTCACCAGCGGCTCGGTACCGGAGGGACGCACCAGCACGCGGCCGCGCCCGTCCAGGCGGTGGGACTCCTCGTCGACCGCTGCCCACACCTGCGTCGCGCCCTCCAGCGCGCCCATATCGCGCACCCGCACGTTGACGAGCTTCTGCGGCAGGCGGGTCATGACGCGCGCCGCCTCGGCAAGGGGCGCCCGCATCTCGCTGAGCGCCTGAAGAAGCAGGAAGGCGGTCGCAAGGCCGTCACCAGTGCTGCAGACGTCGCGATTGATGATGTGCCCCGACTGCTCGCCGCCGAGGACGTGGTCGCCCCTGAGCATCTCGGCGACCACATAGCGGTCGCCCACCGCCGTGACCAGCACCTCGATGCCCTCCCGCCGCATGGCGTGATGGAAGCCGAGGTTCGTCATGACCGTGGTCACCACCGTGTCGTTGCGCAGCATGCCGCGAGCCTTGAGATGCCGGGCGAGGATGGCGATGATGAAATCGCCGTCGACCAGTTCGCCCCCGGCATCGACGGCCAGGACGCGGTCGCCGTCGCCGTCGAAGGCGAGACCAAGATCGTAGCCGTCGCCGGCCACCATGGTCTGCAGACCGGCGATGTGCGTGCTGCCGCACCCCGCATTGATGTTGATGCCGTCCGGGGCGGCGCACACCACGGTGACGTCGGCGCCCGATTGAGCCAGAGCCATTGGCGCTGCCTGCGACATGGCGCCGTTGGCGCAATCGACGGCAATGCGCATGCCGCGCAGATCGAGCGGGATGCGCCGCACGATCTCCTCGACATAGCTGTCGAGAGCTCCATCGAGCATCGAGTGCGAGCCGAACCCGCGACCGACAAGAGACTGTAGGTCGTGATAGGCGATGTGCGCCTCGATCTCCGCCTCTTCCTCGTCGCTGAGCTTGAGCCCAGCTGAGGAGAAGAACTTGATGCCGTTGTCGGCGAAGGGGTTGTGCGAGGCGCTGATCACGACGCCGGCCTGCGCACCACGCCGGCCGACGAGCATCGCAAGGCCTGGCGTGGGGATCACTCCGGCGAGTTCGACCCGGGCTCCGCCACTGGTGAGGCCGGCGGTGAGCGCCGCCTCGAGCATGGGCCCGGACAGGCGCGTGTCGCGGCCGATCACGAAGAGCGGCGGCCGGCCGGACGTCTTGCCCACGACCACGGCTGCGGCGCGGCCGACCTGCACGGCGAACTCCGGAGTCAGCAGTTCGCCGGCGATGCCGCGGATGCCGTCCGTGCCGAAGAGTGTTCCCATAGAAGTGCGATCCCGGTGTTCGCGGATGGACGACGCCTCGACGCCGCTGACTCGCGTCATGCTACGCGGCCACTCCAGTGGCCGCAAACCCACCGCGCCGCGAGCGCACGCAGGGCTCCGTCACGCCCCATGGTATCCTCTCGGCAGCTCCTCACACCGCCTCCGGAGCCGAAAGAGATCAGCCAATGGCGCTTGTCCCATCGGATATGAGGTCACCGATCCCCGAGACGGCGCGGTTCTCGCGTGCGCCGGTGGTGCTCGCCTTCGCGGCCATCATCGCGCTCGCTCTCATCAGCACCGTCTCGTACATGCTCTTCCACACCTTCGCCGAGGTCCTCTACGCAGTCATCGGCTTGGGCATCTTCCTCATGTCCTGGACCTTGCGCCAATTCCAGGACGACGACTTCGCCGCCTTCATCGGCATCGCGCTTCTGGCCACCTCGCTGCTGCACCTCGTGCATGCCGTCGACTTCCCCGGGATCGACATGATCAGCACGAGCCTCGACCCGCCGACCCAGATCTGGGTGGCGGCGACGCTCATCCAGGCACTGTCGTTCGCCGCGGCGCCCTTCGTGCTGGGGCGCCGCCTTCCACTGCGCCCGCTGCTGGTCGCCTATCTCCTCCTGGACGTGCTCGTCCTGGCCAGCATCTACGTGTGGCCGGTCTTTCCCGCAGACGCTCACCAGTGTGGGCCTCACGCACCTTCAAGATCGCCGCCGAGTACGCCGCCTGCGGCATTCTTGTGGTCGCCATCTTACTGCTCTCTCGCAAGCGCACCGCGCTGCAAGGCGCCGCCTTCCCGCTCCTGACGGCTGCTTGGACGCTCAACATCGCCGCGGAGCTGGCCCTCACGCTCTACTCAGGCCCTCAGACATGGGCGAACATGCTCGGTCACATCCTCCTGGTCGCTTCCATGGTGTTCATCTACTTCGCGGTGGTCCAGGACACGCTGGCGCGCCCGCACGCCCTGAGGGTCGCGAACCTGGAGTTGAGCGAGAGAGCGGAGCGCCTGGCGCGGCGGCAGGAACAGCTCATGCGCGAAGCGCTCGAGCAACTGCTCAGCCTCACCCCCTCGTTCCACGACGAGAAGGGCGAGCCCGAGATCGCGCGCGCCGTCTGCCGCGCTGCGCGCGACGTCTTCGGCGCCGATCAGGCGACGTTGTACGACGTCGACGTCGCCGAACTTGGTCGTTCTGGGGCAGGACCCCCTCGAGCAGTCGATCCGCCCCGGCCTGAGGCTGCCACTCGCCGCCGACGTGGAGGCACGGCGAGCCATCGAACAACGACAGCCCGTCTTTCGCGCCCTCGCCGCCGACGACGAGTCGGCGGCTCGCGAGGGCGTCGACGACAGCGCAGATGAGGATGCCGGGCAAGGACTCCGGGCGCTGCTGACGGCGCCTATCGGGCTGGCGCCTTCGCCGACACGCCTCTTGGTGCTCGGCTGGGCCAACGATCATGAGAAGCCTGACGCCCGCCTTCTCGCCATGGTCCAGAGATTCGGCGACCACGTGGATGTGGCGCTCACCCAGGCCCGCCGGCGCGCCGTGCAGACCGAGGCCGAAGACCTGCACCGGAGTTTCGAGCGCAGCCTCCTCCCGACCATGCCGGTCTCCCTTCCCGGCCTGCACGTGCATTTCCACTCCCGGCCGGGAGAGCACCGTCTCGAGTTGGGCGGCGACTTCATCGACGTCCTCGAGCGGAACGACCGGAGCCTCTCTATCATCGTCGGCGACGTCACCGGGCACGGCCCGAGCGCGGCGGCGCTGGGCGCGACGCTGCGCGCCGCCTGGCAGGCCCTCGAGACGGCCGGGGTAGAGCCCCTCGCAGTCGTCGACAGCCTGCGACAGGTCCTGCGCCGGGAGCGCAGCGGCCCCGACATCTTCGCCACGCTGTGTCTCGCATGGATCGACCCCACGGACGATCACGTGTCGCTGCTCAACCTCGGCCACCCGCCGCCGCTTCTCGTCGCCGGCGACGTCCGCCGCCTCGAGGCGCCCTCACAACCGCCACTCGGAGCGTTCGACCTGCCCCTGGAGGACGTCGTGCGCCTGCGTCTGCCCGAGAGCTGGAACCTGTTCTTCTACACGGACGGACTCATCGAGGGTCGCCTGCGGCCCGGCTCGGCGGAGCGCTTCGGAGAGATGCGGCTGGTGCACGCGCTGGAAGGGCTGCCGCATGGCCCTCTGGATGAGGCAGCCCTCGCGTCGCTGATCTCGGATGTCGAAGCGGCGGGGGCCGAGCCGTTCGGCGACGACGTGACGGTGGTGGTCGTCACACGGACGAACACCACCGTCACGACGTCGCCAGATCCCGGCCTGCAGCGCTTCGCTGCTGCCCCGCGATAGCAGGCCGCCCTTGCCGATCATCGACATGCACACGCACGTCTTCCCTGACCAGCTCGCGGCGACCGCCGTCGCCGGCGTATGCAGGGCCTGCGCCATCGCCCCCTGCTTCGACGGCACACTCAGTGGGCTGCACTCCTTCATGCGCCACGCGGGCATCGCGCGCAGCGTCGTCCAGCCGGTGGCGAGCAAGGCCACCCAGGTGCGATCGATCAACGACTGGGCGGCCGCCCTCGCCGACGACTCGATCATCCCGTTCGGGGCGATGCACCCCGACCTCCCGGACCTCGTGGCGGAGGTTGAGCGCCTCGTCGCGCTCGGTATCCGCGGCTTCAAACTGCACCCCGAATACCAGTCATTCAGCCCGGATGAGGAGCGCCTGGACCCGCTCTATGTCGCGGCCACGGAGCACGGGCTCATCGTCTACTTCCACGCCGGCGAGGACATCGCCCTGCCGGATGTGCATTCGACGCCACAGGCCTTCGCTCGCCTGCTGGATCGGCACCCGGACCTCATCGTCGTGCTCGCCCACATGGGGGGCTGGCGGCAATGGGATGAAGTGCTGCACCACCTCGCGGGGAGAGACGTGTACCTGGACACGTCGTTCACGCTCCCGTACCTCGACGAGGAACGCTTCGTGGAGCTCGTGGCGGCGCACGGGGCCCACAGGATCCTCTTCGGCAGCGACGGGCCCTGGGGCGACCTCAGCCGCGACGTGGCGCAACTGAGAGCCATGCCCTTCTCAGATGATGCCCTCGACGCCATCCTCTGGGGCAACGCCGCGCGCCTGCTCGGGCTGCCGGCGGAGGCGCTGCTGACGTCGGACTGACCTCGGGGGGCAGCCACGCCACATGGCGTGGCGTGGCGATGACCCGCAAGGGCTGCCACGTCCGCCTCCGCGGTCTCCCTTGACGGTCGCCGAGATGCGCCGCGCCTCTCATCCGTGTACGGTGCATCCTATGTTCGCGATCCTCACTCGATGCGCCCTTGCCGGAGCCGTCCTCCTCTTGGCTTTCGCAGCCGGCGTCGCGGCCGTGGAAGGCGCCCCGGCCTGGGCTGCAGGACCCGCGGTCGTCGCGGTCGCGAGTGAGTCCGGCGACGAAGCCGCCAAGCCCCAGCCTCTCGGCCCTTTCGACGCCATCATCCTCGGCGTGGTCGAGGGCGTCACCGAGTACCTGCCGGTCAGCTCCACGGGGCATCTTCTGTTCACCGAGCACCTGCTCGGCATCTCCGATGATCCCCAGCTGAAGACAGCCGCTGACTCCTACGCCATCGCCATCCAGTTCGGCGCCATCATGGCAGTCGTCATCCTGTACTGGCGCCGCCTCATGTCGATCCTGCGCGGCATCCTGGGACGCGACCGCGACGGCAGACGGCTCGCGGTCGTCCTCGTCTCCTCGTTCGTGCCCGCGGCTGTGATCGGGCTGCTGGGCGAGAAGCTCATCAAGGGGTATCTGTTCGCCCTGTGGCCGATCACGGCCGCCTGGCTGGTCGGCGGCGTCGTCATCCTCCTGGTCGCGCGCCACGATCGAAAAGGCGGCTTGCGGCCCAACGAAGGCGCCGGCATGGAGGATCTCACCATCGGCCGGGCCATCATCGTCGGCCTCCTGCAGTGCATCGCCATGTGGCCGGGGGTGAGCCGCAGCCTCGTCACCATCCTCGGCGGGCGGCTCGTCGGCCTGAGCACGATCGCCGCCGTCGAGTACAGCTTCCTTCTGGGGCTTGTCACCCTGACCGCCGCGACGGTGTTCGAAGCCGCCAGCGAGGGGGGGACGATCATCGCGACCTTCGGGATCGTGACCCCGCTCATCGGCATGATCGCCGCCTTCATCTCCGCGGCTCTGGCGGTGAAGTGGATGGTGGGCTACCTCAGCAGGCACACCCTCGCGATCTTCGGCTGGTACCGCCTCGGGCTGGCGCTCGTCGCCGCCGGACTCATCCTCAGCGCGACCGTCTGACCCTCAGCTGTGTGTGGTCACGCTTCGTGTGGACGTCGCCGGACGCTCCGAGAGCGCCGCCGGCGAGGCGAGCGGCGGGACGGCGATCAAGGGTTTCGCTGTCTGCAGCGGCGCCAGGGCCACGCGATTGCGACCGTCGCGCTTCGCCTTATAGAGGGCGCCGTCCGCCGCCTCGATGAGGCCGCTCACCGTGCTCGGGGCACGAACCCCCGCGACCGCCACTCCGACACTGACGGTCACGCGGAGCAGCTTGTCGTCGCACCAGACTGACAACCCGGAGACGACGGCGCGCAGACGCTCGGCCACGACAAGCGCCTGGTCGGCATCGAGGCCCGGCATGAAGGCGCACATCTCGTCGCCGCCGTAGCGGCCAAGCCGGTCAAAGGCGCGCAGTTGCTCACTACAGGCAGCCGCGACGGCGCGCAGGACCTGATCGCCGGCGGCGTGACCGTGCAGATCGTTGACCAGCTTGAAGTGGTCGAGGTCGATGACGAGGACCGCCAAGGGCCGAGCCTCGCGCTGGCAACGCGCGACCTCTTCGTCGCCAAGCTGGAGAAGCTGGCGTCGTGCGAGCAGGCCGGTCAGATCGTCCGTGGTCGCCAGGCGACGCACGCTGCGGAAGAGTTCGACGCGACTGGTCACGTCGTGCAACACAAGAGCCTCCCCGACACAACGTCCGTTGCGTCGCAGCACCGATGCCACGCGCACACTGAAGTGGCGCACTTCACAACTCGCGGGGAACGCTGGGTCGGCGACCTCAAGCGTCAGCGTGTCCTCGTCGTCGCCCACCCGCCGGTCCTGGGAAGCCAGATGCCGCGTGTGCTGCTCAGTCGCGAGGCGCGCCGCTGCGCGTGCCGTGGAAAACCCCTCACGGCCGGCAAGCAGTGTGTCCAGCGGACTGCCGAGCGCCGCCGACGTGATCTCCGGAAGGATCGCGTGAGCGGCGGGGTTGAAGTCGACGAGGAGGCCGGCGGCGTCACTCACGATGATCCCGTCCATGAGCTGTTCGATGATCGTGTCACGCGCCAGGGGGGTCAGCTCCAGCAGTCGATATCGCAGCAGCGCGACGGCACAGAAGACGGCGGCCACGGAGAGACTGGCCACGGCCGGGTTGAAGTTGCGCCAAGGGAGGAGCCCCGCGGCGTAGAGGACGCCGGCGACCATCGGCAGCAGCGTGGCCACGAGCAACAGCCGGCTGCGCCCGCGCACCAGTACGTTGTCGTGGCGCACCCCGCGGATGAGAACGAACAGCGAGGCCAGGAGGAGACCCCAGGCGAACGGCGCCCAGCCGAAGTAGTACGCGACGCCGTAATCGGCGGCGACGAAGGGGATCGGCCCCGTCGTGTCGAGACTCGGTTGCCCCCTGAAGAGCCGGCCGGGATTCACGTAGACGCAGGCGATGATGGCGAAGGCGGCCAGCCAGATGCCACCGATGAGCCATCGGGGCAGCGGCGGAGCTCCGGCGGCGATGCGCATGGTCAGGAGCCACAATACCGGCAGGATCGTCGCCGCGATGAATTGCACGTTGGCCCAGAAGAGCTTGTCAGAGAGCCCGGCGGCGGCCAATTCGAGCGCGTAGGCGACGGTCCACAACAGCAACACCCCGAAGACACCGCCCAGCCATGGCGCCACGGACTCGCGCCGATTGACGAGGACGAGGGTCAAGAGCGCGACGAGTGCGACCCCCGAAGCGGTGTGCAACAGCAGCAGGAATGTGTACTCAGACAACGAGGCGGCCCCCAGAACCCCTGGACGAACGGCGCCCCAAGGCGCCTGCAGGCTCCTATCGGCCAGAAACGGGGAGTGCTTGAACCCGCGTCGGCAACGTCGCCGCTGACGGATGCCTAAACGCTGGTGTCAGGCGCGGGCGGCCACACACGCTGTTCGCGTGCGCGCCGGCGGCGCCGCGAATGGGTCGTCAGGATCCTCTGAGACACGGCGATGACGACAGCCATCAGCACCACGCTCGCGGTCGTCACGTAGAGCGGTCTGGATGCATCAGTGCCTGCCAGGGCCCCGTGGATGGTCGTCAGCCAGAACGTCGCGTAGCTCGCGAGATGGACGCCCCGCCACCACCTTCGGGGAAGCCGCTTCACGGCCACGGAGGTCAGCGCCACAGCGATCACGAGCCAGAAGGCGATGATGCCCAGCGCCACCGCCACCGGTCGCCACTGGCTGGCGAAGGGGAGCAGGATGTCGAGAGGGCCAAACTGCACGTAGCTGTCCGCCAGAAGTGAGACGAGGTGGACCCCGAGGAATGCGACCGTGAGCCCGCCGAGCCAGCGGTGCAGGTCGAGGAGCCACGCCGCGCGACGCTTGAGCAGCCCATCCGCAAGGACGATGCCCCAGAGCACCGTGGCGGTCAGCAGCAGCCACGCCACGATCCCCGAGGCCCGCGACATGTACCACCAGATCTCGGGACTCATGCCGTACTCCTCTCAGCGACGAGGGCGCTCTCCAGCGCCGGGCTCATTGTGGTGGTGCCGTTCAGGGTCGTCGCGATGCCGGAAAGCGCGTGGCCGCCGAGGTAATCCAGCGCCTTATCGGCGCCGCAGAGAAGGGCGGCGGTGGCCTGCACCTCCGCCTCCCACCCGGTGCCGGCGATCACAGTCACAGCGGCGAGATCGGTCGTGGCGCAGGTGCTCGTTGCGGGATCGATGACGTGATGGCGGCGACGCCCATCCTGGAACCAAGCCCGCGAGAGAGTGCTGGAGGTGGCGACTCCGCCGGCGTCGATCGCCAGCGCCACGATGCTGCAGGAGGGGTCGGCCGGATCCTCGACGAGGACGCACCACCCCTCGACTGCCGGCGCACGGCCTCCCGCCGAGAGGTCACCGCCCAGGCTGACCAGAGCGCCTCCCGTGCCCTCTTCGAGCAACTCAGTCACGACGATGTCCGCCGCGAGGCCCTTGCCGATCCCGCCGGGGTCAAGACCGAGACCGGCGGGGAGGATCACCGCCGAGAGCGCGCTGTCGATCGTCATATCCTCGAGCGAGGCCTTGGCGGCGGCCGGCCCAGCCTGCACGCTCACTCGGCCGGACCCATCGACGCTCCGCGTGTATCCCGCCGCGTTGATCGCGCCGAGCACCGTCGGATCGTAGCGACGATGCGTGAGACGCCACGCCCGACGCATCGCCGTGAGAAGCGTGATGGTGTCCGACGAGACGGGTACCCAGGCCTCCGTCGCGGTGGTGAGTCGCGCGATCTCGCTGTCCGGACGGAACCGGCTCCAGCGACGCTCAAGTTCCTCCAGGCGGCTGCGGGCGTGGTCGGCAGCGCCCGGCGCAGGGTCGACGAGGATCACCTGCGCCGCGCTGGCCATGACCCGGAACCGCAGCTCACTGACTGCCACTGGTCGTCGCCGTAGGGGTGGAGGCGGCCGGCGGAGCGGAGTAGGCGCGCACCGCAGGGCCGCTCGACATCGACGCGACCGCTGAACCACTGACCGCGCCGGTCACGGTGTGCACCACACGGCGCGCCGTCAGAGCGATCGGACCGGCTGAGGGAGCGTGGTCGGGACCAGCCTTCTCCTGACTCGCACGATGAACGACCACCACGTGCTGAGGAGCAGCGGCCGGCGCAGGGGCGAGGTTCGTCGTCTTGGCTTCCGGACTCACGGCGCCCATGCCGGCCATCAAGCCCAGCATCGCCGTGACGCCGATGCCGGCAGCGGCGACGCGCGAACCTCCGGCGGGGCGCCGCCGCGCCCGACGAGCCGGATGCGAGCCCGCTTCGGCGATCACGCGAGCTTGTTCCTCACTCAAGGCCGGAGCAGGCCTCGGTGTGCCGTCAGTCATCATCGCCGCCTCCCTCATGGTCCTGGGCTTCGTCATCGTGGGCGTCACCGTGGCCGGCGTCGGTACTCGTCGAAGGTGGAACCGGAATGATGACCCTGGTCGTCGAACTCGCCGGCCCGCCGGCCCCCGCAGTCCCAACGGTTCTCGTGACCGGCTGGACGACCCGAGCCGTGAGCTTGCCGTCCGCACCGAGGATGGCGACGAACCTGTAGGTGATGGACCTGGACTTGAAGGTCACGGTCAACCGCTTCTGAGCGTTCTGTACCAACGTCCACTTCCAGCCCGGCTTCACAGATACATCGTCCAGACGCACGCCCTTCTTCGTCGCCACGACGCCGATCGTGCCGGCCTTCTCGACCTTGTACTGCTGGGAGGTGGTCCCCTTGGTGTCGTCGATGTAGACGTCGACGACCTCCGGGCCATTCGCCCGGGGCGCAACCGCGGTCGCCGAGAGATCTCCGACCGGCCCTGCGTCGGCGACAGTGAGAATGCCGAGGTTGGCTCCCACGGCGGCGGCGCTGGCGAGGACGACAGCGACGATGGAGACTGCGGTGATCAGGGCGGTCCTGTGGGCCATGCGTCATTCCCTCTCTTCGTATCGAGGATGAGGCTCGTTGGCACGGAGCGTAGAGACCGGCGAGCAAGGGCGCCGCCAACACGAGGCAAAGGTTTGGCAAAGACCGGCGGCTCCCGAGTACACTGAGGGCGCCGACCACCAAGGACTCGACCGATGGAGACCCATGCTTCCCAGCGCCGCCGGAGAGAACATGCCCGTGCGCCTGCTGATCGTCGAGGATGACCCGACCATCGCCGAGCCGCTCCGCACGGGCCTGCGGCGCGAGGGGTTTGCGGTCGCGGTCGTCGACACCGGGGCGGCGGCGCTCGAAGCCGCCGATTGCGAACTCGTCCTCCTCGACCTCGGTCTTCCCGACCTCGACGGACGCGTCGTGTGTCGGCGTCTGCGCGAGCACTCGCGCGTCCCGATCATCGTGGTCACCGCCCGTGGTGACGAGATCGACCGCGTGAGTCTTCTCGAGCTTGGCGCCGACGACTATGTCGTGAAACCGTTCGGGTTCCGCGAGCTCGTCGCACGGATCCGCGCAGTTCTGCGGAGAAGCGGCGACCAGACGGCTGACGAACGAGCGTGCGCCCAGATCGATGTCGGGCTCCTCGGGATCGACACGCGCACGCGAGCCGTGACGTACGACGGCCGACCCGTCGCGCTCACCCCAAAGGAATATGATCTGCTCGTCTACCTCGCGCGTGACCCGGAGGCCGTCCACACGCGCGAGCAGATCATCGACCACGTCTGGGACGAGAACTGGTGGGGTTCCACCAAGACCCTCGACGTCCACGTCGCGTCGTTGCGCAAGAAGCTCGCCCCTGAGATCGTCGAGACCGTGCGCGGCGTGGGATTCCGCCTCGTCGCCAGCCCTGCCTCCTCGTGACACGGCGCGTCCTTCTCAGTTACCTCACGATCACCGTGATCGTGCTGCTCGTCCTCGAGATCCCCCTGGCCATCTTCTTCCAGCAACGCGAGACCGACCGCCTCGCGGTGAACGTGGAACGGGATGCGACTGCTCTGGCGTCTCTCTACGAAGACGCGCTCGAGCGCCGCCTGTCACTCGACGCGCAAGCTGCCTCTGATTATGCCGCCCGCACCGGGGCCCGCGTCGTGGTCGTGGGACCGAACGGGCTCTCTCAGGTCGACACCGGCGCCGCGATCGATCGCGACTTCTCCACGCGGCCCGAGATCCAGGAGGCACTCCGCGGACAACGCGCCACGGGGATGCGCCGCTCGGACACCCTCGGGACGGACCTCCTGTACGTGGCCGTACCCGTTGCCTCCGGCGGGACGGTGCACGGCGCCATTCGTGTGACCCTCGACGCCAAGGACGTGAACGCCACCGTGCGCCGCTTCTGGCTTGGTCTGGCAGGCGTGGCGGCCGTCGTCCTGACGGCCATGGCCGGCATCGGCTGGGCGATCGCCCGCTCCGTGACCCGGCCGCTCCGTACGCTCCGCGACATGGCGGATCGGTTCGCCACCGGCGACCTCACCCCCACCGCCGCAGACCCCGACGCGCCCCCCGAGATCGCCGCCCTGGAGGCGACCCTGAATGCAATGGCGCATCGTCTCGACCAGCTTCTCGCCGAGCAACGTGCCTTCGTCGCCGACGCCTCCCATCAGCTGCGCACGCCACTCACCGCTCTCAGACTGCGCCTTGAGAACCTGCAGAGCAGCCAAACCACGCTCGAGGGTGCGGAAGACCTCGGCGCAGCGATCGAGGAGACGAACCGGTTGGCCCACCTCGTCGGCGACCTCCTGAGACTTGCGCGCGCCGAGCAGACCGCGGCCCCGGAACCGGCAGATCTCGCGGAGATCGCCCGTGACCGCGTCGATACGTGGTCGGCGGTGGCCGATGCTGCCGGCGTCAGCCTCGACTTCGTATCGCCGGCCGTGCCGGTGCTCGTGAGCGCGGTACCCACGGGCATCGAACAGATCCTCGACAACCTCATTGACAACGCGATCACGGCTTCACCACCGGGCGCGAGCGTCACCGTGACCGTCACGTCCGGTCAAGAGCACCATCACCTCACGATCGCCGATGCGGGACCCGGGCTCAGCGACGAGCAGAAGGCCCGTGCGCTCGACCGATTCTGGCGTCTCGGGGGAGTCACACCGGGCACTGGTCTGGGACTCCCCATCGCCTGCGCCCTCGCTGTAGCCTCCGGGGGATCTCTTCGACTGGGTGACAGTCCGGCGGGCGGCCTCGCCGTCACGGTCGCCCTGCCGGTGGCCGCTGCCCGTCCTTGAGCCGGAGCGTGGTCGCGGCGGGACAGTCGCGATACCGCCGGCTGCCGTCAGTGGTGCCCGTGAGTGCCGACGATCACCACCGGGACTCTCGCGTTTCTCGCGACCTTCTCGGCGATGCTGCCGCCGCCCAGAAAGCCTTCCAGGCGACCCATCCCCCTGGCCCCGATGACGATGAGGTCGGCGTTCGTCTCCTGGGCGTACTCCAGGATCTCCGCCGTCACGTCCCCGCGCCGCACGGCCATCTGCGCCTTGGGCGCAGCACCAGACGCGTATGATCGCTCCATGTGGCCGAGTGCCGTGGATTCCTCGAGCTCTCTCTGCGTCTCCGGTACCGCTCGCGCCGTCTCGCCGAGGCCCGCATGGATCACATGGAGCAAGGACAGGGAGGCGCCCGCCAGGCTCGCGATGTACGCGGCCTCCTCGAACGCGACATCCGCATTGTGCGAGAAGTCCGTGCAGAAGAGGATGTTCGAGTATTCCGGCAAGTCGCCCCCCTCGTCGTGACGCGCCAAGCCTAGCACCGGATGCTCGGGGGTCAACGTTGAGGGCCGGGCCGAGTGCCGGCGGCGCCGGCCGGGCCGACGTCGGCGCGGCTCGCTAGTCGAGGAACTCGTGGAGCCGCTGTACGTCACGGTACGCCCTGAGCTGAGCGAGGGTCTTGGCTTCGATCTGGCGGATGCGTTCGCGGGTCACGCCGAACTTCAGCCCGACCTCCTCGAGCGTGCGAGGGTGCTCGCCCTCGAGGCCGAAACGCAGCTGGATGACCCGTCGCTCGCGATGCGTCAGCGCGCCCAGAGCAAGCCCGATCTTCTCGCGCCGCACGATGTCCCCCACCTCGTCGACGGGCGACACGGAGTCCTTGTCTTCGATGAAGTCGCCGAGCATGGCGTCGCCTTCTTCGCCTACCCGTTGGTGAAGGCTCGCCGGCTCTTGACTGATCTTCCTGATCTCGCGCACCTTCTCTGGGGTAAGGCCCATCTCGGCGGCGACCTCCTCCAGTGTGGGCTCGCGCCCGATATCCTGCAGAAGCTCGCGCTGTACGCGAATGAACCTGTTGATGTTCTCGACCATGTGCACGGGGACGCGGATGGTGCGTGCCTGGTCGGCGATGGCGCGGGTGATGGCCTGACGGATCCACCAGGTGGCATAGGTGCTGAACTTGAAGCCGCGACGGTAGTCGAACTTCTCGACGGCACGCATCAGCCCCAGGTTGCCCTCCTGGATGAGGTCGAGCAGCGGCATCCCCCTGCCGACGTGCCGCTTGGCGATCGAGACCACCAGACGCAGATTAGCCTCGATGAGCTTGCGCTTGGCGGCGAGGTCGCGTCGCTCGATGCGCCTGGCCAGAGAGACCTCCTCGACGGCGGTCAGCAGGGGCACCTTGCCCATCTCCAAGAAGTACAGGCGCACCGGATCGCTGCTGACCGACTTGATCGAGAGATCGAGTTTGGCCTGAGCCGCGTCGTCGCCACTCGCCGCAGGATCGTCGACTTCGGCCGAAGCATCGCTCTCGACGATGTCGATGCCGAGGTCGGTCAGCGCCAGGAACAGCTCCTCGAGCTGCTCGACCGTGAGATCCATGTCGCGCAGCGTCGTCTCGATATGGGCGCCGCTGAGGTAGCCCTGCTCGTGACCTTCATCCACCAGCCCGCGAACCTCGTCGCTGCAGAGCAGGCTCAGGTCGGCGGACGCCACGCCATCTGCGGAGAAAGATTCGATCACTTGGCCTCTCCTGCCCTTCGTCGGGGCTTCGGCCATGAGGATGGCCAGTGCGGTGGCGACGGACCAACGCCACGCCGGGGCCAAGCGAATCTCCAGTATAGCAGAGGAGGCTGCAGATCGTCGGGGAGCGCCGCTCGCTGAGGCGGCATCGAAGGCGCGCGCGCATGCACGACCCGCGACGATGCAGCCGTTCACGAGCGGCGGCGGCGCCGACCGCGCCGCGACCGCGGGGGCGAGGTCAGCCGCGCACGAGCTCCAGGAAGCGCCTGGCGTCGACATGCAGCGCCAACTGCCGGCGTGCCGGCAGGCTCGAGCGTTCGAAACGAGGTTTGCCGCTCAAGGTACTCATCTCGACGATGGCCTGCATGGAGCGCGCGCCGTGAATGTACTCGTCGATGGCAAGAAAGGCGCGCAGCACCCCTTCATCGATCTCGAGACGCGGCCCCTCTGCGTCGCCGCGCATCATCTGCGGCGCCCGGCGCGCGATCAGCGAGCGCAGCAACAGCGCCCGGCGCAGCGGCCAGGCGACGTCGGCGGGGCCCCGCCGGTTCGGGCCCGTGACGTCCACGTAGCCGCGCAGCCGGCTGACGAAGTCAGGCTTCTTCGCGGCGCGCTCGGCGCGCTCGTCTCCGTACGAGATGAAGTCCTCGAAACGCGCGACGGTGCCCCCGGCGAAAACGAAGATCGCGCCGCCCAGGGGATGGAAGCTCGCCCCGTCACGAAAGCGTCCGTCCTCCATAGGGGCGAGAAAGTGCTGGAGCCAGCCCAACGGCACGCCGTCAAGGGGTGCGTCGAACTCGTCCCAGAAGACCAGCGGCAGATCGCCTTCAAGAGCGACGTCGCGCACCTCGTGGAAGGCCAGCCCCAGGTCTGCCGCCGAGCGCAGCTGTGAGAGGTTGAACTCCAGGGTACGGAGCTGGCCGGAAAGCAGTACCGTGGCCAGCTGCCGAACGGCGAACGTCTTACCCGCCCCTGGAGGGCCGAACACGGCCACGGGCAGGGGCCGATAGACGGGGCCGCCGTGCAGCCTCTGCTGGATGTACTCCTCGAGGATGTTGCGCACGCTCCTCAGGCTCTGGATCTCGATCCTGTCGACAGAGGCCCACTCACCGACGGTCTCCACTGGGATGCCTGCCGGCAGGCTCGCGATCCCGCGTACCGCGGCGGCCGCGGCGACCGCCGCGAGTTCCTCCTCGGCGTAGGTCTGCGCGAGGATGGAGGCGCCCGCAGCCGGCCGATAGGCGATGCTCGCGAACTGATCGGTGTCATCGACGAGCGCCCGAGCCACCACGTCGAACGGAAACGGCTCGGCGCGCGCCGTGAGATCGAAGTCCACCACGAAGCCTGTGATGTGAGCGGCGCGGGCGGCGGCGAGGCCGCGCCTGACGGAGTCGACCAGCGCGGCCTCGCCGGCCGTCGCCAGCCCCAAGGCCACGGCGGCGTCGATGCACTGCCCGTACGCCGCGCCGACGCCGGGGTGACGCTTGCCCCAGTCGCCTTCTTGTGACCGAGGGTCGAAGACGAGAGTGTCCTCCCCGTCGCGCTCGACGATCACGGCGCCGGCGGCGCCGACGATGACGATGACGCGCCGCGCGCGCGAGACCGGATTGGCGCGGACCGCGACAAGGATCTCCTCCGTGAGTTGCTCCCAGGACAGCGCGTAGCTGACCTGCTCACCCGTCTTGCGCAGCTCGTCGGACGAGGTGATGACGGTCAGCTTGTCGGCGTACTCATCGAGCAGCGTGTCGGCGAGCGCCGACCCGGCAAGCGGTGCCCCGGTCTGCCAGACGATGGAGCGCGGCTGCTTCGCCAGCAGTTCCTGCAGCCCGACAGGGTGATGACGGAAGCCCAATTCGTGGTCGACGATCATCAGCGTGTCGACAGTCTGCGGCGCCGGGACGCCTGCGGCGACCGGCGCCTCTCGTGCCGGATTGGTCCCCAGGAACTGGGCGATGCGCCAGGCGCGTGCGTCGCCGCCGCGTCTGCAATCCCGTTCGAACTGCCGGATGCTCGCGAACGTGTGCGTGTACCCGGGATGGAAAGGCGAAGCCAGCGCCCCGGCAGGCACCGCCGGCCCGACCACGAGCACGTCGCGCAGACCCGCCTCTGAGACGGCCGCGCGAAGGATCTCCGCGTGCGAGGCGGCGCCACCGCTGCTCGAAAGCGCACGGCACGTGTAATCGCCGCCCCACATCCAGATGAAGTCGACGGCGCCGCGACCCTCGTCGGCGGAGGACAGCAGCATCCAGTCGATGCTGAGGTCGCCGGTCACGGCGATGGTGCGCGTCTGGCTGGGCATGGCATCAGCTCCACTCATCGGGGTCGGACTCACGGCAGTGTACCCGGCGTCATCGGGGTCGACACGAGCGACGCCGTCGATGACCGGCGTGCCTCGTTCATGGCCGCGCGTCGGCTTCGGCATAGGCCAGCTCGGGACGACCGGCTCGTCCGGTCCCGAGCGCATGCCTGGGCGCCATGTCGCGGCTCGCGGCCGCGACGTCGCGGGCGGCGCGGAGGCGGCGCAGCGCAAGGCCGGCCGCGACCGCGGTGAGGACTGTGGCCACACCGCCCAGGGCCAAGGCCAGACGCACGCCGAACTGCGCCGCGACGAAGCCCGTCAGCGGGGCGCCGATCGGCGTCGAACCGAGGAAGACCATGGCCCACAACGCCATCACCCGGCCACGCATGGCGTCGCTGGAGTTGAGTTGCAGCAGCGAGTTGACGGTGGTCATGAAGAAGACACTGACAGCCCCCAGGGGCGCCACCAGGAGCATCATGAGCGGCAACGACGGCGCCCAGGCGACGGCGACGAGACACACGCCGAAGGCCAGCGCGATGACCACGAGCTGACGGTAGCTGGGCCGATGCCGGGCGGCGGCGGCCAGGGCGCCGACGAGGGCGCCGCCGCCCATCGCGGTCATCAGAGCGCTGTAGCTGCCGGCGCCGCGGTGAAAGAGCTGCGCGAGGAGCGGCAGCGTGACTGTGAAGTTGTAGGCGAGCGCGCTGATCACGGCCACCATGAGCAGCGGGATGCGCAGCTCCCACGCCGCCCACGCGTAGTGGAAGCCGGCGCGGATCTGGCCCTTGGCCCGGGGGAGCCGCGGCGCCGGATGCAGATCGGCGGGGCGCATGACCCAAAGAGCGGCCAGCACGGCGAGAAAGGACGCCGCGTTGAGCAGGAATGTCCATGACATGCCGACCGTGACGATCAGGAGGCCGGCGATCGCAGGCCCCACCATGCGTGACGCATTGACGATGACGCTGTTGAGGCCGACGGCGTTGGTCAGGGCATCGGGGCCGACCATCTCCCCGACGAAGCTCTGCCGAGCCGGGGCGTCGATCGCGTTGATGGTCCCCATGAGCAGCGCGAGCAGCCACACCATCCAGAGTTGCGCCGAGCCACTCGCGACCAGGAGTCCCAGCGCCAGGGCCTGCGCCGCGAAGCTGGCTTGGGTGAACAGCAGCAACCGGCGCCTGTCGAAGCGGTCCGCCAGAAGTCCGCCGACGGAGCCCAACACCAGCACCGGTCCGAACTGGAGGGCGGCGGTGATGCCGAGGTCGAGGGCGCTGCCGTGAAGCTGGAAGAGCACGAGCGCGTTCTGAGCGATCGCCTGCGTCCAGGTGCCGCACTGAGAGACCGTCTGGCCGAAGAACCAGAGACGGTAGTTGCGCGTGCGCAACGAACCGAAGAGACGCCCGACGAGGACCCGTGGACCCCGGGTGAGTCGCGCGAGGCCGAGGCTGCTCAAGGTTCGTCCTCGAGCAGCTGCTCGAGGATCGGCAGAGCGTCGCGCAGCACGGCGAGCTGCCCAGCGTCGAGCGTGCGCAAGCGTTGGGCAAGGTAGGCCGTCTTGCGGGTGCGCGTGCGGCAGAGGGCGCGGCGCCCATGCGCCGTAAGACTGATGCGGGCGATGCGGCGGTCGACGGCGTCCGCCGCGCGCCGCACCAGGCCATGCTCCTCGAGCGCGGCGACCATGCGCGTCACGCTCGGCGGGGTGACCATCTCGTGAGCCGCAAGCTGCCCCAAGGTCATCGACCCGTGAAGCTCGATGCTGGCGAGCGCGGAGACGAGAGAAGGACTCAGATCATCGCCGGCCTGGCGACGAAGTCGTCGCGCCAGGCGGCCCAGGACGAGGCGCAAGCGCGCCGCAAGCTCAGGATCGGCGCCGGGAAGCGACATCATTCCCGCCGGCGCCGTCGCAGTCCTCTTCTCCTGTGCCCTCTTCACGAAAGATAGTTTACCACACTAACCATCTAAGCGGGCGAAGCCCGGCGGGGACGAGACCCACCTCTGCCTCCCGCACCGCGCCCTCCTGAGCCGGCCGCCGCTGTGGGGTTCGCTCGCCCCCGCTCACGCGCGGGGGCGGCTACGCACTATCATAGGAAGCAGACCAGCGAATGGGAACAGATCGCGGGCGACGTGGGCGATCTGGTCCGGGGCGAAGGAGACGGCAGCGGTGGACATCAAGGACTTCACAATGGGCTGCTTCTCCCTCGAGGGCAAGAACAGCATCGTGACCGGCGGCAACACGGGACTCGGGTGCGCGTTTGCCCTGGCGCTCGCCAAAGGCGGCGCCAACGTCTTCGTCCCGAGCATCATCGACGACGACGGCTCCACCCGGGAGATGATCGAGGCCGAGGGCGTCCGCTACGAGTTCATGAAGACCGACATCACGGCGCCGGGCGCCCCCGCGCAGATCGTCGACGCCTGCGTGGACAAGCTCGGTTCACTCGACATCCTCATCAACAGCGCGGGCATCTGCCCCCTCGCCGGCGTCCTCGACTTCGGCCGTCCACAGTGGGATGCGACGGTCGCCGTCAATCTCACCGCCGCCTTCGAGATGGGCCACGAGGCGGCCAAGAGGATGATCCCTCAGGGCAGTGGCAAGATCATCAACATCTGCTCGCTCTTCTCCTACCTCGGCGGTCAGTGGTCGGCGGCCTACGCGGCCACCAAGCACGGCCTCGCCGGCTTCACCAAGGCCTACTGTGACGAACTCGCCCAGTACAACGTCCAGGTCAACGGCATCGCCCCCGGCTACTACGCGACTGAGCTCACGACGGCGACGCGCAGCGACCCGGAGACCAACAAGCGCGTGCTCGACCACATCCCGGCGGAGCGCTGGGGCGAACCTCAGGATCTGATGGGCGCGGTGGTCTTCCTCGCCAGCCGGGCATCGGATTACGTCAACGGCCACGTCTTGGTGGTGGACGGCGGCTACCTCGTGCGCTAGCGAAAGCCGCCGCACAGCACGGAAAGAGAGCAACGACGCGATGTCGGGTAAGTACATCATCGGCGTGGACGGGGGCTCCCAGAGCTCGAAATTCGTCATCTTCGATCTTGAGGGAACCGTCGTCTGCCAAGGCCGGCAGACCCTGCGCCCCATGAGCCGCCCCCGCTATGGGATCGTGGAGCACCCAGACGACGACCTCTGGGACTCGATCGTGACGGCGAGCCGGCAGGCCATGGCCAAGTTCACCGGCGACCCGAGAGACATCGTCGCCGTCGGGCTGTGCACGATCCGCTGTGAGCGCGCCTTCCTCAAGGCTGACGGGTCGCTGGCGGCGCCGGTCATGAGCTGGATGGACAGCCGCGCCTACCGGCCGTATGTGCAGGAGAACCCCGAGACCGCCTATGTGACCACGTCGTCGGGGTACATCACCCACCGCTTCACCGGACGCTTCCGCGATTCCGCCGCCAACAACATCGAGGGGCAGTGGCCCATCGATACCGACACCTGGCAGTGGAGTGAGGATCCCGCGACCCTCGCGCGCTGGAACATCCCCCGGGAGATGCTCTTCGAACTGCAGATGCCGGGAGACATCGCGGGGTACGTGACCCCGGAGGCCGCCGTCGCGCTGGGCATTCCCGCAGGGCTCCCCGTGGTCGCCACCGCGAACGACAAGGCGACCGAGGCCCTGGGTTCCGGGGCCCTCGACGAGACCACGGCGCTGATCTCTCTGGGCACGTACATCTCCGCGATGGTGCACGGGCACGAGAACCGCGAGGCGCCCGTCGATTTCTGGACGAACTTCGCCTGCATCCCCGGCAAGTACCTCTACGAGAGCCACGGCATCCGCCGGGGGATGTGGACGCTCACCTGGTTCCTGGACCTTCTGGGTGAGGAGTTCGCGGACGCCGCGGCCGCCAAGGGGATCTCCAGAGAGCTGTACCTCGAGCGCGAGGCGGAGAAGGTCGCCCCGGGCAGCGACGGCCTGATGACCGTTCTGGACTGGCTCGCCCCGGACGACAAGCCCTTCCGCAAGGGCGTGATGATCGGGTTCGATGCGCGCCACACCAGAGGCCACGTCTGCCGCTCGATCCTTGAAGCTATCGCCCTGACGATGAAGAACTACGTCGACACGATGTGCGAGGAGCTCGGCATCACCCTCGAGCAGATCGTCATCTCGGGGGGCGGCGCCGGCAGCGAGTTGTTCATGCGCATCTTCGCGGACGTCTTCGAGATCCCGGACGTCGCGCAGCGTGGCCAGCGGTGGGGCGAGCCTCGGCGCGGCCATCTGCGCGGCGGTGGGAACGGGTGATCTACCCGGACTTCCCGACCGCCGTGGCCCTGATGACGAAGCCTCGCGAGTCGTTCGCCCCTGACGCCGCCAACACCGATGTGTACCTGCGGATGAACGAGACGGTCTACCAGACGATCAGCACCGCCACCGATGACCTCCTCGAGCGCTCCTACCCGATCTTCCACTGAAAAGGATCACCTCATGGACCTGAGCAGAGCCGCCCTCGTCGAGAGGCCTCCAGCGCATCGCCGGAGCGGAGAACGTCATCACCGACGAGACCGTGCTCAGGGAGAGCAGCATCGACAACTTCCGCAAGCTGGAGCACATCTTCGGCGTCTACACCCGGCCGCTGCCGGCCGCCGTGGTGATGGCGCAGAGCACGGCGAAGGTGGCCGAGATCCTCGCCTTCGCCGACGAACACCGCGTCAACGTGATCCCTCGCACGGGAGCGACGGCGACCGAGGGCGGTCTTGAGTCTGTCGTGGCCGACTCCATCGTCCTCGACGGCTCGGCCATGGATCAGATCCTGAGCATCGACGCCTGCAACATGCAGGCCACGGCGCAATGCGGCGTGCCGCTCCAGGTGCTGGAGGACCGCGCCCGCGAACAGGGGCTCACCACGGGGCACTCTCCGCAGTCGAAGCCCGTGGCCCACATGGGCGGCCTCGTGGCCACCCGCAGCATCGGCCAGTTCTCGACGCTCTACGGCGGCATCGAGGACATGGTCGTGGGCCTCGAGGCCGTCTTCCCCGGCGGTCAGGTGACGCGCATCAAGAACGTCCCCCGCCGCGCGGCGGGCCCCGACATCCGCCACGTCGTCATCGGCAACGAAGGCGCCCTGTGCTTCATCACCGAGGTCACGGTGAAGCTCTTCCCGTACTTCCCCGAGAACAACACGTTCCTCGGCTGGACCTTGAAGGACATGAAGACCGGCTTCGACGTCTTGCGCGCGGTCATGGTGAGCGGCTACAAGCCGTCGGTGGCGCGCGTCTACGACCCGGGCGACGCCGGCCTGCACTTCTCCCACTTCGCCGCGGAGGACGACTGCGTCCTGCTCTTCATGGTCGAGGGACCGGCCGGCATCGTCACGGCGACGGCCGAGGGCATCGCGGCCATCGTCGCAAACCATCCGGAGTGCAAGCAGGTCGACAGCGAGTACATCGCCACCTGGTTCAACGACCTGTGCTGGGGCCCTGAGAAGATCACCCAGGAGGACGAGCGCATCCGCCAGACCCACAACGTCAATCGCACCACCGAGATCTCGGCCGGCTGGAGTTGCATCAACGACATCTACCAGGCCGCCCGGGCGCGCATCGTCAGCGAGATCCCCGACATCACCATGGCCGGCGGCCATTCCTCCCACAGCTACATCAACGGCACCAACATGTACTTCAACTACTTCTACAACGTCGTCGGCTGCGGGCCGGAGGAGGAGGTCACCAAGTACTACCTCCCGATCATCGGCATCATCTGCGAGGAGACACTCAAGCGCGGCGGCTCGATCGTCCACCACCACGGCATCGGCAAGGCGCGCACCCCGTGGGTCAAGGAGGAGTACGGCTCCTCGTACTGCGTCCTCGAGACGCTCAAGCACGCCTTCGACCCCAACGGCATCATGAACACGGGGACGATCATCCCCAGGTGAGCGCCATGAGGATCCTCGTCTCGTTCAAGGTCACCCCCGACTTCGAGGCGCTGCGCGAGGCGGATTGGGCTGCCGGAGCGGCGGACGGCGTGCGGACCCGCTACGTCCGCCGTATCCTCAACTGCTTCGACGAGAGCGCTCTGGAGCTGGCGCTGCGCTTGTCCGAGGCGCTCGCCGGTCAGGGAGACGCGACGGACCTCAGCGCCTTGTCGGTCGGCGGCAGAGAGACCGATCCGTACCTCAAGACGCTGCTGGCGCTGGGCTACGGACGGGCGACCCGGGTGGAACCTGAGGCCGCCCTGGACTTCGCCCCTGCCGTCACGGCAGAGCTCATCGCGCGCTACGTGCAGCAGATCGACCACAGCGATCTCCTGCTGGTCGGCTGCCGCAGCGGCCCCGGAGACGGCGGGACCATGCCCTTCCGGGTGGCCGAGAACCTGGGCTGGCCGTGCCTGACGCAGGTGGTCGACATGGCGCCGCTGGCTGACGACCGCGTCCGTGTGGCCTGCATGGTCGAGGAGGGTCTTCTGCGGGCGACCATCCGGCCGCCTTGCGTGCTGGCCGTCGGCAACGCCGTCGTGTCGCGCCTGCGCGTGCCGACGCTGACGGATCGGCTCGCGCAACGGGGAAAGCCCATCACCGTCCTGTCGGCCGGGGATCTCGGCGTCGACATCGCCGAGGAGCTGAGCCGCGAGACCTGTGCGCTCACGGGACTCGACGGTGATCGATCGCGCCCGTCCAGGCGTCGTCGTCGATGGGGAGACGCCGCGCGCGAAGGCGCAGTCCCTCTTCGCGGCGCACCTCAAGACCAGGATCGAGAAACGATGAGGTCCGCCGCGATCCTGGACGGGACGCTCGGCACGGCGGCCCGGCAGGCCCAAGCCCTCGCGGGCTTTCTGCGCGAGGGCCTCAGCGGCGACCCGGTCGCGGAGACGCTGATCCTCTACCACGACGAATGCGACCGGACACGGCTCGTGGAGCTGGCGCCGACCCGCGACGTGCGGCTCGTCAAGACGACGGCGCGGCGCCCCGACCGGATCGTCGAGATCCTCGCCGCGGCCGCGACGGACGAGCAGACCGAGTTCCTTCTCTTTGCAGGCGGCGCCGCGGGAACGGAGACGGCCACGCGCGTCGCCTGTCGCGCCGGCGGCGCCGTGCTGACAGACGCTTTGAGCATCGAGGTGCGGCCGGGTCTTCTGGTCGGCCGCAAGAACGTCTACTCGAATCACCTCGTGGGGCGCTTTGAGCTCTCGGCGCGCCCCCGGTGCGTCAGCATCGACGCCGGCTGGAGCGACGCGGGACGTCCCGCCAGCCTCGAACACCGCGTCCTCTCCGACACCGACGCGACAGACGGGGCGGGCCCGGCGCCGTTTGAGGACCTGGAGCTCGTTGCCGCGCCCTCGAATGGGGATCTCGCGGAGAGCCGGTTCCTCGTGGTCGCGGGATACGGCGCCGGCAGGCGCGAGCACGCAGACCGCATCGCGTCGGCGGCCCGGAGCATGGGTGCCGCCTTCGGCGTCACGCGCCCCGTGGCCATGAACGCCTGGGCTCCGATGGACCGGCTGATCGGCGTCTCGGGCGTCCGCACCGCCCCTGATCTGTGCGTCGTCGTGGGAGCCTCGGGCGCGCCGGCCTTCTTCTGGGGCATCGAGAAGGCCGGGTTCATCGTCGCGATCAACCCGGATGCGCAGGCGCCGATCGTCCGCAACGCGGATGTGGCGGTCCTCGACGACGGCGTGGCCATCATCGAGGAGCTGGCGCGGATCGTCGGCGAGGACCGCGGGGACCCATGACTCGGCAGGTGATGCACGAGCTCGACGAGCGGTACCAGACCTACCTGTGCGACGAGTCCCGCCTGCTCGGCGCCGCGGAGAGCGTCTCGTTCCCGGAGCGTGAAGACGAGATCGTCGCGGTCATCGCCGAGATGCGGCGCGAGCGGGTCTCTGTCACCGTCCAAGGCGGGCGGACAGGCCTCGCCGGCAGCGCCGTACCGCTGAGGGGACACGTCATGAACCTCTCCCGCATGAACCGGGCCGAAGCACCCCAGCGCCGCAAGGACGGCACGTGGGTCATGACGGTCGAGCCCGGAACGACCCTGATGGACCTCCGCCGCGCGATCGAGGGGGCGAAGGTCGAAGCCCCGCTGTTCTGGCCCCCCGACCCGACCGAGACCACGGCGACCGTCGGCGGCGTGGTCTCCTGTAACGCCCGGGGGCTCACCGCCATGCGCTACGGCAGCACCCGGGATCATGTCGAGGCGCTGCGCCTGGTGTCGGCGGATGGCGCCGCGAAAGCGGTCGTCCGGGGAGAGGGGGCGTTTCAGCCAGACTGCGGTCTGGGTGCCCTCGATCTCGCCGTCGGCGGCGAGGGCATGTTCGGGGTCATCACGGCGCTCACGCTGCGCCTCGTCCCGAAGCCGCCGGAGATGTGGGGGATCTGCTTCTTCTTCGGCGGTCGGCAGAGCCTCTGCGCCTTCGCCGACCGCCTCGCGAGCGTCCCCCCGCACGCGGGTGCGAGCCTCGCCGCCATGGAGTACCTCGACCGGCGAGCCATCACCATGGTCGAGGAGCGCAAGACCACCGTCACCAGCATCCAGGGCCTTCCCGCCGTCGACCCGGCGGCGCTGGCCATGGTGTACGTCGAACTGCACGGGGACGACGAGGAAGCGGTCGCGGAGCTCGCCACAAGCCTCATGGAGATCGCCGTCGAGGCCGGCGCCGATCCCGACAGGGCCTGGGCGGTCTCCGGCGAGGCGGAGGTCGAGCGCCTGCGCGCGTTCAGGCATGCGGCGGCCGAAGCGGCCAACCTGCTGATCGAGCGCGCCCGCCGGTCCGATCCGTCGATCGTGAAGTTGAGCACGGACATGAGCCTGCCCGGACTGCCGTTCTCCGCCGCCCTCGATCTGTACGAGTCTGGTCTGGCGCGGGAGGAGCTTGACGCCTGTGTGTTCGGCCACCTCCGCGAGAACCGCCTCAACGTGAACCTGCTGCCCAGGGATGCGGACGAGTACCTCCGGGGACGGCGTCTCATCGCAGAATGGGCCGCGCAGGTGATCGCCCTGGGGGGGCAGCCGGTGAACGAACACGGGGTCGGCAAGCTGAAGAAGGACCTCGTGGCCGAGGGCTCCGCGGGAACGAGATGGCGTGAGTTGCGCCGCTGCAAGACGGCCCTCGACCCCGAGGAGTTCTGGAACCCCGGCAACATGTTCTGAGGCGAGGAGACCAGCACGGTGGTGCGGATAGCGGTGTGCGTGAAACAGGTGCCGGCCCGGTCGGAGGGGATGATGGATCCCGCGACGGGGACGATCCGTCGCGAGGGCCTCGCGGCCGTCATCAACTCCTGCGACCTGCCGGCCATCGAGACCGCCCTGCGCGTGAAGCAGGCGGTCACCGCGGAGGTCGACGTCTTCACCATGGGACCCATGAAGGCGGCCGCCGTGGTCCGGGAGGCCCTCAGCATGGGGGCGGATCGCGGCTATCTGCTGAGCGATCCCCGCTTCTCGGGCGCCGACGTGTACGCCACCGCCTACACCCTGGTCCAGGGCATGCGCACGGTCGGCGCCTACGATCTGCTCGTCTGCGGGAAGCAGACCACCGACGGCGGAACGTCACAGGTGGGCGGGACGATCGCCCAGATGCTGGGCGTACCGCACATCGGCCGGGTGACGAAGCTGGTCGAGGCCGACGGGCAGGGGGTCACGATCGTGCAGGAGCTTGAGCGGGAGCTCCTGACTCTGCACGTCGGCTTCCCCTGCGTCGTCTCGGTCGAGCCCGGCATCTTCACGCCGCGCCTGCCCAGTCTGAAGTCGAAGCTGGCCGCCGGCAGGCAGCAGGTGACGGTCCTGTCACTGGAGGATCTCAGCGACACAGACCCGACACACTACGGCGTCAAGGGCTCTCCGACCAAGGTCGAGAAGGTCTACCCGGCGGCGCTCACGCCACGCCGCGACCTGAGCGCCATGGACGCCGAGGCGGCCACCGACCTCATCCTCAGTCAGGTACGGCGCTTGACGCATCCCGGGGGCACCAGATGACGCCGCCGCCGCTGCCACCGCCGCCTGCACCGGCGGCGCTCCACGGCCTAGACGACTTGGACGAGTGGAAGCGCCAGTGGAAGCACATCCTGATATACCTCGAGTGCCGCGATGGGGCCGTCCACCCCGCGAGCCTTCAGGTGCTGAGCAAGGCCCGTGAGCTCGCGCTCGAGGCCGGCTTCGAGGTCCACGGCATCGCGATCGGCGAGGATCGCGAGCTCCTGCGCGCGCTGCTCGCTCCCTATCCGCTGGAGAGCGTGTACCTTTGCCAGACCAAGGAAGGGCACTTCCTGACGGAGGCGCACAGCGAACCCTTCATCCGGTGCGTGCGGCGACTCCGACCCTCAGTCGTCCTCCTCGCCGCCACCCCTGTGGGCAAGGCCATCGCTTCACGCGTGGCGACCGCGCTCGGCAGCGGCCTGACCGCCGACTGCACCGGTCTTGGGATGCGGGAGAACACCGATCTGGTGCAGGTTCGCCCCGCCTACGGCGGCGACATCATGGCGCGCATCGTCACGACCCGCTCGCGGCCTCAGTTCGCCACGGTGCGCCCGGATGGCAAGCCGGCGCGGGCCGCGCCGACCCATCCGGGCGTCGAGTTCGTGCTCGAGGAGTCCGACTCGTCGCGCCAGACGGCCGTGACGCTGCTCAAGGCGGAGCCGCGACGAGAGACGCACGACATCGCGCGCTCGCAGATCCTCGTCGTGGCAGGCAAGGGGCTGCGTCACTTGGAGGACCTCGACGTACTCCGCGAGTTGGCCGAGCTCCTGGGCGGCGAGCTGGCCGCGACCCGGGGCATCGTGGAGCGGGGATGGCTGCCCGCCGACAGACAGATCGGGCTGTCGGGAAAGAGCGTGACCCCTGAGCTACTGATCGCCTGCGGGGCCTCGGGGTCGGTGCAGTTCCTGGAGGGAGTACGGCAGGCGAAGACCATCATCGCGATTGACTCGGACCCCGACGCGCGCATCCTCGCCGTCGCCCACTACCCCATCCTTGGCGACCTCTACGAGATCGTGCCGGCGCTGATCGCGCGACTCAAGACGAATGGCGAGCGCCTTGACGCTGCGCCCTGAGCCGCGCACCCAGCCCTTGGCGCCGTTTGCGCCGGTCCGCTCATCGAAACGCCGGCGTGCCTAGCGGTCATCAAGCCCTTCGTAGAGGGCTTCGATCTGCGGCTCGGTACGCGGGATGGTTGGACGGCTGCATGCGGAAAGGCGGGCGTGTCCGACATCGACGAGGCTGGCCAGAAGTCTGCTAGATGAAGAGGTTGACGTTGGCCTCGTCGGCCTCGCCCAGGTAGGAGGCCACGCCGGCATACTCGAGACCTGGGATCATCTCTTCTTCCTTGAAGCCCAGGATGTCCATGGAGAGGGTGCAGGCGACGAACTTGACGCCCTGCTCGCGCGCGGTCCGGAAGAGCTCCTCGAGCGACATGCCGCCGACGTCCTTCGTCGCCTTCCTCATCATGGGAGCGCCCATGCCGGCGAAGTTCATCTTCGACAGACCGAGCTTGCGCGTGCCCTTGGGCATCATCTTGCCGAACATCGACTGCAGCGTGCTCTTCTTGGCCTCCGACTCGACCTTCCCCGCCTTGCGAAGGATGTTGAGGCCCCAGAACGTGGCGAAGATGGTGACGTCGTCGCCCATCGCGGCGGCGCCGTTGGCGATGATGAGCGCCGCCATCACTCGGTCGAAGTCCCCGCTGAACAGGATGATCGTCTTCTTGGTCGTATCCACCCCAGCACCTCCAGTGATGCTCAGTCGTGGGCCGGCCGTCCCGGGCTCAGGACGCGTAGGCCTCGCGCAAATAGTACGAAATGTCTTTGAAGCGCATCGTCTCGCCGGCCGCTTGGCTCAGGTTCACGAAGCACATCGGGCACATGGTCACGGCGTCGGGTGCCGCGACGCGGAGCTGCGCGACGCGCTTCCCCGCGTTGGCGGCCGCTTTGGCCGGGTAGAGCGACTCGATGGGGCCACCGCAGCACCAGGTCTGCCGACCCGCGTTCTCCGGGTCGCGGATGGTGACCCCGGTGGCCGCCAGCAGCTCACGCGGCTCGTCGACGATGCCCTCGTAGCGGGCGAAGACGCACGAGTCGTGAAAGGCGACGTCGCCGGAGAGCGTCGTGCTCGGCGTCAACCCCTTCTCGGCCAGCACCTCCAGGTAGCTGCGCACTTCGACGTCGTAGCCCTTCAGGATCTTGGGGTAGACGCTGCGCAGCATGGTCGTGGTGTGCGGGTCGATGGTGATCACGGTCTTGACGTTGTGCTTCTTGAACATCGCATGGACGCGCCGCGCATGAGCGGCGACCACTTCGTCGGCGCCCAGGTCGTAGGCGAGGGCGCCCGAGTACAGGTCGTCCTCGTAGAGAGCGCCGAACTCGACGCCGGCCTTGCGCAACAGGTGGACGACGTTGATCGGCACCTGGCTGTAACGAGCGCGCTCCGCTGCCGACGGGCGCGCCATGAAGGCCGAGACATTGATGACGCGGTTCACCCTGCGGCCGAGGCCGGTCAGGTTGGCGAGCCACGAGTCGCCGAGCAGTTGCTCGGCCTTCACCAGGCCCTCGATGTACGGGATGAGCTGGTACATCATCCCGGTGTAGAGCACGGTCTCGCCGCCGCGTCGCAGGTCGAGGCCCTCGGTCCACTTGGTCGCCACTTTGGCGGACAGCGGCAGGACCGACTGCCGCAGACGCAGATTGTCGGCCAGGATGCCGATCACGTCGCCGGTCGGTAGAGGCATGGTCATCCCCTCCTAAAGACCGAAGACGGTACGGTTGATGTGATGGCGCAACGTGCGCACGTTCTCGGCGATGTGCACACCCGAGGGGCAGTTCTCCTCGCACATCTTGCAGAGAAGGCACGAGAACACCGTCTCGCTCTCGGCGCACACGCGGTCTTCCATGCCGAGGAGCACGTAGCGGAACAGCTTGCGCGGCTGGACATCGACGCCCATGGGGCAGATGGCGGAGCACACCCCGCAGTTCATGCAGGCATCGGCGTTGAACTCATCGGAGCGCTCCAGCTCCGCCGCCAGCCCAGGATTGACGAGGACCGTCATGAGCCCTCCCTCTCCACCACTTGATAGCGGAAGTAGCCTTCGTCGGTGACCTCTTTGATCTCGGCCAGCCAGCCGTACTTGCGCAGGCCCATCACCCAGAACATCGCCTCGTGAGAGGGACATTGAAGGGCGGCCGCGATCTCGGGTACCGTCAACGGACCGGCCGCGAGCGCCGCCAGGATGCGGCGACGCATGACCTGCTCGTCGCGGACGATCTCGCGGACGTCACGCCGGCCGGGAGTCGCGTCACACACGGGCGCGAGGCCGGTCGCGGCCGGGGCGTTCGTGGTCGGCGTCATGTGCAGCTCACCTCCAGAAGGCCGTCGATCATGGTCTTGATCTGAGCGTCGGTGTAGCCCTGCAGGTCGATGGCGTCGGTGGGACACACCGGCACGCAGGCGCCGCAACCTTTGCAGGCAGTCCTGATGACCCTGGCGACCGCCTTACCGTCCTCCTCGACCTGCTCGAGGGCGACGTAGGGGCAGGCCGCGAGGCACTTGCCACACCAGGTGCAGGCATCGGTGTCGACGAGCGCCACCATCGGATCGAGCTCGGCGAAGCCGCGTTTGAGCATGGCCCCGCTGTGCGTCACGGCCGCAAGGCCGCTGGCGACGGCCTCGGCCGAGTTCTTGGGCGCCTGGCAGGCGCCGCAGATGAGGACGCCGTCGACGATCGTCTCGACGGGCCGGAGCTTGGGATGGATCTCGTTGAGGAAGCCGTCCTTGCCCACCGGGATCTTGAGCACGCTGACGAGGGCGCTGTTCTCGCGCGGCACCATGCCGGTGACGAGCACCACGAGGTCCGCGGGGATCGCCACCTCTTCGCCGCTGGTGAGCAGGTCGCGGGCGGTGACTCTGAGACCGCCGGAGGAGAGCTTCTCGACCGCCGGCGGCTCGTCGTCGGGCACGCGCAGGTACAGGGAGCCCTTCTCGCGCGACTCGGCCCAGAGCAACTCGTACTTGCCGTAGGTGCGCATGTCGCGATACAGATGGTACTGGCGCAGCGCTGGGTCGCCCTTGGCCGCCGCCGCGAGCGCCGCATCCACCGCGGCCGTGCAGCAGTAGCGCGAGCAGTAGGTGTGACCGCCCTCGACGTCTTCGCTCTGGCGGCTGCCGACGCAGTAGATGTAGGCGATGGTCTTGACCGGCCGGCCGTTGTACTCCAGGGGGCCGGCCGCCTCGTCCACCATCTTCTTGAACGCGGGCAGCGTCACGACGCCGTCCATGCCGTAGCCAAGCTCGCCCGCCGCAGGCTGGTAGGTGCCGAATCCGGTGGCCACGACGATCGAGCCCACATCGACGGTGATGGTCTCCAGTTGCTCGCCGCTCACCGCGATCGTCGCGCGGAGGTTGCCGAAGCTGCCGGACTTGCTCATCACTTCGGCATTCGTGAACACCGTGATCGCGGGGTGCTCGCGTACCGCCGTCTCGAGCTTGGCGATCAGTTCGGCGCCGTTGCGGCCGTGCGGATACATGTGGCCGAAGCCGCCCACCCAGCCGCCGAGCACAGGCTCCCTCTCCACGAGGTAGACGGAGAGGCCGATCTCGGCGAGGCCGAGGGCGGCGCGCAGCCCCGCGATGCCGCCGCCGATGACGAGGCTCCGCGGCGTCGTCTCGACGACGATCGGCTCCAGAGCCTCGGTGAGGCGCGTGCGATTGATGCCGGCGCGCACCAGGCGAATGGCCTTCTGGGTCGCCCCCTGGTGGTCGTCGGTGTGCGTCCAGGAGCACTGCTCGCGCAGGTTCACCTGGGTGTACTGGAAGGGGCTCATGCCCGCGCGCTTGGCGGCGTCGCGGAAGGTGAACGTGTGGAGCTTGGGCGAGCACGAGGCCACGACGAGCCCGTCTAGGCCCTGCTCCTGGGCGTCCAGCACGATCTGCTGTTGCGTCGAGTCCGAGCAGGTGAACATCGCCGAGCGCACCACCACCACGTCGGGGTCGTGCTCCACGGCGGCCACGACCTTGTCGACATCGACGAAGTCCCCGATATTGCCGCCGCACTGGCAGACGTACACGCCGATCTTGCGGCCGCGGAGCGGTGCGCCTTCGGTGCCCCGCTCGATAGATTGCCCGCGGTCGCTGCTCATGCCGGCACCTTCACTTTCGCCTTCTCCAGATGAGCCGCGGCCTGGGCCACCGCCGCGCCCGCGTGGAGAATGGATTCAGGGATGTCCTTGGCCCCGGCGGCGGCGCCGGCGACGAACACGCCGGGCAGATTCGTCCGGCCGGGGTCGACGTCTTCGTCGGCCTCGCCGACGTAGTAGTGATCGTCGAGCGCCAAAGCGCCGTCCTCAAAGAGGCCCGGCGCCTCGCTGTTGGGCTGCACACCGACCGCCAGCACGACCATGTCGTGCTCGGCCTCGGCGAGCGTGCTGCCGTTCTCGATGTCCTCGTAGCGGAGCAGGAGATTGCCCTCGGCGGTCTCCGTGATGCCCGAGACGCGCCCCTTGACGAAATTGGCGCCCATGTCTTTGGCCTGCTGGTAGAACTCGTCGTAGCCCTTGCCCACCGAGCGCACGTCGATGTAGTAGACGGTGACGTCGGCCAGCGGCAGGGCGCCCATGATGAGCTGGTTCTGCTTGACGGAGTACATGCAGCAGATCTTGGAGCACAGCGGATTGCCGACGGTCTCGTCGCGCGAGCCCGTACACATGATGTAGGCGATGTTGTCCGGCACCTTGCCGTCGCTGGGGCGCAGCACGGCGTTATACGGCCGTGTCGGCGCCAGCAGGCGGTCCATCTGCATGCCGGTGATCACGTTACGGTAGCGGCCGTAGCCATACTGCGGCTTGGCGTCGGCCGGGAAGAGCCTGAAGCCGGTGGCCAGGACGACGCTGCCCACCTCCGCCTCGATTTCCTTCTCGCGCATGCTGAGGTCGATGCAGTCGGCGGGGCAGACGTCGACGCAGGCGTGGCACTCGGAGCACACGCCGCAGTCGAGGCAGCGGGCGGCGCCGAGGAACGCCTCGTCCTCGGTCATCGGGCCCTCGGTCTCGCTGAAGTCGACGGGCGCGGCGCTCATGAGGGCGCTGGATTCGAGGGGCTCGCGGCGGTCGTAGACGTCCTGGCGGCCCAGCACCTCGGCCTTGTCCACGACCGGGAGAGCCTCCTCGAAAGCGCCCGGGTCAAGCTCGACGCCTTGGAGGTACCGGTCGATCATGAAGGCGGCGCGGCGGCCCTGGCCGACGGCCGTGGTGATCATCGTCGGGCCGGTGACGACGTCGCCGGCGGCAAAGACGTGGGGCACGGCCGTCTGCAGCGTGCCGCGGTCGGCCTTGAGCGTGTGGTTGCCGTTGGTCTCGAGGCCGAACGCCTCGGTGTCGGCTCCCATACCGGCGGCGACGACCACGACATCGCAGTCGAGGTGCTTGCGCTCGCTCTCGTCGTACTCGGGGTGGAAGCGGCCTGATGGATCGAAGACGCACGTGCAGGCCTTGAGCTCCGCGCCCTGCACACGGCCGTCGCCTGTGAAGTGGTCGACGCCCCAGGAGTTGTGCACGACGATGCCCTCCGCCTGGGCCTCCGCGACCTCCCACTCGTGCGCCGGCATCTCCTCGCAGTCCTCGAGGCTGACCATATCGACGGAGGCGGCGCCCACGCGGCGCGCCGTACGCGCCGCGTCGATGGCGACGTTGCCGCCGCCGACCACCAGCACGCGTCTACCGGCGACGTCGACGCCCTCGCCGAGCTTGACGGCGCGCAGGAAGCGCAGCGCGCTGTCGATGCCGGGGAGATCCTCGCCGGACACGCGCAGGTTCACGGACTTGTGCGTGCCCGTCGCCAGCAGCACGGCGTCGTAGCCGTCGCGCGTCAGGCCCTTGACGTCGTCGATGCGCACATCGGTCGCGATCTCCACGCCGATGCCGGTGACGTTGGCGACGTCGGCGGCGACCACGGCGGCGGGCAGGCGGTACGCCGGGATGCCGAGGCTGAGCATGCCGCCCGGCGTGGGCGCCGCCTCGAAGATCTTGACGCCGTAGCCTTGGCGCACAAGCTGCCAGGCGGCGGTGAGGCCTGCCGGGCCCGAGCCGACCACGGCGACCCTCTTGCCGTTCTGCTCAGGTTTCTCAATGGCCTTGGGCTCCGCTTGGCCGTACCGCTCGTCGGCGATGAAGCGCTTGAGGCGGCGGATGGGCAGCGGGCCCTCGAGCTCGCCGCGCGTACACTGCTCCTCGCAGGGTGCGTAGCAGGCGCGTCCCAGACTGCCCACCAGCGGCGTCGCCTCGAGCACAAGGTCGAACGCCTGGTCGTACTCGCCGCTGCGCACGCGTGCCACGTAGCCGTGCGCCTTGATGCCGGCCGGGCACTCGTAGGTGCACGGCGAGATCCCGGCGCGCTCGATGACCGCCTTCTTGGGCACCGCCTGCGGAAAGGCGATGTAGGCGGCGCGCCGCGACACCAGATCGGCGTTGAACTCGTCGGGCACCGCCACGCTGCAGGCCATCTCGCACTGGCGACAGCCGGTGCAGGCGACCTCGTCGATGAACTTGGGCTTCTGGGTGATCCGAGCGTGGTAGGTGCCGTCGCCGTTGGCGCGCAGGCCATCGACCTCGGCGTAGGTGAGCACGTCGATGTTGGGGTGATGGATGGTGGCGGCCATCTTGGGGGTGGAGATGCAACTGGCGCAGTCGAGTGTCGGGAACACCTTGCTGAGCAGGATCATCTTGCCGCCGATGCTGGCCTGCTTCTCGACCACCAGCACCTTGTAGCCCATGTCGCCGAGCTTGAGCGCCGACTCCATCCCGCCGATGCCGCTGCCGACCACCAGAGCGTCGTACTTGAGCGGTGCACCTTCGGCGCCCCGCTGGATCGCCCCACTCTGCTGGCCGTTCATGCTGTCACCTTCCGGGACGGCCCCAGGTCGGACAGGGACTTCGAGTACTCGTGCATGTAGTTTGTGAAGGGCTCCGCGCAGACCGAGCAGATCGCGGCCATGCGCACGCGCTGCGGCTCGTAGCCGTGCTCGACGAGCAGCGCCTGCGCATCGCTCATGATCCGCGCAGTACGCGCACTGCAGTCGGACAGAAAGGCGCACTCGTCGCCGTCGGCGGCGATGAAGACACCGTCGAAGCCCTGCTCCACGGCGTAGAGCACCCAGCTCGGCTTGATGCCGCTCGTACAGGGCACACTGATCACCAGGGCGCTGGGCGAATAGTGCATGTGCGAACTGCCGGCCAGGTCGATGCCCGGGTCGGAGATATTGGTGGTGGAGAAGACCAGGATCCGCGGCGCGGCCGCCTGGTCCTCGTGTGCCTCAGTCGCCATTACTTCATCTTCTTGACGTACAGCTTCATGAAACCGGGCTCCTCGATGACCCCCATGAACTCGTGACCCATCTTCTTGCACCATGCGGGAAGGTCTTTCTGGGTACCGGTGTCGGTGGCCAAGACCTCCATGACACCGCCCACGGACACGCCGGGGATGCCCTTCTTGGCGGCCAGGATGGGGCCGGGGCACGAGGTGCCGCGCGCGTCCACTACCTTCTCCACCTGGATCGCGCTGAGGTCTTCTGCCATGGTGCTCTCCTTCATACTTGTGATTGTGTACACTTTCGCAAACGGCAGCGAAGCACACCGCTTGATGGGTTCGTCAGGTCGGGGGGGTCGGAGTCGCCTGCTTCTCGGCAGGGCCCAGGAGCTCAGCCGCCTGGAGTGTCTCGCCCTGCGCCATGTGCTGCTCCACCAGAGCCTCCCGGATCAGGGCGCACGCCTGGATGAACTTCATGTTGGTGATGCGGTAGTAGACGGTCTGGCCCTCTTTGCGCGAGGCGACGAGCCGCCGCTCCTTGAGGACGCGCAGGTGCTGCGAGGCATTGTGCACAGAGATGCCGATCTCGGCGGCGAGCTCGCTCACGCACTTCTCGCCGCCGCCGATGGCGTGCAGGATCGCCTGGCGATGCTCGTTGGCGAGGGCCTTGCAGAGCTCGGCGTGCAACCGATACATGGGCTGGAGATCTGCCGACGAGGGGCCGTCCGTGTTCTCATGTATTTGCATACTTGCATACATACGCCAATTCTCGATGCAGGTCAACCGCAGCCGTCGGCCGGGACCCGCAACAGCGAGGCGCTTGCGCGTCAGGGTCGGCGGGTACGAATCCGCCGACCGCAGAGCCTCACGAAAGGGAGTGATCATCATGCTGTGCAGCATCGCCACGAAGCTCAGCGAGAGCGAGCTTGGGGAGATCGCGTCTCTCGAGAACGACCTCGGCATTCCCGTACTGGCGTTCGCCTGCCACTCACTAGACCCTGCCGATCTCAGCCCAGAGTCGCTTGAGCGCGTCAAGGCGCTCGAAGACAGACTCGGCGTCGCCCTGGTCGCGGTGAGGCAGGCCGCCTAGGGAGAGAGCCTTGGATCCTGCTCTGAAGGAACAGCTCCACTGAGGGTCTCTGCGGGGACTGCGCGTTGTGCGTCAAGGCCTCGCGGACGCGGGCTGGCACTCCTCGCCACGTGACAGCCACGCATGCTGATCTGCCCGGACGCCTGCCCGATCGGACGTGAGGAGCACGAGCGGCGCGTCAGAGCCGACCCGAGCAAGCCTGCCGTGGAGACGCCGCCCGCGCAGTGAACCGCGGGAGCCAGGCCCTGAGCCGCCACCCGGCGGAGGCGGCTCAGACCTTCTCTTCCTTGGTGAGCTGGAGCGCCACGTCTTTGGGCAAGGCGAGGACAGTCGCCACGTACATCGTCTTCAGAGTGCCGGCGGGAACGACGCAGGCCTCGCAGCACCCGGTGGTCCGCAGCAGTTCTCTTGCCCTCTCGAGAATCGGGTTCTCCTGGGGTCCCAAGGTCGCGATCGCGTCGACAGGGGACATCTCCCGGATCTGCGCGGCGAACTCCTGAACGATCTCGCACTCAGATTCGAACGCGAACGTCACGTGCTGACCGTCCTCCGTCTCGGCCGTGACGACAGTGTCGAAACAGCAGATTCCGGGGTCGATCTGAGCTCTTGCCTTCACTGCGCTCCCCTCCTCGCGGATACCCGACAGGCCTGTTTCGCATCGCCCTCCCTCAGCTTGCCGAGCGTACCGCGGCTGTGCAAACCTACAGCCAGCGACAGTGAACGCGCGATGCTCCGCGCCGCGCTCAGGGGGGCCACATGACACAGCCTGCAACGTTCGCCGCCGGGCCGGCCGCAGCACGGCGCACTCTGAGTACGCTTGCCTTCGCGCTGGTCCTGCTGGCGTCCGCCGTGCTCTCACCAGCCGCCGAAGCGACGGCCACCACCGGCGCCGGCTGGGTCAAGCAGAGTTGCGGAAGCTATCGCTCCCTCTACGCCGTGGCCTTCGCCGACCCAACCCATGGCTGGGCGGTCGGCGAGAGCGGCGTCATCCTCGCCACCGCGAACGGCGGCGCCACATGGAACGCCCAGGACTCGGGGAGCAGCCAGAACCTGTACGGCGTCGCCTTCGGCGACTCCACGCACGGCTGCGCGGTGGGCGAAGGAGGCGTCATCCTCGCCACCGCGAACGGCGGCGCCACGTGGAGCACGCGCCCGTCCGGAAGCTACGAGGCGCTCTACGCCGTCGCCTTTGGCGACGCGTCGCACGGCTGGATCGTGGGCGCAGGCGGCGTCGTCCTGTGCACCTCAGACGGCGGCGGCGCGTGGGAGCCGCGAAGCCTGGGCACCACCGCGACCCTCAGGGCCGTGACCTTCAACGACCCTGCGCGCGGCTGGATGGCAGGCGACACCGTCACCAGCGGCGTCATCCTCGCCAGCGCCAACAGCGGCGCCACCTGGAGCCCGCAGAGCCCAGGCGCTCCCTCCACCCTCAGAGCCGTCGCCTTCAGCGACGCGTCGCACGGCTGGATCGCCGGCGAGAACGCCGACGGCGGTGTCATCCTCGCCACCGCGGATGGTGGCGCCACCTGGAATCCTCAGAGCCTGGGATCCGCCTCCAGGACCGCGCGTCTCACCGGCGTCGCCTGCAGCGACGCGCAGCACGCGTGGGCCGTGGGCGGCTGGGGCTCCATCCTCGCCACCACGAACGGCGGCGCCACCTGGAGCGCGCAGGACTCGGGGTCCGAGGAGGCCCTCACGGGCGTCGCTTTCAGCGACGGCATGCACGGCTGGGCGGTGGGCTGGAACGGCACGATCCTCGCCACCACGAGCGGCGGCCTCCCTCCGGCGCCGGCGAGGCCTTCCATCACCAAGCTCAAGCCCGCCTCCGGCAAGCGCGGCGCCCTCGTCACCATCACGGGCATCCGCTTCGGCGCGAAGACGAGCGCCGCGTTCGTGAAGTTCGGCGGCGCGAAGTGCGTCAAGTACACCTCCTGGAAGGCCGCGCAGATCACGTGCAAAGTGCCCGCGACGGCGAAGTACGGCACGGTGAAGGTCACCGTGACGACCGCCGCGGGGACGAGCAACTCCTACAGCTTCACGGTGAAGCGATAGGGCGCATCAGAGGAGACGGCGCGGCGCGCGCCTTCTCCAGGCGAAGCGCCCGACGACGACGCTCCCCGCCATGACAAGAGGCGGCGTGCGCAGGACGATCGAGCGGTCGTCCTCAATGTCGAGGTACCGCAACTGCTCATTGCCGATCCAGGCTGGGTCCGTGGCGCCCTCCACCATGGTGACGAGCCTGCCGGCTTGGTCATCGATGCTCACGATGCGACCGTGGTAGCTGAAGTAGTCGTCGTAGACCCGCTGCTTCTCGTCGGGGGTCGGCTGCTCGCCCGCAAAGACGGCACGGTCGCGACGTCCCCCATGAGCCGAGAGTTCTCCTGACGGCGTGACCAGGAGTACGCCGATCGGCGCGGCGCCCCAAGGCGCCAGGACTGCGCCGTCACCAGCCGTGAACGTGCTCTCGACGAGGTCCCAGCATCCCGCCAGCCACGTGATCCGCTCACTCTCCGTCATGCCTCACCCCGACTCCGGATCGTCCCGACGCGAAGACGCGGAGAGCCTGCGCCGGTCAAGTCCCGGCGAGTTCCGCCATCAGTTCGCGCACCGGCATGATGCGATCCACCCTCCAGACGTTGGCGCCCGCCGTGTACAGCGGCTCCTCCCCCTGGCTGCCGACGCCCGCCGAGCTCAGGAGCCCATTGCAAATGCAGAACGAGTGCTCGTTGTCCTGCTTGGCCGAGCAGCGCTTGAAGCGCCCACTCGCATCCTTGAGCAGCACGTAGCCCTTGTCGCACTTCGGCGGCCGTCGCCGGGCGAGCGCGGACTGGTACATCGGCGATTCGCGGAGCACACGGAAAGGCAGACCGCAGGGCGAGCCCGGGTCGTGCGCCACATGGGTGTCGGCCGGCGTGGCACGCAGCACGGCCAGCTTGTAGGCAGGGGTGGCGCCGCTCTCCTCGGTGGCCAGAAACCGCGTCCCCATTTGTACCCCGTCGGCGCCGAGCGCCAGGAAGCGGCGGATGTCGGCATTTGTGTAGATGCCGCCGGCCACCACCACCGGGAAGTCGCCGTACTCCTGCGCGACCTGCTTGACCGGAGGCAGCAGCCGCTCGAGAGTGTTCTCCTCGAGATCGAGCTGCTCCATCTGGAAGCCGAGGTGGCCGCCGGCCAGCGGCCCCTCAAGGACCACGGCGTCTGGGCGACAGCCCTCTCGCTCCCAGCGCCGACAGATGAGGCGCAGGGCACGGGCGGACGAGACGATGGGGATCAAGGCGGTATCGCCAGGGACCTGGACGGCCGGCAGCGAGAGCGGCAACCCGGCGCCGGAGATGATGGCGTGAGCGCCGCCGTCGATGGCCCCGCGCACCGAGGCTTCGTATTCGCGTTGCAGGGCCACCATGATGTTGACCGCGATGAAGCCACCGGCGCTGGCGGCGGCGGCGACCTCCTCGCGCACGGCCTCGTACGTCTGCAGCGGGCGACCCAGGCGATGGCTGACGAGCCGGTCAAGACCTGCGCTGGACAGCACGCCAAGGCCCCCGGCGAGGGCTGTGGCGCGCGCGAGCGGGCTCAGTGAGATCCCGACGCCCATGCCCCCCTGGATGATCGGCAGGGGAATCCGCATACCCTTGATGGTAAGCGACGACAGAGTGGGGGCTGTCATCATGATGCAAGGCCCTCCTTGGAGACTATGGGGCCTCCTGGCAAGGAGACTAGTGTAGCCTGTTTCCGCGTCGCGTGACGCGAGACCCATAAGGCGCCACCAATCCCGGCCGTTCTCGACACCGAACCGTGAGGCACGCACATGCTCATCGATCTCCTGCGCACCCGAAGAAGCATCCGCTCGTTCACGGACCAGCCTGTCGGACAGGAACAGCTCGACCTCCTGATCGAGGCCGTCCTGCGGGCGCCCTCCTCCAAAGGAAGGGCGCCCTGTGAGTTCGTCGTCGTCACCGACAGGGAGACTATCGCGCGACTCTCGAAGGCGAAGCCGCAGGGCGCCGCATTCGTGAAGGATGCGCCGCTCGTTGTCGTGGTCTGCGCCGACCCGGAGAGATCAGACGTGTGGGTCGAGGACACGGCGATCGCAGCGCTCATCTTTCACCTCGAGGCGGTCGACCTTGGCTTGGGGAGCTGCTGGGTCCAGGTGCGCCTTCGCGATCACGATGCGCAATGCAGCTCCCAGGAATACATCGCTGAGATCCTGGAGTTGGATCCCGCATTGGTCGTCGAGGCCATGGTCGCGATCGGGCACCCAGCCGAGACGAAGCCCGGTCACCCGAGTGCGTCGCTCCCCTACGACAAGGTGAAATCGCGGGCGGGCGGAGCCTGAGAACGCGAGCGCGGAGGGACTCAGGACGACGCCGCAGGACAGACGGTACATATCACTCAACCAGCCGTGGATGATCGCCTGCGCACAGCCCACGCCCGGCGCGACCCCGGGGCGGGCCTCTGGGCGTATCCATCTCTGATCACTCTTTGCCGAGACAAGGCCTCCCGCTCGGCCAGAAGCCGCCGATGAGGACGAGTGCAGCGCTCGCTCGATCAAGGAGGACCTTATGAAGAAGTGGCTCATCGTGCTCACGGCTCTTGCCGCGCTCGCCCTCCTGGCGGCGCCGTTGACCCTCGCCGCCGGCCACGGCGACTCCAAGACGGGCAAGGCGAAGGGCAAGGCGAAGTTCCAGTGCCAGGCCAAGGTCGTCTCCGTCGACGCAGCAACCGGAGTGATCGTGGTCACCGTGAAGAGCGGTTCCAAGGCGATGAAGGCCTATCGCGGCAAGCAGATCACGCTGCAGGTCGGCCCCAAGGCGAAGCTCGTCAATGCGACTGTCGATCCCGCGGTGCCCCTGACCCTCGATCAGCTTGTGCCGGATGCCAGAGTGCGCCTCGGCGGGACGATCGATCGCAGTCAGCCCGATGCCCCGGTGTTCACCGCAACGAGGATCGTCCTGCGAAGACTGCCGGCTGCCCCAGTGACGCCGAGTCCGCCAACGGCGTAGAGGGGACTGGGCGCCGGCGGCTTCCGCTCACGCAGCGAGGCTGCGCAGGCTGAGGCGCCCGCGGGCGAGCGACCCGCTGCGAGTCAGGGTCCACTGGAGCTCGCACGCTCGCATCACTACAATCGGGCGATGAGAATGCTGCCGTCAGGGGAGGGGGGCGCTGACTACCTGCTCGAAGTCCTGATTGACGGGGGCGAGAGCCCCGGCATCCAGCCGCCGAGGTCCTGACCATCGCGCCGGCCGCACGAGGACAGGCGTCTTCTCGCGGCGCCCTCGCCCGCGCGATGCGTGCGCTCCTCCCGGTGGGCGCCGTTCTGTTGCTCATCGCGCTCGTCTACCTGCCGCGGATCCCCCACCTGGATCTGGATGTGTTCCTGCGAGCCGGCGCCGCGGCTGCTTGACCACAAGGCCGTCTACCCTGCGTCGGGCACGCCCGCGGTGTACTCGGGATCGGCGTTCGTCTATCCAGTGGCGGCGGCGTGGCCCTTCGTGCCTTTCTCACTCCTGCCACACTGGCTGGCCGTCGGGGTATGGGAGGCGCTGAGCTTGGCCGCGATCCTCGTCGCGTGCTGGGTCGGGTCCGACCGCCCCGCCCCGACAGCGGTGTGCGTGCTCCTGTGCAGCTTCACCATCATCGGCCTGCAGGTGGGGGCCCTGAGCCCGCTCCTCTTCGCCGGCCTGGTCTTCGCGTGGCGACTGCGAGACCAGCCACTGGCCTTTGGCCTGGTGGCCGGGCCGCCGCCTGCGCCGCCGCCGCCGGTCTGGCGCTGCTCGCCGCCGGCTTCCTCGCGGGACCGATCGGGCCGCGGGAGTACCTCAGGCTGCTCACGGACCTCGCCGCTCACGAGTCAGAGCGAGGTCTTGGTCTCATCAGCGGCATCCAGGCGTTCGGGCTCTCGGGTCTGACCTCACAGGGCATAGCCGTGGGCGTCGCCGTGGGCGTCGTGGCCCTCGCCGCGTGGGCCTGCAGACAGGCCGGCAAGGACCATGCGCTCTTCACCGCCGGCGTGGTCGTGGCGCTGCTGCTCACGCCGGTGCTCTGGAGCCACTACCTCCTCCTTCCGGCCGCGCCGCTGATGGCCAGGCGAGCCTCCGTCCTCGCCTTCGCGGTCTTCGCCGCCGCGAGCTGGCTGATCGTCGTGCCCCACAAGAGCGATGCGCTGTCCATAGCCGCTGGCATCGTCGCGCTTGCTCTCGCCCTTACGCTTGGACTGCGGGGACGCTCCGCCCGACTGCGTGCAGCTCTTTCAGGGCCGTCCGGCGGCAAAGCCCTCGTGGCTACAGTGCTGGGGCTCCTTGTGATCGCCGCGCTCGTCGCGCTGGCCGGCCTCCCAGCCGGTCAAGCAGTCAACCTGCGCGCCTGGTTCGGCGTCGCCCTCCTCGTCACGGTGACGATCACCGGCTTTCCCGTGGCTGGGCGACCTTGGCTTGGGTCCATCAAGCCGCCCTGAGGCCGAAGCTTCGTTTCTGGGTACAGAGTACGGGAGGCAGGTCACCCTGCGTCCCGTTGTCGAGAGGAGGACAGATGACCGAAGGCCCCACAGACCAGCTCCGTCGGGAACACGAGCTCGTCTTGATGGTCGTGGAGGCGATGGAGCACGAGGTCGCCGACATCGAGAGGACCGGCCACGTGCACGGCGAGCGCGTCGCGCAGATGATCGACTTCACGAGGAACTTCACCGATGGCAACCACCACACCAAGGAAGAAGAGCTGCTGTTCCCGCTTCTGGAGGAGCGCAGCGTGTCGGCGGGCGGTACGGTGAGCATCCTCCTCAGTGAACATGAGGCCGCCCGGGACTGCATCCGCGAGATCGACGCCGCGCTGCCGGACGCCGAGCAGAGCGCGACAGCGCGGGCCGCCATCGCCGAGAACCTCAAACTGTACGCCTTTCTGCTCCGCCTCCACATCGGCAAGGAGGACACAGTGCTCTTCCCGCTCACAGAACGCCTTCTGAATGCTCAGGAGCAGGAGATGCTCGGCGCCGAGTTCACGCGCGTTGAAGAGGAGGACGCGGGCGCCGACCTCAACAAGCGCTACCGCGCCCTGGCGCACACACTGGCGGAGCCGCCGGCCGACGGCTGAGGAGATCTCATGGCGGGCCGCCCCCACGACAAGGACGATCGGGGCGGCCAACGCGCAACGATTGCCGCGTCTGGTGAAGGTGAAAGGAGGACACGAGCCTGGTGGCGATTGGCAGCCGCGCCCCGGCACGCGTGCTGGTCAGCGGACCGCGGATCGAGGTCCTCCGCGTAGTCGCGCAGATTGGCGGGTAGGCGCTCCTACTACTCCACGCCGCCCTCGACAAGCACGTTCTGCGGCGGAGCCTTCGTCAGATCGAAACCCCAGAACCACCGCTTGGAAGCGTCGGCAAGCGTACCGTCGTCACGCAGCGTCCTCACCGCGTACTCGAGCAGTGCGCCCCAGTCCTGCTCGCCCTTCTTGTAGGCCAGTGATGCGGCAGTGTAGTAGAGCGGGTCTCCAGATAGCTCGAACGGCTGCCCGGACGAGATGCTGCTCATGAGCACGCTGAGCTGTGACATGTAGGCGTCCAGTCGGCCCTTCTTCAGATCGGAGAGACCGTCGGTCTCATTCAGGTACGGCTTGATCGTCACGCCCTTCACGTTCTGAAGGTAGTCGAACGCCGTCGATTGCGTGCTGCAGCCGATGGTCTTACCTCGCATCTGCGCCGGGCCGTCGATGGCAGGCATCCCGCTTCTCACGGCGAGGTGTTCGACGCTCCAGTAGTAGGGGCTGGTGAAACCGAGGACCTCTCTGCGCTTGGCCGTCGCTGTCATCGAGCCGATGGACACGTCAAAGCGTCCCGTGTCGAGCGCTGCAGGGATCGTGTCCCACGCCGACTGCTCCTGCTGGAGCTTCACTCCCAGCACGTTGGCGACGGCCCTGGCCACGTCCACGTCGAAGCCGACCACATCCCCGGACTCACTCAGTGAGCTGAAGGGCGGGTAGGCCGAGTCGTTGACCACGACCATGACGCCGCGGTCCGCGACGTCGGCCGCGACCCCCTTCGGAGCGTGCCCGAGGATATGCGTGAACTCGTCCGCGGCAGGACTGCTGGTCTCCGCGACGCGAGTCCCACAGCCGGCAGCCGACAGGACGGACAGGACCAGACAGACCAGCGCGACCAGCAGCACCGCTCTGACGCTTCGTGTCCGTCTCACCTGCACGATGCCTCCTCCCTCGTCCAGCCCCCTTCCGCCAAGACTACTCGCGCCGCGCTGCAGCGGCCACTCACTAATCCTGGGGGATCGGCCAGAGGCCGCCCGACCCCACATGCGCGAGAACCTCTTCGCGACTCATCCGCGCAAGGCCCAGCGAGGCGAGCGTCCGGCCGACCTCATGGTACGGCACTCCATGGACGGTCTCGGCCATGGTGATGACGCTGTCGATGACCGGCGTCGGCGTCCCCGATAAGCGTCCGAGCTCTGCAAGGGGCACCAGGAGATACGGTACATCCTCGGTCAGGTAGCGATGCCTCATCGAACGCGGCGAATCGATACCATGACAGCTGTAGGCAGCGCAGCCTGTCAGTGCCTCATGGAGTGTGCCGCCGGCGCACTCGTCGTCGTAGGTGCCCACCGCGTCTTCGTACATCGTCGTGAGCCTGAATCCGAAGGCCTTGCCGACCGCGATGCGCTCGCGATCCATCGCCTCCATGACCGCACAGACAGACTCGGTCATCCCGTCGGCATAGAAGCGAAATCCGCGGGCGTCGTTCTCGATGCGCCCGGCGTTCATCAGCATGGTCACGCAGTGGATGATCATGTTCGTGTTGGCCACGCCGACGTTCAGAACGTTGTCGTAGGTTCGAAACGGCACGGGGAAGACCGGCTCAAGGAGTGCACAGACCTCCGCGCATCGGTCTCCGGGCAGCGTCCCGATGCCGGTGTAGGTCTTGACGCCCCACAGATCGACGCGACCCGGTGCGATCAGGCGACAAGCGTACGGCAGTGTGTCAGTCTCGCCGGTGATGACGCCTTCGCTTGCGCCCGTCTCCACGAGACGCTGCCGCAACCAGAGGCTGCCGAAGTTCCCCGGGACGAGCACCACGATCTGCCCCCGCCTGAACAGGGGCAGCGCCGGCTCAAGGATGGGGGCCTGCGCGAACGACGGGGCCACGAAGTAGACGACATCTGCGAAGGCGATAGCCTCTTCGATATCTGTCGTGGCCGCCCGCAGACGGCCGGTGGCCTCCAGCACTCCGGTGAGCTCGATCAGGTTGTCCCGCCGTCTGATCTCGGTGACGGCCTCCGCGAAGTCGGGATGCTCGTACAGGAGCACGTCGCTCCCGCGGCTCGCCAGGTCCCCAGCCATGGCCTGGCCGCCGTTGCCGGCCCCGAGGATTGTCACGTTCATGTCTCCGACCTCCGTCTGCGCAGCGTCAGACCCGACTCAGGACAGCACCTTCGAAAGAAACAGTTTCGTGCGCTCCTGCCGGGGATTGACGAGGACTGCGCCCGGCGGGCCAGACTCAACGACCACGCCTCCGTCAAGAAGCGCGACGCCGTCGGCGACCTCTCGGGCAAAGCCGATCTCATGGGTGACGACGATCATCGTGAGGCCCTCTCGCGCGAGAGTCCTCATGACGTCGAGGACTTCCCCCACGAGTTCCGGGTCGAGCGCAGATGTCGGCTCGTCAAACAACATGAGCTTCGGCTTCATGGCAAGCGCCCGGGCAATGGCCACTCGCTGCTGCTGACCCCCGGAGAGCTGGCCCGGAAACACATCGAGCTTGTCGCCGAGGCCGACCCGGCGCAGCATCGTCTCCGCCTGTGCCTCGGCCTCGTCTCTCGACAACCTCAGCACATGGCGAGGGGCGTACATCACGTTCTCGATGGCCGTCATATGAGGGAACAGATTGAAGCGCTGGAACACCATGCCGATGTGGGTGCGCTGCCGGGCGATCTCCTTCGTCCTCATCTCGTGCAGCGCGTCGCCACGCTGGTGATAGCCCATGAGCTCGCCGTCGACCCACAGCCGGCCAGCATCGATCTTCTCCAGGTGATTGATGCAACGCAGCATCGTCGACTTGCCGCCGCCACTTGGCCCGAGCAGGACGAACGTCTGTCGCGGATAGACGGTCAGGTCGACACCCTTGAGCACATCGAGCTTGCCGAACGACTTCCAGACCTGCTCGAACCTCACCATCGGCTCGCCCCCGGCGCGCTGCTCGCTAAGCACGCCGGGCCTCCCTTCTCTGAGTCTTGCGCTCCGCCACTGCAGCCTCTTTCACCCCGAAGCCCCGCCCGAAGAAGCGCTCGAGGTAGGACTGGCCGATGCTGAGGATCGTCACGAGGAAGAGATACCAGCAGCAGGCGACGAGGAGCAGGGGGATGATCTTGAAGTTCTGCGCGTACGCCGCCTGCAGATTGCTCATCAGTTCGTGCCCCGAGATCACCGCCACGAGGCTCGTCGACTTGAGCATAGTGATGGTCTCGTTGCCCATGGGCGGGACGACGACGCGCATCGCCTGGGGCAGAACGACGCCGCGCATGGTGAGCCCGGAGGTCATGCCGAGCGACAACGCGGCCTCACGCTGGCCGCGGTCCACCGAGATGATGCCCGCCCGAGTGATCTCGGCGGCGTAGGCGGCTTCATTGAGACCCAGCGCCAGGATGGCCGCCGTGGTCGCGCCGATCAGGCTGCTGGTCTGGGCCTCAGCGAAGACGATGCCCGTGAACGGCAGACCGAGAAAGAGCTTCGGATACAAGGCGCCGAGGAAGCCCCAGAAGAGGATCTGCACAAGCAGCGGGGTACCGCGAAAGAACCAGATGTAGAACCAGGCCAGCCACGAGAGGACCGGGTTCTCGGAGAGCCGCATGACGGCCAGCGCCATGCCGCCCAGGGTGCCGATCACCATGGCGACGATCGTCAATTCGATCGTCACCACCACGCCCCGCAGGGTGAGCGGCTTGAACAGGTACTCGCCGATGGTGCGCACATCGACGTTCGGGTTCTTGGCCAGTGACACGAGGAGCGCGGCGGCGGCCACAAGAATGAGCGCCGCGGCGATCCAGCGTCCCCAGTGGCGCACCGGGATCGCCTTGATCGGCTTGGGCCGCACCCGCAACGCGTCCCGCTCCCGGGACGAGGGCGCCGAATCTGGCGCCCTCGTCCCGGGATCTTCAGGACCGGTCATGGTCTTAGAACGAGTTCTCGTTGACCAAGGCCTGCTTGACCAGAGCCGGCATACCCCACGCCTCGCCGATCTTCTGGTACGTGCCGTCGTCGATCAGGGCCTGCAGTGCCTTCTGCGTGGCGTCGACCAGTTGGGTGTTGTCCTTCGGCACGCCGATGCCGACCATGGAGGGATCGTAGCCGTCCGGATTGGCGGGGTCGATGACGACCTCGAAGGCGTTGCCGTCGTCGTACACCTTGGCGGCGTGACCCAGCGCGAAGAAGCCGAGAGCAACGGCCTGCGCCGTCCCGCTCTTGAGAGCCAGGAAGACATCGCTCTCGCCCGGGTACTTGAGGACTTTGATCTCCGGCTTGCCGGCCGCTTTCAGTTCCGCGTTCTTCTTCGTCATCGTGGAGACCTGCTGGCTGCCGCTCTGGACGGCCACGGTCTTCCCGGAGAGATCATCGAGGGTGACGATGCCCTCGGGATTACCCTTGACGACCATGACCCCCGTGCTGTCGTACGCGTAGTTCACGAACGAGAGGACCTGCTCACGCTCCTTGGTGTCACCCATGGCGGCGATCACGAGGTCCGCTTTCCCCGCCTGGAGCGCCGGGATGATCGCATCGAAGGGGGTCTGGTTGAACGACATCTTCACGCCGAGCTTGGCCGCGAGGGCTTGGGCGAGATCGTAGTCGAGGCCGGTGGCCTGCTCGCTGCCCTCCTCGACATACATCTCCCAAGGCGGGAAGGGCATGTTCGTGGCAACCCGAAGCACGCCACTGCTCTTGATGCTGTCGGGGAGCAGAGCATTGAGGGCGGGATCGGCGGTGACTGCGAAGCCGGCGTCGATCTTGGTACTTGAGGCTTGTGGCGAAGGACTCGTCGAGGCGGTTTCCTCACCGCCGCCGCAGGCGGCGATGAGGAGAGCAGCAACGAGTGTCACGAGTGCGAGACAGATTGTCACAGCGGTACGGCGGCGCTTGAACGAACCGGGATGTGGGAACTCCATCATCTCCCCCTGTTGGCGATTTGGGCTGGATGGCACGACTCGCCATACATACTGCGGGAGGTGGATTCGAGGACGGTTCCCCGGTTGTTCAAGCCGTATTAAGCGATGCGCGCCTGGACCTTGGGCAGGATCACCGAGAAGCGTCCACCGCGACCCTCGGTCGTCTCCGCGTGCACCTCTCCATCCATCAGGGCCATGAGTTCGCGGGCGATGGCCAGCCCCAGCCCGGAGCCACCGCTGGTCTGGGTCCCCTTGTAGAAACGCTCGAAGATGCGCTCGACATCGTCGGGGGCCACCCCCTCGCCCTCATCCGTGACGACGATCCGCACATGGTCGCCCCGATCGATAATGTCGGCCACGATGCGACCGCCAGGCGGCGATGCCTTGAGCGCGTTGTCGAGCAGGATGGAGAGCACCTGTTGGACATGGCGCTCATCGCAGACGAGCGGCAGAGCGGGCGAGGTGGTCTGGAGGTCCAGAAGGACGCCCTTCTGCGCGGCGCCGGCGGCAGCCTCGGCCAGCGTACGCCGGACGACCGCCACGAGATCGGCCTCATCTCTCTGAATGAGCGCGGCTCCCGACTCGATGCGGGAGAGATCGAGGAGCCTCCCCGACACCGTCGTCAGGCGGTCGATCTGCTGTTTCATGAGGCCCAGGAACTTACCCCGGGTAGCGTCGTCCAGTTCTCGTTCCGCGATCAACTCGAGGAGCCCGGCGAGGGAGAAGAGCGGCGTCTTGAGCTCGTGGGAGGCGCTGGCCGCGAAGTCCCGGCGGGCGCGATCGAGACGGACCTGCTCCGTGGCATCGCGTACCACCACGATCGCGTCAATCCGCGGCTCGCCGCCGACATGATAGGCGGTCGCCTCAAGGATCGTAGCGCCGCGCTCAATGACCCGGGTCACCTCGCAGCCCGATTCGCGGCACTCGCGCCAGGCATCGACCAGGTCAGCAGGGAGGACGCTCTGGGCAAGCTGGCCGCGTGGCGCCGGTATCCCCAGCAGACTCACAGCGCTGGGGTTGACAACGAGGATCTCACCATCCGGAGCGAGACCGATGACGCCCTCTGTGAGATCGCTGAGCAGAAGATCGACCTGCTCCTTCTCACGCGTGACCTGTTCCTTCTCGGCCTCGAGCTGCTCGAAAGCGCTCCGGAGCTGCCGGCCCATCTTGTTGAATGTGAGGCCGAGCCGGCCGATCTCGTCCTTCACGCCGACCTCGATGCCGGCCTCGAAGTCGCCCGTGGCGATCACCTGTGCGCTACGCTCGATGCGTTTCAGTCGCTGCGAGATCAGACGCGAAGCCAGCACGATGGTGACCAGAGCGACGATGACGGCGAACAGCGCCGCCAGAGTCAGCTCGCGCTTGACTGCCGCCACGGCCGCGTCGACATCCTTGAGTGAGGAGAGAACTACGACCTCGCCGACCACGCCCCGGCCCGGACGCGATATCGGCACCGCAGCCACGGCGTAGGAGATGCCGTCGACAGTGACGGTGCCGAGTTCCGTGCTGACCGCCGTCCGGGCCCGATAGATCAGAGGATAGTCGGCAACGAAGAAGGCCGGGGTGCCCCGGGAGTCGACGATGAGCGAGTTGGACGGACTCACCACCACGATCCTCGCGTTGAGCTGACTGTCGAAGGAGCCCACCTGCTGCTCCAGAGTCTGCCGATCGTAGGTGATGCGGCCGGTCTTGGGATCGGGATGAAGACTGGCGTAGAGGCTTTCCTGGATGAGCGGCGCGCTGCTCTTCAGCTCGGTGAGACGCTCGTTCACGAGTCGCGTCTCGGTCTCGCGCACCGTGTAGATGTACACGATCCCCACTGCCAGCGTGAGAACCACCAAGAACAGCAGCGTGAGCCAGTACTTGATGGAACCGAAGAGCAGCCCCACGGCGGCGCGGATCACTTCCCGGTCTCACGAAAACGGTAGCCGATGTGGCGCACCGTCAGGATGTACTCGGGCTTCCTGGGATCGGGCTCGATGGCCTCGCGAAGGTAGTGGATGTGGACATCGACGGTGCGTTCGTCGCGGTAGTCGGCATCACCCCACACCAGATGAAGCAGGAGCGCACGGCTGTAGGCGCGACCAGGGTGCTGGATCATGACACAGAGGAGCTCGAACTCGTAGTACGGGAGATCGATTCGCTTGCCGCCGATGAAGACGAGGCGTCGCCCCAGATCGACCTCGAGCTCACCGGCACCGATGACGCCGCTGCCTGGTGGTTCGGCTGCGTCCGGCTGCTTCGTCCGGCGGAGCACCGCCCGCACGCGGCTCGTGAGTTCGCGCAAGCTGAGGTTCTCCTTGATGACGTAGTCGTCCGCGCCGATCTCCAGGCCGAGCACCCGGTCGAGTTCGTCCGACCGTGCGGTCAGCATGATGATCGGGACGGCGCTGGTGGCACGGATCCGGCGGCACACCTCCATGCCGTCCAGACGCGGCATCATGAGGTCGAGGATCAGGAGGTCGATCTGGGTCCGCGCAATGATGTCCAGAGCCTGGACCCCATCTACGGCGACGACCACGTCGAAGCCCTCCTGCTCAAGCGGATAGCGGATCATCTCGCGAATGGCTTCGTCGTCATCCGCAAGCAGGATGCGCACGCCCCGATCGTCCACCTCGTTGCCCCCGGTCGTCGTAGCAGATCGTCCGATTCATACCACGTGAAGGGCGCACGTGCACTTGAGCCCGCGGTACACTCCCATGATGACGCGCAGGGAGAACAAGCGCAGCACATGGCCCGGCTCGCTGCGTCGCTGAGGCAGAGCCGCCGCTCCGGCGCCGCATGAGCGGCGCCGCGAGTCGTCGACCTGCTTCTCGCGCCACGCTGCTCGTGCTCTCTTTGGGGCACGGCGCCGCCGACCTCTGTTCGGGCGCCCTGTTCGCGCTGCTGCCCTTCCTGGTCGTGGAGCGGCACTACAGCTACGCCGCCGCTGGCGTGTTCGCCCTCACCGCCAGCGTCGCGAACGCCCTCTTCCAGCCGCTCGTCGGCGCCCATGGAGACCGCAGCGAGGCGCACTGGCTGCTGCCCGGCGGGCTCGTCTTCGCCGGCCTCGGCATCGGCGCGATCGGCTACGCGGCGAGCTATCCCCTCACGCTGCTCGCCGTCGCCGTCTCCAGCGTCGGGGTGGCCGCCTACCACCCCGAGGGCGCCCGCTGGGCGCGACACGCTTCGAGCAGCCGCGTCACCGCCGACATGGGCGTGTTCTCCGTCGGCGGTGGGGTCGGCTACGCGCTCGGCCCACTCGTGGTCGCGGCCGTGCTCGCGCCTCTGGGGCTGCACGGGACGCCGCTCATCGCCCTCATCCCGATCGCCGCCGCGGTGATCGTCGGCGCGGCCCTGCGGCGCTTCCGCCTGAAGCCGATGGGGGAACAGCCGCGGCATCGGCAAGCAGGGGGGCTCGGCTCGGAGTGGCGCGCGTTCGCCTGCCTGGCCGCGCTCTTCTGCGTCGCCAGCGGCGTCGCCATCGGGCTCCTCACGTTCGTGCCGCTGTTCCTCGTCGAGGCACGGTCCGCCAGCCCCGCGGCGAGCAACGTGATGACGAGTGTGCTGCTCGCCGCGGCGGCGACCGGCACGCTGCTCGGTGGCATCGCCGCCCAGCGCTTTGGACGTCGTTTCGTGCTGATCGCGCCGCAACTGGTGCTGGCGCCGGCGATCGCGCTGCTGCCCAGTCTGAGCTATGGCGCCATGATCCCCCTGATGATCGTCATCGGGGTCGCCGTGAACGCGAACATGAGTGTCGTGCTCGTCCTGGCGCAGGAGTACCTGCCGGCGCACATGGGCCTGGCCACAGGCCTGACCATCGGCGTCTGCGGCGGCGTCGGCGGTTTGATCGTCGCCGCGCTCGGCCTCTTCGGCGACAGCGCGGGGCCGAGCGCGGTGCTCTACGCCATGGCGGCGCTCCCGCTGTTGGTCGCCGTGCTCGCCATCAGGCTGCCGCAGCCCGCGGCCGCCCCACCAGGGACCGTGTGGGGTCTGCCCGTGAAGGCCGCCCGCTAGGGCGCCGCGCCCTCAGATGACCTCGACAATCTCCTTGAAGAGGTCGAGATCCTCGTCAGCGCGGCTGTTCATCCAGCTGTTCACCGTCGCGACGTCACAGTCCCAAGCCGCGGGATCGTACTCGAGCTGGTAGGTCACCCTTGTCCTGTCGGCCGCGAGCTTCTCAAAACGCACTTCGCCGGTCTCGCGGCCGTCCACGGCGCGCCACGTGATCTTCTCGTCGGCCACGTGCTCGACGATGTCGGCATCCCACTCATAGGTGTCTTCTTCGACCACGGCGACCCAGTGAAGCCGGTCGGCCTGGACCACGGTCACCGTCTCGATGGTCGCCATGAACTTCGGGTAGTCCTCGAACGCCGTCCAGATCTCGTAGACATCCTTCACATCCGCCGCGATCTCTCGTGTCTTGTCGATGAACGCCATTGGTCTTCCTTTCGTCCCGGGGGCTACCACAAGGAGTTACCCGCCGGGGGCGTTCCCGATGCACGCGCGGCCGCGAAGGCGCCACGCCGTTCAGGTGAGCGCAGCCGTCACGCTCCGATGGACGCTCCAGCCCTGTCCATCCGCGATCTCGAGCGAGGCGCGCGTCGCCGAGACCTCGATCGTGAAGAAGTCGCTCGCCGGCTTCCCGGGCACGTACTCGAGCACGCGATGGATGGAGGCCGTCACGTCTGGGTTGAGAATGCAGATGTGAAAGGCGATCGTCTTGGCGCGCGGCTCGACGAGCTTGCCCGGCGCCATGTAGTCGCTCAGCCTGTGAGGGCTGCTGAGTCGCGAGATCGCCGCATCCAGGGTGCGCAGGAGCCCTTGAAGGGTCGCGCCATTGGCGCCGCGCACGACATGGAACCAGAGAGCGTCAGGCTGCTCGGCAAGGATCTTGGCGACTTCCTTGCGGATGCCCTCGTCGATCTCGGCCTTGCCCAGTCGCCCCCCCGACTTGAACTCCACAGCCAGGGCCGGCTCATCGTGACCATGCCGATAGAGCGCGAGATCCGTGAGCGCGCGTTGCGCCTTGGCGCCGGCGCCGTGCTGCGCAAAGCGGTAGGAGAGCCTGGTCGGCACCTCGGCGGCGAACGCCCATGGCTCTGGGCCGGCCTCGGCGAGCAGCGCGGCGACAAAGGCGAAGCGCGCCTCGTGCTCGCTGACCCGCCGCTCATGGCCCTTCAGAGGGAACATGACGCGCGGCCACAGCGCTTCGGCCTCTCCCAGAGCGAAGCGGTAGCTCCTCCAGAGAACGTCGTCAGTGCGCCGGCAGAGTCCCTCCAGCCATCTCTGGGTGACTGCGTCTGCCGAGGCGGGATCGACGGGCGTCTCCCTCACGGATCCCCCCTCGTCAGGAGGCGTTCACCCGACGGCCTGCCCGGGGTCGGCGTTGAACTGCTCCGGCGTGAAGCGACGCACGGCGATCATGGTCCTCACGTACTGCGCCGGCTTGGGATTGGCGAGGAGGAACTCCTCTGAGCTGTCACGGAAGTACACATGTTCGACTTCGATGACGCGGAACGGCGCGAGCGTACCGCCCCAGGCAAAGGCCTGCGCCTTGGTGTCTCCTGTGACCTTTCGCGGCAGCAGGATGGTGTCCCCGACCTGGGGCAGCGGAGCATCGGGCGGAAGATATTCGAGCGCGCCCGGCTCGAAGCTGAAGGGCGGACGTCCCTGGCCTGCCTCCCACAAGTAGACCTGGATGAGCTCGGCCTTCGCGTGACCTGACATCTCTGCCTCCTCCTCCGTTGCCGTACCGCGAGTATAGGGCCCGGCGGCCCTCCGCCACAGAGCGGCGCGGGGATCGCGGGCGCGACGCGGCCCTCAGGAGGAGAGGCGGGGAACACTCCTACTTGCGTCGGGGAGCGGCGGGCTCGATGATGGCGACGCTGGCCCGCCGGGCGGGATCGTAGCGCACCGGGACCATCTCGCCGGGCCGTAGGCTCTGCAGGTATCCTACGGTGAGGAACTGAGTGATCCGCGTGCGGTACGGCGCTCCGTCCCGGGGCCTGACCTCGAGCTCACAGTGCACCTGCTCGTACTCACCGTCATCCGTTGCGCTCTTCTCGCCCGTCTTCTTGATACTCAGCACCTTGGCTCGCGCCGGAAGACCGAACTCCAGAGCTTGCCGTACCCCGCGACCCTGGAGGAGGACGATGATTGCTGAGGCGACAATGACGAAGAGGACCGACATGCCGAAGGCCAGGAGGATGGCGCCTCTTCCGCCGCCGAACGTCCACGGCCATTCGGCGTTCTCACTCCATCCGGCGGCATCGCCCAGCCAGTAGCCGACATATGCGCCGACGATGCCGCTGACGATGACCACAGCGATGTTCAGCGGCCTTCGCATGATGTACTCCCTGTTCCGTGATGCCCGGTCGCCCCAGAAGCGTGGGCCTTGCGCCGATCGTGCACGGCAGCGTGCTGCGCCGCGACGTTAGAGTACCCGTTCGTTTCCGCGAGGTGGTACCGCGCGAGGACGCCGGACGCGCCCGAGAGCTAGCCTCTGGAACGATCCGGGATCAGCAGCAGGATGATGACGGTGATGAGCGGGAGGAAGATGGCCAGAAGGCCCCAGAGGAGCGGGCTGCGGCCCTTACTCCGAGCGATGGCCATCGTGACGGTGAGGAACATGACCCAAGCGATGACGATGACCACCCACCAGAAGAAACTCAGCACCGACGCGATGATCATTGCAGCCACTTGCACACTCCTTGACAGATGACACGCTTGGCGGAATGCAGCATCCTGACACGCGCGGATGCGTCTTGACAACTCGGAGATCCCGCGGAGTGCGCCGCGGAGACGCTCTGTCAGCGGCGCCCATCCCGGCTGCGGCGCCGCAAGAACATCGCAGCAAGGAGCAAGGCCGCCGTGGTGGCGGCAGCCGCGGGCGCGGCCTTCCGCGCCGCCTCCCGCGCCCGGAGGCGCGCGTCCTCAGCGACAAGACGGATGTCGTCGCGGAGACCATCCGCGGCGACGACGAACCGCTCGCGCTCCGCGCGCACGTCGCGCAAGACGTCCTCCTCACGCCGGGCGGGAGGTTTGTTCGCGGCGGCCATCAGGGCTGCCTCCCTTCTTCCGGGGCGGGCCCGGCCGACGCGGCGGGCTGCGCCGCGTCGCTCGTTTGCGCGATGCCCGGCTCCGAACGCCGCAACTGCGCCTTCGCGGCGACGATGCTGGCACGCGCCTCGGCGATGGTCTTCTCCGGCGCGGGTGACCCGGCGCGAAGCAGCCTGTCCCTGCCGATGAGCACGAGGAGCAGGATGATGAGAAGAAGGGCGACCGTGACGATGAGCAGCGAGAGCCAGAGCGGCAGGACAAGATCCAGCACGACGGCGATGGTGGTCAGTGCGAACCCCAGCGCGTACAGCGCCAGCAGGGCGGCCATGAAGAACATGCCCGCGGCCACCCCGTACTTCTCGCCTTTGGCCTTGAGTTCCGCCTTGAGCAACTCGACGTTGAGCTGCACAAGCCGCTGTCCGCGCCCGCGAACGTCGTTCAATGACGATGTGATACGGGTGCGCAGGTCCATTTGAATGATTTACCCACGTCCGTGCTCCCGTGAAACGATGAGACGCGCCTCCGCTTTGTCGATCTCGGTCGGGAGCGACGCCAGCGGTCGAGTTGACCGATCGCACCTCCAAGCCTTGCTCTGCCATTCCAGCAAGCGTGCGATCTGGATGCTAGGGGGCGTCGGTGTAGGTGGGGAAGTCGGTGCTCCAATCACCCTGCCGCCGTTGGAGCATAGGCCGCCACGCCCCCTCACGGGTCTGCCAACGGAAGAACGACCAGTGGACCGAGACGACCAGCGCGTCACCACGCGAGGCGAGGTCGATCTGCACGGCGGGTCCCCGGGGCCGCCGCTTAGGCAACAGGCGGTCGTCGGTGCGGCGGTCGTGGCGCTCGTAGTCGTGCTGCTGGCCGGCTTCGGGGTCATCGGGGCCGTGCGCGACGAACCCTATAGCGTCTTCACGAGGGAGGTGATCGAGCAGACCGGCGCCAAGACCTACACCGGATTCCTCGCCCATGTCACGTGGTTCCTCTGGGTCGTGGCCGGTACAGCCGGGCTGCTCGCGGCGGCCGCACTAAGGCGGCGCGATCCCCGCGATCGACGCATTTCGTTCTTCCTCGGCACGAGCGCACTGACTGGCCTCCTCCTGGTCGACGACTTCGCGATGCTCCACGAACGCGTGTTGCCGAAAGTGGGCATCCCGCAGGAAGCGCAGTACGGGTTGTACGCCGTCATCCTGTTGGCGCTACTGCTGTGGTTCCGGCCGCAGTTCAAAGGGGGTGGCGCCCTGCTGGCCGTGGCGGCGGGAGCATTCTGGGCTGTCTCCATCGCTTCCGACATTCCAAACGAGTGTTGGGGCATCCCCGGCAGCGCCGCCGAAGACGGGGCCAAGATGATCGGCACGGCCCTGTGGGCCGCGTTCATGGTCTGGAGCTGCCTTCGATCCGTGGGCGTGGAACCTCAGGATGTGAGCCAATCCCCGTCGACCAGCCGGGACCCGGATGCGCGACGATGAGGCCGGCCTGCGTTCACGCGACGTCGATCTCGAGGAGGCACGTCTGTCAGCTCACCGTGCTGAAGCCCAGTCGGCACGACGGATCGCCGCACCGCTGGCTTGCGGACCCGCATCCCACTCGTCTCCAAGCGCGAACGCTGGAGACGCTGATGGGCCTCGTCGGAATCCCTCCAGTGTCGGCCGAGTTCCGGAGCCCGCGCGCGAGCGAGCCAGGAGCCCTCGGGATGCACTCCATTGTCAGTCTGACGCCAGGAACTGTCACTGATCGTTGAGCCTGCGCAATACGCGTGCGACGACGTTGGCAATCGCGATCACCGCAAATGCCACCACGACGTAGTTTGCGAACCACCATCCGTCGAAGACGCGCGGGTGGAACCAGGCAACGGCCACGAACGCCACCCAGTGGCTGGTGCAATAGGTGCACGGGAAGACCTTGCCTACCTTGCCCAGGTGCTCTTTGGCCCATCTCCGGAACGGTGCGAAGATGTCTGACGTGGAGATCGTTGTCGAGATCGCCGCCACTGCGAGTGACAGCATGAGAATCTGCCACATCACGGTCGCGGTCATGAGTCGTCCCCATCCGCCCCGTGCGCACCTGCCGGGGACCTGCCCGATTCCTGCCTCACGTGCGGAGGCCTGGCTGACGGCGCCCATCCATCGATGTGACACCGATGCCGTGGGCGCCGAAGCTGCGGGGCAGGGTCCGTGGCGGGGCCGGCCCGCCAACTTGAAGCACAAGCCGCTGTCGTGGGCAGGCGCACGTCGAGTCGATCACATCTGACCGTGTACTCCCCGTCCTGTCGTCGGCCTCCGCAATCGCGAAGTGGCTGAATCCAAGATTCCGCGAGTGCCTGCCAAACGACATCCGGGGAGGGTCGACCCCAACTCCGCCGTCGGCCCGTCATTCGAAGTACACCTCTTCTTTGGCTGAGAGTCCCGCACCGCATCCTACATCGCCACGCCATCTTCGCCAGACGCTGGTGCCCTGTAGCCATGGCGGCGGACGCCGGATTCCCACTCCGCCGGGATCGCGCGCCTCGTACGAAGAACACGACAGCATGCGCACAGTGTCGGGGACCGGGTGCAATGCCTGTCTGGCGGGCATCTCGAAGGCCCTGCTCAGAGTAGTCGGCAGTGCTCGACCGGACTTAAGTCACTCCGCCCCGATGAAGAGCGGCAACTTGGAGCGACAGGAAGGGGCCGGCAAGTACGAGCATCAGGATCGATGCGGCCACCGCGAGGATGACCGGGCGGTGAGCGACCAACCCCCGCGGCCTGCTCTGACGCCTCAGCGGCGGCGCCGACGGAAGGCGGGGCTAGTACTTCTTGGGCGCCGGCGAGCCGAAGCTCGCGGTCAGGACGCTCTCGACGCTCCGGCCACCGCACTTCGGACAGACCGCCTTCTCCTCGCGCTCGTCCATATGGCACTGGATCTCGAAGTCCTCGTTACAGTCCGTGCACCGGAACTCATAGGTCACCATGACAACCTCCCTGCAGACGCTGGATCGTGGTCGGTCTCATTGTACGTCGCTCGGGCCAGCCTCCCTCTCATGCACGCTATCCCGGCGATGCCGGAGGGGCTGCGTTGATCGTGGGGCAGGTGTTCGCGGGACGGCAGGTACCTTCCGGCGCCGGCAGAAGCCCGCGGCAGCGCCGAGCGGCGCGACCCGCATTCGCGGCAGTGTCCGTCGGTGCGCCGCCTCAGGCAAGCCCCATGCGGCGCAGTTGCGCCTCCGTGTAGCCGAAGAAGTGGGCCGTCTCGTGCAGCACGACGATACGGATGCGTTCGGCCAGTGCAGCGCGCGTCGCCGAGACGCGCTCCAGATTGGCGCGGAAGAGGTGGATGGTGTCGGCGTACGGCGCGCCGAAGCTGACCGATCGCCGCGCCAAAGGCACGCCGTGATACAGGCCAAGGATGCGCGGGTCGATCCCGCCGGCCACCATCTGCGCAGAGGGGCGTTCGGCGACCAGGATGGCGACGTTGCCCAGCCGATCGAGGTGCTCCTGCGGCAGCTCGGCCAGTGCCGCCTCGGCGACCGCCTCGAACTCCTCCAGAGCCAGCAGCGACTCGGAGGGCGCGGCGGCGGCGTCCAGACGCAGCACCGCCGCCCACTCTGCGCTCATGCCGTCGCGGTCGCCGCTCGCACCGAGCGCGCCACCGAGGAGGTAGCGGGCGTCCGCCTCGAGGGAGGATGGCAGGGGGCCGCGGGCGACCAAGCGGCGCAGGCGCTGCGCCGCGGCGCCAGCTTCGCCCGCGGCCAGCAGCCGCTGAGCCTCGCGCAACTCGTACCCGGGCGACAGCCCGTCCGCAGCCGCATCGCTCGCACCCGGTCGGGCGTGCCTTGGGGATCCTTGCTCACGACCATCTTCGCTCACGGCCACATCCTGGACGGTCGGGTGCCGCGCCCATCGCCCGACACGCTCGGGCGGATCAGTCTACGTGGTGATCACGACATTCCCGGTCTTCTGCCCCGTCTCGACGTACCGGTATGCCTCGACGATCCGCTCCAGGGGGTAGCGTCTGTCGATGACCGCCCTGTACCTGCCTGCCTCGACGAGCTCCTTGAAGAGGCACACGTCCTTCTGGCTCACTTTGGGGATCGGGAACTTGATCTTCTTGCCGCCGATCCCCGGGGTCCAAAGTGAGAGCAGAGGGTTCTGCGCCAGGAAGCCAAGCTCTGAAGAGAGGTAGACCCCGCCCGGCTTGAGCAGGTCGCTGCAACGCCGGAACGAGCTCTTGCCGACCGCGTCGAAGACGGCGTCGAACACCTGACCACACTTGGTGAAGTCCTCACGGGTGTAATCGATGACCGCGTCGGCGCCCAAGGATCGCAACAGCTCCAGGTTCTTCGTGTTGCACACCGCCGTGACCTCCGCCCCGAAGGACGTGGCGAGTTGCACGGCGGCGGAACCGATGGATCCGGAGGCTCCATTGACAAGGACGCGCTGCCCTTCCACAAGACGCGCCCTTCTGATGAAGGCGACGGCGAGCATCGCGCCATCGCAGACGGCCGCGGCTTCTTCGTGATCCATGCTAGCCGGCTTCCTGGCGATGGCAGCGTCTTCAGGCAGGCACACGTACTCGGCGTGAGCGCCGAAGTGAAGGCCGGTCAGCCCGAAGACCTGGTCGCCCCGCCTATATGACGTCACGTCCCTGCCGACGGCTTCCACCTCTCCGGCCAGCTCACTGCCGAGGATCGTCGCCTTGGGTCGGCGAAGACCGCTGACGACCCTGACGAAGAATGGTCGAGCCCGGAGGAACCCGCAGTCGGTCCGGTTCACGGTCGTCGCATGGACGCGGATCAGGACCTCATCGTCCTTAGGGACAGGTCGCTCGACCTCCTTGAGCCGGAGGACGTCCGGAGGACCGTACCTGGTGTGCACGATGGCCTTCACGATGGCTCCTGACCTGAGTTGCCGGGACCGATCCTACTGGAAGACCCAGGTCCCGATTGCCGGCCACGCCCCAGCGCACCGCGGAGAGGCGCTGCGTGGAGCTGACGCCCATGATCGACGCGGTGATCGTGCGGGTGGTCGACACGCTGGCGGTAGCGAAACGGCCCTCAAGACCAGGACCTCTCGCCCCTATTGGACGGTCAGCTTCTTCGCCGCACTCACCTTGCCGACGTTGCCGGCGATGTCGGTGGCCTTCACCGTCCAGGTGTAGGCGCCCTTGGCCAGCGTGACCCGGAAGGAATACGAGCTGACCTTGTTGGTGGGCACGCTGGGGAGGCTGATCGTCTTGACGATCTTGCTGACACGCTTGATGGTGATCGTCACCTTCGCCTTGCCACAGCTGGGCGACGGATCGCTGACCTTGAAGGGCAAAGCGACCTTTCCGCCCTTGACGACGCTCGCATTCTTGATCGCCACACAGGTCGGCGGCTTGTCGTCGAGCTCGGGAGCGGGCCCATGCCGCAAGACAACGCCGGCGTCGCCGACGGCCCAGCCGGTCTCGGCGCTGATGAACGAAACGTCGTTGAGATCCTGTGTGGTCGGCCGCTCGCGTGCCCAGGTGGCGCCGGCGTCGGTCGTGTGCAACACGAAGCCGCCCTCGCAGACCGCCCAAGCCGTGCTCGCGTTCACCGCACACACCGCGTTCACGCCGCTGACGGCGCCGGCGGCTATCTCGTCCTCCGCTTGCCGGTACCAGCTCTGGCCGCCATCCGAGGTGTGCATGACGAAGCCCTCGTACGAGGAATCCTCACCGACGACCCACCCGTTCTGAGCATCGGCAAAGCTCACATCGCCGAAGCTGCTGGCCACATCGATGAAGAGCAGCGGGGTCCAGGTGCGACCACCATCGGAGCTGCTCGTGACAGCGTTGTCGGCAACCGCCCAGCCATGACTGACATCGACGAAGTCCAGTCCGGTGATCCCGTGCCCGTAGTCGCCCACGACCACACCGCTCGGTGACCACCAGGTCTTCCCATCGCTCGTGCCGAGCAAGACGCTCTGGTAGGTGTTCCAGTTCATCCAGTTGCTCGTCTCGTAGGCGCCGATCCAGGCATGTGAGGCATCGACGGCGGACACCGCCAGAAGCCTGGGCGGATAGATGGAGCCCAGCCAGCTCTGTGACGACCATGTCGTGCCGCCGTTCGTGGTGCGCAGGATCGCGTTGGCGACGCCGGTCGCCCATCCGCACGTCGGGCTCGCGAACTCGACGTCGGTGATCTCCTCGTCACCCGGCACGTCCGTTGCGAGCTTGTCCCAAGTGAGACCACCGTCCGTAGTGCGCACGATGGTGCCGTCCTGGCCGCAGGCCCAGGCGCGGGCGGCGTCGACGCAACTGACGCCGGAGAAGAAGCCGGTCGCGCCAGACGACTGCGGCGTCCATGCGGCGCAGTCCGCCGGGCTCGCGTACACCGCCGACATCGTCAGCAACGCCGCACACGCGGCGATCACCGTCAAGAGATGTTTCACGGCCTCTCCCCTCCTCGCCTTGAGCTGTACGTGCGTTGCCGGAGCACGACCTCAGTCTTATCACACCGTTGGTCTCTTCACCGTATTCACTCTGTTCACAGGGGCATCTGCGAGCGAGAGGGAGGCTCGTGAACGCGAGAGCGCAAACGATGTTCCCATGTGCGAATGGTGTTAGCATCGTAGACCATGACTCGTCCCGGCTTCACCGAGCGCCTCGCGGTCGCGAGCGCGCGCAGGCCTCGTCTGACGATCGCCCTCTGGGTGGCGCTGCTCGTGGCGTCGGCCGCAGTGTACGTTCTGTGGGGCGACGTGTTCACGTCGTCCTTCAAGTTCCTGAACAAGCCAGACTCGCGCGCCGCCACGGACCTCATCGAAGAACACGGCGGCGGCGACGGAGTCGCACAGCTGGGAACAGCGGTCGAGCAGCTCGCCGACGGCCTCGTCAAGGCGGACAAGGGCGCAGGCGCGCTGGCGAAAGGCTCCGACAAGGTGGCCGCCGGCGCCAAGTCGCTCTCCAGCGGTTTGGGTGAGCTCGCCGATGGGGCAGGCGCGGTGAGCTCCGGAGCCGAACAGACGAGCTCCGGCGCCGGCGCCCTCAGCAGCGGACTCACCGACGCCTCCGCCGGCGCCTCGAGGCTGAGCTCGGGACTCGACCAGATGGACGGCGCCGTGACCAGTCTCAGCTCCGGCGTCGCGAAGCTGTCCCAGGGCGCCTCGCAGCTGTCCTCGGGAGCGACCCAGCTCGAGATCGGCGCCAAGGACGTTGCCGGCGGGGCGAGCGCCGCGGCCGCGGGAGTGAAGGATGCATCCGCGGCCGCCGGGCAGCTCGAGACCGGCGCCAGCACCCTGTCGGCACTTGTCGACAGCTACCTGGCGTCGCACCCGGAGGCGGCCGACGATCCGACGTACCGCCAGATCATGGCGCTCTCCGGGCAGCTCGCGGCGGGTTCCAGTTCGCTGGCCGGCGGCCTGCAGTCTGCCAGCGCAGGGACGGCAGCGGTGGCGACCGGCGCCGGCCAAGTCGCCGTGGGCGCCTCCGACCTCGCCTTCGGCGCGAGCAAGCTCGCCGCGGGACTCGACGCAAGCGCCCGCGGCGCCGAGCAGATCGATCAAGGGATGAGCACGCTGGCCACCGGAGGCGACGCGCTGGCCGGGGGCATCTGGTCCGCCACGGCCGGCTCGCAGGAGTTGGCGGCAGGCTCTGCGGCGCTCGCCACGGGGACATCCAGCGTCGCATCCGGCGTCCAGGACGCCGCCGAGGGCGCTGGGAAGGTCGCGAAGGGCACAAGCATGCTCGAGATCGGCTCGACCAAGCTCAGTGACGGTCTCTCATCGGTCTCCACAGGCGCCCGACAGTTGAACCAGGCGCTCGCCTCGGCGAAGTCGCTGACGAACCGCGACACGGAAGTCGTCGTCATTCACAGCGACGACCTCACGGTCGACGACGATGCGTTCAAGGAGGAGGTGACCCGCATACGCGACGCGATCGCGGCACTGCCGGAAGCGGACATTGCCGCTGTCACCAGCGCGTACGACAAGGGGCTCGACAAACGCGTCAAGAAAGCGCTCACGTCGGAGGATGGCCACACGACGATCCTCAGAGTGGAGCTCGCGACCTCATCCGACGAAGCGGCCGACCACATCGACGGTCTGTTCAAGGTGGTGACCCAGGCGAACGGCGCGTCGGGCTTCGCCGTCGCCGTCACCGGTCCCGGCGCCTTCAGCCGCGACTCCCAGGATCTCGCCAGCGCGGATCTGAAGCGCGGCGAAGCGATCGGCGTCCCCGTCGCCATCGTCATTCTCATCGTCGTGTTCGGCGCCCTGGTCGCCGCCGGCCTGCCGCTGATCCTCAGCCTGTTCTCCGTGGTCGTCGGCCTCGGCCTGACGGTGCTCATAGGCAACGGCTTCGAGCTCTCGATCTTCGCGCTCAACGTGCTGGCCGCCTTCGGCCTCGCCGTCGGCATCGACTACTCGCTCTTCATCGTCTCGCGCTACCGCGAGGAACGGCACGCCGGCTGCGAGAAGGCCGAGGCCATCGCCGCAGCCGGGGGAACCGCATCAAATGCCGTCCTGTTCAGCGGCCTGACGGTCGTGCTGGCCCTTGGGGGGATGCTCATCGTGCCGATCTCGATCATCACCAGCATCGGCATCGGGGCGATCTGCGCGGTCGTGGCGGCCGTGGCGGCCGCGCTGACGCTCCTCCCCGCGCTGCTCATGCTGCTCGGCGACCGCATCGATTCCCTGGCTGTGCCGTTCATTCCGCATCATTCGGTCCGGATGAGCAGAGAGGGCTGGTGGGGCCGGTCGGCGCGGCGCACCATGCGCCACCCAATACTCTGGCTCGCGCTCAGTGTCACCCTGCTCGCCCTGCTCACCGTCCCGATGTTCTCCATGCGGACCGGCGGATTCAGCGCCGCATCGTTCCCGGTGAGCTACACCTCAAAGCAGGGACTCGACATGCTGCAGCGCGACTTCGCGGCGGGGATGAGCGAACCGTTGACCGTCGTCATCGACGGTGACCTCACGGATACGACGGTGCAGGACGCTCTCAAGGACTTCATCGCGACCGTCGAGGCCGACAGCCGGTTCACCCTCGCCGGGGTGCAGACGAGCGCCGACCAGTCGCTCGCCGTCGTTCAGGTGACCCAGGATCCCGAGGCGATGTCGGAAGAGGCGCGCGCCAACCTCCTCGCCCTGCGCGATTCCCTCGTGCCGCAAGCGTTCGACGGCGCCGCCGCCGTCTATGTGGGCGGCGAGACGGCGACGAGCGTCGACGCATCGCATCTCATCGGCAGCTACCTGTGGATCGTCGTGGGCGCCGTGCTCCTGCTCAGTTTCGTCCTGCTTCTCGTGGCGTTCCGCTCGGTCCTGGTGGCGGTGACCGCCGTGCTCATGAACCTGCTGTCGGTGGGCGCCGCCTTCGGCGTCCTGACCCTCGTCTTTCAGAAGGGTCTGGGAGCCGATCTGCTGGGGATGACCCAGGCGTCGGCGATCGAGTCGTGGGTGCCGCTCCTCCTGTTCTGCGTGCTGTTCGGGCTGAGCATGGACTACCAGGTCTTCCTGCTCAGCCGCATCCGTGAGCGCTGGCAGGCGACGCGCGACTCCCGCGACGCCGTCGTCTTCGGCGTGCAGTCCACCGCCGGCATCATCACCGGCGCCGCGCTGATCATGATCGCGGTGTTCGTGGGGCTGGGGAGTGGACAACTGATCATCCTCCAAGAACTGGGTCTCGGACTCGCCGTGGCGGTCCTTCTGGACGCCTTCATCGTCCGCGTCGTCGTGGCCCCAGCGACCATCGCGCTCATCGGCGACCGCTACTGGTGGATGCCCCGCTGGCTCGAGTGGCTGCCCCGGATCAACATCGAAGGCCCCGTCAAGGACCCGGTCATATGCCCGGAAGATGCGGCCGTCGGGAGCCCGTCCGATGAAAGCTGACCTGGACCGGCGGGCGGCGCGTCATGCGCAGACCTGCGACGAGATCCTCGACGCCGCCGCCGAACTGGTCACCGAACGCGGCGTCGATGCCCTCAACCTCGGCGAGCTCGCGATGCGCGCCGGTTTCGGCAGCGCCCCTTCCCTCTACCGCTACTTCCCCAGCAAGGACGCCATTGTCGCCGCTCTGGCGCAGCGTGGCCTCAGGCGAATGGGGGATCACATGGCTCAGGTGCCCGACGATATGCCGCCGGCCGAGCAGCTCGTCGAGCTGTGCCTCGCCTACCTCGACTACGCCCGCGCCCACCCGGGGGAGCGGCGCCTGCTCCTCACCACCGCTGCCGCCATCGCGCCCTCGGACCGCGCCGCCATCCTTCCCAATCAGTTCGTGAACCGTATGTTCGGTCTCGTGCGCGGCGCGATCGAGGACGGCGCCCTCGTCGCCCGCGATGAGGGAGACGTCTTCGCGCTCCTGCACGCGGCCTGGGCTTTGGCTCATGGCTGGGCTGAATACGACGCGCTGTACGACGACCCGGAGCGCGAGGTCCTGAAGAGCCGGCAGCGCGCCGTGTTCCGCGCCTACTTCGCGGGGTTCAGGAGCGACTGGACGAGCGTCGAGACTACGGGGGATGCCTCTTCCGCAGGAATTGATGGCGATCCGGTGATGAGCAGGCGCCGCTGATTCCTGGGACCCGGCACAGTGCGGGCGGTGCCGGCGCTCCTGGTCTACGGGCTACTGGACTCCCTGAAGATGTAGGGATCGACGCTACAAGGCGGGCGACCTTCCCGGGGACGTAAGGAATCGCCGCCTCGGGGCGTTACTCACTACGAGCGCGACTGCGGGCGGACGCGCGCCGTTAGGCGAGGCGTACGATGACCATGTCGCGGCAGGCTAGGGAGCAGGCCGCCACGAGAAGGGGAGGTCACCATGAAAGGGTCGTCCGTCTATCGGCCGAAAGGCGCCAAACGAATCGCCAAGGTGCTCACCGGAGTCGTCGTGGGGACGCTGCTCGTCGCGGCGGGCATCATTGGGATCGCCGCCGGATCCGACGAGGCGCCGGCGGCCAAGGCCGGGTCATCGCGACCGCCCGTCAACGTCATCGTGATCGGCTGGGACGGCGCCCAGCGCGGTCATGTCAAGGAGTGCCTGGCCCGCGGCGAGTTGCGCAACCTGCGTGCCGTCGCCGACGAAGGCCGGCTCGTGGCCGTTGACGTCGTGCGGACGACCGACACCAAAGCCGGGTGGGCGCAGATCCTCACCGGTTACCAGCCGGAGAAGAACCTCGTGTTCAGCAACTCCCGCTTCCAGCCCATTCCCGACGGCTACACCATCTTCGAGCGCCTTGAGCAGCGCTACGGCCCCGAGTTCGTCACCGTGGCCGTGGTCGGCAAGAAGGGGAACGTCGACTACGACGCCGGCAAGCCCTACGCGAACGCCGTAGCCGACATGGAGGCCTTCGATAACGGTCTGGTGGAGAACAGGACGGTCGCGCAGCGGGCGATCGCTTACCTGGAGCAGTACAAGTCGCGGCCGTTCTTCTTCTTCGTGCACTTCGCCCAGCCAGATCACGTCGGCCATGCGCATGGCGAGAACTCGCAGCAGTACACGGACGGCATCAAGTCGGACGACTACTGGACCGGGAGGATCCTCGCCAAGCTGAAGGCTCTAGGTCTGAGCGGCCGAACCGAGGTCTACATCACCGCGGATCACGGCTTCGACGAGGGGCTCAAGTCCCACGGTGACGCACCGTACGTGTTCCTCGCGACGACCGACAATAGCGTCATGCGGCGGGGGCTCCGTGAGGATATCGCGCCGACGATCTACGACCGGCTCGGCATTCCTCGTACGGCTTGGTCGCCGGTGCTCGACGGGCACTCGCTGCGGCGGGCGTACGCTGCGCCGGTGTGGTAGGAGGTCCTGCGCCTGTCGCTGTGAGCCGTAGGGGGACCAGAGCACCGACCTTGATGCGCGCCAAGTGACCGGCCACCGCTTTGGAGACTTCGCCCACCACTGATGGTCAGGTCTGGCGCAGGGAGGCGACGCTCCAGAAGGCCGCAAGGCTGGGCGGACCGGGCTGGTCCGCGTCTGCTACGCTGAAGAAGTGGTGCGGCGCCTGGATCTGCTGCGCCGAGCGGGCACGCTGGAGGCGACCGGTGACGAGAACCTCTTCGTGACGGTCCGGGACGCGGTCAGCTCCAATTCCGGCCGCCAGCGGTCGATGCCATCGCCCAGCGACAGAGTCCAGGCGCAGCGGTGCGGATGCTTGGCACGCGGATGCCGGAACCTGCCGCGTCGGCGCGCTCAGCGACCGGCCCAGAGCTCCGCGGCGCTCATTCCGAGCTGCTGCTCGACCTCGCAGCGATAGGCGGCGACCGCCCGCCGGGTGACGAGGCCGGGTGGATCGTCGAAGACCCGGCCCTCGATGACGCCCACCGCCTGGATCTCGCGCGCCGTACCCGCGAGAAACGCCTCCCGCGCGGCGAGCGCGTCCTGCGTGCGACAGACGCACTCGGTGACGGCCAGATGCTTCATGACGACGCGGCGCGTGATCGAGTCCAGGATCCCCTCGCTGAGCGGCGGCGTGCAGAGGTCTCCCTGCATGGTGACCCAGAAGAACGCCGCTTGCTGCGCCTCCATCACGTGGCCGCCCGACGTGGTGAGGAGCGCCTCCCCGAAACCGCGCTCCTGGGCTATACGCTTGGCCAGCATGTTGCCGGCATACGAGAGGCTCTTGGCGCCGGCCAGCACCAGACGCGGCGAGTCCGTGACGAACGCCAGGCGAACCGGCGACGAGTCCGGGGCCGGTTCCAGAGAGACGATGCGCCGGCCGCCACGCGTGAGCACGATGCGCATCCCGGCGAAGATGGGACCGGCCGATGCGAGCAGCGCGCCGATCTCCGCCTCGAGCCGCTCGCGCGGGTAGGGCAGGCGGATCGTCGCGCAGGTCCGCGCCAAACGATCGAGGTGCTCGGCGAGCGTGAAGGGGCGGCCCGCGTAGCAGTGGACGTACTCGAAGGCGCCGTCGCCGCGCAGCAGGCCGTCGTCGTATACGGGGATCGTCGCCTCGCGGGCATCGCAGATCACGCCGTCGACGGATGCCGGGATACCAGCGATCCCGCTCGCCTGCAGCTGCGCCACGCGTCACCTCCCACTGGATCACGACGAACAGCCTACGCCACCGAAGCGCAGTCTCGCCGCAGAGACTATAGCGCTTCGGCCCAAGAAGTCCTGACTGGTCGATCGCCCGGGCGGCGCGACTCGACCGCCCGCTCCCATCAACCGACGGGCATGTCGGCCGATGCCTCCTCCGGCGTGTCGACGATCACCTCTTCGTCTCTGGTGCGCGGCGCCACGACGGCGAAAAGAATCACGGCGAGGATGCCCGAGACAGCGATCACCAGCCCCATCGAGAGCCCGCTCACGACGCCGCCGACGCCAATCAGGGGAGTGGCCAGGGCGCCGAGTCCGAGGCGCAGCGTGCCGAAGTACGCCGACGCTGAGCCAGCTACGTCTGGGTGCAGCGAGAGGGCGAGCGCCGTCGAGTCGGGGAAGATGACGCCGAGGCTCGCGATGATCACGAAGAGCGGGACTGCAAGGGCCCACACGGCGATGCCGCCCAAGGCGAGCACGACAAGCACGGCGACGCTGGCCAGAGCGTTCACGACCAGGCCGGCGCCAAGCAACTGCCGTGGCGAGAACCTGGCCAGCAGCCTATGGTTCAGCTGATTGGCGGAGAGCATGCCGACCGCGTTCACGGCGAACAGCAGGCTGAACGTGGTCGGCGATACACCGTAGAGCTCCAGGTAGATGAACGACGATCCCGCGAGATAGGCGAAGAAGGCCATGAAGGCCAGCGACCCGGTGAGCGTGTAGCCCATGAACCCGAAGTCGCGCGAGAGCATCCTGAATGCGCGCAGCGGCGGACCGAAGCCGGTCGCGGAACGGCGCTCGCGAGGCAGGCTCTCGGACAGGCCAAACCAAACGAGGGCGATGAGTCCCAGGCCGATGCCGGTGAGGACGATGAACAACCCGCGCCACGACATGAACTGCAGGAGCTGGGCGCCGATGAGCGGAGCCACGATCGGCGCCAGGCCGCCCACGAGCGCCAGTCGGGAGAGTAGGCGCGCCGCTTGGCGCCCGCGCGCGTAGTCAGTGACGACCGCGTTGGCGATCGCCATCCCCGACGCGCCGGCGAGGCCCTGCACGAGGCGCACGACGATGAGGATCTCCGCTGACGGCGCCAAGGCGCAGACCAGGGCCGCGACAGTGAAGACCCCGAGGCCGACGAGCAACGGCCGTCTCCGTCCATAGGTGTCGCTGAGCGGTCCCGCGAGCATCTGACCCAGGGCGAGCCCGACCAGGAACGTCGTCACGGTGAGGGCGACCGCCTGCTGCGAGGCGCCGAGGTCGGCGGAGATCGTGGGCAGGGATGGCAGGTAGAGGTCGGTCGCGAATGGTCCGATGGTCCACAGGCCGCCCAGCGAAGCGATCAGAGCGATGTAGCGGCGGCGGCTGAGACGGCTGAGCTGCGAGGTTGGATCCACGGTCGGTACTCTACCCGGCGCCGTGAGGCCAGGACCAGCAGGGAAGACGCCGGAGCCGTCTCCGAGCGCCTCAGACACGCCACCATCTCGATCCTCTTCGACACCTCCTCGCGCCATCCCGGCTATGCAGGAAGAGGCGGCGCCGATTGCGGGCTGGTGTTCGCCGGACAATAAGGGTGTGTTCTGGCGCCAGCACCGCGCGCTCGTACGATGGGCACGGCTCGGACAACCGCTGCTGAGAAGGCCTTCGGCGCCATCGTTAGGCCGCCGACCAAACTGGGCACATCCCCAGGACCACGTGCGAGCTCCATATGAGCATCCTGCCGGGCCCGATCATGGAGGAGTGGCGCCATTGTCTGAAGACATCACCTTCGCCGGCGTGGCCGCCTCGAGAATCAACGCCGGCGCTAGCGAGGTGGGCGAGCAGGTGGCCGCAGTCGAGCTGGCGGGCGGGGTACGGATGCCCTACATCGAGCAGGGCGACCCGACAGCGCGCACCGTCCTGTTCGTGCACGCCGTCGGCGACTCGGGGCGCGCCTTTGAGGCGCTGCTCGCGCACCTGCCCGACTCCATCCACGCCGTCGCCCCAACGCTGCGCGGCCACGGCGACGCCAGCCGGCCGGAGTCCGGCTATCGGTCGGCCGACTTCGCCGGCGACCTCGTGGCGTTCATGGATGCACTGTGCATCGAGGCAGCTGTCGTTGTCGGGGCCTCCAGCGGCGGTCAGGTCGCCCTGCGGCTCGCCCTCGACCACCCTGAGCGCATGCTCGGCCTCGTGCTCCTCGGCTCACCGCTCCGGCTGAGCGACAAGCCCGCCGTGCGCGAGGCGTGGGACTCGACGCTTTCACAGCTGGCGGATCCCATCGATCCCGGCTTCGTGCGCGACTTCTTCGACTCGATAGTCGTACGGCCGGTACCAGAGGCCATGCTCGAGATCTTGGTCCAAGAAAGCCTGAAGGCACCAGCGTTCGTGTGGAAGGCGACGATCGCGGCCTTGCTCGAGGATGATCTCTCGCCGGAGCTCGGGGCCGTCGCGGCGCCGACGCTCGTGGTCTGGGGCGACCGGGACGCCATCCTGCCGCGCAGCGAGCAGGAGGCCCTTGCGACGGGGATCCCAGGAGCACGGCTCCTGGTCTACGAGGGCGGTGGCCACGCCTTCTACTGGGAAGACGCGGCGCGCGTCGCCGCCGACCTCGTGGCCTTCGTGGAGTCCTTAGAGGGGCGCTAGGTCGCGCAGCCCCTCAAGCCGCAGGCCGCGGCCGGCGGCCGCCCCGTCTCGTTTCGTGCTCCGGCATGCCCGATGGTCACGACTTGCCTCGTCGGCAGAATGTCGGCATCTGGCAACAATTCAGGCAAGAAGCCCTCCGGCGCGGCATCCGAAAGACCGCTCTGGCCTGGTACGGATGGCGTCATCGTCCTATCCCTGAAACACGGCTCCCGAGACGGTGCCTGTCCCAGGCTTCAAACCGGTCGCGCACCAGCCTCCTCTCGCCGGAGATGAGTCCGGCACGGACAGGCGACATGGCCCAACAGGCGTGGCTAACTCGCAGCCCTCGTCAAGCGATGCGCCCGTGACAGAAAGGGCTCCCGCTCCGTCAGCTTGGGCAGAGAGCTTCGACCTTCGCCAGAAGCACCTCGGGGACGACCGGCTTCTCCACGAAATCCTGCACGGGGAGCCATGCGTCGTCCAGGTCCTTGTTGGAGAACCTTCCCACGTAGATCCCTGCCTCGTTGACGGCGGTGAGCATGATGCGCGGCAGACCACTGGTACGCTCGTCTGCCTTGAGGGCGCGTGCCATCTTGAATCCGGCTCCAGTATCCTCGGGGAGCATCACGTCGATGATGACGAGATCGGCGCCGAAGGCGACGACGTGGTCGACAACGTCCTTGTCGTCGTTCTGGGACCCCACCTCGTACCCCTTGCTCTTGAGGACTATCGAGACAGACTCCACGATACTCGGTTCATCGTCGATGACGTAGACTCGCTTCACGACATACCTCCATTTGGATGTCAGGCTCGGGCTCCGCGGCCCAGATATCACGGCCGTGGTCGTCAGAAGGCAGGACACAGTGGGACAGGATACGGACATCATCGCCCTGGTGGGCGCGAGGGATCGTGGCCACGCCCTTCTCGAGGCGCTCCTGGACATCCCGCGGATCGAGGTCCGCTACGTCTTCGACGCCGACCCAGTTGCTCCAGGGGTCTTGCTCGCCCGGCAGCACGGGATCTGCTGTCGCAGCGACGTCCACTTCGACGAGCTTTCTGCCGACGCCGACGTCGACCTGATCCTGGAGACCACGGGCGAGCCGGAAGTCCTCGCGGCGCTGCAGACGAGCAAGCATCCGAACAGCTGCCTGCTCTGCGCCGCCGGCGTGCGCACTCTCTCTCACGTGCTCGCGGAGCTGACTGACGTGGTCAAGGGTGCGAACGTCGAGAAGGCCCGCTACATCAGGCAGGCCTCGCACCAGATCAAGTCGCCCTTGTCCTCGATCCAGAGCTACGTCAACGTGATCCTCGGCGGCTACACGGGTGAGCTCCCCGAGCGCACCCGTGAGCTCATGGAGAAGATCCACTCCCGGTGCGACGCGGCCCTCGACGCCCTTGCCAAGAGGCGGATGCTGGCCGATCTGCGCTGCATCGATCGCGACGGGCTCGAAATGAGCACGGTCCACCTCAACGAGACGATCAGCGAGGCAGTCGATCGCCACGCGGCACTCGCCGACGAGCGCGGCATCGAGATCCGGCTCCAGCCCCACCACGGGCCCGATCTCGTGGACTGCGACCCTCAGAAGATGGCCACGCTCCTGGCCGAGCTCCTCCAGAACGCGCTGATCTACTCCCGCGACCACGGGCTGGTGGAGGTCTCCGTCGAGGCGCAGCGCGACGGCCGGCTCGCGGTCTCCATCCGCGACCACGGCATCGGCATCCCGGCGCGCTGCCTTCCGCGGATCTTCGACGAAGACTACCGGGCCGACTCCGCCGTCAAGCACCACCAGGACGGCGCCGGGCTGGGCCTCACCATCGCTCGTGAGATCGCTGATCTCCACCAGTTCCACCTCGCCGCGGAGGGCGAAGAGGGGAAGGGCAGCGTGTTCACCTTGACCGTCCCGCCGGCGCCGACGGCGTGAGGGCAGGGGGCGACGAGGTCCGCTCACAGCGCCGCCAGGCGTTCGATCGCTGCAGCGGCATATGCCGTGACGCGCTCGCTCAGACACTCGGATAGCTCGATCCCGCTCTCCATGTCGTACGGCTCGATGCCCATGATCGTGACGGGCGGGATCGGGTAGCCGGCGTCACGTGCCAGCCCCAGCACCTTCAGCACGTCGCCCTCATGAGTCGTCACGCCGCTCAGATCCTTCTGCGTCTCCACCTCGTCCGGTGAGAAGAAGCGGTAGTCACCGGGGGGCAGACCGAGCTGCGCCGCATCGATCACCAGCACAGCCTCAGTCTCGGCGTTCAGGTACGCCACCAGACTGAGCGCATCGGTGGAGAGGTCAACGGCCTCGAACCCACGCTCGAGGCCGTTGACCACGACATGCTCGACCACACGCGGACCGACGGCGTCGTCGCCCGCCATGTAGTTGCCTACGCCGACCAGGTAGCGCACATCACTCAGCGCACGAATTTGACGTCGAGGTAGTGCGTGGAGCACGAGATGCACGGGTCGTAGGACCGCACCAGCATCTCGAGCGCCAGCTCCATCTCCTTCTCGCTCTTGTCCTGGGCGACGAGCTCAGGCACGAGCTTCTCGAAGTCGTACTGGATGTTGTTGTGGTTCTGGTTGGTCGGGATGATGCAGTTGCCGCCGAGGCACATGCCCTCTTCGTCGTAGTCGTACTCGTGGAAGAGGATGCCGCGCGGCACCTCGGTGGCGCCTGCGCCGGAGCCGTACTTGGTCGGCTCGACAAGTGGCTCGAGCTGGACGCCGGTGTCGATGAGCTCGTCCAGCAGGGCGATCGACTCATAGACGTCCGAGGCTATCTCGACGACCTGCGCCACAGTATTCATGTAGGGGTTGGTGCAGATCGGCTGGATGCCCAGCGCCTCCGCCACCTCCTTCGCCTTGGGGTGGAGCCTGTCGTAGTTGTTGTTGAAGCGCGCCAGGGCGCCGGCCGCGTAGGAGTCCAGCTTGTGCTTCGTGTACTTGGCCGTCGACTGCGGCACGACGAACTCGTTGGTCACCTGCCTGTAATCGGCCACCGGGTAGCGCTCCTTCGTGCCGTCGGGGAGCGTCGACTGGATGTCGCCGTCGTAGAGCCCGTAGTCGTTGTCGTTGGACAGGGCGATGTACTCCGTGGGCCGGTCGAACGCCGGCACGTTGGGGGCCAGCGCCATGACGGTGGCGACGGTGGCCTCGAGCTCGGGCACGGCGGCCAGAAGCTGTTCACGCAGCTGCTTCAGCTCCTTGGTGGTGGGCACCGCCGCCATGCCGCCGGGGACGATGCTCATGGGGTGCGTGGTGCGGCCGCCGATGAGCGAGCCCCACTCGTGCGCCAGCCGCTTGAGGCGCAGCGCCCGCGCCACCACGTCGGTGTGCGTCGCGACGAGCGGGAAGACCGACGGCGCTCCGAGAAAGTCGGGGGCGGCCAGGAAGTTGATGTGGAGGACGTGGGAGTCGAAGTTCTCGGCGTGCTTGATCAGTTCGCGCAGCTTCCAGCTCTGCGCGCTCACCTCGATGCCGAGAGCGTCTTCCGTGGTCTTGACCGATGCGAGGGTGTGCCCGATGGAGCAGATGCCGCAGATCCGGCTCGTGATCCGGGCGACCTCGGAGAAGTGGCGGCCGCGCACCATGGACTCGAAGAAGCGCGGAGACTCCGGCACCTGCCACACGCACTTCTCGACCACGCCGTCGGTCACGTTGACAATGATGTTGCCGTGACCCTCGACGCGGGTCAGATGCTCGACGCGGATGCGAGCAGTCGTGGTCATGACAGGGCCTCCAGATCATTGGCAGTGAACATGAGCGCCTTGTCTGCCGCCCGTTGCGGCGAGAACCCGGCCCGCTCGACGAGCACCTTCTCCAGGGCGGGCACGTTCGGGTGATCGACGAATCCGCGGCAGGCCTCGCAGGGGACGCCGTAGGCAGGGCACGGCGCCGAGCACCCGGCGCGGGCCACCATGCCCATGCAGTGATCAGCCTCGTCATACCGGCAGACCGTTTCGCGGCGCTTGCACTCCACACAGACCGGATAGTTGGGGATCACAGGCTCCTTGCCGTGCAGCAGGTGAGCCACGATCTGCAGGACTTCGTACTTGTTCACAGGGCAACCGTAGGCCGAGTAGTCGACCTTGATGGCCGCCGAGATGGGCTGCGCCTTCTGCGAGTCGAGGTGGGGCTGCTCGGCGTCCCCTCCGTACACGAACTGCTTGTAGTCGGTCTGATGGTTCTTCAGCGCGTTGATGCCGGCGCCGGCCGCGCACTGGCCGTAGGCGATGACGATGGCGGCGCGCTCACGGATACTCTCAAGCCGCGCACGGTCGGCCTCGCGCGTGAAACTCCCCTCGACGAAGGCGACGTCGATCGGTTCCGTGGTCTTCTCCGACATCGCCTCGCGGAACTCGACGATGTCGACGTGGTTGATGAACTCGAGGAACGCCGCGTCCCCGTAGTTGGTCATCTCGATCTGGCAGCCCTCGCAGCAGGTGAAATCGAAGAATGCGACCTTCGGCTTGCTCATGTCAGAACGCCTCCTCGAGACCCTGGACGTCGGCGAACGAGAACACCGGGCCGTCGACACACACGTACTTGTCATTGATCTGGCAGTGGCCACACTTGCCCACACCGCACTTCATGCGGCGTTCGAGGTCGACGAAGACGTTCTCCCGGGGAATGCCGATCATGTCGAGCTCACGGATCACGAACCGATAGAAGATCGGCGGTCCGCAGATGACCGCCCGTGTCTCAGGCTTGAGCTCGACCGCGGGGAACAGCGTCGTGATGACGCCGACGTTGCCCGACCAGCTCGGATCGCTCCTGTCGACGGTCTCGTAGTACTCGACGTCGTTGGCCGTCCGCCACTTGGCGAGATCGTCGGTGAAGAGCTGCAACCCGGGCTCCCGCGCCCCGTAGAAGAGGACGAACCGCTTGAACTCGTCACGACGGTCCAAGATGTACTGGATCAGGCTGCGCGTCGGACAGAGGCCGATGCCGCCCGCCACGATGAGCACGTCATGCCCGCGAATCTTTGTGAGGTCGAAGCCGTGCCCCAGCGGGCCCCGCACGTAGACCGACTCGCCTTTGTCCAGCCTGTCGACCGCGCCGGACACACGGCCGACCGAGCGCACCACCAGGTCGAAGGTGTTCTTGCGCGTCGGTGAGCTGGCGATGCCGACCGGGATCTCGCCGTAGCCGAAGAGCGAGAGCTCGACGATCTGGCCGGGCTCGTACTCCATCGGCTGCCCGTCGGCCATCCTCAGCGTGAAATGCGTCTCCGTCGGAGTCGCCTGCACGCTACGCACGATCGTGGCCTCACGGGGCAGGAAGATGTTCTCGACCTCGGTCCAGTGGCACTGGTGATTCATCAGTCGCTCCTCACGAGGCCATGATCTGATTGATGATCCGCACCGGGTCGGCGATGTCGGCGGTGCAGCCCGCTGAGCAGCGGCCGCAGCCGACGCATGCCGGACCACCCAGCTTCACGTTCAGGTACGTCGCTTTGCGCATCATGCGGTGGCGGAAGCGAGCTGCCCGCCCCTCCCGGAAGTTCTCAGTGGCGCCGTCGCCAAGCGAGCACTTGGCGAAGTCCTCGGTCAGGCAGCCGTCCCAGTAGCGTGTGCGCTGCCCCGACGTCTGGTCGACGTTCCAAGTGTCCTCCACGTCGAAGCAGTAGCAGGTCGGACAGACTGTGTTGCACGTACCGCAGGAGAAGCAGTCGGCAGCCATTGTCGACCACAGCTCGTCGTTCCCAAAGGCGGCGCGCACCTTGGCGGCAATGGCCTCGGTGCCGTGTTCCAGCATCTCGGGGCACCGCTTCAGCGCCTCGGCGTTCACCTCGGCCGCCTCCTTGAGCTGAGCGTCGGTCGCCGGCTGGATCGCGCCGTACTTGAGCACTGCCTCGCCACGCTCGGTCGACGTCTCGAGCACGTAGCCTCCGACGATCGCCGTGAGGAACGCGTCGTGTCCTGTGGGTCGCACGTCCGTGCCCACCGAGGCGAAGAACGCCCTGCTCGAGACCGTCTGGATGTTGGAGGCGATGATCGTCGTGGTCTCGCGATGCGCCATGTAGTTGATGTCGTAGTTGCGCTCCGAGAAGAGCAAGTCGGTCTGGTCGATAGCCTTCACGTCGTAGAAGTGGACACCGAGGAGGACCTTCTCGGTCGGCTCCACCGGGGCTCTGAATCCGGCTCCATCAAACTGGAGCAGATCCTGCGCCGGCGGAAAGAAGAGCTTCTTCGGCGGCAGGATGCTGACGTCGTAGTCGAGCCGCAGCTCTTCGGGTGCCTCCAGGCGCGCGAAGGCGAAGCGCGAGCGTTTGGCCACCGGTCCGTAGACCGGCCCCGCCTCGATCATGGCGGTCACGAACGCGTCAAAGTCGTCACTCCTGATGAATGAGGCAGTCATCGGACCTCGCTGAGTTGGGCACGTGCCTCTCGCTCGCACCGAGCGAGCGGCCGGACGCAACGGACTGGCCCGTTGCCATGAGAATCTCGGGGATCGGTGCACGACGACGTGCTCCGTGCTGCACAGGCGCCACGAGCGGCGGTGTCAGGTCGGCGGCCTACGCGCTCTCCAGAGCGACTACACTCACGGGGTGTAGGCATGCCAAGCTCCTCGTTTCGGCGCGCTGGTTCAAGGCGTACTCGGACATTATCCGATTGCGAAAGCAGTCACAAATAAGGCGTGAGCCGGAGCGCGCCCCACTGGCCTCGAGGAGCGCACTCGCTGGGGGTGGCTCTGCCCGGCCGGTGCAATCTGGTGTGCACCATCTCACCTGCTCGCGTGCATCCGTTACTGCTGCCGTGTCTCATCGGATCCTCGTCGACAACGGGTCGGTGATCTTGCCGATTCAGACGGATTCGGGCCGAGCTCCCGCAAGAGGAATCGCCCCATGCAGGCGGTTCTGGTGCCCCCGGGCTGGATCGAACAGCCGACACCAGGTTTAGGAATTCTGAGGAAGGCGTGACGACGGGTGGTCGCCCGTATGCGATTGTGCTGCACATAGCGAGGTTTTGGCGAGCCTCGGTGTCGGACCGTCGTCAGGCGTGATGGGCGGTGGTGAGGCGTCTTGTCGGCAGGTTGGCGGCAGATCGGCCAGCCCGATTCCGCACCTGGCAGTCGTCGCGAGGCTGCGTCACGATCCGCGCACTCGCGCCTACGCCGAACGCCCTACCCGGGAGGGCCTCTCAAAGCAGGAGATCATCCGCTGCTTGAAAGGCTACCTGGCGCGCGAGGTGTACCGCACCCTCTGTGCGGATCTGCGCGAGCGACCGGGGCTTGACGGTCTATCGGAGCATCACGGTCCACTTCGCCTGCGAGACATCGAGGCCGCCGTACTCACGGCGCCAGCGGTAGTAGGTGACCTCGTGGACGCCGAGTGCCTTCACGACCTCCGGCATCTTCTTGCCCTGGCCGATGAGCACCTCGGCTTGGCGCGGCTTGGCGATGATCTCCTCGGGGCGGTAGGTCTTGCCTGGCATGACTGCTTCCTTCCTGATCGGTCGAGAAGTCCTACATTGAAGGTGGACCGATTTCAGGGGTGCAGGTCGGTGTCGGAATGATGGGCGATCTACCCCTGCGTCAGACTGAGAGCCACCTGTCAAGAAGGCCGTTCGAGTGACGCTCAGTACGCCCCGCGCTTCGCAAGCACGGCCGGCACCGTCTGCAGAAGGAGCTTGATGTCCCAGCTCAGACTCCAGCCGGTGACGTACATGTAGTCCAGCTTGACCATCTCGTCGAAGGGGATGTCGCTGCGCCCCAGGACCTGCCACAGCCCGGTGATGCCCGGCGTGATGTCGAGACGCTTCTGCGTCCAGCCATGCACCTGCCGAGCCTCCTGCACCCACAGCGGCCGGGGACCCACCAAGCTCATGTCGCCCTTTATCACATTGATGATCTGTGGCAGCTCGTCGATGCTCCAGCGTCGAATGAACTCCCCGACCCGCGTCACCCTGGGATCGCGCTTCATCTTGAACATCGGGCCCGAGTACTCGTTCTGCTCGCTGAGCTCCTCGCGAAGCTCATCGGCGCCGAGCCGCATGGAGCGGAACTTGAGGATCATGAAGGGCCTGCCGCCGCGTCCCATCCGCTCCTGACGGAAGAAGACGGGGCCCTTGGAGTCGAGTTTGATGACGATCGCCATGACGACGAGCACGGGCAGGAAGAACAAGAAGATGATGCCGCCGACGAAGAGGTCGAACGCGCGCTTGACCACCATGTTGAAGCGGCTGAGCTCGACGTGACCGACGTCGAGCAGCGGGATGCCTTCGACGTCGTCGACGAGCGCGCGCGAACTGACCACTTCGAAGAGGCGCGGCACGATGTTGACCCGTACCGCGGAGTCGGCACAGGTGCGCACGATCCGCAGAAAGTCGTCGTGCCGAGCTCGCGAGAAGGCGACGATCACACGGTCCACGCGCTGCTCAAGGACGATGCGCTTCAGGTCATGGAAGGCGCCGACCATGGGCACGGGCGGTCCCCCAGTACCGTTGCGGCGCGGCTCTCCATCGTCGAGAAACCCCACCAGGGTGATGCGGTACTCGGGGTGTTTGCTGATCTTCTCCGCGATCATGTGACCGACTTCGCCGGCTCCGATGATGAGCACGCGCTCGCGCAGCGCCGTGGTCGACCAGATCGTGTGCCGGCTGATCGTTCGGCAGATGGGGACCAGGACGATGGCGATCAGCCAGAAGACGATGAGGACGCCGATGGGGGCCTGGCTGCCTTGGATGGACACGAGCGCGATGAGCAGCAGCCAGCTGGCGGCCGTCAACGCGGTCGGGCCACTCAGCGTCTCCGTGAGGTCGGCGCCGCCGATGCTGCGACCGGGGGCCCGGTAGAGGCCAAAGGCCCAGAGCGCCGCGAGCCAGTACGGAACGAGAGCGACGAACATGAACACACTGCCGCCCTCGATCTGGGAGAACGGCGAAACCAGCCGTTCGACGACGGGCACCCCGACGAGAGCATCAGCCACCCACACGGCGAGCGACGACGCGACCAGTATGCCAAGGGTGTCGGCGCCGACCGTCGCCGCGATGCGAAGCTTGGCCGGTCGTTTGGTCAGGGTGTGCTCGAGAGCGCTCGAAGGCGTCGGGGTCCCCGGCGCGCAGTCCCGAGAGGAGCGCGTCATCGACCGCGCCGGCGGACGTCTGGGCCTGAGGTCCGATGTTCAGGGGGGAATCGCCAATGCCTCCATGATATCGGCATCTCCGTCTCCCAGTAGAGGACCAGCCGACCGAGTCGATGCGAGCGGGCGACGCCACGGCGCCGCCCGCTCGCATCGACTCGGACTGTCGGCCTGGATCAGAACGCAGGCGCGGCCAGGGGACTCGCCGTATCGGTCGAGATCGGCGACGAGGTCGGAGCCGGAGCGAGCTTGACGACGATGTGCCGGGCGAAGAAGACCGGCGCGTTGGGGTCGTTGCGGTCAAGGCGCCCGTCGATGTTCGCCTTGGATCCGGGGGTCACCTTTTCGAGCGTCGTGTTCTTGAAATGGACCTTGCCGTGGGGACCGACGGTGCGCGCAAAGATGTGAGAGCCGGCCGCGAGGGTGAAGGTGACATCCGTGCCAAAGAGCGACTTCATGTTGGCCGAACCTCTGGCGACGGTCACCACCAGGGTCCCGGTCGTGGCGTCCACCGAGACGACAGTGCCTTTGGCGAGGAACGGCTTGCCTTTGGCCGGCGGCTTCGCGGCATTGTCGCCATGGTTACCGGCGGCGAAAGCCAGAGGTACGACGACGACGAGGGCGATCGCGGCGGCGATCGCGAGTGCGAGCAGCTTCTTCTTCATTCGGTTGCCTCCCAGAGCCTTGTGGACACGGACTCAGACGCCTCGTGGATCCGCGCCTTCTACAGTGGATAACGAGGGAGCGACCGCGAATCTTATGGCCGGGGTCCAGAAACTTGCCGAGGCTCCAGGCGATCCGCGGCGGCGAGCTGGTCCTGCCGGCACAGGTCTTCAAGACGTGTCCGGCCGAAGGAACCACGCGCTGTGCAGGCCTTCTCTCGTAGCCGCCGACGTGAAGCCGACCGCCGCCGAGGGCCCTACCATGACCATCCACCACGTCCATGCGAGTCTTCACAAAGCCTGCAAAGACGCGGTCCGGTGGGGGACAACCTCCCTGCAGACGCTGGATCATAGCCAGTCTCATTGTACGTCGCTCGGGCCAGGCTCCCATCCGAAGGACCATCTTGGAGAGGCGGGTGGTGGTGGCGAAGATCGACGCGGGAGTGCAGGCGGTGCCGGTGAAATCGTTAGGCGCGACAGCCCTGGCGCAGGTGCGGCCCTCAGCGGCGACCGCGCATGTTATTGAGCAGCAGCATGATCAGCCAGATGAGGAACAACGCGATGGCGACATAGAAGAGCCATTTGATGACGAAGCCCAGTCCAAAGACGATGACAATGACGATCAGCAGCAGTATCCAGAGCCACATGTGGCTACCTCCTCCCGGGTGCCGGTCTGAGACGAATGTGCCCGACGAAGAAGCGGTCAAGCGCATCACGGCGTTGTGCCGACGCACGGCCGGAGAAAAAGTCGATGCCCGCTGGCAGCTCGGCGGGCAAGGCGGAGCCGCGCCTCGGCCACGTGACCGTCTCAATCACGCTCGACACTTACTCGCACGCAATCCCGGCGATGCCGGAGGAGGCGGCGGCCCTGATCGCGGGGCTGGTGTTCACGCGTAGGTAGCCGGCCAAAGGGAGGTTCCCCAACGTAACGACGGCCCGATCGGCAGTTGTGCCGCTCGGGCCGGATCGCCAGATGCGCCTACGAAGGGCCTCACTGACCGGGAGAGCGATAGCCGGGCGACTTCTCCGTCGCCTGGTCGATCTCCTCCGGGGTGAGCAGCACCGTCGTCGTCGTCTCCACCTTCCCGGTGGCCCCGATCGTCAGGGCCAGCCCCGCGGTCGTCGCGTTGTCCGGCATGTCGATAATGGCGAAGACATCAGTCCCGCCGAAGGCGTAGTAGAACGCGTCGACGCTGCCACCCACCGACTTGGCCGCCTCCTCGACCGCGGCGCGCCGGCTTGTGCCGCCTTCCTTAAGCAGTCCAGTCAGGCCCTCGCCGACGTAGTTGGCCTGGATTAGGTACTTGGGCATCATGATCTCCTTTGTGCGGTCGGTGCACCTTGGCGACGCCCGTGCTACCGACGCTGACAAGGGCTCCGAACTCAAGAGTCCGAGCAAGCGCCCCTGTGCTCCGCTTATGCCTCGACCAGGGGACTGCGAAACGGCACCGCCGCCGGCAGTAGCGTCAGGCGAAGTGATCTTGGATCGCCTGGTCGAGGCGCTCGCCCTGGCGGCGAGAAGACCGGCTGCTGCGCCTCGAAGCGGCCGCTGATGAGCGCCTCGCCGCCCTCTGGTACACAATCGCCATGACCGGCATGAGACGCGGCGAGGCCATCGGGTTGCGCTGGAGCGACGTCGATCTCGAGGCCGGGCGCCTCGCCGTACGTCGCGCCCTCATCCCCATCGGCCGCGGCGTCGTCGTCAGCGAACCGAAGACGGTCAAGGGACGGCGCGTCATCGCCCTCGATCCGTGCACGTTCGAGGTTCTGAAGCATGAGGCAGCAAGGCAGCTGAACGAACAGAACGACTAGGACGAGGCCTGGGTGGAGACCGGCCTCGTCTTCACCAAGGAGAACGGCGCCGCGTTCGACCCGGAGACCGTGACGCGCTACTTCCGCCAGGCGGTGAAGAAGTCGGTGTTACCGATGATCCGCCTGCACGACCTCAGGCATACCCACGCTACCCTGGCGCTACAGGCCGGCATCCATCCCAAAGTCGTCTCCGAGCGCCTCGGACACGCGACCATCTCGATCACGCTCGACACCTACTCTCATGCCATCCCGGCGATGCAGGAGGAGGCGGCGGCGCTGATCGCGGGGCTGGTCTTCGGCGTCGCCTAGCTCGACCCGAACAGCTCCATGTAGAGCGCGAGCCTGCCAACAGCCTCTTGCTGGCGAGATCCTCGCACCCTCAATCCAGAAGACCGTCGTCAAGTAGGGAAGGAGTCGGGAGGAGACCGCCACGCGCGGCGGCACTGTGCGGCTCGCCCGGCCGGAGTAGCACCCTTGAAGCAGCGCAGCATGGGGACGAACAGCACAGCTAGATTGTCAGGATCCTCGGGCCTGAAGGCGACCTTGGAACCGACTCTCTCACCCCTCGTGTCGCTGAGGGAACGTCTGGGGCATCACGCTCAGCCCTCGAGGGTGGCGGCTCCTAACAGGAGTACTCTGCCGCGACACGGGTACTTCTTTGTGGACAAGAGACTGCTCGTATGAGCGACGCTCAGTACGGGAGGCTGTGATCCGTCGAACGCGAATGCGGCCACCGCAGTCCGGCGGGGAGCCACTGGTGAGACCGGCCCGTGGGCCAGTCTCCGTGCTTCTTGGGGCAAATGCCGAGCGAAGGGGGATGGGGCCAGCCGCGAGAGCGAGAGGTGCATGCCCCCAGAGTTCAGCGACGGGCACTTCGCCGACGGGGGTCCTACGAACGTGAGCCATCGGGGGAGATGAGGACAGTGAGAAGGACGTGCTGGGCGCTGCTGCTATGCATCGCCGTGATGTTGGCAAGCCTCGCCGTGGTGCTGCCCGCGCAGGCCAAGAACACGAAACCGCACAACAAGCCGACGATTATCGTGGGCACCAACTCGGAGGGCTACCCGCCGTTCGAGATGGTCAGCCCGAACGGCAAGCTGGTTGGCTTCGACATCGATCTCGTCACGGCCATCGCCAAGAGGGCGGGCTTGAAGGTCGAGTTCCGGGGCTACCCCTGGGGAGAACTCTGGGACCCCGGCCTCGTTCTTCCAGATCCGACGTTAGACATGGTGGCTGCTGCCGTGACGATCTGGGGGCCCCGCGAGGATCTCGTGTACTTCTCGAATGCGTATATCACAGCCAACCAGTGCCTCACCGCCGCTGCGACTTCGCCGATTGCGTCGACAGATGACCTGGGGCCGGGCGACACGATTGCGGTCCTGCACGGTGCCATCGCGGAGTTGTGGGCGATGGACAATCTTCCGACGGGCGTCGCCGTGCGTCCCTACCCCTATCCAGCCCCGCCACCCCTGCCTGAGGTCTTCGGAACGTTCGCGGACGCCCTCGCGGCGTTCGCCGACGTGAGCGCCGGCATCGTCGACGGTGTCATCTACCCCCTTCCGGAGACTCAGTACATACTTCGGGACGCAAGCCTCAAGGGACGGATCGTGCAGGAGATCAACGTGGGCTCCTACATCGGCGAGCCAGCGGAGCAGTACGGCTTCTGCTTCCCCAAGAATCCGGAGGGTGCGGCGCTGCGTGAGACTGTCAACACGGCCCTCCAGCAGATCAAAGACGACGGAACCTATCTGAAGATCTACCGCTCTTGGTTCAGAGCTGATCCGCCGTCGATCCCGTGACCTACACCGCAGCGTAGAATTGCTGGGAGAGCGGCCCATCGCCGTCGGCGCTGTCGCCAACGGCGATGGGCGCGTCTGGTTGGTCTGTGATGCGCACGAGCGCTGACCTGCCGCTGCGCGATAAGCGATACCGCACCGTTCCGTAAGCCTAGAGAGCACGCCTGCCGAACACAGGCACGTGGACGTGGCGCCCGGTGACCTCTCGTACGCCGCCGTGACGGCCGTTCTCGTCGGCAATGTCAAGTCTCACCACCCGCGTTCCACCTACACCGCGTCGACCTCCCTAGTCACGATTTCGAGGCGGTGGATCTGCATGACTCATTCGTCTCCAGTTGTCGATGACGCCCGCGATCAGCCTTACGTGTTTGCGCATAACCCGCGCGCCGAGCGATTCCAGCATGACCGAGCGCTTCTGCGCGTCGGAATGATGCGCTTGCTGGACGGCGCCCGCCCCGTCACCTGCTCAGTACGGAACCTCCCGTAGTCCCGAGAGCGTGATCCTCACATCCATCATGGTTCGACCGCCATCCCGCAAGGTGATCGGCGCTAGCCGCTCTCATCCTCCACGCTGATGACGACCTTCCCGCGAGCGTGACCTTCGTCCAGATACCGGAAGGCGTCTGGAGTACTGCTCAGCAGATACGTTCGATCGATAACCGGAGTGACCTTGCCGGCATCGATGAGTTCCGTGAGCACAGCCAGATCCGCACTGTTGGTGGAGGCGACGAAGGGCTTGCCCTGCTGGCGCACAATGACCGCGGTCAGTGCTGCGCCGATGATCCAGCCCATGCCGGCGTGACCGCTGCTCGGGACGAGGATCCCGTCCGGCGTGAGCGCGCGGCGCGTGGCCGACAACGAGTGACTGGCGACGTTGTCCATGATCACGTCGCAGCGCGGCCCGCCCTGTGTGAAGTCCTCGCGGGTGTAGTCGATGACGCGATCCGCGCCGATCGAGCGGACCATCTCCACGTTCCCCGTGCTGCAGACGCCGGTGACCTCGGCGCCGAGCGCCTTGGCGATTTGCACGGCGAAAGGCCCCACACCCCCCGACGCGCCGTTGATAAGCACCTTCTGCCCTGGCCCGACCTTGCCGTGGTCACGGAGGCCCTGGAGAGCGGTGCAAGCGGATGTGGGCACGGCCGCGGCCTGCTCGAACGAGAGCTTCGCTGGCTTTGGCGCGAGACCGCCCTCCTTGGCGATCGCATACTCGGCGCACGAGCCGCGACACCGGCCGTACACCTCGTCACCAGGCTGGAAACGGGTCACATCCTTGCCGACTGCTTCAACGACTCCCGCGCAATCGAGGCCGACGACAAAGTCCTTCTTGGGCTTGGGGAACCCGATGTACATCCGGATCGGGAACGGCTTGCCCCTCATCCCGTAGTACTCGCCGGCGGCAAGGGAGGCCGCCAGTACGCGGACAAGCACCTCACCATCCCCCGGCGCGGGCTTCTCGATCTCCCTGAACTCCATCACGTCCGCGGAACCGTAGCCGGTTTGGATGACTGCCCTCATGGTGTCTCCCTCCTGCCGCGACTACGCAACGGTGACGACGATGTTCCCCACCTTCTGCCCGGTCTCGGCGTACCGGTGAGCCGCGACCATCTGCTCCAGTGAGAAGCGCCGATCGATGACCGGGCGCAGGCTTCCCGCTTCCACCAGGCCTCGCAGGTAGGCCAGATCCTCGTCCGTTCCTCTCGATCCCGTGAACGACACGCGCTTCTTGCTCCCCCTCGACGCCCACCTGGCGCGAACGATCTGCGCGAAGCCCGGATTGGCCATGAGCAACCATCCGTTCTCGGTCAGCGACCTCACCATGCGACCGGACGGTGTGCCGCGGACGATGTCGAAGATGACGTCGTAGGTCTCAGCTCCGTCGGTGAAGTCCTCCTGGGCGTAGTCGATGACGCGATCTGCACCGATCGTGCGCAGCATCTCCAGCTTCGGCGCGCCGTCCACCGCGGTCACGTACGCCCCGAGGACCTTGGCGAGTTGGACCGCGAACGTGCCGAAGCTCCCTCCCGCTCCGTTGACCAGGACCATCTGTCCGCTGCGGACGTTCGCCTTCCGCAGTAACTTCAAGGCCTCGCCTCCGCCGTAAGGTACGGCCGCAGCCTCCTCGTAGCTCAAGTTCGCCGGCATCGTCGCGATCGCCCCGGTCTGGGGGTTCTCGCGCAGGCAGATGTACTCCGCGTAGGCTCCCAAGCCGATGCCCGTCGCCGCGAAGACCCGGTCGCCCTTCCTCAGCGACCTGACATCTTTGCCTACCGAATCGACGTCACCGGCAAGCTCCTGACCGAGCACCCGTCGTCGCGGTCGGCGGATGCCGAACGCCAACCGCATGGGCAGCCAGATCCAGGGGGCGAAGTCGAACCGCCGCAACTCGCAATCGGCCGCGCTCACCGTCGTGGCGCGGATTCGAACCAGCACTTCATCGTCCTTGGGAACGGGCCTCACCACGTCCCTGAGTCGAAGAACATCCGGTGGCCCGTAGTCCGTGCACACTACTGCCCTCATGGGTCTCCGTTCGTGCTACCTACTTCTGCATATAACCCTACCACCAGATTCGGACGAGCGGCGTTCGTGGTCTGCAGAAGACCCAGCCTCCGCGTCGACACGCTGCCGCCATGATGCCGCGTGGTCGAGGGTCACGTCTCGTGACGTTGCGTCTCGTCGGCAAAATGTCGGCATCTGGCAGCAATTCGACCAACTCCGCACGGGAGACGACTCAGGAAATCGCCATATGCAGGGAGAATGTGGTGCCCCCGGGCTGGATCGAACAGCCGACACCAGGTTTAGGAAACCTGTGCTCTATCCACTGAGCTACGAGGGCATTGTGCCGATTTCCAGGGAGTTTACGTCTGCGACAGCCGGACCAGAATACCACGAGTTGCCAGTATGGTGCCAAACCCGCAGGTAACCGGGAGATCGGCGAGTTCACCGCTCTCCCCGGCCCCGAGAGGAAGCCTATCCGAGAGGGAGCCTCGGCCTCCCCTGTGCGGCCGATCCTGGCGACCCTCCCCGCAGTACGGTCTCTTGGAAGCGGCCACGGAGACCGCGACCAGCGCGCGTCTGCGCCGCGGGAGTGTCTACGCCGCAAGGGCTACGGCGCTTCGCCTCGGCCTTGGCGCCGCCCCTCTTCACTCCAGCAAGCGCTCAACGCCATCAAGGATCAGACCGAGGCCGAACTCGAAGGCAGCGTCGTCGTCGTAGGGGTTCGTCGCGTACTCCATCGCGACGCGGGCCAGCGACGGATAGGCGCCTTGCGGGATGGCCGCGAGGACCTCTTGGGCCACATCGCTGGTCTCCTCGTCATCGGCCGGCGAGATGTTCTGCCGCTGCCGCTCGAAGCCGTAGATGTAGCTGTCGAGCGCGAGGAACGCGTTTGCCGCGAGTCGTGGGGAAAACCCGGCGCGAAGCATCGTGCCAAGGACGCGATCCGCATAGGACAGGCTGCTTGGACCAATCCGTCCCCGGGAGTCGATGAGCGCTGAGCCCCATCGATGACGCGCGAAGACCTCCCGGGCGGACACGGCACGGCGCCGCATCGCCTCCTTCCAGCCGACGTCACCGGAGGGGAGGTCGATCTCGGCGACAACGAGATCCACCATCCCGTCGAGCAGATCGTCCTTTCCGGCGACATGGTTGTAGAGCGACGCCGCCTCGACTCCCAGCCTTCGACCGAGTTCGCGCATGGTGACTGACTCGATCCCGCTCTCGTCCGCGAGATCCATCGCCGCACGCACTACTCGCTCCCGATTGAGCGGGTCTCGCGCCTTGCTTCCGCCTGTTCCTGGGGCGATCGTGGCTCCTCCTTCGACCGTCCGCGCCGCGCGCCCGGACTCTCATCTTCCTTGACATACTAACACTGTTAGTGCAAACTGGGAACGCTGGAGACTAACAGCGTTAGTAGTAAGTACCCGTGCTCGATGGCGCGGGCGGATCACGCGATCAGGAGGTTGATGTGATGAAAGACATGGGTACGAGGATCTCGATGCTCTGGATCGTGGTCATGTTCAACATGGTCTTCGCGGACATCCTGACATTCATCACGCCCGGAGCGCTCCAGGAATTGTGGGCCGGACAGGCGGGCGTGACCATCACTCCGGGGCTTCTGCTGGGGTTCGCGCTCCTCACAGAGATCCCGATCGCGATGATCTTCGTGTCGCGCATCCTGAAGCCGAGGGCCAACCGCTGGGCGAACACCGTGGCGGCGGTGGTCACCACCGCGTACGTCATAGGCGGTGGATCGCTGACTCCACACTACGTGTTCTTCGCGGCCGTGCAGATCGCGTGCATGGCGCTGATCGTCTGGTCCGTCTGGGCGCAGCGCAGCCCAGAGCGGGCATGGGGACGTGAGCCGGCACATGCCGTGATGTCCGGCGATCAGCCGGTCTGACGCGCACCCACGGCGGCGGCGGGGCCAAGAGCCCCGCCGCCTGCTCGCGGCGTCGGATTGCGAGCGACGACGTTGTCGCGGGCTGCGCACCTCGAAGGCCTTCTCCCCGGCGGGCAAGCGGGCACAGGTCACTCCGGGGCTTCTACTGGGGTTCGCGATGCTCCTGGAGATCCCTATTGCGATGATCGTGATGTCACCGACGAGGGGCCATCCTCGTTCCGTCCCTCTTCGGCACCACGGAGTCGGAGTCGACCCGCGTTCGCGGACACCCTGACAATCGCAAGGCCCCTTCGCATAGCCGACGACGGGCTGCCCTTAGTTCTCCCCCCTGCCTCCTACGGCTGAAGGGGACTGACGAACTCAGTCCAGGCGCCACTTGACGGTCCACCCCGGAAGGTGGATCACGACCTGCGTCGGCGCGAAGCCTTGCTGCGCCCGCTGGTGAAGCCAGCCTACCGAGCTCCTGCCCACGCGACTTGGGTCCGGCCCGTACTCCTCACCGAGGCCCCAAACGCCGCCCTCCTCATGCACGCCGTCGCTCAGCTGGAGCAGCTGGTACGCCGCCGGCCACCGCGCGGCTCGCGCGTCGAGGCTCGTGAGGCGCACCTTGATCGCGAAGTGCCGTTTGTAGGCGACGTAGCCCTCGTTGCCGCCGTCGCCGGTCCGGTCGGGAAGGCGTTTCACGGCGAGGACAGCGACTCGCTCCGAGTATGTGCCGCCGGTCTCGTCGGTCCAGTCGATCTGCACGGTGTCGCCGAGCCGTCCGCTCCACGAGGGGCCGTAGCGGTCGGAAATGGTGGCGATGGGTGAAGGGACTGACCGTGGGGAGGCATGCCTCGCCGCGGCTGCCGGCGACGCTGCGGGGGCCTGTGAGGACGACGTGTCACCTCCACATGCGATGACCAGACCGCTGGCGATGAGCCCGAGGGCTGCGGTCACGATGAGGGCTCTTCGGCGGAGCATGGCCCGCATCGTATCAACCCCTCTCGTGGTGACAGCGTGAGCTCGAGTTGGAGCGAACGCGGAGGACGAGGTAGGCGGGGCGGTCAGCGGGGTCGCGCACGTCGATGAAGCTCGTGCGACCGTCGCCGGCGGGCACGACGATGCGGCCGGCGCGCAGGTCGGTGAGATGCGTGGTCGTCGCGACCTAGTCCGTCCGCGGCGGGGCCCTGCGGGCCCGCGGCCGCTCAGTTGGGCTGCGCCGACTAGTCAGCTCTCGCGGCTCGATCCAGGAGCCTCTGGAGCCCATCAAGAATGAGGTCGAGCCCGAAGTCAAAGTCGGCGCGCTCGTCGTAGCCGGACTTCATCGCATGCTCGACGACCATCTCCCTGAGGTAAGGGTACTCGTCGGCGGGTATGGCCCGGAGGAAGGCCTCCGCCATCTCTTCGGGCGTGCCGTCGCTTACGGCAGACGCGTTGAGTTGCTGTCGACCGAAGCCGTAGACATAGCTGTCGAGGAGCGAGAACGCACGGATGGCCAGCTCGAGCGTGAAACCGGCGCGCCGGAGCGCCCCGATCACCCAGTCAAGGTACCGCAGCCGCGCAGGTCCGCTGCTCTCTCGCGCATCGACCAGCGCGCTCGCCCACGGGTGACGAGAGAAGACCGACTGGGCCGAGATCGCCCTCCGGCGCATGGCCTCCTTCCAGTCGGCCGTGTCCGCAGGAAGGTCGATCTCGCTCACCACGAGGTCGACCATGCCGTCGAGGAGGTCGTCTTTGTTGGCCACGTGGTTGTACAGCGACATCGCCTCGACGCCGAGCCTCAGCCCGAGTGAACGCATTGTGAGTGACTCGATGCCGTCCTCGTCGGCAAGCAGGACGGCGGCGCCCAGCACCCGCTCCCTGCTGAGCGGCACTCGAGGTTCGGGACTCGGCGTGGGTCGTGTCGGCACCGGAAACTCCCTCCTCAGACACTGGCAGTGGGTGCGCAAGCAAGATCGTCGCGGCACTTGACACACTTACAACGTAAGTCCATACTTACACAGTAAGTGTACCGCGCCCGCGTCTGGGCGACAAGCGCAACGTGCTTTGACGAGAGGAGACCGAGATGAATCCGTCCGTTGGTGGGAGTGTTCGGCAACAGAAGGCCGGGGGCCTTGCGGCACTCTACCTGGCTGCGGCCTTCGTGGTGGCGATGCCCTACTTCCTCATGTTCGTGAAGTACCCGAGCGTCGTGGATCCCGTTGAGAAGGTGGCCCTGCTGGTGGGCAACCACGACAGCATGCAGGTCATGTACCTGATCACGTACGTCATCTTCGGCCTCGCCCTGGCCGTCCTGGCGCTGGCGCTCCACGCACGCCTGAGGGACGCTGCCCCGGCCTTGGCGCAGGCGGCGACGGCCGTGGGACTCATCTGGGCCGTCGTCCTCGTGGCGAGCGGGATGATCTTCAACGCCGGCGTGGCGGCGGTCGTCGGACTCCACGGCACCGATCCGGCGCAGGCTGTGGCAGCCTGGCAGGCGATCGAGCCCGTGGCGCAAGGCCTCGGTGGATCCGGCGGCGAGCTGCTCGGCGGTCTGTGGGTCCTGCTGGTGAGCGTGGCTGCGCTGCGTACCGGGGGACTGCCCAAGGTGCTGAGCTGGCTCGGCGTCGCGATCGGCGCTGCGGGTGTCGTCTCGGTCGTGCCGGCACTCAGCGACGTGGCATATGGCTTCGGCTTGCTGGTGATCGTGTGGTTCGCGTGGCTGGGCGTGGCCATGCTGCGCACCACTTCACGACAGGCCGCTCCGGCCGGCGTCACCGTAGCCACCTCGGCGGCTGTCGCCGCGAGCTCGACTCCGCGACCCTCTTCCACGCAGCGCTCGCGGATCCCGGCCTGAAGCCCCGGCCCGCTCCGGACGCTTCCACCGGATCCCGCCCTCTCCCTTCGGCGCCGGCGGCATCCCCCCGCAGGGGCATGCCGCCGGCGCCGAAGTTCCTCCCGCAGCGTCCCGAGGTTCCACCCGCCGGGAGACTACCTTCGGCGGACGCAGCCATAGGCTCTCCCCAGGTCAACGCAATCAAGGGGGAGGGGACTTCTGATGAATCTGGGTAAGAGGATCTCGACGCTCTGGGTCGTGGTGATATCCAAAATGGTCTTAGCGGACATCCTGACCTTCATCACGCCGGGAGCGCTGCGGACTGTGAATCCGATCGAGGAGGGCGTGGCATGACGCTCAACAACTACCCCATCGATGTCCGCGCCGATTACCCTGAGCGCAGCTCGCGCGGATGGGCCGCGCTCACGATCCTGCTGATCAAGTTCCTCGCCCTCATCCCGCACTTCTTCGTCCTCGTCTTCCTCGGCATCGCCCAGTTCTTCGTGGCGCTCGTCGCGCAGGTGGCGGTGGTCATCAACGGCGAGTACCCGCCGCGCATGTTCGCCTTCGTGACCGGGGTGCTGCGCTGGGGCACCCGCGTCTCGGCCTTCATCCTCTCGCTCAGCGACCGCTACCCGCCGTTCACCCTGCAGCCCGCCGACGACTATCCCGTGGACGTGGTGGCGAAGCGGCCGGCGCAGAGCAGCCGCGTCTACGCGCTCTTCACGGTGATCGTCGAGGTCGTCTTCGTCGCGGCGATGATCGCCCTGGCGGTGCGCTTCGCGCGGGACACGGGCGGGGGTACTTCCACAGGAAGTGGCTACAGTTTCTCGAGCAACGCCGGGACCGGCTTGCTCCTGCGCCAGATCGCGGCGCTGCCGCACTTCGTCGTGCTCTTCTTCCTGGGCATTGCCGTCTTCGTGCTCTGGGTCATCGCGCAGTGGGTGATCCTCTTCAGCGCCAGGTACCCCCGTGGCATGTTCGACTTCGCCGCCGGCGTCGTCCGCTGGCAGACACGGGTGAGTGGGTACGCGCTGGGGCTGAGCGACCGCTACCCGCCCCTCAGCTTCGAGCCGTCGACCGAAGGGCCCGAGCCACCGCTCCCCTCAGAACCGCTCCCTCCCGCGCCGCTCCCTCCCGCGCAATGGTACGCGGACCCCAGCGGCCTCCACGCGCAGCGCTACTGGGACGGCACCCGCTGGACGCCGAACGTGGCCGATGACGGGCGGACCGCTGACGATCCGATCGGCGCTCCCGGCTCAGTCCCTCCGGGCTGAGCGCGCAAGCGCAGCTGCTTCGCAGCCGGCGCAGAAGAGGCCATGTCTGAAAGGCGCCGGCGGCGTCCCCCGCAGGGGCATGCCGCCGGCGCCTTTCACTCGACCGTGATGACGACGCTTCCCTTCTTGTTAGCCTTGACTCTATTCTTCTTGCCGTAGTAACGAGACTGCTGGCAGGAAGGACTGGGGACATGAGAGCGGTCGTGTGCACGAGATACGGTCCGCCGGAGGTCCTCCGGCTCGAGCAGCTCGAAACCCCGACTCCGCGGAAGAACGAGGTGCGCATCCGCATCTTCGCGACGGCCGTGACATCGAGCGACTGCTACGTCCGGGGCCTGAATCTCAGCCTCGCGTATCGGATCATGGCGCGCATCGCTGTCGGCTGGAGCGCGCCGCGCCGCAGCGTGCTCGGCATGGTGCTCTCAGGGGAGATCGATGCGCTCGGGCCGAACGTCAGGTCGTCCAAAGTGGGCGACCAGGTCTTCGGCTTCAACCGGCACCGCTTCGGCACCTACGCCGAGTACGTGTGCTGGCCGGAAGACGGGCTGCTGGCGACGCGACCGGCCAACCTCACCGACGCGGAGGTCGCCTCGATTCCCTACGGCGGCCTTCTCGCGCTCCACTTCCTGCGACGAGCCAACGTTCGGGCCGGACAGCGGGTCCTCGTCTACGGCGCCTCAGGGGCGGTCGGCACGTCCGCGGTGCAGCTTGCCAGGCATTTCGGCGCCGAGGTGACGGGGGTGTGCAGCACGGCGAACCTGGAGTTGGTGCGCTCTCTGGGCGCGACCACGGTGGTCGACTACACGAGGGAGGACTGCACTGCTCAGGGACAACGCTACGACCTCATCTTCGACGCGGTCGGAAAGAGGAAGAGCGCGGCGGCACTACGGCACTGCGATGAGGCCCTCGCCTCCGGCGGCAAGCGTCTCTCGGTCGATGATGGAACGCCGAAGCTCCTCGTCGATGATCTGAGGCTGCTGGGCGAGCTGGCTCGGGAAGGCGAGATCAGGCCGGTGATCGACAGATGCTATCCGCTGGAGGAGCTCGCCGAGGCCCACAGGTACGTCGACGAAGGACACAAGCGGGGGAACGTCGTCATCGCCGTTGCCCAAGGCGACTAGCGGCCTCCCATCGAGAAGCGGAGAGTCCCGCAGGCGCGACCGCGCCTCGCCCGCGGGCGAAAGGGCGAACGGGCGACTCAGCCGAACGGGATGCTCAAAGCATCTCGTCGGTGATGAGGCCCTCGTACCTGCTGCTCCGGTTGCGGACCCGCTCGTGGACGCCGTCGCCCACCTCGCGGGCCACGTCAAGGAGGTTGCCATCCTGCCCCTTGGCAAGATGCAGAGTCCCGCCCTCGAAGAGGAGCTCGAGCAGCGCCGTCTCCGCCTCTTCGCGGGTCCAGTACAGGAACGGTCCGCCGGCCAGCACTCTGTTCTGCGGCGTCATGGGTTCGAAGACGCGGAAGTCCACCTCGTCGCCAACTGGGTCCCAGCCGGCCTCCACGGAGCGGTCCGCGATGGATGCCTGCGTGGTGTCGGCCACGGGAGCGAGGAACTCCTTCTTGCTCTGCTGGAGCGCGATGATCCACGCCAGGACATCCTTGCCTTCCAGCTTCAGCTTCACGGAATGGATCCATGAATCGGCCACGAACCGGAAGGCACGCGCGCGCATGCGGGCGGCGGCGACCGGGACGGAGTGGTGGATGAGATCCGGCTCGGGGAAATCACCCAGCCATGCTCTTCTATTGACCCTCTTGTTCTCCATCTCTCACCCCTCGGCGGATCGCAGGCGCGCGATCGTCTGTACTGTCGCGGGCGAGTCTACACCGACGGGGCATGGGGGCGCTGGCGAGAGCCTGCCGGAGTGCGACGGGGCCGGCCCGACGCAATGCCGGCCGGCCCCGCAGAAAGGGACTCTATGAGCACAGCCCGCTCGCACGGGCCTGGCTGCTTACTTGCTCTTGCCGATCTTGAACATCTTGGTGCCGCAATCGGGGCAGATGCCCTGGGTCGCGGGCTTGCCGTTCTTCATCGTGACTTCCTGCTCATCGTTCATCGTCTTCTTGGCGCGGCACTTGACACAGTAAGCCTCAGTCGCCATGCGTGGTCTCCTTTCGGACTTCGGGCCATGAGCGTGCGGGTCAGCAAACAAGCCTGCACGCCGCCCACATCCCGGCGAGCATACAACGGGCACTCCACGCACGCAATGAGTCTGGCGTTGCCCGCTGTGGGGGCGGATTCCTGACTCGTGTTGCTCATTGCCGCCGTACTTGGTAGAACCATGGGGTCGGCGAGGCGTCAGAAGGCGCCCCGGACACAGGCCCGAAAGGACGACCATGACCAGCGAGCATCAAGCCAGGATCGCCAAGCTCGTCAAGGACGAGCGCGTGAAGCACATCCAGTTGTGGTTCACGGACATCCTCGGCAATCTCAAGATGGTCGAGATCCCCGACCGCCAGCTCGACAGCGTGCTGCAGAGCGGAGCGCCCTTCGACGGCTCGTCGATCACCGGGTACGCGGAGATCGAGGAGTCAGACATCGTGGCGATGCCCGACTGGGACACCTTCAAGCTGCTGCCGTGGTCACAGGCCAGTGAGAAGACGGCGTTCGTCTTCTGCGACGTGCTCGACCGCAACTTCGAGCCGTTCGAGGGCGACCCGCGCTGGGTCCTTCGCCGGCAACTGGACCGGGCCCGCGCCATGGGCCTCGAGTTCTACGTCGGCCCGGAGCTGGAGTACTTCTACTTCAAGACCCCGGACGCGCCCGTGACCATCGACGACGGCGGCTACTTCGACGTGCTGCCCGACGACCTGGGCAACGACCTCCGCAAGCAGACCATGAGGGCGCTCGACAAACTGGACATCCCCATGGAGGCCTCGCACCACGAGGTGGCCCCGTCGCAGCACGAGATCGATCCGCACTACGACAAGGCGCTCGTCATGGCCGACCGCGTGATGATCACGCGGTTGATCGTCAAGGAGGTCGCGGCCCACAACGGCGTGCACGCGACCTTCATGCCCAAGCCACTGTACGGCCACGCCGGCAGCGGGATGCACGTGCACCAGTCGCTGTTCCGCGGCAGCGACAACGCCTTCTTCAGCGCCGACGACGAGCACCACCTGTCAGATCTCGCCAAAGGCTTCATCGCCGGCCAGCTGCGGCACATGCGCGAGATCACCTCGATCCTCAACCAGTATGTGAACAGCTACAAGCGGCTGGTACCAGGCTTTGAGGCGCCGGTGTACATCAGCTGGGCGCACCGCAACCGCACGGCGCTCATCCGCGTGCCTCTCTACATCCAGGGCAAAGAGAGCACCGTGCGCGCCGAGGTGCGCAACCCAGACCCCGCCGCCAACCCCTACCTGGCCTTCGCCGTCATGCTCGCCGCCGGACTCGAGGGCATCGAGAAGGGATACGAACTGCCGCCGTCGGTGGAGCCCAACATCTACAAGATGAACGCCCAAGAGCGCGACGCTCACGGGCTGGAGGCGCTTCCCAACAACCTCTACGAGGCCATCACCGCGACCAAGGAGAGCGAGCTCGTGCGCCGCACGCTGGGCGACCACTGCTTCGACCGCTTCGTGACCAACAAGCTCAACGAGTGGTACGAGTACCGCGAGCACGTCACGGACTTCGAGATCAAGCGGTACCTCTCCAAGCTCTGATCACGATGCGCGATCTCGCAGAACATCTCGCGGAGTGGATCCACGACCAGGTGACTGAGGGCGGCGGCCGCGGCGTCGTGTTCGGCGTCTCGGGCGGCGTCGACTCCGCCGTGGTCGCCGCCCTCGCCAAGCGCGCCTTCGCCGAGCACACGCTCGGCGTGCTCATGCCCTGCCACAGCGAACCGCAGGACGCCGCGGACGGCGCTTTCGTCGCCGAGCACGTCGGCGTCCCCTTCGTGACCGTCGATCTCACGCCCACCTTCGACGTGCTGGCAAGGAGCCTCGCCACGGCGAGCCCGGGCTTTCTCCAGAGCCGTCTGGCGCTGGCCAACCTCAAGCCGCGCCTGCGCATGACCACGCTGTACGCGCTCGCCAACGAGCTCGGCTACTTCGTCGTCGGCAGCAGCAACCGTAGCGAGCTCGCCGTCGGGTACTTCACCAAATACGGCGACAGCGGCGTCGACCTGCTGCCGCTCGCGGACCTCGTGAAGCACGAGGTCCGCGAGCTCGCGCACGCGCTCGGCGTGCCCCAGCGCATCATCGACAAGCCGCCCTCTGCCGGGCTCTGGGCCGGCCAGACCGACGAGCACGACATGGGCCTGTCGTACGAGGAGTTGGACGCCTGCCTGCTCACCGGCCAGGCCTCGGAAGACGTGAGCCTCAGGGTCGCGGCCATGAATGCGGGCAGCGCGCACAAGCGCGCCCTGCCGCTGACGCCGCCGCGTCCGGACCGCTGAACGCAGGCGTCTGATACCATCTAACGCCCGTCGCGTCTGGGGGAGCAGCGTGCCTGTCGTCATCCAGAAATATGGTGGCACCTCGGTGGCCGACGCCACGCGCATCGGCAACGTGGCGCGGCGCATCGTCGCCACGTACGAGCAGGGCAACAGCGTCTGCGCGGTGGTCTCCGCCCGCGGCGACACCACAGACGAGCTCGTGGCCCTCGCGCACGAGATCACGCCTCACCCCCCCGAGCGCGAGATGGACATGCTGCTCTCGGCCGGCGAGCGCATCAGCTGCGCCCTGCTGGCCATGGCCATCGACCGCATGGGTCGCGAGGCGGTGAGCTTCACGGGCTCGCAGGCGGGCATCGTCACCGACGGCGTGCACACCAAGGCACGCATCCTCGGCATCAACCCCGGCCGCGTGCAGGAGGCCATGGCCCACGGCCGCATCGTGCTGGTGGCGGGCTTCCAGGGGGTCAGCACCGAGAAGGACGTCACGACGCTCGGCCGCGGCGGCTCAGACACCACCGCAGTGGCCCTGGCGCACGCGCTGCACGCGGATGTGTGCGAGATCTACACCGACGTCGAGGGCGTCTACACCGCGAACCCGAGTCTCGTGGCCAAGGCCCGCAAGATCGAGCGCATCTCCTACGACGAGATGCTCGAGATGGCGGCGGCCGGCGCCCAGGTCCTCGCCGTGCGCGCCGTCGAGTACGCGCGCAAGTACGACATCCCGATCCACGTGCGCTCGAGCTTCTCGGCTCACGAAGGCACCTGGGTGAGAGAGGAAGACCCCACCATGGAGAGCCCCATCATCAGATCCGTCACGTACACCACCGACGAGGCCCGGGTGACCGTGCGCGGGGTACCCGACCAGCCAGGCGTGGCGGCGGAGGTGTTCGGCGCCCTGGCCGAGGCGCACGTCAACGTCGACATGATCATCCAGAACTCGAGCGAGAGCGGCCACACCGACATCTCCTGCACCATCCCCAGGGAAGACGGCGCCATCGCCGATCTCGCCCTGCGCGCCGTGGTCGCGAAACTGGGCGCCAAGGGCTTCTCCACCGACAACAGCATCGCCAAGATCAGCGTCATCGGCGTCGGCATGCGATCCAGCCCCGGCGTCGCGGCGATGATGTTCAAGACGCTCGCCGATCTGGGCATCAACCTGGACATGATCAGCACTTCGCCTATCAAGATCTCCGCGGTCATCGCCAAGAGCCGCGTCGACGAAGCGGTCCGCGTGCTGCACGACGTCTTTGAGCTGGACGATGCCTGCGTCCACCACGTGCCCGCCGACCGGGACTCCTTCTGACGATGGACAGGCAGTACTGCGTCGCCATCGTCGGCGCCACGGGCGTCGTCGGGGGTGCCTTGCGGACGATCCTCGCGGACAGGGCCTTCCCAGTGGGCGAGGTGCGCCTCTTGGCCAGCGCGCGCTCGGCCGGACGCCGGCTGGACTTCGCGGGCGCCGAGCTCCATGTGCAGGAGCTCGGCGTCGACTCGTTCGCCGGCGTCGACATCGCCTTCTTCGCCGCCGGCGGCGCCGTGAGTCGCGCCTTCGCCCCGGCGGCGGCGGCGGCCGGCGCCACGGTCATCGACAAGTCGAGCGTGTTCCGCCAGCACCCCGAGGTCCCGCTCGTGGTGCCAGAGGTCAACGCCGACCATCTCGAGTGGCACCACGGCCTGATCGCCACGCCCAACTGTTCCACCATCCAGATGGTCGTCGTCCTGCGACCCATTCACGACGCCGTCGGCATCGAGCGCATCGTCGTCAGCACGTACCAGGCGGTGTCCGGCAGCGGCCAGGGCGGCATCGCCGCGCTCGACGCGCAGGTCAGGCAGTGGGCCGACGGCGAGACCGTGAAGGCATGCTTCTACCCCCATCAGATCGCCTTCAACGTCCTGCCGCACATCGACGGCTTCCTGGCTTCCGGTGCGACCAAGGAAGAGCAGAAGATGGTCGACGAGACGGTCAAGATCTTCGCGGACCCCAGCATCAAAGTGACCGCCACGTGCGTGCGCGTGCCGGTCTTCGGCGCGCACAGCGAGGCGGTCAACGTCCAGACGCGCCGCAAGCTGACGGCAGGCGCAGCCCGCACCCTGCTCGCCGCCGCCCCCGGCGTCGCGGTGATCGACGATCCGGCGGAATTGCGCTACCCCATGCCGCTGCCGGCCGAGGGCACAGATCCCGTGTTCGTCGGGCGCATCCGCGAGGACCTGAGCATCCCCAACGGCCTCGACCTCTGGATCGTCGCCGACAACCTGCGCAAAGGCGCCGCGCTCAACGCCGTGCAGATCGCCGAGGAGCTTGTGCGTCGCGATCTGTTGGGCCGTGAGGCGGATATACTGAGGTGGTCATGAACGGCACGAGCACACCCTCCACGCCCGACGATACGGCGACGCGCGATGTCGTCATCATCGGCGCCGGCCCAGCCGGCTTGGCCGCCGGCATCTACTGCTCGCGCGGTCGCCTCGACACGGTCATGCTCGAGCGCAGCATGGCCGGCGGCGTCATCGCCATCACTGAACTCGTCGAGAACTTCCCCGGCTTCCCCGGCGGCATCTCGGGGTTCGAGTTGGCCGACAGGCTCAAGCGCCAGGCGATGCAGTTCGGCGTCGAGCTGCGTGAGATCACCGCGGTGACGGCCATCAAGACCGCGCCGGACGGCACGTACACTGTCTCCACCGATCGCGGCGATGTGCACGCCAAAGCCGTGATCCTCGCCCTCGGCCGCGAAGCCAAGCGCAGCGGCATCCCCGGCGAAGAGGAGTTCATCGGTCGCGGAGTCAGCTGGTGCGCGACCTGCGACGGCGCCCTCTACCGGGGCCGCACCGTGGCTGTGGTCGGCGGCGGCGACTCGGCCGTGGAAGAGGGCATCTTCCTCACCAGGTTCGCCGACAAGGTCTACCTTGTGCATCGCCGCGACACATTGCGCGCTGCCGAGGTCGCCCAGGAGCGCGCCTTCTGCAACCCGAAGTTCGAGTTCGTTTGGGACTCCGTCCCCAAACGCATCATCGGCAGCAGCGTGGTCGAGGCGCTCGAGGTCGAGAACGTGAAGACGGGGGAGACCCGCAGCCTCGCCGTCAACGGCGTCTTCTTCTACATCGGCAACACACCGAACACCGGGTTGCTCAAGGGGTTCGTCGACCTGGATGAGGGCGGCTACATCGTCACCGACGAGCTGCTGCACACCAAGCTCCCGGGCGTCTTCGCCTGCGGCGACGCCCGCGCCAACCCTCTCAAGCAGATCGCCACGGCCGTGGGCGAGGGCGCGCTCGCCGCCATGCAGGCCGAGCACTTTCTCGATGAGATCGCGTGCGCGGTGCCGGGCGCCCATGGCGTGCCCGGCGGCACTGCCCCCGGCACCGGGCCCCAAAGCTGACAGGAGGACCACGTGGACGCCGTCACCCAGGACAACTTCGAATCTGAGGTCATCGCGGCCCAGGGCAAGGTGCTGGTCGACTTCTGGGCCGAGTGGTGCGGCCCCTGCCGGATGATCGGCCCGGTGCTCGACGAGATGGCCGGCGACTACCCCGCCGTCAAGTTCGTGAAGCTCAACGTCGACGAGTCGCCGGCGGTGGCACAGCAGTTCGGCGTCATGAACATCCCGACCATCCTCGCCTTCGAGGGCGGCGAGGTGAAGCAGCGCGTGGTCGGCGCCATGGGTAAGGCCAAGCTCGCCGAGGAGCTCGAAGCCTTCCTCGGCTGACGGCCCAGCCGCCCGCGGGCGGTGGCCTCAGAGGAGCCCGGCCGCCCGGAAGAGTTCATCCAGGCCGACGGGCTCAAGGCCCTTGGCGCGCAGGCCCTTGACCATCGCAGGGACGGCCTTCTGCGTGTTCCACTCGGTGTGCATGACGATGATGCTCCCGGGCTGCGCGCCTTCGATGACGCGCCGCGCTATCTCCGTCGACGAGATGCCCGCCCAGTCGCCAGGATCCACGTCCCAGTTGACGACGAAGGGGTAGCCCGCGCTGCCGGCCGCCTTGAGAGTCGTCTCATCCTGCGCACCGTACGGCGGCCGGAAGAACGGCGCGGGAATGGCTCCGCACGCCTTCCACCACGCCTGCGCGTTGTCGAGGAGCTGCCGGCGCGCCTCGTCGTAGCTGATGACCTGGAAGTTCGGGTGGTCGTAGGAGTGGTTGCCGATCGTCATGCCTTGGGCGATCGCCTCGCGCGCGACCTCCGGGTACTTGTTCACACTGACTCCGGTGCAGAAGAAGGTGCCTTTGGCATCGAGCTTGGTCAGCGAGATCATGATGTGGCGCCAGGCGTAGCCGGAGCCCCCGTCGAAGGTGAGCGCCACCAGTCTGCCCGCCTCTGGCAGGTTGGTGATCAGCTTGGCCGGGACGGGGGCGTCGCTGGCCAGCGACGCGGTCGCCGTGGCCTCGTTGCCGGCCGCGTCGCTGGCCGTCACCTGCAGCCGGTACGTGCCGGGGAAGAGCGCATCGCCCGCGGCGGGACTCGCCGCCCAGTCGATGGTCTCCGCACCGGCGGCGGGATGCGGCGCGCCACGCTGGCCCACCGGCTTGCCGAGCGTGTCCACCACCGCCCAGTCGACTGTGACCCCAGCCTGCTGAGCGTCGACAGAGAAGGCCAGTTTCACCGTCTCGAGGGCGCTGATGCGGTCGGGAGTCACGGAGACGCCGGCGATCTCGGGCGGCGTGGTGTCGATGCGCACCGTGTGGCTGGACACCGCGGCGTCGCCGACGGCGCGCACCTCGACCACGTGCTCGCCATCGTTGGCGTGGTCCGCCGGCGCCGCGACGCGCGCCTTGCTCGACTGGCGCCACTCGCCGCCGTCCACTCTCCACTCGGCCACGGTGGGGTCGCCATCGGGCGTCAGAAAGGCCAGGACGACCGCTGTGCCGTGCCAGGCATCGTCGGCGCCGGTGACGTTCACCCCGCCCACGGTCACGTTGACCCCGTCGCCGCCGGCGCCGCCGGGCCAGGGCAGACCGAGATGACCGAACCACGGACCGGCCACCGCGACGATCACGACGGATGCCGCCACAATCGCCGCCGCCGCGACGAGGCGGCGGCGCGTCCGGCGGCGCCGCTCAAGGCGGTCACTGCGATAGTAGTGCGTCTCGATCAAGCACGCTCCAGGCACAGCCCGACGACGTCGTAGCTGAAGCACACCGAGCGATCACTGAAGGCGACGTCCAGTCTCATCTGCACCTCGACCGGCAGGCCCAGGAAGCGCTCGCGAATGAGCGTCGCTCGCGATGGAGGCACGCCCGCCGTCTGCAGCCAGTACTCGAGATCGACGGTGCAACGCGCGCTGCCCTGCCGGCTCACCCGCAGCCCTGCCTGGGCGACCAGACGCTCGAGCTCGGCGAGTCGCAGGTGCCGGCGATGCCCGGGCTGACGGAGGCCGGCCAGATCGTTGAACGGCTCGTCGATGACATCGTCCACCACAGGCTCGACGAGCACCACCCGTCCGTTGGTGCGCGTCACCCGCCGCAGTTCGGCGAGCGCAGCAGCTGGGTCCGGGTACAAGTGGAGCGCTTCGCAGCCCATGGCGAGGGAGAAGGCGTCGTCGGCGTAGGGCAGGGCAAAGCGGTCGACCAGCGTGAAGGTCACGTTCTCGAGACCCAACTCGAGGGCCAAGCGCCGCCCCTCCTCGAGCATGCCGGACTTGTCGGCCGCGGCGTCGAGCGAACGCACTTGAGGCGCCACAGCGAACGTGACCATGCTCGGGAAGGCGGCGTAGTCGAGCACGACATCGTCCGCCCGAGGCCCCGCCAGCTCGATCAGCAGATCGAGTGACTCGTTGCGCGTCTCCTCCACGTTCCTCCCTTCGTCGCCGGCCGGCGCCGCAGGCGGGCGGCCGATCAGCCGTACGTGACGGTGAAGATGGTGCCCGTCGCGGTCAAACCGATCCCGACTTCCTGGCCCTCGACGCGCGCCGTCTCGACGTGCTCGCCACAGGCTTCGCCGAACGTCAGTTCGCTGGCGAGAGTCTCGGACTTGATGACGCCTTCGTGGCGATCCACCAGGGCTCGCAGCCCGTCGGGCACCGACAGGGTCAGGCTGATCGTGTCCTCGATACGCAGATCGGCGTTCTTGCGCGCGAGCTGAATGGCATGCACGAACTCGCGCGCCACGCCCTCCTCGCGCAGCGCCTCGTCGATGACGGTCTTGAGGGCGACCGTGCGTCCTGCCTCGCTTTCGACCTGATAGCCCTCCGGCGAGCCGGTCGCGATGAGCAGGTCTTCGCCGTCGAGCCTGATCTCGTCACCGCCGATAGCTAGCATCACCACGCCCGAACGCTTGAGTTCGGCGACCAAGGCGGCGCCATCTGCCTCGCGCAGCGCCGCCTGCAGCGGGCCGAGCTGCTTGCCGAGTCTCGGCCCCAGCACCTTGAGGTTCGGCTTCACCGTGTAGGCGACCATCTCGCCCTCGTCGCCGACCACGCGCAGGTCCTTGACGTTGAGCTCGTCGAGGACCACGTCGCGCAACGCCTCGACGGCGCGCCGCTCCGCCTCGGGCAGCGCCACGACGACTTCGGCCAGCGGCTGGCGCGTCTTGACCGCGGCCGCGTTGCGCGCCGCCCGCCCAAGCTCGACGACACGGCGCGCCACGGCCATGTCGAAGGACAGGCCGTCGTCGACCGCTCCCTCCGCGACCTCCGGCCAGGCGCAGAGATGCACGCTCTCCGGGGCCGCGGCGTCGACCGAGCGCACCAGGTTCTGGTACAACTCCTCGGCGATGAACGGGGCGAACGGCGCCATGAGCTTCGCCACCGTCACGAGCGCCTCGTGAAGGGTGTGATAGGCAGCCAGCTTGTCGCTGTCGCTCTCGCTCTTCCAGAAGCGGCGGCGGCTGCGGCGCACGTACCAGTTGCTGAGGTCGTCGACGAACTGCTGGATGGCGCGGGACGTGCCGGTGACGTCGTAGTCCTCGAGACCGTCGGTCACGGTCTGCACGAGCCGGTTGAGCTCGCTCGCCACCCAGCGGTCGAGCAGCGGACGGTCGGCGAGCGGAACCGGATGGTCCGTGGGGTCGAAGCGGTCGATGTTCGCGTACACCGTGAAGAAGCTGTACGTGTTCCAGAGCGTGAGCAGGAACTTGCGCACCACTTCGTCGACCATCTCGGGGCTGAAGCGCCGAGGACTCCAGGGGTTCTGGCCCGCGAAGATGAACCAGCGCAAGGCGTCGGCGCCCTGGTTGTCCAGGATCTCCTCGGGCTGCACCACGTTGCCTCTGCTCTTGCTCATCTTCTGGCCCTCAGCGTCGAGGATGTGCCCCAGACACAGCACGCGCTTGTAGGAACTGCGCCCGCTGACGAGCGTGGCAATGGCCAGCAGGCTGTAGAACCAGCCGCGCGTTTGATCGATGGCCTCGCAGATGAAGTCGGCAGGGAAGCGCTCGGCAAAGACCTCTGCGTTCTCGAACGGGAAATGCCACTGCGCGTACGCCATGGCTCCGGAGTCGAACCAGGCGTCGATGACCTCGTCGACCCGGCGCATGTCGCCCTGACACCGCGGACACACGAGGAGGACGTCGTCGACGTACGGCCGGTGCAGCTCGAGATCGTCCGGCACCGGCCCCAGCGCCAACTCGCGCAGCTCGGCGACGCTGCCGACGCAGTGCGTGTGGCCCTCTTCGCAGCGCCAGACGGGCAGCGGCGTACCCCAGTAGCGGTCGCGGCTCAGCGCCCAGTCGACGTTGTTGGCGAGCCACTCGCCAAAGCGCCCGTGCTTGATGTGGTCCGGGTACCAGGCCACGTCTTCGTTGGCCTGGATGAGCTCGTCCTTCATGGCGGTGGTCTTGATGTACCACGTCGCCTTGGCGTAGTAGAGCAGCGCCGTGTCGCAGCGCCAGCAGAAGGGATAGCTGTGCTCGTACGGCTCCACGCCGAGCAGCAGGCCGCGGGCCTTGAGCTCGGCGATGATGGCCGGATCCGCGTCCTTGACGAAGACGCCGGCCCACGGCGTGACCTCGGCGATGAACCTGCCCTCGAGGTCGACGGCGTTGACGACCGGCAGATCGTTCTCCAGGCCCACGCGCATGTCGTCCTCGCCGAAGGCGGGAGCCATGTGGACGATGCCGGTGCCGTCGCTGGTCGTGACGTAGTCCGCGCCGACCACGAAGTGAGCCGGTTTCTCGGGCGTCATGTAGCGGAACGGCGGCTCGTATTCGAGGCCGAGCAGGTCGCGGCCCGAGAGTTCACGCTCGACCACAGCCTCCTTGCCGAGGACCTTCTCGTACAGGTCGCGGGCCATGATGAAACGCTCGCCGCGACTCGCCGCGACGACGTACGCGACATCGGGGTGCACCACCGCGGCGACGTTGCTGATCAGCGTCCAGGGCGTGGTCGTCCAGACCGCCAGGGAGATCGGAGAGCCATCCTTCGCCCCCAAAGCAACGGCCGACTGGGGCGTCAGCGGGAAACGCACGTAGATCGAATCCTCGGTGACGTCCTTGTAGCCCTGCGCCACCTCGTGGCTGCTGATCGCCGTACCGCAGCGCGGGCAGTAGGGCACGACCTTGTGCCCCTGATAGAGCAGGTCTTTGTCCCACATCTGACGCAGCAGCCACCAGACCGACTCGATGTACTCGTTGGTGTAGGTGTAGTACGCGTCGCCCAGATCGATCCAGAACCCGATGCGTTCGGTGAAGACGTCCCACTCTTCCAGGTAGGCCGTGACGCTCTCGCGGCACAGCCGGTTGAACGCGACGATCCCGTACTCCTCGATCTGCTTCTTGCCGTTGATGCCCAGACGACGTTCGACCTCGAGCTCGACCGGGAGCCCGTGCGTGTCCCACCCGGCCTTGCGCGGCACGCGATAGCCGCACATGGTCTTGTAGCGGGGAAAGAGGTCCTTGAAGATGCGCGAGATGACGTGGTGCGTGCCGGGGCGGCCGTTGGCCGTCGGCGGGCCTTCGTAGAAGACGTAGACCGGGGCGTCCTCGCGACCCTCGAGACTCTTCTCGAAGATGCGTTGCGCCTTCCAGAACGCCAGGATGCGGGCGTCCATCGCCGGGAGATCGACGCGCGGCGACACCTCGCTGAACCTCGGGCGATCCTCGCTCACCTGACTCGCTTTCATCGCAGGGGCCGGAAACGTGATTCTACCAGACCGCGCCCTGCGCTAGACTCACGGGATGGTGCTCCCCGCCTCACCGCAGCCCTCTCCTTCTCGCCGCACCCCGAGCTTCCTCGCGCTGCTCGACTATGACGGCACGATCACGACGCGGGAGTGCAACGAGGTCGTCCTGCAGCAGCTCACCGGCGACGCCTGGCGGCCGTTTGAAGATGAGGTGCGCGCCGGCCGTATGAGCCACATCCAGTGCCTGCGCAGGCAGGTGGCGCTCATCAGGGCGCCGCGCACGGAGTTCCTCGGCGCCCTGGTCGCGGCGGCCGCCCCGACGCCGGGGCTGGCGGCCTTTCTCGACACGCTGGCGCGACGCGGCGGCCGCGCCGCCGTCGTCAGCGCCGGCTTCCGCGAGGCCATCGAGGCCTTCTGGCGGCGGGAGGCGCTGCCGGCCATCGCCACGTACGCCGGCGAGCTCGTCCCGACCGGCCCGGACGGCGGGCCGCCGTTCGACCTCGCCTTCAGCGAGGCGTTCGGCGACTGCCCGCGTTGCGGGCCCGGCGGCTGCAAGGCGGCGGTGGTGCACGCCCTGCGCCGCCCCGGCGACATCGTGCTCGTGTTCGGGGACGGCGCCGGCGACGTCTGCATGGCTCGCGAGGCTGATCTCACGTTCGCTCGCGGCCATTTGGCCGAGCGCTGCGCGGCCGATGGCCTCGAATGGCGCCCGCTGCACGACTACTCGACGGTCTGGGATCAGGTGGACCAGTGGCTCCAGCTGCGCAGGCGCGGCGGCGGCCTCGAGCCCCCACACCGACCGGGTTTCTGAGCCGCCGTGCATCGACTATCATGACGGCGGCCCCGCGGCCCCGCGGCCCAGTATCTAGCCACGTGCACCACGCGGCCGCTCTCTCCCTCCATCTGGGTGGCTCTTGCGACGACGGCTGAAGCGCAGCGGTAAGCAGTTCGTGAAGTTCGCCATCGTGGGCGGGGTCGGCACGGTCGTGAACCTCGTCGTGCTCAAGCTGACCTTGACCATCTGGAGCCAGGTCGGCGCCGAGCCGTCGCTCGCCGTGGAGATCATGGCCAGCGGTCTCGCCTTTCTCGTCGCCGTAGGCAGCAACTACATGCTCAATCGCTGGTGGACCTTCCGCTCGACGGGGCCGGTCCACCTCGAGTTCGGCAAGTTCCTCACGGTGAGTCTCGCCGGCCTCTGCCTCAATACGCTCGCCTTCTCCCTCTTCCGCGCCCACCTGGGCTTCCCGGTGCTCCTCAGTCAGCTCCTGGCCATCGGCTGCGTGCTGCCGTTCAACTTCCTCGTCAACAAGTTCTGGAGCTTCCGGGCCGCCTGATGGATGCCCTCACCGGCGGCGAACGCCATCGCGTGAGCGTCCTGCCGGCGGTACTGCTGAGCACCGGCCTCACGCTTCTCGTGCTCGCGGTGCTGCTCCCCAACCTCTGGTACGGGCTGCACGACATCAGCGACATCCCCGTCTACCAGGGCTATGCCGAGAGGATCGCCCTCGGCGAGGCGCCCTTCACCGGCGACTTCCGGATCGAGTATCCGCCGCTGGCCGTCCCTCTCTTCCGGCTCCCCGGCCACGTCGGCAGCCTCAGCGCCTACACCACGTGGTTCAGCATCTCGATGGGCGTCCTCACGGTGCTCACCGCCGCCCTCACGACCCTCGTCGCCTGCCGCCTGTGGCCCCGCGGCGGTCGCGCCTACACGGCGGCGGTGCTCTTCCCCGTCGGCGTGGCCCTCACGGGGGCGATCATCGTGAACCGCTATGACGTCGCGGTCGCGCTGGTCGTCGCGGCGCTGCTCGCCTGCCTCGTCCAGCGCTGGTACGTCTTCGCAGCTCTCGTCCTCGGCGTGGGCTTCGCGCTCAAGATCACGCCGGCCGCGATCCTGCCCCTCGTGCTGATCCTCGCCGGCCCCCCGAGACGCTGGCTGTGGCCGATCGTCGCGTTCTCGCTCGCCGCGCTGGCGCCCTTCGTCCAATACCTCGTCGCGGCGCCGGGGGGTATCTGGTACGTGTTCCACTACCACATGGCACGACCGCTGCAGATCGAGAGCGTCCTTGGCACGCCGATGCTTCTGGGTCAGCTACTTGGCGCGAACTGGGCCAGATACGGATCCAGCTACGGATCGCACAGTCTCGTGGCTCCAGGCGCGCACCTCGCCGCCACGGCCTCCGGCGGACTCACCCTGCTGGCCGTGGTGGGTGTGTACCTGCTGGTATGGCGACGCCGCGCACGACTCCTCCAGGTCCCTCAGGAGCAGATCCTGGCCGTACTCGCGCTGATCCTCGCGCTGATGACCTTCAGCAAGGTCCTCTCGCCGCAGTACATGATCTGGCTGCTGCCGGTCTGGGCGCTGGTGGGCGCCGGCGACCGTGTCCTCGGCGTCCTGGGGGGCCTCGTGATCCTGCTCACCCAGGTCGAGTTCCCCGTGCTGTACTGGCGCCTGCTCAGCATGGATCCCGCGACGCTGGCCATCGTCATCACGCGCAATTCCCTGCTCGTAGCCTTCTTCGCCGTCGTAGTGTGGCGACTGTGGCGGTTGCCGGGGGACGAAGCGCCTCGCGCAATCGTCCACACGTCACAGGCCGTTCAACCGCCCGGCTGACCGCTTTCGGCGCGGCATCTGCTGCCCGGAGCCTCCCCAGTCCGGCCTTGCAGTGTCGACGCCGGCCCTCAGGAATCGCGGCGGCTGACGGAGCTCAACGGCTTCGGCGCCTGCGCCACTGGAGCATCCCTGCCTGCGGAATAGTAGCCATAGTACCCGCCGACCGGAGCCTCTCCGATCACGATGAAACCAAGCTTCCGGCAAGGCAGCTTGGCGAACTGCTCGTGAGCTCGCTGCAGCATCGGGCGCCGTACCTGTTCGGGGTTGACGACGAATGCGAGCGCTTCGACCTTCGGGGCCAAAGCAGCCGTGTCACCCACCGCCAGCATGGCCGGAGCATCGATCAGCACCAGATCAGCCGATGCGGAGAGCTCGTTGATGATCTCGCCGAACCGGCGCGACGCCACGATCTCGCCCGGATTGGGCGGGACCAGGCCACTGGTCAGCAGCCGCAAGATGGGCGCTTCCCCGGTCTCATCGGGCCAGACCCACTCGTCAAGACCTGGGGCCGCTGCTGGCTGCCCAGTGACCGTGTGCAACTGCTTGGCGTTCTTGCCGTTTGATCCGCTCGCCCTCACCGACGCGCCCATGAGAACGCTGCCGCCTCGCGTACGGCTCGGATCCAGCACGACCGGTATGACCGCCTTGCTCAGGTCGACGCGGCGCGCGACGACCTGAGAGACCCCGAGGACGTTAGGGGTGCCGAAATAGGCATGCACTCGAGGGCTGCGCAGGTCCGCGTCGACGAGGACGACGCGCTTGCCCGCCAATGCCATCGAGACGGCGAGGTTACAGATCGTGACGCTCTTGCCCTCCCCCTGGATCGAACTGGTGATCATGAGACTACTGATATCGCCATCGATCCCCATGAAGTCCAGGTTGCTGCGCAAGAGCCGAAACGCCTCTGCGTTGACGCCCGATGAGTCGGTCAGCGTCGGCAGCACATCGACCCGCTTGCCCTTGCGCGGCAGAAGCGGGACATGCCCCAGGATCGGGAGACCGAGCATCTGAGCGATCTGCTCGTCCCCGTGCACTCGCGTATCGAACTGCTCGAGCAGGAAGGCGAGCCCGACACCCAGCACCGCGCCGACTACGAGCGCGATGAGAAGGCTGCGAAACTTGTCTGGCGAGAACGGCTCGGACGGCACCCCTGCAGTCGCGATGACCTCGAAGCCGCCGTTGATGCTCGCCTCGAGCAGTTCGAGGTCCTGGAGTCGTTGAGCCAGCGCTCGATAATCGGAGCTGTCCTGCGCCTCAGCGCTCGTGAACGTCTCCATCCTGCTCTTGACCACCTCGATGGCGTCGGCGACCTGCGACTTGGCGCTCTCGCGGCGCCATTCCATGAACGACTGAGCGTAGGCATTGGCAGCGGCGGCGGCCGTCTCCGGATCAGCCGAGACCCCTTCGATGCCCACCACGCTCGAGTAGTAGTTGTTGGCTCCGGCCGTCAGCGAGGCGCTCACGCTGTACCCAGCAGCGAGCTCTTCCTCGCTCATCAGCTTCTCGGCATTCTGCCGGACTCTGGCGCCCGCGATGATCGTCGGGACGCTCTCGAGGACTGCCTGCTGGGAGCTCGCATCGATGTACGACTGCCCGAGGGGATTCTGGAAGTCGACCTGCTTGACGTAGAGCAGTTTGGCCGAAGACGAGTACATCGGCGTCCGCGTCCAGGTGTAGGCGGCCCCGATCAAGGTCACGAGCAGCGTGACGACCAGGATCAGCCATTTCCAGCGGGCCATGACCTCGACGTAGCCGCGCAGCGAGAGTCCGTCAGTGTGCTGTGTCGTCATCTCATCCAGTCCGGTAGCCAGTTACGGGGCACCTCATGCGACGAAGCAGTGAGGGCGGCCGTCGAGCGTCGTCCACCCTCACTTGCGCTCCACATGATCGTCGCGCCATCCTGTTCGTGTATCGGCAGTCTCGCGGAGCACATGAAGCGGAGACGAGGCCGCGGGATCGTTTGGTTCGACTCGCGATTCGGCAAGCATCAGGAGACTCCTCCACTCGACACGTCCTCATGGTGCGATTCGCCGTCGCGCGTGCGGGTCGCGAGCAGGTCGCGATGGGGTTCCCCGGGTCTCGACCGTGCGACGATCTCCTCATAGATGGCGATCGTGCGCGCAGCGATCTGGTCCGGGTCGTTGCGCGCCTGTGCGCTGCGGCGAGCGGCCGCGCCCAGCGCCGCAGCCTCCATCCGGTTCTCGAGCAGGCGCTGGACCGCCGCCGCCAGCGCATGCGGATCACCGCGCGACACCAGAAGCCCCTCGACGCCGTGCTTCAGCAACGTCGGGGTGCCACCCACATGGGTGGCCACAATGGGCGCGCCACAGAGCATGGCCTCCACGAGGGCGTTCGGACTGTTGTCCACGTGCGATGGATAGACGAAGACATCGGCGGTCTCCAGTTCGGTCACGATCTCTTCAGCCCCAAGGCGCCCCAGCCACTCGATGTGGCCGTCGACCCCGAGGCGCCGCGCGCTTCTGCGGTAGAGCTTGTCGAGCTCAGAGTCCTCTTGGACACCGGCCACGCGTACCCGGAGACCGGCAAGACCTCGACGCTGGAGGATCGCTGCGGCCTGGATGAGGCACTCGGTGCCCTTTCCCATGAGTGCGCTCGAGGTGCTGTAGAGCCGTAGGCCCCCGTGACTCCGAAGTGACCAGTCTCCGCCGTAGAACGGAGACCGCATGATCTCGTCGCAGTGACGGTACTCGGCGAGCGGATTGCACGCCTCCAGCATGGCGCGATCCCAATCCGTGCGCCCCATGAACCATCGCGCCCCCCGCATGATCTCCTCTTCACGCACCGCCTGCCGACGCAGCAAGAGGTACCGGTGCACGACACCGCGTCCCTTGAGGAACTCCTTGCTCAACACCAGGTCGGCAACATCGCGCGGTGTACGCCCCGCGAAGTAGAGACGCTCGTACGCGTGCAGGATCCCCTGCAATGAGATGACGCACGGGACCTGCGGGACAGCACCCGCGAGCAGGCCGAATCCTCCCTCGGTGCCGTGCACATGGACGATATCGGGGCGCATCTCCATCACCAGGGCGCGCGCGGAGGCGAGCACCGCCGTAGGCGTCAACTGATGCCGCCACGCCCGCGCGATTCGACGAAGTCGCGACGTGGTCATCTCCAGCGGGACATTGACGTAGTGAATGCGCTCCCGTGAGAACGAGGCGTACGGCTCGACGCCGGGAGACGCGATGGCCAGATCCAGCTCCGTCCGGTCCCTCAGGGCGCCGGCGAGACCATCTACCCAAGCCTGCGGTCCAGGCCGGCGAGGCAGGCCGAGATGCTCTCGCACAGCCGACGGCTGGACCTCCGTGAACCAGAGCACCCGCATGTCAGATGCCGGCCCGTCTAGTCCCGGGACCTTGTCGCCGCGCGTCACCTGGTCGTCCGCTGAGCCAACTCCCCAAGCTTTGAGCGAATCGCTCCGCTCCCCAGTCGCGGACAAGGAATCGCGGCAAGCGGTAGGGGTCGGTCAACGACGATACCCTGTCCGGCCAGTTGGCGCAGGCGGCCATGAACCCACAGTCGTGAGCCAAGGCGACACTGCTCTGCGTCAGATCCCCAGCGGCGCCGAAGGGATACGACAGCAGATCCACAGGGGCCCCGCTGAACTGCGCCAGCGACTCCTTCCCCCGCCACAGTTCGTTCCGCTGGTCCTCCGGCGTCAGCACGGAGAGCGGGGCATGCCATACGCCGTGGGCTCCGACCTCAATCACGTCGCTGTCGGCCAACCGCCCGATCTCGTCCGGGCGAAGCCGCCGGCAGTCCTCCAGAGTATCCGGCGGCGCGCATTGCCTGGCGACTTGGCCGATGACCCGGTCGCGCTCCATGGGGGGAGGGAGCGACACAGCCGTGCCAGCGTCCGGTAGGCGGCATGGCGCGGCGTAGGATCGTGCGCCTGCGTGACGTCCCACGAGGGCGTGGCCTCGGGCATCTGACGAACCATCGTCTCCCAGATCCCATGCGAACTCCCGCCGCCCTGTTGTCACCACCAGGCGCCTCGGCGCCGGCGAAGACCGCAGCAGCAACGCCTCAAGATGGTCCCACCAGAATGGCTGTCCCGTCTCCAGCCCACCCGTCGTCACAAAGACGGTTGCCGGGACCCCCGCGTTGCGCAGGAGCGGCTCAGCCGCGTGCAAGTTGTCCGCATAACCATCGTCGAACGTGACGACCACCGCCCGATCAGGCAGACGGCCTACTGCGGCGCGACGCACGAGTTCGCGTAACGAGAGAGGGACGCCCAGATCCGCTATCACCTTGAGTTGCGCGTCGAATCGTTCGGGCGCGACACACAGGAGTTGAGGATCGATGGCGGGCTCGGCGACCCGATGGTAGGCGAGGATCACCGCCGACGGCCCGAGGCTCATGCCGGCAGCCCGGGCTCGCCTGACGATCGCTCTCGCCGCACTCTTCGGACGCATCACGGTCTCACCTCACACGACCTGGCGCAGCGCCCCTCACCAGTCTTCGCGCCCATCGTCGGCCGCGCCGCATCCAGCGATCGCACGGTTCGCCCAGCTTCACGAGTGAGCGGCCGAGGCGGTACACAGGCGACCGCAGCAGGGCTTCGGCATCATCGACTGGCCTCATCTCCAACGCGGCACTGTGAGCCAGATCGGACATCATGCTCACCACGGCGGCAGGGTGGGCGCCCTCGTACCGCTCGAGCCAACTCGGGTAGCGATAGACATTGTGCACCCTGTACGGCTTGCGAAGCGTCAGGTACGAGTCGGCGAACCAGCGCCGCTCGTTGACAAACCAGTCGCCGTGCAAGCCCCAGTTCGAATAGTACTCCACCTTGTCGCGCACCTGCGCCGGAAACAGCAGCGAGTAGTGGTGCATGTGGATGCCCCTGCGCGCCATCTCCGCGGCGTCCAGCCAGCAGACCGAGCGGGTGTCCCGGCCGCGATCGTCCAGCACGGTAGGGGGGCGATGACCCGCGTAGGAGTATCCAGGCCCCCACTTGAACAGCCTGTGGAAGTCCGCAGCCCCGCGGCGAAGATACCATCCGTCCGCCACGTAGGCCGGCCTCGCCCAATGGGTGATCGTGGGAAAGGTGACAGCCGTGACCTGCGGCTCGCGCGCGAGCCGTTCGACGACCGCTTGCATGTCGGTCGAGTGGTAGAACTCGTCGACGTCGACCTGCCACAGGTAGTCCCCCGTGGCACGCACCGCGTAGGCCCGGCTCTGCTCGTCCTTCTCCCCCGGCCAGAACCCGTCCTCGTGACCTTCGTCCTCGGCGGTCACGATCACGAGTTTGCCCGCCGGATCCTCCTCGCGCGCGAAGCGGCGCAGTTCCTCCAGTGTGCCGTCCCGGGAGTGCCCGTCGGGAGATGCGATCGCCGCGGCGCCCGGGGCGGCGCCCTCGACGACGATGATCTGGCCAGCGAACGGATAGAGCGCCCGCACGTTGTACGTGACGAACGGCATCCCGTTCAGGACGATCATGCCAAAGGTGATGTTCGGACCCAAACGACTCATGAACCGTGCCCGTTCCTCGCCGCATCCCGACGCCGCAGCAGCGCCTCGATCGGCCGGAGCGTGAGGTACGCCGCGTAGGCCGGCAGTCGCTGCTCGGCGACTCCCAGCCGTTTCATCATCTCGGCCCAGCGACGGAACCCGTGGGTCAGGCCGAGACGCCAGTAGACCTCCCACCACTGGCCCACAGGCCCGACAGTGCGATTGATCCAGCGGACGTAGTCGGGCTTCACGACCTCGCGCAGCAACGTAACGTCGAGAGGCCGCAGCGGCACGCGCCTCATCGCCTGGAAGTTGAGGGTGTTGCGAGAGTCGGCGTTCCAGCGCGTGTTCTCGAGATCCACTCCTTGCCGCGCGAAGAACTCCTTCTGCCACCGCCGGTCCCTGTGGGAGCGCGGGCGGCAGCGTCAGCATGGCCATGGCGAGGTCGACGCTTGTGAAGGGCGCGGCGCGCCCCGAAGCCCATGGCCTCGGGCGCCCTCACGAGGTAGGAGAGGAGGGCGATGCGCAGCCGGCACGCCGCCACCAGTCTCGGCCGGTACTGGGTCCGCAGACGCGGGTCCGACTCCAGGAACTCCTGGGCGCCGAGACGCTCGCTCTGGAGGCGGCTCATCGCCGAGTCAGCGGACATCGACGGGCCCCAACGGAGCAATGCGTAGACGTCGTCTGGACGGTCAAGCCTGCCCGTCTCCCCCTCGGGCCACGGAGAGCCGTTGAACCAGTCTCCACAGGAGCCGGTGAAGACCACGCTCCCAGCGGCCGTCCGTGAGCGGATGAAGTCGTAGAACTCCAGGTGGTACATGCCGTGCGCGTGCGTCGACACTCCGTATAGCGCATCCCAAGCGTCGATGCGTTGGTGGAAGCGGCCCAGCGGCACCAGTTCCCAGCGGATGCCGAGGCGCCGCGCCAGCTCCTTGGCCTTGACCACCTCGAAGAGACTCCTGAGGCCTGTCGCTCGTGCCGTACGTGAACGCGCGCACGCGACGCTTGTCGCTGAGCAGTACGTTGATGAAGCGCGAATCGTAGCCGCCACTCGTCGGCACGACGAGATCCCCTGCCGCGCACGGCGGCGGCGTCGTTGATCCTGGCGCTCGCCAACCCGAGCACGTCCTCGACGCTGCTCTGCCCCTCCAGCCCCTCGAGAGTGGGGTCGGGCAGGTGCTCCACGCGAAGCCCCGAGGGGCCAGACCACAGGCGCGACGAGTGCCGCAGCATGCGCACGTCGCGCACGGGCGTACGGCCGAAGACGCTGAAGCCGAAGTCAAGGTAGTCGTTGAAACCCTCGGGATCGATCTCGACGTTGACGAGGTCGATGACCTCGTTGATGTTGGCTCCGCTGCGACCGGTCCGCTCGTTGTAGAAGAACGGCCGCGAAGCGAGCCAGTCCGACTCGAAGACGAGCGTCTCGCTCTGGTGCTCGAGATGGGACGCTTCAGGCAACGGCATGCGGCTCCTCTCTGGTCACGGGCAACGCGAGCGCCCGCTCCGCGCGCCGCCGGCATGCCTCAGCGGCCAGGAACGCGAACAGCCAGAAGCCCATGGGGTACCGGGTCGGGCTGAGGAACCCGAACGACGTCAGGCTCTCGATGAGCGACACCGACGAGCGTTCCCAAGAGGACGAGCGCCAGGAACTCGGCCTCGCCCTCTCCGCTGAGGCTCATTCTCAGCGGCGCGCCAGCCGGAGACGACATAGAGGAGCAAGACCGTCGCAACACCGATCAGGCCCAGTCGGTACAGCACCGGCACCCAGACCAGATCGGCGCTCATCCACAGGATGTCAGCGGCCGTGGGCTCCTGCTCGACGGTGACGAATCCTTGGCCCAGCGCGTGGCTCTCCGAGCCGATCCAGGCGTAGGTGCGCTGCAGCTTGCCCATTCGGTTCTGGAGGTTCTGGTCAGCGACGACGCTCCCGCTGCGCGTGGTCTTGACGATGCGCTTGAGGAAGTACTGGGACTGGACCGGCAGAGCCACGGTAGGCGACCGCGCCGAAGACGGCCACGAGGGCGAGCACGGCTACCGCTCGTCTCAGGGCCTGCCCGACCTGCCGCGCCTTGAAGACGCGCACGCCGAGAACCACGACGAACACCGCGATCGTGCACCGACGAGCAGGGTGCGCGTGTACGAGACCCACAGCGCCGCCAACGGTGACCATCATCACCCCGACCCAGAACACGCTCCACCGAGGCTTGGCGAAGCAGAAGGCGAGCGCCAGGATGCAGAAATCTGCGGCATGAAGTAGAAGCTCCTCGTGATCTGCTGACCCATGAACGTGATGCTGAGGTACTCCGTCGACCACGTAGATCGGAACGTGCAGCCCCTGGTGCAGGATGAATAGACCTGCGGCGATGGTGTTGACGACCACCAGGGCGTCGACGAGATCGACGGTGTCGGAGCGACTCGCGCGACAGAGCATCCCACGAAGAAGGAAGTAGCCGACGAAGAGATAGATGAAGCCCTTCGCCTCGCCCACCGTCGCGCTGAGGTCGCCGAAGCGCGACGACCGTGAGAGCCACCTCGAGCGCAGCCAGCGCGGCGAGCCCCAGCAGAACGACCTCCTCCGGGGCCGAGAGCGACGGGCCGAAGACACGCGGTCGAGGGTCAGCGCGTCGCCGTGACGGCAGCACGCAGCTCGAAGTACACGACCCAGACGATCACGAGCCACATCATGATGTGATCTGAGATCGAGAGCCGCCCGGGTATCCAGAAAGGCCGTGCGTAGTCGAAGAACACCGCGAGATTCTGATACATGAGGAACGGGATGCCGAGCAGGAAGATGCGCTGCCGAAACGACGCCCCACGAAGTACGCGAGGAGGAGCGCGGGGAGCGCGTAGTGCAGGAGCGTCAGCACCTCAGGTCAGTCCCGAAGTAGTCAGAGACCCGACTGCGGACGGCCCCACGCGCGGGAGCGCGCCGAGGATGATCGAGGGCGGCAACTGAGCCGTCAGGACTCGTCCGGTGCGACCGACCAAGGTTCCCCGCCCAGCCTGCCACCCTCGCGGTGTCACCGACAGACACAGGCTGAAGTCCAACTGGGAGAGCGACGATCAGCGTCGCCGACGCGGTCACTCGAGAGGTCCGACATGGGGATGGGACAAGCACGCACCCTGCCTCGATTAGGGCGGACCCTCACTTCTTCCGGCCCGCGGCATCCGACGGAACTGTACACCACTTCGATAACGCTTATCGGCGTCGATCACTCAACTCCTGAGCCGCAATGCCGAGGCCATGCCTGACGCAGAACGCACATGTGCTCTGCACGAGGCGAACGATCGGCAGTCGATGGTGGCGTCACATCCTCTGAAAGGACAGGGGATCCGGCCATTCTCGACACTGGATCATAGGAGGCAGACGTGACCTCGACGAAGACAATCCTCGTAGGCATAGCTACGTCCTTGCTGCTCGTGCTCGCACTGGCCCCCGCCCCTGCGGGCGCCGCAGTAATGACTCAAGAGCAGCACGCACGCCTCGCCACCCTCAACGCCCGCGCCACAAGCATCCACGAGCGGATCGGGGAACTCCGCAGGCACACCCGCCTCGCGCGACACAGCGACAAGCTGCAGCGTCGACTCGTCCGTGCAGACGCAGCGCTGATCCGCGTCAACCAGAGCCTGGCCTCCCTGAACCGTGCCGTTCTCGATACCCCCCAAGCGCGTAGTGAGTATGCGGTGAGGCTCCTCGACAGCAATCGTCTTGCTGCGCACGTGACCGCCGACGCCGTGGTCCTGAATGGGCGAGCCCTGCGCCTCTGGAACGCCGGACTGGGGCGGAGGGTCGAAGCGGCGCGCACTGATCTGGGGATCCTGAGCTCACAGGTTCGCGCCCAGCGTCTGGACTCGCGCCGACCGAAGCCGCCCTCGAGGCCGGCTCCGACGCCGACAGTGAAGCCAGCCGTGATGCCTACTCCTACTCCTACGCCCACGCCGACTCCGACGCCCATTCCCGCGCCCACGGTGACACCGGCACCGACTCCGACGCCCATTCCCGCGCCCACGGTGACACCGGCACCGACTCCTGCACCGGCACCGACTGTGACGCCGACACCGACGCCCACCGTGACACCGACGCCGACGCCGACCGTGACACCGACACCGACGCCCACCGTGACGCCGACGCCCACACCGACTCCCGCGCCCACGCCGGCCGATGCGCCTGCGGACTGGACGCTCGTGTCCGGCAAGACTTTCACGACGTACGTGGTGCCGACCGGCACGCAGAACGTCGTCTATGAGGACTGCACGTTCACCGGCGGCCTGCCCGACTGGAACGGCGTCCTCACCCTCACCAATCCCTGCCACGACATCACCTTCCGCAATTGCGTGATCGACTCAGGGCCGGTGAACGGCGTGACCATCGTCGACCAGGGCGGCACGATCTCCAACATCACCTTCGAGAACTGCACCTTCCGCTCCTCGAAGCGCATGGGCTTCGAGTGCATCAGCCGCGGCTCCGGCAGCAGCGGCTACCGCAACATCAACCTCATCAACTGCACCTTCGAGCCCCAGGGCTCGGAGATCGTCAGCTACGACGGCACGGCCGCATCCGGGCTATCTCGACGATCAGCGGCTGCACGCTCAAGGGCGGCGGCACGGTCCAGCGCAGCGGCGGCATGGGCAGCGGCCTCGAGCTCAACGGCATCACCAACATGACCGTGACGAACAACCGCATCTACGCCTGCGCCAACGGCCTGCTGAACCTGCAGATGGGGCAGATGGACGGCTACACGGGCGACAGCAAGTGGGTCATCACCGACAACCTCATCGACGCCTCGACCTCTTACGGACCGGTCTCGGTGGGCTCCGCGGTGGTCGGCGGCATCAACGTCTACGGCGGCGTCTATGCCCGCAACACGGTGATCAGCGGCCTCTCCTCGGGCGGCTGCCTCACCCTGAACGGGAGCCACAACATGAACTGGCGCACGACGACCTTCCGGGACGCCCAGAACCGCGCGGACTACGTGACGCCTTGGCAGGGCAGCGGCAGCTCGGGGAACCTGTTCTGACGACAGGCACGAGCCTGGCCACAGGCCGCCTAAGCGAACAGCCAGCTAGCTAGCCGCGGATCCACCTGTTCATGGATGAGGCGTCCACAAGGGCCGACCCGAGATCCCGGAACTCCGACTCGCCGTGCAGCAAAGCGTCGACCTGGGTCAGGACCGGCACGCTGCGGTCGCGCAGAAGGAGCCGAGGGCGAAACGGCGCCATCATGCCAAAGACGGACCGATCGCCTCTCTCTTCGAGGAGCGAGGGCACGCGAAGCCAGCACATGAGATCGGCCCATCCGCTGTTGGGCGCAAACATGAGCCTGCAACTCCTGAGGTAGCCTAGCTCCCGGGTCAACAGCGAGGCATCGGCCAGTGAGGCGGTCGTGACCATGCCGTCGGGCAGCACGGAGCCGCCGGGATGCCCGTAGACCAGAAGCGGCAAGCACAAGTGCGCGGCCGTCGTGCGAGCGTCCGCCAGCACTTCCTCCACGGAGCTGTTTCTCGGGTCGAGCGAGAAGGACACGGACCTCATCTGCACACCCACGTGGTCCGGGTAGGTGTTCTCCGAGGAGGCGCAGTCGAATGCTGACGGCAGGTAGGTCGGGGGCATCACGTCCCCATGCTTCCAAGGGTCATCGTTGTCGAACTCCGTGGAGACCTCCACGAGGTCGCGATCCCAGCGCGTCCAAGGGCGAGCTGGGGCCAGGTAGACTCGATGACTCAAGAGGCTGCGCCATTCCTCCTGCAGCCGTCTAGCCTTCTCGCGAGCCACGACCCCCCTGATCCTGTTGAGCCTGCCCCTGTCGGGCTGCCTGATGTGTGGGCCGAAAGCGAGCCGGTCCGCGCCGTAGCGCCGGAAGAGGGCGTCCTCGGCGGCGAACAGATCCGGATCGTCGATCGCCGCACCCGCCGGGTACAGTTGCGGTCGACGCGCGAGCACTTTCCAGCCGGCTCTCAGCCAGGGCTCTACCCGGCCCAGGAAGTAGCGGATCTCGATCCCCATCTCACCTGGGTAGGCAGGCAGCAGGTGACCGTCGCTCACAATGGGGTGCATCGGCGCAGCCGCCGCACGAGCAGGGACGAGGTGCAAGCGCTCTGCCGACACAGCGATGATTCTCCGTTTGATGCCGAAGTGAGGACTAGTCACGAGAGAGAGAATGTCGTTCGGACACAAACGCTAGTGGAATAGTGCGTACCACGGTCTTCAGAGCTCGACGAGACCGGAGTCGATCCCAGAGGCCCCGGGGGCCGCCGCCGAGTCCGGGTCACACGTTCCCGCCGAGAGGATGTCCGGGATGCCGACATCTCGAGCCACGCTCAGTGCCCAAGCAGTACGAAGCCCCCGTGGCTTCTCATCGTTGATGAGCACTCGCTCGCCAACGGGCAGCCCAAGCAGCAGGATGGCGTACCGCAGCCCCCAACGAGCAAGTTGTTCCTCCGTCTGCTGTCTGTAGCTATGGGCCCGGGCACTCAACAGCACGACCACATCACCCTCCGGCACATCCCGAAAGAACTCCCGCACCCCCGGCAAAGGGGTCTCCTCGGCCGAATGCAAGTAGCCATTGTGCGGGAAGATCACGCCGTCGACGTCAATGAGCCACGTCTTGGGCAAGTCACTCAGCTGGGAGCGCCTGATCACCGCTCTTGCCCCTTCTGCCGATAGCGCCACCTGGATGGTTGTGCAGGAACTGCTCCAGAGGGACACCCAGTCTCTCCGAGAGATCCACGGCGATGGCATTGAAGACAGCGAGGAAGACGATGGATGAGTTGACCGGAGCCATGTCCCAGAGGTCACCCTCGTGCGCGAGTTCGACGACCGTGCTGTGCTGCGTGAGGTCGGCGATGGGCGACGCGGCCGTGCAGGTGAGCGACCATGTGGTCAAGGGTCGACTCTGCACAAGCCGCGCAAGAGCGACGCTCTCTTCGGTCGATCCGCTCTTGGAGACGATGATGAGCAGGTCGTGCGGCGCGAGGATGCCCAGATCGCCGTGGACTGCACTGTTCGAGTGGAGGAATCGAGCCGACAGCCCGAAGCTGTTCAGGGTCCCGGCGAACTTCTCGCAGATCGGGACGTTCTTGCCCAAGGCGGTGACCACGACCTGGTGGCCGTCCCGCAATGCAGCCTCGCAAGCATCTGCGAGGAGCCCGACCCCATCCGCATCCCTGTCAGCCACCGAGGCGATCGCAGACGCCTGGTCAAGTAGCCGCTCTCTCAGTCCCACAACTCCCCCAGCACCTCCGTGCCCCTGTAGAAGGCGCCGCAGACCTTATCATAGTCATCCCACGCATAGGTCGTCAGCGAGAGCCAGATGATGCCCAGAATCGTCATGAGGTGGCGCTCGGAGATCCCACTGGCTTCGAAGACCTCAGGAGCCAGTGATTCCCACCCACTGCTCTCGATCTCCAGGTCGACCTCGTGCGGCTTTATGGAGAGGCGAAAGCGACCCACGTTGAACTGATCGTAGTTGGTCAGAACGGAGTAGAGCAGCTTGCCCCAATCGTACGCAGGATCGCCAAACAGGCGTGTCGTCCCGAAGTAACCGCGCGGGTCGATGAAGACGACGCGCTCTCCATCCAGCAGCATGTTCGAGAACGTCGGATCCCCGTGGATGAAGCAGAAGCGCTCCGGGTAGTGACGACGCACCATCTCACTGAGCGCCTCCCACTGGTAGAGTGGGTTCAGATACGTCCTGCCGTTGATGACGAGCTCAGGGCGATCGGCGAACGGAACGAGCCTCCTCACCTTCGCCAAGCGCTCCGCCGTCTTCGTGAGATAGGCAGTCTCCAGGCTCGAGGCATCAGCGCTCACTGGGGGGAAGGCTCCATGGATCTCGCTGAGCTCGCGAATGATGGTGTCCAGAGAACCTTTGGACGCGTGCCCGCGATACGGCTCCCGTCCGCGAACACGCCCCATGCGCAATGGGTCGTAGCCACGAACCGCCGGCAGACACTGCAGCCCCGCGAGAGAAGCCTGTCGATACCAGTTCTGCTCCAGCTCGGCCAGCGTCCGCCCTTGCTCATCGAGGGGCTCCTTCACGATCGATCCGTCCGGCAGCGAGGTGATGCTATTGAACGGACGGCTCGCGAACTCGCCGACGCCCCGCTCCTCGTAAGCCTCCAGCGTGCCGATCTCCGAACAGATGTCGCCGAGCGGCACGCCCACCGCCTGCCATTCGGGCAATGAAGCGAGGTGCTCGCAGAACTCGCCGGCAGGGGGGACTGAGAGCAGATCAGAGGTCCGCGGGAACCAGAAGTAGCCTGCGATCCCCGCCACACTGGAAGGCAGATGAATCGGCTTCCCGTCCTGGAGAGACCACCGACATGGAAATGACTGCGAGAGACCGATCGCGGGCAAGTCAAGACCCGAGCAGAGCGGGACCGGAGACTCGGAGTAGACGAGATCGCACCATGAGAGCACGACGGGAACCTCCGGGTCCAGCTGCTCAGCCGCTTTCGCGACCCCGGCACAGGTCCCAGAGCCATCAGCCGAGACGATGCGACAGCGCTGATGGCGCCCGAATGCCTCCATGTACCTCCTGAGCACGTCGAGCTTGTAGTCGCCGATGACGACGATGTCCGCCTCGGGGAAGAGGTCCAAAGCGTGAAAGAGCAGCGGCTTGCCGCGAAGAGGGACAAGCGCCTTGGGCTTGTTGGCGGTGAGCTGTGCCATGCGCGTGCCTTGGCCCCCCGCCTGGATTATGACGTTGAGCTCGCCCATTGCGCCCGGTCCCATTGGCTGCTTCGCCCGCGACCGCTAGGCCCCGGAGACCCCGCTCACCGACAGTTCCAGCGGTCCGTCAGAAATGCGCACGTCATCCTCACCAAAGGTCGCCGCCCAGTTGGTGCCATAGCGGAAGTCGAACCCTACTCGGCCCGGATCGCAGGTCTCCACGTCGAACTCGAGATGGACGGCGTCGATGACTCGGCGAAAGGCCTGAGTCGCAGCCAGCTCGAGACGGTATCTTCCCGACGCCAGCGGCAGTCGACGTATGTCGAGCGTGATCGGCAAACGCGCCGAGACGGGAACGAAGCTGCTCCTGCCGAAAGAGCTCTGGCGCCCCGAACACGACCGGCTGTCCGACGATCGTGACGATCCTCCATTCGACGTTGAAGGCCAGCTCTTCGCGACCCACGCAGGCCATTTCGACGTGCAGGCTGGTCAGGGAGTCCTCGTCCTGCGTCGACGTCCAGAACGTGCGCCTCAGCGATCGCGACGTCCGCCATCGACTGCTCGTCGTCCGCCCTGCGGACGGTGAAGACGGTGCCCTGAGTGCCACCCTCGGCGACGTACTCGTCGACGATTTCGTCGACGTCTCCCACCTGCACGAGTCGACCCAGCGTCGAGAAGAGCACAGCGCGTGCACAGGGCGCGCACGGCGCCCATGTTGTGGCTGACGAAGACGACGGTCCTGCCGCTGCTGGCGACCTGCTCCATCTTGCCGAGGCACTTCTTCTGGAACTCGGCGTCGCCGACGGCAAGCACCTCGTCGACGATGAGGATCTCCGGGTCGAGGGACGAGGCGACCGCGAACGCAAGCCGCACGTACATGCCGCTCGAGTAGCGCTTCACGGGTGTGTCGAGGAAGCGTCCGATCTCGCTGAACTCGACGATCTCGTCGAACTTGCGCTTGATCTCGGCGCGCGTCATGCCCAGGATCGCGCCGTTCAGCAGGATGTTCTCGCGACCGGTCAGCTCGTTGTGGAAGCCGGTGCCCACCTCGAGGAGGCTCGCCACCCGCCCTCTGATCTCGGCCCGCCCTTCGGTCGGCTCAGTGATGTGAGAGAGCACCTTCAGCAGCGTGCTCTTGCCGGAGCCATTGCGTCCGATCACGCCCATCACTTCGTCGCGCTTCACCTCGAAGCTGATGTCCCTGAGCGCCCAGAGCGTCTCCGAGGTGTGGGTAGCGGCGCCAGGGTGGCGAAGACGCTCGAGCGGGCGCTTGGCGGCCTGCGTGAGCGTGTCACGCAGCGTTCGATAGCTCGCACGCTCACCACCGATGCGGTACATCTTGCCAAGGCCGACCGTACGCAGGGCGACGTCGCTCATCGTTCACACCACATCGGCGAACACACGCTCCATTCTCTTGAAGTAGAACAAGCCGAAGACGAACAGCACGACGATCACTACCGTCGAGATCCACATGTAGCCGCCCGGAGCCTGCTGACCGAGCAACGCCCAGCGGAAGCCGCCGATCACTCCCGTCATCGGGTTCAGGGCGAAGATGACACGCAAAGGCCCTTCCGGGATACTGCTGATCGGGTAGATCACGGGGCTCACGAACATCCAGAGCTGAACCAGGAACGGGATGACGTACTGCACGTCGCGATACAGGACATTGAGGGCGCTCAGCCAGAGACTGACGGCGAGCGCGGTGACAAGCGCGAGCAGGACGAACAGCGGCAGAAAGACGATGTGCCATGTGGGGGCGATCCCATACGCAGCCATGAGTCCGATCAGCACCACGAACGAGACGCCGAGGTCGACTAGCCCGGCCAGCACCGCCGAGACGGGGATCACCAGCCGCGGAAAGTAGACCTTGGTGATGAGGTTCGCGTTGCCGACGAGGCTCACGCCGGAGCGCGACAGCGCTCCGGCGAAGAACTGCCACGGCAGCAGCCCGGCGAAGCTGAACACCGGGTAGGGGATACCGGAGGTCGAGTCCTGACCGATCCCGAGCATCTTGTTGAACACGACCGTGAACACCACCATCGTGAGGAGCGGCTGCAGGATCGCCCAAGCCACGCCGATGACGGCCTGCTTGTAGCGGACGAGAATGTCCCGCCACGTGAGGAAGTAGAGAAGCTCGCGATACTCCCACAGCTCACCGAAGCCGAGCGCCGCCCAGCCACGCTTGCGTTCGTAGACGACGAAACCCCTTGTCCGCCGGCGCGCTGGCTGCCTTCGCGATGCCCATCATCTCCCTTCCGCGGCGATCCACCTCATGTCCCCGGCCAGAGACAGACCTGCTCCGAGGCTCCGACAACGGCAGTAGCCCACGTTAGAGGCGGGCGAGTAGTCTAGCACTCCGCATCTACCCCGCCTGAGCTCCTGTCGGCATGCAGGTCCGACGTCGTCCCAGTGGACTACGCGTTCCTGCCGTTCTATCGGCACCCTGGCGAGAAAGCGTAGTCTTCGTGTGAGTCTTGGTAGACTTGCCACGTTCGGGGCTCCGACTCCACGCGATGCGATGGCGAGCGAAGGAGGAGTGGTGGCGGATTTCGTCGAGGCTGGCAGATCGTTCGAGGAGACAAGCGAGGCTGGCGCCGGTCGCACTCATCGAACGCGCAGCGCGAAGCAGCCCGGTGATCTTACGTCACGGACCCCAGAGGAGGACGCGTGACCCATACGCCCCGCATCTCCGTGGTGACACCCTCCTTCCAGCAGGCGGCGTTCGTCGAGGCGACCCTCCGTTCGGTCGTCGACCAGAAATACGAGGGGCTGGAGTACGTCGTCATCGACGGCGGCTCGACTGACGGTAGCGTCGAGATCATCGAGCGATACGAGAAGCACCTGGCGTACTGGGTGAGTGAACCTGACAACGGCCACGCGCATGCTCTGAACAAGGGCTTCGCTCGGACCAGCGGCGACATCATGTGCTGGATCAACAGCTCCGATCTGCACTATCCCTGGACGCTGCAGACAGTCGCCGACGTGTTCGAGTCCCTGCCGGAGGTGGAATGGGTGATGGGGATGCCCTCTCAGTTCTCGACCATGGGCGGCCCGAAGAGCGTCGGCCAGAGCTCAATGAACGTGTACGATTTCCTCGCCGGCAACTACCGGTGGATCCAGCAGGAGTCTGTGTTCTGGCGCCGCAGCCTTTGGGAACGTGCCGGTGGGGAGCTGAACGACAGGCTCGTCTGCGCCGCGGACTTCGACCTCTGGCTGCGGTTCCTGCGCCTTGCCCCCCTGTGCCACGTTGGCACACTGCTCGCCGGGTTCCGCGTCCACGACAACCGTCTCGGCGAAGTCGGCAACGGGCTGTACGAGCGCGAGACCACGGCCCTGCACGCGGAGTTCGTGGCTGCGTTCGGTCGCCGCGACTTGCGCAGGGCCCGCCTCGTGCGCGCCGTCGGCGCCGGTCGGCGAAAGGTCGTCGGACAGGCGCTCCACAAGGTCGGTGTCTGGCCGTGGTACAGGCACCCCGACGTGCGCTTCGACTTCAACGCCGAGCGATGGTCTCTACGCAAATGACGCCCTGCACCGCGCTGCGTCGACCCCCTCATGTCGTCTTCCTGATCCGCTCGTTCGGGTTTCCCGAAGGAACCGCGGCGACCAACCGCGTGCGCTTGCTCGGCCGCGCGCTGAAGGATCAGGGCGCGGCCGTGAGCGTCGTCTGCATGCGAGTGAGCGAGAGCACCGACGCCTGCCTCAACCACGCCGTGCGCGGCACCTGCGAGGGCATCGACTTCTTCTACGCCACCGGCGCTACGGTGCGCTCCAGTTCCTTCCTCATCAGACGCTACCGGGAGGCGCGTGGGTACTTCGTCTCGCTGGGACGCCTGTGGCGCCTGCACCGCCGCGGCGACCTCGACTGTGTCTATCTCGCGGCTCTGCCGGAGGCGGACCGGCTCAGCATGTGGCTTGCCCTCCGGTTCGTTGCTTCGCTGGGGGTGCCGATCGTCGTCGAACTCAACGAGTTGCCCAGCGCTGTCGGCAATCCCTCAGGCCTGCTGACTCGCCGCTTCCCGCCCCTCGACGGCGTGCAGGGCACCGTCGTGATCTCCGCGTGGTTATCGGACTGGGTAGCCGCCGAGGCGGCACGCACACACCATCCGGTCAAGATCATCGAAGTGCCGATCGTCGTCGATGTCGATGAACAGGACGTCACACCCTACCCGGCGGGATCACCCGTGTTCGTGTACTCCGCTTCGACCGGGTACGACCGCCATGTGACCTTCGTTCTCAACGCGATGAGGCTGGTGTGGCAGAAGCGTCCCGACTGCCGCCTGACCGTGACGGGCATGGCCCCCCAGCGAGTTGCCGCTATCGGCGCGAAGGCGGGGATGCACGGCGCGATCAGCGACCGCCGGATCGTCCTCACCGGCTACGTCGATCGCGCCGACCTCCTGGAGTACTACCGCAGCGCTGCGGCGCTGCTCATCCCTCTGTTCGACGACCTTCGCTCCCGGGCGCGGTTCCCTACCAAGATCGGCGAGTACCTCTCTGCGGCGCGGCCCATCGTGACCTCCGAGGTGGGCGAGATCCCGCGCTACTTCACGGACGGGGAGACCGCCTATCTGGCGGCGCCTGGCGATGTCACGGCCTTCGCCGCCAAGATGGTGGAGGTCCTCGATGACCCAGGGCGGGCGGCCATGGTCGGCAGCGCAGGGCGACGGCTGGCCGAACAGAACTTCCGGTACACCGAACACGGTCGCCGCCTGTTCGACTTTATCGGCTCTCTGGCGCCGACAAATCGGGGACAGACGCGATGAGACTGGCCGTCACCATCGACACGGAGGCAGACAGCCAGTGGGACCCAGGCATTCCCATCTCGACGCGCAACGTCGAGTTCTGGGAACCCTTCCAGGATCTCTGCGAACGGCACGGAGTGTCCCCGACCTACCTTGTCGCGACCGAGATCGTGCAGGATGACAAGGCCTGCGCCCTGCTGGACGCATGGAGACGCCGTGGCGTCGCCGAGGTCGGAGCTCATCTCCATCCGTGGACGACACCCCCCTTCGCCGACCTCCCCGGTCTGCGTCACAACGACCCGGTCCATGCATTCCCCTCGCAGCTCCCCGACGACCTGCTCCAAGAGAAGACCCTCGTCTTGACCGATCAGATCGCTGGCGCCTTCGGTGCCCGTCCAACCTCGTACCGCGCTGGCCGGTTCGGCCTGGACGCCCGCGGCGCGGCCTACCTTGCGCAGGCCGGGTACCTCGTGGATTCTTCGGTCACGCCGCTGACGTCGTGGGACGCACATCCAGGTCTCGATGCGGCTGGCGGGCCGGACTTCAGGCACCACTCTCCCCTGCCGTTCCGAATCGCGACCGGCGGTACGGATGATCTGATCGAGGTCCCGGTGACGGTCCTGACGTCGTACGAGTTGCTCAGGCGGCTGCCGATCCTTCTCCGCGCCTACAGGACGCTTCCGGTGCGCGCAGTGCGCAAGCTGCTGCTCTCCCGATGGCTGCTGCCGCAGCCGGTGTGGTTGTCCCCAGACCCACGATACAAGCCCGAGGATCTCGCCCAGACGTGGCGCTGCGCGTCGCACGCCGGTCTCGACACGGCCGTCATGATGTTCCACAGCAGTGAACTCATGCCCGGCGGCAGTCCCTTCTGGCCGGACGCGCGCGCCGTGAGTACCCTGCTGGCGTGCCTCGACGAGTTCTTCGCATTCGTTCGTCGCGAGGGTGGCGAGTTCTCGACTCTGACGGGGCTGGCGACGCAACTCGACGCCGGCAGCCTCAGGGTGAAGTCGCTGTGAAGATGATGCTCCTTGTCGACCGCCTGGGCAATGGCGGCCTGGAACGACAGCTCGCGCTCGTCGCTACGAGCCTCCCCGAAAGCTGGGAACGGCGTGTATGGGCGATGGGGGGCGGTCCATTCGCGACGTACCTGCGAGAGCAAGGCATACCAGTCGCGATCCATGACCGGCGCGCTCGCTTCGACCCCCTGCCCGCGCCGGCACTGTGGCGGGAACTGATCAGATGGCGACCCGATGTGGTTCACTCATGGCACTGGATGTCGACTGTAGCCGCAGCGCCGATGTGCAGGCTGCTGGGCATCCCTCTCATCGACGGCATGATCCAGACGGGCGTACGTCAGCCGGATCACGCTTGGCTGAAGCAGTTCGGCATGCGGTGCGCAACGCTGGTGGCCGCCAACACCCAGGCAGGCCTCGATGCGTGGAACGTCTGCCCCGCGAAAGGACGCGTACTCTACAACGGCTTCGATCGCGGCCGCCTTCCCCCAGCCGTCGAGCAGAGGGCTGACGACGCCACGTGCTTCACGGTGATCATGACGGCACGTATGGAGCCCGTGAAGCATTACGACGTCGTCATCGAGGCCGCGCGCCAGCTCAGTCGTGAGTCAGACGGTTGGCGCTTCGTGCTCGTCGGTGAGGGCTCGGATCGCGCTCGCCTGCAGGCCACGGCTTCCGAGCTCGTACGCGTCGGCGTCGTGGCATTCCCGCAGCCGCGCATGGAGATCCTCGAGCTCGTTCGCGACGCCGACGTAGGAGTCCTGATGACCAACCCGGCGTTTGCCAAGGAGGGCCTCTCTAACTCGATCATGGAGTACATGGCTCTGGGCCTGCCGGTCGTCTGTGGAGACGGCGGGGGCAACCCCGAGCTCGTCCTCGACCAGGTCACAGGGTTCATCGTTCCTCCTGCGAGCCCTGGCGACCTGGCTGATCGACTGCGGTACCTGCGCACGCACAGGTCCGAAGGAAGGGCGATGGGTGAGGCGGGGGAGAGACGCATCCGCGAATGCTTCTCCGCGGACGCGATGGTGGTTCGGGCGACGAGCATCTACGCCGAGGCCATGGACGCCCAAGGCCGGCGCCAACGATGCTCACGTGAGAAGGGCAGGAGCTGATTCAGTCGCGAACCTGACGAGGAGCCACCTGGCCAGGAACGTCGCCGCGCCACCCTTCAGTTCACTGTCAACCGTGCCGCCGGGACCTTGCTCGCCACATTGCCGGCGAGATCGGTCGCCAGCACGCGCCAATTGTAGGTGCCCTTCTTGAGCACCGCTTTGTATCTGCTGATCTGCGCGACATTGCTGATCCGCGTTCCCACGGTGATGGTCTTCACGACCTTCGTGTGTTTCCTGATCTGGATCTTGACGACGGCCTTGCCGCAACCGGGCAACGCGTCGGTGATCCGGAAGCGGAGCGTCGCCACCCTGCCTGCCTTCACGGAGACGGCGGTGGCCGCAGTGCTCGGCCTCGCGCTGTCGATATTGACGAAGCCGATCTCGGGGGCCCCGGCGTTCCCGGCCCTGTCAGTCGCCGAGTACGTGACCGTGTGACTGCCCGCCTCGCTCACGGTGAGAGGGCCCGCGTAGACGGTGCTGGGACCGCCATCGATGCTGTAGCTGATGCTCTCCGCGCCGGACTTGGCGTCGCTCGCCGTCAGGACGACTGTCTGGTCGGTCTTGAGCCAGCCGCTCGTAGGGGTGCTCGCCAGGACCGGCCTGGACGAGACCGCAGGGGGCGTCACGTCCACGTTCACATACCCGGCATCGTGGACCGATTCCGTGGCGAGGCTGTCGCTAGCGTAGTACTTGAAGGAGTGTGAGCCCTCCTGGGCGATGACAACCGCGGCGCTGTCCCCCAAGATATCGGTCCATGTCGCGCCGTCGTCCGTGCTGTAGTGGATGGCGCGCTGCGCACCCCCGCCACCGGCGGCGCTCACGACCACCGTCTGCGCAAGGTTGTGCCAGCCGGTCGTCGCGGCTGCGGCGAAACTGTACGTCGTCTCGCTGACCGGTGGCGGGGAGTCAACGAGGACGGTGAAGCTCCGATCGGCCTCCCGGTTACCTGCGGCGTCGATCGACCGGTAGGAGACGGTGTGCGACCCGTGGCTCAGCACCACGGCCGAGCCGCTACGGTATTCGCCGGCATCGTCCACTTTGTACTCGGTCCTGGCGAGGCCCCCCCTCATGCCCGAGAGAGCGTCGGTCGCGCTCAGAACGATCGTCGCCGGAGCCATCAGCGACGCCACCAGATGATCGTCGGTGGTGACCGGCGAGGTCTTGTCGATGTTCACGAAGCCAGGGGCGTGCGTGGCCTCTGTGGTCAGCGAGTCGCTGGCATAGTACTGGAAGCGGTGAGAGCCTTCGGCGCTCACCGTCACTTCGGCACTGTCGCCGGCGGTCGTGGTCCACGTGGAACCGGCATCCGTGCTGCAGTGAATGGAGCGTGAGATGCCGGTGCCGCCGCTCGCCGTGACGGTCACCTTCTGATCGGCGCTCTTCCAGCCGCTGGCGCCGTTCCAGGCGAACACGTAGTCGCTGCTCGACGTCAGCAGATTCGATGGAACGTATCCGCTCCGCGCCGCAAGGATGGTGCCAGCGTCGCCGACCGTCCACCCCCACGCCGACACGCCATAGAGAGGTTTGCCCGTCCCTGAGTCCTGTGGGACCCAGGTGACGCCGCCGTTCGTGGTGACGAGCATCGTCCCGCCCGCGCCACTGATCCAGCCCTGTGAGGCGTCTCCGAAGGACACGTCATGCAGATCGTTGCCCGTCCCAGAGGACTGGGGTGTCCAGGTGGCTCCGCCGTTTGCCGTTGTGAGGATGGTGCCACCAACGCCGACCGCCCAGCCATGCGACGGGTCGCTGAAGGCGACGCCGGCAAGATCGACGCCCGTCCCCGAGACCTGTGGAGCCCAGGTGGAGCCGCCGTCGGCGGTCGCCACGACGGTGCCGCCCACGCCGACCGCCCACGCGTGTTGACTGTCGGTAGCAGCCACATCAGCCAGCCTGCGGACGGTCCCCGAGGCCTGAGGAGCCCAGGTGGAGCCGTCGGTACTGACGAGGATCGTGCCGCCGGCGCCCACTGCCCAACCCCGCGTGAGGCTGGGCATGGCGACGTCATCGAGGGCCGGGTACGCCCCGGGCGTCGTCTGCGACGCCCACGTTGCGCCTCCGTCCGCAGTCGCGAGAATGATGCCCTGGGCGCCCGCGACCCACCCGTGAGCGGCGTCGACCGCATCGGCGCCGTACAGACTCGTATTGCCGGCCGGCCGGCCCTGGGACACCCACGTGACGCCGGCGTTCGCGGTGGCGAGGATCAACCCGTTGTCGCTGACTGCCCAGCCGTGCGTCGCGTCGGAGAAGCTGACACCCAACAGAGAACTCAGTGTCCCTGCGCTCAGCTGGCTCCACGTCGCGCCATCGGTGGTGTGCAGGATGGTCCCATTGACGCCCACCGCCCAACCCGCACTCGTGCCGACTATGGAAGCGCCGGCCAGGTTACTCCCGGGGCCAGCGGTCTGCGCACTCCAAGTCGTGCCGTCGGCGGTGGCGGCGATCCATCCGCCCTCGCCCACCGCGTAAGCATGCGTGCCGTCGTGACTGCAGGTGATCCATCTGAGGTTTTCGGGGACACCTGAGGACTGAGGGACCCAGGTCGCGCCGCCGTCCGTGGTGATGAGCAGGGTTCCGGCGTAGCCCGCCGCGTAGCCATGTACAGCGTCGTCAGCGAAGGCAACAGCTCTCACGGTCACGCTTGTCCCCGAAGCCTGGGGCCCCCAGATGGCGCCGCCATCCGCGGACGCCACCATCGTGCCGCCGTCGCCGACCGCCCACACACGCGAGCCGGCGCTGTCGCAGGTGACGCCTCGGAGGAATTGCGTCGTGTTCGACGCCTGCAGGGTCCAGCTGGCGCCGCCGTTCGACGTGGCGCAGATGACGCCGCCACCGCCGACCGCCCAGCCGAGTGTACCGGTGCTGTCGAAGGCGACGGCATGCAGCCACTCGCCCGTCGGCGCACTACGATGGGTCCAGGTGACGCCGCCATTGGTCGTCACCAGAATGACTCCGCCGTCACCAGTGACCCAACCATGACGACCATCGCTGTTGAACGCTACCCCCGTCAACCAGAGGCGAGTCCCCGAAGCCTGACCGGTCCACGTAGCCCCACCGTCCGCCGTGGCGATGATGGTGCCGTTGGCGCCCACGGCCCAACCGTGCAGGGAATCCGAGAAGGCGACGCCACTAAGCTGGTTCCCCTGGGGCAAGGGATTCTGCCAGAACCAGGTTCCGTCGCCAGTCGAGACAACAGCTGAAGCCGGACCTGCCGCCGCGGCGAGAGCCAGAGCCGTCATCAGGGCGGTCACCCAAATCGCAAGGACGTGCCTGGTGTTCACGTTCAGCCTCCTCGGGCACGCCTCCCGCGCAGAAGGGTCATGCGCTGCCCCGACAAACCCACCAGCGACGCGTCCAGCCACCGTCCGGCAGCGCCGCAAGGACGTCAGTATCTTAGCCGCTGTGGCGCCCCGAGGTCGAGATAGACTTGCCCACTGGCAGCGACTCGCCCGCCCGATTCGAATGACCTCAGCCCCGGCACGCGCTGTGATAGGCTGCCAACCGAACCGCCCGAAGGACCTGTTCGTGGACGATCATGAATGCGTTAGTTCCGCAGCGGGCTCGTGACGTACCAGACGGATCCTGCGGGCAAGCAGAGACTGGCCGAGCGGAGACTCGACCTGCACATGCCGACGCAATGGAGCTGACCTGGTGATGATCGAATCACTCGCGCGCCGGGGCATGGACTCCCTGGTCCTTTGTCAGAAGGCCAGGCAGCACTGGCAGCGTCGCACAGAAGACGGCCGACTTGTCGAGGCGCGACGCTCTCGCTTCTATCGCAGGGCCTGGGAAGAAGCCGCGGCCGCCACGGGGGCTTCGCTCACGCATCTCGACGAGACGGTCACGGAGATCAGCGTCGGCGGCCACCGGCTCCTCGTGTCCGACAGTACGACGTCTCTGGACGATCCTGTGACGCTCCGCATCGCCGGGGACAAACCCCTCGTCTATCGGCTCCTGGGCGCACAGGGAGTACCTGTGCCTCGCCATGTCGTCTGTCCAGGAGACGATCTGTCGAGCGCTTGGCGATTCGTGTCGCGAACGCGTGAGCCCTGCGTCGTCAAGCCGGCACGCAACACGGGAAGGGGCAACGGGGTCACGGCAGGAGTGACGAGCAGACGTGGCCTGGTCGGCGCGCTGGCGCTGGCGGCCTCGTATTGCGGCGACGTCGTCATTGAAGAGCAGGTCTGGGGAGGCAACTACCGGCTCCTGTACTTCGATGGCGAGCTCCTCGACGCTGTCCTGAGGTGCCCTCCGGTCGTACGTGGCGACGGCATCCACACCCTTAGGGAGCTGATCGCCGCTGAAAACCGAGACAGGATGCGCGGGGGGATCGAGACGAGTCAGACCCTTCTTCCTCTCGACCGGGAGCTCCGCAAGACCTTACGGGAGAGCAGCTTCCGGCTGCGTTCGGTCCCGCCCGCCGGTGATCTGGTGCGCCTGAAGACCGTCATCAGCGACAACCGAAGAGAGGACAATGTACCCGCCTCTCACCGCCTGTGCGCGTCGGTCGTCGAGAGCGGCGCGACTGCTGCCCGCGCGGTGGGAGCGCGGCTGGCCGGTGTGGATGTGATCACACCGGATGCCGCGGTCCCTCTCAGCGAGTGCGGGGGCGCGATCATCGAAGTCAACACGACGCCGGGTCACTACTTCCACTATGCGGAAAGGTCAGACCCGGGCGCGGTGGCGCGAATGATCCTGGAACGACTCGCCGGGAGCGCCACGTAGGGCAGGCGCCGATGCCTGGGCAAGAGTGACCCGCACGCCGATGCGCGGAGCGCGCGCCGGACCCACCCGCCCAAGCCACAGGAGGTGTGACGACAGATGGAGACGCCAGTGATCCTGATCGACGCGGACGCTCTCACCGCCCACGTCGCGAAGCTCCTTCACGCCGCTGGAGTCGGCGTTGAGGATGCGCGCTTCTGTGCCGAATGCCTTGTCCAGACGAGTCTCTGGGGCAAGGATTCCCATGGTGTGATGCGAGTCCCGCACTACATGAAGCGGCTGGGAAGCGGCGCCCTGAACCCGAGACCAACGCCTCAGATCGTTCGCGGCGCGGGCGCCCTGGAAGTCATGGATGCCGACAATGGCCCCGGGCACCTCGCCGGCAGGGACGCCATGCTGCGCGCCATCTCGCTGGCGGAGATCCACAACGTCGGCGTCGTCGGCGTCGTCAAGAGCAATCACTTCGGAGCGGCCGCCGTCTTCGCGCGCCTCGCTGCAGAGCGCGACATGGTCGGTATCGCGATGACCAACTCCGTCCCCAAGGTCATCGCGCCGGGGGGGGCGAAGCCGATCACCGGCAGCAACCCGATCGCCATCGCGGTGCCCACCCATGGCGACTTCCCGTTCCTGCTCGACATGTCGCTCTCTGCCGTAGCTGGCGGCCGCCTGCTGCTGGCCGCTCAGAGCGGCGAGCGAATCCCCACCGACTGGGCGACCGACGCGCAGGGTCAGCCGACGGACGACCCAGCCAAGGCCTTCGCCGGACTCTGGCTGCCTATGGGAGGCGTCAAGGGCCTCGGGCTGTCCTACGCCGTCGACATCCTCTGTGGCCTCATCACCGGAGGAGCCTTCGGGCTGGGCATGAAGAGCCAATACTCCAACCCGACCGAGCCGAGCGGGACCGGCCACATGATGATCGCCATCAACGTCGCCGCGATCATGGACAGGGACGAGCTCCGCGAGCGCATGGCGGAGTTCTGCTCGGCGATCAAGTCATCGCCGATGCGCGACCCCTCTCTGGAGATGCTCATCCCCGGAGAGCGTGCTCACCGGACCGCGGAGCAACGCCGGTCACACGGGATCCCGCTCTCGCCCGACCTCTACGACGAACTGCTGGCTCTCGGCGCCGCATTCGATATCTCCACGACACTCGCCCCGCTGCCGCAGCGCGCCTTTGACGAAGATGGACCGGCGTGAGGGCTGATCTGCCGAGGCAGCTGTCAGACGTTGGATCAGGTGCCTGCCCACGCGCCCGAAGAAACGCGACGCAGCGACAGCGGAGGGCATAGGGTCGTCCCAGCGGAAGTACGGAAGGACCTGGCGGTGTGCGAGACTCCTGGCCCAAGCGAAGAGTGTGAGCTCCTTTCGTTGCCTGAGCTCGAGAAAGGCCCGGACATCTCGCCCCGGCCACCACAGATGCAGCCCCTGCGTGTACTGCTTCCCATCGAGTGACTCGTTTGGCAGACCGACAAGCCGGCCGTAGACGAACGGCGCCAGATCGTACCCGCTCGCCACAAGAAGCATGTTCGCCGCCGTGAACCGCGCGTTGCACTCGATGACTTTCAGCTTGCCGTCCCGCTGATCGAGCTTGAACTCGACGTTGCCGAGTCCGAGAAGCCCAGCATGTTCGAAGAGGCGCAGGCCCAGGTCGCGGACCTCGGGGATCCAGTCGGTGACGTGGTAGCAGCCCATCCCCCGATTCACTGGGAAGCGGCGAACGACGCGCTTCGTGTACGCGAAGAGCGGCGTGCCCGTCTCGTCCACGTATGAGAAGAGGCTGCACAGGCGATCGTCCGGTCCAGGGATCTCTTCCAGGAGCAGAACGTCCAGACCGTGGCTCGTGGCGCGAGAGTAGGCGCTCATCAGCTCGGCGAAGTCCATGACCCTGAAGAACTTCGCGCCGAAGACGGCGACGAACTTGTGTGAGTAGAGCGGTTTGACCAGCAACGGGTAGACGAACTCGTCCTTCTGGGCCTCCAGATGCTCTACGCTGTCGGCCGTCCAGAACAGAGGCGTGTCGAGTCCGGCCTCGCGCGACACCCGATAGGTGGACAGCTTGTTGAGAAAGCAGCGCTGAGCCGACGGGTCGGAGATATCCAGCACGAACTTGTCAGCCAGTCGCTCCCGGTGCTCCAGAATGATCTCGATGCCGGCGTCACTGCAAGCTAGAAGGACGGCTCCTCGCAGTGGCTCCGACTCCTGCCCGAGCAGGTATCGAGCCCAGGCGTCCTGAGGCCGAACATCCTGTGGCAGACGGATGAATCGCGCGTGTCTCGAATACGCGTCCGAGGTACCGGGGTTTCCCAGCAGGTACACCCCGATGCCCCGCTGGCCGAGGCTTCGCGCGACCGACAGGGCATTGGCCTCTGACCCCCCCAGAAGGATGGCCGGAGGAAGGCCGCGGCTGCCATTCAATTGGCCACGGTACGGAGTGCGTGGAGTCTGCATCGTCGGCCGCTCTCCGCCGTGGTCTGTCTGCGCCGTATCCATTTCGATGACGACCCCCTGCGGCCCCTCGACCGGGAAGGTCGACCGGAGCGTACGACTTCCTGGCCGACCCGCCGTGAGTACGGTCGAGTCCGACCCGGGCGACCCGTCGAGCGCCGGGCGCGCCCGTCGTGCGCCGTCCGCGGCACCCACTGTCGCGGGAGTCTACTCCAATCCCCTCCAGCCGGCGACGGGCGCGTGCTCGGCCTCGCCGATGACGTCGTCGCAGTCCTGGACTCTTGGTCGGGTCCCCTCCACTTTCCAGCCGCCGCCGTGCCAGAGTAGACTGTCTCGGGCTACGCCGAGTACGGCGTCGTCGAACTCAGCCAGCCGCGACCGAGCCCAATGAGGGCTGGCCTCGGCTACTCCTCAGCAACGGGCGAAGAGAGGCCGAAGCACATGTCTGAGCCACTCCGTATCGGCATCGTCGGTCTTGGCAAGATGGGCGGCATCCGCGCCACGACGGTCCGCCAGAACGACGACACGGTCCTGATCTCGGGCACTGACCCAGCCCCACCGGCGAGGGGCTTCGGCGACCTGCGTCTCTTGCCGGACTACAAGGCGGTCATCGACTCCGACGTCGATGCGGTGTTCGTCTGCACGCCCAACCGCTTCATCCCCGAGGTCGCGATCGCCGCCCTGGATGCCGGCAAGCACGTCTTCTGCGAGAAACCGCCCGGCCGCACGATGGACGACATCGAGCACATCATGGCTGCCGAGACACGCAACCCCGGCCGCGTCCTCAAGATCGGCTTCAACCACCGGTACCACTTCGGCATCATGGAGGCGAAGCGCATCGTCGAGAGCGGCAAGTACGGCAGGATCCTGTGGATGCGTGGCATCTACGGCAAGGGGCAAGGATCCGCGGGCTATCCCAACGAGTGGCGCCGCGATCCCGCCGTATCCGGCGGAGGAATACTTCTCGACCAGGGGATCCACATGCTCGATCTGTTCCGGCACTTCAGCGGAGAGTTCACTGAGATCAAGAGCATGTGCGCAACGTCCTTCGGGGACGCTCCCTTGGAAGACAACGCCTTCGCCCTGCTGCGAAGCGAGCAGGGATGCGTCGCCATGCTGCACAGTTCCGCAACGCAATGGAAACACCGATTCACCATTGAGATCTGCATGGAGAATGGCTACGTGGTCGTGGACGGCATGCCCTCCTCCACGCGCAGCTACCGAGACGAATGGCTCATCGAAGGCGAACGATCCGGAGGATTCGCGATCGGCAACCCGCCCGAGAAGTCCACGTTCTGCAACACTGACCCGTCGTGGGACCTCGAACTCGTCGAGTTCGTCGACTGCATCCGCCGCGGTCAACCGACCCGCTATGGCACCTCCCGAGACGCCTTCGAGACGATGCGGCTCGTGTTCGGCATCTATGCTGCCGATACGGGGTTCGTCGAGCCACCAGCGACGCCATAGCGAACGCTCCAGGCGAGGAGAGCCCACGAAGGATCACACGCCGATCGCCGTCACCTCACGCTCCTTCTCGCGACACCCGATCCTGCGGGCGGAGCTGATGGAGAGGTACTCGGACATCCGCTTCAACGACGAGGGCTTGGCTCTCGGCGGCGCGGCGCTGGTGGAGTTCGCGCGCGGCCGCCGCAAGCTGATCACCGCGCTCGAACGTATCGATGAGACCGTGCTCGCCGCGCTGCCCGAGCTTGAAGTGATCAGCAAGTACGGGGTCGGTACCGACATGCTCGACAAGCGCGCCATGGCCCGACACGGCGTCCGCCTGGGATGGACCGGCGGCGTCAACAAGCGCTCGGTCACTGAGCTCGCGATCGCCTTCATGCTCTCGCTGCTTCACGAGGTGCCGCTGGCCAATCGGGAACTGGCAGCTGGCACCTGGAAGAACCGTCAGGGGCGAGAGCTCTCTGGTCGCGTCGTCGGCATCGTCGGCTGCGGAAGCATCGGCAAGGACCTCGCACCTCTCCTGCGCGCGTTCGGGTGCACGGTCCTGGCCCATGACATCCTCGACTTCCCGGAGTTCTACGCAGCCAATCAAGTGGAGCCGGTCGGGCTCGAGGAACTCCTGCAGCGATCGGACGTCGTGACCCTGCACGTGCCGCTGGACGACAGCACGCGCAACATGCTGAACGCCGGAAGGCTTCGTCTGCTGAAGCCCGAGGCGGTGCTCATCAACACGGCCCGCGGCGGCCTTGTCGACGAGGTGGCCCTCAAAGCCATGCTGGCGGAGGGCCGCATCGGCGGGGCGGCGTTCGATGTGTTCGCGACAGAGCCGCCCGAGGATCTCGAATTGCTCCGCTTGCCCAACTTCCTCGCCACGCCGCACATCGGCGGCAGTTCTCAGGAGGCGGTGCTGGCGATGGGCCGCGCGGCGATCAGGGGACTGGACGACAACAGGCCGCCGACCGACGGTGCCGGGGCCATGGACTGATGGAGTAGCGATGAGAAAGAACACCGTGAAAGAGATCTGGGCACGCGGCGGAGCCGTGATCAACGGCTGGTGCTCGATCCCCAGCTCGTTCTCCGCTGAGATCATGGCCCATCAAGGCTTCGACTCGATCACCATCGATATGCAGCACGGATTGGTGGACTACCAGGTCGCAGTCACGATGCTGCAGGCCATCTCGACGACGCCGGTCATCCCACTCACCCGGGTGCCGTGGAGTGACCCGGCCCGACTCATGAAAGTCCTTGATGCGGGCTCGTACGGGGTGATCTGCCCGATGATCAACACCCGGGAGGATGCCGAGGCCTTGGTGGCTGCGTGCAAGTACCCGCCGAGAGGCTTCCGCAGCTTCGGCCCTATCCGGGCGAAGTACTACGGCGGCGGCGGCACGCACGGCGGCGGCGACTACCACCACTTCGCCGACGAGGAGACGCTCGTCATCCCGCAGATCGAGACTCGTCAGGCCATCAGCAATCTCGACGAGATCCTCGAGGTCCCAGGCATCAGCGCGATCTACATAGGACCGTCGGATCTCTCCATGGCGCTGGGCAAGGAGCCACGCGCAGGGCAAAGCGACCCGGAGGTGCGGGAGGCGATGCGGACCATCCTCGCCGCCGCCAAGCGTCACGGTATCCCAGCCGGCATCCACACCAACTCAGTGGGGGTCGCCGTGGAGATGATCAAGCAGGGCTTCCAGCTGACCTCCTTGCAGAGCGACGACCGCTTCCTCATGGCGGCGGCGAAGGCCGAGGTGGAGGCAGTACGCAAGGGCCTCGGCGAGGACAGCTGAAGGAGGCCCCGATGACGTTCCCTGACACCAGGTTCGCCGACGCTGGTGACTACGCAGACGCCTACTTCGAGCACATTCGCGAGGCCGCGGCCTCTGTCGACGGAGCCAAGCTTCAAGCGGCGGCCGTCATCCTCACACAGGTCCACCGTCACGGCGGCATGGTCTACTCCTGCGGTAATGGAGGGTCAGCGGCCATCGCCAACCACCTGGTCTGCGACCACTGCAAGCTGGTGCGCACCGACACGGACCTTACACCGCGCATCTACTCGCTCAGCTCCACCATCGAGCTCATCACCGCCATCGGCAACGACCTGTCGTACGACGAGGTGTTCGTGTACCAGCTGAAAGCGCTTGCCAAGCCCGGCGACGCACTGATCACGATCAGTTCCTCCGGTGACTCCGAGAACGTGGTGCGTGCCTGCGGCTGGGCCAAGGAGTACGGCCTCCCCGTGATTGCGATGACGGGCTTCTCCGGTGGCCGTTCGGCGCACCTGGCGGACGTGAACCTGCACGTCGAGGCCGACAACTACGGTGTCATCGAGGACGTGCACCAGTCGCTGATGCACATCCTTGCCCAATACATCCGGCAAGCGCACATGGACGAGGCGCTCGTCGAGAGACGTACGTTCTGACCCGGACTCGATTCGCCAACCGCCCCCAGATGGACCTGTCGACTCGCCCCATAGCTGAGACCCCGCGCACTCGAACGAGCGCCCAGCGCCCCACTGAGGAGACTCGGTCAGCGACGGACTCCCGCGTCCTGCACATGCCCGATCTGGGGAGCACGGTGTACCTCCATCATGTTCCCGACTGGGCCGCCGAAGCACTTCCCGACCTGTACCAGAGCTGCTACGCGGTCCAGGACTACTTCCTTGAGGACGACCCATCGAGGAACATGAGCACCTGTGTCCTGGAGGACCCACGACACATCGTGGTGTTCGCCGTGGATGGCCGAACGGTTGTCGTGCAGAATCGGCTGTTCGATATCGACCCCAGGTCTGCGTCTCGTGTGATCCGCTCGATCTTCCGCGCGCTTCCCCGCGTTCGCCGCGATCCTGATGAACCGGTCGAAACTCGACCTCAGTGCGATGCCCCACCCAAGTCGGGTCATTGAGACAGCTTCAAACATGGTCGTCGCCCTGCCGGACGACCTCGAGAAGTACCTCGCGGGCTTGGGCAGGACGCGTCAGAACCTGCGCAGGTACTTCAGGCGGTTCGCGACGTCCTTCCCGACGTACACCTTCAGCACGCTTAGGTCCAGCGAGATCGACCACGCCTTCGTCCACCGCATGGTCGAGATGAACCGTCAGCGCATGGCAAGCAAGGGCTGGGTCAGCTCGTATCGCGACGAGGACGAAGCCTTCCTCTTGGAGCGCGCGCAACGTCATGGCTTCGCCTGCGCGATCACGATCGACGGCACGATTGTCGCGGGCACCCTCTCATCACGCGTGGGCGACCAAGTCTACCTGCACATAACGACGTTCAGCAATGAGTACTTCGAGTACCATCTTGGCTACGTCGTGCTCTTCCTGCTCGTGTCGGCGTGCATCGACGCCGGGGTGGAGAAGCTGCATTTCCTCTGGGGCAAGTCCGAGTACAAGATGCGCTTCGGCTGCATCGAGGAGCGAGTCCACGATGGGTTCGTCTATCGTTCGTGGATCTGGTGGGCCCTGAGCATGGACGACATCGCGAAGCGAACCCGCTGGCGCTGGCGCACAGGACGCGCGTCCGCGATGCGCGCCGCGCTGCGACGCCGCCTGCGCCGCCTGTACCCACTGAAGCAGTAGGCCTCGAACCTGTCGAAGGCCGCCATCGCGAGGGCCCCCACCGTCCCCTGGATCCCAGGCGGGACTCAACGCTTCCAGGGACTTGTCGTACGATGTGCCACCGTGGTTAGCTGTAGCGTCGGGACACCCGACGGATGACCATCGAGTGTGCTCAGCGCGCACGGAGGAGTCGACGCCATGACGTGGCTCATGATCCGCTGGATGCTTCTGTTCGTGCTCTGTCTGGGTGCCGCGCCAGCTGTTCGTTCTGGCTTCTGCCTCTTCAGAGAAGGCGGGAGCCACCCGCACCCCTACTGCCGCGAGGGCGGCGGCCGCCCCTCTGAGCAAGTGGCAGGTGACGCTAGGCGCCTCGCCGGCCAAGGTCCAGATGAACCAGAGGATCACCTTCTCGGGGGCTGTAAGCGACGGCAAGCGGCAAGGCCGGAACCGGCACCGTGACGATCCAGAAGCGGCCCTTCTCAGGCGGCGCCTGGAGCACCTGGAGGTCGGCGACCCTGAGCTCGCGGGGCGGCTACGCACTCACCGTCACGATGACCGCCGCCCAGGTCTCGCAGGTGCGCGCCAGGATGCCCGGCAACGCCGCCAGCGCCACCGGCTTCAGCGCGAACAAGAAGGTCACGGTGGAGGCCGCGGCAGGCAAGACGCTCAGCGTGCGCGAGTTCGGCGCGAAGGGAGACGGCAAGAGGGACGATACCGCCGCCATTCGCGCCGCCCTGAAAGCCTCCTTGGCAAAGGGACGCACTCTCTCTTTCCCCTCTGGGACCTATAGGGTGAGCTCCCTCCTGCTGCCTGCCAGAGCCAAACTCGCCGGCGCAGGCGCGGGGCGCACCTGGATCAAGGGACGTGTGGAGGCGAGCGGCGGCGATCGCCTGAAGGACCTGAAGGTCGGCGTCGACGGCCACTCGTTCCGTTTCGTCAACGGCACCAGAGACGTCCTTTTCGAGCGAGTCACCTTCGTCGGCGGCGGCGGCTCCTCCGACGCCCTGATCGATTCGGGCGTGATTCGTTTTCACGAGGGTCGCAGGGCATCGTTCATCACCTTTCGTGCCTGCACCATCGGCCGCAACTCGGCGAACGGCAACGGCGTGATCCTGGTCGACCGGGGTCGCCCCGACGCCACCTACCACGACATCGTCTTCGAGCGGTGCCACTTCCTGGCCTCTCCGCGCATGAGCTTCGAGGCCATCCAGCGGCCGTCGGGCGACGAAGCAATCACCACGGGCTACCACGGGATCGACCTGATCGCAAACCTCTTCGAACCGGCAGGTTCCCAAGCCATCTCATACGACGCCGACGAGGGGCTAGCCGGTGACTCGCTTGTCTCGGGCAATGTGATCATGGGCGCCGGCACGAACGCGGCCTACCCATGGGGAGCGGGTGTCGAGTTCAACGGCGTTGAAGCCATGCGGTTCGTCAACAACAAGGTCTACCGCTGTCGCGGGTCGATGATCAACCATCAGGGCTACGCTCGCGCCGTGTCCAACAACACGTTCAGCAACAACGTCTTCGACAGCACCACAAGCCATATCCGGCTCACGCCGTCCGCCTGGACGGGCGTCATCGAGTTCATTGGTGTGACGGGTTCGCAGTTCATCGACAACATCGTGCGGACCAACGTGGGCGGCCAGCAGGTCATGCTATCCGAGTCATCCGACAACGCTTTCCTGCGGAACGAGATCACGGATGAGCGGCCGGCTCCCTACGCGCTGGCGTCGGTGTGGCTGGAGGACACCTCCCTCCGGAACACCTTCGACAGCAATCGCTTTGAGACCGCCGCTGAGTGGGGGACCTTCTGTGCGTACCGAGGCTCAGACTTCAACGTCGTGTCCAACTGCGCGTTCGTCACGTACGGCGGCAGACCCGTCGATGTGGACCCCGGCCTCACGTTGACGCTTGTGAACAACACGTACAGGTAGCTGGAGACCGAAGAGGCGCCGGTCTCGGAAGTACGGACCTCTGCAGTACCAGCATCGGCGAGCAAGCGGGACAACCTCCCGTTCTCTCGCCGCTTCCATTGTGCGAGAATGGCACGACTCGCTTCGGGCCGGAGTCATCTTTCAGAGGGGGCGACTCACGTGAATCGGCGCGGGATCGGACGCTTCGAGCGGGTCCTCATACAGGTCGGCCCTGCGCGCCAGTCCGGCGGCATCGCCGACGTGATGCAGGCCATCGAGCGCTGGTCGCGCGCCTCTGGACGACCTGTGCGCACCGTGAACACCTCGTGCGACGGTCCCCTCGCGGCACGGGCGGCCACGGGCGTTGCGGGCGTTGCGCAAGCACTCGCACACATCGCCGCCCAGCCTGAGGCACTAGTCCACGTGCACATGGCCTCCAACGGCAGCTTCCTCCGCAAGTCGACCGTCGTCATCGCCGCGCACGCGCTGAGACGGCCGATCGTCCTGCAGATCCACGGCGGCGGCTTCGCCGCCTTCGCCACCGGCGGCAGCGCCGTACGCAAGCGCTGCGTCAGGCATGTTCTCGGCCTCGCTGACGTCGTCCTTGTCCTCAACGAGGCTTCTCGTCGGGCGATGGGCGCGCTTCAGCCGAACGCGCCCATCGAGATCGTCCCCAACCCGGCGACGCTTCTCTGCGGTACGCTCACGGACCCCGCTTCGAGACAGATCCTCTTTCTTGGCCGCCTCGGGCGAACAAAGGGCACCGATGTGCTCCTGGAGGCCATTCGCGCCCTTCAGGCTGCGGGGGTTGATGCCGACTATGTACTCGCAGGGGACGGCGACATCAAACGCACGCGCGAGGTAGTCTCGAGTCTGCCGGCCCCGCAGCGTGTGCGGGTCCCGGGCTGGGTGCGGGGAGATGATGTTCACATACTGCTGCACGAGTCGAGCGTCTTCTGCTTGCCCTCGAGATACGAGGGTCTTCCCATGGCGCTGCTGCAGGCCATGGGGCACGGTCTCGCCTGCGTCGTCACGCCCATAGGTGGCATGCGCGACATCATCGACAGTGGAGAGAACGGCATGCTGATACCGGTAGACGACAGCCAGACGCTGGCACGGGTGCTCGGGAGCCTCCTCGTCGACGCACCGGAGAGGGCCAGACTCGGTAGAGGGGCCGCCGAGACCATCCAGGCCGGGTACACGCCGGATGTGGTCATGCGACGCCTGGACGAGATCTACTCCACCATGTGGGCAGGCGAGGGCCATCATGGGGGCGCTTGACCGTCTGCGCGGTTCCTACGTCAACTCGCCGCCCTGGCTCCAGTCGACGGGAGGGCGCGCGCTCTCGGTGGTTCCTCCTGCCATCCTCTACGGGACGGCCTTCCGCGAACTGCGGGCTGACATCGAGCGCAGCCGCCACGATGCCGCGTTCGTCGACGAGCGCGTTCGCGCGTCGCTGCGCACGCTGTTGACGCGCGCCAGCGCGACCGCATTCTATGGCCCATTCGCTCTCCCGGATCGATCTGGAATCGCCCAGCGTCGCGGGCCTCGCGACACTGCCGATCCTGACGCGAGACGCGGTGAGAGCACAGACGGAACGCATGCTCACGGTCCCCAGGTCAGGACTGGACGAACGTCATACCAGCGGCACGTCGCACGCCCAACTCACTGTCTTCCTGGACAGAGACAGGTCAGTGCGGGAATGGGCCTTCATCACGAACGTCTGGGGCAGGAGCGGATACCGCCTGGGCGACCGGCGCGCCTTTCTGCGGCGGGGCGAAGGAGGCCTGCCCGGAGACTGGACGTGGGAGCCAGGCACCAGAGAGTTGCGACTGACACCGTTCAGGATGATCCCGCCGGTCATGGACGACTATCTGAGCCTCATGTCTCACTACAGGATCGCCTACGTCCACGGCTACCCCTCCGCAATCACCCTCTTGGCGGCGCATGCCCGCAGGACGGGATGGGCGCCCTCACCGCCTCTGAAGGGTGTATTGCCCATCTCGGAGTCCCTCCTGCCGCACCAGCGCGAGATCATCCGGGAGGGCTTCGGGCCGGTCCGCATCCAGCCCTTCTACGGACTCACGGAGAAGGTCGCCCTGGCGGGCGAGATCGGCGACCGCCCCGACGAGTACGAGTTCGAGCCGCTCTACGGCATCACCGAGATCGTCGACGCCAGTGGCGAGCCCGTCGAGCCCGGGCAGCGCGGCAGGCTCATCGGCACTGGCTTCATCTCGATGGGCATGCCGCTCATCCGCTACGACACGGGTGATCTCGCCACCCTGGTCGATGCGCCTTCGGCGGAGAACTGCTGGCGTCTGCGAGCCAGGAACATCTCCTCGTGCTATGCGCAGGAGTATGTCGTGACCAACGAACGGGGCCTCGTCTCGGGGCTCTCCGCCCGTCCGCACGATGACCGCGTCAAGGACTTCCAGATCGTCCAGCGGGAAGCCGGGCACATCACGCTGCGCATCGTCCCCGAGGAGGGAGTTGGCCTCGACAGACTGGCCTCCATTCCCGAGAAGACGCGCGCCGAGTTCGATGATCTCGTATCGGTCGACATGGAGATCGTCGACGCGATCCCGCTCACAGCGGGCGGGAAGAAGCGCTACGTGGAGCAGCATCTCGACCTTTCCCAGTACGGGGGTGTCGATGCTCCGGAATAGTCTGGCCGCCCATCCCGCAGTGCGCCGCGTCGCGTGGCGCACACGGCGGTTGCAGAGCATGGCGCCCGAGGAGATCGTGTGGCGCCTGCGCACGCGCGCGCTGCTCGAGATCCTGCGTCGGCGGGGAGACTGGCCCGGGCCACGCTTCGTCGCGCGCCCGGGTCGCTCGCCCTATCGAATGCCCGCGCTGGGCGAACTCGGCGAACACAGCTCCGTGATCCAGCAGGCCGAGCGCCTGCTCGATGGACAGCTCACCGCCTTGGACCAGTCGTTCTGCCTGGACAACGTCGACTGGCACCGTGACCCGCAGACCGGCGTCACGGCCCCCTTGAGTTTTGGCCCACTCATCGACTACCGCGACCCGAAGACCGTCGGCAACGTACGCAACATCTGGGAGCTCAGCCGTCATCAGTACCTGACGATCGCCGCGCTCGCCTTCGCCCTCACGCGCGACGATCGGTTCGCCCTGTTCGTGCGCCGTCAGCTCGAGTCGTGGCTCGCACAGAACCCGTTCGCCCTCGGGGCGAACTGGGCGAGCCCACTCGAACTGGGGCTGCGTCTCATCTCCTGGGTCTGGATCGCCCGCTTCCTGGAGGGCAGCCCGCACGGTGAGGCGCTGTTCGGAGCGGGAGGCCTGATGTGGCGTGCGGTCTACCAACACCAGTGGATGATCGCCCAACTGCGCTCGACCGGTTCGTCCGCAAACAACCACCTCATCGGCGAGATGGCGGGTCTGCTGATCTCGACGCTCGAGTGGCCGGTGTTCCCCGAGTCTCCGTCTTGGGCGCAGAGCGCACAGGCAAGCCTCAGCGCCGAGAGCGAACGCCAGTATTACCCCTCAGGAGTGAACCGCGAACAGGCCTTCGGCTACCAGCTCTTCGCCACGGAGTTGCTGATTCTGGCCGGGATCGAGGCCCAGCGCGCGAAGCGCCCCTTCGGACCGGACTATCGTACACGCCTGCTCAGAGCCTCAGATGCCGCCTTGGGGCAGGTCGGCGCTGGGGGGATCCTTCCGAGGTACGGCGACGCGGACGACGGGATGGCATTCGGGCTACCCGGCGGGGGCGACCAGGTCCTGGGCCGCATCGCCATAGTCGCTTCTCGATGGCTCAGGCGCGAAGGCGACCCGCCTCGGGCATCGCTTGACCAGCAGCTGGCCGCCCGCTTGCTGCTCTCAGGCCTGCCCTCCGAAGGGCCTGACGCGGCGCTTCCCGACCGTCCATCGCCTCTCGGCAGCCGAGCGTTCCCAGATGCCGGCCTCTTCGTCATGACCTCTCGTGAGGGAGACGAGGAGGTCTTCTGCCTCGCAGACGCCGGCGAACTGGGTTACCTGAGCATCGCCGCCCACGGGCACGCCGATGCCCTCGCCTTCACTCTCGCCGTCGGCGACGAGCAGATCGTCGTCGACCCCGGCACCTACACGTATCATCTCGACCCACAGGCGCGCGCGTATTTCCGCGGCACGCGCGCGCACAACACGATCACGCTCGACGGCCAGGACCAGTCCGTCGCAGCCGGCCCGTTCCTGTGGACGCGTAGAGCGCAGGCGGCGATGCAGGAATGGCGCGTGCACGAACGGGGCGCCCTCCTCAAAGCCAGCCACGATGGCTACCGACGGCTGGCCGATCCGGTCATCCACCACCGTACCCTGGCCCTGGAGGGGGGAGTGCTGACGATCGATGATGAGCTCGCCGGTGGCGACGTCCACGACGTGGAGTGGCGCCTGCACCTCGGGCCTCAATGCGCCGCACGAATCCAGGCCGACGAATGCCAGATCTGGGGAGGGCGTCACCGCCTGACCCTTCAGCTCGACAAAGCCCTTCGCTGGGACCTGCTCGTGGGGGCTTCGCAAGGAGGTTGGTACTCATGCCATTTCAATCAGCGACAGAAGTCCGTGACCGTGGTCGGCAGCGGTCGTCTCGCGCTGCCGGTGACCCTTCAGCACGTCTTGCGGGTGTCTAGGTGAACATCAGCATCTTCGGATTGGGCTACGTCGGCGTGGTCACCGCAGCGTGCCTGGCCCGGGACGGACATGAGATCGTTGGCGTCGACGTCAACCCCGAGAAGGTCGCAGCGATCGCCGCCGGCCGATCCCCCATCGTCGAGCCCGGGCTGGCGGAGTTGTTGCGCGCAGGGGTCGCGGCCGGACGCATTCGCGCCACCGTGGACGTGAAGCAGGCGATCGACGAGACCGAGGTCTCGCTGATCAGCGTGGGCACCCCCACTTCAGACAGAGGCGCCCCGAACCTCGGTCACGTCCGAAAGGTATCCGCCGAGATCGGCGCGGCTGTGGCGGGCAAGGCCAAGCCGCACGTCATCATCCTGCGCAGCACCGTACCGCCCGGGACCCTGAAAGAGTGCGCTGAGATCGTCGGTGAATGTGCCGCGGGCGTTCCCGTCGGGTTCGCCTTCAACCCGGAGTTCCTCCGAGAAGGATCCGCGATCGCCGACTTTGACCACCCCAGCTACACGGTCATCGGCACGGAGAGCCGTGCCGCGGAGGATGCAGTCCGAGGCGTCTACGCCGGCGTCGACGCGCCGTTCCTGGTCGTGCCGCCGGAGGTGTCTGAGATGGTCAAGTACGTCGCCAACTGCTGGCACGCGACCAAGATCGGCTTCGCCAACGAGGTGGGAAGGGCCGCGAAGGCCTTCGGCGTTGACGGGCGTGTCGTCATGGGCATCATCGCCAAGGACACCAAACTGAACGTCTCTTCTGCCTACATGAAGCCCGGATTCGCGTACGGAGGCTCCTGTCTGCCCAAGGACGTCAGGGCCCTGTTGTACTACGCGCGGGAGATGGGCGTGGAACTGCCGATGCTCACCGCGCTTCCTCACTCCAACCAGCTGCAGATCGACGCCGCGCTCCATCTCGTTCTGGCAACCAGGGCTTCACGCGTCGCGGTGTTCGGCTTGGCCTTCAAGTCCGAGACCGACGACCTCCGCGAAAGCCCGGCGGTCCCGCTCGTGAAGGCGCTCCTCGGCGAAGGCTGCGAGATCCGCATCTACGCTCCCGACGTCAACAAGGCGCGGCTCATGGGCACCAACCTTGACTACATTCGGGAGAACATCCCGCATTTCGAGCATTTACTGGTGGACGATCCGCAGGACTCGGTCGCTTGGGCCGAGACGGTCGTCGTGACCCATCCGCAGGCGCAGTTCAGCAAGGCCCTCGAGGCGGCGCCGGCCGGCAAGCGCATCGTCGATCTGGCGGGCGTGTTCGCTGAGAGACCACAACGATTCGAGTACGATGGCATCGCCTGGTAGCGTCCTTATCGTCGTCGAGAACCTCCCCGTTCCCTTCGATCGCAGGGTCTGGATGGAGGCGACGACCCTCGCAGCCGCCGGATACGACGTCAGCGTCATCTGCCCCAAGGGCAAGGGGTATTCGCGCGCCCACGAAGTCATCGACGGCGTGTCGGTGTACCGTCACGACTTGACCGTCGAAGGGCACTCGGCGCGCACGTACCTGCAGGAGTACGCACAGGCGCTATGGCGCGAGGCCTCGCTCGCTCGCCGCATCTATCGCGCCGACCCGTTCGATGTGCTTCACGTCTGCAACCCTCCTGACCTCATGTTCCTCTTCGCGCTCTGGTTCCGGATCCGTCATGGGGTCAGGATCATCTTCGATCACCACGACATCAACCCGGAGCTTTACGAAGCAAAGTATGGGAAGCGAGACGCCTTCTATCGCGTCTTGCGCCTCGCCGAACGACTCACATTCCTCACGGCCCACGTCGTCATCACGACCGGCGAGAGCTACCGTGAGATCGCGCTGCATCGCGGCCACAAGAGGCCCGAGGATGTGTTCATCGTCCGCAGCGGCCCTGACATGGCCAAGTTCCGCCCTGTGCAGCCGGTGCCCGCCTACAAGCACGGCCGCCGCTTCCTCGTTGGATACGTTGGCGTCATGGGACCTCAGGAGGGGATCGACTACCTCTTGCGGGCGGTGCGCATCATCGTCCATGAGCGCCGGCGGACCGACATCTCCTTCGTACTCATCGGCTCGGGCCCGGCAGTCGACGATCTCAAGACGCTTTGTGCCGACCTGGACGTGTCGGGCTACGTGGAGTTCACCGGTCGAGTACCCGACGAGGAGCTTGTCGCGCGCCTGTCGACCTGCGACCTGTGCGTGAACCCCGACCCGCACAACCCGTTCAATGACGCGTCCGTCATGAACAAGATCCTGGAGTACATGGCCCTCGCGAGACCGGTCGTGCAGTTCGATCTCACTGAGGGGCGCAGGTCAGCGGGCGCAGCGAGCACGTACGCCCGCCGCAACGACCAGCACGACCTCGCGGAGAAGATCCTCGAGTTGCTCGCCGACGACGCGCGGCGCCGACAGATGGGCGAGGAGGGGTATCGGCGCATGCGCGATGAGCTGGAGTGGAAGCACCAGGTGCCGAAGCTCCTGCGTGCCTACGGCAGAGCGCTGGCGAAGCCTCCAAGGGGAGCCGCGCGGCGAATTGGCTCATTCGCGGATCGAATGCGGCGCTGACACGAACCGTGTTGGGTTCGCCGGCAGGATGCTACTCATGTCGATGCCGCCCCGTTTAGAGGCTCCGAGCACGTTCGCGACACCGCTGCACAGTCAGGCGCACGCGCTCAGAGTGATCGTCCGATCCTGCCGCCGCCGACTGCATCCCCGATACCAACGTGCGCGAAGTCGACGTAGTCACTGACCATTCGCGCCCGGCGCCCTATGGCCCGGTCCCCGACGCCCGAGGGACGCTCAGTACGCCCCGCGCTTCGCAAGCACGGCCGGCACCGTCTGCAGAAGGAGCTTGATGTCCCAGCTCAGACTCCAGCCGGTGACGTACATGTAGTCCAGCTTGACCATCTCGTCGAAGGGGATGTCGCTGCGCCCCAGGACCTGCCACAGCCCGGTGATGCCCGGCGTGATGTCGAGACGCTTCTGCGTCCAGCCATGCACCTGCCGAGCCTCCTCCACCCACAGCGGCCGGGGACCCACCAAGCTCATGTCGCCCTTTATCACATTGATGATCTGTGGCAGCTCGTCGATGCTCCAGCGTCGAATGAACTCCCCGACCCGCGTCACCCTGGGATCGCGCTTCATCTTGAACATCGGGCCCGAGTACTCGTTCTGCTCGCTGAGCTCCTCGCGAAGCTCATCGGCGCCGAGCCGCATGGAGCGGAACTTGAGGATCATGAAGGGCCTGCCGCCGCGTCCCATCCGCTCCTGACGGAAGAAGACGGGGCCCTTGGAGTCGAGTTTGATGACGATCGCCATGACGACGAGCACGGGCAGGAAGAACAAGAAGATGATGCCGCCGACGAAGAGGTCGAACGCGCGCTTGACCACCATGTTGAAGCGGCTGAGCTCGACGTGACCGACGTCGAGCAGCGGGATGCCTTCGACGTCGTCGACGAGCGCGCGCGAACTGACCACTTCGAAGAGGCGCGGCACGATGTTGACCCGTACCGCGGAGTCGGCACAGGTGCGCACGATCCGCAGAAAGTCGTCGTGCCGAGCTCGCGAGAAGGCGACGATCACACGGTCCACGCGCTGCTCAAGGACGATGCGCTTCAGGTCATGGAAGGCGCCGACCATGGGCACGGGCGGTCCCCCAGTACCGTTGCGGCGCGGCTCTCCATCGTCGAGAAACCCCACCAGGGTGATGCGGTACTCGGGGTGTTTGCTGATCTTCTCCGCGATCATGTGACCGACTTCGCCGGCTCCGATGATGAGCACGCGCTCGCGCAGCGCCGTGGTCGACCAGATCGTGTGCCGGCTGATCGTTCGGCAGATGGGGACCAGGACGATGGCGATCAGCCAGAAGACGATGAGGACGCCGATGGGGGCCTGGCTGCCTTGGATGGACACGAGCGCGATGAGCAGCAGCCAGCTGGCGGCCGTCAACGCGGTCGGGCCACTCAGCGTCTCCGTGAGGTCGGCGCCGCCGATGCTGCGACCGGGGGCCCGGTAGAGGCCAAAGGCCCAGAGCGCCGCGAGCCAGTACGGAACGAGAGCGACGAACATGAACACACTGCCGCCCTCGATCTGGGAGAACGGCGAAACCAGCCGTTCGACGACGGGCACCCCGACGAGAGCATCAGCCACCCACACGGCGAGCGACGACGCGACCAGTATGCCAAGGGTGTCGGCGCCGACCGTCGCCGCGATGCGAAGCTTGGCCGGTCGTTTGGTCAGGGTGTGCTCGAGAGCGGCAGCTTGGACCGCGAGCTCCCCGTAGGTGTCCACGCTTCTGAGTGTTCCGTCCGACATGTACCCAGCATCGGCAACATCGGCGCTGAACAATAGAGGGTCTCTCCCCATTTCCAGTCCGGAGATCGCCACGCTCGCCCCCCCGCCAAGACCAAGCCGGCCATCAGGCTCTGTGCTGTCTGTACCCGTCGGCGCCCATCCTGGAACCCCAGCGACCTCCGACGACACCCCCCTGACGTCGACGCTACCCAAGCGCCACGTCCAGGACCATCATCAGCGCGAAGCCGGCCATCAGGCTCATGGTCACGAAATCGCTGTGGGAACCCCGATGAGCCTCGGGGATAAGCTCCTCGGCGACCACGAAGATCATCGCGCCGGCCGCGAAACTCAGGGCATATGGCAGAAGGGGCTGCATCAGGAGTACGGCGGCGGCGCCGACCACTCCCGCGATCGGCTCGACGATTCCCGAGAGCTGACCCCACCAGAAGCTGCGCCGCCGCGAGAGTCCTTCGCGGCGCAGCGGCATCGAGACGGCCGCCCCCTCCGGGAAGTTCTGGATGCCGATGCCCAGCCCCAGGGCGATGGCCGCGCCGAGCGTCGCCCCCGGCAGGCCGGCGGCCGCGGCGCCGAAGGCGACGCCGACGGCAAGCCCTTCGGGGATGTTGTGGATGGTGATCGCCAGCACCAGCAGTACGCTGCGCCGCCACGACGTGTGGACGCCCTCCGCAGCACTTGTCGGGAAGCCCGGGTGAAGATGCGGCACGAGCTTGTCCACCGCGAGCAGAAAGGCCCCGCCGGCAAGGAAGCCGACCACGGCGGGCAGCCACGCGGACCCCATGGTCTGGCCCGCAAGAGCGATGGCCGGCGCCAGCAGCGACCAGTAGCTCGCAGCGATCATGACCCCTGCCGCGAAGCCGAGCATCGAATCCATGACGACCGGCCGGAAGTCCTTGGCGAAGAACACGAGGGCCGCGCCAGCGGCCGTCACGGCCCAAGTGAAGCAGGTCGCAACAAGAGCCTGGACGATGGGATCGAGGTCCCGAAAAGCGTTCAGCATCGATACTCCACCGCGGGGCCCCCTGAGCAGCCTGGTCTCTGCGTCATCGAGCGCAACAGAGACGAAGGCGCCGGCTTGCACGGCAACGCAAACGCACCCCCCTGCGCTGCCACCCCGTGATTCTACCTGTCTGTCGGTCCAGTTCCCAGCAGAACGCGGAACGGGACCCCCTAAGCCGCGAGGGTCCCGTTCGCTTCGACGCGCTCCGGCCTCAGAATCCCGGGTGACCCCGCTGCTGCAGCGACTGCGGCGCGTTCCAGGAGTGTAGCGTCTTCACGTAGTTCGCCCGCTCGAAGGCTGACGGGTCGTCGGCGGCGAAGTAGCTCGCGCTGCCCCGCAGTTCGCTCACGGACTCGTACTCGTTGGCGTCCATCCACTGCACCAGGTCACGCTCGACCGTCCCGAAGTGCTCGGGGCCGTTGAGCAGGACGGCCGAGGTCATCATCGCCACATCCGCGCCCGCGAGCAGGGCCTTGGCCGCGTCGCGCCCGGTGTGGATCCCTGTCGACGCGGCGAGCGATGTCGGTTCGCCAAGCTGCGACCGGAGGATCGCCGTCCACATGACCGGCAGGCGCAGCTCCCAGGACCGGCTCAGCTCGACGCTCGGTATGACCCGCCTTGTGTCCGGGTCGAGCTCCGGCTGGTAGAAACGGTTGAAGAGCACGAGCCCGTTGGCGCCGGCGAGAACGACCTCGCGGGCGAAGCCGGCAAGCGTCGAGTAGTACGGCGAGATCTTGACGGCCAACGGCACCCGGATGGACTCCCTCACCTCGCGGATGACGCCGAGGTCGCCGGCCTCCATGGCCGCCCCGCTGAGGAACGGGTCGGTGGCGATGCGGTACAGGTTCAGTTCCAGGGCGTCGGCGCCCGCCTCTTCAATCAAGCGAGCGTACCGCACCCATCCGCCCATCGATGTAGCATTGAGACTGGCGATGATCGGGACGTCGAGTTTGGCCTTCATCTGCTCGATGGACTTCAGATAGTGATCGGTCGTCGACTCGAACTCGGGGATCTCAGGGAAATAGTTGAGAGACTCGGCGAACCCCTCTGTGCCCGCCTCGAGCGCGCGGTTGAGCTCGACCTGTTCGTGGACGATCTCTTCCTCGAAGAGCGACGGGAGGACGATCGCCGCGGCGCCGCTCTCCTGCAGGCGCCGAGCGCTCTCCGGGTCCCTGGTCAGCGGCCCGGCCGAGGCCACGAGCGGTGAGCTCAGATCAAGGCCGAGATACTTCGTAGCCAAACGATTCATGGCGAGACCTCCTCATCCGGTCGGTGCGCGCCCGCATCCTCGGCCCCCGACTCGCAGTCGGACTCCGAGGTGATCCTCCGCGACACGGTCGTGAGCTGCTCGTAGTAGCGCCAGCGTTCATCGACGTCCGCCTGGACCAGGTCGAACAGGCGCTCGGCCCGATCTGGGTGCGTCCTGCTCAGGATCGCGAACCTGGCTTCGTTGGCCATGAAATCGCGTACCGGCATGGTGGGCTCGCGCGAATCCAGCTTGAAGGGCTGGCCGTCCTGCGTCTCGGTGGGGCGGAAGCGATACAGCGGCCAGTAGCCGCTCTTGACCGCGTCCTTCTGGTGCTGCATGGACTTCGACATGTCGATCCCGTGCGCGACGCACGTGCTGTAGGCGATCACCAGCGACGGCCCCGGCCAAGCATCCGCCTCGAGCAGCGCCTTGACCGACTGGGCGTCGTTGGCGCCCATGGCGATCTGCGCGACGTAGACAGAGCCGTAGGAGGACGCGATCGCCCCCAGGTCCTTCTTGGGCGTCGACTTCCCCCACGAGGCGAACTTGGCGACCGCGCCACGCGGCGTGGCCTTGGAGGCTTGCCCGCCGGTGTTCGAGTAGACCTCTGTGTCGAGGACGAGGAGGTTCACGTTGCGCCCCGAGGAGAGCACGTGATCGAGCCCACCGAAGCCGATGTCGTAGGCCCAGCCGTCGCCGCCGATGATCCAGACGCCCTTGCTGACGAGATTGTCGGTCAGGGTGAGCAGATGGCGCACATCCGGGTCGTCCGCGCCGAGCGCGTTGAGATCGTCGACCAGCCGGGCAACTCGCTCTCGCTGCGCCCGGATGCCCGCTTCGGTCTCCTGATCGGCGCACAGGATCCCTTGGACCAAGTCGTTGTCGAGACGAGGCGCGAGCTTCTGGACAAGGTGCAGCGCCCTGGTGGCCTGGGCCTCATAGCCAAGGCGCATGCCCAAGCCGAACTCGGCGTTGTCCTCGAAGAGTGAGTTGCACCAAGCCGGTCCCCGCCCGGCTTCATCCACAGTCCACGGGGTCGTCGGCAGGTTGCCGCCGTAGATCGAGGAGCATCCGGTGGCATTGGCGATCACGATGCGGTCGCCAAACAACTGCGAGACCAGCTTCACGTAGGGAGTCTCGCCGCACCCGGCACAGGCCCCGGAGAACTCGAACAGCGGCTCCAGCACCTGCGAGCCCTTGACCGTGTCGTGCGGCAGCAGATCCCTGTCGAGCTGGGGGATCGTCTGGAAGAACTCCCAGTGCGGCCGCTCCCGATCACGGTGCTCCATCGCGGACTCCATGGCAATGGCCTTGTGACGCGCCTCGGTCTTGCTCCTCGCGGGGCAGACCTCGACGCAGACGCCGCACCCCGTGCAGTCGTCTGGCGCGACCTGGATCGTGAGCAGATGGCCGGGGAGCTCCTTGGAGCGGAACTCCTTGGACTTGAATCCCGCGGGAGCGCCGGCGAGCGCCGCGGGCTCGTACACCTTCATGCGGATGGTGGCGTGAGGGCAGACGATGGCGCACTTGCCGCAGTCGATGCAGATCTCGGCGTCCCAGACCGGGATCTCCCGGCCGATCGCCCGCTTCTCGTACTTGGTGGTGCCAGTGGGGAAGGTGCCGTCGACCGGGAACGCGCTGACCGGGAGCAGTTCGCCTTCGTCGGCAAGCATCCGGGCGGTCACATTCCGCACGAAGTCCGGCGCGTCGTCGGGGATGAGGTCGCGTATCGCGATGTGGCTCGTGACCTCGGCCGGGATCGACACCCGGTCGAGATCCTGCAGCGAGCGGTCGATGGCCGCGAAGTTCCTTTCCACGATGGCGGGACCGCGCTTGCCGTACGCCTTCTGGACGGACTCCTTGATGCGCGCCACCGCTTCGTCGGCGGGAAGCACCCCCGAGAGGTGGAAGAAGCAGGGCTGCATCACAGTATTGATGCGATTGCCCATGCCCACTTCCTCGGCGATCCTGTTGGCGTCGATCACCCAGAACTCGATGCGCTTCTCGATGAGCTGCGCCTGGACGGTGTCCGGGAGGTGATCCCACACCTCGGCGGCCGGGTAGGGGCTGTTCAGCAGGAACGTAGCGCCTTCCCGCGCGTTCTCCAGGACCTTCATCTTCTCGAGCAAGCCGAACTGGTGACAGGCCACGAAGTCGGCGCGATCGATGAGGTACGTCGAGCGGATAGGTTCGGGCCCGAATCGTAGGTGAGAGACTGTGACGGATCCCGACTTCTTCGAGTCGTAGACGAAGTAGCCCTGAGCGTAGAGATCGGTGTTCTCACCGATGATCTTCACGGAGCTCTTGTTGGCGCCGACGGTCCCGTCTGAGCCCAAACCGAAGAACATCGCCTCGACTTCGCCCGTCGGGCGAGGGATGCGGAAACTCGTGTCGGCCGGGATGCTGAGATGGGTCACGTCGTCGGTGACCCCGATCGTGAAGTGTCGCCTCGGCTGTTCGCCGGCGAGAAGGTCGAAGACCGCCTTGACCATGCCCGGCGTGAACTCCTTCGACGCCAGACCGTAGCGGCCGCCGATCACGCGCGGCAGGGCGGCGAAGGCGGGAAGACCCGCGTCCATGCTCTCCGTGAGGGCCGCGACCACGTCCAGGTAGAGGGGCTCGCCGAGGGCGCCGGGCTCCTTGGTGCGATCGAGCACGGCGATGGAGCGCGTCGACGGCGGCAGGGCGGCGACCAGCTCCTGCGCGGGGAACGGCCGGTAGAGGCGCACCTTGAGCAGGCCCACCCGCTCGCCGGCGGCAGTCAGCGCCGCGACCGTCTGCTGCGCCGCGCCGATGCCGGAACCCATCATGACGATCACGCGATCGGCGTCGAGGGCGCCTTCGTACTCGACGAGGCCGTAATGGCGGCCGCTGCGCCGTTCGAAAGCGTCCATGGCCTCGGCGACGATACCGGGGGTGGCGTCGTAGAAGGTGTTGCAGGCCTCGCGACCCTGGAAGAACGTGTCCGGGTTCTGGGCCGTGCCGCGTATCACCGGCGCATCCGGCGTCAGGCCGCGGGCGCGGAAGGCGAGGATGTCTTCCTCGGGCGTCAGCGCCCTGATGTCGTCCTCGGAGAGGAGTTCGACGCTATCGACTTCGTGGGACGTACGGAACCCGTCGAAAAAGTGGAGGAAGGGCACGCGCGAGCGCAGGGTGGCGACGTGAGAGATGAGGGCGAGGTCCTGCGCCTCCTGCACAGATGACGAGCAGAGCATCGCGAAGCCCGTCGTGCGGGCGTGCATCACGTCGCTGTGGTCTCCGTAGATCGCGAGGGCGTGCGTGGCCAAGGTACGCGCCGAGACATGGATGACCGTCGGGGTGAGCTCGCCGGCGATCTTGAACATGTTGGGGATCATGAGCAGCAGGCCCTGCGAGGCGGTGAAGGTCGTCGACATGGCGCCCTTCTGCAGGGCCCCATGCAGAGCGCCGGCCGCGCCGGCCTCGGACTGCATCTCAATGACCTCGGGCACGACCCCCCAGAGGTTGAGCTTGCCGGCCGCCGCCCAATCGTCCGCTGATTCGCCCATGGGCGAAGCCGGCGTGATCGGGTAGATGGCCACCACTTCACTGAGCGCGTAGGCGATGCGTGCGGCCGCCTCGTTCCCATCGATGCAGACTCGTTGCCGGTCCAACTGCCCCTCCCTCGTCGCTACGTCGATACACGTGTTCTCGGCCCTGCCGATACGCCTCCTGGACCCGGACCTTGGGTACGCGACGCGCCCCGGCCCATGGGGGATGCCGCGTCTGTCGTCAGCGACAGGACAGATATTGTGAACGGCTTCACCTTCTGTGGCAAGCGGTGAGGCGCCGACGACCGGCCGACGGTCATGCTCCGACGTCGTACCGCAGCCACACGAGACCGTCGTCAAACTGCTCGAGGCCGGTCAGACGGAGATCGCCGACGTCCGCGAAGGAAGCGGGATCAGAGCCGCGCACGAATGGGCGCGGCGTGACCCCGCCCACCAGCACAGGCTCGAGCAGGACGCTGACCTCATCCAGGAGCCCCGCGCGCAGGAGCGCTCCACTGAGCGCGCCGCCGCTGTCGACCCGCACGGTCTGCACGCCGTAGCGCCGGTTCAGCAACTCCAGGGCGGCGCGGAGATCGACACGGTCGCCGCCGGTCGCCAGCACGGTCACTCCCTGGCCGCTGAGCCGCTCGCACGCCTCGCGCGGGGTGGCGCCCGCGACGAGCGCCACGGCGTCGCTCCAGTACTGCTGCTTGCGCAGCCAGTTCCACGACGTGAAGCGACAGCGACTGTCGACGACGGCAAGCAGCGGGGCGCCGCCGCCGATCGCCTCCGGCGCCGGCGGCTCCGCGTCGTCTTCAGCAGGCAGACCCGGCCCCTCGATCAGGGTATCGGCCCCGGTCAGGATGGCATCCTCGTGGAAGCGGGACGCGAGCCCGTAGAAGCGGCCGATGTCCGGCTTGATCCAGTCGATGCGTCCGTCGAGGCTCGCCTCGACGTGCAGGATGACGCGTGGCAGCATGGCCCTCCCTCCCGACGACGGCGGACTCAGCGAGTCTACCAGCGCGAGATGCTCACCGCCGCAGCGAATTGGTCCACCATCTCGTGCGCAAGAAGTGACGGACGACCGGTCGTCTGGGTACCATTACTCCCGCCGCCGCGACGTCGAGCCCCAAGAGAGGCAACGATGACCAGAGACACGCCGCTCACCATCCCGCGCTGCATGAGCACGCAGCATCCGGACAACGTGAACGTCCCGTTCTTCTCCTCCGGCCCCGAGCTCAGCGGGGAGGACGAGGTGCAGGAGGCCTACTACGCGTTCTCGCACCTCGGGTGCGACGAACAGATGTGGGACGTGGAGGGCAAGGAGGTGGACTCCTTCGTCGTCAAGAAACTGCTGACGCGCCACGAGCCCTACTTCGCCGAGCACCGGCTCGGCCGCGACGTGTTCGTGACGCTGCGCGTCCCCAATCCCACGGTCGAGAGGGCGGAGGCCAAGATCCTCCTCGAGACGCTGGAGAGCATCCCGCGCTCTTTCGACGCCTCAAAGCTGGTCTTCGGCGACGATCTGCCACCGATCTTCGAGGTGATCCTGCCCATGACCACCTCGGCGAAGTGCATCGACCGGGTCTACCACTACTATCGCGACTTCATCGTCGCCCGGCAGAGCCGCTCTTTCTTCGAGGACGACATCTCGATCGCCGAGTGGATCGGCGAGTTCAAACCCGACACCATCAATGTCATCCCGCTCTTCGAGGACCTGCCGCATCTGGCGACTGCGGACGAGATCACTGAGGCCTATCTCTTCGGCAAGAACGCCGCCCACCAGCGCGTCTTTCTCGCACGTTCCGACCCGGCCATGAACTACGGCATCGTCAGCGCGGTGCTGATGACCAAGATCGCGCTCGCGCGACTGCAAGGCCTGGAGGAGCGCAGCGGCGTCGCCATCCATCCGATCCTCGGCGCCGGCTCGGCGCCGTTTCGGGGCAATCTCTCGCCGGCCAACGCGGCGCGCGTCGCCGAGGAGTACCCGAGCGTCGAGACGTTCACGCTGCAGTCGGCCTTCAAGTACGACCACGCCCCGACTGAGGTCATGCACGCGATCCGCTACCTGCGCGACCGCGCGACCAAGCCGGCGCAGGAGATGGACGAAGAGGGCTGTCACGCCCTGACGGCGCGCTACGCCGCAGAGTACCAGCGGCAAGTGCAGGCGCTCGCGCCGGCGATCAACTCCGTGGCCCGCTTCGTGCCCAGCCGACGCAAGCGCAAGCTCCACGTCGGCCTGTTCGGCTATTCGCGCAGCATGGGCGAAGTGCGGCTTCCGAGAGCGATCTCGTTCACGGCGGCACTGTACTCACTCGGCGTGCCGCCGGAGCTTCTCGGTCTCTCCGCCCTGACTGACGCCGACCTGACGTTGGTGCGCGGCATGTACCGCCACTTCGACGCGGACATCAAGGACGCCCTGCGCTTCGCGGACCTGGAGAGCCCGTACATGCCTGGCGAAGTGCGCTCGGCCGTCGAGAGACTGGCCCTGCCGGCCAACGTCGACCTGGAGCATCGCGAACTGGTGCGCCAGATCAGCCGGCGGACGCTCGACGAGCAGAAGGAGAGCGTCGCGGATCTGGTCGTGCGCGCCGCGAGCCTGCGCCGCTTCCTGGGCTGAGCGCCCGCGGCGCAGCCGCCACGCTCAGCTGCTCTCGCGCAGCACCCTGGTCTCTTCGATCAAGCGATCGAGCTCCGCCGTCGCCTCCGGCGACGGCGCGTAGGCGCGTTCCCGAGACCTCAGGTCACGGGTGCGCTCCGCGGTGCGCTGCAGGAGACTGGACGCACCGTCCAAGGTCGCGCCGTCGTAGGCCTGCTGCCCCAGCAGCGACGGGACGTAGAAGTCACGGTAGTGCCGCCGGGTGTACTTGCGGGCGAGGTGCGTGCCGCCCGGCCCGACGGCCGCGATCTCTTCGACGGCGAGCGTCTCGTCGTCGATCGTGACGCCCTCAAGATACGACTTCACGTATGCCACAAGCTCGTCCATGAGAACGACGGCTTCGTACGAACTGGCCGTGCCCGAGGCCAGGTAGCCCAGATCGTGCACAAGGGTCACGCCGGAGGCGGCCGCCGCGAGCAGGCTCATGCCGGCCTCCAGGGCCCATTGCTCATCGAGGATCAGGGAGTCGGAGCAGCCCGCGTACCCGAAGGACGGCAGATCGTAGTAGGCGGCGAGGTCCGCAGAGCCCTGCTGGATGGCGTGCTCTTCCGGAGCGCAGTAGAGCACGTGCGCCGTACGCAGGTTCATCGACCCTTGGGCGACGCCGTACACGTACGGGGCGCCGGGCTGAGCGACCTGCGCGATGACGAGCCCGCTCAGCATCTCGGCGTTACCCTGCACGAGGAACCCGGCGCGGGAGGCGGGCGCGGTCGCGCCAGGCAGCAGCGCAGTTGCGTAGATCATGGGGATGCCCAGCTCGGCGCAGCGCACCAGCCTGTCCGTCGACTCGTAGCCGTGCACGAGAGGCGGCGTCGGCATCGCGTACACGGCGAGACTACCGGCGGCGCCGCAGGCGGCCGCCATCTCCTTGAGGAGATGCAGGCCGGCGCCGTCCGGAGGGACCATGAGGATGGGTTTGCTCGTCCCGCGAAGCATGGCGGCGAGCTGCGCCGCGTCCGCGTGCGTGGGCGGCAGTTCCTTGGGGTGCGCCATGGACATGACGAAGTCCATGTTCGGCAGCCGCTCCTGCAGGGCCGCCATCTCCTCGACGTCGTCGAGCGTCACCGGACGTCGGTCGTGCGCGTCCGGGCCGATGATAGAGAGACAGTCCGAGCCCGTCCCGAAGAACACCTCACCGGCCTTGAGGGAGAGTGACGGAGCGGCGCCGCGAGACTCGACGACGACGGTCTTGGGCGCCGTGCTCAACGCCTGTTCGATGAGGGCCCGGGGCATGCGCACGCGCGTGCCGTCCACGGAGGCGCCGGCCGCGGCGAGTTGTTCCAAGGCGCGTTCGTGTCCGACCTCGACACCGGTCTGTTCGAGCACCGTCAGCGTGGCAGCATGCAGCGTCGCGCAGGCCGCCTCGTCAAGAGCTGTGCTGCGTACTCGGTTGTAGGACACGAGATCCCTCCTGATCGACCGTGATGTGCGACGCGCTCGCGCTGCGACCACGCGCCGCACCATTCTTCACCGCGCGGAACGGCGCGTCCAGCCGGGCCGTTCAGGCCTCGAGCGTGCGCAGGAACCGCGAGACTGCGGCAAGCCCTCCCTCGAGCTCATCGCGGGCGCACGCATAGCCGATCCGGAAGGAGCGCTCCTGATCGAAGGCCGCCCCCGGCACGACGAAGGCGCCGTTGCACTCGAACAGTGCGTCGCACAACGCCGCGGACTCCATGGGGTAGTCGTAGTGCACGAGCGTCGTCGTGCCCGCCCGCGGGCGCACGTGCGTGAGTCGCGGCTCACGCGCCAGCCACGCGTCGACGACGGTCAGGTTATCGCGCACGATCGCGTGCGCCCGGGCGAGGACCGACCCGTTCGTCAGCGCCATCGTCGCCAGGACGTCATCGAGCACGCCGCAGCTGATGGTCGTGTAGTCGCGGCGTTCGAGACAGCGCGCGATGACCTCCGCCGACGCCGCGATCCACCCGGTGCGCAGCCCTGCGAGGGAGTACGTCTTGGACATGCTGCCCGTGCTCACGCCCTTCTCATAGAGGTCGGCGATCGACGGCGCGGCGGCCTCGCCGTCGTGCTCCAGACCGCGGTACACCTCGTCGCAGTGGACGTACGCGTCGCACTCCCTGGCGACCGCGACGATGTCTTCGAGCAGGGCCGCGTCCATCAGAGAGCCTGTCGGGTTGTTCGGGTTGTTGATCACGATCAGCCGGGTCCGCCCGTCCACCAGGGCGCGCAGCTCGTCCGGGTCGGGCAGATAGCCGTTCTCACGGCGCAGCGGCAGATGCTTGACCTGCGCCCCCAGCGCCTCCGGCACGGCGAAGAGCTGCTGGTAGGTGGGCTTCACACAGATGACCGTGTCGCCCGGCTCGACCAAGGCGAAATGCACGAGGAAGTTCGCCCCGATGGCGCCATTGGTCGTGAGCACGTGATCGGCGGAGATCGCCGCGCCGTACAGCCCCGCGATCGCCGCGCGCAAGGCGGGCGAACCGGTGATGTGACCGTACGTGAGCCGCGTCTCGAGTAAGGAGCGCAGCGCGTCGTCCGCAGCGCCGCTCATCGCCAGCAATTCGCCCACGCGCAGAGAGTCCACGCAGGTCTCGGCGATGTTCCAGCGAGCGGTGGTCTCGCGGGCGTTCATCCATTGCTCGACGGCGAACGGCTGGATCTGCACGATGCCTCCCCAAGAAGGTGAGCGACGCGGCGGCCGCCGACAGGTCGCCTGCATCCTACAGCAGCATGTCTGGCCCCGTTCCGCCACACCGCGCTCCGGCGGCATCGGCTATGCTTCGTGCCCGGACACGAGACCCCGCGCGCAAGGAGAATGCTGATGGACCCTGTCGAGTTCCGCGAGCTGGGCCACACGCTCATCGATTGGATCGCGGACTATCGGGAACGAATCGAGGCTCTCCCCGTCATGAGCCGCGTCCAGCCTGGGGAGATCGCCGCCATGCTCCCCGGCGCGCCCCCCGAGAGGGCGGAGGGCCTCGTCGACGTGATCGCCGACCTCGAACGCATCGTGCTCCCCGGCATCACGCACTGGAACCATCCGGGGTGGTTCGCTTACTTCCCCTCCAATACCGATCTGTCGTCGGTGCTCGCCGACCTCGTGACCGCGGGCCTCGGAGCACAGGGCATGAGCTGGCAGACCAGCCCCGCGGCGACCGAGGTCGAGGATGTCGTCATGGTGTGGCTGCGCCAGATGCTGGGACTCTCGGACACGTTCACCGGCGTGATCCACGATTCAGCCAGTACCGCGACCCTCTGCGCTCTGCTCTGCGCCCGCGAACGCACCACCGGGTACAGCCAGAACCATGGGGGGATGCAGAGCGAGGATGCGCCCCTCGTCGTCTACGCCTCAGACCAGGCGCACAGCTCGATCCCGAAGGCGGCGCTCCTGGCCGGTTTCGGCGCCGAGCACCTGCGCTTGATCGAGACCGATGCGGCGCACGCCCTTCGCATGGACCTGCTCAAAGAGGCCGTGGCCAAGGACATCGCCGAGGGCCGGCGGCCCTGCGCGCTCGTCGCCGCGGTGGGCACCACGGCCACCACGGCGATCGACCCAGTTCGCGACATGGCGGCGCTCGCCGAGCGGCACGGCCTCTGGTTGCACGTCGACGCGGCGATGGTCGGCAGCGCGATGGTCTGCGAGGAGTATCGCTGGGCATGGGCCGGCGTCGAGCATGCCGACTCGCTGGTGCTCAACCCGCACAAGTGGCTGGGCGCGGGTTTCGACCTCTCCGCCTACTATGTGCGCGACCCCGAGCATCTCGTGCGCGTCATGAGCACCGATCCCAGCTACTTGCGCACGGCCCAGGACGGCAGCGTGCGCAACCTGCGCGACTGGGGCATCCCGCTTGGCCGCCGCTTCCGGGCGCTCAAGCTGTGGTTCCTCATCCGGCAGTACGGCGTGCAGGGCCTGCAGGACCGCATCCGCCGTGACATCAGCAACGCCGATTGGCTGCGGCGCCAGATCGATGCAGCGCCGGAGTGGGAACGCCTCGCGCCGGCGCCGTTCCAAACCCTGTGCGTGCGGCATGTGCCGATGGAGCTCGCCGGCGACGAACAGGCGCTGCGCGCGCACAACCTCGCGCTGGTCGATCGCGTGAACCTCGGCGGCCGTTGCTACCTCACGCCGGCGATCCTCAAGGGAACGCAGATCGTCCGCATCTCGATCGGCGCGCAAGCCACGGAGCGTGAGCACGTGGCAGCCCTCTGGCGGGAACTGCGGGAGGCGTCTCAGTCGGGCCCGAGGTAGCCGTCCAGCCGCGTACTGCGGCTCTGGTACTCGCCGCACCAGTCAGTCCCGTGCACGCGCGGAAAGGCGGTCTGAGAGAAGGCGGCGCGCTCGGGGGAGGGTACGACCACCACGCTCGGGGCGCGGCGGCGGCACGTCCCCCAGCCCGGCCCGCGGTCCCTCGCGAACACCGAGCCGCGCGGCTCCTCGATACCGAACCGGCAGTTATCGCAGCCTGGCTCCTCCATCCGGATCTCCCTCGTCTCGTGTACTCTCTCCCCGGCGTATCGGCAGGAGGCCCCCAGAGCCTGAGCGACGACGGGCTCCCCTCCGGCTGATAGTCTGCACGCGCCATGGCTCCCCTCACCCTCATAGGGATCGCGATCGGGCTGGCCATGGACGCCTTCGCGGTCGCCATCGGGGCAGGCCTCACCTTGGGGCATGTGGACGCTCGCCAGACCTTCCGGCTCGCTTGGCACTTCGGCCTGTTCCAGGCGTTCATGCCGGTCCTCGGCTGGCTCGCCGGCCGCACCGTGGCGGACTGGATCGGGCCGATCGACCACTGGATCGCCTTCGGTCTGCTGGCCGTGATCGGCGGCAAGATGATCTACGAGGCGCTTCAGCACGGAGACGAGGAGCGCGCTCGCACCGATCCGACGAAGGGCTGGTCGCTGGTCCTGCTCTCCGTGGCGACCAGCATCGACGCGCTCGCCGTGGGCCTGTCACTGGCGCTGCTCGACGTGCCCATCTGGTACCCGGCCATCGTGATCGGACTCGTGGCCGCGGGCTTCACAGCCGTCGGCCTGCACCTCGGCAAACGGTTCGGCGCCCTGCTCGGACGCCGCATGGAGGTCGTCGGCGGCGTCATCCTCATCGTCATCGGCCTGCGCATCCTCATCGAGCATCTCACGGCCTAACAGGTCGAGCTCAGAGCGAGCAGCCCGCCCTGCCCCGCTTGGCGAAGTACTTCTGATGCTCCTCCTCGGCGGGCCACCAGTCGCCGGCCGGCACGACCTCAGTGGCGACCGGCCGCTTGAAGCGGCCGCCCGCGTCCAAGGCGCGGATCATCTCCGCGGCCGCAGTCTGCTGCTCGGGGGTGTGGAAGAAGATGGCCGACCGGTACTGGTCGCCGACGTCCGGCCCCTGCCGCCCGCGCTGCGTCGGATCGTGCATCGCGAAGAACTCCGTCAGGAGCTGCTCGTAGCCTATCGCCTCGGGGTCGTACTGGATGCGGACGGCCTCAGCGTGGCCGGTCGCATGCGAGCAGACCTTCCGATAGGTCGGATTGGCAGTCGTGCCTCCGGTGTAGCCGACCTCAGTGGAGCTGACGCCGGGAAGACGGGCGAACTCCGCCTCGACTCCCCAGAAACAGCCGGCCGCGAAGGTTGCCAGAGCCATGTGTGTCTCCCGCGTCGCTCGGTCTCGCGTCCCGCGAGGGACGCGCGTACCCCTACACCCTTCCCGGAACAGGCGCGGGGTACGCGCAGGCCAGCGCCGGCCGAGCGTGGAGACAGAGCGTCCGCGTCAGACGCGCGCTGGATCACGATCGGGCGCCGGCGCCTCCTGCGGAGCGGCGACCGGCGCCACCCTCTTGCGGAGTTGCGGGCGCAGGCCCGCCAGCATGCGCTCGTGGGCACGGTTGCGCGGATCCTTGTGCCACATGCGCGAGTACCACCACATCCAGCCGCTCTCCAGCATCCTGTCCCAGCTGTACTTGTCGCGCTTCCGGAGCAGCGTCAGCAGGGCGTTCACGGCCCGTCGGCTGCTGTAGAAGCGCCGGTTGGCGCGCAGCGTCTCGCGCTGTAGGTGAACCGGGGACATGTGCCGCGGCCGGAAGACCACATGCTGAGCGTCGTACAGCGCCCAGTCCTGGGTGATGAGGCGACCTTCCGCTTCGAGATCGGCGAACTGCCGGGTGCCGGGAAGCGGCGTGAGGATGTTGAGCATCACGGTGTCGATGCGGTTCTTCAGCGCGAACGTGACGGTGTCGCGCACCGAGTCCGCGGTATCGTGCTCGGCGCCGAGCACGAACATGCCGTGGCTGCGAACGCCGTACTGGTGAAGGATGTCGATCGCTTGCTCGATGTCGTCGACGGTCTGCGACTTCTCGAAGTGGTCCAGGGTAGCCTGATTGACCGACTCGAGGCCGAGGGCGACGAAGTCACAGCCGGAGCGCTGCATGAGGTCCATCAGCTCGGGGTCGCGCACGACGTCGGTGCGCACCTGGGCGCCCCACGGCATTGCGAGACCCTCGTCGATCATCATCTGCAGCAGGCGCTTGAGGCGGCGCTTGTTGGCGGCGAAGTTGTCGTCGTAGAAGAAGATGCGCTTGGGGCGCTTCTCCTTGATCTCGGCGATCACGCTCTCGGCGCTGCGGAAACGGTACTTGCGCCCGAACATCGCCGTCACCGAGCAGAAGTTGCAGGCGAAGGGGCAGCCCCAGCTGGTCATGATGGGGGTGTTGGAGATGCGTTCGTTGCCCTTGACGAGGGTGAGGTCGGGAAACGGCAGGGTGTCAAGGTCGGTGCAACGCTCGTGGAGTGGATTGTGCACGGCGACGCCGTCGCGCAGGAACGAGAGCCCGGTGACGGCGTCGAGTTCACGGTTGCCCTGGAGCGCGTCGATGAGATCGAGCATGATCTGCTCGCCGCCCTCGCCGCGGGCCACGTAGTCGGCGTGCTCGAGCGCCTCTTCGGCCATGAAGGTGACGTGCGAGCCGCCGATCACCACAGGGATGCCTCGCCAGCGCAACTCGTCCGCGATCGCGTAGGCGGCCGGCGTCGTCGACGTGGTGCTCGAGAGACCCACGACGTCCGCCGAGTGCACGTCGTCCCAGTCGATCGGCGCCAGATTGGGATGGTAGATGAGCACGTCGTGGCCGTGCGCCTTGAGCGTCGCGCCGATGATCGGCAGGCCGAGACGGACGAAATACGACTGCGACCAGAGGTGCATGCTCGGCGCGTCGGGTTCGATGAGGCGTATCTTCATGAACGTCCTTTGGATCTGACCGGGACAGCAGGAGCGTCTCCAGCTGCCGCACGGTGCCATGCGGGTGATACCAAGAATACAGGACAAACTCGGTCGCCGCTTTCGTCTCAGCTCCACACGCACTCTGATAGCGTGTCGTTGACAGAAGTCAAGGGGAGGGAGTCAGGACGTTGGACTTCGACCGGGCGGTCACGCGGGCGGGCACGGACAGCCTCAAGTGGGGCCACTACCCTGCGGACGTGATCCCTCTGTGGGTCGCGGACATGGACTTCCGATCACCGCCGGCGGTGATCGACGCCGTGCGGGCGCGAGCGGAGCACGGCGTGTTCGGCTACTCCCTCGTCCCGGAGTCGCTGATCGAGGCCATCCTCAAGCACATGGACCGGAGCTATGGCTGGCGGATCGAGCCCGAGTGGCTCGTCTGGCTCCCCAGTCTCGTCACCGGCATCGACCTCGCCTGCGCCGCCGCTGCCGAGCCCGGCGGCGACGTGATGACCCTCACCCCGATCTATCCGCCGTTCCTGAAGGCTCCGGCGACCCAAGGACGCGGGCTGCTGACCGTGCCCGCGACGCAACGCGGCGGCAGGTGGCAACTCCCGCTCGCGGCCATGGAGAAGGCGGTGACGCCGGAGACTCGCGTCCTTCTCTTCTGCCATCCCCACAACCCCTTGGGGCGCGTGTGGGATGCGCGCGAGGTCGCCGCCGTCGTCGACTTCTGCCGGCGTCACCGGCTCGTGCTCTGCTCCGATGAGATCCACTGCGATCTCCTGCTCGACCCGCTGGGCCACACGCCGGCCGCCGTCGCCGGAGACGACGCCGCCGACCTCGTGATCACCCTGATGTCGCCGAGCAAGACCTTCAACCTGCCCGGACTGAACTTCGCCTTCGCGATCATCGCCGATCCCGAGTTGCGCACACGGTTCGCAGCAGCCGGCAAAGGCCTGCTTCCCGATCCGGGCTGCTTCGCGGTCACCGCCGCCGAGGCCGCCTACCGCGATGGCGGCCCCTGGCTGGCCGAACTGCTCAAGTACCTGCGCGGCAATCGCGATCTGGTGGAGCGCTTCGTCGCGGAGTCGTTGCCTGCCGTCCGCCTGACGCATGTGGAGGCCACGTACCTGGCATGGCTCGATGTGCGTGGCCTCGACGTGCCCGATCCGATGCAGGCCTGCCTCGACGTCGGCGTGGCGCTGTCACCCGGGGCCGCCTTCGGCGACCCCGGGTTCCTGCGCCTCAACTTCGGCTGCTCCCGTGACACTCTGCAAGAGGCGCTGCGCCGCCTGCGGAGCGCCCTCGCGTAAGTTAGACTCGCAGCCATGGGCGACTATCGGACCGACCACCGGGCACGCCGTCAGAAGGCTCGCATGTATCGGCGGCGGCGCAGGTTCGCCCTTCTGGCCATCATCGTGCTGGTCATGTCGATCGCCGCAGTGGTCGTCGCCGCCACCCGTGGCGACGACGATACCAGCGCCGCCACCGGCGCCAAACCGGACGGGAAGACGACGTCGTCTGCCACCACCTCCCCGGCGCCGTCCCCAAGCCCCACCGCCTGGACCGGCCCGCCTTCCAGCAAGCTCAAGCTCCAGCTCCGCGACACCATCAGCAGCGCCGAGATCTCACCCAAGTCGGTCGTGTCCACGGGCACGGGCTACGTGTTCGCGCAGAACATGATGTACAGGCACACGATCACCGTATACGACTCCAAGTCCCTCAAGCTCGTGAAGACCATTCCGGATTCGGTCGATGCCGCCAAGGTCGGTATCAAGGGACACACCGGGACGGTCAAAGGCGCGCCCGTGGAGGCCGCCGTGACGCCGGACGGGCGTTTCATGTACGTCTCCCAGTACTCCATGTACGGCGACGGCTTCTACCACGAGGGCACCGACATGTGCTCGCCAAGCAGCACCATCGACAGGAGCTACGTCTACCGCGTCCCCCTCGACACGCTCAAGGTCGACACGGCGATCAAGGTCGGCGCCGTACCCAAGTTCGTCGCCGTCACGCCCGACCAGAAGTACCTGCTGGCGAGCAACTGGTGCTCGTACACGCTCAGCGTTGTCGACGTGAACACGAACAAGCAGATCAAGAGCATCTACCTTGGGCCCTACCCTCGGGGCATCGCCGTGGACCCTGAGTCGCGCTACGCATACGTGGCGGTGATGGGTACGTACAACATCGCCCGCGTGGATCTGGGCACCTTCAAGGTGTCGTGGATCAACGGCGTGGGTTCCGGCCCCCGGCACCTGTGCATGGCCGGCGACGGCAAGTACCTGTACGCGACCCTCAACGGCGAGGGCAACGTCGCCAAGATCGACACGCAGACCAACAAGGTGGTGGACAAGGTCCAGACGGGAACGCAGCCGCGCAGCATGGCGATCGCCCCCGACGGCAAGTCCCTCTACGTGGTCAACTACGACTCCAGCACGATGACCAAGGTGCGCGCCGGCGACATGAAGGTGATCCAGACGGTCAGTACCAACGGGCTGCCCATCGGCATCACCTACGACTCCCCCACGAAGAGCGTCTGGGTCTGCTGCTACACCGGCAGCATCCTGGTCTTCGACGACCGCTGAGCCGGCTTCATCGCGCCGCAGTCCAGCCGGCACTCGAGGGCATGGGCGAGCGCACCTGGCGACGCGTCTTCGTCGCCCCCGAGATCATGCGCGCGATCGAGACCCCCCGGAGAAGATGTGAGCCGCGACGAAGCTGCGGCTCAGGCGCCGCCGGAACCGTGCTTGAACCCGCCCACGTGCTTGGCGCGCTCTTCGTTGCTCAAGCCTGACCCATCGGTATCAAAGAACTGATCCACCTTCTCGTTGACGCCGGTCGCCCGGCCGACGCGTTTGACGACGTGCCAGATGATCGCGAACAGGAGCCAGGCGATGAGGGCCGCCGCGACGAAGACGCCCACGACGACGAGGAAGGTGGGGAGCGTGCCGATCATGAATCGACCCTAGCACCACGACAACGGCGAACCCGGACGGTCCGCGCTGGGTCGTCGTCGACACGACGCGCGAGCGCCCTCAGGCGGCCCCGCGCTTCTCGGCCTTCTTGCGCTGTTCGGCGCTGAGGATGTGCTTGCGCACGCGCACGATCTTGGGCGTCACCTCGACGAGCTCGTCGTCGGCGATCCACTCGAGGGCGCTCTCGAGCGTGATGGGACGCGGCACCTTGAGGCCGGCGTCGATGTCTTTGGTCGACTGCCGGTAGTTGCCGAGCGCCTTGCGCTTGGTGGGGTTGCAGAGCATGTCGTCGGCCCGTGAGTTCTCGCCGACGATCATCCCTTCGTAGACGGGTGTCATGTTGCCGACGAACAGCACGGCGCGGTTCTGCAGGTTCTCGAGAGAGTAGCCGGCGGCCTCGCCGCCGGTCTGGCTGACCAGCGAGCCGCGCTCGCGTCCGGGGAGCTCCCCCCGCCACGGGCCGTAGCCCGTGAAGCGCGAGCTCATCACGCCCAAGCCGCGGGTCTCCGTGAGGAAGTCGTTGCGATAGCCGATGAGGCCGCGCGTCGTGATCGTGAACTCGAGGCGCACGAGGCCGGTGCCTGTCGACTCCACAGCGACCAGCTCGCCCTTGCGCAGACTCAACTCCTGGATGACCGTGCCCTGGTACTCGTCGGGCACGTCGATGATGAGCTGCTCCATGGGCTCGAGGAGCTTGCCTTTGGCGTCGCGACGGGTGATCACTTCGGGGCGGCTGACGCAGAGCTCGAGGCCCTCGCGACGCATCTCCTCGATGAGAATGGCAAGGTGTAACTCGCCACGGCCGCTCACCTTGACGCCGTCCGGGCGGCCGAGATCCTCGACGCGCAGCGCGACGTTGACACGCAGCTCGCGCTCCAGGCGATCCTTGATCTGGCGCAGCGTGACAGCGCGTCCATCCTGACCGGCGAACGGCCCGTTGTTGACGAGGAAGAACATACTGACCGTCGGCTCTTCGATCTCGAGCGGCGGCAGGGCCGCGTCGGCCGCCACGAGACTGGACGCCGCCAGCGTGTCGCCGAGCGAGATCTCTGAGGGGCCGGCGAGCCAGACGATGTCCCCGGCGCCGGCCTCGTCGACCTCACGGTTCTCGAGGCCTCGCGTGACCCAGAGATGCGTGACACGCGCAGGCTCCGCGCCGGTGAACTCCCAGCCGGCGTCCGGGTCGCCGATCTCGAGATGTCGCGTCGTGATGCGCTGCAGTTCGTCGCCGACCTTGAGGCCGCCGGCGAGCACGCGGCCGCAACCGATGCGGCCGATGTAGTCGCTCCAGGCAAGTGTGCTCACCTGCATCAGGAACGGCGCATCCTGGTCGACCTGCGGCGCCGGGACCTCGGCGATGATCGTCTCGAAGAGGTCGTTCATGCCCGCGTCAGCCAGCTCGGCCAGCAGCGCCGGGGAGAGCCCTGCGCCGTCGGTCAGGTGCTCCTCACGCTCGTGCTCTTCCTTCTGGTACTCGTCCAGGTCATTGACGATCCAGCCCTCGAGGCCGGAGCCGTAGAGCACGGGGAAGTCGAGCTGCGCGTTGGTGGCGCCCAGCTCGACGAACAGGTCGAAGGTCTTGTCGAGGGCGCCGGAAGGATCAGCGTTCGGTCGGTCGGCCTTGTTGACGATCACGATCGGCCGCAGGCCGAAACGCAAGGCTCTCATGAGCACGTAGCGCGTCTGGGGCATCGGGCCTTCGTTGGCGTCGACGAGCAAGAGCACCGAGTCGACCATGCTGAGAACACGCTCGACCTCGCCGCTGAAATCGGCGTGACCGGGCGTGTCGATGATGTTGATCAGGTAGTCCTTCCACTCCACCGTGCAGTGCTTGGAGCGGATGGTGATGCCGCGTTCGCGCTCAAGGTCGTTGCTGTCCATGACGCGCTCGTCGACGTGCGCGTTCTCGCGAAACACGTGCGCGGCGCGGAAGACGCTGTCGATGAGCGTGGTCTTGCCATGGTCGATGTGGGCGATGATCGCCAGGTTGCGGATCTTGTCGGCGGCGTGCATCGTCGCAGTCAGCCCCTCGGAGTCGTGGTCGCAGATCCCGGCGAGCGCCGGGCAGGCCTCAGAGTATACACGCTCCGAGCGTGGCGCGCTCGCGCGGCGCAGTGCCGGAAGCTGGCCGCCTACCTCTTCTCCGCGCGAGACGCGCCCGCGGGCGGCTCCGCCGGCGCGGTCTCTGACGACCCGAGCACGGCGGGACCCGCCACATCCACTTCGATGAAGATGCGGTTCACCTCCGGATGGGGCTCGGCGATGCGCTCCTCGATACGATGCACGGCGGCGTGGATGTCCTCGGCCGGCAAGCCGGGAGTGAACCGGACCTCGATATTGAGGAGCACGTCCTCAGGGCCGAGGTGCATCGTGAGGACGGCGCCGAGGCCGACCACCGCCGGGTCGGCCAGGGCGATCGCGCGGACGGCGGCCACGAGGTCCGGGTCCGCCCCCTCGCCCACCAGCAGGCTCTTGCTCTCGTAGGCGAGCCAGCCGGCGGCGCACACGAGGATGCAACCGATGATCACCGAGGCGAGGCCGTCGATGAACGGCTCCTCCAGTTGGTGGCTCAGGAACACACCGATGAACGCGACGCCAAGACCAAGCAGCGCCGCCGTGTCCTCGAAGAGCACGGTGAACATGCTCGGGTCCTTGCCGTGGTGGATCGCGGAAAGGACCCGTCGCGATCCTCTGGTCGTGCGGAAAGCCTTCCATGCCACGCTGAACGAGATGGACTCGAAGACCACGGCCACCGCCAGGACGATGTAGTTGATGATGGGGCTCTCGAGGGGCGCGGGATGCTGGATGTGGATGATGCCCTCGTAGATCGACATGCCGCCGCCGATGCCGAAGATGCTCACGGCGACGATGAGGCTCCAGAAGTAGACCTCCATGCCGTGCCCGAACGGATGGTGCTCGTCGGCGGGCCGGGCGCCACGGCGAAGGCCGTGGAAGAGCAGCCCGCCGTTGCCGGTGTCGACGAGCGAATGGATGCCCTCGCTGATCATCGCCGAGCTGCCGGTGATGCTCCCGGCGACGAACTTGATGACCGCGATGGCGCCGTTGCCGATGATCGCGGCGATCACGGCGTTCCTGGATTCTGCGGCCATGCGCGCCAGTGTATCGCCGGGCGGCTCGGCGCGCTCGTCCTCATTGAGTCTTGGATTGGGTACAATCTGTTGGAAGTACCGCCCGTCCCTGCCTTGCGGGCAGACAGACGGGGCGGCACCAACCGCGAGGAGTGCGCAATGCTTCTGGTGCTCGCCGTCCTCATATTCATCGGCGCCATCATCTGGCGCATCCTGCGGCTCGAGGCGCGGAGCCGCGAGCAGGCTGTGGTCATCGAGGAGCTGCACCAGCGCGTGTGGCAACTCGAGGACCTGGTGGCCATCCTCCACCAGAAGCGCGAGTCGCACTCCGAGTGACCTCGCTCCGCGCCCCGGCCTGAGGCAGCTCGCACACGACCCCAGCGCCCCGTCCTCGGCAGGCCGCTCTCTCCGCGAAGTCGGGCAGTCCCCGGCCCTGTATGCTGCAGACCAAAGGCCGGTGACCGACGGGGAGACGACGGCAGCATGAGCACAGGGCGCGCGCGGGGAGCCGACGGTCGGCGGCGCGACCTCGGCGCGGCAGCGCTGGTCGCTCTGGCCCTGATCTGGGGCTACGGATGGGTGTTGGTCAAGGTCGGCTTCGACTACGCGGAGCCGTACACCTTCGCGGCCGTTCGCTCCGTGCTCTCCGTGGTCTTCCTCTTCGCGCTCCTGCTGGCGTTCCGGCGGCCGCTGCGCCCGGTCGCGCTGGGCCTCACGCTCCTCGTCGGCCTCCTGCAGACGAGCGGCTTCATCGCCTGCACGATGTGGGCCCTCGCGCACACCGGAGCCGGGAAGACGGCGGTGCTCGCCTACACCATGCCCTTCTGGCTGCTGCTGCTGGCCTGGATGTTCCTCGGCGAACGGCTGCGAGGACTCCAGTGGCCGGCCGTGGGACTGGCGTTCGTGGGCCTCATCCTCGTCATCGGCCCCTGGCAGCTTGAGGGCGTGCCCGCCAGCTTGATGGCGGTCGCGGGCGGGCTGTGTTGGGCGGGGAGCGCCGCAGTGGTCAAGATCATGCAGCGCCACCACGAGGTCGACGTGCTGTCGCTGACCGCCTGGCAGATGCTCCTCGGGACGCCCGTCCTGATCGCCATCGCTGCATTCACCTATACGGGTATGCCGACATGGAGCGCGACGTTCGTCGCGGTCCTCGCTTTCAACGTGCTGCTCGTCAACGGGATCGCCTGGTTCTTGTGGCTCTTCGCTCTTCACGCGCTGTCGGCCGGAGGCGCGGGGATCGGCACGCTCGCGGTCCCCGTAGTCGGCGTCGTCGCCGCGTGGGTCCACCTTGGCGAGCGGCCCGGCGCCGCGGAGGCCGCCGGCATGGTCCTCATCATCGCGGCCCTGGGCATCCTCACGCTGCGAGAAGTCAGCGTGACCCGGCGGCGCAGACGCCTCATCTTGGGGCCAGCGGGCGGAGTCGTCGCAGCTCCCGAGCCACCGGGACAGTCTGGTACGCTTCCGTCATGCTCAAGGCCGTCACCTTCGATTTCTGGAACACCCTCTTCGTCGACGTCCGCGGCAGAGAGCGCGAGCAGCGCCGCGCCGACGTCCTCGCTGCCGAGTTGAGCCGGGCGGGCGTCCGCCCCCCCGCCGCGGTCATCGACGAAGCGTTGCGCACAGGCTTCGGCTTCTTCGACCGCGTCTGGCTCTTCGAGCAGCGCACGCCCTCCTGCACGGAGATCGTCGACAGCATCCTCAGCACGCTGAACGCGCACCTGCCGGCCGCTGCCCACGCCCGTGTCGTCGAGGAGTTCGAGCAGATGATCCTCGATCTGCCGCCGGAACCGATGCCTGGGGCGCCGGAGGTCGTGCGGACCCTGGCACAGAAGTATCGTCTGGCCGTCATCTGCGACACGGGCTACTCCCCCGGCAGCGTCCTGCGCGTGCTGCTCGAGCGCCACGGCATGCTCGCGCGCTTCGACTACCTCTTCTTCTCCAACGAACACGGCATGAGCAAGCCCGATGTGCGCGTCTTCGAGCACACCTTGAGGGAGCTCGGCATCCGCGCCGGCGAGGCGGCCCACGTCGGCGACATCCAGCGCACCGACATCGCCGGCAGCCAGGCCGCCGGTATGGCTGCCGTCCACTTCATCGGCGCCAACCGCCACGACACCGCGCGCTCGACCGCCGACGCCACCGCGAGCCACTTCGACGAGTTGCCGGGGACGCTCGACGGCCTCACGCGCCGGCGACGGTGGCGCCGATGAGCCGCGTGCCGTCGCTCATCTGACGTGACGACAAGAGTGACGAGACCGTCTCCGTCGGCCATTCGAGACGAGCCGCACGGCCGCGCATCACCAATCAACGTCGTCTTCCTTGACTGGGGTGACACCCTCATGAGGGACGACGGCACGCAGGGCGGCCCGATGGCGGCTTGGGCACGTGTGGCAGCGGTGCCTGGGGCGCAGGAGACGCTCCGCAGTCTGCGCCCCCGTTATCGTCTGGTCGTCGCCACGAACGCGGCGGACTCGGACGGTGAACAAGTCCGCGCCGCCTTGGCGCGGGTCGGGCTCGACGATCTCGTCGACGACGTCGTCACCTCGCACGAGGTCGGCGCCTGCAAACCCGATCCGGCCTTCTTCCGTGCGGCGCTGCGCGCCGCCTCCCCCGGACGGCCGTTCTCGCCGCCGCGCGCCGTCATGGTCGGCGATTCCTGGGAGAACGACGTCGCGGGCGCCCTCGCCGCTGGGCTGCGTGCCATCTGGTTCAATCCATCGGACGGCGGGCGCCCCTGCGGCGGGCCCGCTCCGGACGCCGAGATCACGAAGCTCTCGCAGTTGCCGCGGGCTCTCGAGGAACTGGCCAAGAACGTCCGTGCTGGGGCTGCTGATTCAGCGTGAGTGGTGGAACCTCCGCGCCGCTACCGCGGAGCGGAGCGCCGCCGGCAGAGACGCTAGCGTCGCGCGAGTTCGGCCGCCTGCGTGAGGCGCGACACAGCCTCTTCGCGGCCGAGCACGTGCAGGGACTCGAAAAGACCCGGCGTCACGCTCTGGCCGCTCATGCCCAAGCGAAGCGCCGCGAAGACCGCTCTGGGCTTCGCGTCGAGACGCCCCGGCAATTCCCGTACAAAGCTCTCGAGGGCCGGGACGCTCCAGTCCGGCAGTTCGCCCAAGCCAGCGACGGCCGCAGCGAGCGTCTGCGCCGCGCCGGCCGTGGCCATCAGCCTCTCTTGAGCGTCGGCTGAGAACACCAGCGGCCGAAAGAACCAGCCGGCAATGGGGATGACGTCCGCGAGCACCTCCATCTTCTCCTGCACCAGCGGCGCCACGGCGCGCGTGAGGCGCTCCTGCGCGGGGCTGGGCGCGGTCGCGGACAGCGAAGCCATCTCCGCGCGATCCGCGGCCGCCACGGCCGTGCCCCCGGGCGCAGCCGCCCTCGCTGCCTCGACCGCCTCGGCGAGCGCCTGCGGCCCCGCCGTGGCGATCTCGTGCACGCCGACCGGATCTCCGTAGAAGCCGACGCGCGCGAGGTACGCGAGCACCCGCTCGGCGAGGTCGTCGGGGTCCATCTCGCGAATGTAGCGGCCGTTCATCCAGCGCAGCTTCTCCGGATCGAAGATGCTCGCGCTGGTGCCGAGCTTCTCGACATCGAATCGGCTCACCAGATCGTCCAGCGTCCAGGAGACCATGCTCTCGTCGAACTCGGTGCTCAGGAAGGCGAGGTAGTTGCGCACCACCTCGACGAGGTACCCCATCGCCGTGAGTTCCTCGAGCTTGGTCGCCCCGTGTCGTTTGCTGAGCTTCTTCTTGTCCGTGCCGAACAGCAAGGGCATGTGCAGGAAGACAGGCACCGGAGCGCCCAGCGCCTGGTAGATGACGACCTGCTTCGGGGTGTTGCTGAGGTGGTCGTCGCCGCGGATCACATGCGTGATCTCCATGGTCACATCGTCGACGACGACAGCCAGGTTGTACGTGATGGTCCCGTCGGAGCGCTGCACGATGAAATCGCCGATCGTGGCATTGTCGAACTCCACGGGATCGCGCAGCATGTCGTGAAAGACCGTCTTCCCGGGCGGAACGTGCATCCGCAAGGTGAAGGCCTCCGCAGCGGCTGTGCGGCGCTCGACCTCTTCCGGCGGAAGCGCCCGGCATCTGCCGCCGTACACCCAGGCGCGCTTCTCGGCTTGCGCCGACTGGCGCTCGGCCTCGAGTTCGTCTGGCGTGCAGAAGCAGGGGTACAGATGGCCGCTCGCGAGCAGTTTCTCGATGTACTCGCGATAGACGAATTGGCGTTCCGTCTGACGATACGGCCCATGAGGTCCCGGCGCCTCAGGACCCTCGTCCCAGTCCAGCCCCATCTCGCGCATCGAGCTCAGGATCTGGGTGATCGCCTGGTCGGTGCTGCGCGAGAGATCCGTGTCCTCGATGCGCAGGATGAACGTACCTCCATGCCGGCGCGCGAAGATGTAGTTGTACAGGCCGGTGCGGGCGCTGCCCAAGTGCAGGTAGCCCGTCGGCGACGGCGCGAAACGGACGATGACGGGCGGCTCAGCCGCCGGACTTGGCTGTTCGATCATAGGCGGCACATGATACCGCATCGTCCCGTGAGAGGCGGGCGCAGATCGTCAGAGCGCGGTATGCGTTTGCGCTTTCGTGGCGGTACAATGCGCCCATGGACGAATCACCCAAATCACCCCAGCGGGCGAATGTCAGAGAGTCACACGTCAGCAGCCCGCAGTCACCCGTCAAGTTCATAGCAGGCGACATTCTCGGAGTCGGCCATCGCGACCGGCAGTGGACCACCTACGTGTGGGTCACCGATCAGAGCGGACACGCCGGCTGGGTCCCGGACACCTATCTCGAAATGACCAGCGCGCACGAGGCGGTGGCCATCCGCGACTACGATGCCACGGAGCTCACGATCGTCAAGGGCGAGTGCGTCGATGTCCTTGAGGAAGCAGGGGGCTGGGTCCACTGCCGCAACGCCTCGGGCGTCGACGGCTGGGTGCCGTCGAGCAAGATCGAGCCCCTCACCGAAGCCTGAGGGATCACCGGCCCGCCGGCCCGCGCACCCCTGGCCGGTCCGCCGGGCGTTGTGACGCGACCCCGGTTTTCTGGTAGCGTACCGGCTTCGCCACCTACAGAGGGGAAGCCCGCAGCGACATGCCACACTTGCGCATCGTCGTCCTCGTGAAGCAGGTCCCGGACACGCAGAACGTGACCGGCGAGGCCATGAAAGAGGATGGCACGATCAACCGATCGGCCCTGCCGGCCGTCTTCAACCCCGAAGACCTCAATGCCCTTGAGGAAGCCCTGCGCCTCAGGGATCGTCATGCCGTCAGGGTGACGGTGGTCACCATGGGGCCCCCAGCCGCGGCGCAGGTCCTGCGCGAGGCGCTCTATCGCGGCGCAGACGAAGTGATCCTGCTCACCGACAAGGCCTTTGCGGGCGCCGACACGCTCGCCACCAGCTACGCTCTCTCTCAGGCGGTACGGAGGCTCGGAGGCTGCGACCTGGTCGTCTGCGGCCGTCAGGCGATCGACGGCGACACGGCCCAAGTGGGCCCGCAGACCGCCGAGAAGCTCGGCATGCCGCAGATCACGTGCGTGAGCCGCATCGACGAGCTTGTGCCGCCCGGCGCCGGCGATGGCTCGGACGACGGCGGCAGCGTGACGGCGACGCGCTCCATCGAGGGCGGCTTCGAGACGCTCACATCCTCGCTGCCCTGCCTGCTGACCATCACCGCGGAGGCGAACGAACCGCGTCCCCCGAGCGCAAAGCTCGTCATGACCTACAAGAACGTCTCAGCCGAGGCGCTGCCGGACTACGACGACAGCTACCTCGACCCCGAGAGCGAGAGCGCCGAGGTCTGCATGATCGCGCGCGACGGGCGCCCGGTGTGCCGAGCGCGGATCGTGCAGTGGGACCACGAGGCCATCGGCGCTGACCGCGAGCTGCTCGGTCTGCGCGGGTCGCCCACGCGTGTGAAGGAGATCGAGAGCGTCGTCCTCGCGCAGAGCGCCGCGCGCATGGTCGCGCCCGACGAGGCCGCCATCACCGAGCTCGTCCACGAGCTGATCGAGGAGCACATCCTTGGGTAGCCGGCCGGAGTCGACCCTCGGCGACGTCTGGGTCTTCGTGGAGCAGCATGACGGCGCGGCGGCCGAGGTCAGTCTCGAACTGCTCGGCCGTGCTCGCGAGCTGGCGCAGACGCTCGGCGTGCGCGTGGGCGCCGTGCTGGCCGGCGCAGGCGCGGCCTTCAAGGCGCTGGCGCCCGATCTCATCGCCCGGGGTGCCGACGTCGTCCACCTCGCCGACGACGACGCCTTCGCACAGTACCTGGCTCTGCCGCACACGCGGCTGCTGTGTCACTTGATCGGCATACATCGGCCGCAGATCGTCTTGTACGGCGCCACCACCACGGGGCGCGACCTCGCGCCGCGCGTGGCGAGCGCCCTGCGCACCGGCCTCACCGCCGACTGCACAGACCTGCGCGTCGGCGACCACACGATCAAAGACGTCACGTACCGGGACCTGCTGTTCCAGATCCGCCCGGCCTTCGGCGGCAACATCATCGCCACCATCATCAGCCCCGAGCACCGCCCACAGATGGCGACCGTCCGCGAGGGCGTCATGGTCATGCCTGCGGCGGACCCCGCACGTACCGGGACTGTCGTTCCCGTCGATGTGCGGCGCGTCTCCGGCGCCAGCGGACCGGACGCCCCCAACGGGTCCCTCAGGCTCGGCGACGCCGACTTCGCCGTGCGCGTCGTACGGCGCACGCAGGCCGAGAAGAGAGTCGACCTCAAAGGTGCGCACATCGTCGTCTCCGGCGGTGTGGGCGTGGGCTCACGCGAGGGCTTCGCCCTGGTCGAGGAGCTGGCCCACACCCTCGGCGGCGTCGTCGGAGCCAGCCGGGCCGCGGTCGACGCCGGCTGGGTGAGTCACGACCACCAGGTCGGCCAGACCGGCACGACGGTGCGCCCGAAGCTCTACATCGCCTGCGGCATCAGTGGCTCCGTCCAGCATCGCGCCGGCATGGACCAGAGCGCGCGCATCCTGGCCATCAACGACGATCCCGGCGCGCCCATCTTCGCGGTGGCGCACTATGGCATCGTCGGCGATCTGCGCAAGGTCATCCCTCTGCTGATCCAGGCCTACAGGACGAAGGCATGAGCAACTACTACACGGACAACGCCGATCTGCAGGCGACGCTGCGGCGCCTGGACCTCAGCCGCATCGTGCGTCTGCGCGAGGACGACTACGACCAGGCCACCCAGTTCTCGTACGCGCCGCGCGACTACGAGGACGCGCTCGATTCCTACGCCCGCACGCTGACGATCGTCGGCGACATCGCCGGCGAGTTCGTCGAGCCGCGCGCCGAGGCCGTCGACCGCGCCGGCAGCGAGCTCATCGACGGCGAGGTCTGCTACGCCCCCGGCGTCAACGAGTCACTCGAGCGCCTGCGGCAGGCCGACCTCATGGGCATCACCCTGCCGCGCAAGTACGGCGGCCTCAACTTCCCCGTCTCGATCAGCGTGATGATCGTCGAGATGGTGTCGCGCGCCGACCCCGCGCTGATGAACATCTTCGGTCTCCAGGATATCGGCGAGACGGTCAGCAAGTTCGCCTCTGACGCCCTCAAAGACGCCTACCTGCCGCGCTTCGCGAGCGGCGAAGTGACCGGCTCCATGGCGCTGACGGAACCCGAGGCAGGGAGTGACCTGCAGAACGTCCAGCTCAAGGCCACCGACGCCGGCGACGGCACATGGCGGCTGAACGGCGTGAAGCGCTTCATCACCAACGGCTGTGGCCGTATCTCCCTCGTGCTGGCGCGCTCCGAGGAGGGCACCACCGACGCGCGCGGCCTCTCCATGTTCCTCTATGAGCGCGATGAGCACATGCGTGTCCGCCGGCTCGAGGACAAACTCGGCATCCACGGATCGCCCACGTGCGAGTTGCAGTTCGAAGATGCGCCGGCGCTGCTCGTCGGCGAGCGCCGGCGCGGCCTCACGACCTACGTCATGAGCCTGATGAACGGCGCCCGCATCGCCATCGCCGCGCAGGCGCAGGGCATCGCCGAGGCGGCGTACCGGGCGGCGGCGAAGTACGCCGGCGAGCGCGTCCAGTTCGGGGCGCCCATCGGGGAGCTGACGGCAGTAAGGGCCATGCTCGCCGACATGCGGGTCGATCTTGAGACGGCGAGGATGCTGCTGTACGAAACGGCGCTGATCGTCGACATGAAGGAGTCGCTGGAGCATCGCCTGGCGAAGCTCGCCGGCGGCGCCGCCGAGGCGGATGCAGCCGAGATCAAAGGAATGCGCGCCGAGCTCAAAGTGTACACGCGCTTGGCGGCGTTGTTCACCCCCATGGCCAAGGCCTACTGCACCGAGATGGCCAACGAAGTCGCTTACGACTCGCTGCAGATCCATGGCGGCTCCGGCTACATGCGCGATTTCGCCGTGGAGCGGCACAGCCGCGATGCGCGCATCACCAACATCTATGAAGGTACGACGCAGTTGCAGGTCGTGGCCGCCATCGGCGGGGTCCTCGGCGGCACGCTCGCGGCGCGACTCGACGAGTACGACGCCGAGGACTTCGGCGCGACACCGGAGCTCCTGGGGCGTGTGCGGCATGCCCGCGCGCGCTTCACGCAGGCGGTGGCGCGCGTGCGCGACCTCGATGACGTGCGCTTCCGCGACTTCCACGCGCGACGACTGGTCGAGATGGCGATTGACGTGACTTGCGGCTACCTGGTGTTGCGCGCGGCGCAAGACGATGCGCGTAAGCTGCTGGCGGCCCAGTATTTTGTCGACGCCATGGAGGCCCGCGTCCAAGGCTCCGCAAGCCGCGTACTCAACGGTGACCCGGCCGCCCTCGACGCTCTCGCGCAACTCGGGGCGGGCTGAGGCCGGCGCTCAAGCCATCGCCGCGCCTGCCGATACTCTGGGCAGGTTCCCCCCCTTGAGGGCCGCGATGAGCTGAAGAAGCCGGTCGCGGCCCTTCCCCCTTCTCTGGTGGCGACCCTTTCCATTTGCTACAGTGACAGCACTTCTAGCGGGAGGGATGCCGTGATCTACTGCGTCGTGCCGAGAGAGCTCGGAGAGGACACGTTCCAGCGGCTCGTCGAGCACTACAAGAACAACCCGAACGTCGAAGTCCTCGTCGAACGGCGCAGCAGCGAGCGCCGCAGCGCCTCTTCCGGGGTCGCCGGTCGCACCCTTCGCGACCGGCGTCATCACGCTCCCGGCGCCTCCCAGGTCTGAGCCGGCGGCGCGAGTCGTGGTCGAGTCCGCGAGTCCTCTGCCGCCGGGGAGCGAGACCAGCCTCGTCCTCACCCACCTGATGATGCCCGCCGACGCCAACTACATGGGTAGCATCCACGGCGGGATCATCATGAAGCTCATCGACGAGGCCGCGGCGGCGTGCGCCTATCGCTTCTGTCGCACCAACGTGGCAACGGCCGCCATCGACCGCATCGACTTCCACAACCCCGTGCAGATCGGCGATCTGGTGCGCTTGCGCGCCAACCTCAACTACGCTGGGCGCACCTCCGTGGAGATCGGCGTACGCGTCGAGGCCGAGGATCTGCGCAGCGGCCGGGTCACTCACACCAACTCAGCCTATCTTGTGTTCGTGGCCATCGACGACGATGGCCAGCCCATCGCCGTGCCCACGCTCGTTCCCGAGACGGCGGAGCAGAAGACCTGGCTCGCGGCAGCACAGAAACGTCGCATCAAACGCTTGCAGGAACGGGAGCCGGCAGACAGCTGAGCGGCGGGGTGCCGGCAAGCAGTCGCGCCGCTCTCTCGGAGGTCAGACCGCGGCGGGCGACTCGAGCCGCAGGAGTTCCTTCAGGGCCAGATCCGCGACGTCCAGCTGCTCCCCCGTCGGTTCGCTGGTCGTGAACCGACGCTGCATCTCGATGCCCGGCCGCCGCAGCATGCGCGCCAGAGGATTCGCTTCGTGGCGCCCCATCCAGCTGAACAACTCGACGGCCGTCCCGATACTGGCCAATCCCGCGACGAGCGTGGCCACGGGCCTGTTCTCCTTGCCGACGGCGCGCAGGAGCATGTTCGTACCGACCGTCGTGATCATCATGGGCGCGATCAGGTTGGAGCCGCAGCGCGCGTGTTCCTTCTGCGCCTCCGCCGGAGCGACGTCGCGCTCGTATGCGGCGATGCTCTTGTGCTCGGCGCCGTGGTAGCGGGACAGGCGGGAATCGCGCAGCAGGAGGAGGACCGGCGCCAGCGAGATGCCCATGGCCGCGACCTCGCGGAGAAGCGGCGGCCCCGGCAGTCTATTGCGCACGACGTACGTGCCGGCGGCGCTCGCCACGGTCGCGGCGAGCATGCGGGGCTCCTCCTGCGGCAGCACCGGACCACCGGTGGCACGGCGCACAGCCGGCAGCACGGCCAGCGACTCTCCCAGCCTCAGCAGACCGCGCAGCACGGGAAGGCGCAACACGACCTGACGCCCAGGGATACGCGCCCTCTCGCCGGAACTCACATGCACTCCGTCGGGCCTGCGCACGGCTGCGGCCCAGAAGCGCTCACTTTGCAGCAGGACTCCGTCCCGCAGCGCCATCCCGCCGAGGTTCACTGGACATCGCCTCCCTCGTCGGCGGCCGCGGTGTCTGGCGCCGGGTCCATGACCTTGCGGATGCCGCGCAGCGCCTGGCGGATGCGCGCCTCGTTCTCGACCAGGGCGAAGCGCACAAAGCCGTCTGACGCCGTGCCGAAGCCGACGCCTGGGCTCACCGCGACCCGCGCTTCATTGAGCAGCCGCTTGCTGAATTCCAGTGAGCCGGCGTGACGATACTGCTCGGGGATCGCCGCCCAAACGAACATCGTGCCGCGTGGCTTGTGCACCGGCCAGCCCATGCGCGCCAGTCCGTCGCAGAGGACATCGCGACGCTTCTCGTAGACCGCGGCGACCTGCGCAGGCACGTCGTCGCACTCGTTCAATGCGGTGATGGCGGCGATCTGGATGGGCTGGAAGACGCCGTAGTCAAGGTAGCTCTTGAGCCGCTGGAGCCCGCCGACGAGCTCCGCGTTGCCGGCGCAGAACCCCACACGCCAACCCGCCATGCTATGGCTCTTGCTGAGGGAGATGAACTCGACGGCCACATCTTTGGCGCCCGGCACCTCGAAGATGCTGGGCGGCTTGTAGCCGTCGAAGACCACCTCGGCGTAGGCGAAGTCGTGGATCACGGCGACGCCGTTCTTCTTGGCGAAGTGCACGAGCCGCTCAAAGAAGTCGAGGTCGACGCAGTGCCCCGTGGGGTTGTGCGGGAAGCTGACGAGGATCACGCGTGGCCGCGGCCAGGTGCGCTCGTACGCCTGGGTGAGGTCGGCGAAGAAGTCGGCGGTGTCGTGAGACAGGGGCACACTGGTGACCTCGGCGCCCGCGAAGATGCAGCTGAACTGATGGATCGGGTATGAGGGCTCCGGCACGAGCGCCGTGTCGCCGGAACGTAACAGCACCCACATGAGATGGGCCAGCCCCTCCTTGGCGCCGATCGAGACGACGACCTCGCGCTCCGGGTCGAGCTGCACGTCGAAGCGCCGGTCGTACCAGTCGGTCAGCGCCGAGCGCAGCTTGGTGATGCCCCGCGACGCTGAGTAGCGATGGTTGCGGGAGTTCTGCGACGCCTCCGCGAGCTTGTCGACGATCGCCTGCGGCGTCGGCAGATCGGGATTCCCCATGCCGAGATCGATGATGTCTTCGCCACGGCGACGCGCCTCGGTCTTCATGTCGTTGACGATGCTGAAGACATAAGGCGGCAAACGGTCGATGCGGCGAAGTTCCACGCTGATCCTCCCTCGGCTGTGGGATCCTTCCGGTCGGGTGCCGGAAGTGAATCAGTATGCACGATGGCAGGGCTTGAGGAAAGCGGGATGCCCCATCTCGCCCGCGCCACGTAGAATCGGGAGACCATCCACCCCCCCACTGGAGCCCTCCGTGCCGCGTCTCGACCGCGACCTCAAGCTGTTCGCCCTCGCGATCCTCTTGTTCGCCTTCGCGGTCGGCCTGTACCTGCGCCTGCTGTCCACCTACGCGATCACGCTGGGCGCCTCGGGTTCTGCGGTCGGCCTCCTCAACGCCGTCATGCTTGCCGCCGTCATGATCGGCAACGCGCCGGGGGCCTGGGCGGCCAAGCGCTTCCGCCTGAAGCCGGTCATCGTCGCGGTCTGGTGGCTGGCTGGACTCGCGCCGGTGTGCTTCTACCTCGCCCCCACCTGGCCCTGGCTCGTGCCGGGCTACGTCTTTTCCGGCCTGGCCTTCGCGAACAACCCCGCCATGAAGTCGTACATCAACCTCAAGTCCGAACCGGCGCGCGCGGCGCGCAACTTCGCCATCCTTTTCGGGGTCTTCCCCCTGGGTCTGACCGCGGCGCCCCTCGTCGGGGGGTTCATGGCCGAGAAGTGGGGCATGCGCTCCGTCTTTCTCATCAGCGTCGGCATGTACATCCTCTCCGCCGCCGCGATCTCACTGATCCGCGACACCCCGTACCACAGCGCCGACGCCCCGTGGAGCCTCGCGTCGCTCTGGCGCAAGCCGCGTTTCCGGCGCTACGTCGTCTTCTTTCTCGCCGGCTTCTTCGCGGTCTACGTGGGCCAGGACTTCGTGAACCCGTATCTCGCGCAGGTCCACGATCAGGGGTTCTTCGCGCTCGGCGTCTACTCGTCCTTGGCCGCGCTCGGCACGACGGTGCTGACGCTCGCGATGGGGCGCGTCACGGACCTGCACGGACCACGTGCGGGCATCGCCGGCACCCTCGCCTTCCTCCTGCTCGGATGCCTGCTGCTGCTGTTCGGCCCCAGCCAGATCACCTGGGGGCTCGCCGTCGTGGCGCTCGGCGCCTTCGACGCGCTGCGCTACGTCGCCAACGGGATCGTGGGCGCCTCCTTCAAGGGCGTGCCGCTGGCCTGGGGCTACGCGGTGTTCGACACAGCCATGGGAGTACCGATGATCCTCGGAGCCCTGCTCGGCGGCCTGATGTACCGCTTCGCGTTCTCCCTGCCGTTCGCGGTCATCGCGGCCATCGCCGCCTGCCTCTTGATCCTCCTCCTGGTCACCGGCAAAACGGTGGACGAAGAGCCCTCGCACGCGACAGACTGAGGCAGCGGCGCCATCTCGGGGCCGCCTCGACGAACTTGGCAATCGATCCGCGACACGTGCAAGGAGGGACCCATGGGGTTTTTCGATACCGTGAAGTCGAAAGCCGGCGATCTGGCGGCCGACGCGGAACGCGCCGGCCGCGTCACAGCGGCCCAGGGGAAGATCGCCGTCCTCCAGCAAGACCTCAAGAAGGCCGAGCGCGAACTCGGCCAGAAAGCGTTCGCGCTCGCGGCGCGCGGAGAGCTCGATCACCCCGAGCTCGCGCCGGCGATCGAGAGAGTGCGCGCCGCCCAAGGCGCGATCGACGCCAAGGAGGCGGAGATCTCCGGCCTGCGCGCCACAGGCGATGCTCCTGGAGAAGCCGCGTTCTGCGCCTCTTGCGGCGCGGCGCTCGAGAAGGATGCCCGGTTCTGCGCCGACTGCGGCGCGTCGCTGACCGCCCCGGTCGTGGCGACGGACGCACCCTCGGCCACTGAGGAGCCCCCGGGCGCCGAGATCGCGGCGCCGACGTCGCCGGCGCCAAGGGAGAGCTCTCCGACCTGACCCACTCTCGCCCGGGGCAGCCTCCCGCGTCGCCGGCGATCATCACCGCCGAACGTCACCCCCGGACAGGCGCAGACGCGCCTGTCCCGGGGCGCGGCGTCTGATAGCCTGACTGGGACAAGGAGGCCTCCGTGAGCATCAACCCCGACACAGCCCCGCCAGACGCAGCCCGGACCCCCATCAGCGACCTGCGCTCTGGGCAGACGGTCGATGGGTGCTACGCGTGTTCCGAAGTCGAGAACGCCTCTGACCGTAACGGCAAGGCGTTCCTGCGTCTGCGTTTGCGGGACGCGACGGGCGAGGTCAAGGGCATCCATTTCGATCCGTCAGATGAAGCTCTCGGCATGACGACGGGAGATGTCGCCGTCGTCGTGGGCACGTACAGCGTGCACCCTCAGTACGGACCCCAGGTGCAGGTGCGTCGTCTGCGCCCGGCTTCAGCCGATGAGTACGCGCTTTCCGAGATCGTGCCTGTCTCGCCGATCGACGCCGGCGAACTCGGCGAGCGCCTGCACGCCCTGCTCGACTCCGTGGACGAGCCCTCCTTGCGCGCCCTGCTCGAGCGTGCCTTCGACGGCGCCCGCGAGCCTGGCGCGACCTTCGTGATAGCTCCCGCTGCCGTGCGCAATCACCACGCCTACCGGCACGGCTTGCTCGAGCACTCCCTCATCGTGGCGGAGTGCGCCGCCGACGTGGCAGCGCGACACGACTCCGTCGACCGCGACATGGTGGTCGCCGGCGGCCTGCTTCACGACATCGGCAAGACGCAGGCCTACACCAGTGACGGCATGATGCCCCAGATGACCGATGTCGGACGGCTGCACGGCGAGATCGTCATCGGCCAGAACCTCGTGCAGCGGCTCATCGACGAGTTCCCTGACTTCCCGCCGGAGCTGGCCCTACGGCTCTCCCACATCGTGATCTCCCACCATGGCATGCGCGAGAAGGGCAGTCCCGTGGTGCCCATGACACGCGAAGCGATCATCGTGCACTATTGCGACGACATGACGGCGCGCGTCGCGGCAGTCGACGACGCCGAGCGCGCGACCGCCGCCGGCGAGTCGTGGTCAAGCCGCATCTTCATGATCGACGCGCCCGCGTACCTCGGTCAGCGCGACGAGCCCGAAGCCGAGTAGCTGACGGCGCTGGGGGCCGGCTAGCCCCAGACCTCCTGAGCCGCCAAGAGGACCTCCTCCGCATGGCCTTTCGGACTCACCTTCGGATAGACCTTGCGCAGCATGCCGTCGGGGTCGATGAGCCAGGTCGTGCGCTTGGCGACCCCGACCATCGGACGAGCCACGCCAAACGCGGCCGCCACGTTGTGCTGCTCCGTGTCACCGATCAGCGGCATGCGCAGGTCATGCTTCTCGGCCCACCTCTGGTTCGCCTGAGCCGAATCGATGCTGGCGCCGATGACCTGCACGTCCAGGCGCGCGAAGTCCTCGAGAAGGCCGTTGAACTCAACGGCTTCCGTCGTTCAGCCGCCAGTGGCGGCCTTTGGGTAGAACCAGAGCACGGTCCGCATGCCGGGAGCCCCCAGATCGAACTGCCTGCCGTCGTACGACGTGCCGGTCACTACCGGCGCCTTGTCGCCTGCCTGCAACATATGTCCTCCTCCATGCCGGCCGCCTGCCCCTTCGCCTCAGATGCGCTCGACGAACAGGATCGTCACCGGGAGCCGGCACAGCTCCGCGAAGCGCGTCGCATCTGAGCGGTTCCCGACGATATCCCCGTAGTGCATGGGGACGACTACGGCGGCGCTGATGTAATCGCAGGCCGCCGCCGCCTCAGCCGCCGTCATCGTGTAGGTCCCCCCGATCGGCAGAAGGGCGACGTCACAGCGCACATCCCGCATCTCGGGGATCGCGTCGGTGTCCCCGGCGTGATAGATGCGGCGCCCGTCGAGTTCGATCACGTAGCCGAGGCCACCCGCCTCACGTGGATGAAACGGCACGCCGGGCTCGCGGAACTTACTGGTGTTGTAGGCCGGCACGGCGGTCACGGACGCCGTGGCAGCGGTCACTGTCTGGCCCGACTCGATCGTGACCGTGGCGAGACCCTCTGCCTGCTTCAGGCCGGCAGTGACCGAGGCCGGTCCCACGATGAGCGTCCCGGGTCGCGCGATGGCCGCGATGTCTTCCGGGCTGAAATGGTCGAAGTGGTCGTGCGTGATCAGGATCGCGTCCGCCAGAGGCGCGTTCGCGGGGAGCTTCCATGGATCCACGTACAGAGTGGACGAGCCCTCGATACGGAAGGTGTCGTGGCCCAGCCAATGGATGCCTTCGATCATCACCGCTCCTTCGTCGGGTTCAGCGGACACCCCAGAGAAGGCAGAGGGCCGGCTGTCGGGGTCTTCTCCCCGGCGGCCGGCCCATTCTGGCTGCCTAGACGGTCATTCGGCGTCAGACGCCGTCTCCTCTTCGACTTCGATGATCTCGACGTCGACTTCGACTTCCTCGGCCTCCGGAGCCGCTTCTTCAACGGCCGCCGCCGCCGCGACGGGCCTGACATTGGTGGCCTGCGGGCCCTTGCGGCCCTGCTCCGTCTCGTATTCGACGAGTTGATCTTTCTCGAGGGTGGTGACTCCGTGTGCGAGGCCGGTCACATGGACGAAGATATCGTTGTCGGGATCCTGCTCGATGAACCCGAACGCCTTCTCGGCCGAGAACCATTTGACTTTACCCTGAGGCACCTTTGTCTCCTTCTGTCTTGCAGCGCATCCGTGTCTCGTGGTGGAAGCGATGGATGGCGCTCCTTGTGCCGCTCACGCCGGTCTCTGGGGCGCAGAGCGTACCTGTAGTGTAGACCGTTTGAACCACGCCCGAAAGCTCATCGCCGTCTAGTGCCGATGCACCGCGAAAATGGCGACACGGGCCAGGAGATTGGGGGCGGCAGACCGCCGTGGCGGAGCCTTCTCCACGCTGTTCAAGAAGAGCTCGTGCCCGATGCACAGACCCTCCTCGCGGCAGAGCCGGCGGAAGTCCTTGATGGTGCAGAGGTGGATGTTGGGTGTGTCCGACCACTGGTAGGGCAGCTCGCGGGAGACCGGCATGCGCCCGCGCAGGCAGAGTTGCGACCGCGGGATCCAGTGAGCGAAGTTCGGGAAGCTCACGATCGCCTGCCTGCCCACCCGCACCATCTCGCGCACGATCATGCGCGGCCGGCGCAACTGCTGCAGGCTCATGCTCAGGATGACGACGTCATGCGAGCCGTCGGCGAAATCGGCGAGCCCTTCATCCAGGTCGCCGTGGAACACAGAGAGTCCCTTGCCGACACAGACTTCGACGGCCTCCTGCGAGACCTCGACGCCACTGCCGCGCACGCCCTTCGCGGCGATGAGTTCGCTGAGCAGCTCACCGTCGCCGCAGGCCAGATCGAGCACGGTGGCGCCTTCGGGCACCAAGTCCTCGATGAGTTTGTAGTCGATGCGCCGCATGAGGTCAGGCCTTCACGGCGTAGGTGCGAGCGCCGCTGGCCAGGAAGGCGCTGATGATGCCTTCCATCTTCTCGCGTTCCAGCAGAAAAGCGTCGTGGCCGTAGTGGCTCTCGACCTCGTAGTAACTGACATGTTTGTGGGTGGCGCGCAGCGCGCTGACGATCTCCTTGAGCTGGTACGGCGGATGCAGCCAGTCGCTGCTGAACGCCAGCACGAGGAAGCGCGCCGTCACGTCGCGGAAGGCCTGCGCCAGGCTCCCGTGGCGGCGGGAGAGATCGAAGTAGTCCAGAGCGCGGGTGATATAGAGATACGTGTTGGCGTCGAAGCGGCTGGTGAACGAAAGTCCCTGGTGCCGCAGGTAGCTCTCGACCTCGAAGTCGGCCGAGAAGGTGAACGAGTACTCGTGGATGTCGCGCAGGCGGCGCCCGAACTTCTCCTGCATGGCCGCGTCGCTCAGATACGTGATGTGACCGACCATGCGCGCCACGCTGAGGCCTCTGGCCGGCGGTTCACCGTCGTAGTAGTGGCCGTCGCGCCAGTCAGGGTCCGCCATGATCGCCTGACGGCCGACCTCGTTGAAGGCGATGGCCTGCGTGGGCTGGCGCGCCGCGGTGGCGAGCGGCACGCAGAGGTGGACACGCCCAGGGTGCGAGACCGCCAGTTCGAGCACCTGCATGCCGCCCATCGACCCCCCGACGGCAGCCAGCAGCTTCGCGATGCCGAGGTGGTCGAGCAGCATTATCTGGGCATTGACCATGTCGGCGATCGTGATGATGGGAAAGTCGGTACCGTAGGGACGACCGGTGGCGGGGTTCTGGGAGGCAGGCCCCGTCGACCCGCTGCAGCCACCGATCACGTTGGCGCAGATGATGAAGTACCTGTCCGTGTCGAGGCCCTTTCCCGGGCCGATCATCATGTCCCACCAGCCAGGCCGCCGGTCCTCGGCGCTGTGCCACCCCGCCACGTGCGCGTCGCCCGAGAGGGCGTGGGTCACGAGCACGGCATTGTCTCTGCGATCGCTGAGTCTGCCGTACGTCTCGTAGGCGAGCGTGAAGGGAGCCAAGGTGCCGCCACCCTCGAGAGCGAGTTCTTGGCCCGGTCGATCGAAGGTCACGTACTGCGTGCGGACGAGTCCGGCCGAACCCACGTCGGCGCCGAGGCCCATGGCCACGTCGCCGATCTCCTTGGTGTGTGCGTGCTTCTCGTCTGTCACAGCGTCCCCTCGGATGAGCGGCACGGCGACCGCCTCGCGCGGCCGGCCGCCGTCCATTGTACGCGCTCGCCCGGGAGTCCGCGTCATCTCTCGCTTGCGGCCGGGCAGCATCGTCAGACCCCGGCCAGCGCCTGATCGATGTCGGCGATGATGTCCTCGAGCGACTCGATGCCGATGGAGAGCCGTACGAAGTCGTCGGTGACGCCCGTCTCGAGCTGCTCTTCAGCCGTCAACTGCGAGTGCGTCGTGGTCGCCGGGTGAATGACCAGTGACTTGGCGTCGCCGATGTTCGCCACATGCGACAGCAGCTTCGTGCTCTCCACGAAGCGGCGACCGGCCCCGCGACCCCCCTGGATACCGAAGCCGATCATGGCGCCATAGAGACCGCGATAGTGGTACCGCCTCGCCAGGGCGTGAGAGTGATGCGACGGCAGCCCTGGGTAGCTGACCCAGCTCACCTTGGAGTGTCCCTCGAGGTGCTCGGCAACAGCGAGCGCATTGGTGCTGTGGCGCTCCATGCGCAGTGCCAGCGTCTCGAGGCCCTGCAAGAAGAGGAAGGCGTTGAACGGCGACAGGGCCGCGCCGATGTCGCGCAGCAGGCTGACGCGCAGCTTCACGATATAGGCGATCGGCCCGAGCGCCTCGTAGAACTTGAGGCCGTGGTAACTGGCATCCGCCTCGACGAGGCCTGGGAACCTGTCGTTCTGCGACCAGTCGAACCGGCCGGCGTCGACGACCACGCCGCCGATGGACGTGCCGTGACCGCCGATGAACTTGGTCGCGGAGTGCACCACGATGTCGGCGCCGTGGACGATGGGCTTGACGAGATAGGGAGTTGCCATCGTATTGTCAACGATCAGGGGGATGCCCGCTTCGTGGGCGACCGCCGCGACCGCTGCGATGTCCAGAGTATCGAGCTTGGGGTTGCCGACGGTCTCGGCGTAGAGCAGCTTCGTGTTCGGCTTGATGGCGCGGCGGAGGCTCACCGGGTCCGCCGCGTCGACGAGATCGATCTCGAGCCCGAAGCGCGGCAGGGTGTGCGCGAACAGGTTGTGTGTGCCGCCGTACAGGCTGTTGGCGCTCACGACATGGTCGCCCGCCCCGGCAAGGTTGAGGATGCTGAAGGTGACCGCCGCCGAGCCGGAACTGAAGGCAAGCGCGCCCACGCCACCCTCAAGCGCCGTCATGCGCTTCTCGAAGACGTCGTTGGTCGGGTTCATGATCCGCGTGTAGATGTTGCCGGGCTGACTCAGACTGAAGAGATCAGCTGCGTGGTCGGAGTCGTCGAAGACGTACGCCGTGGTCTGGTAGATGGGCACGGCGTGGGCTTTGGTCGCCGGATCATGTTCATGGCCGGCGTGGAGGGCAAGGGTCTCGAACCCAGTGGTGGAAGGGGTGGGATCACTGCTCATGGCGTCTCCTCTCAGATGTGGTACATGGGCTCCGCGGCGGCGCGCGCCGCCGCGTCGGCGATGGTGGCCGTGCGCAGGATGCGGCGCAGACACTCGCGCACCTCATCCCACACCGGCGCGACCAGGAGATCGGCCTGGCCGCCGCCGTGCATTCGCCCCTTGCCTCCGTACGATCCGTCGATCATGTCGACCACATCGAGGAAGCTGATCGCTGCAGGATCGCGCGTCAGTACGTAGCCGCCGCCCACACCGCGGCGGCTCTCGACCAGACCGCCGTGGCGGAGGTCGTGCATCACCTGGTCGAGGAACTTCGGAGGGATCCCGGTGAACGACACGATCTGGCGGGCCTGCACGGGCTCGTCGCCACTGGCGAGTGCCAGACGCACGAGAGCCTTGATCGCATACTCGCTCTTCGCCGAGAGATGAAGCATCGCCTTCTCCAAGTCAGGCGCCGGAGACGCCGGCACCAGGTGCTACGGGTATTCCTAGTTGTCCCTAGGTTTATGATACTTTATGAGGAGCCCGGCGCCGCGTCAAGCTTCCGGGCGCGTCGACCATCCGCGCGCGGGATGCTGGTACCATGATCGGGTGAGCAACCCCGCCGACATCCTGCGGCGCGAGCTTCTCGGCCTCGAAGAGGCCGTACCCCTCGCGCCGCTCTGCGCCTACGGCGTCGGAGGCCCCGCGGAGTTCCTCTACCGCGCGACGACCACCAACGCGCTCGTGCGCGCCGTGAGGACGGCGCGCGAGAACGGGATCCCCCTCACGGTGCTGGGACAGGCTACCAACGTCCTCATCAGCGACGCTGGTCTGCCCGGGCTCACGATCCTGATCCGCACTGCGGCGCGCACACTCGACGGACTGCTGCTGGAGGTCGAGGCCGGCGCCGAGCTGCCGGCGCTCGTCGCCGACCTTGCCGACCAGAACCTCGCCGGTCTCGAGTTCGCCGGCAACATCCCCGGGTCGGTCGGCGGCGCCGTGGTCGGCAACGCCGGCGCCTACGGCCGCTCCGTCAGCGACGCGCTCGTCAGCGTCCACTTCCTCGACGGCGTCACCGAGCATGTCAAGGCCCCCGACGAGCTGGACTTCAGCTATCGAAGCAGCCTCTTCAAGGACCTGCCCGACTTGATCGTCCTCTCGGCGACCTTCCGCCTCGCCCACGGCGACCGTGAGCGACTGCTCCGCGAGATCGCGGACGACGACGCCCTGCGCCGCGGCAAGCACCCGCTGGATCAAGGAAGCTGCGGCAGCTATTTCAAGAACCCGTCGCGGGAGCTTCCGGCGGCGCGGCTCATCGAGGACGCCGGCCTCAAGGGCTTCACGCGGGGACGGGCGCAGGTCAGTGAGAAGCACGCCAACTTCCTCGTCGCGCTGCCCGGCGCCACGGCGGACGACATCAAGTCGCTGGCCGTCGAGGTCAGCCGCCGCGTTCGGGAGCACAGCGGCCACGAGTTGACGGAGGAGGTACGCCGCCTCGGGTCGTAAGGGCGGCGCGCTATACTTGCCGCGTTCGGACGCGGTGAACGCACAGCGCAGTACCGGCGTCTCTCACCTGCAACGGGAGGAAGGCAATCGAGGACCTGCCGCAAGGGCTTGCGGACCGCTTGCGTAGGGGCGAGCCAGAGGCACGAGTCGAGTTCTTCCGCCGCTACGCCCCGCAGGCGCGGCGCATCCTCTTCCTCCAGGGGTACTGCGAGGAGGTCGACGACGCTGTGCAAGACGTCTTCATCAAGGTGTACAAGGCCGAGATCCCGCCCGAGGCGACCCTGCTCCCGTGGTTCTATCGCGTCATCCTGAACACCGGGCACGATCACGGCAGGCGCCGCAAGACACGCCTTGGACTGTTTGAGAGGCTGCAGCAGATCGCGCCAGACGACGCAGTCGACGGGCCGGCGGGCCCGGCGGACCCGGCGGTGCGCGCCGCCCTCTCCGAGCTCCCTCCGGCGCTGCGCGAGTGCGTGGCCTTGCGTTTCTACGCCGACCTCGCCCTGGACGAGATCGCCGCCATCCAGGGCGTGCCGGTCGGCACGGTGAAGTCCCGTCTGCACAGTGCCATGAAGCGACTGCGCGATTCTCTGCAAGCGGCCGGGTTCGAACGCCATGACTGACGCTCCACATACCGAGGATGCACCGTTCGTCGAGCTTGACGACCGCATGCTGGCCTACGTCATGGGTCTCCAGACCGATCCCGAGCTCGAAGCGGCGGCGGCCACCGACGACGTCCTCCGCCGCCGCCTCGAGGCGCTGCGCGCCGAGGTGGCGCACGTCACCGACCAGGTGACCCGCGCCGTGCCGGGGCCAGATGAGGCATACACGGACATCAGTCAGCCCCAGTGGGCGGCGCTGCGGCCGCTCATGGAGGCCGAGGTCCACGACATCCATTCGCAGGCTCGCCCGCAAGATGGCGCGTGGCGCTGGCTCCGCGTGCTCGCCCCGGTCGCCGCCGTCATCGTCGCGCTCGCAGTCGGCGTGAGCGTCCTCGACCGACAGGGCACAGGCCTCTTCACCAGCCAGGGGGACAAGGCGACCGCCGAGCTGGCTCCGACGCGGGCGGGCGGCGACGCCACGAACACGGAGAGCTTCATCGACCGGCAGGCAGCAACCCACTTCGGGGTCGTGCTGATCGCCCGCGCGCGCGCCGCGCGCGACGGCTTCCAGCGATTCGATGTGGTGCGCGTGCTGCGCGGCACCGCGCCCGCCCAGCTCCGTCTGCGCGTCGCGTCTCAGCCCGCCGCGGTGGGCCTACTCCACGTCCTCTATCTCTCGCCCCTGGCCAGCGAGGCAGGCGGAGCCGAGCCTACTGCCATCGACGGCAGTCCGGGTCCCAGCCCCAGCCCCTCGCCGACAGAATCGGCCGGCGGCCCCGGCGCCAGCCCCTCGCCGTACGCGACGGACCTGGCCGACGAGATCCTCTTCGACAATGGTGGCGAAGCGGCCGTCGCCGTGCAGATGCCGACCGGTCTCGATCCCAGCGACATCTCCTTGCCCTGAGCAACGTCGCGCGCTGAGTCAGTGTGGCCGGCCCCTGCTATGATGCCGCTGGAGGCCGCTCATGAACCCAGCCGTTACATTCTCGCCCGTCCAGAGCTCCCGCAGCCGCTACTTCGGCGACGCCAAACCGGCGCTCCTGGGGCTCTTCGACCCACAGGGACTGCGCATCCTCGACCTTGGCTGCGGCGGCGGTCACAATGGTGAGCTCCTCAAGCGCGCCGGAGCTCGCTGGGTGGGCGGCGTCGAGCGCGATGCCGGCGCCTGCGCCGAGGCGCGCCGGCGTCTCGACGCCGTGGCACAGTGCGACCTCACCGAGTTCGACCCGACGATGTTCGGGCCCGAGCGCTTCGACGCCATCCTCGCCAGTGACGTGCTCGAGCACCTCGTGGAGCCAGAGGCCGTGCTCGGGCGCGCCCTTGCGCACCTGCGACCAGGGGGCTTGGTCATCGTCTCCATCCCTAACGTCGCCCACGTCTACGTCTTCGCCAACCTTCTGCTCAAGCGCTGGCCGCGGAAGACTTCGGGGATCTTCGACCACACGCACGTACGCTTCTTCGCGAAGCGCGACATGGTCGCCCTCCTTGAGGGTGGGGGCCTGCGGGTCCTGCGGGTCGAGCCCTACTACACCAGATACCGTCTGATCCGCGCCGTCTGCCTCGTCGCGTCGCTCTATGTGTTCCGCGACTACTGGGCGCGGCAGTTTCTTCTGCTGGCCGAGAAACCAGGCTGAACCATGGAGGTCAGCCGCTCAGACCACGCCCAGCCGTGGCGGAGGACACCGTGACTGGACTCCTGTCAGGCGCCAACTACCTGGTCACAGGCGCCGCCAACTCGCGTTCGATCGCTTGGTCAGTCGCGCTCGCCATCAAGCGGCACGGCGGATCGGTGGCGCTCAGCTACCAATCCGAACGCCTCAAGAGCCGTGTACAGCCGCTTGCCGACAAGCTCGGTGGGGCGCCGATGATCGAGTGCGACGTGAGCAGTGACGAGGCGGTGCGCCGCGCCGTCGATGAACTCGCCGTCACCATGCCGATCCTCGACGGCCTGGTGCACAGCATCGCATGGGCCCCGGCATACGACCTGCAGGGCAGCTTCGTGGAGACGACGCGCGCCGGCTTCGCACAGGCCAACGACATCAGTTCTTACTCGCTGATCGCCATGGCACGGGAGGCCCGACGGCTGATGACCCGGGGCGGCGCCGTCGTCACGATGACCTACGCCGGCTCATGGCGAGTCGTCCCGAACTACAACGTCATGGGCCCCGCCAAAGCTTCGCTGGAGAGCGCCGTCAGGTACCTGGCCGCGGACCTCGGGCCGGAGGGCATCCGCGTCAATGCGATCTCCGCCGGACCGATCGCCACCGTGGCGGCGCGCACCATCAAGGACTTCGACGGCATGCTCGACCTGCTCGCCAGCCACACCCCCCTGCGACGCAACGTGACCGCCGAAGAGGTGGCCGACGCCACCGTCTTTCTCCTCAGTGGTCTCTCCCGCGCGATCACCGGCGAGATCGTGCACGTGGATGCGGGAGCACACACCACCGTGTGACCCTGCCTTGAGCAGCAACGCGCGTCTCACGACGATCAGAAGTGGGAATACCTTGGGCGGCACACAGACGTGATCTCAACGGGGGAGAGACGATGAAGACGAGTGCGACCCTACCATCCCAAACGAGGAAGCTCGTGGCGCTGAGCGCGCTTCTCGTGCTCCTCGCCCTCGTCCTCGTCGCCTGCGGCGTCACGACCACAGACACGACGACCTCCGCGGCGCCGGCGAGCACCGCGGCGGGCGCGACCCCCTCAGCAGACACGACCCCCCCGGCGATCACGGGGGTGAGCCCCGCGATCAGCGTAGCGAAGGCGCTGGGACCGAGCGTCGTGGACGTCACCGTCTTCGACGCGCAAGGGCAGCGGCTGGGGCTTGGCTCCGGGGTCATCTATCGGGCGGACGGAGTGATCGTGACCAACAACCATGTCGTCACCTCGGGTGGGGGCCAGGTCGCCGACAGAATCACGGTGACCCTGATCACGGGAAAGGGCTTCACTGCGACGCTGGTCGGCCGGGATCCGCTCTCGGATCTCGCCGTGCTGCGCATCGACCAGAAGGATCTGCCTGCGGCCACGTTCCTGAAAGACCTCTCGCAGGTGCAGGTCGGCGAGTACGCCTTCGCCATCGGCACGCCGCTCGGGCTCGGCGGATCGGTGACCATGGGGATCGTCAGCGCCATCAACCGTGAGGTACCTGACCCCGGCTCGCTCGGCAGCATCGACCTCATCCAGACGGATGCCGCGATCAGCCCAGGCAACTCGGGCGGCGCCCTCGCCGACGACCAGGCACGCGTGATCGGCATCAACGTCGCGGCGATCGCCGGCGGCGACACGCGCGCCCAGAACATCGGCTTCGCCATCCCCTCGGACCTCGTCGTCACCGTGGTCGAGCAGATCATCGACACGGGAAAGGTGACCTACGGATACCTGGGGATCCAAAGCACCACGATCACCCCCGAGCTCCAGGATCAGTACGGCCTCAGCCGCTCCGAAGGCGTCCTCGTGGTCGAGGTGCGACCCGGTTCTCCCGCGGCGGATGCCGGCGTCAGACAGGGCGACGTGATCGTGCAGATCGGCGACCAGAAGGTGACCTCTCAGGTCGACCTCTTCTCGTCCCTCCGCGGCAAGAAGCCCGGCGACCAGGTAGAGCTGCAGATCGTCAGAGGCGGCGACGAGCAGACGCTGTCCGTAACGCTGGGTAGCCGGCCCGGCAGCTGATCCGTCGACCTCCACCTCGCGGCCATGGAGTACACTGGCCACTCGGCTTAGTCGAGGGGGTGGCACTTGTGACGTCCTGCAGGATCAGCAGATGTTCTTTCGCGGCTGCCAGTCTGGCCCTTGTCCTGGTCCTCGCGATCGGGCTTGCGGTGGGGCTCACCGCCTGCGGCGGCGCCGTGGACGCCTCCAGCCACGCCAGTCCGCGGCCGTCCGAGACGCCCAAGGCGGGGGGCACGCTCACCGTCTCGTATCTCGCCGCGCCACGCAGTCTCGACCCGGCGCTCGCACAGAACGTCACCGAACGCGCCGTGGCCCACACGGTCTACGAGGGCCTGCTGCGCTACGCGCCCAGACCAGGCGCCGAAGGCACCGTGCTTGAGCCCTGTCTTGCCGCCGCCCTGCCGACCGCGGCCAACCAAGGCGTCTCCCTTGATGGCGCCACCTACACGTTCGCCCTTCGTCAAGGCGTCAAGTTCCAGCCGCCCCTGAGTCGCGATCTGACGGCGAGCGACGTCAAGTACAGCTTCGAGCGCATGCTGAAGACGGCGCCGTCAGAGACGCGGGCCCTCTACGAGGGCGTCGCCGGCACGGCGCCGTTCCTCGCCGGAACGATCGACACGATCAGTGGCGTCGAGGTCGTCGACGGCATGACCATCCGCTTCCATCTCGTACGGCCCGACCCTTCGTTCCTGAACGCGCTGGCCATGGAACCCTGCGGGGTCGTGCCTCGGGAGTGGGTCGAGAAGCAAGGCCCGGAGTTCGGGCTGCATCCGCTGGGGACGGGTCCGTTCGTCTTCGAGAAGTGGACGCCGGACGAGAGCATAAGGCTGGCGCGGAATCCCAGCTACTGGGAGGCAGGCAAGCCCAGCGTCGACGCCGTCGCCTACGAGCTGGCGCTCACGCCTCAAGACGCCGTCGCCAGGCTGCAGTCCGGCGCGATCGATGCTCTTGGTTACGGGCTGCCGCCCGCCGATCTCCCTGCCTTCGCCGGCGAGCCGCCATGGCAGGAGTGTGTCTCTTCGCGCTCGCTGATGGCCGGCACATACCTGTTCCTCAACACGGATATGGAACCTTTCGACGACGTCAGAGTAAGACGCGCGATGAGCTGGGCGATCGATCGCGAGAGACTCGCCGAGCTGCAGTCAGGGGGCGCCCGGCCGCTGTGGCAGTACTACCCACCCGACCTTCCCGGCTTCAAGAACGGCAGGCTATTCTACGGCCACACGCCCGCCAGGGCGAGAGCGCTGCTCCGCAAGGCGGGGTACCCACACGGGTTCAAGACGGTGCTCTCCACCGGTCCCGGCGCGCTCGCCCCAGCATTGGCCAGGTCCGTACAGGCTGATCTCGCCGCGATCGGCGTGCAGACAGAGCTGAAGACGCTTAGTCGGACGCAGTACGCGCGACGGCAGGCCGCCCCCATGACCCTCGCCATGGGCGACATCATGTGGCAGGCGAGCCTCCCCGACCCCAGCGAGTGGGTACAGTCGCTGTGCAGCAGGCAGAGCGCCCGTCGCGGCGGGACGAACCCAAGCTTCTGGTGGAGCGCCGAGCTGGACTCCGCACACGCTCAGGCGGAAGCCACAGCTGACCCGCAGGCGCGGCAAAGGAGGTACGCCGAGATCGAGCGCATGATTGCAGACGCGGCGCCCTATGTACCGCTCTACGCGCCCGTCCAGACGACCCTGTGCTCGAGGCATGTCGGAGGCTTCTACCTTCACCCTGTGTACATGCTGGACCCCGCGAACTACTGGAAGCAGTAGAGCAGAAAGGAGAGACCATGGCTCGACAGTTTCCCCAGATCGTGTCGTTCGCATCCGCGTTCACCTTCGCCCTCGAGGCCGAGCGCGCCTGCGGCGATTTGGCGGCCGCGGCCGGAGTCCTGGCTCCGGACGACACGTGGCAGGCCAAGCTGGAAGAGCTCGTCTGCACGCACGACGACCGCGTGGAGAAGCTCACCGACCGGCGCCCGAACGTGGACGAGCCGGTGCGCTCTCTCAACGGCCGCGACTATATGGGCACGCTCGGGAGCGAGCCGGTGACAGGCTGGCCCGCGGCGGTCGACCAGCTCATCGCCGCCGAAGAGGAAGCGGCGCAGTATCACGAGGACTTCTCCAGCGAGTGCGAAGCGGCGCTCGGCGACAACGCCCGGGTCTTTCGCAAGTCGGCGCAGCAGGCGCGCGCGGCGGCGGCAGAGCTGCGCGCGATGCTGGGCTGACCCCGCGGAGCCGGTCAGCCCATTCCGGCGGGAAGGATCAGGGGCGGCCGGAGCGCAGGGGCAGGGCGCTTAGGGCCACGCGCAGGGCGTCGGCGTCGGCGTAGAACTGCGCGCCGACGCCATCAAGACGCGCGGTGATACCGGTGAAATCGGCGTCGCGTACGCCTGCGGCCGCCCAGACCGGCTTGCCGGCGGCGGCGGCCTCCATGGCAGCCACGATATTGCGTTCGTTCCCGTGGCTCACGGGGACCGCCGTCACTATCACCATGTCCGCGCCGCGCATCAACGCCAGGTTCTCGGCGTACGCCTCGTCGCCGACCGGTGAGAACGGCGCCTCGACGGCCATGGAAAGACCGAGTTCGCGACCCGTCTCCTCGTCGGTGTCGAGAGCGTTGAGCACGCCGGCGGACACGTCGTACCCGGCGTCCACCAGCTCGCGCATAAGGCCTGAACCCGTGCCGCCGCCACAGACGAGGTGCACGCGCCCCAGGCGTTCGCCTCTCGGGCGCGGCGAGTAGGTGAGGTACGTCCGGCCGGCGTGCCTGTGCAGGAACGCCCGCACGCCGTAGACCGCCTCGATGACCTCGGGCCGCAGCACCTCGTCCGGCGGCCCGAACGCCGCCACCTCGCCCTCGCTCAACACGAGCAGCTTGTCGAAGTAGTGCAGTGCGAGATTGAGATCGTGCAGGATGCAGAGCACCGTGAGACCCTCGCCATTCAGTTCACGCAGCAGATCGAAGAGCCGCAACTGGTGCGACACATCCAGCGCCGAAGCCGGTTCGTCCAGCAGCAGGAGCGGCGCCCGCTGCATCAGCGCCTGGGCAAGCACGACGAGCTGTTTCTCACCTCCGGAGAGCTCCGAGAACCGCCGGTCGACGAGCCCGGCGACGCCGAGCCGCAAGAGCATCTCCTCGGCGTCGCCGGACGGCCCCGCCTCCTTGCCACGACAGTAGGCGCCCATCTCCACGACCTCGCGCACGGCGAGATCGAAGTCGAGGTCGAAGTGCTGAGGCACCAGCGCGACCTGCCGAGCCATGGCGCGCCGGCGATACTTGTCTGTGGCGACGCCGTTGACCAGCACCTCGCCGGCGCCAGGATGGAGGATGCCGTCGATCAGGTCGATGAGCGTGGACTTGCCGCTGCCGTTGGGCCCGACGATGCCGACGAAAGCGCCGGCCTCGAGCTCGAACGAGATGCGTTTGAGCACCGGCCGCTCGTCATAGGCGAAGCCCACGTTGCGGAGGGCGACGAGCGCCATCAGGCCCTCCGCCCGCGCCGCAGGAGGTACACGAACAGCGGCGCGCCCACGAACGTCGTGACCACGCCGACGGGGATCTCGTTGGGCGAGATGACCATGCGCGAGAGCAGGTCGGCGACCACCATCATCGCGGCGCCGACCAGCAGCGACACGGGCAGCAGGGCGCGGTGCCCGGGGCCCACGAGCATGCGCACGATATGCGGCACCACGAGGCCGACGAAGCCGATGATGCCGCTCACCGAGACGGCGAGGGCGGTGAGTACGCCGGCCGTCACGAGCAGGAGCCGCTTGGTGCGCTCGACCTCCACACCGAGCTCGAGGGCCCGCTTCTCCCCCTGCAGCAGGATGTCCATCTCGGCGGTGAAGAAGAGGGGGACCACCATGAACGGGATCGTCACCAGCGCGATCTCGACGTCGGCCCAGCCCCTGCCCGAGAAGCTCCCCATGAGCCAGTAGATGATGGCGTGCATGTCCGCGTTGGCCTTGATCATGAGCACGGTGACGATGGCGCTGGCCAGGTACGAGATCGTGACCCCAGCCAACAGGAGGACGAAGACGTCGATGCGGCCACGCCGGCGTGCCGCCATCCACACCAGAACGAGCGTCCCCAGCCCGCCGACGAGAGCCAGCACCGTGATCCAGGGGAGATTTGACAGTTGTAGGACGATGCCGATGGTGGCGCCGAGCGCGGCGCCGGACGAGACGCCGGTCACGTAGGGGTCGGTGAGAGGATTGAGGAAGAGGTCCTGCAGGATCACGCCGGCGACCGCGAGCGCCGCGCCGACAAGACAGGCGACCAGTACGCGCGGCATGCGGATCTGCCAGAAGATGGCGTTGTCCAGGCCGCCCTGGACCGGCCCCGCCACCACGAGCTGCCAGAGGCGCCCGAGCGAGAGCGAAGCCGGTCCGAGGGCGAGCGCCAGCACGAGGCACGCGCCAAAGACGCCGGCGGACAGAAGGATGCCCGGCCACGTGCCTGTGCGGGCGAGGCGGGTCACTGCGCGGCGTACGCCTCAGGATGGATCATCTTCGCCAGCTCCTGGAGGCCTTGGGCCAGGCGCGGACCAGGACGGGCGATCAGGTTGTCGTCGATGACGTAGACGCGCCCGTCCTTGACGGCCGTGAGCTCAGAGAAGCCGGCGCGCTTGGAGATGTCGCCGGGCTCGCTCATCGACCCGGAGTCGGCGATGTAGACGACCGGGTCCTTCTGCACCAGCACCTCGGTGCTGAAGTTCGGAAACCCGCTGCCGGCCTCCGCGCCGATGTTCTGACCGCCGGCGATCGTGATCATGTCGTCGATGAACGTGCCGGAGCCGGCCGTCATCAGCGGCTCGCTGTAGATCTCGAGGAAGGTGGTGGCCTTGGCCAGTGAACCCACCTTGCCCTGCACATCGGCCTGCGCCTGTTTCATGGTGTCGACCACCTGCTGTGCCTCCTCAGAGGTACCGGCGAGCTGACCGACTTCCGTGATGGAGGCCATGACGCCCTCATAGGTCGTGGGGTCGACGACGTAGACCTGCACCCCGAGCTTCTCGAACTTGCTGCGCAGGCCGTCCTGGATGCCGCCGGCCGCCAAGATGAGGTCCGGCTGGAACGAGGCGATCTTCTCGACGCTCGGGTTGGCGAAGTCGCCGATCTTCGGCAGGCTCTTGGCCTCCTCGGGGTAGTCGTCGTAGCTCGTGCCGGCCACCATCTTGTCGCCGGCGCCGATAGCGTAGGCGATCTCCGTGTTGGCCGGAGCAAGGCTGACGATGCGGGTCGCCGGCTGAGCGAGCGTGACCGTGGCGCCGGAGTCGTCGGTGACCGTGATGGGGCCGGCCGACGGCGAGGCCGAGGGCGAGGCGGTGTCGTCGCCCGCGCCGCAGGCGCTCAGGGCGATGATGCTCAGGACCAGCAGGGCCGTGAGCAGGAATGCCGCGGTGACGCGGCGGATGCGAACGATGGTCATTACGCCAGGTACTCCCTTCGTGACTTGACTATGGTCGGTCTGCATCGAACTTCAGGACCCAGTGGCCAGAGCGCTCCTCGCGCCCGTTCCAGCCGAGCGGGACCCTCGCGGCGAACAACGGCGCCGCGGTGACGACGGTGTGGTACTCCCCGTCCTCGCCGCAGACGTCGACGCCCTCCGCTTCGAGATGGGCGATCAGCTCATCGTCGAGCTGTCGGCCCAGGAAGTCCGCGCTCAGCCGGGAGGCGTCGACCACGACGATGGTGGCCACGACCCCGGCCGCGAGCATCTCGTCCACCAGCTTGCGACGAGGCTCACGCCAGAGCGGCAGGTGACACGACATGTCCGCGACCTCACACACTCCCTCGACCCAGATGCGGTGCCCTTCGAGGTCGATGTCGCCGAACACGCCGGCCTCCACGCCCTCCTCGCGCAGTTCGTGAAGGACCGCGACGAAGGTGGCTTCGTAGTCATCCCAGGTGGTCGCCCGGGTGACGAGCGGGATGCCGAGCACCGCCGCCTGCGCCTCGAGCAGCGCCAGCGGCAGGCCATGGCCACGACTGTGCGTGCCGTCCTCGTGCAGCACGCACAGCAGCGCCACGGGCCGTCCGCCTGCGGCGACGGCCCGTTGGAGCGCCAGATACGCGTCTTTGCCGCCGCTCCACGAGCAGAAGAAGCGGCGGCCGGCAAGCGCGGATGTGCCGGCCGAAGAGGAGCTACCGGCCGGCACGGGCACGTCGGCCGGCGTGGGCGCGACAGCCGGCACGGTGCGCCGCTCCGCCGGCCCGAGCGTCGCCACGGACACGGCGTCAGCCCTCACGGCCATCCTTGCGCGGTTCCCGGCACGCGGCGCAGATGCCGTAGACCTCGAGATGATGACCGTAGATCGTGAACCCGGTCTCGACGGCCAGCCGGTGCTCCAACTCGGTGACGTCGCCTTCGCCATCGAAGCGCACCACGCGCCGACACACACCGCAGATGAGCGGGTGGCTGTGTCCGATCGGCGGCGCCGTGTAGCAGATCTCACCGCGACGGTCTTGGACGCGGGCGAGCAGGCCGAGGTCCGAGAGCAGCGTCACCGTGCGATACACAGTCGCCTGGCCGACGCCTTCATGCCGCAGTGCGTCGGCCGCCTCGGGGATGGTCGCGGCGCGGTCGCCGGCGGCGAAGAACTCCCAGATCAGACGCCGCTGGCGGGTGAAGGGGATGCCCTTCTCGCGGAACACCGCAGCGATCTGAGACGAGCCTTCAGGACTTGGATCGGGTGACTCCACGGGACGACACTCCAGGGCGGCTGATAGTGATTCTCATTCAGAGGTGAGAAAACCTATCAATCCTTCGCCTCTGCGTCAACCCTCTGCGGTCATCAGATACCCTCGGTCGTCGGTGCCGTGAGAGGCGGCCACGAGACGATCGTTGTCGATGGCCCGCCGCGGGCTCAGGCGCACGTGCGGGGCAGCCCGAACGAGGTGCAGTCGCGCACCAGACAGCCCTGCGCCAGAAGCTCGCGGCGCGCGCGGCGGCGTCGCCCACGTCGAACGAGGAAGAAGCCGGCGGAGTCGGCTCGGTGACCCAGCCCGCCGGCGCGAAGGGCCGCGATGAGGCGGTCGCGCTCGGCGGTCGCAACGCGACCGAGCGCTGCGGTGATGCTCGAGGTCGGCGAGCGCCACGACGCCGGCAGCCTGCGCGCAGGCGTTGACGCTCCAGGGCGGGGCTGCGGCGCGCAGCACCGCGGCCGTCTCCGGCGCCGCGACGGCGTACCCCAGCCGCAGACCGGCGAGGCCCCACGTCTTGGTCATCGAGCGCAGCACGATGAGGTTGCCGCCGGCGAGCAGGTCGATCGACCATTGCGCATCGGCGAGCAGATCGCAGTAGGCCTCGTCGAGCACGAACAGCGTACCGGGATGGTCGCGCACGAGGGCGGCGATCAGCGCCGCAGGCAGCGCCGCCCCGGTCGGGTTGTTGGGAGAGCAGAGCCAGCAGAGACGGGGGTGCAGGCCTGCCAAGGCGGCTTTGAGGGCGGGCTCGGCGCAGCGGAAGCCCGCCCCGGCCGCCACATACTCCAGCCAGACCTCGCGGAAACGTCCGCCGGCCAGCACCGTGCCGACTGCGTACTCGCCGAAGGACGGACCCAGAGACAGCGCCGTGCCGCCAGGAGCCAGCGCAAGCTGCGCGACCAGGCGGATCAGCTCGGTGCTGCCGTTGCCGGCCACGACGCACGCGGCCGGCACGACGTGATGCTCGGCGACGGCCGCGCAGAATGCGGCAGCATGCGGGTCTGGATAGGCGTCCACGACGGCTGCCGAGACGGCGGCGCGCACTGCCGGGGAAGCGCCCAGCGGAGACTGATTGGAGCTGAAGTCGATGAGCCCCTCGGGCGCGACGCCTTCGGCGCGCAGCGCGACCGGATCGACCGCACCATGGACGGCCGCAGTGACGCCGCGCAGCAGGCTCACCGCCAGACTCCCCATGCAAGCAGAGCGGCGAAGCCGGCGGCGGCGGTGATGGCGATCCCGCCGCCGGCCCAGACGAGAGCTGCTGCCTCTCCGATGACACGGGGGGTGAGCGGCCGCTCCGCGCGCCCCACGGCGTAGGAACCAGGCCGGGAGAGACGCACGCGCAGCGCCCCGGCCATAGGCGCGATCGTCCATAGCTTGTTCGGGCTGGTCGACAGGTGTCGTTGGCTCCGCAGCGTCGCCCAAGCCGCCCCGGCAGTCCCCTGGAGCGCGGCGAGAGCAACGAGCAGAAGGCCTGTCAGGCGGGCAGGAGCCCAGTTCACCACGTCATCCGTGCGCGCCGCGGTCTTGCCCACGTACTCGTACTCGCCGCGATAGCCGATCATCGCATCCATGGTGTTGATGGATCGGTAGACCAGCGCCCCGGGAAGACCGAAGAAGGCGAAGTAGAACAGCGGCGAGACGACGCTGTCGACGAGGTTCTCGGCCAGCGACTCGACTGCCGCGGAGACGATGTGCGGCGGATCAAGCTCGCGATCGCGACTAACGAGCGCAGCCAGGCCGGCGCGCGCCTGACCAAGGTCGGTGGCGAGGGCGCGGCGCACGTCGCTGGCGGCCGCGACCAAGCCGCGGAGAGAGAACGTCGTCTTGAGGACGGCGGCGCCCAGCGGGAGCGCCAGCCACCAGGGGAGCCGATCGAGCAGAAGGACGAGCGCCAAGCCGGCGCCCGCACAGGCCCCGGTCACAATGACCACGATCAGCGCTCCGTAGGCCATCTCGGCCCTGGGCCGGCCGCGCGGACGGCGCGCCTCAAGCGCGCCGATGAGCCGGCCCATCCAGACGACCGGATGCAGCGCGGCGGGTGGTTCCCCGAAGACCACGTCGAGAGCTCCCGCGAGAAGCACCATCGCCAGGGCGAGCGGCCATCCATGTGGGATGAGGATCACAGGCTGGAGCCCCGGGCAGCGCCCCCCCGCGGAGGCACAGGTGGAAGGTGGCTTGTCCCGTTCACGAAGCGGACGTTGACCCAGCCGCTGGACCATTCCAGCAGCGAGACGCCGCCGTGCGTGGTGGAGAGCGTCCACCAATTCTCCGGCTCCACGCCGAGGAAGTGATTCAGGATGGCGCGGATGGGACCGTCGTGGGCGACAAGGCATGCGGCGCCCAGGGCCTCACTGTGCGCCAGCGCTCCGACCGGTACAGACCCCGACAGCGGCGGCTTCGCCGTAGCGGCGATATCGCCGTGGCGGTTCACGATCTCGTCGACGGCGGCCAGCACGCGGCTCTTCATCTGTGCCAGGGACTCCCCACCGGGCAGAGCCGTGTGGTAGGGGTCGGCGATCATCGCGGCGTTGAGCTCCTTGTCACTTAGGTAATCGTCCCACGTGCAACCCTCGTAGATGCCCATGTCGATCTCCCGCAGGCGGGGGTCGTCGTGCACCTCGGGCATCGCGGAGCAGGAGTCGTGGGAGGGCGTCGCAGCGGACGACCAGACCCGGGCGATGTACTCCGCCGTTTGGTGCGCGCGCATCAGATCGCTGCAGTAGACCGGCATCGGCCCCTGCGACGCCAGTCGTGCGGCCGCTGCGCGGGCCTGCGCGACGCCGGCCTCGGTCAAAGGATGGGAGCTGTGGCCGACAAGGTTGCCGGGCGTATTGCCGGTGGAGGCCCCATGCCTGACAAGGTAAAGCTTCATCGCGTCTCCTTGGCGGGCGGCGCCCGTCGTCAGTGAGCCAGCGCGCAGCCGACGACGAGCGCCGCCGCCTCCGCGATCTGGATGCCCATCCCGTACACGTCGCCGGTAAGGCCGCCGAGCCGCTTCGCCACGGCGTCCTGCACGAGCAGCGTCGCGCCCACGGCGAGACCAGCGATCGCAGCCCCGGCCCACCAGCCGCCGGCGCCGCCGACGGCGATATTCACGATGGCGGCCACGACGAGAGCGGCGCCAAGCAGGGCCGCGGCGAGCACGACCGGACCCGGCGAGCGTTCGCGCGTGAACGCCTCGCCCGTGCCGGCAGTGCGCGCATACGGCCACGCATACACGTCGATCGCCGGCAGCATGCGCGCCGCCGCCCATCCCACGAGCAGGGGCGCGGCCGCATCGGAGCGCGCCAGCGCACCCAGCGCCGCGACCTTGAGCAGCACGATGAGGATCGCCGCGACGACGCCCATCGCGCCGACCTGGCTGTCTTTCATGATCTCGAGAGCGCGTTCGCGCGGCGCGCCGCTGAAGATCCCGTCCGCGGTGTCCATGAGCCCGTCCATGTGCAGACCGCGGGTCAGGACCTCGAGGGCGAGGACCACGAGCACCGCCGCCACGAGCCCGGGCAACAGGACGAGCAGCGCGGCGTAGAGGCCCCAGGCCGCCGCGCCCAAAGCCAGCCCGACCAGGGGGTACCAGCCCATGCTGCGCCACAGATCCGCCGGCGTCACCTCGCCGCGCACCGGCAGAGGGATGCCGGTGAGGAAGGTCACGGCGAGCGTCAGCTGGCGGATCGGGCCGCCATGCCGGCCCGGCGGCGGCGCGACGCCGGCCGTCGGCTCCTCAGGCCACATCCCCTCATCGGGTGATTCGTCCATATGGGAGCGGGCGCTTCGCCCTCAGCTTCCCAGATCGGCGTCGGCCTGGCTCGGGTCGCCGACGACGCCGGCGCTGGCGAAGGTCGCCATCTCGCTGAGGATGCGCGCGGAGGCCTCGATGATGCTCATGGACAGAGCCGCCCCCGTGCCCTCTCCGAGCCGCATCTGCAGGTCGAAGAGCGGCGTGAGCCCCAGCTCATCGAGCACCACCTGATGGCCGATCTCGATGCTCACATGGCTGGGCAGGATGTAGTCGACGCACTCATGGCAGAGGCGGACCGCGGCCAGCGCCGCGGCGGCGCTGATGAACCCGTCCATGACGACCGGGATGCGGTGCGCGGCGCCGCCCAGGAACACGCCGGTCATGGCGGCGATCTCCAGGCCGCCGACCTTGGCCAGCACGTCGATGGGGTCGGCGCCGTCCGGCAGGTTCACGGCAAGCGCCCGCTCGATGACGGCGATCTTGGCCGGCAGGGCCTCGGGCCTGATGCCGGTGCCGCGGCCGGTGACCCTGGCCACCGGCTGACCTGTGAGCGCGGCGATGACCGCCGATGCGGCGGTGGTATTGCCGATACCCATCTCGCCGGTGGCGATGATGTCGAGACCCTGAGCACGCTCACCCTCGACCAGTTCGATGCCGATCTCGAGCGCGCGAACGGCCTCGTCGCGCGTCATGGCCGGACCCTGCGCCATGTTCGCCGTGCCCATGCGGACCTTCTTCTGGCGCACGCCGGCGGCGTCGCTCAGATCGGCGTTCACGCCCACGTCAGTGACGATCACGCGGGCGCCGACGTGGCGCCCGATGACGTTGATCGCGGCGCCGCCGGCGGCGAAGTTGAACACCATGCCCGGCGTGACCTCGGCGGGAAAGGCGCTCACTCCCTCGGCGGTGACGCCGTGGTCGGCCGCCATCACGGCGATGGCTTTGTGTTCGATGACCGGCATGGGCGTAGCCTTGATGCCGGCGAGCTGGATGGAGATCGCCTCGAGACGGCCGAGCGCCTTGGGCGGCTTGGTGAGTTGCGCCTGCCGGGCCTCCGCCGCACGCATGGCATCGGCATCGAGAGGAGTGATGGCGGCGATCGTGCGGGTGAGCAGATCGGTGGTCACTGGTCGGACTCCTTCACAGAGGGCTGGCTGAGCGGGGATGCGGCAAGCGCCGTGACATCGAGAGGGAATCCGGAGACCAGGAAGTAGACGCGATCGGCGGCGGCGGCCAGGCGCTGGTTGGCCCAGCCGAGCTGATCGCGATAGAGACGCGCCAGCGGGTATTCCGGCACGACCCCCAGGCCGACCTCGTTGGAGACGGCGACCAGGGTGGCACCGGTCTCGGCGCACGCCGCAAGAAGGTCGCTGACGCCGGCAGAGACGCGCACCGAAGCGGCGCGCTCCTCGTCCGCCGGCAGCAGATCCTTGTCGTAGTTGAAGCCCTCGTCCGGCGGCGCACTCCCACCGAAGGCGCCGCCGGCGAACAGCAGGTTCGTGACCCAGAACGTGACGCAATCAAGGAGGAAGACAGGGGCGCCGGCATGCTCGCGCACCGCCGCCGGCACCTCGAGCGGACATTCGACCGTGGTCCAGGCGGCAGGCCGCACGGCGCGGTGCGCCGCGACCCGTGCCGCCATCTCGACGTCGTTGGTCTCGGAAGTGGCAAGGTAGGTCACGCGGCCGCCGCGCGGCTCAGCCAGTTGCGCCGCAAGCCGCTCGGCGAAGGTGCTCTTGCCGCTGCGCGCGCCGCCGGTGACAAGGATGAGTCGATCACGAGATCCCACCGCAGCCCTCCCTCGAGGCGTTGTCGCGATGCTCCCCCAGCCATGGTGTCCTGGCTCGCGCTTCGTCCTACCGGCCGCGCCTTCCCGCCCTCGAGCGGTGGCATCGCTGCGGCTTTCGTCGGCGCCTACAGTTGCGGGGCAGCGCCGGCCTTGCACCGGCTTCCCGACAGCTGAGGGATGACCGGTGAAGGCTACAGCGGTCGCTGCGCGCGCGCAAATCTCACGCCCAAGCGCGGACTTCGGCGACGATCGCAGTGGGGCAAAGCCAACGGCACTTGGTCAGTTGCTCAGGCCGGCCTCATCGAGCAGCGCGCTCAGGCGGGCTTCGCCCGCTTGCCGCTGCGCGACCCCGCCGGCCTGCACGGCCACCCACTCCTCGAGCTTGCGCAGGGCATCGCCGGAGGCGACCAGCTCGCGCGCCTGGCCAATGCCGTCGTACAGATCCACGGCCCGGCCGGAGACGTGGAGCACCGCAGCGGCGTTGAGGCAGGCGGCATCGCCGCAGGCCCCGTGTCCGCGGCCGCCGACCACCTGCAGAAAGCGTACGGCCTCTTCACGAAGGTCGTCGAGCGGCGCGATCTCGGCATGAGCCGCGCGACGGATGCCGAAGTCCTCGGGCTCGACGGTGTAGGCGTCGCGACGGCCGTCGGCGTACATCTCGGTCACAAGCGATGCGCCGAGCACGGACAGTTCGTCCATCCCCGCCTCGCGGCGGTCGTCGTAGCCGTGCACGACCATGACGCGCTCGTAGCCGATCTCCAGCATCACCTCACCGACAGGAGCGATGAGCGTGTCCGCGTAGACCCCCCGCACGCCGTGCGTGGGCCGGGCCGGGTTGGCCAGCGACGCCGCGATGTTGAGGGTCGAGCCAAAGCGGATCTGGCTGAGGATGCGGCCCAATCCGCCGGGGTGCACCGCCGGGCTCAAGCCGTTGAAGAGGCCGATGCCGGCCTGGCTGATGCTGCGCTCCACTGAGGCGCCGTCGCACTCCACGTCCACGCCGACTGCCTCGAGGATGTCCACGGCGCCGCACTTCGAGGTGAGGGCGCGGGCGCCATGGCGCGCCATGCGCGCTCCGCCGGCGGCGGCGATGAGGGCCGCCGCCGAGCTCACGTTGAACGTCTTGAGCATGTCCATGCCCGTGCCGGAGTTCTCCACCAGCGGGCCGGCGGCGCTGATGGCGGCCGGCACCGTGTCGAAGTCCACGATCGCCTGCCAGACGCCGGCGATCTCCTCCGGCGTCTCCCCCTTGGCGACCAGCGCCGCGAGCAACGCGCCTTGCTGCAGATCCGGCTGCTCGCCGAGCAGCACCTGGCGAAACAGCTCGTAGGTGCGCCGGCGGCTGAGATCATGGCCGTCGATAAGGCGCTGGATCTCGGCGCCGAAGGCGCGCAGGGCAGAGTCGTCGGGGGTCACCAGAAGCTCCTCTCGGGGATCAGGGCGCGATCGGGAAACAGATGGACCTTCCTGCCCGTGCGTCGGGCGACGATGTCTCGGCCGTGCTCCAGGTCGCACAGCGACGCGCCACACCACGCCCCAGGGTAGACATGGACGCGATCGCCGAAGGCGACTGAGCAGGTCCGCGCGGCCGCGCCCTCCGGCCCGGCAGCGGCCGCAACAGGCTTGAGGTCGGCGCGACAGAGGCCCGTGACGCTCACGCGGATGAGGGCTTCGCCGGGTCCGGGCGCAGGCACGGGCGACTCGGTGAGCTCGTAGGCGCCCACCTCGCGCACCAGGACTGCCCCCATGACGCCTGACTGCATCACGCCGCCTTTCGGTCGCAAAAACGACAACGCCCGGGACGGCACTTCGTCGGGCCCGGGCCCTCCGTCTTCGAGGCCGCGGCGCGCGCCGCCGCTACTCCCTTCACCACGCAGAGCGCCATCAGCAAGCCTGCAGACAGGTCTTCTGGCGTCCGGATCGCCCTCCGGCCGCGCCTTCCCGCCGGCGAGCTGACAGTGACTTCGTACGGCCTTCGTCCCTGGTCACAGCGGCGGGTCCACGCCGGTCTCTCACCGGCTTCCCCCGAGGCCCATGCGCGCATCTCCAAGCGGGCTGATCGTAGACGAGGCCCGCGACGGGCGTCAAGCGCACGCCCGGTGGTGGTCAGGCCGACCGGCGCGCCGCCTCCACGCTCGCCACAGATATACTCCTCGCGATGATCACGGAGCGCAGCCAGACCCTGTACGACCTGCACGCCGCCGAGCTGTTCGCGCAGCTCGACGACGAGCAGCTCGCCAGGATCGAGGCCGTTGCGCGGCCCGTGGCGCTGCCGACAGACACCACCCTGTTTCTGCGCGGCGATCCGGCCGCGGCCTTCTATCTGCTCGCCGAGGGCCGCGTGAAGGTCTACAAGCTGCTCCGCGACGGGCGCACCGCCACCATTCGGCACGTGGGTCCCGCGCAGACGTTCGCTGAGGCAGCGCTCTTTCACGACACCTACCCGTCCAGCGCCGAGACGATGGCCGCCTGCCGCCTCTATCGCTTCGACACGCGCGCCTTCCGCGCCCTCCTGCTGGCGGAGCCACAGCTCGCGGTGAACCTTCTGGGCGCGATGGCGGAGCTGCTCGCGCTGCTCAATCGCCGTGTCGAGGAGCTGCTGCTGCCGGTGCCCGCGCGTCTGGCGCGGTATCTGCTGGCGCTCGCCGATGAACAGCACGTGCCACCCGCGCAGACGGTCAGGTTGCCGACCAGCAAGCGCGAGCTTGCGGCGCGCCTCGGCACTGTGCCCGAGACGCTCAGCCGCACCTTCGAACGTCTCAAACGCGGCGGCGTCCTGCGCATGAACAGCGACCATGTGTTCATCGAGATCCTCGACGCCGAGAAGCTGCGGCGGCTGGCGCAGGAGTAGCGCGGCCGGCCATCCTCACGTCAGGCCGGCGAACACCTCGCGCACGCCGGCCTCCACATCGACCGGCTGCGCCCCGAATGCGGCGAAGTGCTCGCCGAAGAGGGGCCGTTCCCGCACGGCCAGCGTACCCAGCGCGACCGGCCCGTCCGACAGGTAGTCCCACTCTCGGATCTTGGCCAGCGCCTGCCGCTCGTCTGTCGGGTCGTGGCCGTCCACCTCATAGACGCGCCCGCTGTAAGACTCGTACATGTTGCGGAAGGTCACGCAGACCTGCAGCGTGTCCACCAGACTGAAGCCACGGTGTAGGATGGCCTCCTTGTAGAGTCGTTTGAGCTGTTCGATGCCGTGCGTGTACCCGCGCCCCAGCCAGGTGGCGCCGGCCACGTACAGCAACTCCAAGGGATTGAAGGGCGCCGTCTCGCTCCCGTAGGGAGTCGAGCGCCCCTTGAAGCCCGGCGGCGTCATCGGCCCAGCCTGACCCACGGTCAGACCGTACACGCCGTTATCGTGCACGATGACCGTGATGTCGACGTTGCGCCTCGCCGCGAAGATGAGGTGTTCGAGCCCCTCTGCGTACGCCCCGCCGTCGCCGATGTGCACGACCACGTTCAGGTTCGGCCTGGCAAGCTTCACACCGACCGCCGTAGGGATCGCCCGGCCGTGGAGGGAGCCGAAGCTGTTGACGGCGACGTAGTCCATGATCTTGCTGCTGCAGCCGATGTCGGAGACCAGCACGATGTCCTCGCGCCGGACGCCCTCTTCCATCAGCCCGCGGAACACCGGCTTGATCGCATTCAGCACGCTGAAGTCGCCGCAGCCCGGGCACCAGGTGTTTTGCGCGTATGTGTCCAGAAGCTTCATGCGAGCACCTCTTCCACGCGCCGGTGCAACTCCCCGACGCCCCACGGCCTGCCGTCGTAGCGGTTCAGGCGTGCGTCGACGCGGAAGCCGTACCGCTCCATCAGGTTGGCGAGCTGACCCGTCGCGTTGAGCTCAGCCACCACGACGCGGCCGCTGCCCGCGAGGGCCTCGCCAAGCTGGCGCGACGGGAAGGGCCAGAGCACGACCGGCTGAACGATGCGGATGCCGGCCAGCTCGCCGATCTCGCGCAGAGCGCCCGTCGGCGAGCCCCATGTGACCACCGTCCTCTTCGCCTCCGCATCGCCGTAGACGTTGACCAGCGGCAATGTGTCGAGCTCGGCGGCCATGCCGCGCCCCTTGCGCAGCCATTTGTCCTGCATCTGCACGGTCATGCCCGGGTCCTCGGTCGTGATGCCCCACTCGTCGTGAGTGTAGCTGTTCACCTTGACGATGGCGCCGGCGCACCCCGGGAAGGCCTGCGGCGAGATGCCGTCCTCGGTGAGCACGTAGCGCTTGTACGCGAGGTCGAGCTCGGAGTCCATGGCCGCGCCGTCCCAGTCCAGCTGCGGCAGGCGCGGCAACTCCGGGACGGCGTCCGCAAAGAAGCTCTGTGCGTCGTCGTTGAGCGTGCGGTCGCCGAGCAGGATGACCGGAAGCTGAAACCGCCACGCCAGATCCAGAGCCAGCCGGCTCCAGGCGTACGCCTGCTCGACATCGCCGGGGGCGATGACGGCGCGCGGAAACTCGCCTTGGCCGGCGCTGATGGCGAACTCGAGGTCGCTCTGCGCGGTGTACGTCGGAAGACCCGTGCTCGGACCGGTCCGCTGGCCGAGCACGACGACGATCGGCAGCTCGGCCTGGCCGGCGAGGCTCAGGCCCTCGACCATCAGCGAGAACCCGCCGCCGGACGTGCCCACGGCGACGCGCTCGCCGGCGTAGGCATGGCCGAGCGCCATGAGCATCACCGCGATCTCGCCCTCGGGCTGGTAGACCTTGAGTTCGAAGCGCGGCGCCTGCTCGGCGAGGAAGTGGAGCAGGCCGGAGGACGGCGTCATCGGGTAGCCGGCGTACGCTTTGAGGCCGCCGGCGACAAGCCCCAGCCCCACGGCCTGCAAGCCGCTGAGGATCGGCAGAGGCTCGCTCCCGGGAAGGTGGATGAGCAACTTCTCGCTCGCCAGATCGTAGCCGCGCCGCGCAACGCCCAGGTTGAGCTCCGTCATCTTGTGCTGGTAACTGACGATGACGTCTTCGAGCACCGCCCAAGGGATCGACAACGCCCTGCAGAAGGCGCCGAGGATGGCCGTGTTGCGCATCACCGACGGGGCCTCCTCTTCCGCAAGGATGGTCTTGATGGGGATGCCCGTGCGCAGGTGGTGGGCGACGGGCGGCAGGCTCGTGGCGTCGATCGCCTCGCTGTCGTAGATGACGACAGGCTCGTCCTTGAGGCGCCACGCGTGTTTCTCGATGGTCTGCCGGTTCAGCGCGACGAGCACGTTCATGTGGTCGCGGTGCGCGCCGACACGCCGGCGGTGGGCACGCACGATCACGACGTTATGGCCGCCACGGATCAGCGACGGCGAGTCGACGTGCTGGTAGAGGCGATAGCCGAGCCGGTTCAGCACGTGACCGATCATGCCGCCGGCCTCGGTGATCCCGTCGCCGGCCTTTCCGCCTATCAGCACGGAGAACGAATCCATACGGGCCTCCTCGGAGGCGTGGTCGCGAAGGCCGGTCGAGGTCAGCCCTCTGTCGGGGCCTGCAGCTACTCTACCCCCCGGGCGGCAGGCTGAACGTCTTGAAGCAGGCGGCGCAGGAGGCCGGCGAGCAGCTCCTGCTCGCCGGCATCGAGCGCCGCCAGCAGACGGCGCTCCGTCGCCAGATGCTGGTCGACGATGCTCTCGAACGCCGACTCACCCTTGTCGGTCAAGGCGACGATGACGCCACGCCGGTCGTCGGGGTCGGGCAGCCGTTCGACGAGGCCTTCGCCCGCCAGTCGCGAAATGCGGGCACTCACAGTCCCCGGGGTCAGACAGAGCTCCTGCATCAGACGGTTCTGAGACAACCTGCACGGTCTTCCGGAGCGACGCAGGACGGCAAGCGCCTCGAAGCTGGCCTTGGTGAGACCGTGCTGTGCGGATGCCATCTCCAGGGCCTGCGTGAAACGCGCGGCGAGCTGTGTCACGCGAGCGACGACCCCAGCGCTGGTCACATCGAGGGCGGGGAACTCACGTCGCCAAGCGGCGATGGCAGCATCGACGGCGTCAGGCGGGGTCCGCGGAGCGGAAACCGCCGCATCCCGTTTCTTGTGCTTCTTCTTCCCCATGGGAACCTCGCTCATCGTTTGACAGCAAACCTCATGCTACAGAGCGGCATGACGGCCTTCAATGGCCAGCAGTGTCCACGCTTCACGGGGGGTGACCTTCGCGCGACGCGGTCCCTCATCTGACCTTGACCCCCGTCAATGGTCGTTCCCACGCAAATAGGCTAGACTAACCTCTGGCACCGTAGTGTTTACTCAGAAAGCGAGTCCCCCATGGCAGTTCGCAGCATCGTCCACATCGACGAGGAGCTCTGTAACGGATGCGGCCTCTGCGTCACCCCATGCGCCGAGGGCGCCATCGAGATCATCGACGGCAAGGCGAAAGTGATGAAGGAGGAGCTGTGCGACGGCGCCGGATTCTGCCTCGCCGTCTGCCCGGAGGGCGCACTGACCATTGAGAAGCGCGATGCTCCTGAGTTCGACGAAGACGCAGCCGCCGAGAAGATGGCCGCCAAGCTGGCTGCCAGCGTCCGCCTCAAGCAGACTTGCTTCCGTTGCGGCCGCGACGAGGATCAGGGCGTGCTCTTCCCCTGCCGGCTCAAGGGTGAGAGCCTCTGGGCTTGCGCCCGCTGCCTGCCGGCGATGATCCACGGCTGACGCACACCCGCTCATCCCCGTCTGAGGCCCGCTTCCGCTGGAATCGCCATCGGGCCGTCGGTGACAACGGCACCATTCTCGCGGCCCACATGAAAGGCGAGTGATCCGCGGAGTGAGGCCGCGATCTCCCCCGAGCTCGCCGGCTCCTAATACGAGTACGTCTCCGTGGGCACCGACGCCGCGAAGACGACCATGAACAGAACGACGGCCACACCGATCAGTAACCACACGAAGCCGATCACGATGCCGGCCACGCACAGGCCTTTCGGCCGGCCTTCGCGCTTCGCCTGACTGTAGCCGATCCAGGACAGCACGATGCCGATCAGCGAGAACCCCAGCAACGAGACGACGAAGCCGGCGATGCCTATCGCCGGCGTGCCCAGGCCCACCGGGGGTGGGTAGACCGGGCTGACGAACGCCCCCCCGGTCGCGAATGCCGGTGACGATGGAGCCGCGCCCGCAGGTGGTGGCGCGTTCGTGGCCATGCTCGGCGACGGCCCTGACGATGGGGGCTGCGGAGACGCCACGGGGGTGCCGCAGACCTCGCAGAACCGCCCTCCCGGACGAATGGCGCTGCCGCACGACAGGCAGTTCACGGCCGGTGGCGGAGCAGGAGCGCCGCACGCCGGGCAGAACCCGGCGTCCAGCGGCAGCGTCGCATTACAGGATGGACAATCGCTCACAGTTCGCCTCCCTCAGAACCAGCTCCTCTTGTTAACTCCGTAGCGGACCACGAACTCGTCGTCGCTCTTGGTGAGGTAGATGATGCCCTCGGCGATGCCGATCGCGGACATCGCCAAGATGCCGAAGATACCGATCAGCACGAAGGTCAGGACGTACGAGACGAGCGTCACCGCCAGCATGATGATCCCCGCGTTCGTGTACCCCAAGATGAACTTGTGGATGCCGAGTTGACCGAGCAGGATCGCAAGGATGCCAGCGACCACCTTCTTGTCGGCGAACCCGGGTGACAGGGGCTGGCCCGTCCAGCTTGTGAGCCGGCCTTGCGCAGCGGCGGCGGCGACCTCACCCATCGGCTGCTGGCCGGCGGAAGCGTAGGGGGCAACAGTCGGATACGGAGCGGGCGGAGGATACGGCCCCGGAACCGGCGTCGAACCCAGGGCGGGCGGGTTCTCCGTGCCATCCACAGAGGGGGTGAACTCCTCCCCGGCGACGGCGGTGGACGCCTCTGCCGAGGCGGGTTCTGTCAGGCGAGTGCCGCAGCCGACGCAGAACGATGCGGTCGGCTGGACCTCTCTGCCGCAGGCGGGACAGTAGTTCATGCCGTTTCTCCTCTCGCGCTCGTCAAGTGCGGATCAGCCGCGCGGGGTTGAGCGCGAGCAGATCGCGGACCGCCCACCCTGCTTCTGGATGCTACGCCATCCCTCCGTGCATCAATAGGGCTCAGCGAGGACGGCCGCGCAGACCGGGCATACCGCCGGTCCGACCGGTGCACCACTGGGCGCGGCCCCGGCTGGATCTGGAGCCGGCGCGGCAGCCCCGCACGAGGGGCAGAATCGGTCGTCAGCACCCAGCGCACCGCCATCAGCCCCGCTGAGAGCCCCTATGGCGTCGGCACGAAGCCCAGGTTCTCGCCGTTGGTCGTGCTGATCAACTCGTCGAGGATCATGGTCGAGTAGTCGCCGAGCGGATCACCCGGAGGCGTGAAGTCGCCCGTGTAGATCTGCGTGTTCGAGACCTCGAGCCCGCGGAAGTCGCCGACGGCGCTCATGTATCCGCTGCCGAGGGTGTGGTTGTCGCCCAGGCTGAACCACCCGCCGGCGGCGACACCCTGGTTGGGCTCCGGACCTCCCACGTAGTCGTCGTAGCCCTCCTGCATGCCGTTGATGAACAGCCGCATCCCCCTCGAGCCGTGCTGCGCCGCGACGTGGTACCAGTGACCGAGCTGGATCGGCGTCTCGGCGGTGACTCGATGCCACTTCCCCATCTCGTCACCCATGTTCTCGTTGAGGATGAACGAGAAGACCGTGTGCCCTTCGAAGCTGCCGTACTGGATCTGCATCGTCGGCCAGCGGTGTGGACCGTCGTCCATCCAGTCCGGGTAGTCGCGGCTGATCTGGGCGATCGTGTTGCCGTACTCCATCCCTCCGAACTCGGTGGGCCGGAACCAGAACTCGTAGGTGGCGCTGGGGTAGTTGGTCGCCTCCGTCCAGCGGATGCAGCTGTCGTTGCTCGAGCGCATGCTGTTCCCGCCGGGCTGCTGCAGAACGATGGTCCCCGCCGACGTGATCGTGGCGCTGGTGCAGGTGACATCACGCAGCCCCGTCAGAAAACCCGGCTTGTCGACGACGAGCGTGTAGTCGCCGACTTCGAGACCAGTGATCGCGAACGATCCGTCGGCGGCGGTGGTCCTGGTGCGCAGCAGCTCCCCGGCCGGTGAGCCACTGCCCTCGTGCAGTTCCACGGAGGCGCCCGCGATCGGCTCGTCGGTCAGCGCCTCCTTGACGAACCCGTGGATGCCCTGCGCTTCATACGGAACCATCAGCAGATCCTTCACGGCGATCTGGTTGACGCCGATCGTCACGTTGGCGCTGGCGGGGAAGTAGGAAGGAGCACTCGCGTAGAGCCGGTACTGGCCGGCGGGCACACCCAGGAACCGATACGAGCCGTCTCCCCAGACGTAGCGACCGTCCCAGAAGATGCCATCGGGATAGTCAGACAAGGGCCTTGACATGTCCCACAAGCCCACCCAGGTCCCGCCGACCGGCGCCGCGCCCGGCGATGACAGGGCACGCCCGCGCACGCCCTGGTTCTCGTACGGTACCAGCGAGAGATCCTGGTTCGGCGTCAACTGGCCGGCGATCACCGTGACAGCGCGCGAGGCCTCTGCGTAGAAGGACTTGGAGGCCACGACCGTGTACGAACCCGCGTTCTCGCCCGAGAACACGTACGTGCCGTCGGCCGCCGAGCTCGTCTCGCTCACCGTATCCCCAGCGGCCGTCCGCAGCTCGACCGAGGCGCCGATGATCGGCGTCGAGCCACCCGCCTCGAGGATCTTGCCGCGCACGCTGGGCGTCTCGTAGTGGCTCGAACCGCCCCCCGATGTCGCCGAGCCGGCCTGGTCGATCCGCTCCTTGAAGAGCGCGAGTTCGTACTCCTGCTCGAGCCATGTGTAGTCAAGCGTCTCGACCTTGAACCCGATCTTGGCGCGCGCCCCGGCATCGAGTGTCCACCAAGGGTCGGCCTCAGGATCGGCGTCCGCGACGAGCTCCAGGAAGGCCTCCAGTTTGGCTTCCGGCCCGGCGACCGCGTAGACCTCGAAGGAGAGCCCGGCGCCGGCCGCCCCCGTGAGCGTCAGGGTGCTGAAGAGCTGGGGAGGAGACCAGTCGTACGTCTTCGAGAAGCTGACCGCTGGCGGACTCCAGCCGTCGTCCTCGTCCCAACCGATGCCGACCGAGGTCTCAGTGTCCACGGACACCCCGGCGGTCACGCCGGCGCTGACCTCGCCTTCGGCGCTCACGTACACCTTGAACGTCGGCGTGACGAAGACAGGCCAGGGGCCGGCCATGATCGTGATCACGCCCAGGGTCTGCTCGTAGAGCGTCACCTCCTTCTCTTCGCTGTAGTCCTGCTTGATGCTCACGCTGATATCAGTGCTGGTCGTGAGCGTCTGCGTGTACGAGGCGCTCTCCAGCCCAGACCAGCCGAGGTCATAGTCCACGTAGGCGGAGGGATCAAGCCAGACGGATCCCTCGATCGCGACCTTGCCGAGGATGGTGGTGTCGATGCCGATGCCGAAGCCCTCGGTCACGCCGCGCAGCGGCCCACTGAAGGTACCGAGAGGTGGACCGCCCGGAAGCAGGCGCACCCCCGGGTACACGATGCCGTCCGGCGAGAGATCGGCGGCGGTGATGCGCTTCGAGAACGCCACCTCGCCCTGGTCGATGACGTCCGAGAGCATCGCCTCTGAGGTGGTCACCACCACCTGGCCGCCCACCTTGCTGACACCGGTCACCTTGCGGCACATGCCGTCGGGGAAGGTGGGGCTCGGCATGGCGAACAGGACGTCGCCGCTCTGCGTACGGCTGAGCTGCCCCGTCTGGCCGGCGAACGTGAGCGTCGCGCCGTCGGCGGACACCTTGCGCAGAGAGCGCAACGACGTCGCGTCCAGGACCTCGGCGTCGTCGGTGACGACCAGCCCCGGCGAGGGTGCGGCAGCCAGTTGGATCGCCGCGTACGCCCAGCCCCCCGACCACCAAGTTCGGGGCTGGAAGCGGGAGCCGCCGGCGACACAGGTCGTGATCCGAGAGGAGGAGCCGCCGGTGGGCTGGGCGAGGACGACGTCGGCGCGTCCGTCGCCGGTGACGTCGCCGGCGGCGAGGCGGCACTTGGCCGCCGGCAGGGCGCCGGCGGCGCCGTCGTACCAGACCGCCGGCTTGAGGAAGGCCCTTCCGGTGGAACGGAAGACGTCGAGGCGGCCCGTGCCGTTGGGCTTGCGGTAGAGGGCGATCACGTCGCACTTGCCGTCGCTGTCGGCGTCGCCGGCGGTGAGACGGGCGCGGCCGGCAGCGTAGGCGCCCTTCCAGAAGGTCTTCTTGGTGAACGTACTGGTGCCCGAGACGAAGGCGAGGAGGCTCGCCGAGGTCGCGGAGTTCGGCGAGAGCACGACGGCGTCGGCGCGTCCGTCGCCGGTGAGATCGCCGGCGACGAGTTGGGCGCTCGAGGCAGAGAGGGCGCCGCTCCAGCCGAGCGACTGGCGAAGGGCCTTGCCTGTCGAGATGAAGCGGTACAGGGACGCCGCGCCGCGACCACGGTCGTAGAGGGCGATCACGTCGTCCATGCCGTCGCGGTCGAGGTCGCCCGTGGCCAGCTTGGCGCGCGCCCAGGAGAAGGCTCCGGCCTTCGAGGTCCAGGCCGTGCGCATGCCGGCATGGTGTCCGTCGCTGAGCCAGATGGAGAGGCGCGAGCGTCCCGAGCCCAGGTCGTACAGGGCGATGCCGTCGGCGATGCCGTCGCCGTTCACATCGCCGGAGAGAAACTTGGCCTTGCGCGTGTCGAAGGCGCCGGGCTTGCTGCGCCACAGCTCGACCGGCGTGAAGGCGCCGTTCTCGGCGATCAGGCAGACCAGGGCGGCGCGCTTGCCGCCGAGGTCGCGCAGCACCAGGGCGTCGTAACGTCCGGCGGCGTTGGCCACGGTCTCGGCGCCGGCCGGCGCTGGCACTGCGGCCAGACAGCCGAGCAGGCACAAGCCGAGAAGAAGAGCCAGCAGCAGGGGTAAGCGGAGGTGAGCGGTCGAGCGTGCGGCTGCCTGCCGGAGAGTGACCTGAGCGCCCATGACGCATCTCCCTCATCCCCAGGGCGCGTCCCGGCGCGCCCAGGACCGCAGCCGCGTACCCTCGCGGCGCGTGTCCGCAGGAACACACTACACCTCTCGTGCGCGGAAGTCCGTATGTACGTTACCAGCGCCGAGAATCAGCGTCGCCGGCCGGAGGCAGACGCCGGCGCAGGCCACTCCTCGTCTGCGTCAGACGTTCAGCAACTCGAATCCCGTCGTCGCGTCAAGGCGCCGTGAGGCCTCGTTGCCAAGCAACTCGATGACCACGGCTTCGCCGACGATCCACGTCGTGACGCCGGCGCTGATGCAGCCGGCGGTCACCCGGTCGTCGCGGCCGAAGGCGGCGTGCAGGTGCAACACCGGCTGCCCCTGTTCGTTGGGGAAGATCGTGCCGGCGCCGGCCATCTCGTGCACGTCGTGCAGCGTCCGGTGCATCGGCACGATCGGGTCGGCACGCCCATCCTCGGGACCGACGACGAGGCGGCTGCCACCGTCCGCGCCACCGATCAGGATGACGGCGGCGCGGGCGATGCCCTCGGCGCGCGCCGCCTCCTCGATGCACTCATGCACGATGTCGCCGTCCTCCAGCCGGATGACGAGCGCGCGACCGAGACTGGCAGTCGAGTACTTCATCAGGACCTCCTCGCAGCCGTCGATCCGGGACGACCGTCAGCTCACATCTCACGGTCGGTCGCATCCTACACGCAACCGTTGCGGCGCAGCATCGCCGCCGCGGCTCCCGCCGTCCCCCAACCTTGCTACACTCGCGCCGTGACTTCTCCCCTCCACCCGTCCAACCCTGCAGCCTCCGCTCCGCCGTCAGCCCGCGCGCTCCTGCGCGATGTCTTCGGCTTCGCGGAGTACCGGCCGGCGCAGGAGGAGATCGTCGACCGCCTCGTGGCCGGCGGCGACGCCTTCGTGCTGATGCCCACCGGCGGCGGCAAGTCGCTGTGCTACCAACTGCCGGCCCTCGTGCGCCCCGGCGCCGGCATCGTCGTCTCTCCGCTCATCTCACTCATGAAGGATCAGGTCGACGCGCTCGAGGCGGCCGGCGTCAGAGCCGCCGCCTTCAACTCGTCGCTCGAGCCGCACGATGCGCGGAGCGTCCTGGCTCGGCTCCATCACGGCGAGCTCGATCTGCTCTACGTCGCCCCCGAGACCCTTATGACCGAGTCCTTCCTCGCGCGGCTGCGGGAGGTCGCGGAGACCGGTCCCGGCATCGCCCTCTTCGCCATCGACGAGGCGCATTGCGTGAGCCAATGGGGCCACGACTTCCGCCCGGAGTACGTACAGCTCGGGCAGCTGCGAGGGCTGTTCCCCGGCGTCCCGCTCATCGCCTGCACGGCCACCGCCGACCCGCAGACACGCGTCGACGTGCGCGCCCGGCTCGATCTCAGCGACGCGCCGTGCTTCATCACCGGCTTCGACCGGCCGAACATCCGCTACACGGTCGTCGAGAAGCGCGAGCCGTTGCACCAGCTCAGGAGGTTCCTCGAGAGCAGCGCCGGTGAAGCCGGCATCGTCTACTGTCTTAGCCGCAAGCGCACCGAGGAAGTGGCCGGCAAGCTTGCGGCGGCGGGCGTGCCCGCGGCCGCCTACCACGCCGGCCTTTCGGCCGACGAGCGGCGCCGCGTGCAAGACGCCTTCGCGCGCGACGACATCCTCGTCGTGGTGGCGACCGTCGCCTTCGGCATGGGCATCGACAAGAGCAACGTGCGCTTCGTCGTCCACTACGACCTGCCAAAGAGCATCGAGAGCTACTATCAGGAGACCGGGCGCGCGGGGCGCGACGGTCTCCCCGCCGAGGCCCTGCTGCTCTTCGGCCTCGGCGACGCATCGGTGGTACGCGCCCTCATCGAAGGCGGCGGTCGCGCGGGGTCCAACGGCGGCGACGCGTACGAACGCGATCCCGAGCAGGTCCGCGTCGAGCTGCACAAGCTTGACAGCATGGTGGGCTACGCCGACGGGCTCACCTGCCGACGCCGAGCCTTGCTCGGTTACTTCGGCGAGGAGCTGGGCCACGACTGCGGCAACTGCGACATCTGCCTGGACCCACCCGAGACCTACGATGCCACGGAACATGCGCGGATGGCGCTCTCCTGCGTCTACCGGGTGGGGCAGAGCTTCGGGATGGCGCATGTCGTCGACGTCCTGGTCGGCGCCGACAGCGACAAGGTCCGCGCCCGCGGTCACGAAAGACTGTCCACCTACGGCATCGGCGCGCAGATCAGCCGTGACCACTGGCACAGCCTCCTCCGGCAACTCATCCATCGCGGCTACCTCACCCAGGACATCGCGCGCTACTCGGTGCTGGGCCTGACGGCCAAGGCGCGCCCCCTGCTGCGCGGCGAGGAGACGCTGATCCTGGCCAAGCCGCGCACCAGAGTGCCCACGAAGAAGCAGCGACAGGCGGCGGACCGCTCCGCGCGCGCCGCCGGCTTGGCCGGCCTCGAGATCGACGAAGCGCTGTTCGAGGCGCTGCGCGCCCTGCGCAAGCGCCTCGCGGAGGAACAGGGCGTCCCCGCCTACGTGGTGTTCAGCGACGCCACGCTGGCTGAGATGTCGGCGCGCCGACCGGGCACGTACGCCGAGTTGCTGGCCGTGAACGGCGTCGGCCAGACCAAGCTCGAGCGCTACGGCGACGCGTTTCTCGAGGTCATCGCGGGCGCAAAGAGCGGCGCGGCGCCCGGCGCGCTCGTCTGATCCGACGCGCCGCGCAGGGCGTCTCTGCCCACGCCCCGGACCCGCGCGAGTCTCAGCGGTAGCCGGCCGCGCGGAAGAGCTCGGGCAGCGACACTGCCTTGTAGCCGCGGGCGCGCAGGCCACGGAGGATCGCCGGCAGAGCCGCCGCGGTCTGCGGGCGCAGGTGCATGACGACGATCGACCCAGGCCGCACATGGCTGAGGACGCGCGAGGCGATGACCGACGCCCCAGGCTCTCTCCAGTCCTGCGGATCGACATCCCACATGATGACGCGGGAGTAGCCGATCCCGCCGAACGCGGCGACCGTACGACTGTTGTAGGCGCCGTAAGGCGGGCGACCGTAGGGAACGGGGGTCGCGTCCGCGGCGTTCCACCAGGGTGCAGCACTCCTGAGCAGCTCGTTCTGCACTGCGCCGGAGGACTGCGACGGCATGAGCGCGTGGGTCCAGCCATGCGAACCGACGCCGTGGCCTTCGGCCAGCGTGCGGCGCATCAGGTCCGGAGAGGCGGCCGCGAAGGGCCCCAAGGGGAAGAACGTGGCGTGGGACTTGTACCTCCGCAGCGTGTCGAGCATGCTCCGCCACGCACCGGCGCCGCCGTCGTCGAACGTGAGGGCCACGCGCTTGCCGGCGCCGCTCACGCGGCGCCAGACCTCCGCCTTGGCCGGCGCGTAGTCGCGGAACGCGCGCGGCTGCGTGATCGTCTCGTTGCCGGCCTCGTCCGTCAGCCGGAACCTGACGTTGTAGAGACCCGGCAGGAAGGGGCGCCCGTTCTTGTAGCGCGGCGACACCTTCACTTCACGCGCGCCCGGCGCACGCTCGATGCCGCTGCGAGCCGCGGCGAACGCGCCGTACTGATCGGCCGCCCGCCACTCGATACGCACCGGGCCGCTGGATTCCTTGATGACGAACCGGAAACTCACTGAGCTCACGCTGTGGATCACGTTCGGTGACACGCCGCTCCACGTGAAGCCCGGCGGCGTGGTGTCGATCTTGACCGTGACCTGCTGATCCGCTTCCAGGTTTCCGGCGTTGTCTGCTGAGAGATAGACGAGCGTGTGCTCACCATCGTTCGAGTGATCCCGCGGAGCCGGCACCACGACCTCGGTGCCTTGCACCCAAGGGGCGCCATCCAGGCTGTATGACGTTGAGGCGACGCCCGACTCTTCGTCGGTCGCCGCGAGCCGAACGGTGACCGCCTTGGCGTGCCAGCGCCCGTCGGCGCCAGAGGCCACGGTCACGGGCGGGGTGGTGTCGTTGGGCCAATCACTGTTCTGCGCCGTGGCCGCGAGTCGGACCTTCTGCGGCTCCTGGGCGCCGGTCCCCGCGACGCCGCCGACCCCCAGCATGACGCCGGCGACAACGATGCACGCGATAGCAGATACGGAACACGATCCGCCTCCCCGGGGATCCGCGACGACCGCGGATCAGGATACAGCACCAGCATACCCCGGTATCGGCGCGACGTGCGACTCACCTTAGTGCTCTTTCGGTGGCGCGAGGCCCGTCCCTGCGCGCCCCCGTGGTAGCCTTGGCGGATGGATCTCCCCCTTTTCGCCACCGTCCCCAAGGGCATGGAATCGCTGCTCGCCGGCGAGCTTCGCGGGCTGGGGGCGCACACCGTCAAGCAGGTGCGCGCCGGCGTCTCGTTCAGCGGCTCGCTCGAGACCGCATACCGCGTCTGCCTGTGGTCGCGCCTGGCCAGCCGCGTCCTGCTGCCGCTGACCACGGGTCGCGCGACCAGCAGCGACGAGCTCTACGCGACGGCGCAGAAGATCACCTGGAACGAGCACATGGGCGTGGACGGCACCCTCGCCGTCGACTTCACCGGCGTCAGCGACGCGATCCGCGATACCCGCTTCGGGGCGGTCCGCGTGAAAGACGCGATCGTCGACCAGTTCCGCAAACAGCACGGCGACCGGCGACCGTCGGTGGACGCCCGCGCGCCAGACCTGCGCATCAGCGCCCATCTGGCGCGCGGCCGCCTCACGCTGTCGCTGGACCTGAGCGGCGACAGCCTGCACCGGCGTGGCTACCGCACCGACAAGACGCAGGTCGAGGCGCCGCTCAAGGAGAATCTCGCCGCCGCGGTCCTGATCTACGCGCAGTGGCCCCGCGAAGCTGCCTCCGGCGGCAGCTTTCTGGACCCGCTCTGCGGGTCGGGCACACTGCCCATCGAGGCGGCCTGGATGGCCGCCGATATCGCCCCGGGTCTTCTGCGGGCAGAGAGCCTGAGCGGCTTCGGGTTCCTGCGCTGGAAGGGCCACGATGACGCCGTCTGGCAGCGCCTCGTCGCCGAGGCGCGCGGCCGCAGGGCGGCGGGCTTGGCGCGCCTGGAGGCCGCCGGGCCGGACGTCGTCATCTGCGGCAGCGACCGGGACACGCGCGCCCTGGACGTCGCTCAGGCCTGCGTCGCGCGCGCCGGCCTCGACACCGTGGTGACGCTCGAGCGGCTCGACCTCGCGGAGCGGCGCGCGCCCGCGCATCACGGACTCCTGGCGACCAACGCGCCGTACGGCGAGCGTCTCGGCGAGTCCGAGGACTCCGAGGCCGTCTATCGTCTGCTCGGGCGCCGTCTGCGCGAAGGCTTCGGCGGCTGGCGCGTCGCGGTGCTCGCCGGCCAGCGACGCCAGATCGAGGCCATGGGCCTGCCCGCGAAGCGCGAGACCACGCTCTACAACGGCGCCCTGCCTTGCGCCCTCGCGTTCTTCGGCGTCGAGGGCGCCGCCCCGGCGGCGGCGCCGCGCTCCGCCCGCGCCGCCGTCCGCTCGTCCGCCGCCGCCTTGGCGGCGGAGAAGGCCATGGACGAGACCCCGGCGACCTCGGCCGACCCGGTGATCCCGGATGGCCTGGCGACCCCCGAGAGCCCGACGCTCTCCGACGACCCGGCCTCCCTGCGCTCGGCCGGCCTCCTGAGCGGCGGCGCCGAGCACTTCGCCAACCGCCTGCGCAAGAACCTCCGGCGCCTCGGACGGCAGCTGGGCCGCGAGGGCATCTCCTGCTACCGCCTCTACGACGCCGATCTCCCCGAGTACAACCTCGTGGTCGACGTCTACGGCGATTGGGTGCACGTGCAGGAGTACGCGCCGCCCATCGAGATCGACCCGGCCAAAGTCAGACGGCGCCTCGAGGACGCGATGGCGGTCATCGCCACCGTCCTCAAGACGCCGGCCGATCATCTCGTGCTCAAGGAGCGCCGTCGACAGAGAGGCACGGCGCAGTACGAGCGCCTCGCCGTACGCGGATCCTTCCACGAGGTCACCGAGAACGGACTCACGTACCTTGTCAATCTGACGGACTACCTCGACACGGGCCTGTACATCGACCAGAGACTCACGCGCCGGCTGGTGCGCCAGCTTGCGGATGGCCGGCGCTTCCTCAGCCTCTTCGCGTACACCGGCACGATGACCGTGAGCGCGCTTGCAGGGGGAGCCTCGGCCTCGACCACCGTCGACCTCTCCTCGACGTACCTGGAGTGGGCGCAGCGCAACCTCGAGGTCAACGGTTTCGCGGCGACGCTGGAGCTCTCCGGCGCCGCCTCCGCTACGCCGACCGCCCATCGCCTCGTCCAAGCTGATTGCCTGCGCTGGGTCGCCGAGGCGGAGGGCGCCTACGACCTCATCTGGCTCGACCCCCCGACCTTCTCCAACTCGAAGCGCATGGGGCGCGCCACCTTCGACGTGCAGCGCGATCACGCCGACCTCCTGCGCCTGACCGCCCGCCGGCTGCTGGCCCCGGGCGGCACCCTGCTCTTCTCGACCAACCGCCGCGGCTTCAAGCTCGACATCAAGGACCTCGGAGGATTGCGCGTCGAGGATCTCTCGCGCACGACGCTGCCTTTCGACTGCGAGCGCGGCGCCAACCGTCACCACGTGTTCAGCGTCAAGCGCAAACGCGCCTCCTAGCGACCCCCCAGGCACCTTCCCCTCCGCCGCGCCAAGCCGGGGCTCAGAACGCGCTCCTCCACGGCTTAGCATCGGCGCGCCGGGGTACTGAGAAGGCGAGGCCGGACCTGGGCCTCGGTGGCGCGGCGGCGCTGCGGTTCCCCCCCAGCGCCTGAGGCGCGATGGCATCGCCATCGCGCCTCTTCTCGGGACCGGCGAGGTACGATAGACGTCATGACGTCACAAGGAACATCGACTGTCGCATACGGCGCATGGCGCTCCCCGATCACCGCAGGTCTCCTCGCGGGAGCAGGGGTCGCGCTCGGCGGGCTGCAGGCGACGGCGGGCCGCATGTTCTGGCTGGAGATGCGGCCGCTCGAGGGCGGGCGGTACGTGCTGGTCCAGAGGGCGCCTGACGGGACGATCACCGATGTGACGCCACATGGCCACAACGCCCGGACGCTCGTCCACGAGTACGGCGGCGGCTCCTACGCGCTTCACGACGACGGCGAGCGAGTCGCCGTCTTCTTCAGCGAGTTCGAGGATCAGCGCCTGTGCCGGCAGGACGTCGGCGCGGACGGCGGCGGCACTGCGCCTGAGCCGATCACGCCGGCGCCGGCGACGCCGCGCGCGCTGCGCTACGCCGACGGACGAGTGACGCCGGACGGCCGCACGTTGATCTGCGTGCGCGAGCGGCACGACGACACGGACGTCGTCAACGAGCTCGTCGCCGTGCCGACCTACAGCCCCCCAGAGTCGGGCTGGCGCGGAGCCCGAAGTGCTTGCCACCGGCCACGACTTCTACGCCGCCCCTCGCGTGAGCCCCGACGGGCGCATGCTCGCCTGGCTGTGTTGGGATCACCCGCAGATGCCGTGGGACGGCACTGAGCTGTGGGTCGCGGAACTGACGGCCGCCGGGCTCGGCGCTGCGCGCCGCGTCGCCGGCGGCCCCGCCGAGAGCATCGTGCAGCCGGCTTGGAGCGCCGACGGCCGGCTGCACTACCTCAGCGACCGCAGCGGATGGTGGAACCTCTACCGGGTCGACGACCCAGACCGCGGGGCTGGCGACGACGAATCGGCGAGCCCGGCGAGCGCCACGGCGCTCGCCCCGCTCGCCGCCGAGTTCGCCAAGCCGGCGTGGATCCTCGGCCTGCAGTCCTACGCCTTCCTCGAAGACGGCCGCATCGTCTGCGTCGTCAGCCAGGAGGGCGTCGATCGCCTCGCCTTGATCGATCCGGACAGCCCCGGCCTGCGGCCGATCCCGTGCGCCTTCACGACGTTCTCGGGCGTCGCCGTGACAGGCCCGATCGTCGCGGTCATCGGCGGCAGCGCGACCCAGGGCTCGACAGTCGCCCTGCTCGACACGACCGGCGGCGAGCTCGACGTCATCCGCCACAGCAGACCAGTCGCCATCGACCCCGGATACCTCTCGCGGCCGGAGCCGATCTCGTTCCCGACCTCCTACGCGCCTGGATCGGTCGCAGGGCCGATCGTCGGGGAGCTGGAGGAGACCGGCGGCGAGCTCCAGGCGCACGCCCTGTACTATCCGCCGACGAACCTGGACTGCCGGGGACCGCAGGGCGAGCGGCCGCCGCTCATCGTCATGAGCCACGGCGGCCCCACCTCTGCCCGCGAGGCGCTCCTCGACCTCGGCGTCCAGTTCTGGACCTCGCGCGGCGTGGCTGTGGTCGACGTCAACTACGGAGGCTCGACCGGCTACGGCCGCGCCTATCGCGAACGCCTCAAGGGCAACTGGGGCATCGTCGACACGATCGACTGCATCAACGCCGCGCGCCATCTCGTCGCGCGCGGCGACGTCGACCCGGCGCGCATCGCCATCCAGGGAGGCAGCGCCGGCGGGTACACGACGCTCAACGCGCTCACGCGCCATCGCTTCTTCGCCGCCGGCGCCTCGTACTTCGGGCTCGCCGACCTCGAGCTGTTCGCAAGCGGGGGCACGCACAAGTTCGAGTCCCAGTACCTCACGGGCCTCGTCGGCCCGTACCCTGAGCTCGCCGCCGGTCTACCGCGAGCGTTCGCCCATCCAGCACGTCCACGACATCTCGTGCCCGGTGATCCTCCTGCAGGGGCTCGAGGACGCCATCGTTCCGCCCGCTCAGGCAGAGGTCATCGTCGCCGCCCTGCAGGCCAACGGCCTGCCGTACACGTATCTCACCTTCGCGGGCGAGCAGCACGGTTTCCGCAAGGCCGAGAGCATCGTCCGCGGCGAGGAGGCCGTCCTCTCCTTCTACGGCCGCGTCTTCGGCTTCACCCCCGCCGACGACCTCGAGCCGTTGCGCATCGAGAATCTGGACTGATGCGCGTCGCGCGACGACTCATCTCGCTGCTGCTCTTGATCGGCGTGGCGGCGGTGCTCGTCAACCTCTACGGCTGGCCGCAGCAGTGGCTAGGGCTGCAGGTCGGCGATCTCACGCGGCTCATCGACCGGCGGGCGGCGAGCGTGTCGCCGGAGTCTCTGCCGGCCTACACGCGGACGGTCGCCGGCAAGGCCTGGTTCCAGAGCTACTTCACGCGCCTCGCCTTCAGCGACGAAGCCGGCGCCGGCTCGTTCACCGGCAGACTGACGAAGTGGGACAAGCGCCGCGTGAGGATCGACGTGCTCAACAGCGGCGGGCCCGGGATGGGCGACTACGTCCGGAGTCTCGTCCGCCGCCTCAACCGTATGCAGTCCGCCACGCGCTTCACCGTCGCGGACGGGGCAGCGGACATCACCATCGAATACGTCTCGCACGCCGAGTATGCCCGCACCCTCGGCGTCGGTTCCGTCGGCAACTGCGAGACGCGCTTCTACAGTGCGGCTCCCGGCCTCATCTCAGCGACGATCACCATCGATGCCGGCGTGCTGCGCACGCCGGCCGAGCGCAAGCCCGTGGTGATCCACGAACTCACCCACGCGCTGGGCTTCAAGGGGCACTTCCGCGAGCCGCGCTACCGCACGCGCAGCGTCCTCTATTACGCGGCGTCGCTCACCGACTGGAGCCAGAACGATGGGGCCGCCATCCGCATCATGTACTCGTCGAGCATCAAGAACGGGATGAGCGCGAGCGCGGTACGCAAGGCGCTGCGGCGCATCCCCTCATAGGAGCGAACGGGAGGGCAGAGGCCATGGCTTCAGAGTGCGAGCGGTTCTGGGAGTGCGACAGCTACGCCGTCGTCGGCCACCAGGCCAAGAAGAGCTTCCCCAAGATCACCTACAAGGCTCTCAAGGAGCGGGGCAAGACGGCCTACGCCGTCGACCCGGAGAGTCCCGAGGTGGAGGGCGACCCGGCCTACCCGGACTTCGCCCACCTGCCCGGACCAGTCCAGGCGGCCGTGCTCGAGCTGCCCAAGGAGGAGACGGCCGCGTGGGTCGCCAAAGCTGCGGACGCCGGCATCAAGGAGATCTGGCTCCACCAGATGACCGACACGCCGGAGGCTCTGGCCGAGGCGTCTCAGCGCGGGCTGCACGTGCTCAGCGGCCACTGCGCCGTGATGTACAACGTACAAGGCTTCAGCATGCATTCGCCGCACCGCTTCATCTGGAAGCTGTTGGGGCGCTACTGATGGCGCGCGCGGGTACTGCACCGGCCGCGCGGCGGCGTATGCTGTGCGCATGATCCGCCGTCCCCGCATCGTGGTGACGGCCGCGGTGGCGCTCGCGCTCTGCGCGAGCCTCTCCGCGGCCCTCCTCCTGCGCGCCGCCGTCGCCCCGGTCCCGGCCGCCGCGACCACGGCGGCCGAGATCAAGCCGCCGATCGTCAAGAAGTACATCAGCTTCGGCGCCACGCGCCGCGCGCAGATGGCCGACTACAGCAAGCACCACTACCACCAGCACACCTACTGGCTCACCAAGCCCAAGGTCGTCGTGCTGCACCACACCGCCGGCGCGCAGTGGCAGAGCGCCTGGTGGACCTTCCAGAACAACACCGCCTACAACAATGAGAAGCCGGGCGTCGTCGCGCACTTCATCATCGCCAAGGACGGCACCATCTACCAATGCCTGCCGCTCTCCCTGCGCGGCCGCCACGCCATCGGCATGAACTGGACGGCGATCGGCATCGAGTTCGTGCAGGAGACGAAGTCGGGCAAGGACGGCCACTGGATGGACCGCCAGATCTTGGCTCGCGACAAGCAGATGCGCGCCGGGTTGCGCCTGGTGCGCTACCTCAAGCTGCGCTTCGCGATCAAGAACGTCAACGTCATCGGCCATGCAATGGCCGACGCCTCGCCCTACTTCAAGGACTACACCGGCGCCAAGAACCACGCCGGCGATTGGTACGCGCCCGAAGTGAAGCTGTTCCGGGCGCGGCTGTAGAGCTGGCCCGCCCGCGCCTCAAGCCCTCACGGATCCCAGATCGACCCGGACTTCAGCGCGGCCCTCTGCTCCTGCGCCCAGCGCAGAGCGGCAGCGGCCTGCCGCCGCACTTCGGGATCGACGTGCGTGAGCTGAGCCGCGACCGCTTCGAGAGCCGCCTGCGAACCGAGGCCGCCCAAGCCCCTCAGCGCCTGCCGGACGATGTACGTATCGGGGTCTGAGGTCAGACGATGCAGATAGGGCAGCGTGGCGCGATCTCCCAGGCTGGACAACGCGCTGATCGCGCTGATGCGATTGATGCTGTCGTCGGACAGGGCCGCCCGCGCCAGCGGCCTGAGCGCCCGCAGATCGGCGAAGCTGCCCAGGGCGTACAGGGCTTCGTCTTCGAGCTCCTCCTCGACGAAGGGCGTCGTAGACGACGTCGAAGCCCCGGTCGTCGCCGATGACGCCGAGCGCGTCGATCGCGTACGCGCGCAGCATGAGCGGCTCGTCTTCGTCGTCGGCGCACCAGGCGAGACTCTCGACGGCCCTCGAGTCGCCGATACGGCCCAACGAAAGCGCCGCCGCCTCACGCAGTTCATCCGTGTTCCAGTGGCGCCACGGCGCCGTCACCCAGACCGGGACGACCTTGTCTCTCGGTCCGTCAATCGAGAGGCGCTCGGCGGCGCCGGCGGCGCTCATGACCTCCAGATAGGCCGCGGCGTCGTCGGCGAGGCCGCGCTCGTAGGGCGCCACCAAGGCATCGAGGGACGGCGCCCGCAGGTGCGAAACGGCGCCGTCGTGCCCGCCGTCAGCGGACTCCAAGACCTCTCCGTACACCTCGACGCCCGGCAGAGCCAGCGCAAGCTGGTCGGGATGGGGCGCGGACGGGTCGTCGAACCGGCCCCGCGTCAGGATGCGCAGCAGACCAGGCACCGCCTCTGGGCAGCGACGCGACCCGAGCATCAGCGTGGCGGCGAGCTTGACGCCGTCGTCGGGGTCGTCCAGGGCGCGCACCAGATGACGATCGGCGGAGCGCGCGCCGACGTGCCCCAGGACCAGGGCGGCAGCGGCTCGCGCGGCGGGCGTGGGGCTGGCGACCAGACAATCGATGACCTGAGTTTGCGCCGGCCGGCCGATGCGCATGAGCGTCCACCAGGCGCGCTGGCCGCGGTCGCTGAGATCGTCTCTCATGAAGGCGACGAGAGGCCCTACGGCCCTCTCGCCCAGAGAGACGAGGGCGAAGTGTGCTGCGCGGATCGTGTCTCGTCGCCGCGAAAAGCGCAGCGCACGCGCAAGGCCGGTGGCGTCGCCGGCCGCAGCCAGAGTGCGGACATCTTCATGCGTGAGGCGCAGGGGAAGCTCCATCCCGGGGTCGTAAGAGGTCGTGCCGACGGCCGCGGCCCATGGACGGGCCGCTGACCAAGCATCGATTTAGCAGATGGCGGCGGAGGCCACCGAAGCGGGATCACTCGAGGCGGCTGAAGAAGGTCACACGAGGCGACAAGCAGTCAGCGAGCCTGTCGCCACCGTCTGGGCGGCTACGCCGACCTGTACCCTTCGCCCAGAGCCGCCTTGTGACACAGATGGCAGACCGAGATCCTGGTCTCGCTACACTGGGGAGAGACCACATGGAAGCGGAGCATGCTCGCCGTGAGCCTGACGCCACACAGGGCACAGTTGACGTCGTCGATGATGCGGACGTTGGCGGCCTGATCCACCGAGGGCGCCGAACGGACAGGTGACTCGTCCGGTGTGACGATGACGGCAGTGGATGGACTTCGCCCATGGTCCTCCCTACGCGAGGATCGACCGCGACTCCCTGGACTCGCGAGGACCGACAGACTAGCTCTGCCCTTTCCCTCACGGCGCCGCGGCCAAACTCGCCGCCGTTCGCACAAGGAATGAGCCTCGAGCTCGCCTCTCGGATCGTCTTCTCCGCCAACGCGCTTATCCCGGTGCTCATATGATATCACTTCTAGTGATTTGCGGAAGTAGCATGCCTTATGGAAAATAGGCCCAGCGTCGGCGACCAGAGGGGACACATGAGCAAGCGCTTTCGCAAGACCCCGGACATACCTCGCACCAATGGCGGCGTGCTGCTCTTCCGCAGCTGCCTCGTCTCGGCCGAGTACCCAGGCGTCGAAGCGGCGACCAAGTGGCTCTTCGAGCGGCTCGACATCGAGTACACGATCAACCCCGAGCAGACCTGCTGCACGGGCCTCGGCTACTACTCGGACCTCATGCCCATCCAGACGACCGTCGGCCTTGCGGCGCGTAACGCCTGCGTCGCCGTCGACGACGGGCACCCCACGATGTGCTACCTGTGCTCCACCTGCTACGCGATCAACAAGAAGGCGCGCAACATCCTCGACGTGGACGAGCACCGCCGCAGCACCAACGAGGTGCTCGACAAGGTCGGACGCCGCTACGACGACGCGGTGGCCGGCACGGTGCAGCACAAGCACACCCTCGAGATCCTCTGGGGGGCGCACGAATCGATCCCCGAGCTCGTACGGCGGCGCCTCGACGGCATCAAGGTCGCCACGCACCCCGCCTGTCACTACTGCAAGGTCTTCCCCGATGAGACCCTGGGCGACAACGAGGACTTCATGGTGCCGGAGGAGCTGCTCATGCCCGCCGGCGTCACCCCGACAGGCAACTACAACGAGAAGACGCTGCACTGCGGCGCGGGCTTCCGCAACCGTTTTGTGAACCCTTCGATCTCGGTCGCCGTGACCCAGCAGAAGCTCCGCCGTCTCGCTCAGGAGCAGGTCGACGTGCTCGTGCACATGTGCCCGAACTGCCACGTGCAGTTCGACCGCTACCACGACATCATCTCGGCGAGCGCCGGCGAGGAGTACCCGTTCGTGCACCTGCACGTGCAGCAACTCCTCGCGCTGGCGCTCGGCGCCGACCCCGAGAAGGACGTCGGCGTCCAGACCCATTCCCAGAACGTCGAGCCCTTCCTCGAGCGCATCGGCGCCCGGCAGAAGGCGGGCGCGCGATGAGGACCGGCGTCTTCCTCTGCCAGTGCGGCGGCAACATCAGCAGCGTCATCGACCTGCCGGCGCTCGCCGAGCACGTCAAGCACCTCGAGGGCGTCACGACCGTCGCCATCAATCAGTTCATGTGCGGCACCGAGGGCCACCAGATGATCTCGGCCGCCGTGGAGGAGCGCGGGCTCGACCACCTCGTCATCGCCAGCTGCTCGCCGCGCTTCCAGGGGCCGACCTTCGAGCGCATCGCCCGCGACCTGCGCCTCGGCGAGAACGCCGTGGCCTTCGCCAACATCCGCGAGGGGTGCTCGTTCGTGCACCGCGACGACCCGGTCCGCGCCCAGGAGAAGGCGCTCAAGATCGTGGAGGGGGCCGTGGCGCGGGCGCGGTACCAGAGCGACCTGCCGCGCCGCCGGACCTTCCTGCACCGCACGGCCCTGGTGGTCGGCGGCGGCATCGCCGGCATGACCGCCGCCGAGGAGCTCGCCGGGAGCGGCATCGACGTGCACCTGGTCGAGCGCCAGCAGTCGCTCGGAGGCTACATGGCGCGGCTCAGCAAGACGTTCCCCACCGAGGATTGCGCGATGTGCTCGCTGGCGCCGCGCCTCACGAGCACCGCCCTCGAAGGACGCATCCACGTGCACACCCTCACCGAGGTCGACGCGATCACGGGACCGCCGGGGGAGTTCACGGTCAAGCTGCGCCACAAGCCCCGCTACGTGAGCGAGGCCTGCGTGGGCTGCGGCGAGTGCGCCGCTGTCTGCCCGGTGACGTACCCGAGCGAGTTCGAGTTCGGCGTGGCGGACCGTACCGCCATCTCGCGGCCCTTCGCCGGCGCCGTGCCGGCGACCTTCGCCGTCGAGAAGAAGGGCTGGAGCCCGTGCAAGAGCGCCTGCGCCGTCCACACCTCGGCGCAGGGCTACGTGGCGCTCATCGCCGCCGGCCGCTTCGAGGACGCCTACCGCGTGGCCAGCGAGCCCAACCCGTTCAGCAGCGTCTGCGGGCGCATCTGCACGCACCTCTGCGAGACGGTCTGCGCCCGCGGCGACGTGGACGCGCCCATCGCCATCGCCAGCCTCAAGCGCTTCGTCGCCGACACCGTCGGACCGGCCGTGCCGGTGCCGCCGGCGCCGATCGTCCACGCGGAACGCGTGGCCATCGTCGGCGCCGGCCCGACCGGCCTCACCTGCGCCCGCGACCTGGCCCACCTCGGCTACCAGGTCACGGTCTTCGAGGCGCTGCCCGTCGCCGGCGGCATGCTGCGCACCGGCATCCCCGACTATCGCCTGCCGCACGACGTCATCCAGCGTGAGATCGACCAGATCCTCGCCCTCGGCGTCGAGCTGAAGCTCGGCCGGCGGGCCGGCGTGGACTTCACCGTCGACGGCCTGTTCGACGACGGCTATGGCGCCGTCTACCTGGCCACCGGCCTGCAGAAGAGCGCGGAGGTGGCGCTGCCCGGCGACGACCTGCAGGGCGTGACCCGGGCGGTCGAGTTCCTGCGCGAGCTCAACCTCGGCGGCACGCCGCCGGTGGGCGAGAAGGTCGTCGTGATCGGCGGCGGCGACGTGGCGCTCGACGCCGCGCGCAGCGCCATCCGCCTGCAACGGCAGGCCGGCCTCGAGCCCGATGTGACGCTCACCTACCGCCGCAGCGAGATCGAGATGCCGGCCAACGCCGGCGAGGTCGAGGACGCGCGCGAGGAGGGCCTCAAGGTCGAGTTCCTCGTCCAGCCCCTCGCCATCGTCGGCGACGACGACCAGGTCGCCGTCCTCAGGCTGTGCCGCTGCGAGCTCGGCGACGCCGATGCCTCCGGTCGCCGCCAGCCCGTCGCCATCGCGGGCTCCGACTTCGAGCTCGCCGCCGACACCGTCATCTTCGCCGTCGGCCAGGCACTCGTCGATGACTTCGCCCAAGGCTGCGAGGGACTGCGGCTCGAGAACGGTCAGATCTGCATCGACCGCGAGTCGATGATGACGACCCGCGACGGCGTGTTCGCCGGCGGCGACGCCGCGGCCCTCGGCTTCTACACGGCCATCGAGGCCGTGGCGGCGGGCCGCAGAGGCGCCGCCGCCATCCACAACCACCTGCGCGGCAAACGCCTGCTACCGGTCTGGACGGAAGAGCGCGAGACCGCCCGCCCGAGTGACGCCGAGCTGGAGGCCATCGCCATCGGTCAGCGCGTGCCGATGACGATGATCGACGGCCTCGAGCGCCGCGCGCACTGGGGCGAGGTCAGCCTCGGCTACACTGCCGAGGAGGCGATCGCCGAGGCCGAGCGCTGCCTGAGTTGCGCGATCTGCAGCGAGTGCGACTCGTGCGTCAAGGCCTGCCCCTCGGGCGCCATCGACTGGGATCAGACGGAGGTCATCGAGGAGCTCACGGTCGGCGCCGTGATCGTCGCCACCGGGCACCAGGAGTACGACGCCACGCGCAAGACACCGCTCGGCTACGGGCGCTACCGCAACGTGCTCACGCAGAGCCAGGTCGCGCGTCTGCTGGCCGCCTCCGGGCCGACGGAGGGCGAGCTGCTGCGTCCCTCGGACGGCGCGCACCCCAAGAAGGTCCTCATGCTGCAGTGCGTCGGCTCGCGCGACTGCACCTCGACCGGCAACGAGCACTGCTCGGCGGTCTGCTGCCTGTTCGCTACGCTTCACGCCTCACTGATCCGGCAGCACGACGCCGCCACCGAGGTCACCATCGGCTACACCGACCTGCGGGCGCCCGGCAAGGCGCACGAGGAGTACTACCGGCTCGTACAGGAACGCGGCGTGCGCTACGTGCGCGGCCGCGTCGGCGAGATCATGGAGGAGCAGGACGGCAGCCTGCGCGTGCGCTTCGAAGACACCATGACCGGCCGCAAGCAGGAGGAGTTGTTCGACATGGTCGTGCTCTCCGCCGGTCTCGAGAGCTCGCAGGGCACGCGCGACATCGCCAAGGTGGCCGGGCTGCAAACGGGGTCCGCCGGCTTCATCCGCGAGTACCACGCGAAGCTGCGGCCGGTCGACACCCAGCGCGCCGGCATGTTCGTGGCGGGCACGGCGCAGGGCCCGAAGACGATCCCCGAATCCATCGCGCAAGCCAAAGCGGCGGCGGCGCGCGCGATCTCGATGCTCTCGACAGGCTTCGCGCTCACCCCCGCTCAGGTCGCCGCCAGCGACCCCGACGTGTGCATCGCCTGCGGCGTCTGCGTGACCGCATGCCCGCAGATGGCCGTGACGCTCACCCCGGGAGTCACGGCCCACTCCCTGGTCGATCCCAACATCTGCCGCGGGTGCGGCATCTGCTCGGCCGAATGTCCGACGGGCGCCATCCAGCTCGGCGGCTTCAGCGACGACGAAGTGCTGGCGGAGGCGACCGTCTGATGGCCGCCGAAGACCGCAGCATCGTCGCCTTCTGTTGCCGCGAGTGCGCCTACGCCGCGGCGGACGCGAGCGCCAACGCACGCACGCCGCTGCCGCCCAGCGTGCGCCTGGTGCTGATGCCCTGCACCGGCCGCGTGAGCCCGCTGCACATGCTGACCGCCCTCTCCGAGAACGCCGACGGCGTCATGGTGGCCGGCTGTCTCGAGGGCCAGTGCCACTACCGCGAGGGCAACTTCAACGCCATCGACCGAGTCGCGTTCGTGCAACGCATGCTCGCCAGCGTCGGCGTCGAACCGCAGCGCTGCCGCATGTTCACGATGAGCGCCGGCGAGCCGCCGCGGTTCGTGGCCGCCGTCAAGGAGATGGACCGGACCATCCAGGCGCTGCCGCCGCTGCAGCGCTCGAGCGCCGGTCTCCGTCCGGCGAACCCGGCGATGGCGGCCGTCTGATGCCCCTCACCGAACGCGGCCGTGCGATCGTCGACCGCCTGCCCGGCGGCCTCACCGCCACCACCACCGGCCTCGGCTGCGAGATCGTGCGCCACGAGGAGCTCTGTGTGGGCTGCGGCAAGTGCGCCGTGCACTGCCCATCCGGCGCCTCACGCCGCGGCGACACGTTCGACGTCACGCAGTTGCTCGAGGCGCCGCCGGGCAGTCGCCGCGGCGCCCTCGGCGACGCGCTGCGGCGCATCATGCGCCACGAGCCCGACGGCCCCGTCGCCGTGCCGCCGCGCGTCACCGTCTTCCGCACGATCGTCTACGACCCCGAGCGATGCCTCGGCTGCGGCACCTGCGCGCGGGGCTGCCCGACAAAGGCGATCGAGGCGCGACCGCCGCAGGCGGAGAGCGTGACGGCGGCAGCCGCAGCGGCGCGCGCATGACCTCCCCCGGCACAGAGACGCTCCCCGACCAGCCGCTCGTGCTCCTCTGCGAGTGCGCCGGGACGATGGGCAACATCGACTTCGACCAGCTCGAGGGGCAGGTGAGCGCGAGCGCCGGCGTGATCCGCGGCCGGCACTGGTGCAGCCGCGAGGGCCAGGCCCAGCTCCTGGAGCTGATGGAGGTCGGCGACGGACGACAGCTGGTGTTCGCCGGCTGCTCCCAGGACTTCGCGGCGCGCCGCTTCCACAAGCTGTTCGCCCGCGGCCTCGCCCTCGAGGTCGCCGACATCCGCGAGGGCTGCAGCTGGGTGCACGGCGACGACCGCGACGCGGTCACCGACAAGGCGCAGCGCATCATCGCTTCGTCGCTCGCCTATCCCGACCCGCCCGCCGACGCCATGAGCCATGCCACGCGCGAGAACACGGTGGTCGTGATCGGCGGCGGCGTGGCCGGCACGCAGGCCGCCGCCGAGCTCGCGCAGATGGGTCATCATGTGGAGCTCGTCGAGCGGCGGCCCTTCCTCGGCGGCCGCGCCGCGCGCATCGGCACCGTCTTTCCCACCAACGACTGCGGGCAGTGTCTGCCCACCACCGACGCCCAGGCCGGCACCCGCAAGTGCTTCCACCGCAACGTCGCCCTCGACCATCCCGGCCTGACCATCTCGCGGCGCGCCACCGTCGAGTCGGTCAGCGGTCACCCCGGCGACTTCCGGGTGAGCATCAGGCGGCTGCCCAACATCGTGACCGACGCCTGCGTCAACTGCGGCGCCTGCGAGGCGGTGTGCCCGGTGGACTCATCGGAGCCGGGCATGAAGGCCATCTTCAGCGAGTTCTACGATGGCCGCGTGGTGCGCACCATCGATCTCGACACCTGCACGTTCTGTGGCAAGTGCGTGACAGCGTGCCCTGTGGACGCCATCGACTTCTCGCAGTCACCGGAACGCACGACGGTCCACGCCGGCGCCATCCTCGCGGCCACCGGCTGCCGGCCCGCGCCGGAGAAGCACTTCTCGTACCTCGGCTACGGCCACGACGGCGTCATCACCCAGGTCGAGCTCGCCGAGATGATGGACGACTGGGCGGCGCAGGCGTCCCTCGGCCGGATGCCGGTGGAGGAACTCGTCATGGTGCAGTGCGCCGGGTCGCGCGACCGTCGCCATCTGCCGCACTGCTCGCGCCTCTGCTGCATGATCGCCCTCAAGCACGCCATCCGCCTGCGCACGCTCTTCCCCGAGATGAGAGTCGTCATCTGCTACCTGGAGATGAGGACGGCCGGCGTGGGCTACGAGAACTGGTTCCTGGCGGCGCGCCAGGCGGGCGTCGAGTTCCTCCGCGGCACGCCGCCGGAGGTGCAGTTCGACGCCGAGGGCCGCCCCGTGATCGAGGTCGAGGACGTGACCGCGGCACGGAAGCGCGTCCTGCGGCCCGACCTCGTCGTGCTCAGCACCGGCATGGTGCCGGCGCCCGACGCTGAGGACGTCGCCCAAACGCTGGGCATCACGCGCGACCCCGACGGCTTCATCGAGATCCTCGACCGCAAGAACCGCGCCACGGAGACGCGCGGCGAAGGCATCTTCGTGTGTGGCTCGGCGTCGGGGCCCAAGGCCCTCATCGAGGTCAACACCGAGGCCTCGGCGGTCGCCAGCGAGATCCACAACTTCCTCACCTCTGCGGGACGACGGGGCACGGCCGCCTCGCAGGTGGACGCGGCGCAGTGCGTCGGCTGCGACACCTGCGTCACCGTGTGCCCCTTCGGGGCCATCACTCTGGTGGAGCGGCCGGCGGACGCCGCGCGGCCGGCCGAGGTCAAGGACGACGGCAAGCTCGCCGTCATCGACCCGGAGACCTGCCGCGCCTGCGGCATCTGCGTCGCCAACTGCCCGGAGATGGCGATCCTGCACAACCTCAGCGACGACGCGCTCTTCGGCCGCCTCGCGCTGATGACCAAGGGCGTCGACAAGCCCGTCGTCGGCTTCTACTGCAAGGAGTGCGCCGGCGCCGCCATCGGGCTCAGCGGGCAGCGCCGCGACCACTACCCCGAGTCCGTGCGGCTCGTGGAGCTGCCCTGCCTCGGGCGAGTGAGCGCCCTGCACATCGTCGAGGCGGCCCGCCTCGGGGCGGCCGGCGTGTTCCTCGCCGGCTGCGCCTCGGGCCGCTGCCAGTACCGCACCGGCGACACCAGCGCGGCCGAGCAGATGGCGATCGCCGAGGAGCTGCTCGCCGCCTCGGGCACGCCGCTGCCGCTCGAGCTCTGGCACCTCTGCGCCGTCGACCGCCACAGCGTCGGCCGGCAGATCCGCATGTTCCATGCCAAGGCCACCGGCGGCGGCATGGGCAGCGAGATGCTGACGCACGAGATGCAGCTGATCGGCGCCCCCGCCGGCGCCCTGGCGGGCGCCTCGTGCGGCGCCGCCGCCCTTTCGGGCCGCTGCGAAGGAGGCGACGGCTGTGGCCACGACCGCTGAACAGAACGCCTACCCGCCCGCCGTCCGCGAGGAGTTCAAGCGCCTGGCGCGCGAGTGCTACCCGTGCTACCAGTGCGGCGCCTGCACGTCGTCCTGCCCGAGCGGCCGCGAGCTCTACCGTGGGCCTCGGCGCATCGTGCGCCTCATCCTCGCCGGCGACGTGGAGGCGGTGCTCAAGAGCGATGACCTCTGGCGCTGCACCGGCTGCGGCGCCTGCACTGAGGTCTGCCGTATGGAGATCGACGTGGCCGGCATCCTGGCGCGCCTGCGACAGCTGGAGCGGGAGCACGGCGCGGCGATCCGCTGCCCCGAGCGCTCCGCGGCTGACGTCGCCACGACGCGGCTGCGCAAGCGTCCCCGCATCGATACCATGCAGTTCGGTCTCGCGATGATGGCGCGCGGCCATATGCCGAAGGACAAGACCGGCGCCGCCGGCGCGGGCATGCGTCTCGCCAAGCAGATGCTGCCACTCGGCCGAACGCGTCAGACGAGCACGGCGTGGCCGGCCGTAGCGACCGGGCCGGCCAACGCAGCAGGGCCGGCGGCGGACGCCGCCATCACCGTGCCGTTCTACGCCGGTTGCTCCATCCCGCAGGATCACGCGCTCCACGCTCTTGTGCGGGATGTGGCCGCAGGGTTCGGCGTCCGCCTCGAGGAGGCGCGGACGCCGGGTGCTGCGGCCACCCCAGCCGCGGCGCGGTGGGCAGTCGGTTCCAGACCGGGGAAACGGTCCAGACCGTGTGCCCGGCCTGCGACGACAGCCTGGCGAAGGCAGGCGTGTCGACGGTCCCTCTGTGGGACACGCTCATCGCGCGAGCGCGACGCCGCGGCATCGGCCTGCAGGCCGCGGCGCCGCGCTTCGTGCCTTACGTCGGCTGTCTGGCCGACCGCGACGCCGCGCTCGCCGCCCTCGGCGATGCCGCCGAGATGGCCGGCGCCGACATGAGCACGTCGTACCCGAGCCTCCACAGCGGCTGCTGCGGCGCCTTGGGCGGCACCTTCCGCGGCACCACCAAGGCCAGCGCCATGCTGCTCGGCTTCGCCGCGGAGCAGAGCGCCCCGGTGGTCAGCAGCTGTGCGCTCTGCTGCGACAACCTGCGGTCGGCGGCGCGCGAGCTCAAGAGCGACGTCGCCGTCCATTTCTGGCCCGAGTTCTTCCGGGCCGCCCCGAACGCCCCGGAGGACCAGCCAGATGGTTGATGAGAAGCGGCCCGACGGCCCAGCCACGAACCCCTACGCGATCATCGCCGAGAACAGCTTCGCACAGGCGCCGAAGCGGAACCCGGAACTGGTGCAACACATCCTCGACGATCCGCGCATGCACGACCACAGGGAAGGCTTCCAAAGCTGCATCCAGTGTGGCATCTGCACCTCGGCCTGCCCTGCGGCCCGTTTCACCGACTACACGCCGCGAGAGATCGCGCGGCGCGCCCTGGACGGCGACGAGAGCCTCCTGACCGACGACTCGCTGTGGTACTGCTACTACTGCTACACGTGCCAGAGCCGCTGCCCGCGGCACAACAGCGTCGCCGTGATCAACCAGGTCCTGCGCGGACTCCAGGTGGAGAGCGGCCAGGCGCATCGGCACGTCAAGCCGTTCGCCGAGTGGTGCGCCACCTTCTACGAGAAGGGCATGGGGGGCGACCCGCACCTGCTCTTCCCCGCCATCGGGGAGGCGTGGGGAGAGAAGTGGACGTCCTACATGGAGCACCTGCTCGAGGTGCGCGCCGAGCTCGGCCTGGGCGACCTGTTCCCGCCCGAAGCGGCGGTGAGGGAAGTGCAGACCATCATGGAGGAGACCGGGTTCAAGGAACGGTTGCGCGCGGTGCGCGAGGGCGGCTCAGCGGACCAGGCGGCCGACGCCGACCACGCGTGAGATAAGCTAGCCGCCTCATCGACTGAGGGAGGCGGCGTGGAGGCGGGCAAGGAACCCGAGGAGCAGCGGCAAACGGCCGCACTCTGGCGTCGCGCGCTCGCGCTCGTGGGTACCGCCATGCGGCACAACCTGCCGCAGCTCTCAGCCTCGTTGACCTACTTCACGGTGCTCTCGCTGTTCCCGGCGCTCTTCGTCGTCGTCAGCCTCCTCGGTGTGGTCGGCATCCCACAGGACACGCTGCACGAGGTCCTCAACGCGGTGGGCGAGAAGACCGGCTCGCAGTGGGCGGTCGACCTCGTCTCCGACGTGCTGGACAGCATCTTCGCCTCCCCGAGCACCGGCGTGTTCCTCGGCATCGGTTTGCTCGCCTCCCTGTGGTCCGCCTCCGGCTACATCCGCTCCTTCATGTGGTCCTCGGACGTCATCTATGAGGTGACCACCAGCCGCACCTACTTGCGGGGCCTCCCCATCCGCCTCGGCCTCGCGGTGGTGCTGCTCGTGATGTTCACCGCCGCCGTCGCAATGGTGACCGTTCTCTGGGCCGCTGGGCCGCTGGGCCGCGGCTGCGCTCGAGCTCGACACGAGCAGCCTCGTCGGGCTTGGCCAGACTCACCTGGCCGATCCTGTTCTGCACGGCCGTGCTGATGGTCGCACTGCTCTACAAGTACGCCCCGTCCCGGCACCAGCCGGCGTTCTGGCGCCTCTTGCCCGGATCCGCGCTGGCTGTGATCGCCTGGATCGTCGCCTCGCTCGGCTTCAGCTTCTATCTCGCGCACTTCGGCTCGTACAACGAGGTCTACGGCACCCTCGGCGCCGCGGTGGCCGCACTTGTCTGGGCGTGGATCCTGAATATCGCGGTGCTCGCGGGGGTCGAGGTGAACAGGGCGTTCGAAGGCGGCGGCGAGGCGGCGGTCGAGGACACGACCGCCGACCCCGACTGAAGTTGGAGGGCAAGCGATCGCCGCACGCCCGGCACGCCTGCCGCTATACTCACGAGGTGGGGGCCGGCGGGCGCAGCGCCCCCCGGCCCTTCAGCATCCGCGCGCCGATCAGGAGCCCACATGCCTGAACTGAACGACCTCCAGCAGCGACTCCGTCGTCTCGCCGCCGAGCGCGACGCCGTCATCCTCGCCCACAACTACCAGCGCGCCGAGGTGCAGGACGCCGCCGACCACACCGGCGACTCGCTCGAGCTGGCGCGCCTCGCCGCCTCGGACGAGCACAGCGTCATCCTCTTCTGCGGCGTCCACTTCATGGCCGAGACGGCCTCCATCCTCGTCGCCGCACAAGACCGTCCTCATGCCCGACAAGCGCGCCGGCTGCCCCATGGCCGACATGGTCACCGTGGCAGGGCTGCGCGCCCTCAAGGCCGAGCATCCGGACGCCGTGGTCGTCGCCTACGTCAACACCTCGGCCGCCATCAAGGCCGAGACCGACGTGTGCTGCACGAGCGCCAACGCCGTGGCCATCGTCGAGCGCTTCCCCAAGGACCAGCAGATCATCTTCGTGCCCGACCGCAATCTCGGCGACTACGTCGCGCGCCAGACCGGGCGCACCGAGACCATGATCCTCTGGCCGGGCTACTGCCACGTGCACGACGACTACCGCGCCGCCGACATCCAGGCTGTGTGTGCCGACCACCCCGGTGCCGTCCTCATGGCCCACCCCGAGTGCCGCCGCGAGGTGCTCGAGATCGCCGATGTCGTGACGAGCACGTCCGGGATGCTGCGCTATCCCGCGCAGAGCGATGCCGGCGTCTTCGTGGTGACCACCGAGACCGGCCTCCTGCATCGTCTCAGCCTCCGCTACCCGGACCGCGTGTTCGTGCCCGCCTCGCGCAGGGCCGTGTGCCCGAACATGAAGCTCACCACGCTCGAGAAGTGCGTGGCGACACTCGACGACGAGTGGGACGACGTCCTCGAGCACGAGGTCACCGTGCCGGAGCACGTCCGCGTGAGGGCGTTGCAGGCCGTCGAGCGGATGATCGCTTAGATGCCTGGCGTCCAGGTCATCCTTCCGGCGGCCCTCACCGCACCGCAGCCGGCGCTCGTCCTCGACTGCGACGCGGACTCCGTGGGCCAGGCGCTGCGGGCAGCCGCGGCGCAAGCGCCGCGCTACGCGCAGCGCCTCTTCCTCAACGACCGGCTGCTGGTGAGCGTCGTCCTCAACGGCCGGCACCTGGCGCCCGCGGCCGCCTTGGCGACCACGCTCTCCGCCGGAGACCACGTGGAGGTCATCCCGCCGGTCGCCGGCGGCTGACGACATGAGCCTCTGGAGCACGCGAGAAGGTCGCAACGAACTGCTGCTCGCGTGCCTGCGCATCATGATGGGCCTGATCTTCCTCGCCGTGTGGGCCGACAATCTCGCCAAGGGGTTCTACACGCCGGACGGCTGGGCCGACTTCGTGCAGAACTACGCGGACACGACCAGGGTGGGGGTGTACGCGACCGTCCTCAACGACTACCTGATCCCCAACGCGGCGCTCTTCGCCTACGGGCAGCTGGTCGTCGAGTTCCTCGTCTTCGGGGTGTTCCTCGTCCTGGGCGTCTTCACCCCGGTCTCTGGTCTGCTGGCGGCGGGCTTCCAGCTCAACCTGCTCGTGGCCACGTCCGGCACGGGGGAATGGCCCGGCACCTACATCATCATGTTCCTGCTGCTGGTGGCCATCGCGCTCGGGCAGTCCGGGCGCACGCTCGGCGTGGATGCGCGTTTCGCGCAACGACGACCGCATCCGCGCCTGCCCATCTACTGACGCAGGCGAAAGCCGAACAGCCGCAGGCGCAACAGGCACCAGAAGATGTCGCGGACGGCGCCGATGGTCCCCCGCCAGGTGCCCGCGATCTTGGAGCGCCCGGCGCGCGGCCGGTAGCGCGTGTCGCGCACGGCGATGCGCGCCCCGACGAGGCGCGCCTTCACCACCATCTCCGTGGGGAAGGCGTAGGCGCGCTCCTCGAGACGCAGGTACTCCAGAAGGTCGAGGCGGACGGCGCGGAACGGCCCGTCGTCGCTCAGACGCAGGCCGAAGAAGACGAACAGATTGAGGGCCAGCCAGTCGTTGCCGAGGCGCTGATGCAGCGGCATCCGGCCGGCGGCGCCGCCGTGCACGGCCCGGCGCCGCGAGCCGACGACCAGATCGAAGGCGCCGGCGAGGACGGGACCGACGAGGTCGCGCACCTGCACCGGGTCGTCGGTCCCGTCCGCCTCCATGAAGACGACGGCCCGGGCGCCACGTGCAGCCGCCGCGCGAGCACCCGCGAGGCAGGGGTACCCGTAGCCGCGCCGCGCCTCGCTCAGCAGGGTCGCGCCGGCCGCGGCGATCAGCTCGGGGCTGCCGTCGGACGAGCCGTTATCCACGAAGAGCGTGCGGCCGAGCAGACTGAGGCCGCGCAGCTCGGCCAGCAAGGCCGGAAGGGCCGCGGCCTCGTCGAGCACCGGCACGACGATGAAGTAGTCTGGGCCTTGTGATGAAGCGTCCACGCCTGCGCGCCTACCTCGGTCTCGGCCTGCTGGCCGCAGGTCTCTGTGGTCTGGCGCTCTCCGGCGACCTCCTCGCCCACTCTGAGCGCTTCATGGCATTCTACGGCCTCTCGCTGGCCGGCTTCGCCCTGCTGGCGACGGCGGCGGCGACGCTGCCGCTGCGCGGCGCCCTCGTCGCCGCCGTCGTCCTGCGCATCATCTTCCTGCCGGGGGTGCCGAGCCTCAGCGACGACGTCTACCGCTACCAGTGGGACGGCCGCGTGCAGCAGACGGGTGTCAACCCGTATCGCTACGCGCCCGACGATCCGCGTCTCGACCGGGTGGGCTACGCCGACCGAAAGCGCGTCAACCACCCCACGCTGAGGACGGTCTACCCGCCGCTGGCCGAAGCGGCCTTCTACGGCGTCGCCGCGAGCGGCGGCGGCGTGCTCGCCTTCAAGCTGCTCTTCGGCGCCTTCGACCTGCTCACCGCGGCGGCCGTGTGGTGGCTGGCCGACGCCAAACGCAGGAGACAGGCGACGGTGCTGTACCTGCTCTGCCCCGCGGTCATCGTACAGACTTGGGGCGCGGCGCATCTCGAGATCGTGGCCGTGAGCCTCGTCGTGCTCGCCGCGGCCGCGCTGCTGCGCGGCCGCGACTGGCAGGCAGGCGCGCTCCTCGGCCTGGCGGCCGCCTTCAAGCTGACGCCGGCGGCGCTGCTGGTGCCGGCGCTGCTCGGCGGGCGGGCAAAGCCGGCCCGCTTCCTCGCCGGCTTCATCCCCGCACTGATCGTTCCCTACCTGCCGTACCTGCTCAGCGGCGGCGCCTTCGGCTCCCTCTTCGAGAGCGGCACGGGCTGGACCGGCGGAGCGCTCCTCTTCTCGCTGCTCACGCGCGTCGTCGCGCCTGGGGTCGCGGGGGTCCTCAGTGCGGCGGCGTTCGTCGCCGGCGCCGTGTGGATCGCCCGGTCCCAGCGGGGACGGGCGCGCACGGCGCCGGCGTTCGCCTGGACGCTGACCCTGCTTATCGTCTGTATGCCCGTCGTGCACGCCTGGTATTGGCTGGCGCCTCTGACCCTCGGCCTGGCCGCCGGCATCTGGCTGCCGGTCGTGATCGGTCTGGCCGCGCCCTTCCCGGAGGCGCTCGCCAGACGCTGGCCGGCGCAGGCGCCGCCGTGGCGGCAACTCGGCACACTGGCGGCGTGGTGGTGGCTCAGACGACGCGGCGGCGCTACGCTGGCCGCGACGGAGGCCGTGCCGCATACTGAGCACAGGATGAGCTGGAGAAGACGCACATGACGTCCGGCCTCGACCCGGCGGCGCACGAGGGGCGGCCCGTCCTGGCGGTGATGGCCAAGTCGCTCGTACGTGGCTCAGTGAAGACGCGCCTGGCCGCACAGATCGGCAACGACGAGGCGCTGGCCGTCTACCAGCGGCTTCTGCTCGGCACGCTCGCGCAGGCCGAGTCCATCCAGGATGTCGACCTGGTCCTGGCCGCGGCGAGCCCGGGCGGCGAGACAGCGCGGGCCGCAGGTCCGTCCCACAACGCGGCACCCGCGCTCGCGGGGTCGCCGTCCGATCCGCTGGCCGGACGCTCGGCACGCTGGCGTCGCCTCGCGCAGCACGGCGACACGCTCGGCGCGCGCCTCGCCGGCGTCTTCGCCGATCTCTTCGCCGCGGGCGCCGCATCGGTCGTCGCCGTCAACAGCGACAGCCCGGCCATCCCCGTCTCCTACCTCGAGCAGGCGTTCGCGAACCTCGCGGCTGCTCCGTCTCCCGGCCGCATCGTCCTGGGCCCAGCCACCGACGGCGGCTACTACCTCATCGGGCTCGACGCAGCGACGTGGAAGACCCACGGCGACGCCGTCATCGCCCTGCTCGCCTCATCACCGATGAGCACTGCGGCGCTCCTTGGCCACACGGTTCGCGCCGCCCGGGAGCGTGGTCTCGAGACCGTGCAGTTGCCGCTCTGGATGGATGTCGACGAACCGGCCGATCTCGCCGTGCTCGCCCGTCTCGACGGTGATGCTCCGCTGCGCGGCGAGCCGTCCTTCGGCCTCCGTGAGATCTATCTGCACGTCACGCACCGTTGCGGTCGCGACTGCCGCCATTGCTACAACAAGGATGCCGCCCGGGACCCCGGGGAGCTCACGACGGCGGAGTGGAAGGACGCAATCGACCAGTGCGTGGCACTGGGCGCCTCGAGCTTCGTGTTCATCGGCGGCGACCCACTGCTGCGCGACGACTTCATCGAACTGCTCGACCACATCACCGGCACGCACCAAGCCCATGCGCGCTTCTTCTTCAACAGCTATGTGGACGAAGCCACAGCGGCCGAACTGAGCCGCGCCGGGCGCGGCCTGCTGCGGCCCTTGGCGAGCATCGACGGACCGCGCGCCATCAACGACGCGCTGCGTGGCCCCGGTAGCTACGCCGACATCATGGCCTCGATGGCCAACCTGCTCGGCGTCGGCCTCCAGCCGCTGGCGAACACCGTGCTCGTACGGCCGGCGCTGCCCGGGCTGACGCAGCTCGCGCGTGAGCTGCGCGCCGCCGGGATCAGCCGGCTCCATCTCATCCTGCCGCATCAGCAGGGCGGCCTGCCCGACGACCTCGAGCTTGTCCCCAGTGGCGAGGAGATGCTCACCACGCTGCGCGAACTGCTGGTGACCGCGACCGAGATCGGCCTCGTGGTGGACAACATCTCAAGCTGGAGACGGCGGCTCGGGTCGCGCAACGACCTGTGCGCCTCAGGTTGCCGTGACCTCGCCATAGACCCGTACGGCCGTGTGCACGCCTGCGTCATCACGGCCGGCGACCCGGCTTTCGTGGCTGGGTCGCTGCGCGAGCAGAGCCTCGAGACGATCTGGCGCGCGTCCAGCAGCCTGCGGCTGCTGCGCGCCGCGCGCGCCCGCGACAGGGCCGAGTGCCGCGCCTGCCCCGTGGTCGACGCCTGCGGCGGCGAGTGCTGGGTGCAGGCGCACTACGCCGCCCGCGCGCACGACGAGCCGGCCGGCTACGCGGCGCCCTTCCCGTACTGCGATCTGGTTCGCCCGATGCTGTTGGAACTGCAGGCGGAGGCCGACGAAGGGGCACCCCGGGCTACGCACGGGACGATCGCCGCTCCGGCCGGCGCCGACTGCGTCGCCGCCGGCGCCTGCGGCGGCCAAGCCGCGGCGGGGAGCGCCGACTACGCCCTCTTCGACTGCATATGAGGCTACTGACGGCGCGGGCGTGACCCGCGCGACAGCACTGCGGTCTCCGTCTCCACGCAGAGACTCTCAGCACCGCCGAGCCCGCGCACCCGGTCTTCCTTGAGGTCGAGCAGCGCCTCGTTGGCCTGCTCGAGGTCGTACTCCTGCACACGGCTCACGACGGGGATGAGGGCCGCGTCACGGAGCAACTCGCGGGCGTCCTGGCGCGTCGAGTTGGCGACGCTGCGGATGACGCGCTCGTGGTAGATCCACGGGTACTCGATGGGCGGGATAGGCGACGAGTAGATCCCGCCCAGCGCCACGATGCCGCCCTTGTCGAGGCGGCGCAGGGCGTCGACCGCCAGCTCGCCGGCGGGCGCGAAGACGATCGCCGCATCGTAGAGCACGCCGGGGTCGTCGTCGCTCTCCCCGGCCCAGACGGCGCCGAGCTCGCGCGCCATCGCACGGTGTTCTTCGTCGCGGGCGATGCCGTACACCTCCCAGCCACGCCAGATGGCGATCTGGGCGCAGAGCGACGCAGCCGAGCCGAAGCCGTAGATGGCGAGGCGGCGCGGACGGACATACCCCGCGGCGGCCGCGGCGGCGGCCGAAGGCAGCCCGGCGTCGTCGCCCACCACGCCGGTCAGGCGCAGACAGCGATACCCGATGATGCCGGCGCAGAGCAGCGGCGCGGCGGCCATCGCGCGTCATGCCGACTGGCAGCCGGTAGGCGAACCCGGCCGGCGCCACCGTGTACTCGGCGAAGCCGCCGTCCACGTCCCAGCCGGTGAACAGCGCGTGCTCGCAGAGGTTCTCGTCGCCGCGCCGGCAGAAGCGGCAGGTCTCGTCGGTCTGGTGCAGCCACGGCACGCCGACGTGCTCGCCGACGGCGAGGGGCGACGCGCCCGACTCCCCACCCGGCGCCATCAGTTCGGCGCCGGCACCGAGCGCCACGACCTCGCCGACGATCTGGTGCCCGAGGACGACGGGCGAGCGGTGCGGCGCCAGCTCGCCCTCGAGGATGTGAAGGTCCGTCCGGCAGACGCCGCAGGCCAGCACGCGGAGCAGCACCTGCCCCGGGCCGGGCTCGGGGACCGGCAGCTCGACCAGCCTGAGCGGCGCCTTTGAAGCCGGCGCGGGCGCCGTCAACTGCATGGCGCGCATCATCTCCATCACGACAGCACGTCCTTGCGCCGGAACAACAGGTAGGCCACGAACGTCATGCCGGCGCTCCAGACGCCGAACGCCGCCAGCCCCTTGAGGATCGGGTCCCAGTAGATGGGGTCGCGGAAGAAGTTCGTGTACTCGAGGAAGTAGTGCGGGAACACCCAGGGAGCCAGCCAGTCGAAGTAGCTGAAGGCGATCAGCACCTGGACGACGATGTAGATGACGATCGTGGCGATGAGCGCCGTGAGGCTCGAGTCGCTGATGGCGCTGAACAGGAGCGCCAGCGAGACGATGCAGGCCATCGCCGTGAGGCCGTACAGGCAGCACAGGACGATGAGCCCGAGGCCCTGCCAGACGCCGACCGTCGTGCCGGAGAACGTGACCATCGGCTTCAGCTCGAAGAACAGCGCCCCGAAGAGCAGCCCGCCGACGAGCATCAGACCGAAGCCGACGGCGAGGTACAGCATCGCCATGGTCCACTTGGCGAGCAGCATCGAGCCGCGTCTGACCGGGCGCAACAGGATGATGCGCAGGGTGCCGAGCTCAGCCTCGCCGGCGATCATGTAGCCGGCCACCATCGCGGCCGCCATGGGCAGCAGGAACGGCAGCAGCACCGACAGCGCGGCGAGGGCGACGTACATGCCGTTGCTCGTCACCTGCGACATGAACAGCGGGCCCTCGCCCCCTTCCGGGCCGCTTCCGGCCAGATACAGCGCCAGGGCGATGAGGAAGGGAACGACGAACGCGCCGCCCCAGATGACGTAGCTGCGGCGCTGGTACAGGAGCTTGAGCCACTCGCGGTACAGCGGGCCCCAGGCATGTCCCGTCATTCGGAGGCGCCGTACTGCCGTGCGCGTTGGTTTGGGCCGTGGCGGTCGCCGCAGATGTGCTCGGTCCCACCGCGGCATCGTCGGTCGCGTGGTCCGTACTCATCGCCGGCCTCCCGGAAGCAGACGGGCGAGGCCGGCGCGCCGCTTCTTCGGCGCCGGCCGGTCCCCGTCGTTCCCCGTGAGCTCGAGGAAGAAGTCCTCGAGACTCTGCTCCGACGCCGGCACGACGGCGCGGACGGCGAAGCCGTCCACGACCAGCCGGCGCACCATCTCGGGCACCACCGCCTCAGGGGCGCGCAGGATCAGGTAGCCTTCGTCCTCGTGCACCGCGTCGGCGCCCAGTTGGGCGCGCAGCGCCTCGGCGGCCCTGGGTTGATCGTCGGTGAGGATCTTCACCGTGTCGGTCTGCGGCCGCAACTGCGAGACCGGCCCCTGCACCACGACCTTGCCGCGGTCGATGATCACCGCTCGGGTGCACACCTGCTCCACCTCGTGCAGCAGGTGCGAGCTCAGGAACACAGTCGTGCCGCCGGCCCCGAGCCTGCGAATCAGTTCGCGCACGTCCTTCATGCCCCGGGGGTCGAGGCCGCTGGTGGGCTCGTCGAGCACGATGAGCTCGGGTGAGTGCAGCAGCGCCTGGGCGATGCCGAGACGCTGCTTCATGCCGTGGCTGAAGCCGCCCACGCGGCTCTCGGAGCGCTCGCTCAGCCCCACGATCTCGAGCACCTCATCGATACGGTCCTCACTCACGGGCCCAGTCATGCTGCCCATGAGGCGCAGGTTCCGGCGCGCGCTCATGAGCGGGTAGAAGGTGGGATCGTCGACGAACCCGCCGACGTGGCGCAGAGCGCCCTGCAGATCGCCGGGCACACGATGCCCGCAGACCTCGGCGAAGCCACTCGTCGGGCGGATCAGCCCCAGGACCATGCGGATGACGGTCGTCTTGCCGGCGCCGTTGGGGCCGAGAAAGCCGAAGACGTCGCCGCGACAGACCTCCATGTCGAGGCCGTCCACAGCACGCAACTCGGCGAACTGCTTGGTGAGCCCGTGCGTGGTGAGGATGGGGGCGCGGCCTCCGCAGCTCTGCTGCTCGGGCCGCGCCTCATCGATCACCGGCGTCTGTGTCGCTGTCGCCAACTGCGTCAAGCGCTCCGCGGCTCAGCGCACCGCGGCGATGAAGGCGTCGAGGTCTGCCTTCGTGACCAGACCGCCGGCCATGAGCGTCGTGCCGTCCTGCTGCCAGATGGACACCCCGCCAAGCGGCGTGGTGATGGAACGCACGGGCGGGCCGCCTGCGGTCGACGTCTCCAACAGCGCCGGCAGTTGCTCGAGTTGCTTCGTCAGTTCGGGCGTCGTCTTGGTCTGTGCCAGCGTGATGGCGCCGAAGCCGGAGCCGTAGAGCAGCACCGTGCTGGGGCCCATCGTCGATGGCTGGTCCACGCCTGCCATCTTGAACAGCGGGCTGCCTGTCGACGCCAGCGGACCGCCTTCGCCGAAGACGTAGGCCCAGCGGAACGGCCGCGCGTCGTACCCGCGCGCCCAAGCCAGCTGGTAGTCGACCAGGCCCTTGGCCTGGTCGAGCGTAAGCAGGGCGCGGCGCGCGAGCTTCTCGCGCGCGGCCTTCTCAGCCTCGGTCGGCTTCTGCCCGCCGTCTGCTGAGTGCCCAGTCTTGGCGCCCGCCTGGTCATGCATCTTCGAAGGGTCGATATTCTCCGTGGTCACCTTGGCGCCATCCGGCGCGGCAAACTCGAACAGCGCCGCGTCCACGGATTCATAGGAGATGCTGTCGAAGCCGAACCGCAGGACGGCCTCGCCGCCGCTCTTGGCGAAGACCTCGAGTTGCAGCGGCATCATGGTCTCGCCGTCGATGGCCGCCTGGACCACCCCCAGAGCCGTGTCCTGGGCGACCGGGGTCATGCGCAAGGTGTATGCCTCACGTCCCGCCACCGTGGTCTGGCCCCCCACCTCGACGGTCGCGAACGGCGCCAGCCTCTGCAGGTAGGCGCTGATAACGGCCGGCGCCAGCGTCGCCGCGGGCGATGGCGACGGCATGCCGACAGCCTCGCCCGTCATCACGTAGCGCTGCGCGGTCTTTGTGGCAGAGTCGTACGTCCAAGCGGTCCGCGACGCCTTGCTCACGGCCGCCACCTGATCGCCGCCACTGCCCTGCGACTCGACGCGCACGCCGTCCTCGCTCGCCCACAGGCGCCCGGAGCCGCTGCTCAGCAGCGGCGACTGGGCCGGCATCTGCGCCATCCCGGTCGGCATCTCGAGATTGCCGAACAGTCCGTTGTTCCACGAGACCTCGCCACTCACGCTCTGCGAGCGAAGGTCCGACTGAGCCATCTTCGCCATGAGCTCTTCGGCGGAGACCGTGGGGAGCGTCGTGGACGAGCCGGCGCCGGCCACCGAGACGATGCCGATCACGAGAGCGACCACCACCAGCGCCGCCGCGAAGATGATGTTGCGTCTTCTGGACCTCATGAGGTCTCCTTCCCGAAGGGTACTGCTCTCTAGGGTGTACCCCCGAAGGCGGCAGAACGCAACCACCGAGCGTGCGCCGGGCTCGGCCGGGCTCGGCATGAAGCGGACGTACCTTCACGTGAGGCCGCCGCAAGAAGCGACAGCACGCCGGCTCCTAGGTCCAGGGGCCCACGTGACTCACGAACCTGACGTACATCGTGTGGGTCGAGCCGTCGTTCAGGGTCATGACGAATTTCCGGCACGTGCCCGCCCAGGACAGGTTCGTCGTCCAGAGGTACATGTACGTCTTCGCGATAGGCTGGTAGAAGAGGCCGCTCGCGCCCTGAGGCCGCGTCGGTGACAGTGGCCCGAGCGGGGCAAGCGTCGCGCAGGACACCGGCTGCGACGCTGGCATGCCTGCCACAAAAATGCCCCTGCCCTGATTGCCGCCCAGGCTGAACAGCACCTGCAGCGTGGCTCCCGCCAACGCCACGTTGACCTTCGAGGAATCCCACTGCTGCGACCCCAGGCCAGAGAAGCCGTAGCGGACCGAGAGCGAGTAGCTTCTGCTCGCGGATCGGCCGGCGGCATCTGTGGCGGTGATCGTGAAGCTGGTGGTGCCGACCGCCGTCGGTGTACCTGAGAGCAGCCCATCGCGGGACAGCCGCAGCCCCGGCGGCAGAGAACCGGCGGTGACGACGAAGGCGTAGGGAGCAGTGCCGCCAACGGCCTGCAGAGCTTGAGTGTAGGTGACGCCCTTCACCGCATCAGGCAGGGTCGCCGGCAGGATCGTGACGAACACGACAGTCAGCGACGCCGCGTTCGTCGTCGCCGTGCCGCAGCCGTTGGTGAAGACGGCGCGGTAGCGGTAGCCATTCTGGGAGACGGTCGCCCTGAAGCTCAGTGTGGTGCTCGTCGCCCCGGAGATGTCGCTCCAGGTGTAGCCGTCGCTGCTCTCCTGCCACTTGACCGCAGGCGCAGGCGACCCAGAGGCGGCGGCGGTGAACGTCGCCGTGAGGCCGTCGTCGACTGTCGTGTCCACCGGTTGCGTCGTGATGGTCGGTGGCGTGTTCACGGTGAGGACGGCCGCCGCTGTGGTGACGGTCCCCAGGTCGTTCGTGAACACGGCCCGATAGCGTAAGCCGCTCTGAGAGGCGGTCGCCGTGAGGTTCAGCGTTGCGCTCGTCGCCCCGGGGATGTCGGCCCAGGTGCTGCCGTCGCTGCTCTCCTGCCACTGCACCGAAGGGGCTGGTGACCCAGAGGCGGCAGCGAGGAAGGTCGCGGTCGAGCCGGCGCAGACGGTCTGGTCGAAGGGCTCAGCGGTAAGCGTGGGCGCGGTGCATGAGTTCGGAGGGCTCGCCGTGTTCCGCGGGTTCGGCGCCGCGGCTCTGAAGTCGTGGGCATTATCGTTCGTGTCGATGCATCCCTCGCCCAAACGCACGGCAGCCGTCGTGTTCGACAACGTGGGGGCTGGTCCCAGCCCTTCGAAGCAGTTCGTCCCCGAACCGTAGCCGACCTTGTCGACGATCGAGGAGCCCGTGGGACAGACCGTCCCGGTCAGGATGGTCGTCTGGTTCGTCACAAGGACGACCTTGCCCCTCGCCTGGTCGATCGTGATCACCCCGGTGGCGTCCGGCGGCGGCAGGTCGACGGTCCCGCCGGGTCCCGTGTACTCCTTGATCAAGTAGTAGTGGTTCGGCGCGATGGTCCCGGACAGGTTCGTTCTGAACCACGTCGATCCGGTCGTCGATGCGTATTGCACCGACCAGCCGTCCAGGGAAGCAGTCGTCGTTCCCCGGTTGAAGAGTTCAATGAAGTCGCTCTTGAGGGTGGCGCCGGAGTTGCCGCCGCCGCCGTAGATCTGGCTGATGACCACCAGAGGGGGCGTCACGGTAAGCGTCGCCGCATTCGTGGTCACGGCGGTGCAGGTGTTCGTGAAGACGGCGCGGTAGCGGTAGCCGGTCTGCGTGGCGGCGGCGGTGAAGGCCAGCGTCGCGCTCGTCGCGCCGGGGACGTCGTTCCAGGTGCCTCCGCCGTCGCCGCTCACCTGCCACTTGACTGTGGGCGCGGGCGACCCGGACGCGCCGGCCGTGAAGGTCACCGACTGGCCGTCGTCGACCGTCTGGTCCACGGGCTGGGTGGTCACCACCGGCGGCGTGTTCACAGTCAGGGTGGCCGCATTGGAGGTGGCCGTCCCCAGGTTGTTCGTGAAGACGGCACGGTACGTGTGGCCGGTCTGGGAGGCGGTCGCCGCGAAGCTCAGCGTCGCACTCGTCGCCCCGGGGATGTCGGCCCAGGTGCTGCCGTCGCTGCTGACCTGCCACTTCACCGTGGGAGCAGGCGACCCGGAGGCAGCAGCGGTGAAGGTCGCCAGCGAGCCGGAGCACACCGTCTGGTCTGCGGGCTGAGCGGTGATCGCGGGGGCCACCGCACACGGATTCAGCGGCGAGGACGTGTTGCGCGGATTTGGCGCCCCGACACTGAAGTCGACAAGGTTGTTGTCGGTCTCCGCGCATCCCGACCTGTTACGCAGCAGGGCCGTCGTGTTGGAGGTAGCCGGCGCGGCCGTGCCCTCGTAGAAGTTGGCGGTCCCCCATCCCACGAGGTCGATGATCATCGCCAGCTGGGCCGGGGGGATTGGTTCCGTCGGGCTGCCATTGCCCGCAAGGCCGGTCGTCGTGTTGACAAGGACGACTTTGCCGGCGGTCGCGGACATGGCGGTGGTTCCACTCGCGTCCGGCGTCGGCAGGAGGGCTCCGCTGGCCCCACCGGACGCCATCCGCACGAGGTAGTACTGCCCCGGAGACAGAGAGCCGGAGAGCGGCGTGACACTCGCCGAGAAGAGGCCTGCGCCCGTGGCGGACGCGTACTGGATCGACCAACCGTTGAGCGAGGCGGTCGTCGCCCCTCGATTGAACAGTTCGACGAAGTCGTTCCGGTACGGAGCGCCGGAGTTGCCGCCGCCACCATAGACCTGGCTGATCACGACCGTCGACGACAGCGCCGCGGCCGGAGGAGAACTGACCGCCAGCACCGTGGCAATCAGCGCCAGGGCAGCGAGAAGCGCACCGAGACGGGCGAGGACGGTGCGGGACACGTCGGTACCTCCTGGTGTCACTTACCGGGCCATCAGCGCGGCCGAAGAGAGCATATGCATGCAGAACATGCAGTCCTCATTCGTCGGAGCGCTGCGGTTACCTGCTGGTAATCGGCGCCACGCGCCCCTCCTTGAGCACTCGGATGACCGACAGACAAGGGCGAGGCCTTCCTGCTGCATGCCCGCAGCCACTGGATGTGGGAGACACGCGGAGCAGCACCGCCGCCTCGCGACGACGCCCGACCCCTCAGCTCAGGGCATGGCCAGCACGTACCTCCTCCAGCCGGACCGGAAATCGGACCAGCTCACGCCCAACGCGGCGCGCGTCGCCCGATCGAGTCCGTCTGCACCGAGATCTGAATCGGCGACGGCCACGAAGAACGGCTTGAGCTTCCGCAGGCCCCAGTGATCGATGACGTAGTACACCAACGAGGCGCCCTCGAGATAGGCGAGGCGCACCTCACTGGTCGAATTCCCCATCCAGAGACTGCCGGTGGCGAGGGCGTCGCGCAGCGGCCAGGTGTGGTTGCCGGTGGCGACTTCCTCGCGCAGCGGGCCGAAGTCGCGGCCGCCTTCGACGGCCGTCGCCAGCCCCTCGAGCAGCAGCGTCGGTGCATGCTCCGTGGCCGCGAACCAGCGCGCCGTGGAGGCGTGCGTCATCTCGTGAGCAAGCATCAGCGGCATCCAGTCGCCGGTGCCCGCAAGCCTCGGCGCGAGCACCCCGATGTCGCGTCCTCGCCACGGCGTGGGACTCACGCGGGGGGCCGCGGTCGAGAAGAACTTGATGCGCTCCTCGCTCGGCCCTCCGCCGAGGGCGTCGCGCAACTGCGGCAGCGAGGCGTACAGAGCCACGAGAAGCGGCTCGTCGAACTCGATGCCCAGGAGGCGCAAACGCGCGCGGGCGCGGCCGCCGGCCGCCGCCAGCGACCTGGCCCTCGGCAAGACCCTGCGGTCGGCGATCACCAACAAGCCGTGGCGCCGCACGACCACAGGGTGGTCGAACGCCATGAGGTACTGGCGCCGCACGGCCGCCGGCGTCTGGTCCGCGGTCACCACAACGCCGCCCTCTCGGCGCTCGAGTTCGAGGATGCGCTCGCCGCCCAGCCGGTCCGCCGGCCCGACGTTCCCGAGCCGGCCGGCGGCCTTCACGTCGTAGCGGCCGGCCTCCCCGGGCACCGGCGTCACGACGAAGGCGAACGTCGCCCACGGCAGAGGGGCGAGCCGGCGGTAGAGATCGTTGACGGCTCTGGCCGCAGCCACGCCGCGAACCGGGAGGGCGGCGTCGTAGGCGGCACGGTCGCGCCCCCGCAGGGCGCGTGCCGCCACGTCGAACGCCGCCTGCGCCTCCTCCGGAGCCGCCGCGCACTCGACGCGTGGCGCGGTGGTCCCATCATCGCCCGCTTGCAGCGCAAGCACGATGCCCCCGGCGCCGGTCAACACCGCCACGGCCAGGCAGGCGATCACAAGGCGGAAACGAACACTGCCCGAAGAAGTCCTCATTGGGCCATTGTAAGCGGAGGGCTTCCCGGAGAAGGCGCGATAGCCCGGCGGCGCGCCACCCGGCCCATCACCAGCTACGTCTGCGGCTTCTCACACATGGATAACGCCACCTGACCCTCGTCGTCTGCCCCAATCTCGCCATCGACCGTGTCCTCACCGCCCCCGCGATGCGCCCGGGCGATCTGACGCGCTGCTGCGCCCTCCTGCAGCAGGCCGGCGGAAAGGGAGCCAACGTGGCGCGTGCGCTCCGCGCTATTCGCGGCGCAGGTGCCTCAGGCGGCAGAACCCGCTGCCTCCTCCTCGGCTTTGCCGCCGGCCACACAGGCCGCCTGTTCGCCGAGCTCGCAAGCGAAGAGGGCCTCGCCGTCGAGCTGGTCGCGTGCGCCGGCGAGATGCGCCTCTCCACGGCCGTCCTCACGGACGACGGATCCGTGACGCGGTTGTTCGAGTGCGGTCCCGAGATCACGCCACACGACGAGAAGACGCTGCTCGCCGCCGCGACAGATCACCGGGCGAGGGCGGGCGAGTGGGCGGTCGTCAATGGCGCCGTACCGCCGGGCGCCGCGGACGGCTTCTACGGCGCGCTCTGCCGAGCCCTGCGCGCCGCCGGCTACCGGGTGCTCGTCGACGCCACCGGCGCCCAGCTGATCGCCTGTCTGAGCGCCGGTCCGGACTTCGTCAAGGTCAACTTCGCCGAAGCCTGCTCCGCGGTCGGCGCACTGCGCGGCCTCTGCGAGGATGCCGAGTGCCTGGCCGGAGTCGAACTTGGCGCCGAAGGACTCGAGCTCGCCCGGCGCCTGGTCGCCGCCGGCGCACATGACGCCATGGTCACGCTGGGCGCCGCAGGGGCCGTCGGCCTCATCGGCGGGCGGGAGTGGCGCGTACAGACGCCGCCCATCGACGTCAGGAACGCGGTCGGCTCCGGCGACTGTTTCGCCGCGGCGCTGATCGCCGGGTTCGAGAGCGGAGCAGCGATAGAGGTTTCGTTGGCGGCGGCGGCCGGCGTCTCCGCCGCCAATGCGGCCTCACCGTTCACCGCTCGTTTCGATCCAGACCTGGCGCGAGAGCTGGCGGGCCTGGCCTGCGTCGGCCCGCCCGTCACCTGAAGCCGGGTTCCTTCCTTGGCCCCGACCCCCTACACTGAACCCTGATGAGACCCGTCCTCTTCGAGATCGGCCGCTTCCAGTTCAACAGCTTCGGCCTCATGGCCGCGCTGGCGCTTCTCCTGCCTGGACTGCTCATCGTGCGGCCGCTCATCCGACGCCGCGGCGTGAGCGCCGAGTTCGCCTACGAGCTCATCATCGCCGCCGCCGTCGGTGGCTTCGTCGGGGCGCGCGTCTACTACCTTTTCGAGCACTGGGCGGACGTCCAGGACGACCTCATGCGGGCGCTGTTCGGCGGCATCGGCTTCACGTGGTACGGCGGCCTCATCGGCGGCTTCATCGCCGTGGTCGTCTGGACGATCATCCGCGGCATCCCGCTGGGCATCATCGCCAATGCCATGGCGCCGGCGGTCGCCGCAGGCTACGCCATCGGCCGCATCGGCTGCCAGCTCGCCGGCGACGGGGACTACGGCCGCCCATCCGACCTCCCTTGGGCGATGGGGTACCCGCAGGGCACCGTGCCGACTCCTCCCGGCGTCACCGTGCACCCCACGCCCATCTACGAGGTCCTCGCGATGATCCCCATCGTCTGGGCGCTGTGGTGGCTGGCCGGCAGGGACCGCTCCGGCTGGTGGACGTTCGGCTGGTTCCTGGTCCTCTCTGGTGTCGAACGCCTTGTCGTCGAGTTCGTGCGCCGCAACCCGGAGTGGCTCATTGGCCTCACGCAACCGCAGTGGGTCTCCATCGCCAGCGTCGTGATCGGCTTCGGGCTCGTGCTGGCGTTTCGGAGACAGCCCGCCGAACGCCTGCGTCGCAGGAGAGCGCGAGCTTGACCCCGCGCACGAGCGACCGCGCCCTCAGTCGCTGAGCAAAGCCGGCAGTCCGATCGCCCACTCTCTGATCGCCTTCCAGTTCCTGCCGTCGCCCGGCGTCGCCCCGACGATGAGCAACACGAACAGCTTGTCGAAGAGGCTCATCGTCGTGAGGTCGAGCGAGCCTCCGAAGAACGCGACGGCGCGCGGGCGGAACGGATCGGTCTTCTTGAGGATGTCCCCAAGATAGTGGCTTGGAAGAGCGTACCGCTCCTTGCGCCGGAGCTTGGCGTCGCGCGGGCGCTTGGCAAGCCACGGATCCTTGACGATCGGCACGCCCTCCACCTCGTCCTCTCCCGTCTCGGTGAGAGACGCGGCGGTGATGAAGTACGCCGTGGGCCGCTCCTTCAGCTCCTCGCGATGCGCCGCGACGAACGCGAGCGCGTCCTTGTGCCAGCCCCTGATCATTGGCCCGCCCACGACGAGCGCGTCATACCGTGAAAGGGCCCCCACCTCGGCGACCGTCCGCACATCCACGTCGTGGCCGGCCTCGCGTAGTTCCTCGGCGATCGCTTCGGCGACGCCCCGGGTCGAGCCATATCTCGTGGCGTAAGCCACAAGGAAGCGACGCCGATCGGCTAGGTCCGCGCCGTGATTCGCCGTGTCGCCTGTCGTCTCAGTGCTCACGAGGACACCCCCTGGCCAGTAGCCCATCGATTCCATCAGCCGGGACGACCAGCAGGGGACACGGCGCCGTCTCGAGCAGCCGCCGGACGATGAGACCGTGCCCGGCGGTGAACGTCCCTCCCCACGACAGGACGATCAGCTCCGCGTCGCCGGCGCGCGCCTCCGCGACGATCGTGCTCGCCGGTTCCCCAACGCGCACGCTGACGCGATGGCGGGCGCCCTGCGCGCACTGGGAGAAGCGCATGGAGAACTCGTCCTGCCAGTCTGACCATTCGTACTGCTCCTGATCGATGAAGCGGGGGGCGACCAGGCTGCCGGCTTCGACCGGCGTCTTGCCCGTGGCGACGTTCAGCATCACGATCTCACACTGTGGCCGGCACAGCACCTCCTCCGCGTAGAGCATCGCTGCGGAGCTCGATGGGGTGCCCTCGAGCGGCACGAGGAGGCGCCGCAGGCTGGTGAGCGGGCGCATGCCCGGCCTCACCAGGAGGAGCGGCGCCGAGAAGCTCTCAAGCAGCGCCTCGGCGACGTGGCCCAAGCCTGGATCATGGACCGTGCGCAGGCCGAGCGCGACGCAGTCGACATCCGCCCGTGCGAGCAGCCTTCCCAACTCCTCGGCCGCGTCGCCCACCAGATCGACGATCTCGATGCCTTCCAGACCGTCGGCGCCCGCGCTCCGTTCGGTCTCCCGCACGTGGACCGCAAGGACGTCCCAACCCGCCGCCATGGCCAAGCCACGGGCGGATCCGATCAGCTCCTCATCCGCGCGCACATCGCTGACGGCGATCACCAGCGTCACTGTCCGGCCTCCTGCCAAGCGCCATCGCCCACGCGTCGCATGATGTGCCGTCCGCTGTGGAACTCACGTTCCACGCCGTCGAAGATCAAACGCACTGCGGCGCGCTCTACGCTTATACCCAACTCGAGGCCATCGTCGCAGGTGCGGAAGTCGAAGCGAAGGCGCGCACCGCGAAACAGCAGCGGGACGCTGACGGCGTTCCACGTCGGGGGCAGATGCGGGTCGACGAGCAGCGCCTGGTCGCGGCGCTGGATCCCGGCGAAGCCCATGACCGCGGCTTGCCAGACGCTGCCCATCGTCGCGAGATGAAGACCACGAGCGGCGTTGCCCATGGTGTCGCCCAGATCGATCGCCGTCGCCATCTTGAAGTCGTCGACGGCGTCCTCGACGCGGCCGATGCGCGCCGCCACAGCCGCGTACATCCCCGGACTCAGAGAGCTGCCGTGCGCTGTGATGGGCTCGTAATAGTCGTAGTTCGCCGTCGCCACCGCGTCGTCGATCTCGTCCGACAGAACATGGGTGAGCATCACCACGTCCGCCTGCTTCACGACCTTGGAGCGCAGCGTGACCTCGCGACCCAGCATGACGTCGGCGGCCAGCGGCCGCGCCCGCAGCTTCTCAGGCGACACGTCGTCCATCTCGTAGAACCCGGCGAACTGCTCGTAGAGCAGCGTCTCCGGGTCGAAGCCATCCACCATGCCGTCCGCCACGGCGCGCCATTGGTCGAGCTCCGCGCCCGTGAGGTCGAGGCGCTCCTTCAGCTCCGCGGCGTACCCGGTGTCCACCCTTTCAAGCCAGCGCAATGCCTCCGCGGCGCGCACGATGTTCCAGCGCGCCAGCACGTTGGTGTAGGCGTTGTCGTCGACGCCCTCGTGGTACTCGTCTGGCCCGACCACCAAGCGGACGTGATAGCGGCCGCCCGCGTCGACATCGGCGCGCGAGGCCCAGAAGCGCGCCGTCTCGAGCATCATCTCCACGCCCATGGCCGCCATGAAGGCGTCGTCGGCGGTGGCCTTCCAGTACTCCCACACGGCCCACGCGACATCCGCCGAGATGTGGTGCTCCATGATGCCCGAGAGGATAGGGACGACCTCGCCGCCCGGACCAAGGCCGTAGGCCGGCGTCGTCTCCACGCCCTTGTCGGCCGATTCCCAGGGGTAGAGGGCGCCGCGATGCCCCATCTGCCGCGCCTTCTCGCGCGCCCCGGGAAGGTTGCGGTAGCGATAGGCGAGCAGCGTCCGCGCCGTTTGCGGGTGCGTGTAGATGTAGAAGGGCAACACGAAGATCTCCGTGTCCCAGAACACGTGAAGGAAGTACGACATGCCGCTCAGGCCGCGGGCGCCCACGGACACCGTGTCCTTGGTGGGATGGGCGCTGCTGATCATGTGGAAGGCGCTGAAGCGCAGCGCCTGCTGGTCGGCGGCGTCTCCGTCCACGACGAGATCAGCGTCGCGCCAGCGCTCCGCCCAGGCGGCGCCGTGGCGGCGGAGCAACTCGTCGTAGCCGAGACGCTCCGCGCGGGCCAACGCGCGCAATGCGCTGTTCGGGGACGGGGCGCGAGTGCGCGCCGAGACGATCGCCGCCAGCCGATCCACAGTGGCTGGGTCGCCGGGCTCGAGGCGCCCGCCGATCACATCGCGACCCTGCTCCACAGAGCGGACGACCGGGGATCCATCGACCGGCCGGGTGGTCACGGCGAGAGCGTGTCCGCCGCCGCCGCGCCCGGCCGTCCGCGCGATCAGCCGGGTGCTGTCGAGGGACTGGATCTGCGTCTCTTTGATCGCGCCGCCGGCGTAGCTGATGCCCACGGCTCCCTGCCAGACCAGGCGACCACCGCGATCCTCGAGGGTCGCCTCCGCGCGCACAGCGAGGATCTGCCGGTCGGCCAGCGAGGCAAAGCGGGCCGTGCGCACGGCGATCGTGCGTCCGTTACCGTCGCGCTGACGCCAGAAGCGATAGACCACACCGCGACACATATCGAGCACACGCTCGTGCTCGAGGATCTCGCCGTTGGCGAGATGCAGAGGCAGGCCGTCGACGATGAGACGGAGGCCGGCCCAGTCGGGCGCCGGCACTGGCTGGCGGAAGCGCGGCTCCGCGGTGCCGTCGCCGAAGACGCCGGCCACGAGGGTCGCCGGCGTCGACACGGCCGAGCCCTCCTCGACCGAACCGCGCGTCCCACTCTCGCCATTGGCGATGGTCAGCAGTGTCTCCGTCTCACGTTCACGAAACGGGTCGAACCCCTTCACCGTGTAGCACCAAGCGGGATCGGAGGCCGGCGCCGGAAAGGCCGCGCGCGCCGCGTCTGTGCGGCGCAGAAGCTGATCGCGCAGGAGGCGCAGAAGCTGGGGCGATCCATCCTCACGGCCGGCCGATTCCGCGCGTGGATCGTCCGCACAGACGCCGTCCACAGGCAGGAGCCCCCGGGTCTCGTCGCCGACGATGAGCAGGTGCACCAGACCGCGGCGTCGGTCCTCGATGAGGGCTCGAAGGACGGCGCGCCCTCTGTCACGCCGGTCGGCGTAGCCGATGTACATGCGCCGCGCGTCGCAGTTGACCCCGCCTCCCGTGAGACCGGCGTCGACCATGAGGCCTCTCGCGTACTCGACGAGGTCGCCGAGCGCCTCGCGAGCGGCCCTGGAGGGACCCATGTCGATCTCCCAGCGCTGGGATCCGTCGTGGGCGAGCGTGACATCGAGGCCGCGCGCCGCGAGTTCCTCGCGCAACACCGCGGCCACAGCGTCGAGCCGCGCCGCCGCCGCCGCCTCCGACTGCCGTCTCGCCAGGAGGCGCGGACCTCGGGGACCGACGACATACACCTGGGAACCGCCGCAGAGGAAGAGGAACAGGTGGCCCTCGGCATCGGGACGGGCGCGCAGGCGCCCGTCGACCTGGCCGAGGGCCGCCTCGCTGACGATCCACACGTCGACGCCCAGCGAGCCGAGACGCTGCACCAGACTCCGCAGCTCCGCGACGCCCTCGTCACGGCTCGCGGCACCGATGCGGTCCCAGTCGAAGCTGAGGACGGAGAACTCGCGATCGAGCCTGCCTGCGCTGTCATTCTCCTGCGACATGTGCTCCCATCCTGCCCATTCCCGGCGCTTCCGGCACCGCTCGAGGACCGCAGGGCGCTTCAGACGAGGGCGGCCAAGGCCGTGACCCCCGCCAGCGTACAAGCGATGCCGAGCCATTGGTGACGCCGCGGCCGCTCACCCAGGAGGATGAATCCCAGGATCACCGCGAACGTGCCGGATTGTGTGGTGGTGACCCCGGCCACGGTGAGAGGGCCGAGCGACAGCGAGACGGTGAGGAGCAGCAAGCCGCAGAGCTCGAGCGCTCCTGCGCCAAGGGCGACGGGGCGCAGCGCCTTCGGTACGACGAGGCTCCCCGTGAGTAATGCCGCGGGCAAGGCAAGCGCCAGGGAAACGCTGCGCGAGACCGCCGCCTGCGAGAGCCAGCTGATGCCGTCGGCGTAGCTGTAGCACAGCATCACGCCGGCGAACAGGACACCCGAGGCGAAGCCCCAGAAGGCGCCGCCCGTGGCGCTGGTGCGATCCTGGATCGAGGTGAGCACGGCGCCGAAGACGCAGAGGGCGAGGGCCAGCCCCAGCGGCAGCGTGACGGGCTGGCCCAACAGGACGAAGGCGACCACGGCGTAGGCGCCCTGAAGCGAGGTGAGCGTGGAGACGAGGCCGAGGTCGCCCGTGCTCAGGCCGCGCAAGAGACAGGAGAAGGCGGCGACGTAGGCGACGCCTGCCAGCGCCGCCATCCCCGCAGCTCGCCATTGCGCAGGGCCGTCGGGCAGGCCGTCCACGAGAAGGGCGACCGGGACGATGAGGACGAATCCGGTCGCCAGCACCCAGACGACCTGGGTGAGCGCGCGGGTGCGCCGCGTGACCCGCTGCGAGAACAGGTCGCTCGCGGCATACGAGAGCGCCGACGAGAGGCCCGCCAGGATCGTCAGCACGCGGCGCGGTCCCCGCTAGACGTCGGTGCGGCAGACCGAGAGGTCGGCGAAGTTGCGGGGCGCCAGACCCTGATGCTTCGCGACGATGGTGTCGGCGAGCGCGTCGAGCGCCGCGTAGTCGGCGGCGCGCGGCTTGCCCTTGACCAGCACCGGCTCGAGGAGTTCCACCTTGAGCTTGGGCATCATGCCGGCCAGCATCTCGACGGTCTTGCCACCCCAGCCGTAGGAGCCGATCACCGTCGCGAACTTGGCCCGCGGCCGCAGGGCGTTGGCCAGGAAGGCGGCGTTCGCGGCCAAAGGATGCGGCCCGGCGAGGATGGTCGAGGTGCCGATCACGATCGTGCCGGCGTGGACGAGCGAGCTCGCCAGCTCGCCGGCATCCAGCGTCGTGAGGTCGAACCGCTCGACAGAGACGCCGCGGTCGGTGAGGGCGGACGTGAGGTGGTCGACCATCATCCGCGTGCTGTCGTGCATCGAGACGTACGGCATGCAGACGATGTTCTGCGGGTCGCCTCCCGCCCAGTCGCGGTAGGCGGCGACGATGAAGGCGGGGTCGTCGTACGCCGGGCCGTGGCTCGGGCAGATGATCCGCATCGGGTACTGCGTCACCTTCTCGATGTTCTTCGTCACCTGCGCGCCGAAGGGCATCATGATCTCCGCGTAGTAACGCTTGGCGCCGTCGTACACCTCGTGCTTATCGGCGAACACGTCGCTGGTGGCATAGTGAGAGCCGAAGAAGTCGCAGCTGAAGAGGATCTGGTCCTCCTCGAGCCAGGTGCACATCGTCTCCGGCCAGTGCACCCATGGGGTGCTGAGGAAGGTGAAGGTCTTGTCGCCGAGTGACAACGTGTCGCCGTCGCTGATGATGTGGAAGCGCGCGTCATCCACGTGCAGGTGGTCCATGAGCATGGCGCGCGCCTTCTCGTTGCAGACGATGGTGAGCTCGGGGAAGCGCTCGAGCAGCATCGGCGTCGAGCCGGAATGGTCTTGCTCGACGTGCTGGATCACCAGGTAGTCCGGCTCCGGCAGCTGGTCGAGCTGGCGGGAGAGCGTCTGCCAGTGCGCCGGATCGACGGTGTCAAGCAGCGCGTTCTTCTCGCTGCCTTGCACGAAGTAGGCGTTGTAGCTGGTGCCGTCCGGCAGAGGGATGAGCGCGTCGAACAGGCGGCGGTCCCAGTCGACGACGCCGACGAGATGGACGCGGGGGGCGATCTGGCGTGGCTTCATGGTCAACCTCGATGCGATCGGGAGCACGACGTACGGCTATCGCGAGAGTATAGCCGTGAGACCGCGATCCGACCCGCCAGACGCGCGACCCCGCCTTCAGAGAACGCGTTCGAGCTCGTTGGCCAACTGTTCCAGGAAGAGCCCGACGTCGGTGACGATGCCGACGGTCTGGAAGCTGCCGCGGTCGGCAAGCTTCGTGACGACCGCGGGATTGATGTCGATGCAGACGGCGCGCACGGAGGCCGGCAACATGTTGCCGACGGCGATGCTGTGCAGCATGGTGCTCAGCATCAGGCAGGCGCCCGCCTGCTGCAGGTAGCCGCGCATGATCTGCTGCGCCTGCATGACGTCGGTGATCACCTCGGGCAGTGGGCCATCGTCGCGGATACTGCCGGCGAGGACGAAGGGCGTGCCCGTCGTGACGAGTGTGTGCATCAGGCCGCCGGTCAGGACGCCCTGCTCGACGGCGGCAGCGATGCCGCCACAGCGTCGGATGGTGTTGATGGCGCGCAGGTGGTGCTCGTGGCCGCCCGGGGTGGGCGTCCCTTCGTTGAGGCTGATGCCCAAAGATGTGCCGTAGAGGTTCGACTCGATATCGTGGGTGGCGACGGCGTTGCCGCCGAACACGACGCCGATGTAGCCCGCCTCGATGAGGCGGGCCAGATGCGGCGCTGCCCCGGTATGGATCACGGCCGGGCCGGCGACGGCGATCGTCAGCTTGCCCTCGCTCCTCACCTGGCGCAGCATGCGCGCGACTTCGCGCACGATCTGCGCCTTCGGCTTCTCGCTGCTCACGGCTGAGGCCATGAACTCGAACGGCTGACTCTCACGCGGCCGTTCGAGCGGGATCACGCGAATACCTCGGTGACCCGTCACAAACAGGTCACCAGCCTTCGCGTCGCTCATCGGCGCCATCTCGGCCGTGCTCGCCATGGGACAGACGCGGATGCCGCAGTCCATCTCCGGGTACGCCACACGCACCCACTCGCGGCTCAGCCGCACGAACGTCTCGAGATTGGTGCTCGAGTAGAAGCGCTCGGGGAACACGCCGTCCATAGGCGCCGGCGCCAGCGTCACGTCCTGCGGCTTCACCGCCACGACGCCGAACTCGGTGATCGCCGTGAGCAACTCGTCGAGGTGAGTCGCGTCGCGCCCGAAGATGCGCATGACGGCGTGCGTCGGATCCTGCTTCATGCGCCCGATCTCGAAGCTGAGCATCTCGAACTCGCCGTCGAGGTCCATGATCTGGTCCATGATCTGCGGCATCAGCAGCGAGTCGATGAGATGACCCTCGATCTGGACGTCTTCGTATGGCTTGTCGGGCACCAGTGCCTCCGTGCGCTCGCGTGACTGACCGGCAGTCTATCGTCTCCCGCCGCAGGGCGTCAGCAGGGATGCCGGGCGAAGCGCCTGATGCTCAGAGCCCATGCAGCCGCGTCGCCATCTTATCGACTTGTGCATGGTTTATCGTATACTGATAAACGATGGATCCGCGCCTCAACCCCTATACGCCGAACGCCGGAGCGCGCCCCCCGGTCCTCGTCGGGCGCGCCGACCTGCTGACCGCTTTCGATGTCCTGCTCGCGCGCCTCCTCCGTGGCCGTACCGAGCAGTCGATGATCGTCACGGGTCTCAGAGGCGTCGGCAAGACGGTCCTGCTCGGGGAACTGCGCGCGATGGCCGAGGTGCAAGCCTGGACCGCAGTCGAAGCTGAGATCACCAAGCAGATGGAGTTCGGCCCCCGCATCGCTCAGCTGGCGCGGCGGGCGCTGCTGGGCATCGCACCGAAGGCGCGCTGGAAGGACCGCGCCCGCCGCGCCGCCGGCATCCTCAAGTCCTTCACGCTCACTGTGTCGACGGACGGGGCGCTCTCGGCCGCGCTGGACATCGAGCCGGTCGAGGGCGTCGCCGACAGCGGCGACCTCGCCAACGACCTCACCGACCTCTTCGTCGGCCTCGGTGAGGCCGCCAGGGATCAGGGCACGGGCGTCGTGTTCCTCTTCGACGAGATCCAGTTCCTCACACGCCCGCAGTTCGAGGCGCTCATCGCCGCCCTGCACAAGACCGTGCAGCGCGCTCTGCCCGTCACGCTGGTCGGCGCCGGTCTGCCGCAGATCCCGCGGCTCGCCGGCGAGGCCAAGTCCTACGCAGAGAGGCTGTTCACGTTTCCCCGGATCGGCCGGCTCGCCGAGGCGGACGCCGTGGAGGCGCTGGCGGCGCCCGCCCGCGCGCTTGGCGTGGACTTCACGCGCGAAGGCGACCGCCGAGATCGTCGCCTACACGCAGGGCTACCCGTACTTCATCCAGGAGTACGGCAAGATCGTGTGGGACGAGGCGGAGGAGGCGCCAATCTCGCTCAAGACCGTCCGCGCCGTCCGCCCGCTCGTGGAAGCCAAGCTCGACGGCAGCTTCTTCAGGGTGCGCATCGAGCGCGCCACGCCACACGAGCTGCGCTACCTGAGAGCCATGGCCGAGCTCGGCGAAGGCCCGTGCAAGGCGAGCGACGTGGCCGCCGTGCTGGGACGGGCCTCCGAACAGCTCGGCCCCACGCGGTCGCGCCTCATCGACAAAGGCCTGCTCTACACGCCCGGGTACGGCCTCGCCGCGTTCACCGTCCCGCAGTTCGACCGCTTCCTCGTCCGGACGGTGCCTCTGCAGTGACGGCGCGCGACCGGAGCAAGTCAGGCGCGCTCGTCCCGCGCGCTTGCTGGCGATCCAGCGCCCGTCGAGCAGTTCACGCTTTGTCCCGTTCCGAGAGGTCCACCAGCGGTCCCTCCTCCGCCTCGATCTCCTCCACGACCGCCTTGGACGAGGGCAGCAGCTCGACGATGAGGACGCCGGCCAGCATCAGCGAGCCGCCGATGAGCAGGCGCCAAGTCAGTGAATCCATCCCGAAGATGATGCCGGCGGTGGCCGCGAACACGCTCTCGAAGCCGAGCAGGATGGCGGCATGGGTCGAGGTCGTGTAGCGCTGCCCCCAGCTCTGGATGAAGAAGGCGTAGATCGTGCCCGTCAGCGCCATCCACACCGTCATCGCCCAGAACTCCCAGGGCAGATCGAAGGTGATCGGCGTGACGAAGGGCGTCACGATGAGCAGCGCCACTGTCGAGAAGGCGATCTGCGTGAAGGCCAGGGTCGCCGCCCGCACCTTGGGCGCATAGAAGCCGGTGGCCATGATGTGGAGCGCGTACAGGAGAGCCCCGATGAGCGTGAGGCTGTCGCCGCCGCTCAGCGTGAAGTCGCCCTGCAGAGAGAGAGCGGCGAGGCCGATGGTCGCGATGATCGCGCCGACGATCTGGTAGCGGCCGGGCGAACGCTTGGCGAACAGCCAGTACAGGAACGGGACCATGGCGATGTTCATCCCGGTGATGAACCCCGAGACGCCCGGCGAGGTGCGCTGCAGACCGATGGTCTGCAACACCAGAGCCGTGAGATACAGGGCGCCGAGCACGCTGCCCCTCGCCCAGTCGCCGCGCCGCGCCTTGAGCCAGCTCTTGGGCTGGATCACGGCGAGGACGCCTGTGGCGATGAGATAGCGGCACAGCAGGAACATCAGACTGCCCGCGACGATGTCCTGAGCGACCGGGCTGACGGCGTCGGTGGTCGTCTCCGTGGCGAGCTTGACGAGGACGAAGCTGCTGCCCCAGAACAGCGCCACTGTGAACAACAGGATGTCGGCGAGCAGCGCCATGCGGCGCGAGCGGTGCGTCATCGTCGCGGGAGTCGCCATCGCCCCAATCCTATCGCCCCGGCGGGCGTCGGCTGTACGTCGTCGCGGCGTCGGCCGACGCCGCCTCGTCGCGGCGGCTCTATCTGCTGCCAGTCACGCCGCACCAGCGCATCGTCACGAGGGCGACCGCGGCGGTGAAGTCGAGCAGGCCCTGCACGCTGACGCGCTCGTTGACGGCGTGCGCGGTCTCGATGCCGTCCGGGCCGAAGCTGAAGGTGGGTGTGCCGGCGCGCGTGAAGGTCGCCGCGTCGTGCCAGCTGTCGAGGCCGGCGGGCCTGCCGCTCCGGCCGACTGCGGCGGCGCACGCGAGCGCCGTGACCACCAGCGGATGGTCGGCGGGCATCTCGGCGGGCACCACGTCGTCCGTCCAGGTGAAGACCAGCGGATGCTCCGCGAACCACAGGTCGCCGGCCACCGCGGCGTTGAGCCGCGCGATCACGTCGGCCTCGACCCGTCGCCCGGTCCCCTCGGCGTCGACCTGGCCGGGCAGGTACGTGATGTTGCAGGTCAGGTCGCAGCGGTCCGGGTAAGTCACGACCCAGGTGCCGCCTTTGACGAGGGTTGGAACGATGTCGCCCGGACGGAGCAGCGGATGCTGGTGGTCCGGGCGTACGCGCCACTCCTCGCGCAGCGCCTCGATGCCCTCGAGCAGGGGCAGGAGCTTCTCGATGGCGTTCACCGCGCCGCCCTCGCGCCAGTCACGCTGCGGCATCTCGGCGTGCCCGGCGCGCCCCTCGACCGAGATCACCGGCGTCAGCGTGCCGTGGCAGCTCACCCAGGCGTCAAAGCCCGTGGGCTCGGCGACGATGCCGGCGTCCGCGCGCACGCCGTGCCGGACGCACATGTGCCCGCCGGCGCCGGACGATTCCTCGTCGGTGTCGGTACAGAACACGACGTCGCCGGCCAGGCGCACGCCGAGCCGGCGCAACGTCTCGAGCGCCACGACCATGCCGGCGATGCCGCCCTTCATGTCGGCGGCGCCGCGCCCGTACAGCGCGCCGTCGCGCTCGGCCAGTCTGTAGGGGTCGCCCAGCCAGTCCGCGCGGCTCAGCGCGTCGACGGCGTCGATGTGGCCGTTCAGGAGCAGGCTGCGACCGCCGCCGGCGCCGGGGAGCACGGCAGCGAGCTGCGGCCGGCCGACGAAGTCCAGGCCGGCCGGGATGGAGCGGGTGCCGGCCCCCGTCGGTTCCGGCTCCCACAGGTCGATCCGCGCGCCGACGCTGTCCAGACGCGCGGCGAGCAGACACTGCAGCTTCTCTTCGTCGCGCGCGGGATCGCCCGGCTCGCGCGCCGTCGTATCGCAGGCGACCATCTCGGCCAGCAGTGCGACGACCTCGTCGCGCGCGCCGAGCGCCGCCTCGACGACTCTCTCCTCCAGAGCGGAACACGGCTGGTTCATGGCAATCATCCTCGGAGACGACGGCACAGGTCCGCGCCATTGTACGCCGCCCAGACGACCGGCCCCGGCCCACACAGGACGCGCCGCCCAGCGGCGATGGTAATCGTCACCTTGAGGATCCGGCTGAGGTCACAATCACCACCGTCGGCATCAGAGAGTTCAAGGCTCACCTGAGCAGCCTCGCGTTACCCTCAGCCCAGCGCCTCGTGCGCGAGATCGCCGCCTTCTGGCGCGCATCCACCGTCGTCGAGCTGGACGAAGTGCGTGCCGCCGATCTGGTCTTCAAGCACGGCCTTCGCGGCCTCGACGCCATCCAGCTCGCGGGGGCGCTCAGTACTCGCGAACAGGCGGGCGGGGAGACCTTCGCCTTCGCCTCCTTCGGTCTCGCGCTGAACCGAGCCGCCCGCAGCGAGGGTCTCACCGTTCTGGAGCCGCTCGACTGATAGCATCGGGCGATGGAGCGCTTCCGCCTTCTGCACCCCGTCGTCGAGCGTGCGCAGCCTGGATCCGAACGTGCGCAGCCTGGGGCTGGTCAGCTTCTTCGCCGATCTCAGCTCGGAGATCGTCTATCCACTGTTCCCGCTCTTCGTCACGTCGGTGCTGGGCGTCCCCGTCGCGCTGCTCGGCCTGATCGAGGGCATCGCCGAGGCCACGGCGAGCATCACCAAGTACCCCTTCGGCCAGGCTGCCGACTACACGGGGCGGCATCGTCCATTCGTGCTGGGCGGGTACGGGCTGGCCGCGTTCGGCAAGCTGCTCATCGCCCTCGCGTTCATCTGGCCGGTGGCCCTGGCCGGCCGCTTCGTCGACCGCTTCGGCAAGGGCATGCGCACCGCCTCGCGCGACGACCTCATCGCGGCGCGTACCCAGCCCGGACAACAGGGCCTCGCCTTCGGCCTGCACCGGACCATGGACACCATGGGCGCCGTGCTTGGGCCGTTGCTCGCGCTGGCGCTGGTGCAGGCGCACGTCCCGCTGCGCTGGATCTTCGCCATCGCTGTGGTCCCCGGGATCGCCAGCGTGCTCGTCATCCTCTGGCTGGTGAAGGAGCACCGCGCGGAGCCGCGTCCGGCCGCCTTCCGCCCGAAGCTGCCCGCCTCGACCGCCTTTCGCTGGCTGCTTGCCGGCTCGGTGCTGTTCGCGGTCGGCAACTCCAGCGACATGTTCATCCTGCTGAAGGCGCAGGAGGTGGGCATGAGCACCGCTGCCGTCATCCTGCTCTATGTGCTCTACAACGTGACGTACTCGGCCGCCTCTCTACCGTTGGGCGGCCTCAGCGATCGCGTCGGCCAGTTCCCGATGGTGCTCGTCGGCTACGTGCTGTTCGCGGCGGTCTACCTCGGCTTCGCCCTCTCTGGCTCCGGCTGGACGCTGGCGGCCCTCTTCGCCTTCTACGGTCTCTACATCGCCGCCACGGAGGGCACGAGCAAAGCGCTGATCGGGCGCGCCATCCCTACGGGCGAGCGCGCCTCGGCTCTGGGCTTCTACTACACGGCCATCGGGCTCGCCAGCTTCGCCGCCAGCACGATCGGCGGCGCCCTGTGGTCCGCCGTCGGGCCGTGGGCGACCTTCGCGTACGGGGCAGCGGCGGCCCTCGCCGCCGCCGCCTTGATGCTCGCCGGGCAGGGCAGGGTGCGGCGAGCGTTGGCCCCGGCGGACTGACACCGCTACCTTCCTGTCGCCGTCGCTGCTGAGCGGGTAGGATGGCCGGCAGAGTCCGCGGTTCTTCACCCCCGGAGGTGGACCATGGCCAGAGCCTGCCAGTCGTGCGGCGGCGTCAACGACGACGACGCCCGCTTCTGTACGGAGTGCGGGGCGGCGTTGTCGCCGACCGGCCCGGCCGCGCCGCCCCCTCCGCCACCAGCGCCGTCGACCGGTGGCCCGCCCGGCAAGAAGCGCGGTCCAGCCCTGTTCATCGTCATCGGCGTCCTCGTGGTGGCCGTCTTGGCCGTCGCCGCCATCCTCATCGTGCGGTCCGGCGACGGGAAGAGCGACACGCCCACGCCGGTCGCATCAGCGTCGCCCTCGCCCTCGCCTTCCAGTTCGACCTCCCCATCTCCGGCCGCAAGCCTGTACCTCGCGGCCGCCACCGGTCCGACGGCGAACACGCTCTCCACGGTGAGCGCCGACGGGACCGTCAGCGAGATCTCCGGCAGCGTCGGCAAGCAGATCTTCCAGATCGCCTGGTCGCCGGACGGACGCCGTCTCGCGTGTATCGCGGGGCAGTGGCGGCATCCGCGACTCTGGGTCACCGACGTCCAGACCGGCGAGACACATGAGGTGCAGATCGCGACCCCTGCCATCGTGGCCTTCGACTCGATCGCCTGGCTGACCCCGGAGCAACTGCTCGTCGCGGGGCTCACCGTCACACCCAGGGCCCAGGGAGAAGTCGCTGAACTCCTCGTGTACGACATTGTCGCCGGCGCCGTCGTCGAACCCGTGAGGAACGCCGAGGGCGTGGCCCTGCGCGGCGTCGCCGTGAGCGCCTCGGCAGACGGCGCCACCGTCGCGTTCGTGACCTACACGGACGTCAAGAAGGACGAGTACGGCATGCCGACCGCGACGGAGCGGCTCAAGCTGCTCGACCGTCAGAGCGGAGTCGTGACCGAACTCGGCACCGGCAAGGCGTTGTTCGACGTCAACAGCCGGCGCTTCGACGACCCGCTCATCTCCCCCAACGGCGACGCCGTCATCTTCAGATCGGCGGGCAGCGACGTCGGCACCAGCTACACCGTGGTGGACGCGGCGGGCACCACGCTGATGCGCGCCAAGGAGCTGCTGTATCCCGCCGGCTACGCCTGGGATCCTACCGGGCGGCAGGTCGTCTTCACCGGGCACTCGACCAATTGGCGCGGAGGCTCAAGCGATCCAACGGCCTTCTACCTCTTCGACACGGCGACGGGCGGCAACGCCAAGGTGATCGCCAAGTACAGCAAGACGGCCGTTCAGGAGCTCTCCTGGTCGCCGGACGGGCAGACCATCGCCTTCTCCGAGTACGACGAAACGAACTATGAGACGGGGAGCATCTACCAGTTCAGCCCGGACGGCGGCGACGCGCAGTTGCTGCTTCATGACGCGCTGTTCCCGGCCTTCCAGCCGGCCGGGGGCGCCCCGACACCCTGACCGCGGCGGGCCCGAATCAGGACCCGGCTTGCCCGGTTTCTCTCGCGCGCGTACACTGTCGGCAGCGATATAATCGCCGCCATACTTCGACCAGGACGCCCGGCAGCGGCCCCACCGCCGCCCGTCCCCACAGAAGGGCAGGAAGCCGACCGAGCATGGATGGAACGCCTCACACCCTCGCTGGCGAGATCCTCGAGACCACCGGCGCCAACGCCGCCACGTGCTACCAGTGCGGCAAGTGCTCCGCAGGCTGCCCAATGGCGGCCGACTCGGATCTACGCCCCCACAACATCATGCGCCTCGTCGTGCAGGACCGCCGCGCCAAGGCGCTGAGCGACCCGACCATCTGGTTGTGCCTCACGTGCGAGACGTGCTCCGCCCGCTGCCCTAACGCCTGCGACCCCGCGCGCGTCATCGACGCCCTGCGCGACATGAGCCTCGCGGCCGGAACGTCGTCCATGCCGCGAAACATCAAGGCATTCCACAGGGCGTTCCTCGACCAGGTCCGCAGCAACGGGCGTCTGCATGAGGTCGGACTCGTCATGGAGTACAAGCTGCGCAGCGGCGACCTCATGAAAGACGTCACCAACGCCCCCTCGCTCCTCACGCGCGGCAAGCTCAGCCTGCGCGCCGACCGCATCAAAGGCGTCGCCGAGGTCAGGCGCATCTTCGAGAAGTGCGAGTTGCCGCAGTGAGCGGCACGGCGACCGGGGCGCGCCGCGACGGCGTCGCCTACTACCCAGGCTGCTCACTGCACGGCACGTCCCGTGAGTACGACGAGAGCCTCCGTGCAGTGGCGGAAGCGCTGGATATCAACATCACCGAGATCGACGACTGGTCCTGCTGCGGTGCAAGCAGCGGACACACCACCGATCATCTCCTCGGCGTCGCTCTGCCGGCGCGCAACCTCGCTCTGGCTGAGGCGCAGGGCTTCGACAAGGTCCTGGCGCCCTGCGCCGCCTGCTACAACCGCCTCGCCGCCGCCCGCCATGCTGTCACTCACGAGGACGGACTCGCCGAGCGCATGCCGGATGTCCTGGGCAGGTCGTTCGAGAACTCCGTCGAGGTGTTCAATGCCGTCCAACTGCTGCGCGACGCTACGACGACCATCAGCGAGAGGGCGGCCGCGACCCGGACGCCTAACCCGCTCGTCGGCGTCAAGCTCGCGGCCTACTACGGCTGCCTGCTCGTACGCCCCGCCGAGGTCTGCGGCTACGACGACCCCGAAGACCCCATGTCGATGGACGAAGTCATCGCCGCCTGCGGCGCCGATCCGGTCGACTGGAACATGAAGGTCGAGTGCTGCGGCGCGGCCTTCTCCGTCAGCCGTACCGCTTCGGTCGTTCGTCTCGGCAGAGCGATCATCGCCGACGCCCGCGCTCATGGCGCGGAGGCCATCATCGTCGCCTGTCCGCTCTGTCACTCCAACCTCGACCTGCGCCAGAAGGCCATGACGGCACGCGGCGAAGAGCCGCTGCCGGTGCTCTTCGTCACGCAGCTCGTGGGCCTCGCCCTCGGCCTGCCGACCGCGGCCCTCGGCCTCGGCCGGCACTTCATCTCCACGTCACCGCTGCTGACGCAGCTCGTCGAGCGTGCCGTCGTACGCGAGGCGGACGACGGCCGCAAGAAGGCCGAGGCCGCCGCCAAGGCGGCGGCGCGCGCCGAGAAGGTCGCCGCCACGCCAGAAGGGGGCGCGCAATGAGCCGCGTGGGCGTCTTCGTCTGCCACTGCGGCGAGAACATCGCCCGCACTGTCGACTGCGCGGCCGTCGCCGAGACCCTCAAAGACCATCCGGGCGTCGCCTTCACGACGGACTACAAGTACATGTGTTCCGACCCGGGGCAGGCCCTGGTCCGCAAGGCGATCGAAGAGAACAACCTCACCGGCGTGGTCATCGCCGCGTGCTCGCCGCACATGCACGAGAAGACCTTCCGCAACGCCTCCGACAAGGCCGGGCTCAACAAGTACATGTGCGAGATGGCCAACATCCGCGAGCATTGCTCATGGATCCACGAAGACCGCGGCGAGGCCACCGCCAAGGCCATCGATATCGCCCGCACCATCGTCGAGAAGGTCAAGCACAATAAGCCGCTCGAGCCGATCCGCATCCCGGTCACCAAGCGCGCCCTCGTCATCGGCGCCGGCATCGCCGGTATCCAGGCCGCTCTCGACATCGCCGACGGCGGCCACGAGGTCGTGCTGATCGAGAAGGAAGCCTCCATCGGCGGCCACATGAGCCAGCTCAGCGAGACCTTCCCGACGCTCGACTGCTCGCAGTGCATCCTCACGCCACGCATGGTCGAGGCCTATCAGCACCCCAACATCAAGCTCCACACCTGGAGCGAGGTCGAGAGCGTCAGCGGCTATATCGGCAACTTCACCGTCAAGATCCGCAAGAAGGCGCGCAGCGTCAACGAGGATCTGTGCAACGGCTGCGGCGACTGCTTCCCGGCCTGCCCGGCCAAGCGCATCCCCAGCGAGTTCGAGGCGGGCCTCGGCAACCGCACCGCGATCTACGTGCCCTTCCCGCAGGCGGTCCCCAACATCCCGGTGCTCGACCGCGTGAACTGCACGCTCTTCAAGGGCCGGCGCAAGGGCCTCGCCAAGGACGCCTGCGGCAAGTGCAAAGAGGCCTGCCTCAGGGGCGCCATCGACTACGACACCGAAGACACCTTTGTGGATGAAGCGGTCGGCGCCATCGTCGTGGCCACCGGCTTCCAGCTCTACAGCATCGGGCGCGAGCAGCCGGAAGGCCTCAAGGGCTACGGCGAGTACGGCTACGGCGAGGTGCCGGACGTCATCGACGGCCTGCAGTTCGAGCGCCTCGCCTCGGCCTCCGGGCCGACCTCGGGCGCGATCCGCAGGCCGTCAGACGGCAAGGAGCCCAAGACCGTGGTCTTCGTCCACTGCGTGGGCTCCCGCGACCCCGACAAGGGCATGAAGTACTGCAGCAAGATCTGCTGCATGTACAACGCCAAGCACGCGATGCTCTACAAGCACAAGGTGCACGACGGCCGCGCCGTGGCCTTCTACATGGACATCCGCGCCGCCGGCAAGGGCTACGACGAGTTCAGCCGGCGGGCGATCGAAGAGGACCACGCCGAGTACATCCGCGGCCGCGTCAGCCGCATCTTCCGCGACGGCGACAAGGTCAAGGTGTGGGGCTACGACACCCTCAGCCAGGAGCAGGTCGTGATCGACGCCGACATGGTGGTGCTGGCCACGGCAGTGCGCCCGCAGCCCGGCGTCAGGAAGCTGGCCCAGATCATCGGCTGCAGCTTCGACGAGCACGGCTTCATCAACGAGGCCCACCCCAAGCTGCGCCCCGTCGAGACCAACACCGCCGGCGTGTTCGTGGCCGGCGCCTGCCAGGCGCCACGCGACATCCCCGACAGCGTGGCGATGGCGAGCGCCGCGGCGGCCAAGGTCATGGGCCTGTTCAGCGCCGACGAGCTCGAGCGCGACCCTGCGATCGCCGTGGTCAACGAGAACACCTGCATCGGCTGCATGAACTGCGCCCGGGTGTGCCCGTACGGCGCCATCGAGCAGCGCGAGATCTGCGCCGTCGACGGCCACGTCTGTGGTCAGGTGGCCTACGTGAACCCCGGCGTGTGCCAAGGCTGCGGCACCTGCCAAGCGGTCTGCCTGAGCAAGAGCGTGGAGCTACAGACGTTCACCGACGAGCAGATCTTCAGCGAGATCAGCGCCCTCTGCTTCTGGGAGTGACGGCGGCATGAGCAACGACATCCTCACGACCAGCGCGGCCGGCGACGGCAGCATCGCCGCCGACTTCGAGCCGCGCATCACGGCCTTCGTCTGCAACTGGTGCACGTACACCGGCGCCGACCTCGCCGGAACCAGCCGCCTGCAGATGGCGAGCAACGTGCGCATCATCCGCCTGCCTTGCACCGGCCGCATCGACCCGCTGTTCATCGTCAAGGCCTTCGAGCGCGGCGCGGACGGCGTGATCGTCAGCGGCTGTCACCCGGCCGACTGCCACTACACCTCGGGCAACTACCACGCCCGGCGGCGCTTCGCCGTGTTCCGCGACCTCATGGAGTTCATCGGCGTCGATCCGCGGCGCATGACGTTCTCCTGGGTCTCGGCCAGCGAGGGCGCCAAGTGGCGCGACGTGGTCAATGAGGCCGTGGTGAACGTGCGCGCGCTGGGACCGTTCGACGCCTACCGAGCTCTGGCCCCGGAGCCGCCCGCGGTGGTCGACGAGATCGACGCGCTGCTGGCCGCCGCGGAGAAGGACGAACCCGCATGAGCGAGCTCAACGACCTCGCGCGACAGCTCCTTACGGACGGCACGGTGCGCGTGATCATCGGCTGGGAGCACGCGCGCCGCGGCGCTCGCCCGGTCTTTGTGACCGACCCGGCCGACGCCGACAAGCTCATCTTCGACACGCGCTGCGCGCACAACCTCGTCACGTACCTGGATCCGCGACGCGACGACGTCGTCAACCTCGGCCGGATCGGCATCATGGTCAAAGGTTGCGACGCCAAGGCGGTCGCGGGCCTGCTGCGCGAAGCGCAGCTCACCCGCGACGACGTCGTGCTCATCGGCGTGCGCTGCGGCGGTGTCCTCGAGGAGGCCGAGCTGGCCACACCGTACGCGCTCACCGCCGAGAACGTGGCCCCGCGCTGCTTCGGGTGCGACAACCGCGAGCCCACGCTCGTCGATCATCTCGTCGGCGAGCCGCAGCCGGAGCCGCCACGGCCGAGCATGACCATCGACGAGCGCGTCGCCGCGCTCGATGCCCAGCCCCTCGAGGAACGCTGGGCCTTCTGGACGGAGCAGTTCAACAAGTGCGTGCGCTGCTACGCCTGTCGGCAGGTCTGCCCGCTCTGCGTCTGCGAGCGCTGCGTCGTCGACAAGAGTCAGCCCCAGTGGATCGAGGCCTCGGCGCATCCGCGCGGCAACCTCTCCTGGAACATCACCCGCGCCCTGCATCTCGCCGGTCGCTGCGTCGGCTGCGGCGAATGTGAGCGCTTCTGCCCGGTCGGCATCCCGCTGACCCTCGTGAACCGCAAGTTGCAGGAGATCGTCGCCCAGCGCTACGACTACACGGTCAGCGACGACCCCGAGCAGCCGGCGCCCATCGGCGACTACCGGCTCGACGACAATCAGGAGTTCATCAAGTGACGGATCCGACCGACACGCGCCCCGATCGCGCCGGCGGCGACCGCTGCTTCATCAGCGACGGCGACCTGCGGGATCTCACCGCCGAACTGCTCGCCGCCGGCACCGAGGTCATCGCCCCGGTGGCGGTCGACGTGTGCGCGTCGCCATCGGCGATCGCGTCGGCCGCCTGCCGCATGCCCGGCGCGGCGCCCGTCGAGATCGAATACCGCGCCCTCAAGGACGCAGCTGAGCTCGATGTCAGCCGCGGCATGCCCGTGCTCTCGCTGAAGAGCTACTTCCTGCCCGAGCACGAGGCGCTCTTCTGCTGGAGGCAGCACGGCACGCAGATCGAGATACAGCAGGTGGCGACCACCTTCGCGCCGCGCGTCATCCTGGGGGCGAAGCCCTGCGATAGCGCCGCCCTGGCGATCGTCGACAAGGTCATGAACTGGGACTACGAGGACGAGCTCTGGAACGGCCGCCGGGAAGCGACCACGATCATCAACATGGCCTGCCCCGGCATCGACGAGAGCTGCTTCTGTACGGCCGTCGATCTGGCGCCCGACAGCACCAAGGGAGCCGACGGCCTGCTGATGCCGGTGGACGGCGGGTACCTCTTCGAGGCCACCACCGACAAAGGGCGCGCCTTCGCCGGCGACCACAAGGCGCGCTTCTGCGCCGGCAACGGCCGCGAGGAGCACCGCGGGCGGCAGGCCGATGACGAGCGTGCCGCGGCCAGGGTACGCGTCGCCGGCAACCTCGAGATCGACGCCGAGTCCGTGCGCGACTGGATCGACACCCACTTCGACGATCCGCTGCTCGCCGCCCTCGGCGCGCGCTGCAACGGCTGCGGCGCCTGTACGTCGGTGTGCCCCACCTGCCATTGCTTCGACATCATCGATGAGGAGGAGGGCGTCGGCAAGGGCACGCGCCGCAGGTGCTGGGACACCTGTCAGGCGGGCAAGTTCACGCTGCACGCCTCCGGCCACAATCCGCGCGAGAACCAGGGGGCGCGCTATCGCCAGCGCCTGAACCACAAGTTCGCGATCTACCCGCTCAAGTTCGGCGAGGTGCTGTGCACGGGCTGCGGACGCTGCACCCGAGTCTGCCACGCCGGCCAGGACATCGTCGAGATCCTCGCCGCGATCGATGTCGCCGCGCGACACCCCGAGCAGGTGGCCCCGTGAACATCTACCAGCCACACCTCGCGACCGTCATCGGCATCGTCGACGAGACGGTCGACACGCGGACTCTGCGTCTTGAGTTCGCCGATCCGGCCTTGCGCGACTCGTTCGAGTTCCGCGCCGGCCAATTCGGCGAATACACCGCCTTCGGCGCCGGCGAGTCCACCTTCTGCATCGCCAGTTCGCCCACGCGCAAGGGCTTCATCGAGTGCAGCTTCAAGGCCGTCGGAAAGGTCACGGCTGCCCTGCGCGAGATGAACGTGGGCGACACGATCGGCTTCCGTGGCCCGTACGGCAACGCCTTCCCGATCGAAGACTGGAAGGGCAAGAACGTCGTGTTCATCGCCGGCGGCATCGGACTGGCTCCGGTACGCTGCGTGATCTGGAACGTCCTCGATCGTCGTGAGGAGTTCGGCGACGTGACAATCGTCTACGGCGCCCGCTCGGTCGGCGACCTCGTCTACAAGCGCGAACTCGAAGAGTGGGCGGCGCGCGACGATGTACGCATCGTGACGACCGTCGACCCCGGTGGCCAGACGGAGGACTGGACCGGCAAGGTCGGCTACGTCACGCCGATCGTCGAGGCGACGGCGCCCAGCGCCGAGAACGCCGTCGCCGTGCTCTGCGGGCCGCCCATCGTCGTGAAGCTCACGCTGCCCGTGCTCGGCAAGCTCGGCTTCGCCGACGACGCCATCTACACGACCCTCGAGAACCGCATGAAGTGCGGCCTCGGCAAGTGCGGCCGCTGCAATATCGGGCCCGTGTATGTGTGCAAGGACGGGCCCGTGTTCACCGCGGCCCAGCTCAAGGCCCTGCCTGCGGAGTTCTAGACGGCGCTGCCCGGCGGAACTCTGAACGGCGCTGCCCGCGAAGTACCATGCGGACCCTCAGGGAGGGCTGTCTCACCCTGCTGTTGCCGCGAGGCCTGCGGCCATCTATCATGTGAGTCCGCCTGCCGGCGGGTCCCCGGAAGGATGTTCCGCATGACGCACCGCGAGATCGAGCCCCTGTCCATCGGAGTCTTCGATTTCGTGGCGCGCTGGCGTCCGAACTGCCTCTGCTGGACCTGCGAGCCGCTGTTCCACGGGTAGGCAGGGCCGGGCAGCCACGCGCAGACACGCGGCGCGTGCTCGAACTGCCCGGGATCTCAGCTCGAGCAACGCCCGTTCGCGTGCCGATCGGCGTCGCTCCCCCCAACGACCAGCGACGCTCGAGGCCGGGAGACACGATGATCGACGACAAGACCACCAGGGCAGGCCGTCTGTCCTTTCTGAGCGAGGAAGACAAGAGCCGCATCTACGAGGCGGCGCTGCACATCCTCGCCGAGATCGGCATGCGCGTGAACCACGATGAGGGCCGTGCGCTCATGCTCGCGGCGGGCTGCACGCAGGACGGCAACGGCTGCGTGCACGTTCCCCGCGAGCTCGTCGCCAGGGCCCGCGCCACCGCCCCGGCGCGCATCGCCATGTACGACCGCGGCGGCGAATTGGCCTTCACCCTTGGTGGCTACATGGCCGTCTTCGGGACGGGGTCAGACCTCATGCACCTCTTCGACCTCGAGAGCGGCGAGCGGCGCGAGACCTCCCTCGCCGATGTCGCCACCTCAGCGCGGCTCTGCGACGCGCTCGACCACATCGACTTCGTCATGTCGGGCGCCTACCCCCACGAGGTGGACTCGCATCGCGCCTACCTCGAGGAGTTCCGCGCCATGATGGTGAGCACCACCAAGCCCCTCGTGATGACCGCCGAGGGCGGCGCCGACGTCGAGCGCATGTGGACGGCGGCCGTGCGCTCTGCGCGGCGGCCCCGAGGAGCTGCGCGCCAAGCCGTACTTCGTCGTGTACGGTCAGCCCAGCAGCCCGCTGGAGCACCCGGTCGACAGCATCGACAAGCTGCTCCTGTGCGCCGACGCGGGGATCCCGGCGATCTACTCGCCGGCGCCGCTGGCCGGCGGCACGGCGCCGATCACCGTCGCCGGCCACGTCGCCCAGGGGGTCGCCGAGTCGCTCTTCGGCCTCGTGATGCACCAGCTGCGCCGGCCGGGATCCCCGTTCCTCACGGGGATGGGGCCGGCTGTGCTCGACATGGTCACCACCCAGTCGTCCTACAACGCCCCGGAGTTCCTGCAGAGCTATGCCTGCTTCATCGAGATGGCGCGCTGGCTCGATCTGCCCAACTGGGGCTACGCCGGCACGACCGACGCCCAGGTCGTCGACGCGCAGGCAGGCATGGAGATCGCCGAGCTCACCCTCCTCAGCATGCTCCTCGGCTCGAACCTCAACCATGACGTCGGCTACCTCGACTTCGGCATGACGGGCTCGCTGGAACAGATCGTCATCGTCGATGAGTACATCGCCCTGAACCGGCGGCTGCTGGGCGGGGTCGAGGTGAGCGACGACACGCTGGCGCTCAACGTGATCGCCGACATCGGACCGGGCGGCGACGCGCTCTCGCATCGCCACACCGCCAAGCACATCCGCAGCGCCCAGTGGCGCCCGCGCATCCTCAACCGCAAGGGCCACGAGCGCTGGCTGGAAGACGGCGCGCCGGACCTGCGCGAGGCAGCCCGCCGGCGCGCCCTGGAGCTGCTCGCGACCCACGCTCCGGCGCCGCTGGACGAGACCTTCGCCCGGCGCCTCAACGAGATCGTGGAAGGATTCACTCCCGATGCCTGAGACGCACAGCGGCAGCATTGCCGGCGACGAACGCCTGATCGAGCTCGCGGCCGCCGTTGAGGCGCCGGCCTTCATCATCCCCTGGCTCGAGCGCTTCTACGATCAGGGCGAGATCGACCTGGCCCTCGCCGCGGCGGCCGGCGAACTCCCGGGGGCTCACTCCCGCAAGGTGCTGGACCGCGCCGTGCGCCGCGCCATCCTGGACCGCGAGGACGACGTCTTCACCCCAGCGTCCTTCCACCACCGCTACGAACTGTGGGCGTTCTACGAGCACTGGGCCGACATTCCCCAGGAGATCCGCGACCTGCTCAACGAGTGGGAACTGGACGACTATCTGGACGAGGTCGGCGCCGGCATCAACGCCGTCCTCGCGGGCCGGGCCCGCGAGAGCGATCAGCAGGACTATACCTTCCTCCTCCTCGAAGAGGCCGAGGAGCTCCTGCGCACCCGGCCGGCCATCTATCTCTGGCCCTGCAACTGCCGGGCGATGATGGGCAGGTGCGACAAGTCGCACACGGTGTGTCTGCGCTTCGACAACGATCGGGACATCGGCTGGGAGATCACGCCGGAACGCGCCATCACGATCCTGCGCCAGTGCGACCGCGAAGGGCTGATGCACACCGCCTACCTCTCGAGCATGCACGGCCACCACGGCATCTGCAATTGCTGCAGCGACTGCTGCTTCCCGATCCTCGCCGGCGAGAAGCTCGGAGCCGGCGACGTGTGGCCCGTGCGGCGTCACGTCGCGGTGGTGGACGCTGACGCGTGCACCTCCTGTGCGCGCTGCGTGAAGCGCTGCCCCTTCGACGCGATCACCCTCGACCGCCACCGCGAGCCGCGGCTGCAGATCGACCTGGCCGCCTGTCGCGGCTGCGGCGTCTGCGCGACCGGCTGCGCGGAGAGCGCCCTGCGCATGGAGACGCGGCCGGCCGCCGAATAGGGCGGAGGACCGGCTCGGGGCAACCTCAGATCAGGTTGCCGGGCGGCCGGTCCTCCGGCTTGCTCTCCGCGACCCAGCGCTGGTACTCCGCGCGTCTGAGCTGCGCTTCAGGCGCCGCGCAGGCGCCGCCCTCAGAGGTGCACAGCAGCTCCGGCGGCAGACCGCGGCCGATGACGTCGGCTACGTCGAGCGCCTCATGCAACGGCAGCACCGCCTCGTGCCCGGCCAGCGCCAGATCGGCGAACACGTGCGCCATCACTGTCGCGGTCAGCACGCGGCTGCGGCAGGGCTGGCAGAGGCCGCCCGGCATGGGGTCGCAGGGCATGCCGGTGAAGGCCTGTAGCGCAAGTGAGGCGGCTTCCTCGGCCTGCCGAGCAGCGCCGCCGACCATGGCGACGATGCCCGCGGCGGCCATGGCGCCGCACACGCCCGCCTCGCCCGTGCATCCGAGGACCTCACCCGTCGGCTCTGTGCGCGTGAAGGCGATGGCGCCGACCCCGGCGGCGACCAGGAGCCCGTGCAGCAGATCGTCGTCGCTGAGCCCGCGAGCCTCCTGCACGGCGCTGAGGGCGGCATAGACGTACCCGCCGCCGCCGCCCATGGGGCCGGGCACCGTGCGTACGCCCGGGATGCCCGCGCCCGCTCCATACGCCCAGCGGATCGTCTGCGCGGTCAAGTCGTCCGTCAGCCGGGCGCTCGACTTCTGATGCGCCGCCCAGCGCGTCGTGAAGTCGGGCTTGAACGGGCTGACCGGGACGGTCACATCCTCCTCGTACGCGGCGCGGCTCTGGCGACGCATCAGCTGGGCCAACATCCGCATCCGCTCGAGGATCTGTTCCCGCGACCAGCCGGATGCCGCCATCTCGTACTGAAGGGCGGCCTCCCAGAGAGGGACCCCCTGCCGTTCGGCGATGCTCCGCCAGCCGATCATGGTGTCGAACAGCTGAGGCTCGCGTCCACGCCGGGCGATGACCGGCACCACCGGCTTCAGCAACGCGAGCCGGACACTCAGGCCCCACTCGTCAAGCAACGCGCTCACAGAGGCCAGGTCCGGCTCCGCTTCGAGCCGCAGCACGTGCATGCGGCCGTTCCCATCCGCCCGGATGGTCTCGCTCTCGATCAGGCCGGAGGCCGACCCGCACAGCCCACCCAAGTGTCCCTCGTTCAACGCCCCGACCGGGTCGAAGACGAGCAGCACGAAGGCATCGCCGATGGTGCGTAACGGGAACCCGTCGGCGACCAGGGTCTCGACCATACCGCCGCCCGTCGAGGTCCCGACCATGCTGACTGTGCGGCCGTCGGCAGCGGTCAGCACGAACTTCATCGCATTCGGATGGTCGCTCTCGAGGAGATCCGTGAACGCGAACTCGACTGCAAGGCCGGCCCCGTCGGCCAGCGCGAAGGCGCGAAACAGGCCTTCGTCGTCCGGCGGAAGGCCGAGGATGCCCGCCACCATGGCGCGGTCCTCGGCCATGATCCCAAACGTGCCCGCGAAGGATCCGTTGCTGTCGAGCTCGATGCGCGCGCGGACGGGAGTCTCTCCAAGCAGGTCCCGCGCCAAGTTGCCGAGTCTGCAGGGCGCCGCGGTGTGCGAGCTCGAGCCCGGCTGCATCACCGGGCCGAAGACGTCGTTGAAGAACTCGGGATAGGCGGCGACCGTCATTGCCCGCCCGTCGCGGCCGACCCGAAGTGCCGGCCACCGATCTCGAGCCAGATGCCGAGCTCTCGCTCCTGCGCGGCGCGATACACGTGGTGCGCCGCGGCGAGATCCTCGACGGCGATGCCGAGTGACTTGAACAGGGTGATCTCGTCGGGCGAGGTGCGCGCCGGGGCCTTGCCCAGAAGCACCTCGCCGATCTCGCCGACGATATGCTCATCGCCGATCAACCCCTCGCTCCTGGGGATGAGGAACTCCCCGGCTTCGCTGAGCAGCGATTCGCGCCTGTCGGCGTACAGGCGGGCGGCGACGACGAGCGCGGAGTCGAGCTCCCTCGTCGCCGGCGTATAGGCCCCGACGGCGTTGATGTGCGCGCCGGGGCTGACCCACGAGCCGCGCAGCACGGGCTCGGTGGCGCTCGTTACCGTGCAGATGAGGTCGGCGGCCTCGACAGCCTCCTCGGCGCTCGAACACGCCTCGACCTCGAGCCCGGTCAGCTTCGACTCGCGCACCGCGAACGCCGCGGCGCTCTCGGCCGGCACGCTGTACACGCGCACGCGTCGGACCGGCCGTACGGCCATCATCGCCTGCAGGTGCGTGTGCGCCTGCGTGCCGGCGCCGATGATCGCCAGGTCGCCGGCGTCGGGGCGCGCCAGAAGGTCGGTGGCCAGCCCACTCACGGCCGCAGTGCGGATGGCCGTGATCGAGGTCGCGTCCACAATGGCGTGCAACAACCCCTGTTCCGTGTCGAAGAAGAGGACGACCCCTTGATGCGTGTCGTACTCCGTGCCGAAGTTGGCGGGGAAGGCGGCGACCACCTTGACGCCGACAGCGTCCAGGCCGCCCAGGTAGGACGGCATCACGCCCATGACGCGGTCGCCGCCCGGCATGACCAGCATCTGGCGCAGCGGCATGACGGCGTCGCCTTCGGCGAGCATCGTCAGGGCACGGCGCATCACCTCGATGGCCTCGTCCATGGGAGGAGTTCGGTGACCAGCGTCTGGTCGGCGATCAGGACCTTCATGGCTCACTTCCTGGGGTCGGGGCTCTTCGAGTCGACGCCACTCCAGTGTACCCGATGGTCGCGCTCAGATAGGTCGGCCGACAGGATGCGTCCCCCAGACGCGCACGACCATCCGGATCGTCGCTGCGCTGCGCGCCGGAGGACCCTCAGGATGGACCAAGATGAGGCCGGGGCCGCGAGGCAGCCCCGGCTCCACAGTCCCAGTCAGGCGGAAGCCGCCCGACCGAACGGCAGGCTCAGACCGACAGACTTACGCGGCCTTGCGCTGCGCCGACTCACGCTCGCTACGCAGCGAGCGCACGTTGCTACTCGCGGCCGCGCGGCCCATCGTGCCGTACAGCATGGGGATGGCGATGACGCCGCCGATGCCGACAAGCACGTAGACGACCCTCTCGGCCGTGGTGGCCACGACGGTCGCCGTGTCGCCCAGTATCGCGGCGACGAGGTTCCACTCAAACAGACCGATCAGGCCCCAGTTCACTGCTCCGACCACTGCCAGCAGCACCCCGAGCCTTCCGATCCAGTCATACTTGGATGACATCGTTTCCTCCCTCGATTCCAAAGGAAGCGGCACGACCTGCACGAGGTCTTCGTGGTGTCAGTGTCGTCCTGACATCTGTGTTTCCCCTGCTTCGCAGGGTAAACACATGCAGTCGTCAGGCTTCCACATCGCCTGGACCCCGCACAGCAACAAGCATGGCCGGTGTGATCTCCTGGCGTACTTCGTCGTAGCCCTGCCAGGGATCCTCGGCGAGCTGCGACAGGCGTTCGCGCATGTTGGACACCGTGTAGCGATCCGGACCTACTCCCGGCCTCAGCTCGTCCCAGCGCAGCGGCGCCGAGACAGGGGCGCCTGGGCGGCGGCGCGTCGAGTAGGCGCTGATCGACGTTGCTCCGCGTCCGTTACGCAGGTAGTCGACGTAGATCCTGCCCTCGCGCTTCTTGAGCGACATGGTGGTGGTGAAGCTCGCGGGATCGAATCTCGCCAGCGTCTCGGCGACAGCTTTCGTGAAGGCCTTGACCTCGTCCCAGGGACGCGTCGGCAGCAGGGGCGCCACCACGTGCAGGCCTTTGCCCCCCGTGGTCTTGACGAAGCTGCGCAGGCCGAGGCCCTCAAGAAGGTCGTGCATCAGGCGCGCGCCCTCGATCACGCGCGCGAACGGGCAGCGCCAAGTCCGGATCGAAGTCGAACACGATCTGGTCTGGGTACTCCACGGTCTCGATGTGGGACCCCCACACATGGAACTCCAGAACGCCCATCTGCACGAGAGAGAGCAGCCCCGCCGCGGAATCAATCGCGACGAAAGGCGCGACACCGTCCGCCTCGGCGATGGGCACGCGGAGGATCGCCTCGGGGAAGCTGTCGCCGGCATGCCGCTGAAAGAAGCACTCGTTGCCGTGACCCTCCGGACAGCGGACCAGGGTGAGCGGCCGCCGACTGATGTGCGGCAGCATCCACGCGGCGACCTCCTCATAGTAGCGCGCAAGGTCGAGCTTGGTGAGCCCGAGCTCGGGATACATGATCCGCCCGGGGTTGCTGATGGCGATGCCGCCGACGGTCACGCGCGTAGCCCCACGGGGCGGCGACGCTGCGGGCGACGCGCCGGACGGCGCCGCCGGCTGCGGAGCTGGAGGTTCCGCTTGCTCGGCCACCACCTCATCGGCAGGCTTGTCGAGCCGCAGTCCTTTGAAGGACGAGTGCCTGAAGGCGCCGCGGCCATCCCAGCTGAGGTACTCGACTTCGCCGACAAGGTGCGGATCGACCCACGTCACGCCTGCGGCAGCCTTGCCTTCAGGGGGATCGACGAACGGCGCGGTCTCCTGCCGGAGCTCGTCGAGCCGGCCGCGCAGTTCGGTCATCGTCCGCTCGTCCCAGCCCGTACCGACGCGGCCGGCGTAGTGCAACGGGCCGCCGGCCTCTTCGCGGTGACCCAGAAGCAGCGCGCCGATACCGCCGTGGCCGCCGGCGCGCTCCGTGAACCCGCCGATCACGAACTCCTGGCGGCGGGTGCACTTGACCTTGAGCCAGTCGCGCCCGCGGCCCGGCCGGTACGGAGCGTCGCGGCGCTTGGCGATCTCCCCCTCGAGGGCGAGTTCGCAGGTCCCGTTGAAGAACTCCTTCCCGAGGCCCTGCACATGCTCCACATACCGCACCCGGGCGTCCGGCGGAGACCCAGCCAGCAACCGGCGCAGCGCCTCCTTGCGGCGAAACAGCGGGACGCCGGTGAGGTCGTACCCGTCCAGGTAGATGAGGTCGAAGACGTAGTAGACGATGCCTCCCTCCTCGTCGGCGCCGCTCTGCAGCGCGCTGGCCAGCTTCGGGAAGCTGGTGCGCCCGTCGGGCTGGACGAACACCACCTCGCCGTCCAGGATCGCGCTGCGCGCGGGGATGCGCTCCACCGCGCCGAGCAACGAGGGGAAGTGGCTCGTCCAGTCGGCGCCGCGCCGCGTCAGCAGCCGCGCCTTGCCCTCCTCCAGCCGGCACATGACGCGGTAGCCGTCGTACTTGATCTCGTGCAGCCAGTCGTCGCCGGAGGGCGCCTCGGCCACCAACGTGGCCAGCTGCGGCTCGAGGCGCGCGGGCAACGGAGCCGCGCGAGCGCCGGGCATCTCGGCGAGATCGACCGGAGCCGCGGACGCCGCTTGGCTTCCGCCGTCGCCACCGGTCCCCGCCTCCGCGTCGGCGGCGATCTGTTCCAGGGAACGGCCGGACAGTACGCTGTCCGGCCGGGCGACGGTGATCGCTGCGTCGACACCCTCGCGCGCCTCGTCGTCGCGCTCCTTGAACAGCAGCCAGTTCTCGGCGTGGTCGCCGGGACGCGGCTTCAACCGCAGGAGCATCCATCGGCCGTGAAGCTTCTCGCCCTCCAGGCGGAACTTGAGCTTGCCCTCCCGATAGGCCGCCGCTGGATCCTTGACAGCCTCTCCCTCGGGGAACCAGCGGCCCCGGTCCCAGACCATCACGGTGCCGGCGCCGTACTGGCCCTTGGGGATCGTGCCCTCGAAGCCGGCATAGTCGAGAGGGTGGTCCTCCACGTGCACGGCCAGATGCTTGTCCTGCGGATCGAGACTCGGCCCCCTGGGCACGGCCCAGCTCTTGAGCGTCCCGTCAAGCTCCAGACGCACGTCGTAGTGCAGGCGCCTGGCGGCATGCTTCTGGATCACGAAGAGATCGCCGCCGGGGCTGGACTTGAGCGCGGGCCCCGGCTCCGCGGTCTGTGCGAAGTCACGCTTCCTGTCGTAGTCCTCGAGCGACACTCGCCCCTCCCCTGGAGTAGTGCCGTAGTGGTGACCCGAAGTGCGGCAACTCTAACCCGCAAGCGTCTCGGCGGCGCCTTCCGACGCGGCGTCGCACGGGTCGAGAGACGTCGCCGCCGATCGCACGCAAGCGTTTTGCCGCGCCCATCGGCGTATGCTAGACTCCGCTTTCGCTGCATGGTGGCCGGCACTCCGCGGCCCTGCCTGCAGCAGACATCGCGGGGGCGTAGCTCAGCTGGTTAGAGCGCCGGCCTGTCACGCCGGAGGTCGCGGGTTCGAGCCCCGTCGCTCCCGCCATGCGTCACTCTTCACCCTTCCCTGGCTCGCATCCGCCGCGGCTGTACCGGCTCGACGTGCGCGGGAGGGGAGATTGGTGGGCGATGCTGGATTTGAACCAGCGACAGCCTGCTTGTAAGGCAGGTGCTCTACCCCTGAGCTAATCGCCCGCGAATACACAAGTATATGACGCCGCGCCACGCCGGGCTCACCAGAGCATTCGACCGACGAGAACGCGGCCGGGAGGCCTTTCGGCCGCCCCGCCCCTCAAGCGCCTGTCCGCCGTCTCTGTCGAGAAGCGATCAGATCGGATCGATCTCCCGCCACGTGTTCGGCACCTGCTTCACCGTGAGGGAGAAGCGGTTCATCAAGTTGGCGATGCAGTTGTCGTTGTAGAAGATATCGGTGGTGCCGCGCATGTCCTGGTCGCTGTCGACGACGATCATGCCGTGAACAATGTAGCTCCCATGACCCTTCTGGACCGTACCGGTGACGTACACGACGCCGTAGTAGTCGCCGCCGCCGCCGTAGTCCAGGTCACCGCCGCCCAGGATCATGAGGATGCCGGGCTGCGCCTCGGAGTTGTAGTCGTCGCGGATCGAATAGCCGGCGGCGCTGTCGATCACGCAGAGTCCGCTGATGCCGCCCGGCAGGACTCCAGACCGGATCCACGGGGCTCGCATCGGCTGCCGAGGCAGACGTGAAGTACCGACCGTGATCCTTGGCCAACTGCGTGAGGCCCTCGACCAGGCTGGGTGGGAAGACTTCGCTGGGCCTCTTGGCCGCGGCGCCCTGGAACTTCACGATCGGCGGCGTCTGCGTGACGCTCGGTGCTTCGATGGTGCCGTCCACGTGGACGGAGGTGATGCCGCCGGGAACAACATCCGCCGGAGGCGGGACCTCCACGTAGATCTTCGGGTTGTTGCCGCCGCCGTTGCTGTACAGGTTGCCGCCCGCGCAGAGGGCGACGCCGCGGGGGAAGTTCGTGGTGTAGGGAATGCGCTCGACCAGCACCTGGATGCGCGTCGCCTTGGGTCCGACGCCCGACTGCGCCTCAAGGTATATCTTGTTGTCGGGGAGCCCCGTGTTCCCTGGCTGGCCCTTGTCCCACTTGACGGACTTGTCGATTGTCGGCTGATTGTCGTAGTAATCGACCACGACGAATTGGCCGTCGGCCGGATTCGGGAACTCCGTCGTCGTGAACTGACCGCGGAACGCCGTGGTGAAGGCGGTGGCGGCGAAGTCCGGCCCCGTGCCGTTCGTTTGTCGGCCACTGCGCGTTGAGCTGATACATCCCCACGTCGACCGCCGCCTCAGTCACGTTGAAAGCCTTGGCGCGCATCCTGTCCTCGTAGGTGTTGTGATTCACATTGGCAGTCAGAACGACCAGCGCCGTGGCCAGCACGCCGAGGGCCGCGATGACACCGATGATGAGAATGAGGCCCGCCCCGCGCTCGCTCTGGAATCTCCGCATGCTGTCCCCCCCGTAGCGCCGCTACTGATTTCTCAGCTGCGCACTTGTCTGCAGCTCGGTGTAGATCGGCGAACGGGCGGGGTTGAGGTCCACGAGCAGATTGATCTGCACGGAGACGACTCTCCTGCGGTTCTCCGTACCGAGGACGCGTGTGTCCTGCACCAGATCTCCGTCCGCCTCGTAGTAGCTGTAGCTGAACAGCGATGTCGGGCTTGCCGTCGAGGGGACCTTGTCGTTCACGACATTCTTGACGAGGAGCCGCGCACCCTCGCCGTTCACCTGCTCGGCCACAGGATTGGCGTTGCCGGGCCAGTCGTCGGAGCTCATGTCCACGTTGGCGATCGCTCCACTGTTATTTGCATCGTAGAAGCGCCACAGCTCTCCGTCCGGATACAGCCGGAACATCACCAGCCGGGGGACCATGCCCGGATCGGAGTTGCCCGCGATGTTGAAGGTGGTGGAGACCACGACGGTGAGCGGGCGCGCCCGGATGAGGGCCGTCTCGCTCGTGTTCGGATTGATCTGAGCATCGCGGATCTCTCGTTCCATTCGCGCGAGCGCCTCGCGTGCATGGTCGCGCGTCTTGTTGCTCGTCGCCGAGTACGAGTAGGAGCGGCTGAGAGCGAACCACGTCACCAGGATCATCGCCGTGATGACCGACATGATCACCATGCCGACGAGCAACTCCACGAGCGTCATGCCGCTCTGCTGCCCACCCGTCGCCGCTTGTGCTTCAGTCGCGGCATGGCTCAGAAGGAGATCGTGTTGTTGCCGGCCGTCAGGTCGCCGCTGCCGCTCTTCGAGGTGAGCAGAGGGGTGCCGCCCGTCGACGTGCTGGCGTAGACGTTGTAGACGCCGGACAACAGGTTGCTCCAGATCTGCGACTTGTTCTTCTTGATGTTCACCCCGGCCGGCTTGGTGCCTTGGGCGACGCCGCTGGTGGAGTACCACTGCCCGGTGCCTACGTTCTGGATCCACACGTAGATGCCGAAGCCGTTCGTGTTGCTGACTGAGAGCGAGTACCTCGGCTGAGGGTCGGTCGTGATCGGCCCGACGACACCCGAGAAGGCCGAGACGTTGCCTGCATTGTCGATGGCCGCGATCCGGTAGTACCACGTCGAGCTCCAGCCCGCGCTGGAATCGGGGTATGCGACGTTGGGGTAGCTGCCCTGCAGCTGCGCCCACTGGGACACGCCGTTCGCGCTGCGTTCGATGATGTAGCCCAGCACTCCGGACGCCGGCGTGCCGCCGTCGGTCGACGGCGCCCACGCCAGGTTGATCGTGGGCGCGTTCGGCAGCTTGCTGGCGGTCAGGCCCGTCGGCACGCCGGGCGCGACCGTGTCGCTCTGCACGTCAGGCGTCGCGCTCGCCTCGGCCGAGAGCGCGCTCTTGTTCCCGTCCAGGTCGACGACCAGGACCTGGTAGTAGTAGGTGGTGCCGTTGTTCACGGCCGTGTCCGAGTAGCTCGCGGAGGTGAGGTTGTCCACGATGCTGTGACTCGTGCCGCCGCTCGACGTGCCGCGCCACAGCTCGTAGTGACTGAAGTCGCCGATGCGCAGACTGGTCCCACGACAGCGAGACCAGCTCGTCGCCGGGGAAGGCCGTGAGGCCCGTCGGCGCCGGCGGGACGCGCAGCTCGACGTTGTACGACATCGTCGTGGTGCTGCCCTGCATGCGCTGCGCCGACACAGCCGTCATCTCGATCTTGTAGACGCCATCCTGCGCAGTGGAGTTGTCCCAGACGAACTGGTAGTGGCCGGGCTCCCCGTTGTACGTCGTGTTCACTTCCTGTGTGGCCACGACGACGCCTGAGAACGCGGTCACGGAGAACTTCACCCAGCCACGGTCGGCGGGGTCGGCGGCGGTCGCGTCCATGCTGGCGATGTCCTCGGGACTGATCCTCACGTCGACGACGACCGGCGAGGTGATGATCGTCGCCGCGTCAGGCAGATCCGGATCGAAGATGCTTGGGTGGGCCCACGGTGTACGACATGATCTCGGGACCGGCATACTGCCTGTAGACGAGCGTCTGCAGCACGGCGGCCTTGACGGGCGACGGAGGCGCGACCCAGGTGACCTGGACCTCGACCTTCTTGTACTTCTCGGCGCCCGGGGCCGCTCGTGACGGCACCGGCGAGACCGTGTACTGGATCGCGTACCGCTTCGTGTTGCTGTTCCGTACGGAGTCCCAGTACGAGCCGAACTGCCCGCCTGCGTAGCTGGCGCTGCTGAGATTGGCCGCGGTGATCTGATCGTAGTCGAGCTGGCGGATCTTCTCGATCTTGTCCTGGGCCACCTGCAGCGCCACGTTGCGCGCGTTGTCGCCAGAGTCCTGCTTCTGCACGTCGATGAACAGCGGCACCAGCGCCGCGAAGGCGATGCCGGCGATCACGATCGTGACGAGCAACTCGACGAAGCTGAAGCCGCCGTCGCTGCGGCGCTGGACCCGCTGCCTGTGTCCACTCATGTCCCTGCCTCCGGATAGCGAGGGTGACCTCTCCCATCCGGTATCGGCGCGACACGCGGTTTCACTAGCACCGCCGCCGTCATGTGTTGTCACGGCTGACAACACATGCAGTCGAGCGAGACTACTTCAGCGCTTCGAGCTTCTGGAGCGTCAGTTGCAGGGCTTCGATCTGGCGCCCGTACTCGGCGAAGTCGCCGCCCTTCAGGGCCGTCTGAGCCGCCTCGAACTGCGTGCTCGCGCGGGCGATGAGCGCCCGCGTGGCGGCGCTGAGCGTGCCGCCGTCGCCGCCGCCGGGCTGCCCGCCCCCGCCGTCCCCGCCGGGAGTGGCGCCGCCATCGACGGCCTGCCCGAAGGCCGCCGTGAGGGCCTCGCCCAGCGTAGGCTCCATGGCGAGGAGCTGCTGGGCGTTGTCCGCGCCCTCCGCGCCAGGGGTCCGGTAGAAGACGATGACCCGCTTGAGCTGCGGCAGCTGCGTCTGCTCTGACTGCAGGTACAGCGATTGCACGTAGAGCAGCTGGTCTTCGATGGGCACGACGAGGAGGTTGCCCATGACGACCTCCGAGCCCTCCTGGTTCCAGAGGGTGCGCTGCGCCGAGATCTCGGGATCCTGGTTGATGAAGCCCTCGACCTGGTCAGGCCCGATCACCGTGGCGCTCTGCGAGAACTGGATGCTGACGATCTTGCCGTAGTTGGGCGCATCGGACCGTGCCCCAAGCCAGCTGATCATGTTCTTGCGCCCGTTGGGGACGAACGGGAGCATCTCCAGGAACTCTTCTTTGTCCCCGCCGGGCAGCCGCATGATCACGTAGAGGGCCGGCATCATGCCCTCGCCACCTTGGGCGACGTCGCCTGGGATCGCCCACTGGTCGCCCTTGTTGTAGAGCACGTCAGGGTTGTCGACGTGATACGTGGCGAACACGCTGGACTGGACCCGGAAGATCCCCTCCGGGTAGCGCACGTGTTCCATGAGACCCTTGGGCATCTCGGAGCCCGGCGTGAACAGGTCAGGGAAGGCGTCGCTATAGGCCGCCAGCAGGGGATCGCTCTCGTCGAAGGTGTAGAAGGTCATGGTGCCGTTATAGGCGTCGATCACGACCTTGACCGAGTTGCGGATGTAGTTGAGTCCGCCCTCGGGCGTCGAGTACGGATACCGATCGGTGACGGTGTAGGCATCGACGATCCACCAGAGCCGCCCCTCGGAGATGACCATGTAGGGATCTGGGTCCAGCTTCAGGAATGGGGCGACCGCCGTGATCCTGTCGGCGATGTTGTTGCGGAAGATGATGCGGCTGTCGCTCTTGAGCGACGAGGTCGTGAAGAACTTGATCGTCCCGTACTGCGAGGAGAAGGCGAGGCGCGCGAGAAGCGGCGAGATGGGAACGCCGCCGCTGCCGGTGTACTCGCGGTACACATCCCCCGTCTTGCCGGGGTAGTCGAACTCCTGCTCCGCGGTCTTCACCAGCGTGTAGTCGGTGCCGCGCTCGCCGTAGTAGATGCGCGGCTCCTCGATCTCGAGGCCCTTGACGCTGCGCGGCGGGACGTCCTGCACGAGGAAGTCGGGGGACCCGTCTCTGGTGATCTGGTTGACTGCCGACATGGCCACGCCGAAGCCGTGGGTGTACGTCATGTGCTGGTTCACCCACGTCTGGGCCTGGTCCGGCAGGCCCTCGATGTTGAGCTCGCGCGCTGAGAGCATCGTCTGGCGGTACACGCCGTTCACGGTGTAGCGGTCGACGTCCGAGTCGAGGAAGACGTAGTAGGGCCGCAGCCCCTGGATCTGCTGATAGCTCCTCGTGAGGACATTCGGATCCCAGAGCCGGATGTTGCGCACCGTCGGCGCGTTCCGCTCCAGCTTGGCGACCGTGAGCGGCGACTCCGCCGCCAGCGATTCCGTGGTGATGGCATTCAGATTGTAGGCCGCCTTGGTCGCCTTGATGTTGTTGGCGATGTACTCGCGTTCCTTGGTGAGCTGGTTCGGGTTGACGACGAGAGACTGGTAGGCGGCGGGAACGATGGCCCGCACGACGATCAGCACGGCGATCCAGACGGCGATCGTCGCCGGCCACCACCGCTTGCGCCGCCAGATGTTCCAGATCAGCGCGCCTGCAAGGACGAAAGCGACGACCATCGTCACCCGCGCCATCAGCAGGCGCACGTTGACGTCGGTGTTGGCGGCGCCGTAGATGGCCCCGGCCGTCGAGTAGAGCAGGTCCCAGGCCTGGAACAGCTGGCCGATGCCGACAACGATGAAGATGGCCCCAAGGATCCCGGAGAGGTGCGCGACGGCCGACCCGCCGAGCTTGATGTCGATCTTGGGCATCTGCAGCCGCTCGGCGCCTTGCCCGCGACGGCCGAAGGGCGAAGGGATACTCGGCCCTTCGCCCGCGCCCTTCGCACCGTCCCTGTCGGCGCCCTCGGGCTGAGGCGGCAGCACCGCCTTGTACTCGATGCCGCCCATGACGACGTGCACGGCGGCGGCCAGAATGAACCCCACGATGAGAGCATTGAGCACGAGGCCGTGTACGAGCTGCCACATGGGCAACGTGAAGATGTAGAAGCCGATGTCGTGGTTGAAGATCGGATCGGACACCCCGAACGGCGTCTTGCGGTAGAAGAGAAGAACGGCCTCCCACCGCGCCGCGGAGACGAGACCGGCGAACGCCGCCACCAGCAAGGTGAGGACGAGACCGCCGACCGCCACGTAGCGCCGGAAGGCGTTGCTGCGCGGCTCAAGGAGCTCACCATCGGCGCCGGCGCGATACCCCGGCGCCATGCGCCGGGCGATCTCGACATTGATGCCGACGATCACGAAGAAGACGACGAACGCCGCGACCCCGGTGATGACCTGCCAGAGGATGCGCGTCCAGAACACCGAGCGGTAGTCGACCTCCCCGAACCAGAGCCAGTCGGCGTAGACACCGAGGAGACGGCCGGACACCGCCAAGACGACCAGGACAGCTGCGACGATGACCGCAGTGACGACCCGGCGTCGCGTACGTCGGGCAGGCGGCTTCGCAGGCGTCTGGCGTGGGCGCAGGGGGCGAACGTTGTCCATGCCGCTAGTATGACACACGCACGCGCGAAACCGTCGCTCACGGACCTCGCCGGCGGCGAGCCTTCAGGCGCTCTCCTGCCGCGAGAGACGCCACCACACGAGACCGTAGGCGGCGATCGCCCAGCCGATCAGAATGGCGAAGGACAGCCATTGCCCGGCGAACAGTTGCCTGCCCGCGAAGGCGTTCACACCCAGACGCATCGTCTGCGCCGTCGGGATCAGGTACACGATGGCGTTGACGATCGGCGGTGTCGGCAGGCCCACGATGATGGCTGGGGCCAGAAGGGGCAGGATCACGACGCTGCTCCAAGTATTGAGCTGGCTCTGCGTCTTGATGAGCCCGCCAAGGAGGAGCCCGAAGCCGACCAGCGTCACCGAGCTCACGAAGAAGGCCGCCACGAACAGGGCGATGTCCTTGGGCGCGGACCGCGTCACGACGAGCATCAGCGGCATCGAGATCACGCAGTACGTCAGGCCGAACAAGGCCTTCGCCGCGATGACCTCAGCGTGGGAGGCGACCAGCGTCAGCGCCTCGAGCGTCCGCTTCTCGGTCTCCTCGGTGATGGTCACCGGCAACGCGTAGGCGGCGATCATGCTGAGCATCAGGATCAAGGCGATCAGCACGAAGATCAGGCGGGCGCCGAGGGTCGCGAAGGCCGCCTCGGCGGTGCCGGTCTGCTCAGGGAGCGTGACGCGCTCGATGGTCGCGGCAGGAGGCTGCCCCGCCATCACCTGGGTCACGCGATCCAGGACGGCGACGACGTAGTCGCCGCCGTAGGTCGGCGTCGCGGGCACGATCACAGTCAGTGTAGGTGATCGGCCGGCCGCGAGATCGCGGTCGAAGCCGGCCGGCACGACGATGCCGATGTCGATCTCCTGGTCCTTCACCTGCTGCGTGAGCGCGGCCTCATCGGAGAACGGCACGACGGTGAGCACGATGGCCTGTTCCGTGGCCGCCTTCACTGTGTCCGGCAGCGTCGTGGCCGCCGACGAGACCACGCCGAGCTTCACGCTCGGCCTGGTCTCGTCCTGGAACATGAAGCTGTAGAGCAGCCCGAGGAGCAGCGGCATGGCGAGAGCGACGATGAGTCTGGTATCGCGCGAGGCGTCGCGGAGGTCCTTGCGGTAGATCGCCAGGACACGCGCGCCGTTCACAGCGACCGCCCCGAAAGATTCACGAAGACATCCTCAAGCGTGCCCTCGCGGGAGTGCAGGGTGAGTACCTCGCCGCGCGCCATCCACCCGGCAAGAAGAGCCGCGTCCGCGGCGCTGTCGAGGCGCACCGTGTGCTCGCTGCGGTCGCGCAACAGGACATCGGCGGTGCGTTCGCCGTAGCGCAGCTTGAGCTCGCGCGGTGTATCGAGCGCGACGATGGCTCCGGCGGCAAGGAAGGCGACCCGGTCACAGAGATCGTCGGCCTCCTCCATGTAGTGCGTCGTGAGGAAGACCGTGTTTCCCGAGCCGACATGCTCGCGGATGATGGCGCGCACCTCACGTGCCGAGGTGGGGTCCAGCCCTCTCGTCGGCTCGTCGAGAAAGAGCACCCGGGGCTCGTTCACCAGCGCCCTCGCCACGAGCAAACGCTGCTTCATGCCGCTCGAGTAGGTCTTCACCTTGCGGCCCGCCGCGTCGCTGAGGCCGACGCGCTCGAGGAGCTCGTCCACAAGCCCGGGCCGCGCGCCGTGCAGCGTGGCGAAGAGCTCCATGTTCTCACGCCCCGTCTGCCTCTCGTAGAGGTTCGGCTCCTCGAAGACGAGGTTGATGAGAGGCTTGACCATCTCGCCATGGAGTGCGACATCATGCCCGGCGATCAACGCGCGTCCGCCTGTCGGCCGCGCGCGCCCGGTGAGCATGCGGATGGTCGTGGTCTTCCCGGCGCCGTTGTGCCCCAGAAAGCCGAGGATCTCGCCTTCCGCGACCGTGAAGCTGATGCCGTCCACGGCACGGATGTCTCCGTACTGCTTGGAGAGGTCCTCGACCTCGATAATGGTTGGACCGCCGTCCGCCACGACCACATCCCCCATCAGTTCATCAGGCGACGAAAAGCATACAAGTGTGGGTGGGCCATGGACAGAGCATGGGCCGCGTCGGCAGGGCGCCGACGCGGCCCATGGGGGCCTGCGACACCCGGGAGAGGAGGTAGAGCTTCCGGGCTCCGGGACTCAGTCTGGGTGGGGGCACACCGCTGATCGACTGGTACCTGGCGGCTGAGGGGGCAACCGCTGTCGCTTTCTTGGCTCGAGACGAGTGTGCGCCAGGATTATGAAGGCGATGTTGTCGCGGGATTGCGCGAGATTAGGGCGGCGTCGCGCGACGGCCGCCGGTCTGCGTGCGAGGGTGACGCTCACCGGCGCACGTGCCGCCCGCCACGAGACTGCTCCAGAAAAGGGGATGGGCCGCGGCGTCCGATGTAATCGTCCGCCGCGGCCCATACGGGGCCACGACACCCGGGTGATGGAGTCTCACCCGATACAACCTCTTCGGCTCAGTGGGGGGGCACTGTATGTAGCCGGGTCATTCACGGTCGGGGGGGCGACCGGCGTGGTCTCTATCGTGTGACTAGTCTGCCCACCAAATGTGAAGCCCGTGTTGCGCCGCCGTTGAGGAACATGATGCGATGTTGGCGCCGCCGCGCATTCACACGGCGGCGTGTGTTCCCTGCCGTTCGGCGCTATCCTGCTTACTGTAGAGACGCGTCGACCATCGCGGTGAGAAGGAGCCCCATGCCCCTCGGTGGGTACTGCAGCATCTGTGACCGCTGGGTCTGGCTCACCCCCTACGGCGAATGCCAGAACGGCCACCCGGCCAGCGCCATGCGCGACGTGCAGCAGCTCACGTCCGGATCCAAGTCGGTGAGCGTCGTCGAGCCCCCGCCCCCGATGGCGCGCCGCGCCCGCTTCCGCTGGTGGTGGCGCCACTCTCTGTGGGTCGCCTGGACGTTCACCGGTGGGTTCCTGAACTGGGCCGCCTTCGTGTATATCGGGGTGCGTGCCCAGCACCTGCCTTGGGCCTTGCTCGGGTTCGTCTATCTGCTGCCGCTCATCCTGACGATCCTCGCGATCGGCACGCCGCTCCTGCAGGTCATGATCGCGTTGCAGCTCGTGGTCTCGGTCATCAGTGTCGCGAACGCGCTCTATCTGCGGCCGTACTACAGGGCGATCATGTTCGGCGACACGCCGCCGCGCTCGCTGCCCGCGCCCCCACAGCCGCCGCCCCTTCTGAGCGCAGCGCAGCGGCCGGCGCTGCCCAAGGGGATCGACGAGGCTGCGGCAGACGTGCTCCAGCCGGCCCATGCTCAGGTCGACGCTCTGCTCGAGCACGCGGCGGCCATCGGCAAGGCGGACGTGCGTGAGGCCGTGGTCGCCTTGTGTCGCACGGCCGACCAGATCATCGTCGAGCTGGCGAGCCAGCCACGCAAACTCGATGCCGCGCGCGGCTTCCTGACGTACTACCTCGACGCGGCGCAGCGGATCGTCGAGGGCTACGTGTACCTGGGGAGCCGACAGTCGTCGTCGCCGGAGATCGACAAGACGATCGTCCGCGCCGAAGATTCGCTGCATGTCGTGCAGCAGGCCTTTGACCGCCAGCTGGCGAACGTGCTCGAGGATCGCGCCCTCGACCTCGACAGCGAGATCGAGCTGCTCGAGAGGACTGTGCGCAGCGAGACCATGTACACCCGGACCGGGGAGCAGCAATGACGGACGACACAAGACGGCAGGCCCCCGACAACGCCATGGCGCTGAGTGCGCGTCAGAGCGAGCGCCCCGTCGCGAGCGCACCCCCCGTCGATCAGCCCGGCCAGACCGATCCCGCGCGCGTCGCCGAGCTCAAGGCGCTGGTGGACGTGACCGATGCGCAGGCCGTTCTCAGCTACGGCCTCCCGGCCCAGAGTCGCATCGCCAATTTCGCCGATTCCCTGCTTGGCGACGTGCGCAACAAGGACGCTGGGGCCGGCGGCGAAGCGCTCACCGGACTGCTCGACAAGGTCCGGGAGCTGGATATCGACGCCCTCAACGCCGGGTCCGGCAAGACGCGCATCCCGATCTTCGGGCGCTTCTCCAACACTTTCGAGCGCTTCGCCACCCGCTACCAGAAGGTCGCTACAAGCATCGATCGTATCGTCGACGCCCTGGAACGCTCGCGCATGGCGCTGCTCAAGGACATGACGGTGCTCGACAAGATGTTCGAGCTCAATCTCGAGTACATCCAGCAACTCGACACCTACATCGCCGCGGGCGAGCAGGTGGTCGAGGAGCTGCATACGGTCAAGCTCCCGGCGCTGGAGGCCGAGGTCGCCGCCACGAGCGACGTCATGGCCGCCCAGAGGCTGAGTGACCTCCGGCAGGCGACGGGCCGCTTCGAACGCCGGATCCACGACCTCAAGCTCACGCGGATGATCGCCATCCAGACCGCCCCGCAGATCCGCCTGATACAGGGCAACGACCAGAACCTCGTCGAGAAGATCCAGACCTCGATCCTGACCACCATCCCGCTGTGGAAGAACCAGATCGTCATC
>CAVTKL010000014.1:0-7117 GCA_963735345.1 uncultured Thermoleophilia bacterium
AGAAACGAGCCCTGCCGCGGGCGCCCTGCGCGTTCGCGCCCGCCTAAACAGCCTGCGTGAAGCCCCCACGATCCACCCCCCGTTCCGCCCGTCGGCGGCGTCCCCGCCACGCCAAGTGTACCGCCGCCCAACGATGAAGGCCATAGAGGGTCGTCCTTGACCCTTGGCCGCTCAGCCAAGAAGCGTAGAATGCCGGCAAGTCGATGACCCGGCCGGCACGAGAGGACTCTTGGCGAACTCGTCAGACAAGACAGAGGCGGTTCCACTTCCTCGCCTGTCCCTTCGCGTGCCTCTCGATCCCTCACGGCTTCTCAGGGTCAGGCGGCGCATCCGGGACTACCTGAGTGCAAGCTGCGCTTCGCCGGATGACGTCGAGGATGTGGTTCTCTGCGTCAGTGAGGCCTGCACCAACTCCATCCAGCACAGCAGATCGAGCGATGACATCGAGATCGAGATCGCCTTCGAGGACGACTGGCTGAGCGTTCGCGTACAGGACCACGGCGTCGGCTTCGCCACCGGTTCGTTCGATCCGCACGCTTGTCCAGACCCGACCGCCCTCGGCGGCCGCGGCCTCTTTCTCATCGCAAGCGTGATGGATGAGACGGAGATCGCTTGCGATGGCGGCACCACTGTTCGCATGCGCCGGAGAGTCGCCGTGACCTCCGCAACGCACCGCCGGACAGCCGACGCGCGGGAATCCACCTCAGCCGGCCGTGTCGTGGCCCTCGACCAAGAGCAGAGAGCCTTCTCACTGCTCGAGGATTTCGCCGACGGTTTCATGGCCCTGGACTGGGAATGGCACGTCATCTACGCGAACCCAGCCGCCATCAGCCTGCTGCGCGCACCCAAGGACTTGCGCCTCAACGGGCCCGTGTGGCCACTCTTCAAGGAGGAGGGCACGGACTTCGAGATGCGCCTTCGGCTGGCGATGGAGCAAGGCATCCCGTCGCACTTCGAAGGCTGCTTCCAACCCTACCCGACCTGGTACGACCTACGGCTGTACCCGAACGCGTCTGGCGTCTGCATCTACTTCACCGAGATCAATGAAAGGAAGCGGATAGAACGCGAGCGTGACGAACTGCTGGACCAGGCCGAGCAGCAGCGTGCCCGGCTCCAGGCCGTCCTTGACGCACTCCCGGTCGCCGTGGGGATCACTGACGCGGACGGTCGCGTGATCGCGCTGAACCCCATGGTCAGTCGGCTTTGGGCCGGCCGGGCGCCGATGCCGCAGGGCCCGTCGGACTACGGCCGCTACAGGGGTTGGTGGCCCGAGACCGGCGAACCGCTGGAGCCGGGAGACTGGACAACGGCGCGGGTTCTCCGCAGCGGCGAACCGATCCTCGGCGAACTGATCGAGATCGAGTGCTTTGACGGAACTCGAGCCGTCGTCATCTCGTCGTCGGTCCCCATCAAGGATCCCACCGGCCGGCTTGTGGGCGCAGTGGGTGTGACTGATGACGTCACCCTGCATCACCGGAGCCGGCGTCTCAGCGAGGCGCTCAACAGCATCAACTCACTCATCCATTCCACTCTCCGTATGGAAGACATCATGCGGCGTGTTGTCAGAGAGGCGGCGGTGGCACTGGACGCCGACGCCGTGGCGATCGAGTTGCGCGAGGGCGACGCTTCGCCGGTCCGCTACGCCGAGGGCCTGCCGCCCGATCACCTCGGACGATCGCTGACGGGCGGATCCACCATCTCGAGAGCGGTGGCGGAGACAGGCCGCCGGCTCGTCCTCCCCGATACCGCCGCGGACCCTCTTCTGGCCGAGAGCGAGATCGCCGAATTCCGCTCGCTGATGGCCGTGCCGCTCGTCGTCAAGGACGATACGTTCGGCGTGCTCGTGTTCCTCGACCGTCCGCCCTGCGCCTTCGACCAGCCCGCCATCGACTTCGCTGAGACGCTGAGTGCGTCGGTGTCACTCGCCCTCGAGAACGCCCGCCTCTACGATGACATCGCCACGCGGGAGCGGCTGGGATCGGCGCTGAACACCATCAACGCCAGCGTCGCGTCCGTCCTCGACTACGAGGAGATCCTCCACAGGGTCATCGCACTCACCGGCTCTGAGATGGGTGCTCACTCCGGTGCGATCTGCCTTCTGGAGGATGGAGCGTGGGTGCCCAGCACGGTCTGGCAGCAATCGGCTGACGTGATCGGCGTGCGGATCCCAAGGGAGAGTGTGCCGTACGCCGATGCGGCGGTAGAGACGCGGGCCGTCGTGACCGTCGATGATTGCGAACGCGATGCGCGAGTCGACCGTGAGTTGCAGATGTCCTGGGGCGTCACCGCCGTCATGGTGGCGCCACTCGTGGTGCGCAACGTCGTCGTCGCCGGTCTGTTCGTCAACTTCCACGATGGACCTCACCACTTCACCGCAGCCGAGCAGGACTTCCTGGACAAGGCGGCGGCCGCCATCTCCGGCGCGCTCGCGCGTGCCGAGAACTATGCCAGCGAGCATCGGATCGCTCAGACGCTGCAAGATGCCCTGCTCGCCCTGCCGGAGCATATCCCCGGTCTGCGCTTCGCCCACCGCTACCATTCTGCGGCGGAGGTCGCGCGGGTCGGCGGTGACTTCTACGACGCATTCGAACTCGACCACGGTCTGCTCGGCATCACGATGGGCGACATGTCCGGGAAGGGCCTCGATGCCGCCGTCCTGACGTCGCTGGTGAAGCACACCATACGCGCGCACGCGGTGGAAAGAGGGAAGACGCCCGCCGAGATCTTGAGCATGGCCAACACCGTGCTGTGCCTGCAGTCGGACCCCGAGCGCTTCGCGACGGTGTTTTTCGCGATACTCGACCGGCACACCGGACGGCTGGTGTACTGCAACGCCGGTCACCCGGCACCCGCCGTGGTGTGCGGCGGACGCAGCGCGGCGATGCTGCCGGCGAACTCGCCGCTGGTCGGAGCCTTCCTCGACGCGCCCTACACTGACGCCGAGACTCACCTGGAGACAGAGGATGTGCTGCTCCTCTACACCGATGGGCTGACGGAAGCAAGGCGAGGCAGGGCACTGTTCGGCGAGGCGCGGCTCGAAGAACTCCTGGGACGATGCCGCGGACTCGACCCACACGATCTGGTGCAGAGCGTGGCCGACGCTGTCGACTCCTTCGCCGAGGGCCGGCTCGACGATGATCTCGCGCTGTTGGCGATCCAGCGTGTCGCACATCCGGACGCGGCGCCTCGCAGGCTCCGCGTCGACTCGGGTGGCCTCAGAGGCCTCGCCGACGGGTGACGACGATCGGGGCCGTCGCGCCGCCCCGGCGCCATGAGCCACGACACAGGCGTCTCAAGCAGAACGTCCAGGACATCTCGACACATCCTCAAGATGCCGCAGTCGGGAAGCCGGGTGGGCACCACCACCGCTGTTGGCGGTTTCCGCGCGCCCGCCCGTGGGCATCACTCTGTCATTGCGGACCAAAAGCATCCGCTATGCGACGGAGGGGCAGGATGAGGCTCTCGACTTCCACGTTGGCGCGAGGCTCAGCGCGACGGCCGTGGCTGGTGGTCGGCCTGTGGGCACTGGGGCTTGTCGCCGCCGCTGCCGCCATCGTCCTCGTCCTTCCCGGGGCGTTGACCGCGCAGTACTCCTTTTCGAACAACCCTGACTCCCAAGTGGGGCGCGACCTCCTCGCCGCGCGCATGGGCATGCCGCAGAAGGCCAACGAAGTCGTGATCGTGCGCTCGGCGACGCAGACAGCGAGCGCACCGGCCTTCCGCAGCTACGTCCTCAGCCTGCAGAGCAGTATCGCCGCCCTGGGACCGGACATGGTCGACACCGTGGCCAGTCCGTACGAGGGCGGCGACAAGAGCTTGATCTCCGGCGACGGTCACACCGTCATCGTGCCGATCGTCATGGCCGGCGACGTCGTCCAAGCCGAGAAGCACATCGATGCGGTCCACAGCCTTGTGCACCAGGCCGATGGGCAGGGCGGCTTCAGCACGCTCATCACCGGTACGTCCAGCATCGCCAGCGACTTCAGCCAACAGGCCACGACCGACCTTCGTCGCGGTGAAGGCATCGGCGTGCCCATCGCACTCATCATCCTGCTGCTTGTTTTCGGCGCCCTGGTGGCGGCCTCCCTGCCGGTCGGCCTCGGCGTCATCGCCATCACGCTGGCGGTGGCACTCACCGCAGTCGTCGGTAAGCTCACGGACGTCTCCGTGTTCGCAATCAACATGATCAGCATGATGGGGCTGGCCACGGGCATCGACTACTCCCTCTTCATCGTCTCGCGCTTCCGCGAAGAACGCGCCCTCGGCCGCGACAAGCTCGACGCCATCGCCGTCACCGGAGGCACCGCCAGTCGCGCTGTGTTGTTCAGCGGCCTGACGGTGGTGCTAGCCCTGGTCGGCATGCTCATCGTGCCGACCAGCATCTTCTTCAGCCTTGCGCTCGGCGCGATCCTGGTGGTGAGCATGGCGGTGCTCGCCGCTCTGACGCTGCTGCCGGCCGTACTGGGACTCCTCGGCGACCGCGTCGACAGCCTGCGCGTGCCGTACTTGGGCCGGCGGCTGCTCGCAGGTCGAGCCGCCGGCAAGGTGTCGGTGCTCGCCCGCGTCGCGCAGCGCGCCATGCGTCGGCCGGGGCTGGCGCTCGGCGTCGGCGTCGGCGTCATGCTCATCGTCGCGGCGCCGATGCTCACCATGAAGACGGGCGTCTCAGGGGTCGACACCTTCCCCGACTCGTTCGCCTCGAAGCAGGCCTTCGGCGTCCTCGAACGTCAGTTCACAGCCGGCGGCGTGAGCCCTGTGCTCGTCGTCGTGGACGGGCAGGCGGCCTCGCCGCAGGTGAAGGCCGCCGTCCAACGCCTGCAAGACGGGCTGCGCCGCGACGGCTCGTTCGGCCCGGCTCAGGTGCAGACCTCCGCCGCAGGCGATCTCACCCTGGTCTCGGTGCCGGTCAACGCGGCCGCCACGAGCGCGGCCGCCATCGCCAAGGTCCGCGACGTGCGCAGTACCATCGCGCCGGCGGCCTTCGCCGGAAGCGGCGCCCGCGTCTACGTCACCGGCGAGACCGCCAGCAACGTCGACTACATCGACATCGTCAACCGCTACTTCCCCATCGTCATCGCCATCGTCCTCGCCTTGAGTTTCGTGCTGCTGCTCGTCGCCTTCCGCTCGCTGGTGATCCCGGCGGTCTCGATCGCCATGAACCTCTTGAGCGTCGGCGCCGCTTACGGCCTCGTCACGCTCGTCTCGCAGCAAGGCTGGGGCGCCGGCCTGCTCGGCTTTCAGCAAGTCGACACCATCGAGCAATGGGTGCCGCTCTTCCTGTTCTCGGTGCTCTTCGGGCTGTCGATGGACTACCAGGTCTTCCTCCTGAGCCGCATCAAGGAGGAGTACGACCGCAGCGACGACAATCGCGCCGCCGTCGCTCACGGCATCGGCGCCACGGCCGGCATCATCACCGGCGCCGCGCTGATCATGGTGGCCGTGTTCGCGGGCTTCGCCAGCGGCGACCTCGTGATGTTCCAGCAGATGGGCTTCGGGCTCGCCGTCGCCGTGCTGCTCGACGCCACCGTGGTCCGCATGCTGATCGTGCCGGCCGCCATGAGTCTGCTCGGCGAGTGGAACTGGTACATGCCGCGCTGGCTCGGCTGGCTACCCCGCCTCAGCATCGAAGGGGCGCCCGAGCCGATCCCGGCGATCGCCGACGGCGCTGCCGACGAGGACGAGTCGAGGGCAGCCTGAGGATCCTCGTGGAGCACCTACTGTAGGGGCGACTCCGGGAGCGCCGGAACTGGAGTCGGCGCCAAGCCGCGCGCAAGGATGTCGAGCGCGCCGGCGGCGGGGGTCGGGAAGCCCTCCGGCGCGGGGAGGTCGCCTGTCGTCGAGGACTGCGTCCTCAAGGCGCGCTCCATGCCCGGGGCGAAGGGCACCGCGAGGACCGCGGCGGCGGCCTCGACGGCGTCGACATCGGTGCGGATCCGGCCCAGTCGCTGCTCGGCGCGGACGTACTCGGCCAGCAGCGACACCGGTTCCGGCGGTGCGAACCCCTCCGGGGCGCGCTCGCGGACGTGGGCGACAAAGCTTCTTCTCCAGCTCAGGGTCGGCCCACATCGACGCCATGAGCGACGACAACTGCGCCTGCATGCTGCCGACAAGCACGAAGACGTGCTCCAGATTGTCTCGCACGGTGGCGTTGCCGGCGCGCTCGGGGAGCCGCAGGAGTTCCGCGCCGACGTCGGCGGTGAGCGCGAGAAACACCTCGTGGAAGAGAGCGTACTTGTCTGCGAAGTGACGGTAGATCGTGCCTTCGGCCACGCCGGCGGTCTGGGCGATCTCCCGCGTGGTGGCACGGGCGAAGCCGCGCCGCAGGAACACGTCGAGAGCGGCGTCGATCAAAGCTTGGCGGGTATCGGTCTTGCGCGGCACGCCGGCGGTCATCGGTCCTCCTCGAGCTCGTGCGGCCCGCTCATGCCGTGATGTCGCGGCGCTGGAACGAGACCGCCGCGATCACGAGCGCGGCGACCGCGTAGACGGCGGACACGAACAGAGCCGCTGCAAACGTCATATCGGCAGTCCCTCCCGAGGCGATCGCCGCGAAGGCGGAGCCGGGCAGCCACTTGCCGGCGCTGTCCAGAGCCATTTGGGCCAGACCCTCGAACACCATCAGATAGCCGATGCCGATGGCGATCGAAAGACCGCTGCTGCGTGTGACCATGCCGACGAACAAGCCGACCACTCCCCACAGGAGAACGGACAGTGTCAGCTCGAGGTAGCCTTCGAGCACGGTGCGGACCATGTCGGCGCTCCAGGCATCCGTGGTGACCCCAGCCATGCTCTGCGATTGCCGGTGCGAAGGGCAAGACGACCATCGTCGTGATCAAGGTGGTCACGCAGGTGAATGCCGTCAGCGCGACGACCTTGCCGCCGAGCAGGCGCCGGCGACTGGGCTCGGCCTGCACGAGCAGCCGTATCAGTCCGCTCGAGTAGTCGGAGGTGACAGCCGTCGCCCAGACCACGAGCGCGACGATCCCCAGCATGCTGAGGAAGATCTGCAGACCGGCGAACATGCCGTCGGGGGCCTCGAGCATCGCCACCGTGATGCCCTCTGTGCCGGGGAGCGCGGCCGTGCCGCTGCCGGCAGTGAAGAACACGACCGTCGTCG